>JAAFJX010000042.1 GCA_013299045.1 Cytophagales bacterium | reverse complement strand
TGTATTCTTGGGGCTTTATCTCTAGTGTTTCTATGTGCTGGTCTAGCAGTGTGCCAATAAAAAACTTAGCCACGCGCTCATTTTCCATCAAGCGTTTAAACACCACATCGTAAATCGGATTCGCAATTATCATAGCCCTTGTTTCTTTTCAAAGACAAAGATAGGGTTTTTTGGGCTTTTTGTAGATAAGGAAGTGAAGAAATATTTTGTGATGGTCATAGAAATAAAAAACGGGCAGTGAGCAGACCTTACTTGCAGCCCGCGTAGAAATTTAGATTGTAAACAAAATAATCATTTGGTTTTAATCCACGAATTGTTCATTCCAGCAGCAAGGTACAGGAGAAAAATAAACGACCACTCTAAAAACACTAAATTTCGTCATTATTGTTTAGTTGCCCCTAAAAAAGGCATGAGGTATTTATTATCAATAAATCAAACAAACGTTTGTCTTTAAAATTACTTAAATTCTAGCCCATTCTGCCAAGAAACTGCTGAAATCTTAAGGTTTTTTTAGGGCGAACGAATGACCTGACTCTAAAATTCTTGTCCATTTGCTTATCAATAAAAACAGCAGTATCTTTGCACCAGATTAATTCCTTCTGACCTTTATCCCTAAAAAAAAACAGCCTCAAAAACCGATGGAAGCCAAATTGAAGTTCATTGATAAGAATCGTTCCGAATTTTTTGCTACCCTCAAACAGCGCGTAGATGCGTATTTCAAAAACAATAATCTTTCTAAGAATGCTAACGCCGACATGGTTTTCAAAACAGTCTTGTTTATTGGTGGTTTAGTTTCTTGCTATTGCCTTATTTTATTTGGCGGTTTTGGCCTTTGGGCTATGTTTGGACTGGCTTTGATACTGGGTGCTTGTGCGGCTTTTATAGGCTTTAATGTTTGCCACGATGCCATACACGGCTCTTATTCTTCTAAAAAATGGGTGAACACCGCACTGGGTTTGGTATTTGACCTCATTGGCGCAAATGCCTATGTGTGGTCGGTATCACACAATACAGTACATCATACATACACGAATATTCCTGAACACGACGAGGATTTGGACGTTGCGCCTGGCCTCATACGCCTTTCTCCGCACGAAAAGCTCAAGCCCATGATGCGCTTTCAGCACTATTATGCGCTTCCGCTCTACGGCTTGGCTTCTCTTTCGTGGGTTTTGCGCAAAGACTATAAAAAATTCTTTCAGCCAGCTATTGGGCAAGTGCCTATGAAGCGCGATGCGTTTAATTATTTTAGACTTTTTTTCTTCAAATTTCTGTATTATGCGCTCTTTATTGTATTGCCTTTGGTGCTTTTAGACATCACCTGGTGGCAGTTTATTATAGGTTTTGTCTGTATGCACATGGTGGAGGGCTTGGTTCTCGGTCTTGTATTTCAACTAGCACATGTAGTAGAGGGCTTAGATTTTCCTGAACCCAACTATGAAGGTAATATTGAGGAAGCCTGGGCTATCCATCAGATGCGCACAACGGCTAATTTTGCAACCAAGAGTGCCATGGCTAATTTCTTGTGTGGTGGCCTCAATATGCAAGTGGAGCACCACTTGTTTCCACAAATCTGTCATATTCACTACCGCGCTATTAGTCCTATTGTGGAGCAAACAGCACGTGAGTTTGGCGTACCTTACCACAACAACGAAACTTTTGCTGGCGCTACGGCTTCTCATCTACGAATGCTCAAGAAAATGGGTAAAGAGGCTCTTTTAGCACAAAAAATGACCACTGCACAGGCCGTATGATACCCGAACCGCTCCGAATAGCCCTTCTGCAAAGCCATATACATTGGCATAACCCAGAACAAAATTTGGTTCATTTTGGCCAGATGGTACAGGAAGTGCAAGATGCAGACCTTATTGTGCTGCCAGAAACCTTTACGACGGGCTTCTCTATGCAAGCGCATAGCTACGCGCAAACTGAAGACAGTCCTGTTTTTGAAGAAATTTACCGATGGGCTAAACAACAAAATGCGGCCATTGTAGGCAGTTTATTTGTGCAGAATAATGGCAAATTTTACAACCGCTTATTTTTTATAACGCCTAGCAATGAGCGCTTTTTTTATGATAAGAAACATCTTTTTAGCATGGCCAAAGAGCATCAGTATTATCAGGCCGGCGCTCAGCAACTCCTTGTGTCTTACAAAAATTGGAAGATTGCGCCTTTGATTTGTTACGATTTGCGCTTCCCGGTGTGGTGCCGAAACCGTCTTGAACCTGACGGTCAAACGCTGGCTTATGATTTACTGTTGTTTGTTGCTAACTGGCCTCAGCGCCGAGCAGACGCATGGGAAGCCCTACTACGCGCACGCGCCATTGAAAACCTCTGCTACACAGTTGGGCTTAACCGCGTAGGGACAGACGGTAACGGCATTGTTTATGATGGACGCTCAGGTGTTTATGATTTTATGGGTGCGCAGCTGGTGGGTGGCAAAGAGGAGAGTATCTACCACATCACGTTGAGCCACAAAGTTCTCAAAAAGCACCGTGAGGATTTTCCTGCACACCTAGACGCAGATGCCTTTGCACTGCTTTGAACCAAAGCGCTATGGATTTCAGAACCCAGCTTAAACCATATTCACCGCATTTCAGGCTCAACTTTCGCCAACCTCTCATTTTGGCTGGGTCGTGTTTTGCTGAAGAAATAGGGCTGAAGCTCACTCAGCTTAAATTTAAAACGCTGACCAACCCTTACGGAATTATTTTTAACCCCATAACTTTGGCTTGGCTCTTTTCTGAACGCCAAATAGTTGATTTTGAGCCTTATTATTTACAAACAGAGGCTGGCTGGCAGAATTTTTTGCTACACTCTGATTTGTACGCTGCTACAAAAACAGCGCTAGAGCAAAAAATTTCGCAGACATTAGCCCTACTAAAAGCACAACTCACAGAAACAGAATGCCTTGTTTTTACTTTCGGAACAGCCTTTGTTTACAAGCATTTGCGCCTGAACGTCGGCGTAGCGAACTGCCATCGTGCACCGAGTAATCATTTTGAAAAGACCATGCTCAGCGTTTCGGAGATTGTGGGGGCATACAGCGCACTTTGGGAGTCTAAGCACTTCAAAAATAAAAAAATTATCCTGACGGTAAGCCCAGTTCGACACATCAAGGATAGCTTAGAACTCAACAGCGTAAGCAAAGCAGTTCTCCGCTTAGCGGCACACGAACTGGCTGAACGTTTTGAACAAGTTTATTATTTTCCTGCCTTTGAGTTGCTCAATGACGACCTCAGAGATTATCGTTTTTATGCTTCTGATATGCTACACCCTTCCGAAATGGCTATTTCGTATATTTTTGAGAAGTTTCTTGGTGCGTGTTTTGATAGCGAGAGCCAAGACTTTGTGCGCCAATGTGTTGCTATTAATTTAGCTTTGAGGCACAAGCCTCGCCACCCCGAAAGTACAAGCCATAAGGCGCATCTGCAAAAGTTGTTGCATGACCTGACGAGAGAACCGTTTCAAGAACGTTACAGCCATGAAGTAGCACAAATTAGGGTGCAGTTAGGTTTGTGAACAATAAAAGCTAAAAACTAAGCCCTTACTGCCGCCATTTTTTGACACAAATCCGCTATGGTGGCCTTAGGATTCTCCGACGAGAAGACAAAATTACCTGCTACCAGAACATCTGCACCCGCCTCGATGAGTAGCTTGGCATTATTGGCATTTACGCCGCCGTCAATTTCAATGAGCGCCTTGCTATGGTTTTGCAGAATCAAGTTTTTTAGTTCGCTGGTCTTCTGAAAAGTCCTTTCAATGAATTTTTGTCCACCAAAACCGGGGTTTACGGACATCAAACAAACCAAGTCTAGGTCTGGTAGTACGTCTCGCAACAGTTGCACCGAGGTATGTGGATTAATGGCCACGCCCGCCTTGCAACCCAAACTCTTAATGCGCTGAATGCTGCGGTGCAAGTGCGTACAAGCCTCATAATGAACGGATATAGATGCTGCACCTGCCTCCTTGAAGGCCTCCAGATATTGGTCTGGGTTCACAATCATCAAGTGGACATCCATAGGCTTTTTGGCATATTTTTGAATGGCCTTGCAAACAGGCAGTCCGAAAGAGAGGTTAGGCACAAAAACACCGTCCATGATGTCAATATGAAGCCAATGCGCATCAGACTCGTTGAGCATTTGGATATCGCGCTGCAAAAAAGCGAAGTCCGCCGAGAGAACAGAAGGAGCGAGCATAGTTTGTTGTTTAGCTAAAAAATGCAGTAAGCGCACAAAGTTAGGCTACTTTTGCAAGATTCCCAAAAGTGCTTTCAGTTTATCTGAGTTCTACTTGGCTTGGAAGCAAACGCATAAAGTCCTTTTTTTGATACAGAAAGCCTGTTTTTATAGAAAATATTTATTTGGATTCAAACTTATTTTTTTGTACCTTTGCCGCCTGTAAATGAAACTATACGCCACCTTCGCGTAGTATTCATATTTCATAGATATATCTTCACAACTATCTAATTCGGTCTTTTGTCATGTTTGATAATCTAAGTTCGCGTTTAAATCAAGCCATCAAAAACCTAAAAGGGCATGGCAAAATTACCGACGTAAACGTTGCCACTACCATCAAAGAAATTCGTCGTGCGCTTGTAGATGCAGACGTAAACTACAAAGTAGCTAAAGAAATTACCGACGAAATTAAGCAAGAAGCCCTTGGCCGTGAGGTACTTATTGCAGTAAAACCAGGCGAGCTTTTCGTTAAAATAGTTTATGAAAAGCTAACCGACCTCATGGGCGGCATCAAAACCGACCTTAGTTTAAAGCAAGATACCAACGTTATATTGATAGCAGGCCTGAACGGTGCGGGCAAGACAACCTTTACGGGTAAGCTAGCGAACTTACTTAAAAAACAAGGCCGTCAGGTATTGCTAGTGGCTTGTGATATTTATAGGCCAGCCGCTACTGAGCAACTCAAAGTGCTTGGTGAGCAAATTGGTGTAGAAGTTTATGCCGAACCCGAAAATAGGGTAGATGCCATAGGTATTGCTACGCGCGGCATTGAATTTGGCAAAAAAAGTGGTAAAAAAACTATCATTGTTGATACGGCAGGGCGCTTGGCCATAGACGAGGAGCTAATGAAAGAAATTTCGGAGCTAAAAACAACCGTTAAGCCTTCCGAAACGCTTTTTGTTGTTGATGCCATGACAGGCCAAGATGCAGTAAATACAGCCAAGATATTCAATGACCGCATTAACTTCGATGGCGTTGTCCTTACAAAATTAGATGGCGATTCGCGCGGTGGTGCTGCCCTTTCTATACGCCGTATTGTAGATAAACCCATCAAATTCATCAGTACGGGCGAAAAAATGGAGGCGCTTGACGTGTTCCACCCCGACCGTATGGCTCAGCGTATCTTGGGTATGGGGGACGTGATATCACTCGTAGAGCGTGCGCAACAGGCTTTTGATGAAGAGGAAGCCCAACGAATTAGTAAGAAAATACGTAAGAATCAGTTTGATTTTAATGACTTTTTGTCCCAGATACAGCAAATCAAGAAAATGGGCAATATCAAGGATTTGATGGCGATGATTCCTGGTATGAGCAAAATGCTAAAAGATGTCAAAATAGATGACGATGCCTTTAAGCCTATTGAAGCCATCATTTTTTCTATGACTGCCAAAGAGCGCGAAAACCCCGATCTTATTGATGGCAGCCGTCGTAATCGTATTGCGAAGGGGAGCGGGCGCACCATGACCGAAGTTAATAATCTCCTGCGTCAGTTTGACGAAATGAAAAAACTGATGAAAAAAATGAACACACAGGGCGCTCAACCAGCCCAGCAAGCCGCTGCTACCAATAAAGTGGGGCAAAGTTCACTTATGAACAAACTGGTAAACAAAAACAAGAAAGCAAAGCGCTAAGGCGATTATTTTTTCTTAAAAGCACAAGAAAAGGCTGCCAATGGTGGTCTTTTTTTTGTACGCATAAGGCTTCTTTTTATATTTTGCATCAAAAAAAAGAACCGCCTTTCCAGACAGTTCTTTAGAGAAAATTTTAACACACGACAAGCCTACCAAGATGGCTTTGGTGGCTGTTGAGCATTTCCAAAGTATTTGTTTTTAAAATGGTCATCGTATTCATCGGCATACGTACCAGTACGATTAAGCATAGCCAATACTTCGTCGCGGTCTAAACCATGTACTTCGCGAATCATTTTGAGATACAGCCAGCCTTTGAAAACAGTAAAAGCAACACCATAAAGAGTATGGTTAATTTCCAAAGCCTCTTTGAAGAACTCCATCTGATTAACGAGCGGCACCTGGCAGATGGGAGCCATTGTTTGAAAATAGCCGTAAGTAGGATTGTGCTGCGAAACAAAAATATCAATCCATACTTGCGCCGAACCTTTTTTCATGTCCCATTGACCAGGATTCTGACCTCTACAAGAGTTAGGGTCTATGCCCAAAGAACGAATACAGTCCTCTATGAGCGTGTAATAAGGGCGTAAGTCTAACATACTAAGAAGAAATTATAAATGAGTATATTGAGAAATAATGAAACATTTGCGAGCAATATGCAGCATAGAAAACATAAACACAAATTTTATGCACTTTTTTTACTTTGAGGCTAAAAAAATGAGATACTTAGCCCAGAAACTAATTGTTAGAGTGTTTCTTTGCCATTTCTGCTTGCTCTTTTTGTAGGCTGGCATCAAAGACAAATGTGCCTATGGGCAAGAGAGAAACCAAGCCCGCTACAAAAGCCCTCCGAAAAGGCCACTTTCTGTCTATCCAAGCGTGTAAAACTGCTAAACAGTACAATACAAACAAAAGGCCATGCAACATACCTACTTGCTTTCTATACTCCACTGGCCAGTCCCAGAGGCGTGTACCGATTGACAACACTGCCAAGATAATGTATGAAATGCCCTCGATAAGCCCAATCAGA
The DNA here is from genome assembly GCA_013299045.1 of Cytophagales bacterium. Classification (GTDB taxonomy): domain Bacteria; phylum Bacteroidota; class Bacteroidia; order Cytophagales; family Bernardetiaceae; genus RDZD01. The sequence goes on along the minus strand of JAAFJX010000042.1, from coordinate 6,492 downwards.
CGCAGCCTACCCAAAACCGATGTAAAATTCATAGAAAATTAGGATTAAATAAAGGAACTTTTAGAGGCCTCTTCTACCATATTGGCAGCGTTTTCTTTACCTAAGTAATTATTAATGAGGTAGTGCGCCAAATATAGAACTGGCGTAAGGCAAATGGCTACACTAAACTTGTAAATGTAGTTCACAGTGCCAACCGAAAAGAGTTGAGATAGCTCCCAGCGCGGTTCGCCAAATAAATAAAAGGCTATGCCTAATACCACGAAGCTATCTATAAGCTGGGAAAATAAAGTAGAGCCAGTAGCACGTAGCCAAATATTTTTGCTACCACTCCAGCGCCTCAGCCATTGAAAAGCCGCAACGTCTAGCGCCTGTCCGAGTAAAAAAGCAGTGATTGAACCAACAATAATGCCTAGGCTCTGCAAAAATATACTATTAAAGGCTTCGTTAATCTGTGTAGGCTTATGAATATCTAACCAAAAGTCTGCAGGTGGAAGCTCTGTAATAACCCAAATCATTAGAAAGACATAAGCAATAAAAAACACCGTCAGCAAAGAAATTTTTCGTACACCGGCTTTGCCGTAGTATTCGTTGATGATGTCCGTTGTAACAAAAACCACAGGCCAAAGCACAACACCACAAGTGAGGTCAAAATTCAAGGCATGGTTAGCCCATAGTTTGATGTTGGCGGGCGGAAAGCCCAAAGCACTTTCCAAAGAGAATATCTTTGTGCCTATAATTTCAGCCAAGAGCGCATTGGTCAGAAAAATACCCGTCAATACAATAAAAAGGTTATTTCTGCGCTTGTTACGATGCTGTATTTCCTCGTACCGAGCACTAGCACTTACCTCTTCTGGCGGTGTTTGGTTGATGTTGGGAATAGCCGGTGGAACAGAGGTAGTAGATGTACTCATGCGTTTGGGCTTTAATTTTAATTGAAGGACAAAATTTTCCTTTTTGAATGAAGTTTTGAGTATAACGGCAAATATGATTAAAAATTGATTGAATAACAAAAAGCGCTTATTTTTGTTTGGCTAGAGTTGCTCTAAACAGTGAACTGTTGCATTCTTTATCACCTCAAACAATCAGGCTAATGACTTTGTAAAGCCTAGTAGGGTACAATAAATTAGATTTTTTTAATTCAAAATATGTTAGAAAGATGAAATCATACGTTCTAAGACTACGCAAAACTATCCAAGTTGCACTACTTTAAAAGTTAAATGAATAAATTAAAAACCAAGATACTAGCAGGCTTGCTGTTCCTTTTTGTGGTGGTTTTCATCATGGCAGGAACTGGCTCTGCATTTGTCTATCAACTGGCCAACGATACACGAGCTATTATGAAAGACAGCCAAACAAGCGTAGAATATGCACTCATTTTGCTTAAAGAGATAGATGAAATTAATGCGCTTCAACTCAAAATGCGCTTTGCGGAGCAGGGTAAAGGAGGTAAAGTAGAGGAATTAGACGAACAGTATGCCCTAGCCATTGATGAATTTGAACAAACATTGAACGCACTAGAAGCAGCAGCCACTTTGGCCGAGGAAAAGCAGCTAGCGAGCGAACTAAGTAAGGATTTTAAAACGCTTCTGAGAACTTTTGAAAGCTCTCAACGTACTGCCAATACCGAAAAATTTACGGAAAGCGAGGCAATGCACGAACTCTGCCGCGTTAAAATTCTCACGATATACGATACCAACAAGCTGGCCATTTTGGAACGCAACAGCCAAGCCAAGCTAACCGCAGACCGCGTTTTGCTTTATATGGGTCTTATGGGCGTGCTCTGCCTCACGCTCACTTTGGTTTTTATCGGCTACTTTCCCAATCGGATTGCAGACCCCATCAGCGACCTCAAAGTGTCGGTAGAGGCCATTATGCGCAAAAAGTACAACCAGCCCATCAAGATTGAGTCTAAAGACGAAATAGGAGACTTAGCGCGTTGTTTTAATGCTTTGGCAAATAAGTTACGCATTTATGATGAGAGCAATTTAGCAAAGCTGGTTGCCCAAAAATTGCGCAATGAAGCATTACTCGAGAACATCAAAGAGGGGGTGGTTGTCATTGACGAACTGCAGAATGTGCAAATGGCTAACCAAGCTGCCTCAAATATTCTGAGTACAGAAACGACGGCGCTGGTAGGCCAAAATCGTTCAGATTTGGTTCTAAAGCATGAAAGCCTACAAAAATTATTCTTTTTTGTGGACAAAAACCCGCTTAATGGCTCTGTTTTAAGCCTTAGAATGGCCACTGGCAGTTATAAAAATTTTAAAGTCAAACACGTACCTCTCACGCATACGTGGGCAGAGCGCAGCGCAGAGCACAATATACAGCACTTAGGCGCACTGATACTTATTCAGGAGGCCTAGTAGTGCCGCTCCTCCGTAAAAAAAATCGTACGGCTTGTCAAAATCAGGGTTGAATGTTGCCGAGCTTAGCAGTATTTTAGCTATCTTTGTTTATTGCTAAAAACATTAACAAAAAACTAAAGATTTTAGTCATGCGCTATTTCAATTTATCCTTTTTACTGACCTTAGCTCTCTTGCTTTTTGGTAGTTTTGGCGCTTCCGCCAAGTTATTGGTGGTTGGCAAAAATGCTGAGTTTCGCGACCCTCAATCTGCTTTTGATGCTTGTACGGACGGAGACGAAATACAAATTTTGGAAGGCTCTTATACCTCCAATGGTAACGTGAGTTTGGTAAAAAAGAACAATATTAAAATTACAGGCAAGGGCAATGTTTGGATTATTGCTTCAGAACTAGGCTGGGACGTAGTCAGGCTTGTTGGCTGCGAAAATATTACAATGAGCAATATAAAGATGCGGCACGCAAAACCAGACCGCAAGGATAAAGATGTAAATGGTTGTGGAGGGCGTGTGCTTTCGGTAGAAGGCGGCCGCAATTTGACGATTAAAAATTGCGAAATGAACGGCTGTGGACGGATTGGAGTAGATTTCACAAATTACCTCAATGATGCCGATTACAGCAACATTGTGTTGCAGAACAACAAAATCCATAAAAATTCCCTTTGTGCTATCCATTACAAAGATGTTTTGTACTTTAATGAAAATGATGTGAATTTGTCTTGGCTTATCTTAAAACAAAATACAATTGTAAACAATGGAAAATAAACTCTCTGCCCGAAAAATAACGGTTGTAGCCTCATTGGCTCTCTTTCTTTCGTTGCAAAATCTTTTTGCTCAAGATATCACGGCTAATTCAGTCGCTGATATTCTTAAAAATATTGGCTCAGACCGAACCATAACCATTGGTGCAGGTAAGTATGATTTTTCGCAAGGCTCTGAAGAAAGCGGCGAATTTTTTGCCTACGAAGAAGTCTATAATGGCAAAGAGCTTGTTATATCAAATGTTAAAAACCTGACTATCAGAGGTGAAGGTATAGGCAAAACCGAACTTGTAACGCTGCCTACTTATGGAAATGTCATCGTTTTTAAAAATTGCGTCAATATCACGATTGAAAACCTAACCGCTGGGCATGGCCCAAAAGGCGAATGCGTTGGTGGTGTTTTTAAGTTTGATAATACCAGTGTTATGAACTTGAAAAACCTTGACCTTTACGGCAGCGGCATCAATGGCTTACAGGGCGAAAATTCACATGGCCTTACAGCTGAAATGGTTACGATTCGCGAGTGTACTTATAATTTGATGCAGTTTACGCGCTGCTCTAGCCTTAACTTCAAATACTGCTCTTTCAAGGATACCCAAGAGTTCGACCTTGTGGACTTAAACGGCTGCGAAATGGTTTATTTCAACAACTGTACCTTCACGAACAACAGTAACCCCAAAGACTGTATCATGGAATCTAAGCTATTCAAGATTGGTGGCTCGCCCATTTATTTGAATAGCTGCACCATCTCCGAAAATCGTGTTTGCTACTTAGCAACCTACAAGCGTGATTTAATCCTGAAAAACACCAAGTTGAGCAAGAATAAATTTCATAAACGCGAGTACGAAAAATAGGCTATTTGCCAACAAAAGAGCAACCAATAAACCCTAAGGATTCAGATGATTCTTAGGGTTTATTGGTTGGCTGCCCCTAGCTGTGCTTTGAAACTTAGATTCAACAGATAGATGCAGGTGGTCGTCCCTTAAAATACATCTAAGGTGTTTACTATCAGTAAATCAAACAAGTATTTTAAGGGACAACTAAGTAGTCGTCCGAAATTATCCTAAGCGTTCGGCGTGTGTGTAAACATTAAACTGCTCCTTTTTCAGAAAGCCTATTAATGTAACATTTTGGCTATTAGCTAGCTCAACCGATAAAGAGGAAGGCGCACCTACAGCCACTACCATACCAAAACCAGCTAAAACAGCCTTTTGAAGCAACTCAAAACCAGCTCTACCACTCAAAAATAGAATTTTGTTTTCTAAAAATGTGTGTTCTTGAAAAAACGCCCCTATAACCTTATCAACAGCATTGTGCCTCCCAATATCCTCACGCATAAAAAGCAAATCACCGTTTGGTTCAAAGATAGCTGCGGCGTGCAAGCCTCCTGTATGCGCAAACAAAAGTTGCTCGTCCCGCAAACGTTCCGCCAAACTCAATATGATTTGATGCGATACTTTTTTATCAAAAACAACAGGGCGCGAGCAATGCAAACGCACTTGTTCTAACGAAGCCTTACTGCATATTCCACAGCTAGAGCTGATATAGAGATGCCGTTCGCTGTTCAAAAAATTAGGCAAAACGCCACGCTTGAGTACTATTTTGAGAACATTTCCCTGAGCTTCAGAGGAGACGTTTGGGCAATGGAAGAGCTTTTCAACCTCGCTCGTATAATTTATGATGCCTTCCGTCAATAAAAAACCCAAGCCTAAATCATGGTCAGTATTGGGAGTGCGCATAGTAACTGCTACACTTTTTTCTTGCAGCAAGCCCTCTGACTCAAAAATAATCCTTAGTTCAAGTGGCTCTTCTGATACGACCCAGTCTTTGAAAGTATAAAAACCCTCTACGCCATGGCGCTGAATGTCAATTCTTTGTAGAGGGTTTTGTATCATTTTTTTGAAAGCATCATTTAACGCTTACTACCAAACTGCTTGAGACGAGACACTTCGCGCTCCGTTAAAAACCTGTACTGACCACGTGGAATATTCTCTTTGGTCAGTCCTGCATAAATGGTGCGGTCTAGTTTTAGTACTTCGTAACCTAATTCCGCAAACATACGACGCACTATTCGGTTTCTACCTTCGTGAATTTCTATGCCAATATGCCTAGAATCTTCCGCTAGCAATGCTATGGCATCGGGCTTTATGGGGCCGTCTTCAAGCTCTAAACCGGCTTCTATGGTCTGAAAATCTACTTTTGTAAGGGGCTTGTCTAATTCCACACGATAAATTTTCTGTACTTGGTGCGACGGGTGCGTTAACTTTTTGGCTAAATCACCGTCGTTAGTAAACAAAAGAAGTCCTGTTGTATCGCGGTCGAGGCGGCCTACAGGATAGAGTCTTTCCTTGCAAGCACCCTCAATCAATTCCATCACAGTATGGCGGTCTTGTGGGTCTTCGGTCGTGGTAATGTAGTCTTTAGGTTTATTGAGCAACAAGTACATCAACTTTTCGGGCGAAACGACGCGGCCTTTGAAGGACACCTCGCTGCCAGCAGGCACTTTAAAGCCCATTTCACGGACAATCTCGCCATTTACGGTTACTTGCCCATTTTTGATAAGGTCGTCTGCTTCACGGCGCGATGCTATACCCGCCTGTGCCAAATAACGATTCAAACGTATGCCTTCGTCTTCTTTGGTTATGCGGTTCTTGTCTGAATAAGATTCTGAGCCTTCCTGTTTAGGTTTACTGCGTTTCCGTTCATGGCTCTTTGGTTCTTCAGAGGCAGGACTTTTGGAAATATCCATCATCAAATCATTCAAAAAGTCATCACCTATTTCGCTAGAAGATGTTTCTGCATCATCATTTCTATCTATTGTTTTTTTTTTTAAACTGCTCTCCCCAAAACGCGGTTTGTCGTCGCGGTTTCCACCAAATGAGCGCTTTTCGCCAAATTCTTTGCGGTCGCCAAAGCTCTTTTTGCGGTCATCAAAGCGTGGACGGTCGTCGCGGTCGCCACCAAATGAGCGCTTTTCGCCAAATTCTTTACGGTCGCCAAAGCTCTTTTTGCGGTCATCAAAGCGTGGACGGTCGTCGCGGTCGCCACCAAATGAGCGCTTTTCACCAAATTCTTTGCGGTCGCCGAAGCTCTTTTTGCGGTCATCAAAGCGTGGACGGTCGTCGCGGTCGCCACCAAATGAGCGCTTTTCGCCAAATTCTTTACGGTCGCCGAAGCTCTTTTTGCGGTCATCAAAGCGTGGACGGTCGTCGCGGTCGCCACCAAATGAGCGCTTTTCACCAAATTCTTTACGGTCGCCGAAGCTCTTTTTGCGGTCATCAAAGCGTGGACGGTCGTCGCGGTCGCCACCAAATGAGCGCTTTTCACCAAATTCTTTGCGGTCGCCGAAGCTCTTTTTGCGGTCATCAAAGC
>JAAFJX010000038.1 GCA_013299045.1 Cytophagales bacterium | reverse complement strand
ACCAGAAGACTATCTTTCTTTTGATGACCTTCAATATGCAACTACAAATTGCTTAAATCTGGTTGGTAAAAAACTTACGATTAAGTTCTCAAAATATTCTTAATTAATTTTTTGCAGTTACTTACATTCTTGACTGTAATAAAATGAATAAATCTGTTGGCTATGCTAAGTTTGTTAATTCTAGTAGCTTGACAACGAATAACTTTAAAACTGAGTTGAAAAAAATAGTGGACAATGCAACAAATGAAGACCCAGAAATGGGGCTTGATTTTGACCCAATAATTGACGGACAAGATCACCCAGACCAAGGTTTTGAATTGGAATCATTTGATAGCAAAACTAATTTTGCAGTTGTTAAGGGCAAAAATTTGCCCGACTTTAAAGTAACAATTAAAGTTGTATTAGAAGGCAATAAATGGCTTGTTGATGGTTGCGGAGTGATAAACATACCCAAAGACAAACAAAGTAAAAGATAGAAATATAGCAATTTTGCCAATACAACAGGTTTTTTGTTCGTGAAAGTAATAAATCTCATCTTTTGAGGTCTTGGTTTGTGCCAATATCTGCTTGCAAAGCGCCAAATCTTTCTGATATTCCGAGTTGTCCACTACACTTCTCTACTTCTCTGAGCAGTCTGCCTACTATCGTTTTTATTCTACCTGCTTTAAGGGCATTGCGCGGTTCTTTGCATGATTTTTTAAAGTCTTGTGCCCTTGATAAGCCTTTCAATACTCTTTTGTAGCTTTCTCTCTGAGGCAACTTCCCTTTCTTTGAGAGGCTTTGTCATTTGTCAATCACTTTTTTATGCAATTTTGAATCCGAATATACTAAATTGGGCAGCTATTTCTAAGTAGTCTTCTCTTAAAAAGTACATTCAATAGATGTAAGCTAAATTTAAGGAGGATAGTTTACCTATTTTGGGAACACCTTGACGGCCTTTGATAGGCTTCTCTTCTCTACTTTTTGCCTTGATGCAGCACTGAAGCGCGAGCTAAAAGTTCCGACCGTAGGGCATAGCAAAAAAATCAAGCCTCGCAAAAGGCCAATTTAGATGAGAAAAAACTTTTTTCATCTAAACCAGCGAATGGCTTTTTCTTTGATTGGGTGCTTTTACAAAACAGAGTTGCACAGAAAATCTCACCCTCTGACCTTTGAGCCATTCTCTTTTGTCTGATGCGAGGCATGGCAGCCCGCGAGTAGTCCTTACAACTTTGTCAGCTATTCGACAAAATAGGCTAAAAACTAAGAGATTTTAAAGATGAAATGCTTGTTTAATTTTCTGATAACAAACATATTAGTGTCTTTTCAGGTACGACTCATTCATCACTTGGAACGCCTTAAACACAAAAAAGTCCGCTCCCAAAGAGAACGGACTTTCCAATGCCCCAACAATTTGAGCATAAAAAAGTATCGGAAAGATGCTATATTATGCACAAGAACTCTTTTTAATTACTTGAGCAAACAAGCTGATAAATAAGTTCAATAAGTTATTTGCTAAGTTTATGCCAGAAAGTTAATGTATTGATAACCAGAAATTTAATAATCCTTCAAGACCAAAATGTGTTCGCTTTTAGTACAAAGGCGTTCATATTCGCACACTACTGGGCTTTGTATCATAAAAAACGTGCCCTCAGTTCAGGAGTTGGCATACGGCAGGCTTCGCGTTTACCAAAAAACTTATAGCGATTCTTGGCAATAAAATCATAAAAAAAATTGCGGAAAAACTCCGGAAAAAGAATAAATACAAAAAGAATAGAAAAAAAACCGCCTAGGTCTTTCAGAATATAAAGCCCAGCTGTAGATTTCACGAGCAATTTTTGCTCACGCAAGTAAATGAGAGTAGTGAAGTTTTTTATGTCCAGTCTATTCTTTTGCAGAACATTTTGGCCAAAGTCTGATTGTAGCGACGCAAAATGAATAGACTGGGTTTTGTCTTTATCAATCACAAAATTGACAAAGCCATCACACATATTGCATACACCGTCAAACAAGACAACTTTTGTAGGAGTGGTCATTAACTAAAACTTACTCAAAGATGCCACCTATTGCAGAAAATAAGTCGCCGAGTCCCTCAAAAAAAGAGCCGTCGGCGGCAGCCGAAAGACCTTCAGCAAGAAACTCTGCTCCCGTACTGGTAGCTTCGGCAGCTATTTCGCCTGTTTCGGTCAGAATAGTCGCCGCATCGCTTATGCTTGTGGCAATATCTCCTGATACGTAACCCAAATCAGCCAAATTATTGCGGAGGTTGGCCTCACCTTGTGTGTTCTCTAAGTCCTCTGATTCTATCATTGCAAAATTAGTTTTCGTTCATAAAAAAAAACAACAAGAATTAGGCCATGCCATATCTAGGTCAAGAAATATTCGGCCATACTACTTAATAAAACGACAAAACTTGTTTTTGGGTTTTACTCTAGCAAACTTGTGTCGGTGAGCCAGTATTCAATGTTGCCGCTGTCGCTTACACGCATATCAAAAACACCTTTGGTATAAAGATTTTCTAAAATTTCTTTGGCTTGGTTGATGGGAATATCGTTTTTCATGCAAAGCAAGGCGGGTGTGAGTCTGCCATTGTGAGCTACTGCCAAGCGAATAACAGCTGCATCTAATTGCTCTAAAGATTGAGCCGCACCTCCAAGCGAGCCAGAGGTGTTCTGTGAGGGCAAGTCATCATTGACCCGATGCGGAATATAGGAAGGTTCAATCCCTTTGAGTTTAGCCACACTGCTATCTAGCATATAGACCTTAGCCCAGCTGCTATTGTAGTGGGTTTTGATGAGGCCAGACTTGACGTAGGATTTGAGTATCTTTTTGGCCTCCTTGTACGGGATATTGCCTACTACGCAGAGATGAGCGGGCGATATGTTGCCGGCATTGGCATAGGCTATGCTCACGATGTCTGCTTCCGATATAGGACGATGGTGGGGTAGCTCAATGTTCATGGGCAGAGGTTCTTTGAGCGCATAATACTGCGTGCCGGTCATGTCAGAACCATCATACATGAGTTTGATTGCGCCGTTCATTTGCAGATATTGCAAGCGCATATAAGCCTCTGTGCGGGTCAGTGTGCTGATAGCGGAAAGAGCTTTAGAGGACATAGGGGCTCCGTGTGCCTGTATGAGGCGCAACAAACGGGCATCAGACAGACGCTCGTAAGACCGCTCATAAGTACTGGTAAGGCTACGCATATACCAAGCCAATATACCGCCACCTAAGCTCAAACTACCCGTTAGCGTTCCTATAATGACTAAAACTTCAGTTTCCATTTTGGGTGAGAGTCAAAAGGGCCAGTGCCCTATATCAGGTTGCAATACTACAACTAAACGTCCTTTAAGCCAAATTGTGCCTCATAAATTTACAAACTCGTCTGTCAATCAAGAATAAATCCATTCAAGTTGCAAACACAAAAACGTATTTGGTAGGAAGTAAACAAGGGTTAGAATTTTTGCGGGGCAGCCCAACCGCAATAATTAAGCCGAAAATTTTTATTCTTAGAAAATACTGGATACATTTGCCTCAAAGCCCCTCAAAAAAGGCTAAAAAAAGCATAAATACTTGAATGCAAACCTCTAACAACAGCAAACTGAATGCACTCTTACCCGGCTTATCGGTAGATAATCTGAGGCAGATGTCTTTTATAACGGCAGCAGGTTTTTGGTTGGCTCAGCTTTTTATGCACCTGTTGGAAGAGGATTTACATCGGGTGGTAAGCCCCGGTATGGAACATTTGGTGAGAGGGCTGTGCTTGAATATTTTTTTACTCTGTAGCTACTTTCTTGTGCTTACTTCGCGTATGCTCAACAGAAATGCCAAAGACTATTACAGCTTATTGTTCAGCACATTTTCTCTGAGTGGTTTTTTGCTTATAGGCACAATTCTGGGTATGTTTATAGGCCGCCCTACTGTAGAAAAACACCTACCTGTTTTGCTAAAACACTTTGATATTGTGCTCTACAACATCATTTTAGGGGTTACGTGCGTATCGCTTTTCTTAACGTTCCACTTGTTCAAGCAACTGATTCTTTTGGACAGTAGTAAGCGACTGCGCAATTTGTGGAATTTTTTTGAGGTTGGTATTATTTCTACCATAGCCCTACATTTGTTTTCCTTAGATATTCATACGGCCATTACGTTCGTTATTTTGGTTATTTTTGGCGTATTGAGCCTTTCGCTTACCTTTAATTTTAAGTGGATTTTGTTGCTTTCTAAGGCACAAAAGCGTTCTTCTATTTTGTTTTTATTGGGCATCATGTCCACCATCATTGTTTTGGGTTCACTTTTATACGTCGTTTCGGAAGAAATGAAGTTGCATTTTAGCCCCAATACCAGCCTGTTTTTTATTTCGGTAGCGCTTTTTGTATTCACTTATGGTATTATCTCCTCGGTGGCTGTTATGTTCAGCCTGCCTATGAGTTCCGCTTTTGAAAACAAGATGACGGCCTTGTCTAGTTTAGAAAACCTTAATGCCGCTCTCCTGGACGGCAGCAATTCTCAAAAAGTTTATTTAGAACTTTTGGACACCGCTCTCAAAAGTGCAGGGGCAGATGCAGGCTGGCTAGAAATATCCAAGCTAAAAGGGCCAGAACAAGCCGAGGATAAGGACGAGTGGCTTATTGTGGCCAAAATTAAGCAAGAACAAGCCCGCAAAGTTATTGAAGTTATCAGAAGGGCGGGTTTCAACAACGAAAAACCTTTGAGGTTTACCAGCCAAAGTCTTGGCGATATTACCTTGCCTTTTCAGTCCGTCATTTGTATCCCTTTGGTGGCCAACAAATTGATTTTAGGTACGCTGACCTTGCTCAAAGAGGAGGTGAATGGTTTTGATGCTGGGCTTTCGCAATCTATGAACAGCCTAACCCAGCAGGCTAGTTTGGCTATTCAAAACTTTAGGTTTTTGGCGCAAGCCGTAGAAACAGAACGCTACAGAGAAGAAATAAAGATTGCGCATCGCGTCCAGAAGGGACTTCTGCCCGCTAGCTTTGATGCAGAAGGCTGCTTTGAAGTAGCGGTGCATTCTTTTTCGGCTGATGTGGTGGGTGGCGACTACTACGATTATTACAAAATAAGCTCGCAGAAGTATGCTGTTATCATTGGCGACGTATCCGGAAACGGTACAACTGCAGCCTTCCACATGGCCCAAATGAAAGGTATATTTCATTCCCTTGTGCGTTTTGACCCCGCCCCAGACGACTTTTTTAATTATGCCAACGATGCACTGGCCAGCTGCCTAGAAAAAAAGCAATTCATCACGGCTACTTACCTTATCATTGATTCAGAGAATAGCAAAATTTATTTCTCAAGAGCAGGGCACTGCCCCACCATTTATTACAATTCTCTGACCCAAAAAGCAGAACTTGTTGAAGGACGAGGCTTAGGTTTGGGGATTCTTCGCTCAAAAAAATATGCACAATATTCTGCTACAATCGTTCAGGACTATCAAAAAGGCGACAAGCTCTTGCTATTTACAGACGGCATCTCGGAAGCGCGAGGGCTTAATTCAGAAGAAGAGTACGGCAGCGAGCGCATGAGGATTTTCTTAGAAAACTATCAAGAAAGTTCGCCTGACGACTTCTGCAAGGCACTCGTGGCCGATATGGCGCAATTTACAGCAGGCACTATGCCTAAAGATGATTTTACAGTCATGTATCTCATGTTTTGATACCACATTTTTGCGTATCTTATTTCGATAGAATTACGTTTAATACGCATACACTAACAGAAAATTTGAAATAATGGCTCACTCTCCGCATAACAGCACGGCGCAAAATTTGGTCAAATTACATGGCATACACCACAGCGCATGGGGACACCCCACCGACCTACTGGCTCTCAACGCCCTCAAAAAAATTCCTGTTCTAGACAAAGTCCTTCAATACATACTCGGCATGACCTCCGAACGCTCAGTTTACCTCATTAACTTAGCATCGGCCGTCAGAACAAGTCCTACCCAATTTGCCCGTGTTTATACCACCATGCGCGAAGTAGCAACAGTTTTTGGCTTGGCCGAAGACCAAATCCCAGAAGTCTTTGTGGCACGTGAGCCTTTTATGGGCGGTGGCGCTATGGGCTGGGACAAGCCCTTTATTGTTCTTAAAGCAGCCGAAGAAGCACTTTGGACTCCTGACGAGCTCAGGGCAGTACTTGGTAGAGAACTCAGCCATATTCTTTGCGGGCATATGCTCTATAAATCGCTTTTGGCTTTTTTGGACTCCTTCTCCCAGTTTTTTATGCCTATACCGCTCGCAAATGCAGCTTATACGGCACTGATGAATGCCCTGCGCGAATGGGAACGAAAAAGTGAGCTAACATGCGACAGAGCGGGCCTTTTGGCCTGCCAAAAACCAGAGGCTTTTCTTCGCTATTTAATGAAAATGGCGGGCGGTACAAGTGTAGAACAAATGAGTGTCGGTGATTTTATCATGCAAGCCGAGGAGTATGCTCAAAATGAGAGCATGCGCGACAGCATTTTTAAAATTCTAAACCTTATCAATGAACGCTTCCCTTTCGCCGTACTTCGCGTCAATGAGCTTATCAACTGGATACGCTCTGGCGAATATGATAACATCTTGAACGGGCATTATAACAGAGGCGAAAACCCCATAGGCAAAGAATTTGAGCGGGCTAAGCAAACTTATAAGAATGATTTTCAGGAGCATTTCAGCTATAGTTCCAAGGACAACGCCATTAACTGGGATACTCTCAAAAATATGTTCAACAAAAAGTAGGGCTATTTTTGTCAAAATCAAAATAATTGCGTAAATTTGCACCGCAATATCTGAAAGTGCCTGCCGAAGTGGTGAAACTGGTAGACACGCGCGTTTCAGGGGCGCGTGTGCGTGAGCACATGCGAGTTCGAGTCTCGCCTTCGGCACAAGCTATTCGCAACAAACCCTTATGAAGGGCTACTCTCAAAAGTAGTCCTTTTTTTTATCTTTGAAGGTAAAATAAAAGAACAAAGCATCTTCGCTTTCAGGTTGAGCGTTTTTATCACTGCGTTTTAAGCCTAAACAAATTATTTTCAAAGACAAGTTTTTTTTCATCTATCAAACGCCGCAAAAGTGGGCTAAGAACTTGTTTATCATATTGCATCAGGGCCTCGCAAAGCTCAGAGTAACTCAAATTAGGCTGCTCTGTAAGAACCTCAATGATGCGCTGAGCAAGGTCTTGGCCAATTTTTTTCTTTTCGCTGAGGCAGTTGTCGCAAACACCACAACGCGTGTCATTAGGCTCATCAAAGTAATTCAGAATCAAAGAAGTACGGCAAATAGTCTGGCTTTGGCAATAGGCAGTCATGGCCTCTATTTTTTCTATAGCGAGCTGCTTACGCTGCCTCAAGAAATCGCTCTTGAGCGGTAGCCGGCCTTCGGCAAAGCGGGGGTGCTGCCAAATCAGTTGGGGCGAATTATTCTGAGGGCTGTAAATACAAATGTTGTGTTGAGCCATGTAGAGCAACACGTTTTTGACGGTAGGAAAATCCGTTTTGAGAACTTGCGCAAGTTTATCCTCCTGAATGACGGTGGCGTGGCTATATAAAGCACCACCATACAAACGCAAGAGCATTTTTATGAGTGGGTCTAGCTTAGAGTTAGCTACCTGAAAGCGGTAAAGCTCGGCCTCATTAGCCGTAAAAAGCAGCTTGGAGGGGTTATGGTAGGCATCGTTGAGTTGTATGTACCCTTGCTCTTCAAGCGTTTTGAGCGCATAAAAGGCATTTTTATCCAAAGCAAAGTTTTTGATAAATTGGTCTATATCAAAATCAAAAACGGCATTTTGGCCATCGCCAACCGCAATTTGAAAATAGTTAGCTAGCTTTTGATAAACCTCTATGATGTAGTCGGGGTCTGGGAAGCTCCTTTCTATGTTTTTTGTACTGTCCCTCATATCCAGTTCATCAAAAAGCAAAACTGCATAAGCCTTCTTTTCATCGCGGCCAGCGCGGCCAGCCTCTTGGTAATAAGCCTCAAGGCAGTCGGGTGTATCTAGGTGTATGACCGTACGAACATCTGGTTTGTCAATTCCCATGCCGAAGGCATTAGTGGCTACGATAACACGAATCTGGTTATTAATCCAACTGCTTTGTTTGTGGTTACGTTCTTTTTGTGTAAGCCCTGCATGATAAAAGTCTGCATTAATCTTTTGTTGGCTCAAAAAATTGGCTATTTCAGCTGTTCTACGTCTATTTCGGACATAAACAACCGAAGTGCCAGGAACAGAGCGTAAGATTTGAAGCAGTTTATCTGTTTTGTTATCAGTTTTTATAGCAGAGTAGGATAGATTCGCCCTAGCAAAACTCTTAGTAAACACTCTGTAGTTTGGCTTAAAAGCTAGTTTTTGAGCAATATCAGCACGAACAGTGTTGGTGGCAGTTGCGGTAAGAGCCACACAGGGTGCTTGGGGTACGAGCGTACGCAAATGAGCAATATGCAAATAGGCGGGTCTAAAGTCGTAGCCCCATTGTGAAATACAATGGGCTTCGTCAATGGCCAAAAGTCCTATATTGGTGTATTTGAGGCGCTCTTGGAACTCCCGTCCTCTCAGGCGTTCGGGCGATACATACAAAAACTTGAGTTTTCCATTTTGGGCATTGTCCAGAATCCAGTCCGATTCGCGTTGCGTCATGCCCGAAACCAAGCATTCGGCTTGAATATGACGCTTTTGCAACTGCTCTACCTGGTCTTTCATGAGAGCAATGAGTGGCGAGATAACCAAACAAAGGCCGTTCAATACTAAGCCAGGCACTTGAAAACAAACTGATTTTCCGCCGCCCGTAGGCAATAAGGCCAAGGTGTCGTTTTGCGCCAGCACCGAAGCCACAATATCTGCTTGTAAGGGCCTAAAGCTATCATAACCCCAGTATTTTTTGAGAATCTGGTGCGCTAGGTCAGGCTGAGCAGGATTAGGCATAGACATAAAGACTTGAATCAAGCAAATATAGAAAGACTATCTTGAAACAAGCAAAGCTGAAGTATTTTTTTATCATTAGTTTTTTCTAAGCCTCATATTGAAAGCCAAGAACTAGTATGTCATCAATTTGAGGTGTGCCAGCAGCCCAACTATCTAGTTCTAGTTTAAGCGCTGATGCCTGTACGGGTGGTAAAAAAAGATGATTTTGCAAAAGTATTTCTTTGAACCTGGGCTTACCCAATTTGGCTTTGCGGCGAAGGTCGTATTGATGAAAATAGCCGTCTGTAGCCATGTAAACCCAATCTTTGTTTTTGAGTTTGAGTTCTTGGCTGATAAATGGGCGCGAACCTTTTGCAAAACGCCTAACGCCGCCAATATGGCGTGTAGCGCTTTTTACTTCTTCTATTCTACCATCGCGGGCTATAAAGATTGAACTTTTGGCACCTGCAAAAGTTAAAATAGCATTGGTTTTGTCTAGGCAGCAAAGTGCGATATCCATACCATCATTGTTGTTGGTTTCGCGCTGTTTGAACTGGTTTACTAAACTATGGTGCAAGGTTTCTAATATCTTGGCCAAGTCGTTTGTTTCTCCTAGTGCGTCGTCTAGTAGTTTGCTGCCAATAAGGGCAATGAATGCTCCGTGTACGCCGTGCCCTGTGCAGTCTGCTACGGCCAAATAGGTTTTATCCTCTTTGGCTTTTAGCCAATAAAAATCGCCCGACACGATGTCCTTTGGCATAAATAAACAAAAGTGGTGTTGCAAATATTGTTTCAGTAAGTCTGAAGATGGCAATATAGCCTCTTGTATAATTTGAGCAGAGCGAATCCCTTGCGTAAGCTGCCTGTTCTTGGCATCAAGCTGCGTTCTTTTAACTTCAATTTCTTGAGCTATTTGGGCGAGTTGGGTAGCAGTTTCTTGCATTTCTTTGGTTCTGTCCAGCACTTTCAACTCAAGCTGTTCGTTCTGTTTTTCATCAAATTCTTTTTGCTCTTGAAGCGCTGTATAGGCTTGGCGCTCAGCAATAAACTTCTCGCGTTTGTATATTCTAATTTTGTCTGCAATACCAAAAGCGAGCAGCACCATTTCTATGGCAGAACCTGCCTCGGTGGCATAAAACGTAAAATAATTACTCTCCAAAACATTCGCATCTTGCAAAACAAAGATGACAGTACCGGCAATGTAGGCCGTCCATGCTGCAACAAAATATAAAGCTGGCCTGTAACCCTTTGTACTGATATAGATACCTAAAAAAAGACTACTTAGCAACAATAGAATAGCTGTTAGTTGTACAATTGGGCGTAGCAAATAATCGGGCGCATCGCAGAGGTTCAAAAGCGTGCATGACAGATAAGCCGCAATAAAGGCATATTGCAATTTATTTGTTTTTGGCAAATACTTTCTTACATTAATGAATCGGTAGATAAACAGAATGAGCGGTACTGAAGCAACACCAATAATGGCTACTATGTAATGCGTTAGAAAAGCAGAATATTGGGGGAGGACAAATTCAAAAAAGTGGCCGAACAATAGACTTGTAATAGTGGCAGCACCCAGCACCGTAGCAGAATAATACAGATAAATAGACTCACGGGTAGAAAGAAAAAGAGCCAAATTATAGAGCAGAATGACGAGCGCAATACCATAGTAGCAGCCTTGCAGCAAATCAAAATAATGGTTGCGCTTAATGAGTGCCGTGTCGCGGTATATATCTACACGGAGCTGAAGCGCATAAGCTGTGGAAATCTTGAGTAAATAGGTTACATGAGGCGTTTGCTCTAAATCAAAGATTCTATCGGTGTACAGGTAAATTCTTGCTTTATGCGACACATTCTGCCCGTTTTTTTTCTGCCAAAGCATCTGATTATTGACAAACGCGCACAATTCTACATCTTTGTAGGCGGAGGAGTTCTTGACGTATAAAAAATAAGGTCTTGGGTCTTCTTTTCTAATCTCAAAGCGCATCCAAACAGGGTGCGGAACAGCATTCAAATTCGGCTGCTGATTTTTTATGAGTATATATGCAGATAAAGGTAATTGACAAACTTGCTCTGCACTAAGCATATTCGTGCTATCAATGTAATAATAGAAATCATAGATGCCAACAAAAGGGGTGTGCTTGTTCAGAATAAATTTTTGCGCATACGCCTCCTGCTGCCCAAAAGCAACTGAAAGCATAAGGAAACACAAACGCAAGAATGCTGAAGGCATAAACGAATGTACAAAAACTGATTTTATTGAGGTAAGTAACTTTACAATTAGGAAGGGCACACAAGAACGTGTTGCGTGCCCTTTCTAACTGAGTTTAAAAACACAGGAAGATGATAAGTCCAGCTTTAGAATATTGAACTTTTGGTAACAATGGCTAAAAATTTATCTTGCCAGAAAGCATCTTCATTCGTAATTTCCAACATGATAGTATTTCCATTTTCATAGAGCCTGTATGATGTTTCAGGACGTGCAGGCAAAAGTTTGATGTTCTTGAGTTTGAGGTCGCTACCAACAGTGATTGTTTTTTGGCTCTTGATGTTAATTGTTTTAAAATCGCGCTTATTACGGTTAGCCTCAAAACCCTTTTTGGACGATTTGATGATATCGCGCTCTTTCAAGTCTTTTTCCGTACCTATCACATAATAGGCAGTATTCAGTTGTTCTGTGGTGGTAGTCAGGTTTGTTTGCAAAGAATCCGCTTGGTTTGCTTTGCCTAAATACTGGGACTTCCAGCCCGCAACTTCACCCTGTAAAGCAAGTACTTGCTCTTCCAAACCCTTTATAGTAGCCTCTTGGCTCTCAATTTGCTTTTTGAGCATTTCAACCATCTGAGACATTTGCGAATTTTCTTTGTTAGCCTCTTTTAATTTTTTTTCTAACTTACTGATTTTGTTACGGCTATCTTGCATTTTTTTCTCTATGGCTGCCAAACTTTCGTCAATCTTCATACCGCCTTCAGCTCCGCTCATGTTACCGCCACGCATATCAGAGGAAAGACCACGTACGCGCTCTTCTAACTGACGCATTTCGTCGAGTTTGCCATATACGTCCTCCATTTCTTTTTGCATATCAGTCATATAGATGCTGTCTTCCTCAATTTTCCTTTTGAGGGCTTCCAGCTCTTGGCGCGCCTGGTCGTCGCCTTCTGTACCAGCCTGCTGGCCGCAAGAACTTATCAAAAAGCTCATTATCAGAGATAAAAGAACCGAAACCGCTGAGTTTTTCATATTTTAAAGCGAGTTTTGAATTAGGAAAACGTTGAATAAAGATTACTGGGGTAAAATTAACACGCAAATTTACTAAAATAGCCGTGTATAGATGCAGTTTTGGTACTTTTTTTATCAAAAATGACTTAAAAGTCGGTGAACAAGAGCTACTTCAACTCACTTGCCGCTATTTTTTTTGTCCATTTTAGCTCGCCTTTTTTATCATAAACATTGAGTTCCAAAACACGTTCTTTGCGCGGGCCGCTAACATTGACAATACCAAAATTTTTATCTACCAAAAGAGTTTCTGGCAGCAGCCAAACGTTTTTTTCATTATCGGCCGGGCCATAAAACCCTGAGGTAAGCGGCGAAACCGTAAAATCATAGAATGGATAGCCCCCATTTTTGTCCGTCATTTTGCTGAGTACGCTATGGTGGCGGTCGCCCGTCAAAAAAATCACGCCCTTGACACCGGATTGACGCACACGCCGCAAAAACTCCTCGCGTTCAGCGTACATCGCATAATTTTCGAACATATTGGCGCTATTAATGATTTGAGAACCACAGGCCACGAACTTAAAAGTGGCGTTGCTTGCAGCCAATGCCGTTATGAGCCACTCTATTTGGTCTTGCCCTAGCATTTCTTTGGGGCCGCCTTTAACCTCTAAACCAGACCTAAAGTAGCGGTCGTCCAGCAGAAAAAACTGAGCATCTGCCCACTCAAAGCTACCTGTTATGCCTTTTCCATTCGCTACGCCATAATTCGGATTAGCCCAGAATGTTTTAAAAGCTGCGGTAGTCGTTTCTTTCATTGAGTAGCTTTTATCGGAGTTATTAGGGCCGTAGTCGTGGTCGTCCCAGGTCGCGTAGTGGTGTGTGCTGCCAAGCAGAGGTTGTAGCTCGGGCAGGCTGCGCGTATGCGTGTAGCGATGAAAAATGCCTGTTTGTGAATCCCAGTCCCCTTCGCGGAGATAAATATTGTCGCCGAGCCAGAGCATAAAATCTGGTTTTTTTTGATGAATAGCCGTCAGAATTTCGTAGTCGCCACCATAAGGAATACCCGGACGGTCGTAGGCTTCTTCATTAACGTACAAGCAGCTACCTAGCGCAAAACTGAAGGTGGGAGGGTCGCGCCGCCACTGCCACAGGCTCTGGCTCTGAAACGATAAAGGGTAAGCCCGTTCCACACGCTTTTTGTTGATATAAAGTGCATAATCATAGCGCTTGTCTGGCTCTATTCTGTCTGCAATCAATTGTACCGCAAAAGCATTGCTGGCAAGGGTTTGCTGGGCTGTGGTTCTAAACTTTATGGAAGTTTTGCTATGCTCCCAGTATTCGAACTGAACAGTTGCCGACTCGGTGGTTTGCACCCAAAGCGCAACTTCACGAAAAGTGGAATAGCCAACCATAGGTCCAGATTTCAGCAAAGACTTATTCTGCGCACAGAGGGGCGAAAAAATTAGAAACAATACAACTAAAAGCAATATATTTTTCATAGTGAACGAATCAACGCGAAGCCAAAATTAGAACTTCATCACTAAACTAAAAAAATAAACCTATGTTTTATGAAAAAAAAAATCTGGTGTGGTGGAAGAATAAACCCCAACGCCTAATTTTAGTTTGTATGGGTTCAGTAAGATTCAGCGAGGAGTTTGCACACACACACAATTTTTTTATAAAAAAAAAGCAGCCCAAACAAAGTTCGGTGTATACTCAAATCAAAAAACTAAGACTACTTGCTGGGTGTGAGCAAGTTTTTTATTTCTTCTATATGGTTACCCATTTTCTTTGCTTCGCAACTGAATAAAAGACGCTGTTCTAGTTCATTCCAAATGCAAATTTCTGAACCTTCATATCTGCTCAGTTTATTGTAAAAAGCACTGCTACGAATAATTTTGCAGTTTTTTTATATCTATAAACTCCTCTATGTAACGATTGATAAAAGCTTGGCTCTGGGCTTCACCAACAACTATGATTAGAGAAGAGTTTGAAACAGGCAGATGACGGTCTATAATGTCAGAGAGAACAGAATTGCAATTGATGCAATCGTTTGGATTGAATTTTAGAAATAAAGCATTCTGGGCTTGAGCAGTCAGGACGAGTACCAAAGACAATAAGATACTAATAATCAGACTCTTTAATTGTTTAGATAGTTGTCCCTTAAAAAGTACATTCAATAGATGTAAGCTAAATTTAAGGAGGATGGTTTACCTATTTTGGGAACACCTTGACGGCCTTTGATAGATTTCTCTTCTCTACTTTTTGCCTTGATGCCAAAAGTAGCAAAAAAATCAAGCCTCGCAAAAGGCCAATTTAGATGAAAAAACAGGCTTTTTTCATCTAAACCAGCGAATGGCTTTTTCTTTGATTCACTTTCTTGCAAAACATAGTTGCACAGAAAATCTCACCCTCTGACATTTGAGCCATTCGCTTTTGTCTGATGCGAGGCGTAGCAGGCCGCAAGAAGCCCTTGAGATTTTGCCAGTTATTTGATAAAATAGGCTAAAAAATAAGAGATTTTAAAGATAAAATGCTTATTTAATTTACTGATAACAAATATCTTAGATATATTTTAAGGGATGACTAGATAGTCTCATTTTCTATTCATCTAGCGAATGGTGTAAATATTTAGATGATTATCATAACTATAGGCGGCAAGTCTATCATCGTTGATGATGTACCATGTCTTAAAATTTATGTTAATTTTTTCGACATTTAGTGGCACAACACGAATGATTTGCATGGTCTTTGTCAAATCTACTAAAGCTATTGTAGCATAAAATAACTTTTTATTCTCATTACGCACCACAACTCCCATGCGATTGTTATCAAACATCTTGGCATGAATAATGGCACAAGACTTTCCAGCAATAAATTTTTCAAGGAGAGTCCCCACTTCGTAGATTAAGCCATTCTCTATATTTATCAGTTGGCCATACATATTCTTATACCAAACAAATGGATATTGACTACAGTTATCTTCAAAATCTTCACTTTTAAAGGCCTTACCTTGCAGTTTTTTGCCAGTAATAGGGTACTTTTTTTTCATGGTCAGATGCTCTTTTTTAAGAATAAGTATTAAGAATAAATTATTTTAGATTATTTTGTATCTTTGCCCCCAAAACTATGGGAAGAGTTTTAACAATTAGCTTGACATCTGAACAAGAAACGGAGCTTATTAATCATCATAAAAAAAG
>JAAFJX010000020.1 GCA_013299045.1 Cytophagales bacterium | reverse complement strand
GAACATCCAAATTAATCAAAGGCATCGGATTGAATATCACCACTATCGTGTCTCGCCTGCTGCAAAGCGTCCCAAAATTGTCGTCGCGAACTATCAACTCGTAAACCGTTGTGGTAGAGAAGGTGTTGGCTACGATGCTTGAGCCTGTGCCAACTGATGTTGCAGTACCGCCGCTGAGAGTGTTCCAATGATAGGTTAATCCTACAGGGTGGCCAGTTGTGTTCACTGTTAAAGTTTGTGCACCCACCTCGTCGCAACGCACCAAGCTATCCTTGGATACTCCCAAATGCTGTATATCCGCAGTAGGGTTAGGGCGGAAGGTTACGCTAATTGTATCGCGGCGTTGACAGTAAGTTGTAAGCGAGCTATCAATGACAATCAATTCATAGATTGTGGTGCTGGATAATACATTAGCAACAAAAGTGCCCGTATTACCTACTTGTGTAGGCACACCAGCTACCAGTTTGTTCCAAACGTAACGTATTCCTACACCGTGTGAAGGGTCAGTTCCGGTCAAAAGAGCACTTCCTACACTATCGCAAAATACGATAGATGCTGGACGGTCTGGGCCGAACTTGATTTCAGTGATGGGATTAGGATTTAGAACTACTACGATAGTATCGCGCCCTTTGCAGCGTGTAATAAAGGCAGAGTCCATAACTGTCAGTTCATAAACTTTAGTTGCTGAAAAACTGCTGGCTGTGTAAGTCGCATTAGTTCCAACAACGGTGTAGCCGCCACCAGTAATATCAGCCCACTGATACCTGATGAGGGCAGTATGACTAGGGTGCAAGCCTGACAAAAGTTTTGCGCCTGTGTCGTTACAAGCAATGATACTATCTTCAGGCGCACCTGCAAAATTAATAATTGCCACGGGGTTGGGACGGAAATTGACCCTTATTGTGTCGCGGGATGCACAACGCGCTGCCGTAGAGGTGTCAATGACTACTACTTCATAAATAGTACTCAACCCAAAGGCATTAACAGTGAGGCTAGGAGTGTTAGCCAATGGTGTAGGCGGCCCAGCTGTAATGTTATTCCATTGGTATTTTATAGTAGGCCCGTGTAAGGGGTGTAAGGCAGTAATAACTTGTGCGCCCAAACTATCGCAAAGATTTATAACAGAGGTTGGCACGCCGCCATACAATATACTGACAGGTGGGCGTGGTCTGACCGATACAGGAATAGAAGGCCCATTACGTGCACAAGTAAGCGCTCCTGCTATGTTATAGGCTATAATACTCACAACATCTCCGTTATTCAGAGCAGAAGTTGTATAGGTGGTAGTAGCAGAAGGGCCTTGTACCAATACGCCATTTACAAAGAAAGAATACTTCTCTGCACGTGTACTAGCAGCAGTGAAGGTTACGGTTTCACCTTGGCATATAGCGGAGTCTGCGTCAGAAATTGTAAGGGTGGAGGTCGGTTTGACATGAAAAACAACGGCAGTTGTATCATAGCCAACGCATCGCGTTATAGAATTGGTAACTTCAACGACATAGAAGCGCCGCACGGAGTCTGTTCCGGCACTAAATGAAACACTTTCGGTGGCTGCCGTACCTCCTGTTGGCGTTAAAACTCCTGTAACAGTATTGAGCGTGAACCATTCATAAGTTATAGCAGCTGTATGACTGGGGTGGCCAGCATTCAATATAACAGGGCCGTCGCCTTCGCAAATTCGGACGGTATCTCCCAAATCAAAAGGTGTCTTCGGCACCACTCTGATAACCATAGAGTCCCTTGACATACAGGCAAGCGCTCGGTCTGAAGCATTGCGCACTTCTAACCAAACAAGTGTATCAGTTCCTGGCACAAGAGAGGTAAAGACAAAGAGAGAATCTATTTCTCCATTATGCCACATATAAAAAGGATAAGGCTTAGGGGCGAAGATACGAGCAGTATCTCCTGCACAAATGAAAACCGTATCCATGATAGATGTAGGCGTAGAACCAAGACGCAAAGGTGCAGTAAAAATGACATCTGTGCTATCAAAAGGCTCTATGTTACAACGGTCATAAACATAAATGCGGAGTGTATCGCCGTTTGCATCAATGTTTGGATAAACGATAGGTGTAATATCAAACGAAAAAGAACCTACGCCTGGTGCAAGGGTATTGGTAGTTGGAAAGCCTGCTGGGTCCACCACGTTATTGGTAATGGCGCTGCCGCCATAAGAAAAGTTGAAGGTTTCTGGTACGCTTGTTCCTACTCGGTCTATGGTGAAAACGGGCGGTGTGCAGCCTGCACCACTTAATGTGTAGCCAGCGTCCCAAACCATATCCACGTTTGTAGAGATAGTGGTGGTACTGCTGCTCACTTTTTCTACGAATACACCAGAGTCAAAAGAAGTATCACCGGCATCGGCGATGCGCAGCCAAACTGTGTAACGCTCGCAAGGCACAACGTTGATGATGGCCACCAAACAGCGCGTTAAACCATCATAGACAATACTACGGCCTCTTACTGGCCCTAAAGCATTCGTATAAAAATAACTCGGATTAGTGGTTGCATTCACATTGTCAATGGACACTATCCCGCCTGGTACAGCACCAGCTGGCAGAACGGCAAGATTTCTGTTTGTATAAACACCACCACCGGGATTTGGGCCACTGATAAAGAAGCCAAACACGTCATTAAAGCCGGCCCCCACAAATTCGGGATATTCTTCTGAGCCAAAGGTATAATTGAATTTGAGTGTATCACCAGCAGGAATCACATCAAATTTAATAAAGCAGCCATCTCTTGTTATAACTGGCGGATCACCGGGCTTACTTGCCAAACTATCCATGAGTGGATGACCTACCGTTCCACCTGAGGTGAAACTTGCATTGACGGAGACAAGATTTGGCGCATCATTGGCACGGCCTGTGGTTAGCAAAATACCCTCATTGCCTATACAGACAGAGTCTATTTCGCCGCGTCGATTTGTAGTTCTGAAGCTGCCATAAGCATTTATTGGACAAACAACTTCAATGTTCTGAATGGTTACGCCCGCGCCAGTGAGCTTGTTTTTAATCTCGGTAACAGACACACCAGGCGTTACAGCTATCTGTGCGAATGAGTTCACCGCATTGAAAAGCCATAAAAACGAGGTAATGAATGTAAGTGCGCAAGTAAACCTGAAAAAGTCAATCTTTTTCATAGTACCTAATTTAATAAACTAATAACAAAAATACTAGTAGGTAACGGTCATCTAGCCAATGGTGCGCACTAAAACTAGGTGCGAATCATTTGTTAAACACAAATGTATAGTGTTACAAAAATAGTACGATAATTTGAATTTCCTTTAAAAGACGCACTATTATTTTGTTAATGCTTATGTAAATATCCGAAAAATTCTGTTTCAAGTATAAAAAGTAATATTTTAGAGCAGAAAATGTCTTTATATAGTCTTGCCTTAAAAAGAACTTTCAACAGATGTAAGCTAAATTTAAGGAGGATAGTTTACCTATTTCGGGAATACCTTGACGGCCTTTGATAGATTTCTCTACTTTTTGCCTTAATGCAGAATGGCTTTTTCTTTGATTCACTCTCTTACAAAACAAGCTCTTAATTAACCTCTCTGAGAGATGTAAGTTTTGGAAAGCGAATAATTGTATTTTTCTAAGATAGAGGCTTTACTTTTAAAGTACGGCCAACTACGGCTATGATACGGCTATCCTATGGCTGAGGCAAAATAGGACAAAAGCAATTTTTAGGCATCAAGCGGGTTTGCCGCTTTATCTCTTTTTTTTGTTATTGAGTACGTCTATTGGCCTGTATTTGCGTTAGAGAGGCGACGGGTTTAGTGCGTAGCACCGAAGCGAAGCCCAAAGACGAACGACCGCGAAGCGGGAACGCCCAATAAATTGTAGAAAAACAACAATACGTCAAAAAGTCATATATAAGTAATTTGACAAAAAGTTATTTGAAAACGCGAGAAAATGGCCTCTACAAAAGTGAAAAGAGGGCATTAGAACTTAAAAAACTCAAAAAGGGCTTTTTGACGACTCAAGAGAGGTTAATTTAAGAGGCTGCTTTCGTTCAAAAACCCCCGCAACTCTGCGGAAAGGACGGTTTTAATTAATGACTAAGAGATTTTGAAGATGAAATTCTTGTTTAATTTACTGACAATAAATACTTTAGATATATTTTAAGGGACGACTACTTAAACCTTATAAAAAAAAACCACTTTTGAGGTGGTTTTTTTTAGTTTTGGAAGTAGAAACAGGCTCATGAGTTTGCAGCCACCGGAACAGCCTCTTTTTTAACAAGGTCTGCATAGTATTGGAAGAAATATGGGATAGTTTCTATGCCTTTGTAGTAGTTGAACAAGCCATAACGCTCATCTGGTGAATGTATAGCGTCAGAGTCTAAACCAAAACCCATCATAATAGACTCCAAGCCCAGTACCTTTTTGAACATAGCTACAATAGGGATACTGCCACCGCCGCGTGTGGGAATTGGATTTTTGCCAAACGTTTTATGGAAAGCCATTTTAGCAGCTTGATAAGGGACAGACTCTGTTGAAGTTAGATAAGGTTCGCCGCCGTGATGATAGGCTACTTTTACTTTAACCGAAGGTGGTGCTAGTTTTCTGAAATAATCGGCGAAGAGGTCTGAAATCTCCTGTGCGCTTTGGTTGGGGACTAAGCGCATGGATATTTTGGCATAAGCCTTAGACGCAATAACCGTTTTAGAACCTTCGCCTGTGTAACCACCCCATATCCCGTTTACGTCTAGCGTAGGACGCGTAGAGGTGCGTTCGAGGGTTGTATAGCCTTTTTCGCCATGAATATCCGATAGGTCTAGCTCGGCTTTGTAGTCGTCTAAGTCAAAAGGCGTGGTGGCCATCTCGGCGCGTTCGTTGGCAGAAAGTTCTACTACCTTGTCGTAAAAATGCGGAATGGTAATGTGCTCATTGCTATCTTTTAGCTTGGTAATCATTTCGCACAGCACATTGATAGGATTCGCCACTGCACCTCCATAAATACCCGAATGTAGGTCGCGATTAGGGCCAGTAACTTCTACTTCCATGTAACTGAGGCCGCGGAGCCCTACGTTGATTGAGGGCACGTCATTAGCGATAATACTGGTATCAGAAATAAGAATAATATCGGCTTTGAGCTTTTCTACGTTGTTTTTGACGTAAGTTTCAAGATTTTTAGACCCTACCTCTTCTTCGCCCTCTATCATAAACTTCACATTACAAGGCAATGCGCTGTTTTTCATCATCATTTCAAAGGCTTTGACGTGCATATAAGTTTGGCCTTTGTCGTCGCAAGAACCACGGGCATAGATATAGCCATCACGGACGTTGGGCTCAAAAGCTGGTGTTGTCCAGAGTTCTATGGGGTCGGCAGGTTGTACGTCATAATGCCCATAAACAAGGACGGTAGGTAGGTTTTTGCCAATTATTTTTTCTCCATAAACGATAGGGTGGCCTTCTGTGGCACATATCTCTACATTATCTGCCCCTGCGTCTTTGAGTTTTTGGCTTAAAAATTCGGCAGCACGGAGTACATCTCCTTTGTAGTTGCTATCAGCGCTTATGGAAGGAATACGCAACCATTCAAAAAGTTCGCTTAGGAATCTGTCTTTGTGAGTATTAAGGTAGTTTTCAAGCATCATTGTAAGTATTTTACTTGTTAATAGCTATTTTTTTGAGAATAGAATCAATAATTTGGCGGGACGTTATGCCATCAGCTTCAGCCTCGTAGTTGAGGATAATGCGGTGGTTGAGCACATCATAAGCTACGTCCTTGATATCCTCAGGGAGGACATAGTCGCGCCCCTCAAAAAAAGCAATGGCCCGTGCAGCGCGGTGCAAATTGATGCTGGCGCGTGGCGAAGCGCCATATTGAATGTAGCGCGCATCATCTTTGAGACCATAGTCCAAAGGGCGGCGCGTAGCAAATATTAGCTCAATGATGTATTCTTCCAAAGAGGCAGACATATTGACCTCGTTGATGAGTTTACTAATTGTCTGTAAATCTGATTTATCCAAAACAGCTTCTGGCTCAGCCTTAAAACCAGTGTTGGACATACGGCGCATGATTTCAAGCTCGGAGGCCTTGTCGGGATAATCTACAAATACTTTGAGCATAAATCTATCCACTTGGGCTTCGGGGAGGGGGTATGTTCCTTCCTGCTCAACTGGGTTTTGGGTGGCCAATACCAAAAAAGGACGGTCTAACTGAAAAGTAGTTTCACCGATGGTAACTTGTTTTTCTTGCATAGCTTCCAAGAGAGCTGATTGCACCTTAGCCGGAGAGCGGTTTACCTCATCGGCCAGAATAAGATTAGAAAAAATAGGGCCTTTTTTGACCTCAAAATGACTGGTGTTTTGATTGTAAATCATAGTACCTACCAAGTCTGCAGGGAGCAGGTCTGGTGTGAACTGAACGCGCTGAAAATCCAGGTGCAACACTTTTGCCAACGTATTGATAGTGAGTGTTTTTGCTAAACCAGGCACTCCTTCAAGCAAAATGTGTCCATTCGTAAAAAGGCCAATCAAAAGACGGTTCACCATCATTTTTTGGCCAACAATCACTTTGCCTACTTCGGCATAAACACTTTGAATTTTACTTTGGTAATATTGAATATCCTTACCCTCCATGACTGTCATTGAATCTCTGATATTAAAACTTTATGCAATATCTTTTGCGTTGCTTTGAATCGTTTGCAAACGCAAAAATAATCATTTTACAATTCAACGCCCTTTTTATATGCCTAAAATTTGTTTTTTTATTCTAATTCCCAATAATTTTTTTTCAGATGCCCGTTACTCAAAATAAAATTTGGCTTGCCTTGCAGCGCGTCTCTACTTTAGTCTCCACTTTTTTTTATTGGTGGGAAATAGATAGTTGTACCTGGTACAAGCGCGCGAAAGTTGCTCAGGTTGTTTATCTTGGCTACTTCTACATAGTAACTTGGGTCTTTATAGATTTCATAACAAAGCTGAGGGAGGGTGTCTCCTACCCTAATGAGCTTGAGGTGGGAGAGGTCTGGCGAGCTTTTCTTGGCCAAACGCTGCGCCTCTTTAATGTCTGTATGAGACTTAAACGACAAAGATACAGTGGCACGCAAAATATCGCCACTTGGTTTAAAGAGTGAAGCATCAACCTCCATGCTCTCTAGACGGCCTTTGAACTCAAAAGTACCCCAAGCCACTTTTACGAAGTTGGGGCTATGTATCTGTCCGTTGTAATCAATGACTACGGCTTTGAGTTTTTTTAATTGGTCTTCTACGCTTGTGGGCTTGTCTGTGCTGCGATTGGCTACGCCTGTTCCGTCCAAGACAATTTCAAAGTCAAGGGTTTCGGGGTCGGTGCGCCAATATTGGAGCGGCCCTTTGGCATCGCCAATAGACTCTCGTTCATTATAGGTGGCGGCCATTTTATGTTTGTATGAGGCGGGGTTGATAAGTACTGAAAAATCAGTTACCTTAGAAGAATAGCCTTCGTCGCTGTAAGCCGTCATAACTAACTTACTCAGTTTTGCTTCTTTTGCATTCGCCATAATCCAACCTTTTTAAAAATAAACAAGCGATGCAATTTTATACTTTTATTTTGATGATTCAAAGCAAAGGTATGGATTTTCTACAAACTAACTAGTCTTCCCTTAAAAAGTCTGGATAAGAACAAGCACATCAATTGATTGATATGATTTATCTGCTTTAGGAACACGCTCATGGTTTTGGGTAGCTTTTTCTTTGATTCACTTTCTTACAAAACAAGCTCTTAATTAACCTCTCTAAGAGATGTAAGTTTTAGGAAGCGAATAATTGTACTTTTCTAAGATAGAGGCTTTACTTTTAAAGTACGGCCAACTACGGCTATCATACGGCTATGATACGGCTATCCTATGGCTAAGGCAAAATAGGACAAAAGCAATTTTTAGGCATCAAGCGGGTTTGCGACTTTATTCTTTTTTTTGTTATTTAGTACGTCTATTGGCCTGTATTTGCGTTAGAGAGGCGGTGGGTTTAGTGCGTAGCACCGAAGCGAAGCCCAAAGACGAACGACCGCGAAGCGGGAACGCCCAATAAATTGTAGAAAAACAATCATTAGTCAAAAGTCAGATGTAAGGAATTTGACAAACAGTTATTTGAAAACGCGAGAAAATGGCCTCTACAAAAGTGAAAAGAGGGCGTTTGGAACTCAAGAAACTCAAAAAGGGCTTTTTGACGACTCAAGAGAGGTTAATTTAAGAGCTTGCTTTCGTTCAAAAACCCCCGCAACTCTGCGGAAAGCACGGTTTTAATAAACGACATGGTTACACAGAAAATCTCACTCTCTGACCTTTGCGCCATTCGCTTTTGTCTGATGCGAGGCCGTGCAGAACTTAAAAAGCCCTTAGTGTGTGTTTTTTACTCCCCCAACAAAATGAAAGAAGCCCAATAGTATGGCTCAGGAAAGCGCTTACGTAGTTTTATCTGCGCAGTTTTGAGGGCTTTGCGTTTGCTCAGACCGCCCAGCAAACCCTCATAGAAGTACGTCATGAGGAGCTCGGTGGCCTCGTCATCTACTTTCCACATACTAATAAGAACGGATTTGGCACCCGCTTGCAAGAAGGCGCGCTGCAAGCCCATGACTCCGTCGCCTACATTCAACACGCCAAGCCCCGTTTCGCAGGCGGACATCACGACCAGTTCGGTGTCATAAAGATTGAGGCTGGCAGCTTCAGCAGCAGTTAGAACACCATCTTCACGCTGAAAATTAGGATTTTGGCAGTTGGCTAGCAACAATCCAGACCTCATGTAAGCGTTTTCAATGAGTTCTTTGTTCTGCTTTTCTCTTAAACTAGCATAGTCGCTTATTAGTTGCTCCTCTGGTTGTATAAAAAAACCATGTGTAGCTATGTGTAAAATCGAGGGGTTCTCTATCTTTTTGAGCGTATCTTCGTTGGCGTTCGCGCCCAAGAATAGCGAAAAAGGCCTCTTTTTATTTCTAAAAAGTTTGCTGATGTTTTCTACTTCTTTTCTCGTTCCTGGCAGAAGACTCACTTTGCCTACCTGCCCCAAGGCAAATTGCATAGCAGAAAAGCCACGCTGCTCGGCCTCAGTGGTGTCGGCAAGTCCGCCATAAAATGGGTAGCCCATCAAACAGGCTTTATAATCTTTGTAATTTTTATTCATGTGTTTGCCTTTTAGTTCAGGTCTTAGCAAATCGCGTGTACTTGAAATCATGCGTACATCGTCTTCATCTACTAGGAACTTGCCTGTTTGAGGGTTCTGAAGGCTATTTAAACTAATTTGAAAATATACGCCATCTGCCGAAAAATAAATTTTCTTGAAGCCTCGTGGGTTTATGGCTTTGAGTTTTTCGGCAATAGGCCGCCAATATATGTTGTAAGATACCGTATCGGTGAGTTTGTAATTGATAGCGTTTTTATGGAACACCAGGTTTTTATTTTCCATGTCATTCCCGTTTTCTAGAAGCAAATATTCTGGATATTCTTTGGTTTCTTTTGTTACAAACAAAAACGTGTAAACAGTATCCACCAAGTACTCACCAAAATCATCTTTCCCTGTCATTCGCCAAGAGCGCATGATTTCAATCGCTACTTCGTTAGGCTTTAGCCTACGCTGAATATCTTGCCAGTTTATTTTTTTTTCTGTGTGGCTATCTGAGCCTACTGTGGTTCGGGAAAGATTTCGCTCCCTTTCATCAAGCTCAAATGCCATTTTGGGCATATCAACCTGCATTTGTTGGAGTTGTTTTTCTGGCATTTGTAGGTA
This sequence comes from Cytophagales bacterium, assembly GCA_013299045.1. Taxonomy (GTDB): domain Bacteria; phylum Bacteroidota; class Bacteroidia; order Cytophagales; family Bernardetiaceae; genus RDZD01. The sequence continues at coordinate 73,241 of JAAFJX010000020.1, read as the reverse complement.
TTGAACATACAGCCCTTTATCATTTCGCCAGGTCTTGTAAGCATTGATGAGCGCTGTATCCTTGCTTTTTAGTATGACATTTTGCATTTTTTTACTCGATGAAAATGCTGCAGCTTTCAAGAGGAGCGTCATGTCGTATAGCCGAGCAGTTGCATCTTTCATGGCCCTATCTTGCAAGGCTCTGATATAGAAACCGATTGTGCCCCACCAGAAACCCTTGCTATTCGTAATAAAGTCATATTTCTCCATATCTGAAAGGAGAGGGAAGATATGACGCATATAGTTAGATTTCGTATTCCAAACAATTTGAATCAGGCTATCAGCCATTACAAATTCTTTCAAATCAAAATATATACCAGCCATATTACATAGAATAGCCGTATAATCGGGGTGTTTTGTCCCCAACTTTTTTCGATAAATTTCAGCCGTTATTTGGTTATAATACAAGGCCGAGTCTGGCCTTCCAAGACATTCATGGACCAGACTAAGCGTATTAGAAGCATAAGCGTAGTTCACTTCATTGTTACCATAAACCTTTTCTTGTATTTGTGCAGCTAGATTGGCGTAGTATTTAGCACTCACGCTGTCTTTCTTGTCCAAAATGCAAAATCGTGCATAGTCGCCACAGGTGCGTGCATAATTAGGGTTACTCGCTCCAAAAAGGTCGAGTTGTATGGCCAAAGACTTTCTAAACAAACTGTCCGCTAGTTCAACTTGGCCACGATTCCCGTATGCCCGTGCCAGCATATTACATATTCTGGTACATTCCGGAGCTTTGCCAAGTTTTTCTAACTTAGGGTACACCGTTTTCAATATATATTCGGCACGCGAAAATAGGCCATTGCTATTGTAAAGTATGCCCAGAAGCATAAAAGTATTCACGTAAAAGTATGCCTCCTTGCCGTACAAGTTTTCGTAAATAACCATTGCCGCGTTAAAAACTTCTTCCGCCGCCACAATCTCCGCATTTTCTGCATATACAAGTCCCTTGTAGCGCAGTAGGTCAGCATTGCGCCTATCCATTTTAGGAATTTTCTTTGAATATATCTCATCTGCCTCTACCAGTAGTTGTTCTGCGCTGTCGCGTTGGTTCGTCATTCTCAGATGATGAGAGCGTTCATAGCAAAATGCAGCATAAGCGGTATCTTCCTCGCCCACCATTTTGGGCAACTCGGCGGTCAGTATGCGATAAAGCGAGTCGGCACGCTTGAAGTTGTATTTATCAACACAGCTAGCAGCCTCTCGCCGCATTTCAAGCATATTTTGAGCAAAAGTTTGACCAAATGCCGTGCAGAAGAATAGAGCTAAAAGAGAGACAGTGCGCAGCATCATAAATGTTTGTTATAGATTTTAAGTGTTTTGTTACTAATACGTTCCTGTCATGTTTTCAGGAACACAAATGATATAATCCGCTTTTTGTAAGTGTTCTTTATCAAGTTCATTTACGTCTTTTTGCAATACCGTAGAAATTGTTAGGGTTTTTAGCTTGGATTTGTATTGATTCAAATACCAGACAATCCCCTCGTATCCGTCTGAATGAAAAGCCCCATTAAAGTGTAAAAAAATACTTTTGGGTGGCAAATTAGCTAAAATTCTATGCGCCATGGTTGCGTCCTTAACGGCCTGCGCACTTACAAAATTCTGACCGCCATGAGCGCCACCCATGCCACTTTCTATGATGCTTTTGTAGGCGGGTAGTTCAAAATCGACCTTTAACGGCAGTGGCATCATCAGCTTTTTGGCCTCTGTTGAAAATTTTTCTAAGCCAGCCAAACCTTCTTTGGCAACAACTGCCGCATAACGTCGGGGAATATTGGTGGCTACCACAGGCACTCTTCGGGCTTTGGCCGAATCTACGAGTGCTTTGTAGTCAGTACTGTAATTAGGCCATAAGCGCGCTTCTTTTTCAAAGTTTTTATCGCTGATATAGCCAGCACAGTATTCATCAACTTTAAGTTGGTCGTCTGCCTCAAGCATTTCAAAGCCCAAGACTATTTTTGAGGCTTCTTTTTCATAAAGTGCATCAAAAAGCTCTATTTGAAGCCAATGCGCAATAGGGTTGTTATGCAATTCGCCAAAGAGGACTACTTCATTTTTGAGAGCATCTTTAAGCATTTTAGCAAAAGTTGTTCTAGAGCCATCTTTGTTGTAGAGAACGTAGGCAGGCTTATCTTGTGCCATGCAAAGTATCGGTGATAGGGCTATTAAGATAGCCAAAATAAGTTTTTTCATTCTTTTTAGGAGTGCTATATTTGTTCTACTTTCTCGGCTTTGGCAATGGATTTAAGCGAGAAACCTACCACTAAAATATCGTCTTTCTGAGGTGCTCCATTTGCCCAAGTTTCCAAGCTGCTCTTTAAATATTTTTTACGCTCAAAGAAAGGAATAGCGGTTGCTTTCAGGAGTATCTCTTTAAAAACAAGCTTGTTCATTTTTAAATCATCGCCTGCACGGCTCTGGTGATAGTAACCGTCTGTGCTAAGATAAATTGCTGTATCTGTACCAATATTAAGGTGGTGCTGCTCAAAGGCTTTGTTTACTTTGTTTTCTCTCCTAGCACCGCCTATATGACGCGCACTTCCCCTAATTTCGGTAATCAAACCGCTTTCTACAATGAACAAAGAACTATGCGCGCCTGCAAAACTAAAGTGGTTCCTTTTTAAATCAATGCAACAAAGTGCTATGTCCATGCCGTCGTTGTTGTGCGTTTCGCGCTGCCTGAACTGGGTCAGAATACGTTGATGCAAGTTTTCGAGCATATCTGCTACCTGTCCATCTGTTTGCTGGTGTGCCAGAACGTCATCTAGGAGTTTGCTCCCGAGCAAAGAGATAAATGCGCCATGTACGCCATGCCCAGTACAATCTGCAACAGCGATGTATAGATAGTCGTTTTTTTTGCGAAGCCAGTAAAAATCGCCAGAAACAATGTCCTTTGGCAAAAAGAGTTCAAAGTGCTGGTCAAAAAAACGGCTAATATGCCCCTCTGAGGGAAGCATAGCCTCTTGAATAATCTTGGCAGAGCTAATGCCCGCCGTAAGGATTTTGTTTTTTTCTGCTAAAAGAAAACGTTGTCTATTCAATTCATCAACGGTTTGGGCAAGCTCTTCGTTTGCATTGCTTATTTCTTGGGTGCGCTCCATAACTTTCTTTTCCAGAACCTCATTCTGGGCTTTAATCGCTGCTTTCTGTTCATTAAGTGCTTCAAAAGCTGCTTTTTGGGCTATAGATTTTTCTTGCTTGTAGGTATTGATTTTATTGGCTACGCCAAAGGCCAGAAGTACCATTTCTAAGCCAGAACCAATTTGGGCAGAATAGAAAGTCCACACATTAGATGATATCAAGTTGGCATCTTGCAGCACAAAAATCATAACAGCGGCTAGATAAGTACTCCATGCTAGCAGAAAGAAATTAGCTGGCTTGTAGCCCCGCCAACGGATATAAATACCTATACCGAGTATAGTGAGAATGCTAATAGCAGCGACGAGTTCTAACAGACCCTTTGTAAAGCTAATGGGCAAATGGAGCAGGTTACAAACAATAATGAGTAAGTAACAAGCCAAGATAACTGCAAGAGAATAATAAAAGCGTGGCAGATAGTGCCGAACATTCAAAAACTGATAAGCAAAAACGGGTACAGCCATAGAACAAAACGCTATCATGGCAATGATGTATTGGCTTGTGAAGGCAGCATAGCTCGGCAAAACAAACTCAAAAAACTGCCCTATCAAAATACTAAAATTAATAGCTGCCGAAATAACAGTGATAGAATACCAAAGATAAATACGCTCTCGCGTTACCAAAAATATGCAAATATTGTACAAAAACATCACCAACACAATGCCATAATAAACACCCTGCCCCAAATCGTAGAGATGATTATGCGAAACAAGAGCCTCGTCCCGAAAAATCTGTATGCCTACTTGCATAGAATAGTCTGTTCGGAGCATAAACAGATAGGTAAGTGTATCCGTACAACTCTGATAGCCAAGGCTTAAAATTCGTTCTGTATGCAAGTATGCCTCAGGCGAAGGCCTAGCAGCTACTCCTGTATGTGCCTCTGACAACAAGGAGTCGGCTTTGAAAGCATACAAGGATAGCTTTGAATAGTCCGACGAATTTTTGAGCTTGATATAATAAGGTTTGGGGTCTGTTTTTAGAACCTTAAACTTGAGCCAAACAGGATACGTTTTTGTTCCAAAATTACTGTTCCCATTGTTGAACTTTTGCCAGCGCTCAGGTGGAGTCGTTAATATAACTTCAGCAGTTTGAATATGGCTGCTGTCTATCAAATAGTCATACTGTAGCATATCTAGATGCACTTTTTGGCCGTCAAGCACATACTGAGCCTTAGCCGAAAAGCACAAAAGCAAAGTGCAGGAGATGAATATGTACTTTAGAAATGACAAAGCAGCTGTTGATACGGTGATAATAGACTGTGTGTGAAAGCAAACCTTATGCACCAAATATGGTAAAGTAATTTAAAACGGGCAAAGTTTTAGTCTATTTTATTTTTCTCTGCTAATAAAACAGATGAGATTATTTGCTTGTACACTTGGTATTGATTGGGCTGACTGGTGTTTTAGAGACTGTGTTTTTAGGACGTTGGCAGAGAGGGTAAGCAACGACTAGTTGCTCCTGAACAACACGGCTTAGGGTGGATAAAATGAATTAACTGTTAGACAAGCGTTTAGTAAAGTGGGAATAATTTTTTGGAATAAGCGCCCAAAAGATGCTTTCCGTTTGTTCATTCATTCTGTACAAAAATATAAAAATATTGGTAGTTAATGTTCTCAGCCCACTGCTCTACCACACTTTCATCGGACACATGGCGAAGATGTTTGAGCACCAGCAAGCCCACCAACAAGCGAATTTTCTGTTTTTTTGCTTGGAATCATCGCGATTATTTACAAGGGTTACAAGGCAAATACACTAAACCTGGCAGACTTTTATCAATAAATTCAATAATAGTTTATTTATAAAGAATAATTTAGCGTGTTTTTTTAGGAATAGCTAAATAAAAAAGCAGCTAAATATTAAAATACTTCTAACAGCAAAAAAGCAAAAAGTGTTGTGCTTTTCTTCTTTTTACTGAAAACTCAGCGTTGTTCAGTGTGGGACAAATACACTTTGATTTGGTTGAGGTTATTTCCCTCGGTCAGTCTTTTGGCCTCGCAGCCAAACAAGAGTTTGGATTCAGTCTCGTTCCAAACGCAAATTTCAGTTCCAAAAGTCTGACTCAATTTATTGTAGAAGTCATTGCTACGAATAAGTTTGTAGGTTTTGACATCCACGTACTCGTCGATGTAACGTTTTATAAAATTTTCCTTATCAGATTCTTTAACAACTATAGTTAAAATAGAATCACTCGCTGGCAAAAGACTTACCATGTGCGCAACAACTGAGTTACAATTTAGACAATCACCCGTATTGAACTTTAGCACAAGAGTTTTCTGCGCGAAAGCGGCTGGAACTCCAAAACTGACTAAGAACAATAAAATGGAAATTAATTTGGTTATAGCGTATAATTTCATACTACTCTTTCTTTTTCTCGATGGAATAAATATTCAAATAATTGTCATAATCGCAGTGTGCTAACTGCTTAGAAGCAAGTATAACCCAGGTTTTAGGGTTGAGGTTTTTCTCAAAAATAGTTAATGGTAATATTCTAGATAGACTCAAAGAACCATTTTTCTTGATGTAAAATATACTATATTGCATATCTGTTTTATCTCCTCTTGTAATAACACCTAACTGCTTGTCATTCAATATTTTAGCGTCTATAATCGTGCATTCAGAGGTTTTGCTGTGCTTCTTCAGCAATGGGGCAATATTATAAATCTTATTTTTTTCCAAATGGATTAGTTGCCCAAATTCATTATCATACCACATAAAAGGATAGTTTTTATAACTCGTATAAAGATGCTCTCGGTTGAAGCTCTTGTCCAATAATTGTTTGCCATTGAACTGTTTTTTTTCTTTGAAAACCAGCAAGTTATCTTTCGTTGCGAAGGAAGCCATCAATATGCTTTCAGGAAGATAAAGAAAACCGCTGAGGAACAACGAAAGCAAGCAGTATTCATTTTTTTTGTAGCAAAAGGCGTTATAGTATTGAATCTGATAAGGTTTATCTCTTTCATACAACCCATCTAGTTCTTTCTTAATAAATTCACAGGAAATTATTTTTTCAGGGCTTACTTCCGCTATAGCCAACTCGTAAGACATGATAAATCTTTGTTTACCACTATCCAAATCTTCAGTCAAAAGTTTAGGCACTCGTAAAAGTAGAAAAATCCCTTTATCATTAACATCAACATTCTGAACAAGGAATCTATCCATTTTAGCTTGTTTGAAAACATCTTCATTAATTTTAATCTGCCTAAAAAATGGCATTAAAGGGGTGTTTGAAAATTTAGTCGTGTCAGTAAAATATTTTTTTCCATAAGTAAACAATGAGCCATTATCAGTATCCAAGACCGAAGCTTCTGAAAATGCTCTGTTAAAAAAAACTATACTCTTATTGTAAACCTGTGCTGTTGCCCCAATATCTAAGGTTAAGTCATTAACATTGTAACGATTTGTGCGATAAAGGCTATCTGCTACCTGTGAAAAGGCAGAAAAATTCGCTAACATTAAAAATGATATGGTTATGCTAAATAAACGCATGATTTTAGATATTTGAGTAACAAAAGCGACTATAAAAAGAACAAGCAAAATATTATTTCTACAGTCGCTTTTGAATGAAGTAAGAAAGAACTCTCTAATCAAAATTATTGGAAAGTAACGGTAAGAGTAGTATTAAGCTGATTTCCAACGACTGTTTGCACGGCCTGATAACCTGTTACCACGCCTATATGTTGGTAACCAGAGGAGTATATGCCTGTTCTATGAAGCTCGGCACAAACATCTGTTGACCCTATACAATTCAGTGTAGCAGAAATAACTTTGTCATCTGCCCCTCTTTTCTCTATAAAACCGCCAAACACACCAGGTATTTGTGATATGTAATCTTTAGGTTTAGCAGATTCTTTTATTGACTCCTTATCTGTATTGGTAGCTTTGGCAGAACCTATGGCCGTAACAGAAAATAAGATGATACCTAATAATATTTTTTTCATTTTTTTAGACATTTTAAATGTGAAGTGGACAGTTTGAAGGACTTTTTCTTATTGAGCCTGAATGGTAACAGTTGTTACTGTATTGATTCCAACGCCTATTTGTTGAGTAGAATAACTCATGATAGTAGCAGAGCCGTAACCTGGCAGTTCCGATTGTCCATTACCATAAGTATTAATCTCAAAGCAAACTCCTTCGCACCCAGCGCAAACAATGACCAATTTAAACATACCGTTTTGCTCTTTATACCGAACAGCGCCAAGATACTCACCTGGCTCCACAATAGTACCACTCATTGGCTTTTCCACCTCATTTACTGGCGAAGGTTTGGTTTTGGGGTCTTTGTCAGAATTGGCAGCTTGGGCAGAGCCAACAGCCAAAGCAGAAAATATAACAGCACTTAACAATAATTTTTTCATGATTTTGTACAATTAAAATTGTGTTTTAAACGTTACAAATGAATTTGTTTTTGTAAGGTGCTACAAACGTAAACGTAAACGTAAACGTAAACGTATCCAAATTTTTTTTGTTAAATTTTGTTAAAGTGCATACTTTTTCAAGTGGTTATTACTGAACAACACGGCTTAGGGTGGATAAAATGAATTAACTGTTAGACAAGCGCTTTTTTTAGGAATAACTATTTAAAAACAAAAAAATCGACAACATCAGGCACGCAATCGTTTTTTAGTATAAATTTTGTAAAACATTCTCGAGGTTAGGGGTTAAAGTCAAATCTCCACACCACAAATCCGTTTGGTTTATAGTATGGAGATGACAATATACACTCCCAAAACTTAGATAAGGCCTTTCTGAGTGGTAGAAAAGCGTATGCCCATTTTTCTAGCCTCGTCATAAATAGGTGTTCCCAGATGACCTAAACCCGTTACATCGGACATGGCATCTTCCAAAACAATGATTTTTTCGGCCAATGCGGGGGCATAACGCATGGCTTGGCGCAAGCTCGTAGCCACACAATGAGATTTGGCCTCACCAGCCAAATAAACGTTTTTGTAACGCTCCAGAGTCCGTAACAAGCCTTGATTGAGCTGAGTTTCGGGACGGTCTGCAACAGGGATTTGTGCCATAAAGATACCAAAGTGCTCCGTCAGTGGATAAGTACCCTTTGTAACGGCCTGATAATACTTTCCTGCGCGTGTCCAGGTACGGAGTGCGTCCATGAGCTGGTCGTCTAGGGACGCGCCCTTAGAGCCAATCAGACAATGTTCTGGCCAAATAAAGTGCGGAAATTCTCCTTGTGCTTCTAACTGCTCCAGATATTTGAGGGACTCTTGCGGGAAAAAACGCGGTGTCCAACGCCCTTCTCTAACCTCTTTGAGTGTAATCTGTGTAAAAGGCGCGGGATAGTTGCCGTCCTTATCCATCCAAAAAGCGGGGTGCGAAATATCATTGACGGGGTGAGAGTCCAAGGTAACGCAAATGTGGTCTATCTGCGCCGAATTAGTGCTAATAAAGCCAGATAGGCGCTTCATGTCTTGGTCTGCTCCCTGCACAAAAAGCGCACCCTGCGGGTTACAAAAATCGTATTGCGCATCAATGATGAGCATGGCATTCTGATAATTCATAAGTCTAATAGATTGGGTGAATATTTATTTTTACACTACTTAACGTAAAACACACACAAAGGTTAGTGTTTTTATTACACTTTATTTTTAGTGTTTTAAATCGTCTTTTTTACTTTTTGGGGCTGTTAGAATACGAAGGCTACGAGCTTATAAATGGAAATGAGTAAACTTATTTGGCGTTCTAATATACTCTAAAACAATGCAATACCTTTCTAAGGTCTTATTGATTCGCTAATAGCGCAAAAAAATAAGTATTTTTACAATAGAAATAAAAAAATTATATATTTTTTTGTACCTTTGTCAGTCAAAATCATTTTTTAAAGACGTATTAGAAAGTTGTGGCTAAAATCAAACTAGAAATCGTTGGGCTATCGTCTAGCCAATCTCAGGCGGGTTCTTTTGCGCTCATTCTGGGCGAAGAGGGTCGCTCACGCCGTTTGCCAATTATTATAGGTATGTTTGAGGCACAGGCTATTGCCTTAGAAATGGAAAAAATTGTTTCTTCACGGCCAGTAACGCACGATTTGTTTAAGAGCTTCGCTCAAAATTTCCATTTTAGTCTGCAAGAAGTTATCATATCAGATATTCGCGACGGTATTTTTTATGCAGAAATTGTTTGCAAGGACAGCCGCGACGGTCGTGTTGTAACGATAGATGCACGCCCTTCCGATGCGATTGCTATTGGCATACGCTTCAAAGTTCCCATTTATACCTATGAGTCCATCATTGAAGAGGCAGGCATAGTGCTCAATACCAGTGAGGAAGAAATTGCCGCTTCTGATGATGAAAAAGATGACGGCAAGCAGAGTGGCCAAGAAGCGCGGCATATTGCAAGGCCAGACTCTCCTTCGCAGACTCAGAACGTGCATGGCAGGCCGAGTAAGTTACAAGACTACACGGACGAGCAGCTTGAAAGTATGCTGAATGAGGCCATAGAAAACGAAAACTACGAACGAGCCGCCCTTCTCCGAGACGAGCTTAACAAACGTGGTAAAGACTAAAGTACGGCATAAGCACCTTAGCTGCCCAGCAGACGAGAAGCTACTCAGCGAGTTGAGGTTATCCATATCGGCCTTGCCCAAACCTTCTTCTACCCACATCAATTTGTGGAACTTTCTTAAATTAGTCCTTTACGGCGGTCTTTTGGCTATCTTTTATGTGCAGATGCTATCCGTGAGTAGTAGTGGGTTGCTTGCGTTTTATTATCTTGGCTTTGGTTTGAGTGGCATTCTGCTCGCGCTAAATTTTGCACATGATTTTGCACACAATACCATTTTTAAACAAAGAAAACTCAATAGTATAGGCTTCTGGTGTTTGTTCACGCTCGTGGGTGCGCACGCAGAGGCATGGCGTAAACGGCATACAGAGGAGCATCATTACGCGCCGAACGTAGTGGGCTATGACCCCGATTTGAATATCACCAAGTTGATTCGTTTACAGCCTCAAGCGCCTTATTTTTATTGTCATCGCTACCAGCATTTTTACGCACTCTTTGCTTATAGCACTTATAGTTTATTCTGGATTTTTGTAAAAGATGGCTTGCTTTATGCGCAGGAGTGTCGGCAAGAAGGTTTTGGCCTGCACAATCTGTCTTTCCATGGGCGCTTTTGGCTACAAAAAGGGCTTTATTTTTTTGTATCGCTGGGTTTGCCGTTCTGTTATGCTAAATCCGAAGCAAGTAGTTTGCTGATTGCTTTCGTATTGATGCACCTGCTTCAGTCTGCTTTTTTGTTGCTAACCTTTCTCATAACACACCACGTAGCCACTACAAGCTATTACTCCACTGATAATGAAGGTCATATAAATTGCTCATGGCTAAAAAACCAAATATTATGTTCCAATGATTTTCATGCCGAAAGTTATTGGGCTAACTTCATCTTTGGTGGATTTAATAGCCATATAGCCCATCATTTATTCCCTAATGTGCCTAATTACAGCTATCCTCGTTTGAGCAGTCATATCTATAGTTTCATGAAAATAAGGGGGATAAGAATTAATCAAAATAGCTATTTGGGGAGTATCAAGGCACATTTTAAACATCTCAAGAATATGGGTGCTCTGCCTCTGAAGTTGTAAAAAAAACCACCTCCATCACTCTGGCCTGTACTTAGACTCCTCAAATATTTTTCGGGCATCAGTCATTTCCATAAGCTGTTTCAGAGAAGTATTGGGGTGGCGTTTCATGTAGGCCGTTACGACTTCCCAGCCCAACCATGCCCCCACACGGCCAGGACATTTTTCAGAAATATCAGAAGTAAAAGGACGCTCACCAATAAAACGAATTTTTACATCACGGCTCTGGTCAAAAAACAGGTTTTTCTCTACAAAATAACCCCAAACCACTTCTTTTGAGGCAGATACATTTTTCCACTCCTCTGCCGTATAGCCCATAATAACAGAGTCAGGTAGCACAGGATTCAGTTTGCGGCAAAAATAAAGTGTTTTGCCCCAGTCTATCATGGTGGCCAAAAGGGTTTTATCTTTAGGGTCGCCTTTGGCAAATTTAGTAGAAAGCTGCATGGACAAATGCAAGGGCAGGGTTTCGGGCGCAAAACGCCGCCACATATATTGCGGCACATCTTCCACACGTGGGCGGTAGGGCGAGTATCTTGCGCCCAAGTAAAAATCTAACCCCACCACAGCAAAGCTATCAGCCAGAATAAGGTCATTGCCAGGCGAATAACCAGAAACCATTGTATAAATGACAGGTTCTTTAAAATCAGGAAAATAGTACTTGGTGTGCTTGAAAAGGCTCGTCAGAGATTTGTCAATATTTTCTAGTTTTGTGCCATGCACCTCTGCTATCTTCTGATTGATTGTATCAATAAATGAACTTTGCGATACTTTAAACAGCTCTTCTAGCAAAATATACTCTGATGGATACTGCTGTATGCGTAGGCCACGCTCCGCAAAACGTACATTTTTTTTGATGTAATCAATGATTTGCTCACGGCTTTGGGCTTGGGTAATAGCCACATCTGCACGGTTAAAAACCACCTTGGCTTGTACTTGCGAAACATCTACAAAATGTTCGTTGGAATCGCTAGAACAAGCCCAAAGACTTAGGAGTAGAACCAGCAAGATAGCAAGGCAGCCCAGGTATTTTTGATAAGATGTTTGCACATTTTTCATAGTCAATCCCCAAAAAAAATTTACTTTACAATGCTTTACAACGCTCCTGATAACACAAATAGTGCCTACCAATACGTAAAAAAATGCGCAGAAACGAACAGAAGCCCGTATCGGCGCATTTATGGATTTTGTGAGCCTAGATTCAACTCATAAAATTACTGTATGTCTGAGTTCAAATGCTCTACTTGAATTTCAATGCCCTTTTGGATATTCTGCAACTCCAAAAGATGTTCTTCAAGAGCTTTCATACTTTCTGCATTCAGTTCGTCCATGTCTATCACCAAATCATTGATACGCATGATGGTTTTCATTTTGCGCTTGGTTTTGATTCTAAAATGAGGAGAGCTAATTAAATCCTTGAAAACAAGCAAATTGCTTTCTGCTTGTTTTTTAACATCTTTTGTATTCACCTTAATATGAACCTTTGCTTTAGAGCCAATTTCCTCTTTGGTTGTGGACTTGCAAATGATAATAGGTTCTGCTACTGTAAAATTATTGTACACATTCAGGACGGGGCTGGGCGGGGCGGGTACAGATGCTTCAGCATTCAGAAAAGCCAAATGACGCAACTTGGCTCTCTCCGATTCTTTCTTTTGTAACTCCTGAAGCCGCTTTTCTTTTTCGCAGTTCATATATTCTGAAGCAGCCAGCGCACGCTCTGCTTCTCGTTTAGCTACTTCGCTGGCTTTATCAGAATCAGAGCGAGAAGCATCAGCCATAAATTTATCCCTTTTTGCGTCAGTGTCATTTTTTGAGCAAACCGACATCGTCTTTTCCATAGCAAGGGCTAGCTTCGTTTCTGCTTTTTCTGGCTCGCTGACGTACATATCTGCTTCGCTCATGTCTATGGCGCTTATCCAGCCTTGTGTTTTAAGCACTTTTGCTTTAAACCCTTTGATAGACTCACCTGCATTGAGTACAACAGACTGCTCGTAATGACCGAACTGTAAACCCAAGAAGACGATTAAAGGAATCACCAAAAGGTATTTCCATGAGTTAAGTGTATGTGAATTGTCTTTGGCCATCATCAAAATACGTTTCTTGAGCTGAGACTGTGCAAAATGATTGGCTAAAGTCAAACGCGATGTTCCGAATACTTGCGCTAAAAGCAAGCGTGCATAATCCGATGCCTTCTCGGTCTTTAAAACGCTGCGGTCGGCTTCAAATTCGTGTATATCCTTCAAGGCACGACGATACAAATAGCTAAAGGGGTTAAACCAAGTCAGCACAATCAGGACTTCACAAAGTAATACATCAAAAGAGTGATATTGGCGAATATGCACCATTTCATGCAAAAAGACCTGGCGCTTTTCGCTGTTAGTAAGTTGCTGATTGCTCTGCCAGAACAACAAACTAAAAAAAGAGAAAGTGGGTAGGGCAGAATCCACAAAAACAGCTCTGTACTTTTTTTTGCTTTTGGAGCGGTACTTAAAAGCCAAAATGGTCATTTGAAGAACTGAAACCAAGAGTCGTATCAAAAAAACAAAAGAAATAAGACCTAAAAAATATGGCCAGTAGTTGTTGCAATTCAATACTAAATCATAAAAACTAGCTTCTTGTTCTGGCTTTTCATCAAACGTAATCGTGTGTATTTCTGCATCTTTAGGCAATGCGGAAACAAGCATGGGCTTTTTCTGGGAATTAAGAAGTACATCAATCTCCTCTTTCTGAAGATTCGGTTCTTGTTCTATATCAACAATTAAAAGTTGGCCAATATGCTGTTTTTCGTCCAAAGACCAGTTGCCTAGCATCGAAAACTGGTTCAAGAATGCGCTTTCCATGCGCGTATCCAAAGCGGGAATCAGGAAGGATAGCAAAATGGCGCTGAGCAAATAGGCTCTGTTGAACCTAAAAAAAGTTTCGCGCACCAAAAACACCCTATAAAAAAGATAAAAGATGGCCAGACAAATATTGGCTGTAAGGAAATAAGTAATCCAGTTGCTCATGGTCGTCAGTGATTTTGGGGTGCGTTAAACGTTTTAGGTCTTTTATTAGGAATCCTTGTCCGAGAGTTTGTCGTCAATGCTTTTGAGCATTTTTTCCAAATCTTTCATATTGACATCAGTGTCGGCAGCAAAGTATGAAGCCAGTTTTGTAAAAGAACCACCAAAATAGTCAGAGAGCAAGCCTTTTGCGCTTTGCATGGCATAGTCCTCTTTTTGCATAAGTGGGTGGTACAAGTGTGTGTTGCCAAGTGTTTTATGAGCTACAAAGCCTTTGGTTTCCAAAACCCGAATCACAGTAGAAACCGTTGTGTAAGCTGGTTTAGGGTCTGGCATTTGTTCAATGATATCACGAACGTATGCTTCTTGCAACGTCCATAAAATTTGCATGATTTCTTCTTCAGCTTTGGTCAGTCGCTTCATAATCAGTCTGTTTTTATACTTAAATTTTGAGTAACGGTTATACGCACAAAGGTAAATCTATTTATTTAGTTTTACAACTAAAAAATTAGTTAAAAATTTGTTAAAAAAATGCTTCTATTTTTGTTGGCCATCTTTGTTTGCGCCGCATAACTTTTTGCTAGCTTTGTGCATTCTAAAAAATAAGATATACTACAAAAGCATGGAAACAAGTCTTAACGTTAAAGTTTTATCATTTTTTGGCCCTATCTTGATTCTAGCGGGCATTTTAGGTTTTGTCATTCCTGCCGAATATGCGCTTATGAGTGGAGAGCCTGCGTACAACTATTTTCATATTGGCTTTGGGGTGCTCGGAACGCTCATTGCGTATGTAAGCAAGCGCGACCAGTTCGCCAGCTTTTTCAACGTCGGCTTTGGCCTTATTGACTTGCTGCAGTTTTTGTCTAGCTTTACTAAGCAGTTTCCTTACGAATATTTCCTTCCAAAAACAGCAGACGATGTCTTGCATATAGTCATTGGTTTAGCTTTGGTAGCTGTTGGCGTAGCTTTTAAAGAGAAGTAACACCAAATTTCAACCTACAAAAAAATTTTAAAATGCGCTTTGTTTTATGAAATCTCTGTTTGAAGCCTTTGTACTACCCAACTACGCTGCTTGGCATGAGCGCGTACAAAAAGATTTAAAAGGAGAGAGTTTTGAAGAAAAACTCTTTTGGCAGGCTGAGGAAGGTTTAGCCATAGAGGCCCTGCCCGTCCTCAGTACGTTTTCGGCACAAGCCCTTGCATTTGACCCTCAAACAGGGCAGTTAAACCCCTATAATTGGCTTTCTATGCCATTTTGGGAGGTGAGCGCTGGGCAAGAAGCCCTTTGTAACAAAGCCATTCTGCAAAGCCTCAACCAGGGGGCTGAAGGCCTACTCGTTCGGGCGCAAAATGGAGTAGATTGGCCCTTGTTGCTCAAGAACGTGGAGTTAGCTTATTGCGCTTTAGGCATATTGGCCAATGACTCCAATACGTTGGCCACGCAAGCACTTGATGCTTATTTAAGGCCTCTCAAGCCTTTTTTGTTGTTTTCTAACCCACACGAAGGCAGTTTATCAAAACCGGGTTTAACGCTCGTAAACGTGTCCACGACTACCGAAATCAGCCGCGATATTGCAGAAGCTCTCCAAACTGCCAAAATGCTTTTGCAGCATACACAAGGCGAAACACCCCAAGCGTGGGACTTTAGCAGAGTAGGTTTTTCAGTACGCCTTAGCAACTATTTTTTTAGCGATATAGCCAAGCTAAAAGCCCTGCGTTTGCTGTATGCTATGTTAGCAGAGAGCTATGGTGCAGATTTTTCTGAAAAAGATGCTTTTGTACACGCCCAAACAAGTTTGCTGCAAAGCGAGCCCAATTCAAATATGATTAGCAATACGTCACAAGCCTTGGCAGGCGCATTGGGTGGCGTACAAGCTCTGACCGTTCTGCCCCATGAAGAAAGCGTATTAGGGCACCGCATCGCTCTTAATATCAGCAATTTACTCAAAGAAGAGGCACATATTGGTCGTGTGGCAGACCCTCTAGCCGGGGCTTATTTCATTGAAAACTTTACCCAGAAATTAGCCGAAAAAGTCTTTGAAAGGCTTACAAAAGTTTGATGACGGGGGTGCCTCTGATGAGGCTTTAAGCTACCCATTTGCATTCAGCGTGTTACGCATAAGCGCAAGTTCGTTCATGATGCCCAAGTTATCCTCCGAAGCACTGCCAACCACCACGACTGTAGCTCCTGCTGACCATGCACGCTTGGCTTGCTCAGGAGTGCGTATGCCACCGCCTACTACCAAGGGTACATCAACGGTATATGTAACGGCTTTTATATGTGCTTCTGGTACAGGATTGAGAGCGCCGCTGCCTCCTTCCAAATACACCAAACGCATACCGAGTTGGGCTGCTGCTAAGGCTGTACAAGCAGTCAGCTCTGGTTTGTGAGCAGGTAGTGGCCTGGTCTGGCTGATGTATTCTACAGCAGTTGTTCGGCCACTTTCTATGAGCAGATAGGCCACAGGAATTACCTCAAGGTTGCTTTTTGCAAGCAAAGGTGCTGCCACAACGTGTTGTCCAATCAAATATTCAGGATTCCTGCCCGAAACCAAAGACAGCAGCCAAAACGCATCTGCACGCCCATCAATTTGTAAATAATTGCCAGGAAAAATAACCAAAGGAATTGAAGTGAGAGGTTTAAGCACATCAATAAGACCCGCTAAACTGCCTTGCGTCAATAAACTTCCTCCCAAAAGCAGAAAATCTGGCTTAGTAGCCTTAGAACGAAGATAAGTAGAAAGAGCTGCTACATCTATTTTGTCGGGGTCTAGCAACATGGCCAAACACTTTTGCTGATTTTGATGCGCAGTCTCTAAAGTGCTCACAAATGACCTGTTGCTATTTTTGTAGGGTAAATGCAATTTTTTTCTTGGTTTTAGGCACTACAAAAGCTATTGTAGGATACGTAATGGCTGAAATAGTAATAACATCAGGAGCGGGAGCAGTTTCGCGGTAGTCAATCGTCATCTTAGACTTTGTTTCCGTAATTTTAAGAACATCAGTATTAAAACCTCCACTGCTGCGCTGTGCCTGCACTATCATAAGTAGAGTTTCCTTGCTAAAGTCTCGCTTAGAGAGCGCTGCAATCACGTTTTCGTCTTTTAATTTTTGTAGGTCTTCTACGCTATTAAAGACGTGGCAGCCTTGCGGCAAGTTCGTAAGTGTGTTTCGGAAAACTACTTGTAATGGAAGCTCAGCTGCTTTATTATGCGAAGCACCTGAACCAGATTTACAAGCCTGCAAGGCACACAATACTACCAAAAGCAGTAAAATCATTTTATTGGGCATAACAACTAAGGTATCAAAGAATGAGAGAGTCTAATTTTTAACGCGGCAATAATAGGCATTTTTTTTAAAAAATCCAGCCATCAGGCCAAAGCCTTTCTTATGAAAATTTAGGTTATACAACATATCGGTCTTTCGCTTGCATCTAAGAAAGTTCTCTTTTGAGATAAAACTTTGTAATGTTTTAATGCTTAGAACGTTTAGACAAAAGACAAAAATGGGCTTCAGTCCAATAAATAAGCAGCTAATGACCTCTTACTTACGAATTACTTTTTGCTTCGCTTTGTGTTTCGCTCTGGCGGCCGCACAGCCCCAAAAACCCGACAAAAAACTGCTGACGGTGGTGCTAGATGCTGGGCATGGCGGAAAAGACCCAGGCACACTTGGCCGTAGCTATAAACACGAAAAACACATTGCTTTGGCCATTACCCTGGCTCTAGGCAAGATGATAAACAAAGAATTTCCTGCCGTTAAAGTTATTTACACGCGTAAAACCGATGTTTTTGTAGAGCTAGACGAGCGCGCGGCTATTGCCAACCGCAGCAAGGCAGACCTCTTTATCTCTATTCATTGCAACTCCTCCAAGAATAAAAGCACGGCAGGAACTGAAACCTATGTCATGGGTACGCATAAAACAGACGATAACTTGGAAGTAGCTATGCGCGAGAATGCCTCTATTCTGCAAGAATCAGACTATAAAAAACGCTACCAAAATTTTGACCCAAACAATATGCTTTCTTATATCAGAATGTCTAACTACCAAAGTGCTTACCAATCGCAGAGTTTGCGTTTTGCTCAAAAAATTGAGACAGAGATAAAAACCTACGCCAAGCGCACTTCACGTGGGGTCAAGCAAAGTGGCTTTTTAGTGCTCTGGAAGACCTCTATGCCAAGTGTTTTGATAGAAACAGGCTTCCTAACAAACTCAGCAGAAGAAAAGTATTTGAACACTGTCGAAGGCCAAAGTACAGTCGCTACTTGCTTTTTTAGAGCCTTCAAAAGTTTTAAAAAAGAAGTAGATGCCAAATAGTTGTTCCTAAAAAAATAAATAGTTTTCCCTTAAAATGTATTTAAAGTCTTTATTATCAGAAAATTAAACAAGAATTTCATCTTTAAAATATCTTAGATATTTTTTAAGGGACAACTAGATATGTCTTAGAAAGACTTTTTAAGTGGCAGCCAAATAGCAACAAGTTAGATAGTAGTCCCTTAAAAAGTACATTCAATAGATGTAAGCTAAATTTAAGGAGGATAGTTTACCTATTTTGGGAACACCTTGACGGCCTTTGATAGACTTCTCCTCTCTACTTTTTGCCTTGATGCAGCACTGAAGCGCAAGCTGAAAGTTCCGACCGTAGGGCATAGCAAAGAAATCAAGCCTCGCAAAAGGCCAATTTAGATGAAAAACAACTTTTTTCATCTAAACCAGCGAATGGCTTTTTCTTTGATTCAATCTCCTACCAAACATGGTTGCACAGAAACTCTCACCCTCTGACCTTTGAGCCATTCGCTTTTGTCTGATGCGAGGCATGGCAGGCCGCAAGAAGCGTTGAGGTTTTGCCAGTTTTTTGACAAAATAGGCTAAAAACAAGCTCTTAATCAACCTCTCTGAGAGATGTACGTTTTAGGAAGCGAATAATTGTACTTTTCTAAGATAGAGGCTTTACTTTTAAAGTACGGCCAACTACGGCTATCATACGGCTATCATACGGCTATGATACGGCTATCCTATGGTTGAGGCAAAATAGGACAAAAGCAATTTTTAGGCATCAAGCGGGTTTGCGACTTTATTCTTTTTTTTGTTATTGAGTACGTCTATTGGCCTGTATTTGCGTTAGAGAGGCGGCGGGTTTAGTGCGTAGCACCGAAGCGAAGCGAAGCCCAAAGACGAACGACCGCGAAGCGGGAACGCCCCAATAGAATTGTAGAAAAACAATCATTAGTCAAAAAGCCAGATGTAAGTAATTTGGCAAAAAGTTATTTGAAAACGCGAGAAAATGGCCTCTACAAAGGTGAAAAGAGGGCATTTGGAACTTAAAAAACTCAAAAAGGGCTTTTTGACAACTCAAGAGAGGTTAATTTAAGAGCTTGCTTTCGTTCAAAAACCCCCGTAACTCTGCGGAAAGCACGGTTTTAATAAACTACCAAGATATTTTAAAGATAAAACGCTTGTTTAATTTACTGACAATAAATACTTTAGATATTTTTTAAGGGAAGACTAGATAAAACAAAAAAAAGGGAATTGCTTCCCCTTTTTTAAATCATCTATAAACCAGTTATTACTAAATTATTTTGCTGTACTAAAATTAGCCATAGCATCACTGACGCGCTTAGTAACGCGGCCATCGGCAGCATTTCTCTGGAGAATCAAATCCAAGATGGCCTTATCTGAAATTTGGCGAACCTCGTCCATGTTGTCCAAAAGACCTTGCTGACGGCCTACTTCTGCTATACAAGGCGAGAAAAGATTTTCGCATGCGCCACCCACTCCCTTGTTAATAGCCATATCTATTAGGGCAGCCAAACCGGCATCAGAGCGGATAATATCTGCAATGAATACTTTAGTTGGGGCTCCTGCAATAGGGACGGTAATTTGACGACGCAAAACAGGATTGATAAACTCATAAGTAGCCATCATGACTTGCAGCTTAGCAATATCGGGGTCGTAGCCCGCCCTAATAAACACGCCATGCAGCAGTTTGTTGTCGCGAATGTGTTTTTCAGCATCTACCCCCCTAAGAATTGTGTTGGCCTCTGGGACAATGACCGTAATTCGCGTTGCGTTAGGGTCAAAGCGCTCATTGCCGTAGCTATATTCTACATCAATACCAAAGCGCTGAAAGGCATCAAAAAACAAATCGGGGTTGCGGTATTTCATCAAAGCAAGTAGGGTATGCAGCGTACGGCCACCCCCAGCAAACTGCACAAAACCCCAAGAAAAAATAGCCTTGTCATAGCTATTAATAGAGTCATAGTTGCCCTCGTGCGACGACACAAACTCTAAAATACGAGCCAACTTTGGCGAAACGCCCAAACCTTGATAGTAAGCCGCCGGGATTTTATGAACTTGAGAACCTACAAATGATACGCCCTTTGTGTAGGTGGGGTCTGAAAAAGAACTTTTAACGCCGTCGTGAAAAACCACAGTACGCACCTGCATTTTATAATCTTTGAATTGCACGGTGTACTTATTGCGGTTATTGGGTGCGTCCAGAGCCGTTTGCATAGCAAAAATAACACTACGCTGCTTCTGTACGCTTTGTATTTCTTGTGCGGTAGGGTTCGCTACTCGCGAAGCGGCTACACCGCCTGGCATAGTTACTGAAAATGGTTTTGCAGCCGAAGAAGACGGCACTGAAGAAGGAGTAGCCGTTTTGACAGGCGCAGCACTGGCAGCAGCAGTAGCACCAGCCACTTGCAACTTTTGGCCAAGTGTGAGCGCATCAGTTTTTAGGTTATTCAACTTGCGGATAACATCAGCAGTTACATTGTAGCGCTTGGCAATTTGAAAAAGCGTATCGCCGCTCTTGACTTCGTGTATCATGGTTCTTTATAATATTTTAAAATTGGCTTGGGAGGGAGCAGCTCGGTAGCGGAAAGCCAACCACCAAACACCCTGCTTTTGCGGCCAATTATACGAAAAAAAATAGGTCTAACAATATTTTTATTGCTTTTTTCTTTAAAATAGAAAAATAATTATACTTTCGTACTCACTTTGCCTTTTTTGAGCCAATTCTATTTCGTGGATAGCAACTCAAAATTTTAGAAGAATATTCGGCAATATCTAATTGTAAACCTACCGCAAATGCTTAAATTGCGCCTTGATTCAAAAAAAAAACGCAAGGATTCAGCAAAATGAGTGCAGCAAAACTTCAGAATAGCGAATGGGAAAAAGCCTTTAACCTCATCAAGGATACCAATGAATCCCTCTTTCTGACTGGTAGAGCGGGTACGGGCAAATCCACGCTGCTGCGCCAAGTGATGGCCAACATACCTAAAAAACACGTTGTACTAGCGCCAACAGGTATAGCGGCATTACACGTGGGCGGGCAAACTGTTCATTCCTTTTTTGGCCTAGAACCGCGCCCTTATTTGCCACGCGACCCACAGCTTTTGCCTACCCGCAACAAAGCAAAAGCCGCCATTATTCAAAACATGGAGCTCCTTATTATTGATGAAATTTCCATGCTACGGGCCGATTTGCTTTCTGCCATTGACCACCTGTTGCGCGTAAATTGCAAGGCGTTTTCTCATGTCCCTTTTGGTGGCAAACAAATCCTGATGGTAGGCGACCTCTACCAGCTCCCACCTGTTGTGCGCAATACAGGCGCTGCGCTTAGTGCCGAAGCAAGTATTCTAAGCACCTACTATGAATCGCCTTACTTTTTTGATGCGCCTATTTTTAAGCAGTTCAAATACAAAACGATAGAACTTAAGCATATTTATCGGCAAGACGACGACAAATTTATCCATGTTCTGAACAACGTCCGTTATGGCCAAGACTTGGAATACGCCTTTGAACTTCTTGACAAACGGGTAGGCCTAACACCACCGCCTGACTTGCCCTGCATTACGCTGACTTCAACGAATGATGTTGCAAACAAGATTAATTGGCAGAAACTCATTGGCCTCAAAACACCTATGCAAACCTATAGCGCCAGCAGTTCGGGTAGTTTTGGTAACGAAGCACCCACAGACCTTGAACTAGCCCTAAAAGTAGGTGCGCAGATCATGTTTGTAAAAAATGATTTACAACAAAGGCGGTGGGTGAATGGAAGCCTCGGCACAGTAGAAAGATTAACACCTGATAGTGTCATTGTACGTATGGAAAGCGGAGAGATACACGAAGTAAAAGCAGCCACTTGGGATAAATATGCCTTTAAACACATTGCAAGTTCAAACGCTATCGAACGCGAAGTGGTAGGTTCTTTTACGCAAATTCCACTTAAACTCGCCTGGGCAATTACCATACACAAAAGTCAAGGACTTACTTTTGACCGTGCAGTCATTGACTTAGGCGCTTTGGCTTTTGCACATGGACAAACTTACGTAGCACTAAGCCGTTGCCGTACTTTTGAAGGCGTTTATCTAAAACGTGCGCTGCGTACCCAAGATATTTGCGTAGATAACCGAGTTACAGAGTTCATGGGACATTAAAAAAAAATTCTTATGAAAATCTTACAAATAAGAATAAAGAATTTGCATTCACTAAAAGGAATTAATGAGGTAGATTTTTCTAAATCGCCGCTTGTTGATAGCAATCTTTTCGTCATAGTTGGCAATACAGGTGCTGGGAAAAGCACTTTGCTAGATGCTATCACTTTAGCGCTTTATTCTGAGAGCCCACGTTACGAAAAGTTAAAAAACAATGCTTTTGTTAATGGAATAATGACGCATGGTGAAAAAGAATCCTTTGCAGAAGTTATTTATCAAGTTGAGGGAAAAATATTCAAGTCTAGATGGATAGCGAGTCGTACTCGTACAGGAAATATAAATCCACACAAAATGGAATTATGGGAGCAGGTTTCTGACCAAAATTTTCAGATTACTGAACACCGCAAAATAGAAGAAGTAAAAAAGAAAAACATTGAATTACTCGGACTGGACTATGAAAGATTTTTGCGTTCAGTAATCCTTGCACAAGGAAATTTCGCTAATTTTTTATTAGCGCAAGATAAAGAACGTGCAGAGTTATTAGAAAAAATAACAGGAACAGATATTTACACACAAATTTCTAAAGAAATCTTTGCAATTAATGCTAATAAAAATAATGAGTTAGCTGTACTAAAGCAAAAAATAGATACTAAGCGTTTACTATCAGAAGAAATTTTAATAGAAAAAAACAAAAATTTAAATGATTTAGAACAGAATAAAACGCAATTCCTTTCCTTTCAAGAAGAATATAAAAAACAAAAAGACTGGCACCTTCAACAACACGCTTTAAAAGAGAAAATAAATATCCATAAAAAAGAAAAAATAGCGTGTGTAGAAGAAAAAAATACTCAAAAAGAGAATTTTTTGGCTATAGAACTTCATCAAAAAGCTGTAAAATTAACTCCGCAAGCAGAAAAAATCAATAGTATTAACGAACAAATAAACAGTATTCAAGAAAAAATAAACATACAAGCAAGAGAGCTTAAAGAATTAGACATAAAAAAAATAAATATGGAAGAAATCCATCAAAATAGTATTGAAGTATATACAAATCTAGAGCAAAAACAATTAAATCTTCTAAATAAAAATAAAGAACTTGAACCTTATCGTCAAGAACTAATAGGCTTGGAAGTTACTTTAAAAGAACAAATTAAAAATATAGAGCTACTGACCAAAGAGATACTATTTCATAAAAAAGAAATAGAAATAAAAGAACAACAATTACTAGAAAATAATAATAAAATTCAAAAGGCAAAAAAGGATTTACTAGAGTTAAATAAATTTGAAAATGCTGAAACAAGTTTATTAGAAAATAAATTTGATGACATTATGAACTTAAGAAATATAATTATAGATAAACAAAATATTATTCAAAAAAATAATATAAAAATAAAAGAAGAAGACTATTTAATTAATAAAAATAGAAATGAGTCCTATTTATTAAATAAAAAATTAAATGAGTTACATTTAAAAATAGAGATAGTATTAAAAGAATATTTTAAGCCAAATTCTATTCTTAATGAATATGATTATAAACATGAAGAAAAAAAATTGCACCAAGAAATTAATCAAATAGAAAACATTTTAAGTATTTCAGTATCATACAATAAAAATAAAAATATATTAGATAAACTTATAAATAACTTGTCTGATAAACACCAATTAGTAAAAGATATTCAAAGTACAATAAGTAATAAAAAAGAAAATATTAGTTCTATTGAAGAAAAAATACATCTATATAAAAAAATAATAGAACAATCTAGATTAATTCAAAGCTATGATAAAGCTAGAGAAGACTTAGTTGATAACGAAGCTTGTCCTCTTTGTGGTTCTTTAAACCATCCTTTTAGTTATGAAAAAAATATTAAAGAATATTCTGAAGAAGAAGTAAATTTATTAAAACTAAAAAAAGAACTTGATGTTTTAAATAATGAATTAGAAAAAAATATTCAAAAAGCAAAAGATGAAGAGAAAGAGTTAAGCTTTTTAGAAGGTCAAAAAATTACAATCGAAAATAATATATTTACTGCTCAAGAAAAATTTGATACACATCAAGTTCAGTATAATTTTAACAAGATTGATAATGAAGAACTTATTAACCAATGGTTAGTTGATAAAAAAGATAAATTAGCAACATTAGAAAATATTATACTCTTTAAAGAAGAGATTGATAATATTGCTTCAAAAATTAATCAAATATTATTAGAAAATAATTTTTCATTAAAAAGTAAAGAAAACTACGAATATCAAATAGAAGAAATACTTAAAAAAGTAGATGAATATAAAAAATCTGGATTAAAAATTAAAAAACTTATTGATGATAATTTTTTAAAGTATAATATTGTTATAGAACAAATATCAATCAGTAAAGATAATTTTTATAAAAAAATTGAATATATAAAAAATAAAAAGAAAGAATTTGATATTATAACTAAAAATAAAAATGAATTAGATAATTATAATATAGAATTAAGCACTAAAAATATCTCTTTAATAAAAAATACAGACTTATTAAATAAAAAATTAGTGGATTATTCTAATCAAAAAAAACATCTAGAAAAAAATATTTTTGATTTAAATTTTAAAATGAATGGTATATACATCAATCATTCTAAAATACAAGAAGAATTATCAGAAAACAATTTATTACTCGATAAGCTAAAAGAAAAAATAGATAACTCATCTAAGTTAATTTTTAATATAAAAAATGATATTTCAAAAAATGAGGCTTATTTTAATTCATTTAGTAATCGATTAGATGAGTTAATTAAAGAATTAGATAACAATAAATCTATTTTTGATAACCTTATTTTAGAAAATGGCTTTATAAATGAAACTAATTGGAAAAATTCTATTTTAGAAGAAAATATATTTATAAAAATAACTGATAAAAAGATAGAATTAGATGAGAAAGAAAAATCTCTAGATACTCTTATTTCAAATTTTCAATTAGAATTTGATAAACATTTTCTTAAAAATGAAAATTTTGAGCAATTAGATTATTTAAATCAAGAGTTAATTATTTTAGATGAACGTCTTAATACTCTAAATGTGGAGATAACTGAACTTAATGTTGTTTTGAGAGAGCAAAAGCATTTGAAAGAACAACACAAAATTGATTTATTGGCCATTCAGAAATTTGAACAAGCCAATAATAAATGGCGTGATTTGTCCGACCTTATCGGTTCTAAAGATGGTAATTTACACCTACGACCTTTTGCACAAGGACTTACGCTAAACTTGCTCTTGGAGCGTGCCAACCGCTATGTACAAACGCTAAACCCTCGCTACAAGTTGGTACGGCAGGCCATAGACACTTTAGATATAGCCGTTCAAGATAGTTATCAGTTTGATAACCAGCGTTCTGTGCGTACGCTTTCGGGTGGCGAAACATTCCTGGTAAGTTTGGCTTTGGCACTTAGTTTATCGGATTTGGCTGGGCGTGGGCAGCGCATAGAAACATTGTTCATAGATGAGGGCTTCGGAACGCTAGACCCACAGTCCCTAGAAGACGCAATATGTACGCTTGAAAACCTACAAAGCCGCGGCAGCACGATTGGGATTATCTCGCACGTGGAGGCACTCAAAGAACGTATCCCTACTCAGCTGATTGTCAAAAAGTTAGGGAATGGTTACAGCGAATTGCAAGTAAAAGGCTGAAGTCCTTGTGGAAAATGTCCGCATTTTTATTCGTTACGAAATTTTTAATTTTTAAAAAATTATCTAACTTTGCGCCGCTCAAAACAAAGTAGGTTATTATCTACATTCATATTGAGCATGGTTTTAAGACTCATTACGTATCGAATATTGCTGCTATGCTTTTAGATTTTGAAAAACCCATCAAAGAACTTGAAGATAAACTCTTAGAAATGAAGCGCTTGGCGGCTGAACGTAGTGGAGTTGATTTTACAGAGTTGATAGCAGCTTTTGAACAGAAAGTTACAGACCTTAAAAAGGATACGTTCAAAAACCTAACGCGCTGGCAAAAGGTGCAGTTAGCGCGGCATGGCGACCGTCCCTATACCATGGACTACATTGAGCGCATTTGCACGGAGTTCATTGAATTGCATGGCGACCGCAACGTAGCGGACGATAAAGCCATGATTGGGGGCTTGGCCCGTATAGGCGAGCAATCTTTCATGGTTATTGGTCATCAGAAAGGCCGCAATACGAAAGAGCGCCAAATGCGAAATTTTGGTATGCCTAATCCGGAAGGTTATCGTAAGGCTTTGCGTTTGATGAAATTGGCTGAAAAGTTTGATGTGCCGGTTGTAACTTTCATAGATACACCAGGTGCGTATCCTGGCATAGAGGCCGAAGAGCGCGGGCAGGGTGAAGCAATTGCCCGTAATTTGCGCGAAATGGCCGTTTTGAAAGTCCCAGTTATTTGCATTATCATTGGTGAGGGTGCGTCAGGAGGCGCGTTAGGCATAGCAGTTGGCGACCGCGTCTTGATGCTTGAAAACACGTGGTATTCCGTTATTTCGCCCGAATCCTGCTCTTCTATACTTTGGCGTTCATGGGACTATAAAGAACAAGCCGCTGAAGCTCTGAAACTTACAGCAGAAGACATGCACGGCTTTGGGCTGGTTGATGGTATTATTGAAGAGCCACTTGGCGGTGCGCACCGCGACTATGGCGCTATGGCTGCCATTATCAAAGAGCGCATTCTGAGTGAAGTGGCCACGCTCAAAGCCATGACAGCAGCCGAACGCATCAAGACGCGCATTGATAAATTTTCAAATATGGGCGAATACGCCAGCTAGATTTTTAATTGCTCAAACTCTGCTTTACTCAACACAAGCACTACTTCTGATGCTTGCGCTAAGCCCCCCAAAGGCGGGTTCTGTTTCTTTACTGCCACCGAAACGTACTCTATGCGTTCAGAAAGCGCAAAGATGGCCTCGGAAAGTTGCGTTACTAAATTTTCTAACAAGGCTTCGGGTTCTTTCATACGCCCACTGACTAGTTTATAGACTTCCCCATAATCCACCGTATCGCCGAGCTGATAAGGGAGTTTAGTCCATTCTAGAGGCTTTATACGAACTTCCACACTAACCACAAAGGTATTACCAAGTGTTTTTTCCTCCGCAAAGAGACCATGATGTGCATAAAAAATCAACTCTATTAGCCTGATAACCAACATCTTACTAAACAATATCCACAAATGTTAGTTCGCGGCGTTTAAACATCAAGATACCTACAAACATAACCAGAGAGGCAAAAAACCAGCTATAAAGTATCCAATACCAATTAAATTCACCATACCCTAAAAGCGCAAAGCGAAAACCCTCCATAAATGCAGGTACAGGATTGATGTATAAAAAAGTGCGTGCTGTGGCAGGAATATTAGCAACAGGAAAGATAACCGCTGAGGAGTACATCAATAACTGAACGCCAAAACCAATAAAAATAGATACATCTCGGTATTTGGCTGTTAATGAAGTTACTATCAGCCCCAGACCAGTAGTTAAAACCGCCCAGAAAAGAAAAAGAGGCAACAATAAGAGCAAACGAAGCCAATCAATATTCCAAGTATAATCTTCAAAAAAGATATAGTAGGCCACAAAGCCCATAAAAAGACCCAGCTGAATCAAAAACTGTAAAAACGCCGTCATGGTTAGCACCAAAGGAATGGCCAAGCGCGGAAAATAAACCTTGCTGAACATACTCGCGTAGTTAATAAAAACGTGCGCAATACTGAACAGGCAATTGGCAAAAAATGACCAAAACAACACGCTGCACAAATAAAACAACATAGGAGGCACTCCTTCCGTTTTGATGCCTGCAATTTGCCCAAAGACAAAAGTGAATAAAATAGCTGTAATAAGAGGCTGCAAAAAATGCCAAAGCGGCCCAAGAATCGTTTGTTTATGATAGGCTACCATATTACGCCGCACAAACAAAATGATAAGGTCTTTGTAGTCAATAAGTTCTTTCAAACGCAAATCTAGCAAGGACTTTTGCGGTTGGATAATTTCTGTCCACTCTTGGTCTTTTTCTGGTAGTTCCATTATCAAATTTTGTTTGATTTTTTTTTATCTTCGGCGGAAGAAAATAGGGAATGGGCGCGATGGATGCCATTTACGGCGTTTCTTTTGCCAGGTCTTGTTCTTGGCCTTAGAAAGCGGGTTGTCGGGTAAGTCGCCAAAGGTATAACCCAACGTTAGTTCATGAGAGCCGCCCAAATTCCCCATAAGAGGGCCTGTATGAAAGTCGTAAGCATAACCAAAGCGCAAATTGGGGAGTACAAGCCCAGCAGCCATACTGACTGCGTAGTCTGTTCTATAACAAGCAGATACCCAAACTATTTTATTGAAAGTTGCGAGTAAGCCGCCATCTAGTTGCCAAGGCGATTTGGCCGCCATGCGCACCATCAGCAAAGGCTCTAGCGCTAGAGTCTTGTATTTGTTTTCCCACTTATAGCGCGCATTCACCAAGAAATGTTCTAGTTGATGAAAACTTCGTTTTTTTTCATCTGGCTCTAAGGCCATAAAATGAAAATTGGTATGCAGCAACTGCGGTAGCGCTAAGCCAAGTTGGAATTTATAGCGCACCATCAAGTTAAAACCTGCTGCCAAGCCAAACGCCGTAAAGTTTTGCGTATTAGGCACAATGTTGGGGTCTTGTATATGCGCCACCCGCACACGCGAGGGGTCTAAACGGCTGTTTAATATGCCGGCGGACATTCCCATAGAGAATTTACTGCTTTTGTCGTAGTTGCCAAAAATATGTACAGCCCCAGTAGCCATCACTTTGGTATTCACGATGACGTTGGCTGCATCTTGATAAACATTTAGCCCAAAACCGCCTCTATTCTCATAAAATGGCATATTCAGAGTAAAAGCCCCTGTTTGAGGAGCATTCTCTACCCCAGCCCACTGGTAGCGGTAGGTCAAAAAAGCAGAGCCATAGCCATCGTTGCCAGCATAAGCAGGATTTTCAATGAATTGATTTTGAAAATATTGGCTAAAAAGCGGGCGCTGCTGCGCAAATGCCTGTGCAGCTACGATGCCATAAAACACACATAAAATTAAAATTTTTTTCATTGGATTGGCCAAAACGATAGCAAAGATAAATGCTTTTTTTTGAAAAGCAAAAACTAATTGCTTTTTGGTTAGGGCTTCATCATCAAATAGCAGTTGCCATCTCCAGAGGCTTTTTACGGACTCTTTACAAGAAAATTAGCTTTGCAAAACAATACAAATTTTGAGGACTTAGGAAAGGCACAAAAATATAATTTCCTGATATTAAAACACAAGATGCTCTCGGAAGTAAGCGATGATATGTTGTTTGATATAGCGCTCTTGCTCACGCATTTCCATCAGCGGAACAGGCTTTAGGCATACATAATGAGGCCAGCCGTCTGCATCGGTGTGGGTATGTTCGTAATGCTGACTGAGGCTCAGCACACAACACAAGCCAATGTGCATAAGGTCTTGCTTTTGTTCTTTACTAAAATGCAGCGGCCCTTGCCCAAGCTCTTGCACACCAATCAAAAACAGAACGGCATTGGTGTCGGGAATTTTGGCAAAGTTGCGTTCAAGTGTATTGATTAGCCTCACCCACTCATCGCGCCAATTTGCAGAAAAATTAACAGCACTTGTCATACAAACGTCTGCTTATTCTACCCAGAGTAAAAGACCTTTCAAATACTCTGTTTCGGGGTGAAAAATATTTATAGGATGGTCGGCGGGCTGAATAAGCTGCTCAACAATGCGAACATTTCGTCCTGCTTCGGCAGCAGCCGCAAAAATTATTTGCCTAAAAAGCTGTTTGTCAATATTTTGAGAGCAAGAGAACGTAAAGAGTAGGCTCTGCGGCAATATCTTTGTTAAAGCAATGCGATTGAGGTCTTTGTAACCACGAGCGGCATTGGGTACACTCTTAGCATTTTTGGCAAAAGCGGGTGGGTCTAAAACAATTACATCAAAATCCTCATTCATTTGGCGCAAATACTCAAAGCAATCAGCATCAATGGTTTTATGAGGTGCATTCACGCCAAAGTTCAAAGCAACATTTTGTTCAGCAAGCACCAAAGCATCTTTGGAAACATCTACTGAATAAACTTCTCTGGCTTGTCCGGCCAAGGCATAGACGCTAAAGCCTCCTGTATAGCTAAAAGCATTCAATACGCGCTTTTGAGCTGAAAACTGACCCAAAATACGGCGATTTTCGCGTTGGTCAATAAAAAAACCTGTTTTTTGGCCTTTAAGGTAATCCACTTTAAAGCGCAGGCCGTGTTCTAGCATGAGCAAGTCCTGGCTCGCCTCAAAGCCTCCACTCAGCCACCCATTTTGCACTAAAACACCCTCTATACGCTCAGGATTGGCCTTGTTCTTCAAGTAAACGTGCCTGAAACCTAAGTCAGCAAAGGCTTGTAGCAAATGTGCTTGTATGCGTTCTGCACCTTTCGTCAATAACTGTAAAACAATCGTATCAGCAAAAACGTCAGCAATAACGCCAGGCAGAAAATCGCCTTCGGCGTGCAACAAGCGATAACAGTTGGTTTTTTCGCTCAAAACCAATTTTTGCCGCATTTGTAAGGCATTGAGCACCTTCTTGTACCAATACTTTTGGTCAAAGAGCTTTTCTTGGTTCGTAAATTCAAATAGCCTACAAACAATTTGGCTTTTGGCTGCATAAAAGCCATACCCCATCAGTTCAAAGGCATTGGTGCGAACAGCTACAATACTGCCCTCTTCGGCGTGGCTGGGGTGCTGCTTAACTGCACCAGAAAACAGCCAGCAGTGCCTATTCTGCAAGGCGCGTTCCTTACCGGACTTGAGTATAATGGACGGGTACATCAGACATTTTTTTAGGGCGCTACTAAGCTACCAATCTTTGACGTTCTTGTCTTTGGCGCGCAGCTTACGCTTTTTGGGCTGCTGGAAGTATTGCATTTCGTTGTTGCGCAGAGCAGCCAAGAGTTCTTTGGCTTTTTCTTTTGTTATTTGCCCCTTTTGTGGCTCACCATTAGACTTTTTATCCGTTCGGTCTTCTTTTTTATCTTGTCCTTTGTCTGCTTCGGAGTCATCTTTTTTTCCATCTTTTTGTTCTTTTTCGTTTTGCTTATCTTGTTCTTTTTGTTGTTCTTTTTTTTGCTGTTCTTGTTGGTCTTGGTTTTGTTTATCTTGATTCTGTTTGTCTTGGTTTTGTTGCTGGTTTTGTTGTTGTTGTAAAATCCGCATAAGTACTTCGTAGTTGAAGCGTGCGTCGCGGTTATTGGTCATTGCTCTGAGAGCTTCTTTAAAGTTTTCGGTGGCTTTTTCTAGTTCTTCTTTACTCTGCATTTTTCTTGTGCTAGCCACGCCTGTTTGCTGTTGTGCAATAGACTTTACGAGGCTATCTGAAGAGCCAAAAAGCATAGAGTAAAGAGCCAGCGAGGAGGTATCCTTCTTGAGTGCCGTGGCGTGGGCTAGATTCAGGCCAATCAATTCATTTTGAAACAAAAGCGTATCCTGCAAAAAGCGCAACTTTTGGGCAGCTACATTGTAGAAGGTATTTTTGTATGCACTTTCAGCATCTTCTTGCGCCATATTCACCTGATAGGTATGCACAAAAGACCAATCGCGGCTCGTCATGCTTATGCCCAAACCAATAGCCAGAAGTACAAATGCAGAACACACCCCAGTTACTAACCAAGTGCGTGCAGTTATATTCTGAAGAAAACTGAACATTTTTTTAATGCGTTAATGAACATACAAACTAAAGGCAAAACGCTGCAAATATAGGCATTTTTTCTTATTTGGCTGCTAATAATAGAATTTTATTCTAGTGCATAGCAGCTAGAGCATTATGTGTTGATTTTTAGTAATTTTGCGACTCACCCAAACGCCACCCATACTTGGAAAAACTTATAAGCACCGCCGAAGCACATCGTATTTTGACCCAGAAGGCATTTGAATACAGGCGTGTAGTGCGCCAGTCTTTTCAGGGCGCATTAGGCTTGGTACTTGCAGAAGCTATTGTAGCAGACCGAGCTTATCCTCCCTATCGTCGTGCCACAATGGACGGCATAGCGCTGCGTTCGAGCGATTGTGCTCTGCTTTCTAGCAAGGGCTTGCCTATTGCATGGACTCAGATGGCTGGCAAACCCTTGCCGCCCTCTATGCTCCCAGAAGGTGCTTGTGTACGCCTATACACGGGTGCAGTAGTGCCTGCTGAGGCTGATGTTGTATTGCGGCAAGAGGACTGTATTGAGGTAAGTACTGATGTTGTTAGGAGTAGTGCTGTACCAACAAAAGGGCAAAACATACATGAGCTGGGCAGCGACCTTCAAGAGGCTACACTCTATGCAGATATGGGCTATGTTTTAAGTTCTAAAGAATTGGCCGCCCTTGCGAGCTTTGGCTATGCAGAAGTGTTGGCCTATCAGAAGCCCCGTGTGGTGGTGCTTTCTTTGGGCGATGAGCTTGTTTCAATAGCCCAGAAGCCTATTTTACCTCATCAAATTCGTTTGAGTAATGCCTATGCGGTGGGCTGGCTACTACAAGAGTGGGGCTTTGAGGTGCAAATTCAAGAAAACGCCCTTTCAGATGATTTGAACACCATTAGCAAAACATTTGAGCACTTGAGCGGAATTTATGATGTGGTTGTAACTACTGGTGGCGTATCGGTAGGTGCAGCAGATTTCGTAAAAAATGCGCTCAAACGCATAGGTGCAAGCATACTCCTGCACGGAGTGGCACAGAAGCCAGGAAAACCCCTCTTGGTTGCAGAAATGCGTGCATCAGGCCGTCAAAGTTTATTTTTTGGTTTGCCAGGCAACCCCGTCTCTGCCTATTGCTGTGCATTGCGCTATGTGCTTCCGTTTTTACGTCTTGCTAGTGCGTATAAAATACAAGAGCCTCAACGTGTTGAGCTAGCTCAGCAAATCGTTTTCAATCCTGCCCTTACTTATTTTTTACCTGCTCGTTTGGTGGAAGGACTCGCTTGGCCCATGGCTACCAATACGTCAGGCGATTTATTTAGTTTAGGGCGTGCAGAGGGGCTTTTGGAATTACCGGCCTTGCAGACTATTTTTAAAAAAGAGGCTACTTGTTTGTTCTATCCCTTCAAAGAACAGGGCTAGGCTTTTATAGCCGCACACCAATAATTGTAACGTCGTCGCGCTGAATTTCTTGGTCGCGATGTTTGTCAAAATAGGCCGAGAGGTGTTTACGCTGTTTCAGCATAGGCTTATCTGATATTTCGGCCAGCACATCTTTGAGCGTGTTCGTACCTATTTTTTCACGTTTGGCGTTATTCTGGTCTGCAAAACCATCTGTTGTAAAATAAAAACTATCCCCTTTGGTGGCTTCTATCTCTGTTTGTGTGAAGGTGCGCGAAATCTCTTTCTGCATACCGCCAACAGACTTTTTATCGCCTTTTAGTTCGCAGAGTTGCCCGTTTTTAACGTAGTATAGAGGGCGTTTGGCACCAGCAAAGGTTATTTTATAATGGTTATTTTCGTCTATTTCTGCCACCGAGCAAATGCAAGCATCCATGCCGTCAGTATTTTGTTTATCGTTTTGGTGCAGGGCCATTCTAATCTCTTCATGTAAATTACTCAAAATAGAAGAGGGTTGGGTTACATGATTCCTGTCCACAATCTCATGCAAAAGCATTTGTCCAATCAGGGCTACAAAGGCACCAGGCACGCCGTGTCCGGTACAGTCCAAAACTGCCAAGAATATCTTATTGTCGGCAAAAGTAGCCCAATAAAAATCACCTGAAACGGTTTCGCGTGGCCTAAACAAAATGAAACTGTCCGAAAAATAGCGGTCTAAATCTCTCGGCAAAAGAGCTTGCTGTATGGTTTTACCATAGCGCAAACTATCTTTCATGGCCTGGTTCTTTTTACGAACCTCGTCGTTAATTGCGCGAATTTGGGTATAAGCGTTGGCGTTAGAAATGGCGATAGAGGCTGTTGAAGCAAGCGAACGCAAAAGCTCCATGTCGCTGGTGCTGTACGCATTTGTTTTCAAGCTTTGCACTGTAATAACACCAATGGTTCGGTTATCTATGCTTAGCGGCAAATAAATTATAGAAAGCATAGGCTCACCATCTCCGCTGGTTCGCACCTTCGTTTCGGTAATATAGGAATTGATTTCGGTGTCATAATCGTTTATAAAAACTTCTTTGTTGTTGCTAAAGCACCAAACAGAAAGCCGGTTGCGCTGCGAAAGGTAGTCGCGGCTGTCTGGCAGCGCTTCGCCATTTTCCATAAAGCCGAGAAAGTCAATAGACTCCTCTTCCATATTATATATACCGATTCCAAAACCGTTTGCCTCCAATAGCCTTGTTACGGACTCATAGACTGAAGAGATAAGTTCGCGTGTATCCAATTTTGCGGTAATTGTCTGACCAATTTCGCTGAGTGTTCGGATATTGGTAAAAGAACGCTCTAGCTGGCTTTTTTGCTCTACTAGTTCTTCATTCTTGGAAACAATCTCAATTGTACGTTTGGCCACTTCAGCCTCTAATCTTTTATTCTGATTTTTAACGTTTCTGTTGTACCAGTATACACTACACCAAATAATTGAGATAATTAAAACGGTAAGGGTTGCTATAAATAGGTTGGTTTTCCACCAAGGCGGGCTGATGACTATTTCTAAAGTAGTTCCTGCTTCGTCGCCTATTCCGTCGTTATTGAGCGCTACAATCCGAAGAGTATATCGGCCTGGTTCAAGCTGATTGTAACTAATGATTCTGTTCTTTCCGTCCAGTACCCAATCTTTATCAAGTGGCTCCAGTTTGTGCTTAAATCTATTTTTCTCGGTGAGCCTGTAGTTCAACGCTGCAATATCTATTGCAATAGTGTTTTGGGTGTAGTCTAGGTTAAGCGTCTTAACACTAATTGGTGATTCATTAAAATCCGTCAGTACATCTCTTTCTTTAAAAATAGAGCGGCTATTGATGCGAATATCAGCAATAAGTACGGGAGGATTATAGGTACTTGGCTTAATCTTGTCAGGGAAAAAGGCATTAAAACCGTGAATGCCACCAAAGAACATTTCTCCACTCGCGGACTGAAAGAAAGCGCCAGAATTAAATTCATTGCTCTGTAAACCATCTTTACTATTAAAAAGTGAAGCCTTTTTGGTTTTAAGGTCATACTTAACGATGCCATTATTGGTGCTGAGCCAAATCATATTCTGTTCGTCAAGTAGTGCCGCATATACAATGGCTTTCATGGCATCTTCATCACCCCCTATCAGTTCAAACTTTTCCGTTTTGGGGTTTAGTTTGTTCAAACCGCCGCCTGTTCCTATCCATAACATACCGTTTTTATCTTCTGCTATATATTGTACTTTGTTATGGCTTAGGCTTGTTTTATCATTAGGGTTGTTCAGGAATAATTTAAGGTCTATGATTTCAAAATTTTGATTGAACTTGAGTCTATAAAGGCCATCGTTTGTACCTACCCAATAATTGTCGTTGCTGTCATGACACATAGACCGAATTACCCCGTTATGAAGTGCTTTAGGGTCGTTTTCATTTGGCTTAAAGTTAAGAAATGTAGATTTTGCAGGCTCTGCACGATTCAATCTTAGTAAAGAAAAGCCTCCGTAGCCCCCACACCAAATATTCCCGCGTCTGTCCTTGTGCTTCATGATAACAGTGCCGTATGCTAACTTGGACGAATCGGTTTCATTTGGCCCAAACTCCAAAAGTTGTTCTACTTGCTGTTTGTCGGCGGATAAGGTCATCAACTTAACGCCTTCGCCACGTGTAGCCAACATAAACCATTTTTTATCAACTTCGGTAATGCTCAATATCTCTAGTTGGGTAAGTGGTACACCACTAACAGACTTAGAAAGCAAAGTCCAACTTTTGTTAGCTCGGTCTATGACAGTTATGTTTTGTTCAGTCGCAACAAGGATACGCTTATCATCGCTGCATTCTAGAATTCCCCAAACATTTTCCACATCTAATATGTTTGGATATGTATTGCCCATTTTGAACAAGTCAAATCGCGCCAAATAAGGGTCATACTTTAATACGCCACTGTTCTCTGTGCCTATCCAGAGCGTCCCCGCTTTATCTACTAAAAGTTCGCTGATTGCTCCATAGTTACTATTTGCATTAGCATCTTTAATGCTGAGCTTGTATAACTGTAACTTTTGGTCTGTAAAATTATAACTGCACAATAATTCATTGACGGCAAACCAGACATTGCCTTCCCTATCCTCCACTATGCTTCTTATGATACCCTGGGGCAGGCTGCTCTCAGGATTCAATCCGTTATTGGGAATTTTGTACCACTGATTCGTCTGAGGGTCGTAGATATTAATACCTGCCGCGCTGCCAATCCAGATGCGGTTGCGGGAGTCCTTGTACAAGCCTGTAATGTTAGCAGAAAGCAGTGCTTTTCCGTCGGTATTATTGGGCAAATAATGTGTAAACTTATCCTTCAACTTTGAGTTAAATCTTAGAATGCCATTACCTCTAGTGCCTACCCAAAGATAACCATGATGGTCCACTATGGCAGCTGTTATCTCAGAGCTTAGAACATTCTGAGCAAGTATAAAAGAGTGCTTATAAGGAGTTATAGTACTATTCTGCTCATTAAAAACGTGTAATCCTTTAGGGGTGCCAAAAAATACAAAGTGGTTCTGGTCTTCTACTATGCAGTCAATATTTTTTTGTAATAGCCCAGATTTATCTTTTGCATTACTGGGTGCAAATACTAAAAAGTTGGATATATACGGTTTTTTAAAGGCAGTAACACCATTTTCTGTTCCTAGCCAGAGGCGGTTTTTGGAATCTTCGTAAATACACTTGATAAAATTATCCGAAATGGTTGTATTTCCGCCATTCACAGAGCGTTTATAGACCTTAATATCGTAAGCATCAAAATAGTTCAGACCATCTTGCGTCCCGAACCAAAGCACACCTTTCTGGTCTTGCAAAATACTCTGTACGCTATTCTGAGAGAGTCCATCGTTAATATCTAGTTTGTCGCAAACAAGTTGCTGAGTTTGCGCGTAGAGAACAGCCACCTGCTGTGAAAACAGCAAAGCAACAGCTACAAACAAGCGCTTAATGCGATATATAAGAATCGATGGCATACTTACGGTGTATCGTGCAAAGCTACATAAAATATAATGCCATATTCAAGGTACAAGCTAAAAAGTGTATAAAAAAATCCTAAAAATTGTTAAAATTTCAATTTAGGGTTTTTAAGTTAGCAAAAAACCAGCGGGCATATTCCAAATCGTGCGGTGTGTCAATATCCAAAACATCAGATGCTTGCATTAAATAGGGCAAGATATGAGCGCCTGTCATGGATTCTTGCTTTAATATTGTGTCTGGCTTCGTAACGTCAATCACGCAATTATAAAAATAAATTTTTGGCAAATCCTGTCTGCGTAGCAAGTAAGGTAAAGGATGCTGATGCTTCATAATAGCGTCCAAGAAGCCCTCCTCATTAAGCGTAAACATTCTGTAAGGGTGTTTCTCTGGCTCTGATACAGAACGCACTGAATCTGCCTTAGGCTCAGCACGGAGCAATCTGACGGCTTCATCTATCCAAAGAGGCTTTCTGTATGGTGCAGTAGGGCGTAAGTGCACAACAAGTTCAGGAATATAGCCTTCTTCTTGACGCAGATAATCCAGGCAGTGCTTAAATACTGGTAAGTCCAATGTACCGTCTTGGGCAAACTCTAGAGGCCGACTGAAAGGGACTTCTGCACCAAAATATTTGCTTACTTCTTGTATTTCAGCATCTTCACTAGAAACTATCACACGTGTAACTTCTTTTGCGGCCAAAGCGTGCTTAATGCTATGGGCAATTAAAGGAAGGCCGTCTACTTCTGTCAAATTTTTGCGTTTGATGCCTTTAGAGCCGCCTCTGGCTGGAATAATTGCTAATACGGACATGGGTTCGTTGTACTATTTTTGTTCCACAATGCCTAACTCTTCCAAAACATAGTCTGAATAATTATAGGAGGCATCGTAGTAAATCATGTGTAGGTCGCTGGCTTTATCAAAAATAAAATTAATTTTTTTCTCTTTGGCCACCTTTCGGGCTGCTGCTAGAATTTTATCTTGAATGGGGCGCATCAATTCAGAACGCTTTTTGAAGAGCGCACCATCATAACCAAATAGTTCAGACTGGCGTGTGCTTATTTGTTTTTCTTTATCTTGAATTTCTGCTTCGCGTTCTTTTTTCATTTCCGGCGTAAGCAAAACCAGCTCTGTTTCAAGTTTTTGACGCATAGTCAATAGCTCGCTTTGTTTACCCTTCACTTCCTGTTCCCATTGCTTTGTTAGCGATGCCAGTTCATTTTCTGCATCACGATAAGCAGGCATTTTTTTGAGAATAACCTCAGAATCGATATATGCAAAGCGTTGTCCAAAGGAGTTTTG
This sequence comes from Cytophagales bacterium, assembly GCA_013299045.1. Taxonomy (GTDB): domain Bacteria; phylum Bacteroidota; class Bacteroidia; order Cytophagales; family Bernardetiaceae; genus RDZD01. The sequence continues at coordinate 34,672 of JAAFJX010000020.1, read as the reverse complement.
ACAAAGCAAAGCAAATACAAAAAATAAAAACACGGTATATTTAGCCATGGTAATCTTGATTTTTAGAAAATATAAATTCTTATTTGGCATGAGGGAAGTGCATCTGCCTAAAATATTGTAAGGCAAGCCTATAGCCTTCAAGGCCAAAACCAGATATAAGCCCTCTGCATTTAGCAGTCAAAAAACTACTGTGCCTATATTCTTCTCTCGCAAATACATTACTGATATGCACCTCCAAAGCAGGCGCATTAACAGCCGCCAGTGCGTCTGCAATGGAAATAGAAGTATGCGAGAGGCCTCCTGCATTCATGATAATGCCCTGAACTTGGAAGCCATAGTCGTGAATCCAATCTAGCAAGTGCCCTTCATGATTACTTTGATGATAAGTAAGCTGCAAATCAGAAAACTGCCTCACAAGGCCACTAAAGTAACTTTCGAAGTTTGTACTGCCGTATAAATGTGGTTCACGTTTACCCAAAAGGTTTAAGTTAGGCCCGTTGAGAAGAAGAATATGTGGACGCATAACCTAAATTTTAAAGCCCATCACCAAAATATCGTCGGTTTGTGGTGCAACACCACCACCGCGCCACTCTTCCAAAGAGGCTTCTAAGCGTTCTTTCTGACTACTAAAAGGCAAAGTATGAATATCTGCCAATAATTTGCGCAAATTACGAATCAAGAATTTGGACTTGGTGGTGCCGAACTGGTCTTGGAAGCCGTCCGAAAACATATAGAAAATATCGCCTTTTTGCGCATCAACCTTAACGGAATCAAATACTTTTGGTTTGCGGAACTGCACACTGCCAATAGGGAATTTAGAGCCTCTGAACCAAGCTATTTCACCGTTTCTGAACCTACAAAGCGGCTGCTTTGCTCCTGAAAACTCCATTTCGTAAGTCTTTGTATCATAGGATATGACGCTTATGTCCATGCCGTCGTTAATGCGCGTAGCCATGTTACTTTCGCCTGTCCGTGCAACGGTCTTGCTCAAACCTGCCAGACTGCGGTCGTGGTGGAAAGTTTGGATAACAAGTTCGTCTAGTTTTTGAAGGATACTGCCGGGGTGCGTCTGGCTTTCGTGTATGACTATTTCGTTAAGCAAATCATTTCCTAAAACAGTCATAAATGCACCTGGTACACCGTGTCCTGTACAGTCAGCAACCGCTATGACTCGTTTTGTACCAATATCTGAAAACCAGTAAAAGTCGCCGCTAATGATGTCGCGCGGTTTAAACAAAATAAAGGAATCACGGATGCCCAAATTCTCGATTGGAGGCAACATGGCCTTCTGAATACGGCTGGCGTAGGTCATACTGGCCATAATACTGATATTTTTCTTTTCAATGACATTCTTCTGGCCCTCAATCTCATCTTTTTGCTGAGAAATTTCTTCCATCTTCTCTTCTAGCTTCGTTTTAGCATCTTCCAAGGCTGTATTGGCCGCTTCTACTTCTTTCTTTTGTCTGCCAATTCGTTTTGCAATAATAAAGAATACAATAGCCGAAGCCAAGAGCACAACCGCGACTAGGGAAATAAAGATAATACGACGGCGAGAGTCCTCCTCAACCTTCGTTTTTTCAACATTGAGCTTCTCTATTTCTTTTTTCATAGAATCTTGCGACTGCATGATAACACTCGTAAGCTGCGACATGACCTTTTTCGTTTGCTGCTGGGCCTGCATAAACGCTTCTTCATTGGCTGTGAGTGAGCCTTGTAATTTAGAAAGATTGTCTTGAAGCGCTTTCTTTTCTTCGGCTGTTAGCTTGGATTTGTCATTGTTTAACTCGCTGGAAATATTTTCAATCTCCTTTCTAATTTTTTCACCGCTCTTTGCCAAAAGCACTTTTTCGTTTTCTACATCAGCAAGAATGGTATTGAACTTTGATTCAAAGGCAGCAGCACGGTTTGATACGCCTGAGCCACTAAAAACAGTAATCCGAACGTTCCGTTCATCTACTACACTTACATTCTTCACGGCGATATCCTTGCCAGAAAGACCCTGGTAATTAGGTTTTAAATCGCCTTTTATTGTTAATTTGAACTTCCCTGCCGCGTCAGTTGTATGCGAAACACCATCTAGCATGACAACCGTATTGGTGAGAGGTTTCTTGGCACTATCCAAAACAAAGATGCTTATAAAATTTAAAACCTCTTTGTGCGAAGGCCGCATCTTAAAAAAGTAATAGTTACCTTGGTCATCAGGTTTGGCCAGATGCCCATTGAGCGTCCATTTGCTATTGGCTGAAACTGTCTTTCCGGCTGGCATCGTAAAGCTAAAGTAACCGCTTTTGTCTGTTTTTGCGCCTCTTGTACCTACAACAGCTACCAGAATGTCTGCCATAGGCTCACCAGCTTCGTTCTGAACCTGCCCCTCTATTAGGGTCTGTGCCCAACAAGTACGGTCTGTAAAAAAGAATACGGTAACTAAAGCGAGAAGAAAGAAACGAGTTAGTAAGAAAGAGGGAAACATAGAGTTAAAAGTCTTATAATTTATATATCTGTCTTTTTAAGTGCTTTAATGACACAAAAACCTAAATTTTAGTCTTGAATTAGGCCAATCATGCTGCAAAGCGCTTAAATACAATATGGTCATTTGGTTTTGAGTAAATTCGAGAAGCGTAAAACCTCTGCCCGAACATATTATTACACTTAGGACGCAAATTTTCAAAAAAACTTGCATAAATCCAAAAAAAGATTCTAAAATCTTTCTGTGTTTACGCACTTTCTAATAAAAACAAACGCAGGACTCAACCGAATTAGGCCCAATCAAAAAATATTGAGCCTAACTGAGAGGTACTCCCGTACACATCTAACTTACTTGAGCAGTTGCTCTAACTGAGCAGCCAATGCCTCACCGCGTAGATTACGCGCTACTATGCGGCCTTCTTTGTCTATCAAAAAATTGGCTGGAATGGACTTGACATTATAAACTCCTGCCGGTGCGCACTGCCAGCCTTTGAGGTCTGAAACGTGCGTCCAGGTCAGTTTATCTGCGGCTATAGCAGCCTCCCACTTGGCCTTGTCGTTGTCCAAAGAAACCGCATAGATATCAAAACCTTTGTCTTTAAAACGTTGATAAGCAGCAACTACACTAGGGTTTTCGCGGCGGCAAGGCCCACACCACGAAGCCCAAAAATCTATCAACACATATTTGCCACGTAGGTCTTTGAGCGACACCACCTGCCCATTGGGCGTACTCAAAGAAATATCGGGAGCTATACTGCCTTTTGCCAGACGACGGAACTGCTCTATACGCTTGTTGAGCTTTTGCGTTCCTGCCCAGTTAGGTACGAAGGCATACAAATTCTTGTACACACTGTCTGCAAAAGCAGCCTCGTCTTCTGAAAGGAACTCCAAAACAGCCAAATAAGCAGCAATATTATTCTGACTCATAGACAAAATGAGTGGCTTAGCTTCTTGCCGCATCTGCGTCTGTGCCTGCGTGTATTGAGCCGCTATGGCATTTTGAGCATTGGCATCATTGCGAGCCTGTGCATCATTATAAGCAGCCATCAGCGGCCCTAAATTCTTTTCGCCAAGCGCCTCATATTGAGCAATATAATTCATAAATTGAGCAGACATTTCCGAGCCTTGTATGGATACACCCGACACACTTGACTTACTCGGAGTAGCGGGTATTTCCACATTCAATGTAATGTTTTCGGCTTTCATAACTGGTAGAATTGCCATTTTTTGCCCATAAAAATTGACGCGATACATAGCAATTCCATCAAAAGGCATTGCTAGCTTATAAAAGCCATCTTTGCCTACTTCAAGCGTATCTTTTAATATAAAATTCTCTTGCTCATAGTTAAAGGCTTCTAATGTTGCTATGGCACTGGCATTCGCATTTTTAATGCGCCCGCTAATTGTAACCTGTGCTTTAGTAGCCTCGTTTGAAGCACTCTGATTGGCCTTAGCCGCACAACCCAGCAAAATAAGAAGGGGCACTAAAGCCGCAAATAATTGAGGTAAATGTTTGCTCATCATGTTTTGTGCAATATTATTTGAACGTTTATGAAGCCATTGACAAGAATAAATAACTTCGCAAAAATAATGGAAAAACAAGACATACACAAAATAAAGCAAGGCTATGTCTAGTCTGTTCATCAAAACTTGCAACGAAACCAGATTTTATTGAGCAGATACCATAAAGCCCATAAAAAAAAAATAAAATAATTTAGGCTTGTTTTTCTTTTTTATGCAGCATAAGCCGCTACAATAAAAGCATAATTCTTGTTTGTAAGCCAATAAGTTCTCTTAAAAATACTTGTCTAAGAACAGGCTTTTAAGACCGAAAAAAAGATGCAGAAGCTCCTGTTGCGCTCTATTCCAGTTTCCAAATATGTTCTGTCTTTTGTCCGCCTACGGTCAATCGAATCGTATAAGTTCCCTTTTGCAAATAAGTGCCTTCAATTGCTTCATTTTCGGGTGTTTTCATATTATAGCGCCAATCAAAAAATCCTTTTTCTAGTCCCTTTTTTTCCAAAAAAACCACCTGCTTCTGTTCAGAAACTACTTCCAAAACGGCCTCTCCTGATGTTGGATTATAGCCAGATAAAAGTAGCTCGGGCTGGGCAGAAGGAAACCAGCGCGACCAGTTTTGCCCCCAGTCTTCAGAAAAAGTACGATTCTCTGGCTTTCGGACGAAGAGCTTTTTACCCTGCTCTTTCACTAAAAATTCATACAGTAACTGCAAATCAGTTCGGTAAATAGAGCGTCCGTGCGTGCCTACTAGCAAATGCTTTTTCTCTTGTTGAACCACCAAATCATGCACGGCCACACGCGGCAAATCGCCAAAAGTTTGGAAAGTAAGGCCACTATCCAAGGATACATAGAGGCCGTTGTCCGTGCCTACGTAGCATATTTTGCTGTGATTGGGGTCTTCCAAAACGACGTTGATAGGCTCTTGTGGCAGGTTTTGGCCGAGTCGTTGCCAATTTTTACCGAAATCGTCTGAGCGATAAAGATAAGGCTCAAAGTGGTCTTGCCGATAACCGCTCAAAGTCAGCCAAACGCGCCCTTCTTGATGCTGCGAAGCCTCAACACTGCTTACCCAAAGTCCTTTCGGCAAGGTATTGTGCAGCGGAGTCCACGTATATCCGCCGTCTTGACTGCCGTGTATGAGGCCGTCGTCGCTACCAGCATAGAGCAAGCCAAACTTGAGAGGAGACTCATGCAAGGCTGTAATAGTGCCATAAGGGACATTTCCTGCGCTTTCGCCTTTGGTGAGGTCTGCCGAAATTTTTGTCCAATTTTTGCCTTGGTTCAAGGAGCGGTGTACGTACTGCGAACCTAGATAAAGCACATCAGGCTGATGTACAGAGAGGTGAATAGGCGTTTGCCAGTTGTAGCGTAGCGCAGGCATACCTACGATGTTGCGAGGCGTGATGGGTACGGACTCTCCTGTGGTCTTATCCAAACGATAATAATAGCCAAATTGCGAGCCAGCATAAACGGTGTTGTGATTGCGCGGGTCTATTTGCACCTGCATACCGTCGCCACCAAGCAAAAACTTGTAGGGATAAGTGCCTGTGCTCTGCCAGTCGCGGCTAGTTTTGTAAGTGTGTGGCGCATACCAAACACCGTTGTCCTGAAGGCCACCATAAACGTTGTAAGGCTCAGCGTTATCTACGGCTATGCTATAAAATTGTCCAACCGGCAGATTGTTTATTTTCTGCCAGGAGCGCCCGTCGTTGTAGCTGAGGTTCAGGCCACCGTCATTGCCGAGCAGCAAGTGTTGTGGGTTTTTAGGGTTAATCCAGAGGGCGTGCATATCCAAGTGGACGTTGTCGCCCGAAATAGAAGCCCAACTCTTGCCGCCATCGTCCGATTTAAGAATGGGTACACCCAAAATGTAGAGTTTGCGGTCGTCTTGAGGCGACACAATGATTTGCCCGAAATAATAACCGTATGTATAAAAAAAGTCATCAATGAAGTCCTTGTGGGTCTTTTTCCAAGTGAGGCCAGCATCGCTAGACATATAAACCTCCGCACCAATCACTTCTGTTTCAAATAAATTGGTGTTGGCATTGCTGGTATATTGCAGCAAATCTTTGGGAATTAGGCTTTTGTTTTTTACTTTTATTAGAACGCTCTTGAGGGTGTAGTCCTTAGGAAATTTATAGACTTGCAAAAAAACTTCAAGGTCTTTTTCAGGAATTTTCAAAAAATCTTCATTAGAAATACTACCGAGTTTGCTTTTTATTTGCTTGGCAAGGTCCAGCTTGCTGTTCTTCTTGTCTCTCTCTGGTCTGCTGTTCTGATTGTCCATTACCGCAAAAACCAAGTTGGGTGTTTTGGCCGAAACTGCCAGACCAATACGGCCTACTTTATCATTCTGTGGTAGGCCTATGCTCATTTTCTGCCATGTGAGGCCACCGTCGCTGCTTTTATAAATGCCGCTTCCAGCGCCTTGTCCTTTAAAGTTCCATGCAGCGCGGCTTCTTTCCCATGCAGCAGCGTAGAGCAGGTCTGGGTTTTGTGGGTCTTGCACCAAGTCAATAACGCCTGTAGAATCATTGATATAGAGTGTTTTTTGCCATGTTTGGCCACCATCAGTACTTTTAAAAACACCCCGCTCGTGGTTATTGGAATACAAATGCCCCAGTACAGCCACCCAGAGCGTTTGGGATTGTGTGGGGTGTAGCAGGATTCTGCCTATGTGTTGCGCATCATTGAGGCCGCTTTTATGCCATGTTTTGCCCTCGTCTGTGCTTTTGTAGAGGCCAGAACCAGCGTAGGAAGACCTGCTAGAATTATTTTCGCCTGTGCCTATCCAAAAAGTGCGTTTAGACCAATCTACGGCTATATCGCCAATCGTTATGCTCTGCTCTTTATCAAAAATGGGGCTAAACTCAAGGCCATTGTCTTGCGTATGCCAAAGCCCCCCTGAGGCAAATGCGGCCAAGTATTCTTCAGGTTTTGCGGGATTTACGGCCAAGTCCACTACGCGCCCACTCATAATGCTGGGGCCTATGTTGGTAAAGTCATAACGCAAGAACACCGAATTTTTACGTTCTGATTGGTGCTTTAGCCAGCTTGCATCGCGTGTTTCGGCGTTAGTGGCTGTGTTCTGCGCGTTTACGCTCGATGAAAAGACGGCAAGAGCTATAACAAGAAACAGGCGAATATTAGAAAGGAGCATATTCATTCAGGCTTTTTCGTAATGGACGGAAGAGTTGCAAGTGTAGTCATTAAAATTCAAACGAAGCCAGTTTTGCTCAAAAAAATAAGCTCTTGATTAGTCTCTCTGAGAGATGTAAGTTTTAGGGCGCGAATAATTGTACTTTTTTAAGATAAGGACTTTACTTTTAAAGTACGGCCAACTACGGCTATGATACGGCTATCATACGGCTATGATACGGCTATCCTATGGCTGAGGCAAAATAGGACAAAAGCAATTTTTAGGCATCAAGCGGGTTTGCGACTTTATCCTTTTTTTTGTTATTGAGTGCGTCTATTGGCTTGTATTTAGCGTTAGAGAGGCGGCGGGTTTAGTGCGTAGCACCGAAGCAAAGCCCAAAGACGAACGACCGCGAAGCGGGAACGCCCAATAAATTGTAGAAAAACAATCATTAGTCAAAAAGTCAGATGTAAGGAATTTGACAAAAAGTTATTTGAAAACGCGAGAAAATGGCCTCTACAAAAGTGAAAAGAGGGCGTTTGGAACTCAAGAAACTCAAAAAGGGCTTTTCGACGACTCAAGAGAGGTTAATTGAAGCGCTTGATTTCGTTCAAAAACCCACGTAATTCTGCGGAAAGGACGGTTTTAATCAATGATAGTTTTGGTCAAAAAGCAAAGCGTTTTATGATAAGAAATGGTTTCGTAGAAAAAAATGTTCTCTCGTAAATTGTAGCACAAATGAATATCTTTTTATATGAAAGTTAAGCATTTTTGGCAGAATGTTTTGGGAGTTCCAAATCTTCGTTTTATGTTTGCAAAGAGCCTAAACCTGCATTTTAGCCACAATGATTTATGAATAAACCAAATATTTTTTTAGAAGTGAGTTTAGAGGAGGCCAACACCATACTCAAAGCCTTGGGCAATTTGCCTTTCAATCAAGTTTATGAGCTGATAGGTAAGATTAATGTGCAGGCCAATATGCAGCTCAAAGGTGATACCGAAAGCTCGCCCAAGCTCAGCCAAAACGACCTTATACCCACAAAAAATAAAAAAAGTAATTAGCAAATGGCGCAAGAATCCTTATTCATTCCGTTCACGCGGCAGCACTTAAACTCTATCTTGGACTTTAAGTATTTGCGTCAAAAAGCACTTCAAAAAGCCCAAGATTTAGCAGGAGACTATTGGACAGACTACAACGAACACGACCCTGGAATCACGCTGCTGGAGCAGTTTTGTTTTGCGCTTACCGAACTGGCCTTCAAGACCGAAACGCCCATACAAAACCTTCTGAGAGACCCTAAAACAGGGCGTTTGAACAAAAAAATGCTGGGCTTGTTTGAACCAGAACATATTTTTTCGTCGCAGCCTCAAACCATTAATGACTACCGCAAGGTTATCTTTGATGAAGTGAAGGGTGTTATGAACGTTTGGTTAGAGCCTGTTCAGAGCACCGCTGCGAGCCAAATGGGGCTTTATAAAATTCGTTTGCAGGCTGCTCCCTATCTCAAAGATGATGCAGAAGGCCAACTCAAAATGATTGAAAACAGCAAAAGCGTATTTTTGAAATACCGCAATCTTTGCGAAGACATCGATAGCATCTCTATCATTGAAGAAGTGCCCATCACGATTGGCTGCCAAGTCCAAATCAATGAATCCAGAACCATAGAGCGCATTTTGGCAGATATTCTGCTGGCTTTAGAGAACTTCCTGACCCCCGAGCTGCGCTTTTATGATTATCCAACCATTCTGGCACGCAAGCAGGATATTGCAGAAGTTTTTGAAGGCCCTTTGCTCAAGCATGGCTTTATAGACGAAGCCGATTTTAGACCTAAACTTACTGAATTTGCGGTTTCGGACATATCCAAAATTATGATGAACGTAGAGAGCATTATCAGCCTCTCTGATTTTTGCCTGTGGGTAGGCGGACAAAAGCAAACCGAGGGCCTCGTAACGTTGAAAGAAAACGAGATACCTCGTGTAGAACTTGCAGGCATTGATGAACTGATAGAAAAAATTCTCTTCTTTAGGAATGGTATTCGCTACAAGCCTGATAAAAATAGTACGGTCAAGTACTTTCAGGATATGAGAAACCTAGACAGGCGCTTGTACATTACAGAAACCAATCTCAACAATTTGACAGAAGCCACGCATGGACAGAGGCTAGATGCCAACTATTATTCTATACAGAACCACTTGCCCGAGATATACGGTTTAGGTGAGTTTGGCGTTCCTAGTTCGGCCAGTTCGGAAAGGCTGGCGCAAATCAAACAACTCAAAACATATTTATTATTTTTTGAGCAAATAATGGCTAATTATTTGGCGCAGTTGGCTCAGTTGCCCAACTTATTGTCTTTGAGCGCACAGCCCAAAACCTATTTTTCGCAAGATGTAGGCCTGCTAGTACCTAAAGCTAAGGAGCTAAATCTGTTCAAAGAAAATTTTGCTATTTTTGACTATGACAACACGCCCAACTCCCATAATTATGCTGAGGCGCTAGAAGCTCTCAATAGCAAACTGCAAGAAGGAGGTGAAAGACGGTCCAGGTTTTTGGACTATATGCTGGCCATTTACGGTGAAAATTTTTCAGAGTACTCCCTGAGCAAATTCAATGAATACCAAAGCCCCGAAGCCTATGAGCAGCATTTGTTGAATGCTAAATCGAAGTTTTTGAAAAATGCAGCCATGACCTCTGGCGCAAGAGGACAAGCGCTTGACTATCAGAGCTTAAAACACGCAGCTGGTATAGAGTCTCGGCTCATATTGTTGTTGGACTTGGCTGATTCTGATGATGATGCACTGTTTCAGTCTATGTTTCATGTTTTCAAGGACTTGGATATAGAGCTGGTAGAAGCTGGTAGCAGCAGTGTTTGGGCAGATAATGCCATTATTGAAAACCACACCGTGGACGATGAGTTTATAGAACGCCACTTCTTTTTTGTTGACCCACAGGCTAATTTTGCTGAATTTGATGAGAGCTATAAAGAGTTCTTGCTTCGCAAAACGATTCCTTTTGTGAGCAGCTGTATTGAAGACAATTTTCTAAAACTGGCTCTAGACACAACTAATTTTCGTGTGGGCACAGACGGCTCGGGGACAGGACTCCATTATTTGGTTTATAAAGACTCCAGGCTAGGCAAATGGTGTGATGCGGGTATGTTTCCATCTCAAAGCGACGCTTTTGGCGCACTCTGGGCGCTGCAAGAGTTGGTTGCTAAGCTCAACGCGCAGTCTGAGTCCATGCACTTGGTAGAGCATAATTTATTGAGACCGAATGCAGAAGAAGCTCTTTTTGGTTTTGCTATGCACTTCCCCGAAATTGGTCTCCACTTTGTTTTTGATGAATTTTGTAATATTGCAGAGCGTGAACAACACATTAACCACATCAAGACCGAATACAAACAAGAACTCAACTATTTTATCCGCCGCGAAACAGACGATATTTTTTGGTTATGCTTCCAAACAGCCGACACCAAGCTATCGCTGCGCGAAGAGCATTCCTACAAAAGCCGTGAAGAAGCTCAAACGCGACTAGATGCCATCAAAGAGGCTTTGTTAAACTTACAACTTCCTGATTTTGAAAACTTTGTTCATCTAGAATACCCTGATGACGAAACAGGCACAAAAGAAGAGATACAGATACCCGATAGCTTTTATGGATTCCGCATTAGCCTTTTCTTTCCAAACTGGACAGCCCGTTTCAGCAACCCAGAATTTAGGTTATTGGTACAGGAAATAATACGTATCAACTCCCCAGCTCATATTGAACCCTTTGCTTACTATTTGTCTTGGAAAGACGCAAAAGCCTTTGAAGATATGTTTTTTGCATGGATTAGAAGTTTAGCCACCAAAGAACCAGGCCAAGACTATCAGAGGCTAACCTTTAATATGACCAAATTCTTACTTGGCTTGTGGCGCGAGCAATCTGCCTAGCTGTTTTTTTTTATCCTATTCGCTTTAACCACAGCACGCCCTATGATGGCCGTAGTTGCCCGTACTCCAAAAACAAAAGACCAATCTCAAAAAATACAATTATTGGCTTCCTAAAACTGACATCTCTTAGAGAGGTTAATGAAGAAGCTATTTTTTTCATCTAAATTGGCCTTTTGCGAGGTTTGATTATTTTGCTATGCCCTACAGCTCGCGCTTCAGTGCTGCATCAAGGCAAAAAGTAGAGAGGAGAAGTCTATCAAAGGCCGTTAAGGTGTTCCCAAAGCAGATAATATGCCGACTTTTTAAGGGACAACTATTTAACTTTCTAAACAAACAAAACGTTCTACAATGCGTTTGCTTTGAATAAAAACATCTAAAATTTTGATTTACTGCAAATAGCCTTTATGTTTGCGCTCAATATCCAAGAAAATTGTAAAGATTCGTTGTTATGTCATCTTTTGAAGTTGTAGGCAAGCTAGCCGTTAAATTTGCAGCCCAGCAGGTATCTGAAAAGTTCAGAAAACGTGAGTTCGTTCTTGAAATTGCTGATGGTCAATACAGCCAACACATTAAATTTCAGCTAACTCAAGACCGCTGTGAAATGCTGGATACTTTCAATGAAAACGACACGCTCAAAGTGTCTTTCAACTTACGAGGCCGCCCTTATCAAAGCAAAACGGGCGAAATGGTTTATTTCACAAACCTTGAGGCTTGGCGTATAACGGCAGAGAGTACTGCTTCGGCCGGGCAAGCCAGCACCCCAGACCATTTTGATTCTGCACCACTTCCCACAGACGACCTTCCTTTCTTTTAGAGTGAAGCCTAAATAAAGCAAGGCTGCCCATTATAACGAATATCCAACTCAAACAAATGAGATGGATAAAAACCTGTTTGTGTGTAGTCAAACAAGCGCAAGGCTTCTCTTTTGTATTGATTATCAAAGCCTTCTATTATCAACTTCCATGCGTTGATTTGGCGGCTTTCGGGGTGAGTACTGCAAAATATTTCTAAATGAAGTAGCTTTGATTCAGCATTCCGAAGGTGTTTAGCCTCCATGCTGTAAGCAAAATTATGCTCGTCTTGTGCTTGCTCAAGCACTACCCACAAAAAAGGCTCTGAATGTATGGGCGGCAAATCCGCAAGTTTTTGGCCATAAACAATGGGTAAGTTCATACCTGTACTTTTTTGAATGAATTGCTGCACTGCTTTTGGCTCTACAAATTTGAACATAAGGCTTTTGTATAATTATCTTCTGCGGTTTTTCTTCCTTTTTTCTTCTTTTTCAGCTTTCTCTAGCTCAATCTGGCTTTCTAGGGTATAGTCGCTGGCTTGTGCTTCACTGATGGGCGCAAAGGTTTCCATATTAACAATGATGGCATTAATTCCTTTTTTTTCTTTGAGCGAATTTTTGTAAGACTGCGCATGCTCCATGCTGTAAAGTGGGCCTAATAACAAGCGAAATATCTTTTTGTCGCTAAGTTCATATTGTGTAATGAGAATGTTGTCGTGCCAATTTTCGCGGAGTATCATCACGTTTTTCATAAGGTTCTCGTAGTCTGCAAATACGCCCACTTGCACGGCCAAAGTTCGTGCTTGTAGCTCATGTTTTTCTATGGAAATTTTATAAACAGCCTCAATTTTGGCTTCCTCTTGCAGCTTGAGCGAAAGCAAGGGGTCGGAGGAATTAACAGCAGCATCTGGGTTAGTTGTTTGGCTTAGCGCGCTACCCGTTGCATTTTCATAGGCTGTTAGTGTGGCTATAAACTCTTTGGGGTTGCTTACGTTTTCTACTTTGTGCGTCAGAGAGGCGTTGGGTGCAAAAAGCGCCACGCAAGGAAATTGCGTAATCCCGTAACGACGCGCCACAGGTTCGGCATACAAAGAAAATGCTTGCATACGCTGCGCCAAATAGCGCTTGCTCACGTAAGTTTGCACCCATTTGTTTTGAAAAATACTGTCCATTTGTGCAGATTTTTGAGAACCATCAGCCGAGAAAAAGACCAGAAAAGGTTTTTTTTCGGAGCCAGCCTTCTCGGCCATTTTTTCAAAACTTTCCTTAAAAAACTCCAAAGGCAGAAACTGCTGCGCCTTTGCAGGCTTCAATATACCAATAAAGAACAGTACCGTTAGGCATTTGACTGCTCGTAGAAGCGTTGTTTTCATAAAACCAGACGTTTGGAAACTGGCACAATGCGCCAATGAATGCACAAATAAACCCAAATCTTTGCAAAAAGAGTGTTTTTGTAACAAAAAAAGTTTGATAATAGGATTTCACCACTCCACTTTTAAAACGTTAAAACCTTTCGCTTTTTTATCTCCAAAAGGCTTTTGTATTAGCCATGGCATTCTGCCATTCGGCTTCATTATAAGGCCAGCTCAAACTCAGCACCTCCTGCTCATCAATGCTATGAAAATAACCATTAACCAACTCGGCTATATTGCTGATAAACTCCAAGCCTAAGCCCACCAAAATATAGCGCTTGTGAGGGTAAGCCTTTAGCGCTTGAGGCCAAGTGAGCATATTCGGCGCAAAGAACAAAGGCTGTAATGGCCAATATTGCACACTTTCTAATGCGGTCTTGTCTATGCTTTGGGCATAAAGCACTACTGCAAAAGCGGTTTCGTGGCTAGGTGCTATTTCGAGTACCTCTTGTGCCTGCGTGGCCTCGGTGCTTATCCACTCCTTCTGAAGCGCCTTATCGTCTTGCTTTAACCAAAAAATAGCTTTGCTATAAAAAAAAGGCAAAAAAGAAAGTTCTTCGTCTTGCTGCATAGATGTCTGTCTGGGTTTAATTATCGCTGTCGCGGCTCATTTCTTTGCTGTTGCGCGGAGCAGTAACTTCGGTGAGCATGGCGCTCCACTCGTACACATACCAAAGTCCATTGGCATCTTTCTTGAGAGTTATTGGGCGCGGAACGGCAGCTCCCGAGCAACGCACAAAGACCTTCATCAACCCCGAAGCAGGGTCGCCGCTCATTACTGTTGTTTGCACCTCTACAACATAATTTTGCTTGGGCAAGAGATACAAATTGTCAGCCGTTGCTCCTTTGATGTAAGACTTGGGCAGATAGGTCATAGCGCCAATCTGTGTGCGCAATTTTTGAATATCAGCTTCTTTGAGCTGCTTATTGTTATAACCCAACTCGCCCACAACGAGCATATCTGGCCACACACATTGCGCAAAAGACTGCAAGCCGTTGATGGGTTTTTGCGAAAAAGAGAGCATAGCCATTACAAAAAGAGCGGCGGCTCCTTGCGGACTTTTGTTATAAGTGCCCGCTATTTCTGCAAAAGCAGCTCCATCTTGCGGTGGTTTTACAAAAAGAACAGACGTTATATTGCCTTTTTGGCTTATCTGAGCGTTTGAGTTCCATACAAAAAACAAGCTCAAAAACAGAGAAATAAATATTTTGACGTACATAAACAAGACCGTTAATTTAGCATTCATTGGTTGATTGCAAAGTTATGCAATTTTCCGTCCGTCTATGCGCTATGGCGAGAATAAAAGGAATTTAAACAGCCACATTATTTTCGCGCAATGCCTCGTTCAAAGATACTTTTAAGTCTGTAGATGGCTTGCGGCTACCAATTATGAGCGCGCAGTTTACATGAAACTCTCCGGCGGGAAATTTTTTGGGATAAGAACCCGCAATAACCACTGCACGTTCGGGCACATAACCTTGGTAAACAACAGGTTCAGCCCCCCGCACATCAATAATTTTAGAACTGCCCGTAATGCTCACATTTGCACCCAAAACAGCCTCTTTGCCCACACGTACTCCCTCAACGAGTATGCAGCGCGAACCAACAAAAGCACCGTCTTCCACTATGACAGGCGCTGCCTGCACGGGTTCAAGAACACCACCAATGCCTACGCCGCCGCTCAAATGAACGTTTTTGCCTATCTGCGCACAACTGCCAACAGTCGCCCAAGTATCTACCATTGTTCCGCTATCGATATAAGCGCCAATATTGACGTAGGAAGGCATCATAATCACTCCAGAATTGATAAAAGCGCCATAACGCGCTACAGCATGAGGCACAACCCGCACTCCCAAACTGGCGTAGTCTTTTTTGAGCGGAATCTTGTCATGAAACTCAAAGGGTGGGCAATGTATGGTTTGCATAGCGCTGATAGGAAAATACAGAATGACGGCCTTCTTGACCCACTCATTAACCACCCAGCCCTCACTTTTAGGTTCTGCTACGCGCAGAGTCCCTTTGTCCAGAGCTTCTATAACTTGCGCAATGGCGTGCTGCACCTCGTTTCTCTGTAAGAGGTTTCTGTCGCTCCAAGCCTCTTCTATAAGAGAACGAAATGCTATTGTATTGCTCATTTTCTGAATCATTATTTATTTGAACAGTTAATTTTATTCTTTAGAAGTCTATCACTTCCTCAAAGATATTGATTTGCGTCCGCAAAATATCAAACAATGTTTCGCGGCGGCGAATCAAATGCGCCTTTCCTTGATAAATCAGCACTTCAGCAGGACGAGGACGAGAATTGTACTGCGAACTCATACTAAAACCGTAAGCCCCTGCATTCTTGATGGCCAAAATATCGCCCTCACGGACTTCGTTCAGCTTTCGGTCTGCGCCAAAAGTGTCTGTTTCACAAATATAGCCCACCACAGAGTAGAGTTTGATACTGCCAGTAGGGTTAGAAATATTCACGATGTGGTGGTATGCACCATACATCATAGGCCGTATGAGGTGGTTCTGGCCAGAATTAACACTCACAAAGACAGTGCCTGGTGTTTGCTTGAGATTATTGGCTTGTACCAACAAAAAACCAGACTCGCTCACCAAAAACTTACCAGGCTCAAACCAAATTTCTAGTTCGCGCCCATACCTTTTGCAAAACTGCCCAAAGGCGCGTGTAAGTGCTTCACCTAACTCATGGACATCTGTAAAAGGGTCTTCGGGCTTATAAGGCACTTTGAAACCGCTGCCCATATCCAAAAATTCAAGGTCTGGGAACTCTGCTGCTGCCTCAAAGATAACTTCAGCGCTTTTGACGAAAACGTCCGAGTCCAGAATATCCGAACCTGTGTGTACGTGTAAGCCATTAACGTGTATGTTGTGTGAGCGTA
Organism: Cytophagales bacterium; assembly: GCA_013299045.1. GTDB lineage: Bacteria > Bacteroidota > Bacteroidia > Cytophagales > Bernardetiaceae > RDZD01. The sequence goes on along the minus strand of JAAFJX010000020.1, from coordinate 18,522 downwards.
CCACGCGCAGGAGGTGGCGCAAATGAAAGATAGAAATGCCAAATTTGGAATCAATATGCCCCACCTGAATTTTGGCATTGCCGCCCGCTACAATGTGCGGATTAATGCGAATGCAGCAAGGAACGCTATTTTGGTAAGTGCTGCCAAACTGCTCCAGAGCGTTGATGTTGTCAATGTTGATATGCACACCCAGCGCCACCGCCTCTTGGATTTCCTGAAAACTGACTCCGTTGGGAGTAAAAAGAATATCTTTTGGCTCAAAACCGGCTGCCAACCCGATATGCACTTCTTGAATAGATACCACGTCTAGCCCAGCACCCGCTTGTTTGAGCAAAGCCAATACGCTCAGGTTCGTCAATGCCTTAGCAGCATACTTGATGCGGCATTTAAGGCCAGAGAAAGCCTGCTTGAGCTTGAGGTATTGACCCAAAATGCGGTCTGCGTCATATACATAAAGCGGGCTGCCATGTTCTTGGCATAAGTCCAGCATATCTACTTGCTGAATCTGGTAGCGTCCATTGATGAGTTCCATGGGGGCTTTGTTTTAAAAAAAATACTCAATTTTTTTAATGTTTGAAGTGCCGTATGCCAGTCAGTACCATAGCCATTTGATTTTGGTTACAAAAGTCTATGGACTCTTGGTCTTTGACTGAGCCACCAGGCTGTATGACGGCTTTTATGCCTTCTTGGTGCGCAATGGCCACACAGTCAGGAAAAGGGAAAAAGGCATCAGAAGCCATTACCGCCTCCTCTAAAGAAAAGCCAAAAGTTTTTGCTTTTTGTATGGCTTGTTTGAGTGCGTCCACACGTGAGGTTTGTCCTGTTCCACTGGCCAAAAGCTGGTTTTCAGTAGCCAGAACAATGGTATTAGACTTGGTATGCTTTGCAATTTTGGTTGCAAAAAGCAACGCATTGATTTGTGCTGGGCTAGGCGCAAGCGTTGTAACCGTCTTTAAATCTGTACTTTGCTCTGTTTTGATGTCTTTATCTTGAACGAGAATACCACCCATTAGGCTCTTAAACTGCACTTTTGAGGTTCTGCTTTTTTTACGCAGCAAAATCATGCGGTTTTTTTTGCTTTTGAGTAGTTCCAAAGCCTCTGGCTCGTAAGCTGGCGCTAAGAGTATTTCAAAGAATAAACCATTAAGAGCCTTAGCAGCTTCTAAATCAATTGTTTTACTACAAGCCAATACGCCACCAAATGCGGAAGTTGGGTCGGCGGCCAGAGCTTTCTGATAGGCTTCCGCACTCGTAGATGCAAGCGCTACGCCGCAGGCGTTGGTGTGTTTGACAATCACAAAAGCAGCCAAAGGACTGTCTTCAAACTCGTCGAGCAAATCAAGAGCCGCATTTGCGTCCACTAAATTATTATAGCTTAGTTCTTTTCCATTTAGTTGGCTAAAGTGCGCGTCCAAATTACCAAAATAAGTGGCTGCTTGGTGCGGGTTTTCACCGTAGCGCAGTGGGCGCGCCTCCGTACTTGCCTTCATAAAATGTGCAGGCTTTTGCTCAGCGGGGCTGTTTTCTAGAAAGTGGTTAAAAATAGCGGTATCATAACTGGCTGTATGCAAAAAGGCTTGCATGGCAAAGTTTTTACGCTCGGGGAGGCTGCTACTCCCGTTTTTTTCTTTGAGTATCTGCTCTAGTGCGCTATACTGGTTTTTGGAACAAACAATAAGGGCATCGTTAAAATTTTTGGCTGCGGCACGAATAAGGCTTACCCCACCAATATCAATTTTTTCAATAATTTCCTCTTCGTTGTGCGTTTTGGCAACCGTTTCGGTAAAGGGGTACAAGTCCACTACCACCAAGTCTATGTTCGGGATTCGGTAGTCGGAGGCTTCCTTCTCATCTTGCAGAATGTTTCGGCGGTAAAGAATACCTCCGAAAATTTTTGGGTGCAGGGTTTTGACGCGCCCACCAAATATAGCAGGGTATTGTGTAAGTTCCTCTACAGGCGTAACAGGTACGCCCAAATTTTCTATGAACTGCTGAGTGCCACCAGTAGAATAAATAACCACACCAAGACGGTTCAGTTCCTTAACAATGGCCTCTAAGCCGTCTTTGTAATAAACCGAAATGAGAGCAGAATGAATGGTTTTTTGCATGATAAAAGCCACAAAGCGTTTAGAGGATGGAACAAAAAGCAGCCTGAGCAAAAGACGCTCAAAATTTGCGTTTGCAAAAGTAGAAATACAGCACTATTTAAGCAAATTGCCTGCGCTTTTTTAAGGTAGGAATTTTATGCTTGCGTGCAGGGCTTAAAGGCACATGGTTTCGCCTTTGCAAACTACTTTTTTTTATTGAACGCGAATAAGGCAGTTTTTTTGCCCCATTCGCATAATTTATGTCATTGACTTGCTGTATATTACATAAAAGTTATTTTAATTTTTAGCCATATAAGTTTGAAAACCCAAGTGCGCTTTATAAATTTATGCTTATATTTGCCTCTCATAACGCCGCTTTTAAGTCATAGTTTTATGCTCGAACAAATGAAAGAGTCCGTCGCACAGGCCAGCTCCGTCCACCCCAATTTAGGCGCAGACTATAAATTGATTGCAGAAAAAGCCTTTCAACTGCTCTGCACGGCCAAAGCCATGACAGAACTCTATGAGGCCAATGCCCGCATCACAAGCAAGTACGTACACGCCACCTCACGCGGGCACGAAGCCGTACAGATAGCCTTGGGTTTACAGCTTTTACCTCAAGATTTTGTATCGCCTTATTACCGCGACGACTCTATTCTTTTGAGTATGGGAATGCGCCCTTACGAACTCATGTTGCAACTTTTGGCCAAGCGCGATGACCCCTTTTCAGGTGGAAGAACCTACTACGCTCATCCTAGTTTGCGCCGTAGCGATATGCCCAAAATTCCGCACCAGTCCTCTGCAACGGGTATGCAGGCCATTCCTGCCACAGGTGTTGCTATGGGCATCAAATATTTGGAAAGGCGGCAGTTGAGCGAAGATTTTGGTGAACAAAAGCCCATTGCGGTCTGCTCACTCGGCGACGGCTCCATGACCGAAGGTGAAATTGCGGAAGCAATGCAAATGGCGGTTTTGCACAGTTTTCCTATTCTTTATTTTGTGCAAGACAATGAATGGGATATTTCGGCAAGCGCTGCCGAAATTCGCGCTATGGACGCACCCGAATATGCCAAAGGCTTCAAAGGCTTGGAGGTGCGCAGCATAGACGGCACAAACTTTCAGGAATCCTATCAAACCGTTCAAGAAGTGCTTGGAATTATGCGTCGTGAACGCCGACCCTTTATGATACATGCCAAGGTGCCGCTCCTGAACCATCACACGTCGGGTGTCCGTATGGAATTTTACCGTTCTGAAAGCGACCTTAGTAGCCACCGCGCGCGCGACCCTTATCCGCGTTTGTTTAAGCATCTTCTAGACTTAGGCTTTACTGAAGAAACACTCAAAAAGCTAGAAACGGAGGCTATGCAACTCGTGCAACAGGACTACGAAGAAGCACTACAAGCCCCTGACCCTACGCCCGAAGACTTGCTCACACACGACTTTGCGCCCACTCCTGTTACCGAAGAGAAAGGTCAGAGAACGCCAGCCAATGGACAGCCTATCGTGATGGTGGACTGTGCCCTATTTGCCATTAGAGAATTGATGGAAAAACACCCAGAATGCGTCCTTTATGGGCAGGACGTTGGCGGACGTTTGGGTGGAGTCTTCCGCGAAGCCGCTACGTTGGCCAAATCTTTTGGCGACGACCGTGTTTTTAATACACCTATCCAAGAGGCTTTTATCATTGGTAGTACGGTGGGTATGTCTGCTACAGGGTGCAAGCCCATTGTGGAAGTACAGTTTGCAGATTATGTTTTTCCAGGCATCAATCAATTGTTTACGGAGGTGAGCCGCTCTTGCTATCTTTCCAATGGCAAATGGCCTGTAAGCGCGGTTATTCGCGTTCCGATAGGGGCTTATGGCAGCGGTGGCCCTTACCACTCTTCCAGCGTAGAATCTGTGTTGCTGAACATCAAAGGGATTAAAATCGTGTATCCTTCTAATGGTGCAGACCTCAAAGGTTTGATGAAAGCGGCCTACTACGACCCCAACCCGGTTGTGGTTTTGGAACACAAAGGGCTTTATTGGTCAAAAATAAAGGGCACAGAAAGCGCCAAAACGATAGAGCCAGATGCAGACTACATCATTCCACTCGGAAAGGCGCGTATTGTGCAGGAAGCGCAATCCGTTCAGATAGAAGCAGGCAAGTCGGCGGTGATTATCACTTATGGCATGGGCGTTTATTGGGCGCTGACAGCCTCTAAGCAGTTTGAAGGGCAGGTAGAAGTTCTGGACTTGCGTACGCTCGCGCCTTTGGACACCGAAGCCGTTTATGCAGCCGTGCGCCGCCACAACAAATGTTTCGTACTCACCGAAGAAACGATAGAAAACAGCTTTGCGCAATCGCTGGCAGGGCGTATACAGCAGTATTGCTTCCGCGATTTGGACGCACCAGTTTGGGTAATGGGTGCAGTCAATATGCCTGCCATTCCGCTCAACTCCACACTGGAAGCCACCATGCTCCCGAATGCAGACAAGGTAGCAGAAGCGCTTGGTCAGTTGCTGCGTTATTGATTAAAAGCATCTTTTTAAGTAAATTCAAATGATAGAGATACAAAACGTGCAAAAAGCATTCGGCGATAAAACCGTTCTGGCGGGTATAAGCGGTGTTTTTGAAACAGGCAAATGCAACCTCATTATTGGAGCAAGTGGTACAGGCAAAAGCGTTTTGCTGAAGTGTATTGTGGGTTTGGTCAAGCCCGATGGCGGCACAATTCGCTTTGATGGACGAGATTTTTGGAGTGCTAACGACCAGGAACAAAAGGCCATTCGTACCGAAATTGGTATGCTTTTTCAGGGTGGTGCTCTTTTTGACTCCATGACAGTCGCTCAAAACGTACGCTTCCCTTTGGATATGCAAACGCGCATGAGCCTCAGCGAAAAAGAAGACCGTGTTAATTTTTGCCTCAAGCGCGTAGGCCTGGAAGCTGCTGCCCAAAAAATGCCTTCAGAAGTAAGTGGTGGTATGAAAAAGCGCGTAGGCATAGCTCGAGCTATTGTCATGAACTCCAAGTATTTGTTTGTGGACGAACCCAATTCTGGCCTAGACCCACAGACTTCTACCGTTATTGATAATCTAATTTTGGACTTAACCAAAGAGTTTAACACAACAACGGTTGTGGTATCGCACGACATGAACTCTGTGATGGAAATTGGCGAAACCATTATGTTTTTGTATCAAGGCCATAAGATTTGGGAAGGCAATAACCAAAACATTATTGAAGCAGAAACACCAGAGCTACAAAAATTTATGTTTACAAATCAACTTATGCGCCGCTACAAGCAAAGTATAGGCCAATCATAAAACATAAAAGATGCGTTGTGGGGGTTTGATAGGTTTCATTCTTTGCTTTTTTGCAGCATACACCCTCGCCGCTCAGGGCAAGAACGTCCTACAACAGCGGCAAATATGGTACACTTGTGTTCTGACGGCTCAGTTATCAAAAAAGTATAACATGACTTTGCAGTTAGATGAACGACATTTTGTAAAACCATTCGCACAGCATCAAGCACTGGGGCACCTTTTGCTACAAAAGCAACTAGGCAAAGGCTGGACGGCTGGCCCTTGTATTGCTCTTTTTTTTCAGAAATATACAAACCCGCAAAGCAACACAAACCCACCTACTATTCCTGAACTTCGGCCTTATTTTCAGGTAGCCAATTTACAAAACTTGGGTAGGGTGTCTTTGCGGCATCGCTACCGTGCAGAGGCGCGTTTTTTTCAGAATGTTTCAGATAATGATAAACTAGGGAGCGGCCTTTACTTCAATAATTTCCGATTCCGTTATCAACTGGCTTTGGATATTGTGCTATTGAAAGCCACAGAGTGCCGAAAAAATAACCTCAGCCTGCGTTTCAATGATGAGATAATGCTCAATGCGGCTGCTCAAAGCTCGATGAATGTATTTGACCAAAACAGGTTTTATGCCAGTATTTATTGGGGGTTTAACCCCAATTCAGGTTTGGAACTTGGTTATATGAACGTTTATCAACAACGCAAAGCCCCCGCTGATTTTTATGGAAAGCACTTGCTACGCCTCACCTTCATACAGCGCATGAGTTTTTTAAAATAGTTTATGAGTTGTATTTCATCGGTTTTGGCAATCAGCACCTAACCAAATAGGCTAGTAGACCCCTAACTTTCTTCTACCGAATCCGTAGTTTCTGCCAGAGAAGGGTCTGTAAAAAGTTCGGCCTCCTCTCTGTATTTTCGTCCAAACTGATGGTCGTAGGTGCGCACCAAAAGCGCAAAATAAGCTATTAGAACAGGGCCTAAAACCAAGCCAAGAATTCCAAAAATGGGTAGGCCGATAATCAAGCCCATCACCGTGATAAGGGGGTGTGTGTCGCCCATTTTTTTGGCTAAAAACATTCGCAACACGTTGTCAGAGTTCATAATCAATACGCCACCGTAAATTAGCATACCCACACCTGAGGCGGTATCGCCCTTAATGAGTGCAATGAGTGCGGCAGGCCCCCAAACCAGCGGTGTGCCGAGCATGGGGATAAAGGACATAAAAAAGCTGATAACAGACCAAAAAAAGGCATCACCAAAGCCACAAACCACAAAACCAATAAAAACCAAGACGGCCTGAACCAAAGAAATGAGCCCTTGCCCCACCACATTCGCATAAATAGACTTTTGTAGTTCGCTGAACATACGCAATGTCGTTACGCGGTCAAAGGGCAAATACCTCAAAAAAGCATCGCGAATTTGGCGGTCGTTCAAATAAAGATAATAAAGAATGAAGTAGAGGATGATAACTCCAAAAATTACGTCCAGTGTACCAGAAAGAATGGACGGAAACAAATTAGACAAAAAAGCAGTGGACTTTTCAAGAACCTTAGGCAAATAGGTTTTTAGGTCGGACAGGTCCATATCGGCGTATTGCTTCAAATAACCTTCTGCCTTATTCAAGAGGGGAGTTAGTTCATTAATGCGCTGGCTATAAGCAATAATTTTGCGCGTGAGCATCAAACTCAAAAAGAAAAAAGGAACAATTAAAACAAGTGCAGAAGCCAACATAACCGTACTGGCCGCCAATGACCTAGACCATTTCCGCTTATTGACCAAATAGTCAAATGGTTTTTTGAAAAGGCCGTACACAATAAAACTACCCAAAACTACCCCAAAGTAATCCTTCAAGCCCAAAAGAATGAAACCACCTAGTACTACTAGACAAACAATGAGGAGGTATTTTTTTTGGTTAAGGGTATAAATATTCATAGCAAAGTACAGAAAGTGTAAAAGAAGACTTCAAAGCTAAACAAATACCAAGAGATTTTAAGCAAATAGGTTGTTTTTTGAGAAAAATATTTTGCTTGCTTTCTGTTTTGTCTATTTACTAGAGCGCATGGCCTTCAAGACTTTAAGGTTACTGTCTGTTGAAAACGCATGGTAGGCTTCAGTTCCTAGAGCAACAAGGGCTATTTTACCCTCTTGGTCCGAATGCAGGCCCCAACCATAACGTTTTGTGAGCGGCGATGCTCTAAAACAAGGCTGCCCTTTGGAAAAAAACTGTATGCGAGCGGTCTCTAAATCCGACTCCGCAACATCATTTTTCTCTGCAAATACCTTGAAGATGACCTCATCAGAAGTAAATTTATACGGATTTTTAAGTACCATCTCAAACTGAATGTTGGCTATTGTTCTCTGCTCGCCTTTCTTCGGAGGGGCTTCGCCTTTGATAGCGGGGCAGTCCTCAGCTACCTGAATGAAGGTGTTGGAATAATTTGTGGTGTGTTGTTTCATGGTACTTTATTGCTTTTCTATCTTAAGTCTACTACTTCAACACCTTTGTTGGTGGCTGTATTGAATTGAAACATAGCATCTATGGCAGGTACGTTTGGTTCAAACTTACTGATTGTGAACAGATATTTTCTGCCATTTTTATTAAAAATCTGCCAGCTTTTGAGCAAGTTATTCTTGCTATCTATGGTCATACGGATTTTGAAATACTCTAGACTTTTGTTGTTGGGAGTCAAGTCCACAATATCCATTTTGAGGCCGCCTACAGTTTTACTTTCTATAAAAAGTGCTTTAAAGCCTTTTTTATAAAGCCCATAAATCATGGCAGGGTTCATTTCAGGGTCGTTGGGGTCGTTGGCTGTTACAGTAACCTCCTTGTCTGCCTTGGCGTGTGTCCACACGGTTCTGTGGTCGTTGTAAATGTCCTGTGCGGTAGTTTGCAACAAGAATTTATTCCCTTTTATAAGAATAGTGCCATTGGTAGTTTCATCCAATTTTTCGTTCTCTGCTTTTATATTCAAAGAAAAAGTAGCTTTGTAGGCAGAATATGACTGCATTTTTTTGGAGAGCGCATCTAATAACTTAACAGCCTGCGCATCTTGCTGCGCCGCTGCCTGATGGTTTAGTAAGCCAAGCAGAATGAGTAACAAGAGATAAGAAGGTAGGTTTTTCATACACAGAGTCTTTTAGCCTACAAAACAACGCATATTTTGTACAAAAGATGTATTCTAAGGACTTATTAACAAAATATTTGGGAAGTAATGCCTATCCAAAGTGGTATTTGGGTGGTGGTATCAACCCAATATGATAGTTTTCAAAAATGGAATCAGGGCTTTATCTTTGCATTGTGTGCGTGATAGCTATAAAAATAAAATACTTATTGCCATAACACAAAGCCAAGCCCTGAGGTAAAATCTTTTTACCCCTCAATTGTTATTTAGGATGACATTGATGCTTAACCTATAAGGTTGCATTGATACATTGAATTCAACTTGAGTAAGTACCCAAACATGATTATTTTTTAACGCGCTCCACATATTCGTTTGCACGGGTGTCAATCTTAATCAGGTCACCTTGGTTTACAAAAAGAGGCACCATAACGCGGCCACCGCCGTCTAGTTCTGCTGGTTTAAAGGCATTTGTAACGGTGTCGCCCTTAACGCCTGGTTCGGTATAAGTAATTTGTAACTCAACAAATTGCGGTAAGTCGCAGGCTAAAACGGTTTCGTTTTCTGCATGAACGACTAACTCTACGCTCATGCCGTCCTTGATGTATTCAGGTCTTTCTATCATAAACTCGGGCACTGTAATTTGCTCGTAAGTTTCATTGTGCATCATGGTGTAGCCGCTTTCTTCTTTGTAAAGAAATTGATAAGGGCGGCGCTCAATACGAGCGGTCGTAATGCTATGACCTGCCGAGAAGGTGTGCTCTAAAACGCGACCATTTTTAACATTGCGGAGCTTAGTACGAACGAAAGCGTTGCCTTTACCAGGCTTTACATGCTGAAAATCAACGACAAAGTACAAGTCTTTGTTCAAATCAATGCAAAGTCCTTTACGAATATCTGAGGTGCTTGCCATAAAAAATCTAACAGAATAGTCTGATAAACAGACGTTTATAATTCATTAATAAAGAAGTCGGCGCAAAGTTAAGGGCTATCTTCTAACTTTCCTACTTTGGATTCATTTAAAAACAGTATTTTTTTGATGGTGCTTTCAAAGTCAGAATACTTTTCATAGCGCTTATTGCACAAAGCACATTCTTCTTGGGTTGGAAGCCATAAATCCAAAAATGACTCCTTTCACAAATTGAATTTTTTATACTTTTTGCCTACTTTTGTGCGTGTAAAATTCTGGGTGGCTTAAAAACAAGCCGCTACCGCAATAAAACAATGATTTGGGATAAAATAGCGGCCTTTATTCTGAGGCACAAGGTGGTTCTTAGTGTGTTGTTATCATTAGCAACGCTTTTTTTAGGGTACAAAGGGCTTGATGTTCGTTTGAGTTACGATTATAGCCGCGCCATTCCTGACGACTCGCCCTCTATGCTTTTTTACAAAGATTTTACAAAAAAATTTGGCGACGATGCCAATATTTTGGCTGTTGGTATGGCCGATAAGCGCGTGTTTGAGCTTAAAAATTTTAATGCACTGCACGACCTCGCCCTAGAGTTAAGCAAGATAGAAGGAGTACAGCAAGTGCTTTCTGTACCAACTGTTATGTTTTTGGCTAAGAATAGTGAAGCCAAAACTTTTGAGCTACAAAAACTTTTCCTGACCAAACCACAAAGCCAGCAGGAGCTGGATAGCCTTTTGAGCTACTACAAGAATCTCAGATTTTTTGATGACCAACTCATTAATCAAAAAACAGGCGCTACAATATTGGCAGTGAGCCTGGATAAAAATATTTTTAATTCTAACGCGCGTGAGCCTCTTTTTGAAAAAGTCATGGCGGCTTGCAAGGCTTTTTCAAACCAAACCTCAATAAAGATACATTACGCTGGCTTGCCCTATGTACGAACCATCATGACGAGCAAGGTGCGTCGAGAGATGAACGTCTTTTTAATTATTTCTTTTGCCATGACGGTCATTGTCGTTTGGCTCTTTTTTAGGTCTGTTTATCCTGTTCTAGTAACCTTTGCGCTTATTCTCATCACCACGATATGGTCTGTGGGCACTTTAGTACTGCTTGGTTATAAAATTACATTGCTTACTGGTCTTATGCCACCTATTTTGGTAGTTATTGCCATTCCTAACTCTATTTATTTGCTCAACAAGTATCAGCAAGAATATTTGCAGACGCATGACAAATTTCATTCTCTCAAAACGGTCATATCCAAGATTGGCTTCGTAAGTGTTATCGCGAATTTGACAACAGCCATTGGTTTTTTTGTGTTTATTTTTGGCAATGTTACCATACTCAAGGAGTTTGGTATTGTGGTAGGCATCAATGTTTGTACGACGTTTCTAATAAGCATTATTTTTGTGCCCATAGCCTTGTCGTATTTGCCAGTGCCAGATACTAAACAAGTCAAGCATTTAGACACTGGGCTTGTGGTGCGTTTGGTGAACAGTCTTGAAAAACTGATTCTGAATCGCACGGTGGGCATTTATGCTGGTAGCATTTTGATTTCTGCCATTGGCCTGCTCGGTGCATACCAGTTGCGCGTACAAGCCTACATGGTGGACGACCTACCCGAAGCCAGCGGTATCATTCAGGATTTGCGTTTTATGGAGGCTAATTTTAAGGCTGTTATGCCCTTAGAATTGCTTGTTGATACCCGCAAAAAGAAAGGTATGCGCGACCTCAACCGCCTCAAACGGATTGATACATTAGAGCAACAACTCGCTCAAATTAAAGAACTTTCTGCCCCACTTTCCATTGTTAGCTTCGCTAAAGCGGCCAATCAGGCACTAGGCAACAATCTTAATGCTGAGGCATATACCATGCCCACCAAGAGCGAACTGGCCACCATTTATGGCTACCTTAAAAAACAAAAAAATAATCCTAATAAAGACCTTACCAAAACTTTTGTGGACTCCAGCGGCCAATTCATCCGGATTACGGTGAAGGTGGCTGATGTGGGCACTACTGCCATGCGCAACTTGGTAGATAACAAGATTACCCCTCTGCTAAACCGTTTTAATCAACACACGGACAGCATGAAGGTTACGCTAACGGGTACGTCCTTGCTCTTTTTGCAAAGCAATGATTATTTGATAGATAGCCTCAAATCTTCCACTTGGTGGGCTTTACTTTTTATTGCTCTGGCGCATGGCGTTTTGTTTTTTAATTTGCGAATTATCATTATTTCCATAGTGCCAAACCTTGTGCCTATGTTGCTTACTGCGGGTTTAATGGGCTTTTTTGGTGTGCCCCTCAAACCCAGCACTGCTATTATTTTTAGCATTGTTCTGGGAATAACGGTGGACAATACTGTGCACTTTTTGGCGCGTTATCGTTTGGCCTTAGAAGAAAAAGACGGCGAGGTTATTCCTGCAGTTTTAGTCTCTTTGCACGAAACAGCGCATAGTATGATTTATACCTCTATTGTTTTGTTTGCAGGTTTTATCATCTTTGTCTGGTCAGATTTTGGCGGCACTAGAGCGCTTGGAGCACTAACATCTCTGACGCTTTTTGTTGCGCTGGTTACAAATTTGACCTTACTACCCGTTTTGTTGATAAGTTTCGATAAAAAAGACGTACAGGCAGGCAAGAACGGCTAGATACCACAGATTTGCGCAATGATTTGTTCTGCGCTGATAGTGCCATCATTCAGTAAGCGCCTAAACTGCTTATGTGAATCTACAAGCCATATTTCAGTACAAAACTGCACACAGAACAAAATATCGTGTGTACAAACAACAACGCTTTTCTGTGTGTTCTGAACAATATTGCCGAGTAGAGTCAGTACATTTTGCTTTTGTTGAATGTCCAAAAATGCTGTGGGTTCATCTAACAAAAGTACTGGGCAGTCTTGTGCTAGAGCACGCGCTATCATGGTTTTTTGGTATTCTCCATCGCTTAGTTTTCGGATTTCCTGACTTACCAAATGTTCAATTCCTACTTGCTTAACGGCTTCCGCCACCAATTTTAGGTCGTGCTGCGAAAGGGCATGCGCCCAACTGGTATGTGGCATTCGCCCCATTTTTACGACTTCGCCCGCGCTTAGGTAAGGAGTGCTGATGCGCTCGGTCAGGACGATGGCAATTTTTTTTGCTCTTTCGGCTGCTTTATAGCTATCTAGCGGCTGTTCATTCATCGTTAGTTGGCCAGCCAGAGGCGATATAAAGCCGCTCAGTGTTTTAAGTAGGGTAGATTTTCCTGTGCCATTTGCACCAAAAAGGCCGACAAAACAGCCAGCCTTTAAAGTAAAATTGATATTTGAAAGCAGAGGATTTGCTTTTTCGTAGCCAATCGTGAGGTTCTGTGCGTTCAGAAGCATTATTTAGCCGCGCTATCTTTTCGTTTTTTGATAGCATTTTTACGCATACGCATATTGAGCACCTCCACAATAAATGCAAAGCCCATTGCGAAATAAATATAAGCCTTCGGTACGTGTACGTCCAGAGACTCCGCAACCAAAAGAAAGCCAATCATTATCAGAAAAGAAAGGGCGAGCATTTTAAAGGTGGGGTGTTCATTGATAAAATCGCTGATATTTTTGGCAAAAATGAACATCACACACATCGAGATAATGACGGCAGCAATCATAATAGCCACTTCTTTAACCAAGCCCACCGCGGTTAGAATGGAGTCAAACGAAAAAACTACGTCTATAATGACAATTTGCAGAATAGCGCCTGTAAGCGTCGCATATTTTTTCCCAACTTCGTGCCCCTCTTCGTCCATTTCCATTTTGGCATGAATCTCAGAAGTACTCTTGCCCATCAAGAACAAGCCGCCTAGCATGAGAATAATATCGCGTCCGCTAAAATCTTCGCCAAAAATGACAAAAAGAGGCTCTTTGAGGCTTACTATCCAAGAAATACCAAATAAAAGGCCAATACGAACGAACAGAGCGAGTAGGATACCAACATTACGGGCTTTGTTCTTTTCATCTTCGTCTTTGAGCTTATCAGAAATGATACTGATGAAAATAACGTTGTCTATTCCTAAAACTATTTCTAAAACGGTTAGAGTGAATAGGGCAATAAGCCCTTCAGCAGTAAATATTTGAGAAATACTATCAATAAAAAGCAGTTGCATACAGGAAGTTTTTTATAATTTACTTTATTTAGTTCAGAAATAGACAAAATTGATGCTAAGTTTTCTGGCTTACTCCAAAAAAAATCAAACCCATTCGTTCGCAATAAGCTCATCGAGAAGTTCGGGTGTGAGATTTTCGTAGTATTTGTGAATGCCACCTTCGCGCTTGAGCCGCACCTGCATACAAGGCGCACCTCCGCAGGCCGCCAAGCACTCTACCGTTTTGAGCGTAAAGCGCATATCAGGTGAGTTGCCACCAAGTTTTGCTCCTGTTTTAGCTTCCAAGGCTTCTATAATTTCGTCTGCCCCACAAATCATACAAGGGCCTGTTCTACAAACCTCTAGCACATATTGGCCAACAGGCTGCAAGTTGAACATCGTGTAGAACGTAGCCACTTCATAAACCTCAACAGGCTGTATTTTGAGCATATCGGCCACATAGTCCATAACTTGTGGGCTTAGCCAATTCCATTCATTTTGGGCCAAATGCAAAATAGGCAAAATAGCAGATTTATGACGGCCTTCGGGATAGCGACCAATGATTTCTTGTGCCTCGAGCAGAACCTCGGGTGGAAACGCTACCGATGACTGGTTTATGTTACTCATTATAAGTGCGTTAAATATTTTCTTGAACTATTTGAAAGTCCATACAGCACAAAGCAACAAATAAAATTATTTTTTTCAAACTATACGGCGTTAAAAAAATATCAATCCTTATTTCATTGAGAATCTACCACCCAGCAAATGAAGCATCTGCTGGCCAGAATTAAATCTTGATTTGTTGTAAGCACCCAAGATTTGATTGCATTAAATTACTGCCTTTAAGACGTTTACAAAGATTTCAAAAAAGCAATGAGTGCCTCTCGGTCTCTTTTAGGCATACCAACGAAGGATTTTTGTGCTTTCTGCGCCTCGCCACCATGCCAAAGTATAGCCTCTTCAAGCGTTCGGGCACGCCCATCGTGCAGGTAGAAGGCTTTGCCATTGACAGTTTCTAGCAGACCAATTCCCCAAAGAGGAGGTGTTCGCCACTCCTGCCCTGTGGCCAAAAAATCTGGCCGATTATCTGCCAAATCAGGCCCCATATCGTGCAAGAGCAGGTCGCTGTAAGGATAAATAATTTGATTGGCTTGGGCTGCAATAGTTGCGCTGCTCCCTGTTTCTAATTTGGGTGTATGGCAGGCTGCACAATTCTTTAGAAAAAGCCCCTTGCCCGCCAAGACTTGTTTATCCTGCCAGTTTCTTCTGGCAGGAACGCCCAGAGCCGCTGTATAAAGAACTACTTGCTCAAATAACTTGTTGCTTATTTCAGGTTGGCCTCCATTCGGTAGTTTATCTAAGTCTGCTTGTTCGGGCGTTAGGTCATGCTTCTGAAAAATAGGTGAGGTAATACCAACGTCGCCCAAAAAAGCACCCGCTACTTGCTGTTCTACGGTAGGTTGGTTGGCCTTCCAGCCTAAGCGGCCTAGTTCGGTTTTCTTCTCTTTTTCGTTCCAAACATAGTTAGGACGACCCGATATGCCATCACTATTTTTATCAAATTCATCTGCCATCGCAAGCAAATCTGTTTCGCTGATAGCCTCCAAAAGCCCCATTCCCACAATTTGTTGTGCCAAACGCGGCGATATGAGGGCATCATCTAAGTTTCCCCATTGTGGGTTCAGGAAAGTATAGGTAGGTACGCGCAAACTGAAAGGTGTGCCATCAGCATATTGGCCTACTTTTTCGGTATAACTGACTCTTACTTGGGCTTCGGGTTTAAGACCCAAAACAGCCCGATTTTGAAGCTGTCCGCCATAAGCCCCATAGCCCAGAGGTTCTCCGTGCGGCCCCATGCCTTTTGCACTCAAGCGCACCAGTAAGCCTACTGGTTCGGTGTTTCCGTCGGCTGGAGGTAGCCCGCGCCCGTCGCGCAAATGACAGGCTGAGCAAGACTGTGCGTTCAAAAGTGGGCCTAAGCCGTCGCGGTCGGTGGTAGAGGCAGGCGCAATAACCCAGTTTAATTTAAAAAACGAGTTGCCAACTACAAAGTCAGTCTGCTGTTTGGCATCTAAAATAGGTGCAGGCTGCCCAAAGGCATTCATAGACACATCAAAAACAGTGGAATTGCCTCCCGACAGCTCCTCGTCTTTTTCGGGTCTGAGCAAATCCGTGTTTTGGTTGCCGCAAGCTGACACCAGCATCACGAAAATGACGAAGAGCACACTTGAAGTAGCTAGCAACAGATGCAAAGGGCGTTTCATATTCTTGCGCTAGTCTTTGATTAAGTCATAAACAAGTAAATACTTTTGGCTAATGTCCTTGAGTGCTTGAATAGTCGCAGCTATTTTTGCCCGCTCACTATCCTTTAAAATAGCTTGGTCAAAAGGCGGTACAATGCTTTGGGCGCTCTTTTGGGCCACAGCGAAAAGCGCTAGCATATCGGCATCTAGTTTTGGGTCTTTTTCACGAACCAAATCGCTAATACTTATACCTTTGATGAGTGTGCCGTCAAGTCGCTTATAAGTGCCTGTATAAACGTTAAATAAGCCTTGAATATCCCAAATAACGTCATTGTGCGTATTATCACTGAAACAAGAATGCTCGTCCTCTTGGTTGCGAGTATCGTAAATAACCTGCATACGCTCTCCCGCCATTTCATTGCCAATCAGTTCTTTTGCACCTTGTAGAACAAGACGTAAAGACACCTTAGGATTTGCTAAGAAATTTTTGCGATAGTTTTCCTGACTATCTTTCCAGGCTTCAACGAGATAGTTCAGGTCGGTTATGAGTAAGTCGGCAGCGGTGTTGAGGTACTGCCCGCGCCGTTCTACATTCTTGACACTGCTGGTTGTGGGCAAATAATCTGTAAAAGCCCTCAGACCGGCATCGTTAGGCAGGGCGTTTTGGTCTTGTCCCCAAAGCAAAAATTCGATGGCGTGATAGCCTGTTGCAATATTGGCTTCGCCGTCTTTTTCGTTAAGTTCTTTGAGAAGGGCTGGTGTCATGTTAGGAAAGAGGTCTGGGCGGTTTATGATGCCTGTGTTCATATCGCCTTTTACGTAGTCCACATAAGCCTCGTCCATAGGCCAACCGTTCATAAATCCTTCGGGGCCTGCGTCGTCATCAATAGGCCCTGCATACATTCTATAAGCCTCTGTTTGCAGATAAGGCACACGGGCAGCTAGCCAGGCCTCTTTGGCGGCTCTATAACTGCCTGTATTGGGCGCTTTGACCATAGCTGCAAGGGTGGTTTGCATAGCTTTAGCCGCCTCACGGCTGTCTTCGTAGCTGGCTAATACAATGTTTGCATAATTCTCCAGAACTTGTTTTTTCTTGTCTTGGAGGTTTTCTGTCTTTTTACAAGCTGTTGTGAGGCTTAGTGCGCCCAACAAGAGAGCTATTGAAAATACTTTTTTCATAAAATTTGCAACAATTAAAATTGAAAATGACTAAAGTTGGGATTGAATATGCACCAATGCGTGATTGGTTATAGAAACCTATGAAGGTTTTGAAGGCTTTATAGGTTTCTATTTTTGCAAATCATGAGAACTTGTCTGCCACTTACGAAGTAGGCTAAACTTTATCTACCTTGTACGCTTATCCAATTATTTTTGAAATCTGCCATTTGGGCGGCACTAAATCCATAAATACCTTGTAGTTTTTCGGTTACTTTGAGTAGCTCTGGCAGGGTTTCAAATGATTTTGTGAGTAAGAGATAAGACTGGGCTTCACGACCAATAGGTGCTTTGAGTAATGTCAATAGTTCGTCAATCTGCGTGTCTGTCATGCGTTTTTCAGCAGCAGGCAACGTGCGCCAGCCGTGCAAAAAGCCCACCGCCTCACCGTAAGCGTGCAGTGCAGAGGCTTGGTCTGCCACGCTTGGCGAGGTTGTTTTGAGTTTATCTGTAGCAAAAAGGCAGTAATTGATAACTGTAGCCATTTGAGACTTTTCCCAGTTGTCTTGTATGGATTTAATCGCTTCATTGTACTCGGCGCTGTAAGCATCGCCAGCTTTGGCAGCAGCCTGTGCGGTTATAAAGCTCTTTTTGATGTTGGTATAAAAGCCCTGACCATCGTTTTTGTCGCGTCGGGCGGCATAAAGTGCCGAAAATTGGTCTGGTGTGGGCGTTTTGTCCTTTGTGTTTGTATTAGGAAAATTAGGGTGTGCACCATAAATGCAAAGCATTTGGCTCACAACGCTTTCGCTCATTTTTTCGCTTTTTAGTGTCAGAAAATGGTTGTACATAGCCGCCGCGAATAATCCTTTTTCAACCACTTGCTCCTGCTCTAAACCAGTATTATCAAACAGATAAGTACTGGAACCTTCGCCGAACGTACCACCTGCACCACTAGGAGCAGTTTTGGGGTCAAAAACACTACCACTGGACGCAGCCAACTTAGTGAGCGCATTTTCTACAACAGTTTTATAGTAAGGCGTACTCAAGCTGATGAGAGCGGGCGTACCTGCATTTTGCAGTGTGTTCAGTGTGCTAATTTGTACGGCCGTTCCTGGTTTGCGCCCTGTTTTCATGGCATCGGTCAGAGCTACCAAGCTACTACGTACACCACGTTCTGTCGTTGTCGCTGCCTCATAGTTTTCTGCATTGTAGGCATCAGGGGCAACGAGAATTGCTTTTTTGCTCTCTTCTTTGGAGCAGGCGGCCGCCAAAAAGATGACTAAAAAGCTGATAGAAAATAAATTAAGACGTTTCATGGGTATTGAATTGATTAAATGATGCCGCAAATTTAATTTAGATTTAGTCTAAATAAAAATAAAATAGCTATTTTTTTCTAAAATTGCAAAACATGGATTGCGCAGATTCCCATTGAAACAACTGGTGATGTTTCGCTTTTTGTATCCTTTTGTATTCGCGCACAGAGTGGCCTAAAAACAAAACTGCACTCATCAAAGAATTTTTAACTCAAAAAATAGCTTGAGGCTCTCTAAATAAAGACTTCATGTAACTATTAAAAAAAATTTACTTTTTCTATTTC
>JAAFJX010000076.1 GCA_013299045.1 Cytophagales bacterium | reverse complement strand
GAACATCCAAATTAATCAAAGGCATCGGATTGAATATCACCACTATCGTGTCTCGCCTGCTGCAAAGCGTCCCAAAATTGTCGTCGCGAACTATCAACTCGTAAACCGTTGTGGTAGAGAAGGTGTTCACAGACAAGTTCGCGCTACTGCCTGCCAAAGTACTCGTAGTCAGATTATTCCACGTGTAGCTGAAAGCCCCCGCATGGCTCGCATCTGAGCCAGTCAAGGTCTGTGCGCCGTTCTCATCGCAAAGGCGAACCGTGTCTTTAGATACGCCCAAGTGGCGAATCGTGGCCACAGGATTCGGACGGAAATGCACCGTGATAGTGTCTTTGCGAGAACAAATAATATCTCCATAGTCTTGGAAAACAGTCAGTTCGTAGTTGGTGCTGGCCGAAAAGAGGTTCACATTCAAAGTCCCTGTGCTGCCTACCAAAGCGCCGCCTGCACTCAAGTTGCGCCATTCGTAGCTGATGCCCGCACCGTGTGAGGCATGAACCCCGCTCACAGTTTGTGCGCCCGCGCTATTGCAGAAAGACACCACGCTTTGAGAAACACCTGCTTGTGTGATAACCGCTGTTGGATTAGGACGGAATATCACTGTTATGGTATCGCGCTTTTGGCAAGCCGTTGGTGTAGTCCCGCTCGTTACTATCAGTTCGTAAACCGTAGTTGCAGAAAATACATTCGCCGTCAAGCTAGTCCCCACGCCTACTGCCGTCGCTACGCCGCCGCTTAATGTGTTCCAGTTATAGGTAGTCCCGGCTGGATGCCCCGTCGTATTCGCCGTCAGCGTTTTTGAACCTTCACTGTTGCAGAATCGCAAACTCGTAACGCTTACACCAACATGGCGAATATCTGCAAGTGGGTTCGCATTGAACGTTACGCGAATGCTGTCGCGGCGCTCGCAAACAATGCCACCACCGTAATCTTGGCGAACAATCACTTCGTATAAATTACTCGTAGATAAGCTGCTTACCGTCAAACTCGCGCTCGTCCCAATAGACGTTGTGCTCGTCGTTAAGTTGTTCCAAACATAGCTCGTACCAGCAGTATGGCTCGCTGCCAAGGCCGATACCGTCGTGCTTGCTGCACTATCGCACAATTCTATCAGACTCTTAGAAACACCAAAATGTTTGATGTCTGCCACCGGATTAGGGTGGAAAGTTACACTGATAGTGTCCCGCTTTTGGCAAGCCGTTGGTGTAGTCCCGCTCGTTACTATCAGTTCGTAAACCGTAGTCGCAGAAAATACATTCGCCGTCAGGCTAGTGCCCACGCCGGCTGCCGTCGCTATACCACCACTTAACGTGTTCCAATTGTAGGTAGTCCCTGCCACATGGCCCGTTGTGTTCACCGTCAGCGTTTTTGAACCTTCGCTGTTGCAGAATCGCAAACTCGTAGCGCTTACACCTGCATGGCGAATCTCCGCAATCGGGTTCGGATTGAAGCGTACCTTTATCGTATCCCGGTTCTCACAAAAAACACCCGCATAGTTCTGACTAACCACCACTTCATAGTCATTTGTGGCAGACAAGCCGCTTACCGTCAAACTCGCGCTCGTCCCAATAGACGTTGTGCTCGTCGTGATGTTGTTCCAAACATAGCTCGTATTTATGTTGTGGCTGCCCGCCAAAGCAGATAAAGTAATGCTGCCCGTGCTATCGCAAACCTCAACCAAAGGACGTGAACTACCCAAATACTTAATCTCTGCCACAGGGTTCGCATGGAAAATTAACACCAAAGTATCCCTGCTCTGACAACGCGTAGGTTCGCTGCCGTCTACAACTTCCAACTCATAAACCGTCGTCGCCGAAAAGTTTGAAACATCTAGGCTCGTCGTCGTGCCTAAGTCCACCGGTACACCCGTAATGTCCCGCCAAGTATAAAGCATACCTGAACCATGACCCGCCGTGTTCACCGTCAGCGTTTGCTCGCCCTCACTATCGCATAAGCGCAAGCTATCCTTGGAAAAACCCAAATGCTGAATATCTGCCGTCGGATATGGGTGAACTTCCACACGCGCAGTATCCGTCAACAAGCCCCGTGTACAGTACAAATCCGATACACTCTTCAATACATAAGCCGTACTGACACCCGTTGGTAAAAAATATGGCGAACTCGTTATACCCGCCGCTACTATGTCCGAACCACCATTCGCCGTATAAGTAATGCTAAAAGGCGCTGTTCCCGTCAAATTAACACGGACACGAATGCTATCACCAAAACAAACCTCACCGCCACCTAAAATATCCGCCGAAGGAAGTGGGTGGTGGGTT
>JAAFJX010000039.1 GCA_013299045.1 Cytophagales bacterium | reverse complement strand
CCATTCGCCGTATAAGTAATGCTAAAAGGCGCTGTTCCCGTCAAATTAACACGGACACGAATGCTATCACCAAAACAAACCTCACCGCCACCTAAAATATCCGCCGAAGGAAGTGGGTGGTGGGTTACATCAACTGTATCTGGAAAAATTCGGCGGCAGCCAGTAGCTGCATTAGTAGCCTGCACGAGAAAGCGCGTTGTGTCAGTAATACCTGCCCAAGTAGTCAGATTGATATTGCCTCCTGTTCCTGCTACGCCCACACTAATAGGAAATGCGCCTGGGAGTATAAGCAAATTGTAAGTTATTCCAACATCAGAGGCCATAACCGTAACGGTAGCTGCCACGTCGCCACAAACCGCACCAGCTGAAGAGATGGTTTTGGGCACTGGTTTTGGATTAAAAGTAACTTTGATAGTATCATAGCCAGAACAGCCTAAAGACGGCGCATTTATCTCTACGATATAAGTATAATCCGTGGGAACTCCGCCAGACGATGATACGGTTGGGGTATAGGTGGGACTAGTGGCACCAACCAATAAAACCCCATTTTCATACCATTGGTAAGTAACAGGCGCTGGGAAAACACCCGTAGCGTCAAGCAGAGGCGGTGAACCGTCGCAGGCCACTTGGTCTGGGTCATTGGTAACCTCTAAGGCAGAGTTGATAACAACCTGCACGGTGTCATCTAGCATAATTTCGCAGAGCGTAGAGTCCACAACTGCCCGCACACTAAAGTCTGTTGTAACTGTTATCAGACCTGTAGGCAGGAGAATTGTTCCACCATTGCCTATAACCTTAACCGGCGGGACATAAGGGATACCGTTCTTAAGGAGCTCATAAATGACGCTGTCTTGCGAAGCAAAAACCTGAATATTGGTACTGCCTTCGGGGCAAAAAGAGTCGTCTTGGGGTAATACGACTTTTTCTTTGATAGGCAGAGGATTGAATGTAATGCGCATGGAATCGCGCACAATGCAATCAGCGACTGTATCTGTAACTTCTACCAAATACAAATAGGTAGTTGGCATACCACCCAAAGACTGCTGAAAAGGTAAGAACTTAGGTCGGGTGTGAGTAGGTGGCCCTTGCGATACTCCATCTACGAACCACTCGTAAACGTAATCTGCATCATGGGAGGGTTTTGAGGCATTTAAGCTATCCACTTCCTCTAAGTCGCAGTAGCGGCGGTCTGGGCCTAGCTCGGTGCTGCAAAAGATGGAGCAGTCCGTTGTACCTGAGCCACCAATTTGCTCAAGTGTAAAGGAGTTGTTTTCCAAGCTAAAATCATTTACCAAAAGAACATAATATTGCCCAGCAATGGCCCCAGTAATGTTTACTGTTTCGGGGACAGTACTGCCCGCAAAGCTGCAATCAATAGCTGGGTTAAGGGCTGTATCACAAACGGCTGGCGAAGAGAAAGGCCCCCAGAGTACAAAATCGTAGTCGCTGGGTGGAGAACCCTCTATTCGGAAGATAATATCGCCGGAAGTTTCCACTTTCAAATAGAACCAGCCGGGATTGCGCTCACCAGACGATACAAAACAAGCAGAAGTACAACCAGGCATACCAGAACAGTTGTAGTCTATCCCTACATCATTTTCATCAACATTGCCATTGCCAGCACCCGGAGTGAATCGCAAAAGACCGTCTACGCAAAGTGGGCCCTTGCTTTCACAATCTTCTGACCCGCAATTCAAACCTTCGTCTGCTGCTACAACGGTGGTGGCAGGGACAGCCAAAATAACAGGGCCACCCATAGCAATGACGTTACCCGTGGCATCGCCGTTGCGGAGAATTTCAATACAGCCATTGCCGTTCCGCACACCCAAATACCAGTCGTTGGTGGGTGAGCCAGGCCCCGTGATGCCGTCTCCGCCAGAGTCGGTGATGGTCATGGTGATGGTAGCACCCACGTTGAAGCAGCCCAAAGAAATGACTTGCTTCGTGTTGGGTATGGTGGGGCTGCCCGTAACCACTCCGCCTGGTGTGAAAGTGGCCGTATAGGTTACTTCGGCGGGTGTGGCATCGTTGTAGAGAATCAACACAACTTCGGACTGACCAGCAGGGCATTGCGCATAGGCGAACGTCGGGAGCAGAACGAGCAATACGCTCAAAAGCTGCCGAATCTTTGTAAGCAGAGTAAGGTAATTATTTATCATAGCCATTATCTTTTTTTAGAGCCCTAAAACAGCACGTTTGAAATACTCATTGGCCTCAACCTCGGAAGAAGTAGTGGCTCTGATGTTTGCAATATCCTTGTAAATGGCTTGCATTTGCGTAATAAAGAAAGCCTTGCTGAGAGCAGCGCTTGCGTGCGTAACGACTTCGGTTAAGCCCTCTCGGTCATTTTGCACCTGCCAAACGCCCTTGTTGCACTTTTTGAGCCGATTGACGATGTAGAGCAATTCAGTGCCGCTTTTGTACTGGGCCTGCACCAAAAAATGCACCTTGCCTTTAGAAGTCAGTAGATAGAGTACTTTTTCGGGGTTGTCATAGGTATAAACCTGCTGGGCTCGTAGGGAGGGAACTGCCAACAGCAAGAACACCGAAAACAGAAGAACTATTTTCATAAGCCAATAGAAGTAGAGATAAAGCAAAAAACTAGTAGCAAAGGCGCTTAAAAAAGGCTGAACGGAGGCCCACAAGCGTATTTAAATCATATAGTAAGTTATAATTTCGCGTAATACAGTTGTTTGGTACGGGTTGAACTTAGCCCATATTAACTCATAGAAAACCAAACGCTGCAAAAATAATGAATATTACAGATTAATTAAGTCATTAACAAAAAAAGATTTATTCATGCGGCAATGCTATACGAATTTTCATTTTTTCAGCATCAGATAATTCCTAAACCCAAATATAGAGTATTCTTTTTGTTCTTCTAATAAAAGTACTATACAAACATAAAAAATATACGAAACATTTGTTCTGTTATTAAAAACTGGGGCTTTAGCAAAATTTTATATAGTCTTCCCTTACAAAGCACTTTCAACAGATGTAAGCTAAATTTAAGGAGGATAGTTTGCCTATTTTGGGAATACCGTGACGGCCTTTGATAGACTTCCCTTCTCTACTTTTTTGCCTTAATGCAAAAAGTAGAGAAGGGAAGCCCTCAAAAATCATGAGGGTGTTCCTAAAGCAGATAAATCATATGAATCAATTGATGTACTTGTTCTTTGCAGACTTTTTAAGGGAAGACTACCTAGATGCACAACTAAAGCCTGAGCTGAAAGTTTAGAGTACGCCTATAACATAGCTTCGCTTTTTTTAAGCAAATAATTTATTGCAGGCAAGATAACACCAATCTTGCCGGACTAATACGGACTGTTATCCATAAAAACCAACCTAATGGTGTTATCTGGCTGCAAAGCGTGTTACCAATAAGGGGTAACCCAGTTTGGCGAAACGCTACTCTTTAAGGCCCTACTCTTCCTGTCAATCATGCGAATCTGACTGAGTGGAAAAATTGCATTTAGAGAAGCCCATGAAGTGATTATTCCTTTTTCTTGAGAGAACGGAACAACAAAACGCCTCCAACAGCCACGCCAATAATCAAGAGGATAAAAAACATACCTGAGAAGATTTTGATGAAAAAGAATTTTAAAATAGCCAAGAGAACAAGGCCAACAACTGAAAGCTTAGCAATGCGCGAAATAGAAAACATGAGTTTGACTGGAAAGATTTATAAGCAAATAGACCTAGTAACTTTTTTAGAACTCTGGGAGCTAGTTCATTGAACGAGATTGTCGCTTACAAGGTTTTTATAGTCCACAAAAAAAGAAACCTGCACTGTAGGTGAGCTGATAAACCTAATCCGCAGAGTGGTTTTAACCTACGCTTATCGCTTCATTAACAAGGATATGGCCAGTCATGACTGATGGAATGGGTAAGCCCATTAGTTTAAGTACGGTAGGTGCAATATCAGCTAACTTGCCTCTTTGTAGCTTCATTTGAACATTGCTTACCAAAATAAAAGGCACAAGATTGGTGGTGTGGGCAGTGTTTGGGGTGCCGTCATCGTTAATCATAAAATCGGCATTGCCGTGGTCTGCTATAACGATAACTGCATAATCATTCGCGAGTGCTTTTTCAATAACACGTTTTGCACAAACATCGACAGTTTCGCAGGCTTTTACGACTGCCTCAAAGACTCCGGTGTGCCCCACCATATCAGGATTGGCAAAGTTTAGGCAAATGAAGTCCGCTTCGCGAGATTCAAGCTCGGGAATGATGCTTTCTGTAATCTCAAAGGCGCTCATTTCTGGCTTGAGGTCAAAAGTAGCAACACGTGGTGAGGGAATCATGATGCGCTTTTCGCCTTCAAAGGGCGCTTCTTGACCACCCGAAAAGAAGTAGGTAACGTGCGGATATTTTTCTGTTTCAGCAATTCTTATTTGCTTTTTGCCATTCTTGGCTATGATTTCGCCCAGCGTTTGGTTAAGGTCTTGGTCTTCAAAAACTACCTCTATATTCTCAAAATTCTGGCTATAGTTGGTGAGTGTCAGATAACGGAGAGGCAGGGTTTTCATGCCGTGTTCTGGCATAGATTTTTGAGTAAGCACCTGTGTAATTTCGCGGCAGCGGTCTGTTCGGAAGTTGAAGCAAAGCACTGTGTCATTTGGCTGAATACGGCTATGCGCGTTACTATCAGCATCAGTGAGGATAACAGGGCGTATGAACTCGTCAGTTATATTGGCAGCGTAGGAATCTTTAATGGCCTCTAAACCAGACTGGTACTTTGCGCCTTTGCCGTTTGTAAGCGCTTCGTAGGCCAAGCGGATTCTATCCCAGCGTTTATCTCTGTCCATGCCATAGTAACGGCCAATAATTGTAGCCACTTTAACAGGCAGTTTGTTATCTGCAATAAATTGTTCAAAGTCAGCCAAATGCCCGTAGCCAGCTTGGGGGTCTGTGTCTCGCCCGTCCGTAAAGGCGTGTACAAAAATTTTGGTAAGCCCTGCTTCAAAAGCCATTTTACAGAGCGCTTTCAGGTGATTGAGGTGTGAGTGTACACCACCGTCCGAGAGTAAGCCCATCAAATGCAGAGGGCGTTGCGCGATAAACGTGTCTTGAAAAGCATTTTTGAGAACGGCGTTTTGCCTCAAAGTACCGTCTTGAATTGCTTTGTTGATGCGTGCTAAATTTTGATAAACCACACGTCCAGCTCCAATATTGATGTGCCCCACTTCAGAGTTGCCCATTTGTCCGTCGGGCAGGCCAACGTCTAGGCCAGATGCACTCAAGGTTGTATTCGGATAATTGGTAAAAAGGCTATTGATAAAAGGCGTTTTGGCTTTGCTGATGGCCGAAACAGATGCGTCCGTGGTCATTCCCCAGCCGTCAAGAATCATTAAAAGCACTTTTTTGTTCATGGTTGCAGCTTAAAGTTCAATCTATTTGGTTCAAAAATGTTTCACTTTTAAAACAGACAATTTATGCAAAAATCGTGGCCATTTCTAAGAAGAATAGATGCCTGCAAAATTAAGAAAGGATAACGTGAATATTACAATTTTGTTTACAGTAAATTGAACGTGGCCTTTCTAAGTCTGTATATAGAAATATGAGCAATATACTAGCCAGAAAGCCTTAACAGCTTGTTAATCCTCTTTATTTCTTAGAAAAATGCAATGATTTCAAGAAGCCATACCTATAATTTTTTTTTGGCAATATCCCACCGCGCAAGGAAAGTAATGCTTAGAGTATTTTCTTGTCATTTGCAAAGAACAACTTAACTCAAAAAAAGTATATTTGCGCTCTTTTTTGTTTCTATAAACTCATCTTCATTCAATATTTTATGAAAAACCCTATTAACTGGTTTGAAATAGCGGCTCCCGATTTGGAAAGAGCTAAAAATTTTTATGCACAAGTGTTTGGCGTATCATTTCAGTTTGTGGATATGCCCGGCTCACCAATGTATATGTTTCCGATGGACGAAAAGAGCCATGGATGCGGCGGCGCTTTGGTAAAGTCCGATGACAACAAACCTTCTGCTGAAGGCACAATTATTTATTTTAGTTGCGAAGACGTAGCCGTAGAGGCTGGCCGTGTTGAGGCTGCTGGCGGCAAATTGCTATTCCCTAAAATGTCTATTGGCGAATTTGGCTTTATCTCTCATTTTATAGATACCGAAGGTAACCGCATAGGACTCTATTCGCGCTAAGCTGGGTCTATTCCGAAATTCATAAGCCGTTCATCAACAATTGAATGGCTTTTTGTTCCGCAAAAAACGCCTCAGTGTTTTTTTTAAAGAAAACTGAGGCGTGCTTTTATTCTACCAAAAGCCGGAATCAATATTGGTTGGTTACCAGATTATTCTGAAGACGCTTAAGAATGCGTTTGCGCGTTTTGATTCGGTTGAGCGTATTCATGTACTCTACGCGCTCCTTGTCTGCCTCCTCGGCGTTGGGTCTTGGTGCTGCCGCTACTGCCAGCGACGGGTTCAGGCGTACCATATTCTGCAAGGAGGTTTCATCAGCCTTTACGTCATCTTTCAAAATTTTTATCTTGATTTTGAGTTGCTCAAAGCGTGTTTTGTCATCATAACCCTCGTATTTGCTTCGCGAACTCTCTAACAAATAGTACAACTCAAATATTTCATTACAAGCTGCTCTAAAGCGGTTGTTGTAGTCTTTATCATTGTCATTGTTGTTAATCCTGCCGAGCTTTTTCCACTCAGCTTGCTTGGTTTTAATGTTTTCAAGCTGAATGACTAAGTCTTTGGCAATGATTTCTTCTACCTCTACGCAAAGTTCTTTTTTACGATTCAAAACTTCAGGCTCAGTGAGTGGTACTTCAGGGACTATCATGCGTGGCCTTAAATCCGCTCGTGGCATACCGCCCTCACGAGGTGTGTATGAGAAACCTTGTGTTCTTACACCGAGTTTTAGCCCTGTGCTTGCTTTTTTGTTCGTGCTGTTACCAAAGAACATATCAATGGTGCGCTTGTATTTTTTCCAGAGCTTTAGGTACTTCCATCGGTCTATTTGACCGACGCTTTTCCAATCTTTCTGAATATTCATCACGCGCTCACGGGTTTCAGGTGTATTGTTGCGCTGCCTAATATAAATCATAACTTCGTCAATATAACGACGATAAAGATTTAAGCGCTCAGTTTCCACTCTTTTGGCCGTGTCAAAATGCTCCTTACGGCGTGCAAAAAAGTGGTCAAGAATGGCATCAAACTCGTTGCACATATCTTCTTCCTGGCCTTTTTCAGCACTGCCCGTCCGTATCCACTTCATTTTGAGTTCTTTGAACTTATCTGCCGTTTCCTGCCAGGCTTCACTCTCTCGTAGGCTTTGTGCCTCCTCAAGCAAAATAACCTTGGCCTGGTAGTTCTTGACTCTATTAACAGACACATAGCCTTTAATTTCGTTCTCCATGTCCTCTAGCAAGCCTAGAAGATAAGGGAAGTCGCCTATGCCGTTATAGTCTTGCAAGTAGGTTCGCAAGTGCAAGAGTTTCATCAAATAAGAGCCTTTGTTTTGGGCGTTTTGAATGTTCTCTTTGAGTTCGCTTACTTTTTGTAAAACGCGCTCATATCTGGCTACAAAGTAGGCTATACTGGCCTCTTCGCTTTCTTTGACTACTCCAATCAAGCGTTCGGAATAGTTCATGTAACCTTTCAGGTAAACGTTGCCGTCTTTGACGTAGCCGAATGCCGAGTGGTTCATGGTGGTTCTAGTTAGTGGTTCTCGTAATAATGGAATAAAAAACGCTTAAACCAATTTGATTAAAAAGGTATAAGACTTGAATTGCGCCTCAAATAAAGGTCTTTTTTTTGATATTCAAAGGTTATACCAAATTCATAGTTTATTTTTTTATTTGTAATATATTTTTAAACGTCTAAAGCCTTATGGTAGTTCTTGTCTTGTTTTGTAACCATATATTGTTTTTTTAACTTGACTGCCAATGGGTTTGCGTCAAGCCAGAGAAGTTGGCTATTGTTATTGCTTTACAAATAATCGTGGCGGTTAAACAGAGTTACTCTGCCTTGTTGTGATTGTTTTTGTGTCATACAAAAACAGCAAGCAGTCTGCAATTTTTTTACATAGAAGGTGTCTTTATCTAATTCCTTTTCTGCTTGCAAAAGCGCCTTCGCCTACACAGGCGCTGCAGTATGTAGTTTATCATTGAATCCATGATTATTCGCCCACCATCATAAAAGCGCCCCAGTAATAAGGTGATGGGTATTTTTTTTGTAATTGCTTCTGTGCACTGTTGAACGCAGTTCTTTTTGTTTGTTTTTTTAGCAATAAATTCCTATAAAACAAACTCATAAGCTCTTGGGTGGCAACATCGTCCACCTTCCAGAGGCTTATCAGTACAGATTTTGCGCCGGCTTGTTGGAAGGCACGTTGCAAACCAAAAACACCTTCACCGTTTTCAACTTCGCCAAGTCCAGTTTCACAGGCCGAGAGGACAACCAAGTCAGTTTGATGAAAGTCTAAATTGATTATTTCAAGCGCCGTTACGATGCCGTTTTCTGTGTTGTCATTGCTCTGACCATTGATACCCTGCTCTGCATTGGCAAGTAACAAACCTGAGCGCAAAAGAGGGTTTTGAGCGCTATTTTGCACTTCATTTTGTACGTTTTCGTCAGTAAGGGGTATAAAAAAACCATGTGTGGCAATATGCAATACATCAGGGCTTTTGAGCGCTTTGAGGTTCTCTTCGCTAGCCTCGTCTGCAATGCGTACTTGACACCTGATTTTAGCGCTTAGACTAGTTTTAGCTATATTTTCTATCTCAGTCTTTGTGCCCGGAAGCACATTTATTTGTCTGGTACTGAGATTAAAAAAGCGTTCTTGTCTGATGGGTGCTATGAGTTGCTCTTCTATCAAGCCGCGTTGTTTATCTTCTCTGATATCCATCCCATTATCATTTTTTCCTGAATAGTTGGGGTAGCCAAACAAGTAAATTTTATAATCTCGGTAGTTCTGGTTTTGCTTATTTTGGGACACTTTCAGCAAGTCGCGCGATGAACTGAGGAGTTGTATCTCTACCTCTTCTTGTAGGTATCGTCCTGTTTTAGGATTTTTGAGAGTTTGTAAATTTAGCTGAAAGTAAGCGCCATCATTACAGAAATAGACTTTTTTAATGCCTTTGAGTTTATCTTTGATAGGCTGCCAAAAAAAACTGTAGGATAAATCATCTTGGGAATCAAACCTGATGCAGTTGTTGTAAAACTGCAAATACTCATTTTCAAGAGCCTGGCCTCCAGCCAAAAGGACTAGCTCTGGGCTCTGTGCATCTGCCCTCAGTACCAAGGCCGCATACGAGCAACTGTCTGTTACGTTTTTGCCGTCCCAATGTCTAAAGCGGTAAATTTCAACAATGGCCTCTTTTCTACCGAGTTTTTTTTGCACATCCTGCCAGCTAAATACCTTACAGGCATAGTTTTCTGTACCAATATTAGACGCAAGCCTATTAATCTGCTTTTCAAGCACATTGGACTCATTAAGAAGAGAGTCTTTATAAGGTTTGTTCTGTTTCGTTTTTTGGCTTTCAATTGCAACTTGTTTATTAACCCGCATCCATTTATAATAGACATTTTGCAGAAGAGAGTCTCCGCTGGCATAAATTTTGGCAAGAACCTGCTTGTTGGCGCTAAAAAGTATGGCTTTGGTTAGCAAAAGATTGTTATATAAATATCCGGATATTCTAACGTTTTCACTGCTGCTACTACTTATCAAAATACTGTTCGTTCTCTTGATATTGTTTGTCAGTTTGGCTGCAAAAAAGGTTTTTTCTTGTTCTGACAAGAAAGCGAAATTATAACTTAGCTGGTTCTGAGTCCACTCGGAAAGTTCTTTGCTAAAGACTAAGCCATCATCATAGCGCTTGAGTTGATAAAGAGCTTCTGCTAGCTTATAGCAGATAACACCATAAGCGAACTTGTCTATTTGGGGTATTTTAAAGTATTTCTCTCTTGCGTGCCTAAATACTCTTTCAGCCTCTTCTATTTGATTTAATCCCATTAATGCATGACCCTTAGAGTTTAAAGCATAGAGATAATCAATGGTACTGGTATCAGATACTGCTTTAAATACTGACATAGATTTTTCTGCATATACAAGCGCAGAATCATACTGTTCTCTTTTTAAACATAGTACAGCTTTGACGTTGTAACTTATGCCTATTTTTGTATTTACAGCACCATGTTTTTTTAGAATAATGCCTAATCGCTCATTCCAGAGTATTTCTGCTTGTTTAAATAACTTTTTATCTATGTAACGATTTGTGAGTATGCCTAGCGTATTTGCATATATCTGGCTCTCTTTACCGACTATCTTAATAACGTTCTCCAGCGCTGTTTCTGCATAGAATATGCTTTTTTCAATATTCCCAAATTCCGAATACAAATTAGAGAGTTGCAGATTAATGTCTATTGTTATTTGATTATTGATACCAAGCTTCTCTATTTTTTCAAGACAGTTCAATAAAATCTGTTCAGATTCAATATAGTTTGTCATTCTACCGTTGATTTCAGCCATCTTATGCAATTGAAATAAGTATGCTAAGCTATGCTCGCTGAAGATTGTTTTTGTGATATAACTTGCTTTCTTATGCCAAAATAGCGCTTCATCAAGACGATAGTGTTGTGTTAATAAAGAGCTATACCCAGAGGCCGCTTTGCTATAAAGAAGCCTCTGCTTACTAATTGTGCTATCTGCCTCTGTCAATACTTTTTGGTAGAAGAACTCGCTCTTATTAAACTCATTTCTGCTGCTATAAAAACCTGCCATATTGATATAGTTTTCTAACATGGCCACACCCTTAGGCGGAGAGATGCGTTCACGAATCGCTAGCGCCTCCATCAAGTAATACTCCGCTTCTTCAAAATTTTCCATGTAAACATAAGTAAGCCCAAGACTACTGGCACTAGCCGCATAACTTTCATTTTCTGTACCAAGCACATTTTTTTTGATTTCGCATACAATTTTATACCAGCGCTCCGCTTCTGTGTACTGACTCCGATTCAGGCAGACATAGGCCAACGTATGATAAATGGTCGCTAAGAATATGTGCCTTTCACCCAATTTTTCTTTGTAAATAGCCGCTGCAGTTAAGCATAGCTGCTCCGCCTTGCTGTAATTATCTTTTACATTATAAAGAACAGCAAGCAATCTGCTATTTTTCGCATATAGGGTGTCCTTGCCAAATTCTTTTTCGGCTTGGAGAAGTGCTTTCTCTAACACTAAAATTGCTGTATCCGGTTTATTGGCTTTATTGAAGAGAGAGTCGCCTAAATTATAGAGTGCTTCCCAACTCTGCGCTTGAGCAATGTTACTTGTGTAGCTAAACACAAACAAAAGAAAAATATAAAAGGTACGCATACGGCAGTTGATTGGGCTAGTAGTGCGTTTCAAAATTACTCAATAATTGTCTATCAAACAAAATAAGCCTACCTTTGCAAAAAACAAAAGCATGACCAAACAAAAAAGCACACTTTCAGAAGAAGATAAGCCATCAACTAAAAATGCTGCACCCGCTCTAAACTCCCTTCAAACCGCTTTTTTATGGGCAGGAATAGAGCATTGTTTTGAAATAGATGATATCAAGTTGCGCCTTAAATATATCAGGCCACACATCTACAGCTTTATCAATGCGCTTTCCGAACATAAAGCCCAGCGCATTTTTGCCAGTTGGCAGTCAAAAGTACACTTTATTGGGCAGGCCTACAATTTAGACCCAAATCAACTCAAACAATTAGATGCCCTGCAACGTCTTTTGCACCAACTCAAAATTGGCCTTGAACCACACGGAAATCATTTTGAAAGTGCTGTGTCTGCTTTCGCGCATTTGGTTGCGTACTTTTCTCAAACCAGCCCCCCAGCCAGCATAGAAGCATACATGGCGGCATCTAGCTCGGAGTCACTGGTTGATGTGCTGCCTCAAGAAGAACTTTTAGCTATTTTTTTCTGTTTGCTAGAAACCCCACCAGAGATACTCCAAGATTATTGCCTGTTAAGAGTAAAGCACGACTTGTATGGTAGCGTATTGCTCAAAGTGGCCAACGTCCGTTTTCATGGGCAAGATAAATTGCTCTACGAATACAGCATGGGTAAAGATGCACAACGCATACAGAGCGGTATGCGCCTCTGCCTGACCAATGTTAGTGTGCTAGCCCCTCGCAAAATAGCCACCACCGATGATTCGTTGCTAATACTCCTGCCCGACTATACGATTGATGCCTCGGCAGTAGCGGCTGTTTATGACTCACCCGTGAGTTTTGGGCTTTTTTTACTCAAAAGAATGGACTTTTTTGAGAGTAGTCTCAGCGCATTTAAGGGTATTTTGGTCAATGAACTCTTTGACCGTCTTATCCAAAATCCAGAGGTAAGCTATAAAGAAGCGCTACAACAAACTTTAAGCGGCAAGATTCTTATTGATGCAGCCTTTTTTCCGAAAACACAGCTCCAAGAAGCATTTTCGGAGTGCGAACTGATGTTTGTTTCGCTGCAAGAGTCTTTGACCAAACTGCTTGATAAAGAGCAAACACTTACAACCGAACCTACATTTTTATCCCACATATACGGCATTCAAGGCCGCTTGGATTTGCTCATTGAATATCCCAGCAACACACGCCGCAAGGACATTGTAGAGCTGAAAAGCGGGAGCTTCCCTGACGAACGCAAAAAAATTTTGGCTTGGCCCAATCATTTGGCGCAGGTAGCTTGTTATAATTTGCTGATAGATAGTGCTTTTGAAGACAGACGTGGCATTAGTGCTGTGCTATACTCTAAAGACAGCCAAAGACCCATACGCGACTGCGGCACTTTACAATTGGAGATTAGACGGGTGCTGCGTGTGCGCAACCAGTTAGCTAGCATGGACTGGCTGCTGACATCACAACCAGAGCGTGTTTTTGAGGCTTTTTTTAAAAAAATGAGCGAAAGTCCATTGCCATCTTTTTTTCATAAGTCTTTTGCCGAACTAGAGAAAGCATGGTTGAATGCGTCTCAATACACCAAAGCTTATTTTTTAGAGTTTGTAGCCTTTACCATGCGTGAACTTTTTTATGCCAAAATGGGTAGCAATGAGGCTTATGAGTATCGTGGCGGGCAAGCAGCGCTCTGGAACGTGTCTGCTCAAGACAAAAAAGCAGCATTTGAGTTGCTAGATGACCTCACTATTGCTGGGCATGAGCCTGAAGACAACACAGTTATACTAACGCGCCATGAAACCGCACTAACGGCACTGCGTGTGGGCGATTTAGTTTGGCTATATCCTAAAAACCAGGGCAATAAAGGGCAACTCATCAAAGGAGCTGTTATGGAACTGTCTGCCAAACATCTTAAAGTACGGTATTGGCACAAGCATATTTCGGCCAGTTATTTTCAAAACCCAAACAGCTGGGCTATAGAGCCCTCTTTTTTAGAACAGACTTACAATCAAGCCTTTGCTTCGCTAGCTACCTTTCTGAAAGCCTCTAGCTCTCAACAAAATTTGCTTCTGGGTTTAGAGAAACCCAAAACTAATCTAGATTTCAGCATAGACTACACAAAACGCGGCATCAGCGCTCATCAGAATACCGTCCTGAACGCTGCACTTGCCGCTCAGGATTACTACCTCGTTGTGGGGCCGCCCGGCACAGGCAAAACCTCTGCTATGCTTAAAAATATGCTCCATTATCTCTACCACGAAACTACTGAAAATGTGGTAGTTTTGGCATTTACAAACCGCGCCACCGAAGAGATTGCTGACAAAGCCATAGAGGCCACAAATGGCGATTTTATCCGTTTGGGTGTGCTAGAAACCTCCCACACACACTACGCCTACACATTCCAGCACGAGGGAACGCTCAAAAGGATCAAAGAAAAAATCATACAAAAAAGGGTCTTTGTGGGTACAGTGGCTGGCTTTTTTGCCTATATGCGTCTTGCAGACATTAAAGAGCTACACACGCTCATTGTGGACGAGGCTTCTCAGTTATTAGAGCCTCATTTGTGCGGCCTTCTTCAATATTTTAAGCGTTTTATTCTTATCGGAGACGAACGCCAACTCCCCGCCGTCGTAACGCAAGCCGAGCAACTTATGCAAAGCCAAAATGACTTTTTGAAACAGATTGGTCTAGAGCATCTAAACACGTCTGTTTTTGAGCGTTTAATCAAGAATGCTAACAGACAGAACTGGCAACACGCCTTCGGCAAACTCAAAGCGCAGTATAGGACACATAGCCGCATTGCAGACTTTTATAATCAACATTTTTATGGATTCTTAGAAACCGGAAGTGCTTGGCAGCAAGAAAATTGGTCTTTTTTTGACCCAAATTCTGCTGAACCGCTAGAGCAAATTTTAGCACAAGACCGCTTGCTTTTTATACCTACACCGCCCGAAAAGCACCTTAAAATTAACCAAGGTCAAGCCGAGCTAGCCGTAAAAATAGCACGCTTTTTAAAAGATTTTTTGACAGCAAGAGGTATTTTTGATGCCCACAGCGTAGGTATCATCGCACCTTTTAGGGCACAAATAGCTGAAATTTATTCGCTTTTCAATGCTGAAGAGCAGGCTTGCATAACGGTAGATACCGTGGAACGTTTTCAGGGCAGTGAGCGAGATTTTATTATCATGACTACCGCACTCAACGAAGCTGCCCTGCTAGAAAGCATACAGGCGCTCAACGAAGACAAAAGTGTGGATAGAAAGCTAAATGTGGCTTTGAGTAGAGCCAAAAAGCAATTTGTCCTGCTCGGAGTGCCAGAGGTACTCAAACAAAGTCATTTTTATAATCTGCTACTCCAGAGCGCTAAAATGATAGAAAAAGCCTTATAGAGCCGTCCCGCTTAATGCTTTGTTATTACTTGATGCAAAACAGCCTTCCCTTAAAAAGCTGGCATAAGAACAAGCACATCAATTGATTGATATGATTTATCTGCTTTAGGAGCAGCCTCATGATTCTTTTTGGCTTTTTCTTTGATTTATTCTCTTTTAAGTAACTGCAAAAAATTAATTAAGAATATTTTGAGAACTTAATCGTAAGTTTTTTACCAACCAGATTTAAGCAATTTGTAGTTGCATATTGAAGGTCATCAAAAGAAAGATAGTCTTC
>JAAFJX010000073.1 GCA_013299045.1 Cytophagales bacterium | reverse complement strand
AAGAGGCTTGGCGTACCTTCAATGCTTTATTTGGGCGCAAAGAGCGAAAATTACGCAAAGAACTAGCCGAAAAGAAAAAAGAACTGAAAGAGAAAGAGCAAGCACTTAATGCAAAAGACCAAGCGCTTAGTGAAAAAGACCAAGCACTTAGTGCAAAAGACCAAGCGCTTAGTGAAAAAGACAAACTCATAGAGGAGCTTTTGCGTAAACTGAACGAGAAGAAGTAAGGCTCGTTGCTCTAACGCGCCTATTTTGATGACCTTTCTACCGCGCTCATGCTCGAACCCATAGCCAAAGCCGTACAAGTCTACGACGGCATCAGCCCCTACCAATACGCCTACAATAACCCTGTCAGTTTTAATGACCCCATGGGGCTGGAAGCGGAGGCGAGTAGTAGTAGCAGTACGCAACCAGCGGCAGGCGCAACGGAAACACAAGAAACAAAGAATCATCCAAATGGAAGCGGTAAGAGTATGCTTGGAAAGATAATAAGCGCAATCGTTAATTTCTTTAGAGCGCCAGGTGCACAGTTTGAAGGAAATGGTAACAAAATAGGGCATGACTACGATAATAGTGGCGGTGGACTCACATCTGAGGGCGCTGGCAGTCCTGGCGGCAGTGGTAAAGAACCACAAACTAACAGCAGCAGCAACTTCAATCAGCCGAATACGTATTGGATAGTGGATTTGGACGGGGTGAATAGCAATGGGGTTTTGAGTAATGCTATTGAGAGCGCCAATACAGTTCTCTCAGATTTGGGTAAAATCCAAGACCTTTTTGGTTTTCATGCCGCGTATGGTATGCCTGTTTTACCAGAATTTCAGATGTATTACGGCTCAATTAATTCTATTCCCGCCATCAGACGTGGTACTCTGCCAAGTAGTAGTGGAATTATGTTTATTGCAAATAGTCAGGAAGTTTTAACAAAGACTTGCAACGATTTATTGAGTTCAGAGGTTATGAATAAATATTCTGATTTCTTTAAGATACATGATATATCAAGCAACGATTATAACCGTAACTGGGAGGGCGCACCTAGAACAGACCTACATAACACTTCGCACGTTGGTTTTATTAATTATGGTAGGCTGACTGACTTCGTAACGAGGACTGATTGCAATGTCGCAATACCAAAGCATCTTATTCTAACTTATGTATTCTTACACATCATGGGGCATAATGCAGGGCTTGCCGATGGAGATTTCTGGGACGAGAGAATAAATGAGTTACCTAGTAACGGCGAAATCTTCTGGAAAGGTATCATGAATGGCGGGAATGATATAGTAAGAGGGTTTAGTGGCTGCGTTTATAACATGATGGATGCTTTCAGAGGCGTTGGCTGGGAGTACATGGTGGGTGAGTACCTACCTGAAATATACAAACATTTTAGATAATACTAATTTAATGTTTTATGAAAACAAGAGGATATTTCTATTTCAAATTCATGCTGACAGCGTGCACCTTAATATTGCTTTTGAGTTCATCATGCAGTCCCAAAAGGGTAGCACAAGAGCCTAAAACAATAGCAGACGATACCACTTATTTTGGTGAGTATAGGTACTTATACGCTTTAGATGGTACATGTGTAAATAGCATTAAATCCAGATTACAAGTTATACCCTCAGATGCCATTCAGATGCAGCCATTTTCTTATTTAAAACTCAGAGATAGGCGTAGTATTCTCAATTTGATGCGTTTAGCTAACGTTCAATTATATGGGCATGATACGGCAATAAAGTACTATGCTAACTATTCGCAAAAAAAAGATGGAGTAATTTATCTTTACATTCATCCACAAGCAATTTATGGATATCTACCTGTGGAAAATATACTTGCATTTAACGCCTTGGAGGAGTTGAGAGCACCACTTTGCCCAGAAAACATACGTAAAGTGGTAACTCTCCCCAAACTGGAGTCTCTGGAAGTAACTGTTTTAAATGACAAGCCATACACCATAGATTTGAGTGGTTTGGATATGAGTCATATAAAGAATTTGATTATACATGGTCTTAATTGTGAACAAGTTATTTTCCCAGAGAATAATGGAATCAAATTTTTAGGTTTATCAAATTGCGATATGACTTTTATGGATTCTTCATTTCAAAACTTAAAATTACTTAACTCTGTTTATTTCGAAAATACGTTTATTGAAAAATTGGATATCAAAGGATTGAATAAGCTAGATACCATCAATATAGCACCTGCTAAAGGCCATTCAATATCTCGCGAGTCAATTAAAAACAAGAAAGCTACAACTTTTATAAAGATACATGAAAGTTACTTTTTGCCAGGAGTCAGAACTATGTACAGAGATGAAGCCAAACAAGACACACTCTATCAAAAACTAGCAGCCGCCGCGGGCTGCAAGTAAGGTCTGCTCACTGCCCGTTTTTTATTTCTATGACCATCACAAAATATTTCTTCATTCCTTATCTACAAAAAGCCCAAAAAACCCTATCTTTGTCTTTGAAAAGAAACAAGGGCTATGATAATTGCGAATCCGATTTACGATGTAGTGTTTAAACGCTTGATGGAAAATGAGCGCGTGGCTAAGTTTTTTATTGGC
>JAAFJX010000019.1 GCA_013299045.1 Cytophagales bacterium | reverse complement strand
GGCCTCTACAAAAGTGAAAAGAGGGCAATTAGAACTTAAAAAACTCAAAAAGGGCTTTTTGACGACTCAAGAGAGGTTAATTTAAGAGGTTGCTTTCGTTCAAAAACCCCCGCAACTCTGCGGAAAGCACGGTTTTAATAAAACCCTAAGAGATTTTGAAGATGAAATGCTTGTTTAATTTACTGACAATAAATGCTTTAGATATATTTTAAGGGCAACTATCTAATCGCCCCTTAAAAACACGGCTTAGTGAGGAATAAGATAAATGAACAGTTTGAAAAGTGTTTTGTAAAGCGGGAATAATCTTTTGGGAATAAGCGCCAAAAAGATGCTTTCCATTTATTATTCTCTATAAGAATATTGGTAGTCAATGTTCTTTCCTGACTGCTCTACCTCTACCATACTTTCATCAAACACATTGCAAGGGTGTTTGAGCACCAGCAAGGCCACCGTCAAGCAAATGGGTTTGTAGGACTACACAAAGAGGTAAACTCTCAATCAAAAACCATCCGACTGAACTTGTTTGCCAAGATGCAGGGTGGACGGTTTTTGATTGAGAGTATCCAAAAAGCGAAGGAAACAAGCCATTTGGTTTTTTGCTTGTAATCCTTGCTATTTTTTGCAAGATTTACAAGACAAATACACTAAAGCTGGCATATTTTCCAAATAAATTCAATAATAATTTATTGATAAATAATGCCTTTTTAAGGAACAATTACTTAGTCTTTTTTGCCGTTCCAGTGTTCAGCGCGAGCTTTTGAACGCTTAATGCCACCGATGTCCGCATAGTCAGGGTATTCTAACAAGAACTTATCATAGGTTTCAACAGCGTCGGCGTATTTTTTATCAGTTTCCTGCGCCAGAGCCAGCTTGAGAAGATAACTTGGCGTAAATTGCGGATTGGGGTTATAGTCAGCTGCTTTTTTGTAGTAATCAATGGCCTGTGCGAGGTCTTTTTTCTCCATATAAGCATCGCCAATGAGACTGTATGCACGAGCTTGTAAGATTAAATCGTCTGCCGAAAACTCTTTAAGATACTTGATGGCTTCATCATTCTTGCCTTGACGGAGATAACCATAACCAGCATAAAAAGTGGCCAAATTACCGCCTGGCGTGCCGCTATAATTTTCAGCAATTTTTACAAAACCAGAAGTATTGTTGCCATCGCCCACCATGGCTTTATTCAGAGAGTCTTTCTCTGCATAAAATATAGCTGGGAAGAGTTCCTGTTGCACTTTTTCATTAGAATTTGCTTTGCTATCTTGATAGTACCAAAAGGCTACAGCAGCAAGGACAACCACACCAATAACAATGAATATCAAGTTCCTGTTATTGCGCGCAAATTCTTCTGACTTGCCTATTCGGTTTTGAAGGGCTTCAGAATCCTCAAAAAACTCTACGTTGGCCGCGCTGTGTTGTGGATTCACCTTTTCAGTTTCAATGGTTTTATCTTTTGCCATATTGAATGCTTACTTTCAATCAATAAAATAATTATTTTTGCGCTATAAAAAGCGAACCGGGTAGTGTACCCAATTTCAGGCTGCAAATATAGTTATTATTTTTCAATTCAAAACGGTATTAACAAAATTTATTCTGGTGAGGTACTACATTATTGCAGGCGAAAAATCTGGAGATATGCACGCCGCAGCGCTGATTGCGGCGCTCCGAGAACAAGATAAAGAGGCGCAAATACGGGCATGGGGAGGTGAAGACAGCCAAAAGGCGGGTGCCGAACTTGCTTTTCATTACAAAGAAGCCTCTTTTGTGGGTTTCTGGGAGGTGTTCAAAAACCTAAGCAAGATTCGTAAACATTTGCGCTTTTGTGAAAAAGACCTACTTGCTTACAGCCCTGATGTCCTAATTTTGGTGGACTATCCCGGATTCAATTTGCGTATGGCGGAGTTTGCCCACAAGCAAGGGCTTCGTGTTGTGTATTATATATCGCCAAAAATATGGGCGTGGAATCAAGGACGCGTGCATAAAATAAAAAAATATGTGCAACAAATTTATTGCATATTGCCTTTTGAGGAGGAATTTTACAAAAAGCACGGTGTAGAAGTGCATTACGTAGGAAATCCGCTTTACGATGCAGTCCATAGTTTTGTGCCTAAGTATAGCCTGCAAACGCATTATAAACTACCCAATAAACCTGTTTTAGCTATCCTACCGGGCAGCCGTGTGTCGGAGCTTCAATACAATTTGCCCACGATGGTCAGAGCAGCCCAGCTTTTACTTCAAAAACAAGATATGAGCGTGGTGGTGGCTGGTTTGAGCCACTTACCTACCAAGCTATACAAAGATGCCATTGCGGCGGGTTTTATGATACTGACAGACGACACCTATCATTTACTACAAGAAGCACATTTGGGTTTAATAGCCTCTGGCACAGCCACGCTAGAAACAGCCCTTTTTAAAGTGCCTCAAGTGGTTGTTTATAAAATGAATACACTGACTGCACTCATAGCCAAAGCTGTTATTCAAGTCAAGTTCGTTTCTTTGGTGAATCTGATAGCCGGGCGTGAAGTTGTGCCAGAACTCTTACAATTTAGCTTTACTCCAGAACGCTTAGAAGATGCTGCTAATAAGCTGATTAACAGTAAAGAACGTACAAAAATGTTGTCAGATTATCAAGAACTAGAAGCTCAGATAAAGACGGAGGGAGTGGCCAAACGCACCGCCATACTTCTAACAAAGTGGCTCATCAGTGCTATGAACACATAAATTGGCCTATACAGCCAAAGCCTTAACTTATTTTTGTAGGGTAGTTCTATAAGAGGCTCGCGCCTTACCCTGCGCAATTTGTATAAGTTTTGTTTTGATGAGCGTTCTGCGGAAGGCCGAGATGTGGTCTATAAACAAAATGCCCTCAACGTGGTCGTATTCGTGTTGAATAACTCGGGCATTGAAGCCCGTAAAAGTCTCTTCGTGTGTCTGCCAGTTTTCGTCTTGATACCGAATGCGAATAACTGATTTGCGTGTAACGCTCTCTCTGATATTCGGAATACTCAAACAACCTTCGGTATAGGGCTTTTCAGCACCTTCTTCCGTTAGAATTTCTGGGTTTATGAACACCTTTTTGATGCCTTCTTCAATATTGTCTATTTTTTCGCCCTCTTCGCTTTCTTCTCGGCGGTTATCCACCACAAAAAGCCTAATCCCTAAGCCCACTTGAGGAGCGGCCAGACCCACCCCTTCTGCATTATACATGGTTTCAAACATAGAAGCCACCAAATCGGCCAAATTAGGGTGTGTTTCGGGGCTAATGAATTGCGCCTTTTGTTTAAGAACAGGGCTACCGAAGAGAACGATAGGAAATACCATGATGCTGAATAATTTTTTCTTATATGTTTGAAAGCCCCAATATTTTAGGCGGTTGTTCTAAAAAGGTTTGCAAAATCAGCGCTGCACTTACTTTGTCCACATTGTTTTTATTTTGTCGGTCTTTCTTTTTCATACCACCTAGCGCAAGAGTTTGCTGCGCCAAACGAGATGTAAAGCGTTCGTCCACCAAATGAAGCTCCTTGTCAGCAAACTTTTGGCGCAACGTTTCGGCGAGTTTACGCACGTGTTCGGTTACGTGCCCATCTTCCCCGTTTGTACGGGTAGGATAGCCTAGCACCAGAGTCTGTACGTTCTCTTGGCTAAAATATTGCTGCAAAAACATCAGTAGTTCGTGGCTAGGAACAGTCATGAGCGGCATGGCCAAAATACGCATTTCGTCCGTAACAGCTAAGCCGCACCGCTTTAACCCAAAATCAATAGCCAAAACTCTAGACATATTCCTGAAAGATAGCACTTTAAAACGTCAGTGATTGTTTCTTTTTAGCAAAAATTTGTTTGAAATTAAACAAGTGGAGCAGGTCTTTACGTGTAACTTGTGTTTCAAAAAGCCGTATATCTTGCTCTGTGCCAAAGGCTTTATAAGGCAAATAAACAATTTGTGCCAATGAAAGCACCAGCACAAAGCCGTCGTTTTCTTTGTAAACACGCTTCACTTTGTTCCAAGGTATGGCCATGCCTTTTTCACGGCTAATGCGCATCAAAATTTGCAGATTGTCTATTTCATAAGAATATTTATCAAAAAGCATTTTAAAACGCTCGTGTTTCGTTACTTGCACAAACTGCGCTACCCAAAACAGTGCATAGAGAATATAAAGCACTATGGCTACGCCCAAGCCCCACCAGAGCAGGTCTGTGGCCAAAAATAGCAGAAATATACCAACAGGCACTAACCAAGCCCACCACCACTCGGCAGCCACTAAGCGCAGGCAGTAT
Organism: Cytophagales bacterium; assembly: GCA_013299045.1. Lineage (GTDB taxonomy): Bacteria > Bacteroidota > Bacteroidia > Cytophagales > Bernardetiaceae > RDZD01. The sequence goes on along the minus strand of JAAFJX010000019.1, from coordinate 78,767 downwards.
CTGATGTAGGTATTATGCGCTAACTGAATTTTTTTAGTCTTGATAGTCATTGACTTAACTATGTTTTCAACGTTCAAGCCACAAAGTTATACATTTTTGCTGGCCTTGCCAAGTGCATTCGGCTACTATTTTTCTGACGGGCGCATAGAATCTAAGAAGTTAGATATCTTGCATCATTTTTGGAGTACCGAAAACAATCCAGTCAAGTAGATAGTTCTATCAGGACGCATCATTCATTTTAAACACCACAAGCAAATCATGTTAGTCGTAACAGGAGGAACAAAAGGCATAGGCCGTGCCATTATCGAGCGCTTTGCCAAAGCAGGCTTTCAGGTAGCCACTTGCGCACGCAAAGAAGCGGAGTTGAATACGCTCAAAATAGACTTAGAAGCCCGTTATGGCATAAAAGTACATACACTGGCTGCAGATATGTCCCAGAAAAGCGAAGTCTTGCGTTTCGCTGATTTTGTGGCGCAAATAGGCGAACCCGTGCGTGTTTTGGTCAATAATACGGGTGTTTTCATACCTGGTCAGGTTCACCAAGAAGCTGACGGCGTGCTAGAATCTATGATGGAAACGAACGTTTATAGCGCATACTATTTGACTCGTGCGCTTATAAAACCCATGATAGAACAAAAAGAAGGGCATATTTTTAATATTTGTTCTACGGCCAGTATCATGGCTTACACCAATGGTGGCAGTTATTGCATCACAAAGTTTGCCATGTATGGTATGACGAAAGTGCTGCGTGCAGAAATGCGTGAACATGGTGTGCGTGTTACGGCCATTATGCCAGGTGCTACGCTGACTGCAAGCTGGGACGGCGTAGAGCTGCCACCAGAGCGCTTTATGAAAGTAGAAGACGTAGCCGAAACCGTTTTTGCGGCCAATCAGCTCTCTAAACAGGCCGTCATAGAGGAAATCTTGCTGCGCCCTATGTTGGGAGATATTTAACTACAAGAACTTTTAGAAAAAATAGTTAATTTTGCGGTGCTTTAATCCTCAAAAGATACTTGTTTTAATTACAGATGTTCATGAATTTGCCCCATGCTCTACAAAAAGCCATAGTCTGTCTTAACAATGGTCTTTTGGTGGGTGTGCCTACCGAAACCGTTTATGGTTTGGCAGCAAACGCTTGTTCTGAAAAAGCCGTTTTACGTATTTTTGAAGCCAAAAAGCGCCCTAGCTTTGACCCCCTCATTGTTCACTTTGCTAGCTTTGAGGCCGTCAAGCCTTATATCGATTTGAGTGGGTTTGCCACGGAGCATCTCAAGGAATTGATGCAGTTGGCTCAGGCTTTCTGGCCAGGCCCACTCACCATACTCTTGCCCAAGAGTCCGCTTATTCCTGATGTAGTAACGAGCGGTTTGCCTCACGTAGGTGTGCGTGTACCTGCTCATGGGCTTATGCTAGAACTATTGAACGCCCTTGATTTCCCGTTGGCTGCACCTAGTGCCAACCCTTTTGGTTATATAAGCCCCACAAGTGCTGAGCACGTTTCTGCACAACTTGGTGAGCAGGTAGCTTTCATTCTGGACGGTGGCCGCTGCGACATTGGTTTAGAGTCCACCGTACTGGGCTTAGAGCATGGAGAATGGACTATTTTTAGAAAAGGCGGCCTTAGCTTAGAAAAATTGCATACTGTGCTTAAAAACGTGCGTGTCCACAATCATTCCAGTTCAAACCCTAAAGCGCCAGGTATGCTCAAAAGCCACTATGCGCCGCGCAAACATTTCGATTTACTGCACCGTGAAGCCCTTTTAGAAAAAGAAACTTATGCGCCCGATGTTTTCTTTTTACTTTTTGAGAAAAATTTGCCTAAGCAAAGTACTAAGCAACAATATTTGCTTTCGCCTAATGCAAACTTTAGCGAAGCTGCTCAAAACTTATTTGCTTTTATGCGCTTGCTAGACGCGCTGCCAGCTTGCAAAAGTATTGTTGCAGAGTTTGTTCCAGATAAAGACTTGGGGGCCGCTATTAATGACCGCTTGCGCCGTGCAGCCGCTCAAGATGAACCCAAAACCAACCTCTCAAAATGAGCACACCGCACCCCTACTTGGCCGATGACAGCACCTTAGAACGCGCTGCACCTTTAGTAAACCCCGCCAAATGGCGCATTCTGGGCTTTTTTGAGGAGCAAATTTGGGGTGAGTGTCAGTCTTCGGGTGCAGCGCCTTATCGTGTGAGTGTGGCCATGCAATCCTTCCAAAATAGCTGTAACTGCCCTTCGCGGCTGCGCCCCTGCAAGCACTGTGTAGCGCTTTTACTTTTGTTTCTGGCCAACAACGCTCTTTTTGAAACATCAGAACAGCCAGATTGGGCGGCAGCGCTTTTTTTGAAGTGGCAAACAAAGGAAACCTCAAAGCCTGCTATGGAGCAACTACCAGTACAGAGCGCGGAAACCGACTGGACAAAACCCTCTGAAAAACGCCTATACAATATTCAGGACGGTTTTTTACGCTTTAACATTTGGCTAGAAGACAATCTGAGCATGGGGCTTGCAGAATTGCTCAACAAGCCCATAAGCTACTGGCAAGAAGCCGCACGCTTGCTTACGGACGCACAAGCAGGGGCCGTGGCCGAGAAAGTGAGAATAACCGCCAAGCATTTAGCCCCTAACAAACCCGAAAAGTTGCTCAACAGTATTGGGCATCTGGCATTTTTGGCTGACTTTTGGCTAAGTACCTCACCAACAGAGCTAGAAACAGCTTATGACCTCTGGGCAGCAATAGGTATTAGTTTTAAAAAGGAACAAGTGCTAGAAAAAAATTTCTGTACTGATAACTGGCTTTTTTGCGGCTATGTTTTGGACGACGCGCCTGAAACCATGCAACTCAAACGCTCTTGGTTTTATGGAGCAAAAACGCAAAAATACGCTTGCTTTTTGGACTTTAAGCACAATTCTGAATCCTTTGAACTAGAGCCTACGCCCATAGGAACAGTCATGCAGGCCAATGCACACTTCTATCCGTCAGCTTATCCGCTTAGGGCTTTGTTTTCAACAATAACCGACACCAGCAAAGCCTATGATTTAGCTCTTTGGCAGGGTTTTCTAAGTTTTGAGGAGCTTTTGGGTGCTTTCGCAAAGGCTTTTGTTTTGCAGCCATTTTTATCCTGCTTGCCTGCTCTTATGCGAAATGTATGCCTACTCAAAAATGGATTCTCGTACTTGTTAGTGGATAAAGAGCAGCTTATCATTCCTCTTTCAGATAGATTCAAGGCTTCCTATGAGCTGTGGGTACATGGTGGCGAGCAACCCTGCCATATTTTTGGTGAATGGAACGGCCAAGAATTTCTGCCTATTGGCGTAGTAGAAGACAATTTTTGCTTACCTCTCAAAAAAGCTTCCGAACTGCGCAATCTGCCCTTTTGAGCTATATGGTTTAGCACACAAAAGTAGCTATTGGTGTCAAAGAGTTTTGCAAAAAGGCGCGAAAGGCAAGGTTTTTCCAAAGGATATGAAAGAGAACCAACGAAAAATAAAAAGAGGGCGAGTTTAACTGATGAATGCAAGAATTATAGGTTTGGCATTGTAGCAAGTTGGAATGGCGTTTTAAACCCGAACCTTTTGCTGAGCCTTTCGTTGATTTTATGTAAAGAATCTAAGATGAAGATATGCCGACTTGAGAGTATCAAAGCAATCGATAAAGTTTATGATACTTCTGGTAGCAGACCAGTTCGTGTTCTGTGTAATGACTATAAAGAGTATGTTTGCAAATATCCTGAGGGGTTTCCTGCAAAAAAGTTGTTTTATGAATACATTTGCATATCATTTGCGAGGCTCTGGGAGCTTTACTGCCCCGAGTTTTGTTTTGTGCGCATAAATAAGGAACATATTCCAGACAGTGTACTAAGAAGTATTAAAAGACCGCTTTACGACCAGCTTTGTTTTGGCTCTCAAGTAGTCCCTGATACAGAAGATTTGAACAACAGAACAGCATCATTAAGCTCTGTAAATAGTTATAACTTTCTAAAAATTGCCTTGTTTGATATTTGGGTAGCCAATGAAGACCGACACAACGGAAACTATAATCTGCTGTGCAGGGCAGTAGATAAGAGAATTGAGTTGTATGTCATAGACCATTCTAACTGTTTTAATACTGGCTCTTTGGAAAGGGACATTTATCTCATCAATGATTCTGATTCAATTTTGAGTAGCGATGCTGCATTAAAAATCTTTAGAAATAAACAAGAGCTAAAATTAATGCTTGCAAATGTCAGCGAAAATTTTGAAAATTGCGTTAAAATTTGCGAATGTCAGCTAGATAATATTCTAACCGCTGTGCCGCCCGAATGGGGAAATCTTCAAAATCTTTACCCGAGACTACGACCTTTATTCACAGAGAACTGGCAGCGTCAGACTATTGAGGCTTTCAAACAATACATACAAATTCAGTTATTCTGAACAACAAATGAGTATGCAGACCTTTTATTCTATCCTTTATGCCAATACGCGCCTTTCTATACAAGAAAGACTTAGCATAGGCTTGGTGCTTTGGAATGAGGAGCGCGTATTTTTTCATTACTCTAGCTCAAAATTAGAAATTTTAAATGCTATGCTAGAGTCCGAAGCGGCATTTAAAATGCTTAAAGCCAGTGTATTGAACTTCAATAATTGGATTCAAGTAGAGCAAAAAGAAAACCTGTATCCACATAACGTCAGCATAAATGAAATGAATTATCTTGCAACCTACTGCAACAATCTTATTTCTTTTTCTAAGCCTGAAGTCATTAAAGTAGAAGTAACCGAAAGTTCTTTTAATAGTTTATTCAATCTATTCATCTGGACAGATAGTTCAACTGACAACGCATCAAGAAGTCAAAACGCTGAAACTTTTGAAATGTTTGTTAGGAATCAGCTTTTTCCTCGCTTAAAAAACCGCATGAATTGGGACATTGAGCTAACACCAGATAAACTTCCAAACCTTGTGTTTAATACATCTGTTAGTTTTATTGGTGTGAATGGGGTTGTAGTAGCTGGTCAGAGCATTAATTTTGATAAGAGAAGCTATAATCTAAAGCATGACCTTGGCTCTTTTTTCAATCTCATTAAAGCTATTCAACACAATAGAGAGGCAGGCAAATATTATATTATTGGCGATGAGCCTCAACAAAAAGACCTACGATACACGATTTGGGATAATGTCCGAAAACTTTCATATATTGAATATGTACCTAAAGATGAAACCGAGAAGATTGTTATCTACGCAGAAGAGAACGATGTCAAGCCTTTTTTGGTCGAGCAGGACTAAGCGTGTTAATGACAGCAATTTTATATTTTAAACGTATCAACACTGTCCAACACGCGGTTTTAGTTCCAAAAATTTGGTGCTGATTTCTTTTTAATTTATTACCAAAATTCACCCATTTCCTGCATTAATTCTGCCAATCATGCACTTACATTCATTCAAAACAATATTTTTGGCCTTTTTTATGGCTTTTTTCTCTTCTTCTGCTTTTCTTTCGGCACAAGACCTTGCCTATTACTTACCCTCCGATGTGGCCTACAATACCAGCATTCCTACGCCTAAGCAAGTACTGGGGCATGAGGTGGGTGAGTGGCACGCAAGCCCATTTCAGGTACTGACCTATATGCGCGAACTAGCGAGGGTGTCTAAGCGCGTCAAGTTGCAGTCCTATGGCCAAACCTACGAAAACCGAGAACTCTTGACGCTCATCATAACCTCCGAAAACAACCAAGACCAACTAGAAGACCTGCGAAAAGCCCATTTGGCGCTTTCTAATCCTGTAGAAGCCAGCAAAATGAATACCGCCAATATGCCTGTGGTGGTTTGGTTGGGCTATAGCGTACACGGCAACGAACCCAGCGGAGTCAATGCGGCGCTCCTAACAGCTTATCATTTGGCGGCAGCCCAAGGCGAAAGCATAGAAAAGCTCCTCAAAGAAACCATTATTGTGTTAGACCCTTGCATTAACCCAGACGGAGTAAATCGTTTTGCCTCATGGGTGAATGCACACAAAAGCCAAACAAGCGTAACCGACCCCGTGGCGCGGGAGTTCAATGAGCCTTTCCCAAAAGGCCGTTTTAACCATTATTGGTTTGATTTAAACCGCGACTGGCTGCCGCTGCAACTCCCCGAAAGCCAAGGCCGCTTGGCGCGCTTCCACGAGTGGAAACCCAATATCCTGACCGACCACCACGAAATGGGAACGGACAAGACCTTTTTCTTTCAGCCTGGAGTGCCCGAACGCGATAACCCTCTCACACCCCCCAAAAACCGCGATTTAGCCCTCAAGCTCGCCCGAAAACACGCCGACTTTTTGAATAAAATTGGCTCGCTTTACTACACCCAAGAAGATTTTGACGACTTTTTTTATGGCAAAGGTTCTACCTATCCAGACATCAACGCCTGTGTGGGCATACTCTTTGAACAGGCTTCGTCTCGCGGACACGCCCAAAATTCTGCACATGGCGTTCTGACCTTCCCTTTTACCATCAAAAACCAGTTCGTGGTGTCTTTGTCCACACTGGCAGCCGCCCAAGAAATGCGCCAAGAGTTGCTGGACTATCAAAAGAACTTTTATTCAGAAGCCCAGAATCTAGGCGCATCTGTTCCCGAAAAAGCCTATATATGGGGCTCTAGTACAGACTCAGCCAAAAATTTCCATTTTTTAGAAATTCTGAAAAGGCATCAGATAAAAGTATTTAGGGCTGGCTCTGACCTGACCCTTGATGGCAAAAAGTTTTTGAAAAACCACAGCTACATCGTCCCCTTAGCGCAAGCACAATACCGCACCATTCAGGCCATTTTTAAGTCCGAAACGACCTTCAAAGACAGTTTGTTTTATGACATCTCTGCTTGGACTTTCCCCCTAGCCTTTGATTTGCCTTTTGCAGCCCTCACTACCAAGAATATGCCCGCTAGCTTACAAGGTGAAGAAGTTTTATTGGCTCAAATGCCCAAAGGACAATTATATAGCAGCCAACAGCAGGCTTATTGCTATGCTTTTGAGTGGCATGGTTATTATGCGCCGCGTTTGCTGAATACCCTCTTAGACAAAGGTTTAATTGTGAAAGTCTGTCATAAAAAATTTAAAGCAGCCACAGGAATTGGCCTCAAGGAGTTTGATTACGGGACTATCCTTGTGCCGCTCCAAAATCAGTCCATGCCGTCCAGCGACATCAAGAATCTTTTGAAAAAATTGGCCGAAGAAACAGCGGTAAGCGTTTTTGAATTATCGGACGGCTTTACGGCTGAGGGGGTGGAGCTGGGCAGTCCTTCGCACGATGTATTGCGTTCTACAAAAGTACTTTTGGCTGTTGGCGAGGGCGTGGCGGCTTCAGAAGCGGGTGAAGTTTGGCACTTGCTAGATACTCGCTTCAAAATGCCCGTTACAACCGTAGAACTAGGCAAGCTGGGTGCGGTAAATTGGTCTGACTACCAAGTACTTGTTTTGGCAGACGGCAACTATGGCGCTATTTCGGAGAGCAGCACCGAAGCCATCAAAAAATGGCTCAAAAGCGGCAATACACTCGTGGCTATGCAAGGCGCAAGCAAATGGGTGCGCAGTGCAGGCATTGCCACCTTCCACAGCCTAGATTTGGGCAAAAATGATACCTTGCCGCGCCCTTATGAAGCACGTGAACGAGACCGCGGCGCACAAGAAGTGGGTGGTAGTATTTTTAAAGTACAAATTGACCCCACCCACCCACTTTGTTATGGTTATAAGGGCACTGACTTGCACTTATTCAAAAACAGCAGCCTGTATATGTCATGGTCAGAAAACCCTTACGGCACGCCTATACGTTATGGCGCAAACCCTTTAGTGGCGGGCTATCTCTCGGAGCGCCACAAAAAAGCCGTAGCCAATTCTGCTGGCGCAATTATAAAGAGTTCGGGGAAAGGGCGCGTTGTTTTGCTTGCAGACAATCCGAATTTTAGGGCTTTTTGGTACGGGACTAACAAACTCTTCTTGAATGCCGTTTTCTTTGGCCATTTGATGCAGGAGTAGAAGCTTTCGGCTGAAAAAATTGCGAAAAGACGGGCTAATGTGTGTAATTTTGTAGTTTTGTGCTTTTTATTTACATTTGTGCGTAGAGCAAGGGAGGTCTTATATGAATCCACTCTTCGCAAACATTTTCCCCTAGGTTTTATTGTAAATATGACAACAAAACTAAAATAATGACAACACAAGAATATATAGATAGCATCAATAAACGCTACAAACTCGGAAATGCCACCGAGCATACGTTTCGTGGAGATTTGCAACAATTGATTGAAAGTTTAGTGCCTGCAATTAGAGCTACCAACGAACCCAAAAGACAAAGCTGCGGCGCGCCAGACTACATTTTAACAAAAAAAGATATTCCTGTTGGCTTCATAGAGGCAAAAGATATTGGAGACAAAGACCTAGACGGAACGAAGAAAACAGGTAATAAAGAACAATTTGACCGCTACAAAGCATCGCTCAACAATCTTTTTTTTACAGATTATTTAGACTTTCACCTTTACAGAGACGGACAATTTGTAACAAAAATCGCGATTGCTGAACTCACCGATAAAGGCATTAAGCCATTAACCGAAAATTTTGCAAGTTTTGAAAACTTGTTAAAAGATTTTTGTACGACCATAAGCCAAACTATAACAAGCTCAAAAAAACTGGCAGAAATGATGGCGGGCAAAGCCCGATTGCTTTCTGAAGTGATTGAAAAAGCATTGACAAGTGATGAAACGCACAACGAAGATAGTACGCTGAAAGACCAAATGATTGCTTTCAAGCAAATTCTGATACACGACATTACACCCAAAGGATTTGCCGATGTGTATGCTCAAACCATAGCTTACGGAATGTTTGCGGCGCGTTTACACGACCCAACTTTACCCACTTTCAGCCGACAAGAAGCAGCCGAGCTAATCCCAAAATCAAACCCATTTTTACGAAAACTGTTTGGCTACATTGCTGGCCCCGACATTGACGACCGTATAAAATGGATTGTAGATAGTTTGGTAGAAATATTTTTGGCTTGCAACGTTGAAGAAATGCTCAAAAACTATGGCAAAGCCACCAAAACGGAAGACCCGATTATCCATTTTTACGAAGATTTTTTGAGCGAGTATGACCCAAAATTGCGTAAAGCACGGGGCGTTTGGTACACACCTGCACCTGTGGTCAATTTTATTGTTCGTGCTGTTGATGATATTTTAAAAACCGAATTTGATTTACCGCAAGGACTTGCCGACAGCAGCAAAACCAAAATAAGAATAAACCAGAAAGGAAAAGAGTTAGAACAAGAAGTTCACAAAGTGCAAATTCTTGACCCTGCCACAGGAACAGGAACATTCCTTGCCGAAGTAGTAAAACACATTCACAAAAAATTTCAAGGACAACAAGGCATTTGGAGTAATTATGTAGAAACACACTTATTGCCACGCCTCAATGGTTTTGAATTGCTAATGGCAAGTTATGCTATGGCACACCTTAAATTAGATTTGCTTTTAACCGAAACAGGCTACAAACCAACAACAAATCAAAGGTTCAGAGTTTACCTTACCAACAGTTTGGAAGAAAGCCACCCCGACACGGGAACGCTCTTTGCAAATTGGTTAAGCACAGAAGCCAACGAAGCCAATCACATAAAACGCGATACTCCCGTCATGTGTGTAATTGGCAATCCGCCATACAGTGGCGAAAGTGCTAATAAAGGCGAGTGGATTATGAGCCTCATGGAAGATTACAAAAAAGAACCAGGCGGAAAAGAAAAATTAAAAGAACGAAATCCGAAATGGATTAATGATGATTACGTTAAGTTTTTGCGCTATGGACAGCATTTCATTGAAAAAAATGGAAGCGGCATTTTAGCGTTTATCAATCCTCACGGTTTTTTAGACAACCCTACTTTTAGAGGTATGCGCTGGAACTTGCTAAAAACATACGACAAAATTTACACCATAGATTTACACGGAAACAGCAAGAAAAAAGAAACTGCACCAGACGGAAGTGCAGACATCAATGTATTTGATATAATGCAAGGCGTATCTATCAATTTATTTGTAAAAACAGGAAAGAAAAAAGCCAACGAATTAGGCAAAGTTTTTCATCACGATTTATTTGGTAAACGAGAAATGAAGTATGATTTTTTAAATGAAAATTCACTCAAAACTGTTGCCTACAAAGAATTACCCAACATTTCACCAAATTATTTTTTTGTAAATAAAAATTTTGATGTTGAAGAAGGGTATGATAAAGGATTTGCAGTCAATGAATTATTCAAGTTAAATAATGTTGGTATTGTTACTGCAAGAGATGAATTTACAATACATAAAACAAAGTTTGAACTACAAAAAACGATTGAAGAGTTTTTAAGTTTGGATGACGAAGCAGCAAGGAGTAAGTTCAATTTGGGCAAAGATGTTAGAGACTGGCAGGTTAATTTCGCAAAAGCTGATTTGCAAAATAATTATCCAAACAAGGGCACTTTTACAAAACTCTCTTATAGACCATTTGATGAAAGATGGACATTTTATACCGGAAAATCAAAAGGATTTCATTGTTACCCAAGAAATGATGTAATGCAACATTTTATAAAAGGAGAAAATATTGGATTGGTTTTAGAAAAAATAATGATGAATAAAGACAAACCATATAATGATTGTTTTATTTCTAATTTATCTTACGACGCTCATCTAATTGGAAGTGCCTCGTATGCTTTTCCCCTTTACCTCTACCCCGAAACCAACGGACAACAAGCTATTGGACAAAAATACGAATTGGACGAGCAACAGCTTTTAGAGTTGCGTAAAGAAGAGTTACTCGCACTCATTGACAGTTTGGAAAAGTCTTTTCAAATCATTCAAAAAATGTATGAAAGTGTGCAAAATCCTGACAAGGAAATTCAAAAATTATACGATACCCAAGTAAACAACCTTCAAAACTTGAAACTTGAGTTAAAAACATTACAAGATAAACTAAAAAGTAATGGCACAAAAGCTCAAATAGTTGTTCCATTCATCGTACAGCAAGAAAGAACGCCAAACTTAAACACAGCAATTGTAAAGCAAATAGCCGAGAAATTAGGTTTAACTTTTACATCAGAGAAAGAAGCCACCAAAGATACTTTTGCACCCATTGACATTTTAGATTACATCTATGCAGTTTTACATAGCCCAACCTACCGAGAGAAATACAAAGAATTTTTGAAAATTGATTTTCCGAGAGTGCCTTATCCAAAAGACAAAGACACGTTTTGGAAATTAGTAAAACTAGGAGGAGAAATACGACAAATACATTTATTGGAAAGCCCGACGGTGGAGAAATACATCACACAATATCCCGAAGACGGAAGCAATGTGGTTGTAAAACCAAAATACGAAAACAGAAAAGTTTACATCAACGACACGCAGTATTTTGACAACGTTCCGCAAACCGCTTGGGACTTTTACATTGGTGGCTACCAACCCGCCCAAAAATGGCTCAAAGACCGCAAGGATAGGAAATTGGAATTTGACGACATTCTGCACTATCAAAAAATAATTGTAGCTTTATCAGAAACGGATAGGTTCATGAAGGAAATTGACAGGATAGCGTTTGAGTAGAGGGCGCGTTGTTTTGCTTGCAGACAATCCGAATTTTAGGGCTTTTTGGTACGGGACTAACAAACTCTTCTTGAATGCCGTTTTCTTTGGCCATTTGATGCAGGAGTAGGTTTTTTCTATCTTTTGAAGTGGGTTTCCAAAAATTCAAATACCAAATCAAAATGCTTGAGAGGCGCTGCATGGCCACCTTCAATCGCTTTGTGGCTGTAATGGTACTCGAACTTTTTAGCACCCAATCTGTTTATCATCTGCTCTGCCATAGGGGTAGAAGGGCAAATTTCGTCTTTGGTGGCAGAAAGCAAAAGAATAGGGCCTTTGATTTTTTCTACCTTTATGGCTGCTAACTCTGCCGAAAGCTCATCTTCTAGCATGGCCGCAAATGCTCCTCTCAAGTTTTTTGTCATCAAATACGGAATAGCCGCCTCATTGACCGGGACGAAGGGCAGCTCCTTGCCTTTGTGAGTCCAGCATGAGGTCGTAAAATGGTTGGTATGGCCAGGAAAAACCACGCTACTGGCTACCAAACCTACCACACAGCGAATATCTTTGTAATAACTGCCAATTAAAAGTGCTAAATCTGCACCACGTGAGCCGCCAATGAGTGCAACAGCTTTATTGCGGACTTGTGGATGCTTCTGTGCTACTTTTATGGCTTCGTAAATGTTTTCAATGGCAATTTTATTGAGTGTATCAGGCGTGCCCTTTGCGCCAAAATAGCCAATGGCTAAGAAGGCGTAGCCCTTTTCAATAAACTGCTCCCTGACAGTCTTCCAATAGTCGCTGGCCCAAGCATTGCCGCCTTCAGAGCCTCCAAAACCTACAACAAGGCTTTGTTTTGCGCCACTTCCCAGAAACAATTGGCTTTCAACATGGTGCGTCGGCAAATTTATTTGAGAAAAGATGGGCGAAGAAATGAACAACAAGAGAACAAGAAGCCAATATTTGAGATTTTGCATAAACGTTGTGTTTTTTTTTAACTGAAAATGCAAAATTCAGTGTTTGGTTTCTAATAATTTTTGACCTATATCAAAAAATCATTTGAGAGCACGGATTCGGCTCAGTGTTTCTTGCGCAATGCCCAAATATGAGGCTACCATACCCAAAGGAATCCGCGCGTGAATGGTTTGATAGACAGAGCAGAAATGCTCATACCTTTCTTTAGCAGAGGTAAATCTCAAAGAGCTAATTCGCTCAAGCAAATGCGCAAAAATTGTACCCATAGACAAGCGCGCATAGCGTTCCATTTCAGGAAAGTGCTCTAGCAAATAACCTAAATCGCTAATATGCAAGCTAAAGGCTTCAGTTTCTTCTATGGCATCAATCCAATAGATGTCGAGCTGCCTTTGCATAAAACTTTTTGGGGAGTTCACCCATTCGTTTTCGGCACAAAAAAACTCGCTAATTTCTTGGCCCTCTTTCAGAAAATAAATGCGCAAAAGGCCTTTTCGAATGAAATAACTGCTTGTGCAAACGTTATGCGCACTATGTACAAGCTCGCCTTTTTTTAAAGTCTTTGATACAATTCTTTGAGAAAGCTCTTCTTTGAGCGCATTACTCAATGCAATATACTTCGCAAAGTGTAGGAATACCTGGTTTTCAGGCATAGTATTCTTCAAAATTTTACCTTGTTTTTAACCTTCTGCCACTACTTCTTTCACTTCGGGCATCATGCTGCGGAAAAGGTTTTCTATGCCTTGTTTGAGCGTAACGATGGACGAGGGACAGCCCTTACACGAGCCTTGCAGGGTTACTTTGAGTGTGCCTGTCATGTCCTCAAAAGAGTGAAAAAAGATAGCTCCACCGTCCATTTCTACGGCAGGTTTGATGTATTCGTTCAAGATGGATTTAATCCGCTTCACGCTGGGTGTATCCGTATCTACTTTTACTTCGGTGAGTGGCATATCGTCTGCAAAAACGGGCTTTTTTTCTTCAAAATAAAGCCTGAGGAACTGCCTCAAAAGTGGAGAAGCCTCATACCAATCCATGCCCGCTACTTTGGTAACGGTCATAAAGTTTTTAGACATAAAAACCCTTGTAATGAAGTCAAATTGCGTAAACAAAGCCTGCGCCAAGGGGCTTTCGGCAGCGGCTTCTGGGCTATCATAATCCTTGATGAGGTCGTCTTGCATCAGTAAAAAACTGAGCATAAACTTCATAGAATCAGGATTAGGTGTGGCTTCCGTGTAAATGTGTACGGTTGGCCTATACATTTCTTCGGAATCGTACTTTACGTCAGACATGGCGGTTTTTGATGTGTTTCTTAAAGTCTTTAAACCAATAAAAACCAAACTTGTTGGTGTTTACTTCTTATTTTTTTTGCCGCCAAACAAGTTTTGCAGTTCTGCGAGCTTTTCCTTCATCAGCTCTTCATCTGGTTTTTGTGGTGTGGCTGCTTTGGGTGGTATGGCTGGCTTACTTGGGTTTTTGTAGTTTTCGTGTTTTTTGAAAGGGCGCGTGTCTTTTGTGGTTTCTGGCTTTCGGTTTGTGGCTTCTGGGCGGTTGGTATTAGAGCGTTTGGAGCGTTCGGGTATGGCGTTCGCTTTGGCGCTTTCCAGAACAGGGTCTTGGCGCATACTCAAGGAAATTCTGCGGCGCATTACGTCTATACCCACTACCGTTACATTCACCTTCTGATGCACTTTGAGGGCTTCGGACGCATGGCTTACGAAAGTATCCGAAATTTGGCTCAAATGCACGAGGCCGTCTTGATGTACGCCAATGTCCACAAAAGCACCAAAATCGGTGATATTCGTAACGATGCCCGTCAGCTTCATGCCTTCACGGAGGTCGTCAATGTGTTCTACTCCTTCAGTGAATTTAAAATCTTCAAATTGCTCGCGTGGGTCACGTCCAGGCTTAGCAAGCTCTGTTACAATATCTTTGAGCGTGGGTAGGCCGGTAAAGTCGTCCACGTAGTTTTCTATTTGAATACTTTTTTGCAACTCTTTTTTTTGCATGAGGTCTTGCACGCTGCAAGCCAAATCTTTGGCTATGCGCTCCACGATGTCGTAACTTTCGGGGTGAACAGCGCTAGCATCTAGGGGGTTGGCTCCGCCCGTGATGCGCAAAAAACCAGCAGCTTGTTCAAAGGCTTTTTCGCCGAGGCGAGGCACTTTTTTAAGGCTGAGGCGTTCTGAAAAGGGCCCATTATTTTCGCGATACTCCACAATGTTTTTGGCCAAACTCTCGCCCAAGCCCGACACGTAGGAGAGCAACTCGCGGCTGGCTGTATTGACGTTTACGCCTACAGCGTTCACACAACTAATAACCACGTCGTCCAACGTTGTTTTGAGTGCTTTTTGGTCTACGTCATGCTGATATTGCCCAACGCCAATGGACTTGGGGTCAATTTTTACCAACTCGGCAAGAGGGTCCATCAAACGACGGCCAATAGATACCGCACCGCGCACCGTAACGTCTTTGTCAGGAAACTCATCGCGGGCAATTTTTGAAGCAGAATAAATGGAGGCTCCGCTCTCATTGACCACCACAACTTGAATGTTTTTAGGAATATCCAAATTACGTACAAAGCGTTCCGTTTCGCGGCTGGCTGTGCCGTTTCCTATAGCAATGGCTTCAATGCGGTACTCGCGACAAAGATTTTTGATTAGAAGCCCCGACTCCGCTATTTTTTTCTGTGGTTCGTTTGGATAAACGACAGTATCGTAAAGCAAGGCTCCCTGTTCGTTCATACAAACTACTTTGCAGCCACTTCTAAAGCCTGGGTCTAGGGCCAGAACGCGCTTTTGGCCGAGTGGTGCTGCCAGCAAAAGCTGACGCATATTGTTGGCAAAAACACGGATGGCCTCTTCGTCCGCACGTTTTTTGGACGCTAGACGCACCTCTGTTTCCATAGAGGGTTTCAGCAGGCGTTTGTAGGCATCTTTAACGGCCACTTCTACTTGATTAGCGGCGGCATTGTTGCTCAGAACAAACTGCTCGTTCATTAAAAGCAGCGCCTCGTCCTCGTCTGGCTCGCAGGCTAAGGTAATGATGCCCTCTTTTTCGGCACGGCGCAAAGCCAATATTCGGTGTGAAGGCGCGGCTTGTAGTTGCTCCGACCAGTCAAAATAATCTTTGTACTTCTGGCCTTCTTCTTCTTTTCCTTTAATAACTTTGGCAAAGACAACCGACTTTTTCTCAAACATGACGCGCATTTTTGAGCGAATTTCGGCATTTTCATTAACCATTTCGGCTATAATGTCGCGCGCACCAGCCAATGCTTCCTCTACGCTGTTTACGTCTTTGTCCGCCACGACATAAGCGGCAGCGGTCTCTTCTAGGTTGATGTTCTTTTGTTCAAAAAGCTGCAAAGCAAGTGGCTCAAGTCCTTTTTCACGCGCCATGGAGGCTCTCGTTTTTCGTTTGGGCTTATAGGGTAAATAAACGTCTTCCAGTACAGCCATTGTTTCGGCCATGGCGATTGCCTTGAGCAAATCAGGAGTCAGTTTGCCTTGCTCTTCAATGGATTTGATGATGGCTTCTTTGCGTTTATCAAGCTCGCGGAGTTGCTCTATGCGGTCGCGAATGTCAGCAATTTGTACTTCGTCTAGGCTTTCGGTGAGTTCTTTGCGGTAGCGCGCAATAAAAGGCACTGTATTGCCCTCATCTAGCAGTTCTACCGTAATTTTTACTTGCTTGACCGAAACAGAAAGCTCAGCGGCTATCTTGATAAAGTTATTTTCCATTTTGAAGCGGAATTTTTTTTGGTTCTGAAGCCAACATTGAAAAAAAGAAAACAGATGCAAAACTAAGCATTTGTGCTGATGAAACAAGCTATAATAGTCAAAATACAGCAAAATTCTTTTGGAGGCCACTTGAGGTTTTGACTAAAGTTTTGTTTATGCTCTTTTGGGTCTTTCTGATACAATGGTAAATATGGTAAATGGCAATATGCCACGATTTAGAGGAGATAGAACTTTAGAATTGACGCAGAATAGATAACTTAGATTCAACAGATAAAAGGCATCTGGTTGGCTTTTTTAAGGTTTTGAGTGGCATTGAATGTATGAATTTTCAAAAATAGTTATTACTGACAGCTTTTGATATTCTTATGGCACATTGAATTGTGTGAGCAGTTCAGTAAGTTTTGTTGATGTTTTTTTTAAATTTATTCAACAATTTTTTGGTAAATAGTATTTTTATCTTTTTCTTGTGGAATATTTCGCAGTTGTATATCTATAACCACTATCAAAAGCTATATGAAGCATCAGGAACTTAAAACAGCCCAAGAGATTCTAAACTTTGTAGCAAAGAATCAACACTTATCAAATACTAACTACGAGGCACTTTTAAGCAGGTTAAGCGCAGAGCAGAAACAGAGTATGAATGCTATTCTGGACAAGAGCATTTGTTTGGCTGTCCAGAACAAGCAAAAGCCTATGACTTCTGTCTAGCCTGAAGTGTTAGTTGCTTGTATGCAGCCCAATTTTTTGTTTTTTGCTCCAAACACGATGGACGTAAAAGCAAAAACTGGGCTTGGTTCTATGTCTTGTTGCTTTAGGAGTGCGTATTTTTTAGTTCTGCACCAAGCGCTGACTTTAGACCAGGCTGCCTTCCTCTTGTAGGAGTGCGCGCATAGCCCCTCCCAGTATTTCAACATCGTATGTAAATAGCCTGTGGTTATGCAGATGCAGCGTATTGCCCTCTAAATAGCAAAAGTGCCATTCGTTGCCGTCCGTAAGCAGAGCCGAAACACGTCTGCTTTCCTTGCCCAGAAGCGCCACAAGTAGCAGCAGAGCTTCTTGCAATACGTCGTCCATTAGTCTGCCATTGATGTTCACGACAGCCAAATCAGAGCCTTCCTGCTGCGCTTGTACCAAATAGTCTGCTTTGAGTACGTTTTGTGCAAAAAGGACTTTATGTTTTTTTTGAATTTTGCAACCAAGCGGCTCAAAAACTTGCCTGAGAATAGGCATGACAAAAAAATTGGTATCAAAAAATTGTTCTACTAAACCATGCTTGTCAAAAGCCAATTCAAGCCCCTGTCTGAACACGTCTTCTACCACCACAGGCTCAGGGGCTTGCTTTTTGAACAAATCCGTTCGCTCTAACTTGAGCTGAAAAGCATCTAGTGCGTCGTGCAAAGACAAGGGCAAGTGCAACATTTTTTTTGCAAGAAAGTTGTTAGTTTTACACAAAGATTTCTTCAAGTACTCTGCCTTGCAGCATACCTTTAGGAATGTCATCATAAAAGCCCAAGGCGTGTGCAATGGTAGGCACAAGGTCTATGCTTTCGCCTCTCTCCTCATCAAAGCGCAAATTTTGCTTAATAACTCCCTCAGGCCCCAGCGCCATGCAGAAGATACGGCGGGACATTTCATCGTTGCTGTGGTCTATACCAAAACGACCATTTTCGTCCACCACTGTATTGGTGTAGAGGTTTCTGCCGTGCTCTGGTGCTATGAGTAAAAGGGTGTTGTTGGCCATGCCTGGCGTGCTTTGAATGGTCTTCCAGAGATGCGCCACCGCGTAGTCCGCAAAGCGCAGATAATTGCAATAACCGCTGTAATTTTGGTGGCAAATATCAATAGAACTCATGTTTACAACAAGTAACTCTGGCAGAAACTGCTCCATGATACGCTCTGCAAAGTAAACATTATACATATCATAGTTCATGTAGGACGGAATACCCCACGCATTGTCCAGCTTTCCTTCTATAGCTTCTAAATAAAGTTTGGCCAAAAACTGCTCTATCATAATGGCATCAGAGGGCGTATTTGTAATACCAGAAGGCACTCCTTTATACTCGCCAGCAAAGTTGTTGTCGCAGAAGGCGCGGAGTCGGTTTATCTTGCTTTTTTCTGTATCTGTAAAACTTTTAGGCTTGCCTATGGCCTCATAAATGGCCTCGTTCAGCATGGTTTGGGGCTGAATGTAGTTGCCACCATAGAGCGGGCCGTAGTCAGGGTGGGTACTAAAATTCAGGTTGGGATAGGGGCCTAGAGAGTTAGATACCCACCAAGATTTGAGCTGGGTAGTTTTGGGCGAATTATGTTTATTGTAGTATTCAAAGATAGTAGGCGTGCTGTTTCGGCGGCGAATATCCACGTCTGCTTCACTGTAAGCACCGCACATCATGGTGCTGTGTGCGTTGAAGTGGCCAGTTGGGCCTTTGGCAAAGCGAAACTCTTTGAAAAATACACCTTTTTGTTCTAATGGAGTGCTAATTGGTGTGGGTAGGGCGCTCATGCTGCCGAGTAAGTCGCTGCTGATGGCCTCAGTGCCGCGAAGCATATTCGGCATGAGGTTGCCGTCCATTTTTTGGACAGACTCCAAGTGGCGCAGACCACCCGCAAACATACATAAAACGACATGGTTCACCTTACGGCTGGCAGTTTTGGCGAATAAACGACCCGAAGGCAAAATGTATGGTGCAGACAAAAGACCACCAGTAACTAAGCCTGCTTTTGATAAAAATTTTCTTCTGTCCATAAAACAAATGCTCAAAGTGAAGGTTAGTAATACTCTATTTAATTTCTAAACGAAAGGAACAACTTTTTTGTTGGATAATTCTCAAAGACCATCAAATAACTCTGGTTAAACAGACAAACACAGCGTTTTGCATGGGGAACAAAGAGGTGATTGACCTCTGTGTTTCAACATATCCTTTGTAACTTTAGGTTTTCCCTACTCAAAAAGACAGAAGGTACATCTCACCTAAGCGCAAAGGTACATGATTGTAAAACTTATTGCAAAAAAACACACAATAACTTCTATTGTAGAGGTTATTGGTAGCATAAATTGTTGGTTATCAAACTAATAAAGCGCAACTTCAGGAACATTTAGTCTTCTATCAGGTGTTTTTTTGCAGATTCATGCCATAGCTAGCCTTCCCTTAAAATACACCTATGATGCTTATTTTCAGTGAATTAAACAAGCACTTTGTCTTTAAAATCTCTTAGGTTTTAGCCTATTTTGTCAAGAAACTGGTAATATGCAAGGGCTTTTTAAGTCCTTAACTGCCTCGCATCAGACAAAAGTGAATAGCGCAAAGGTCAGAGGGTGAGATTTTCTGTGCAACCATGTTTGGCAAAAGCACCAATCAAAGAAAAAGCCACCCAAAATCCTGAGAGTGTTCCTAAAGCAAACAAATCAATTGATGTGCTTGTTCTTATGCCGACTTTTTAAGGGACGACTATGTAGTCGTCTCTTAAAAAATATCTAAAGTTTTTATTATCAGTAAATTAAATGAGTATTTCTACTTTAAAATATCTCAGTTTTTAGCATATTTTATCAAATAACTGGCAAAATCTCAAGGGCTTCTTACGGCCTGCACTGCCTCGCATCAGACAAAAGCGAATGGCTCAAATGTCAGAGGGTGAGATTTTCTGTGCAACTATGTTTTGCAAGAGAGTGAATCAAGGAAAAAGCCATTCGCTGGTTTAGATGAAAAATGTTATTTTTCATCTAAATTGGCCTTTTGCGAGGCTTGATTTTTTTGCTATGCCCTACGGTCGGAACTTTCAGCTCGCGCTTCAGTTCTGCATCAAGGCAAAAAGTAGAGAAGAGAAGTCTATCAAAGGCCGTCAAGGTGTTCCCAAAATAGGCAAGCTATCCTCCTTAAATTTAGCTTACATCTATTGAATGTGCTTTTTAAGGGAAGACTAAATAGCAAAAAAAAAGATAAAGCCGCAAACCCGTTTGAAGCCTAAAAATTGCTTTTGTCCTATTTTACCTCAGCCCTAGAACGGCCGTATGATAGCCGTATGATAGCCGTATGATAGCCGTAGTTGGCCGTACTTTAAAAGTAAAGTCCCTATCTTAAAAAAATACAATTATTCGCTTCCTAAAACTTACATCTCTCAGAGAGGTTCATTAAGAGCCTATTTTTTCGGCATCAAAAGCACCCAAAAAGGCTGGGGGCAGGCTTTTATCAAAAGTTCTGGCCTTACCAACGGTCAAAATTAACTGCACAATGGATTTATAGATATCCGACTGGCCTTTTTTAGCTTCAGCCCAGAACAAAGACTGTACTTCTTGCTCAGGAGCTGTGGGTACAGTAACGCAGAAGTCTATGTTGCCAACAATTTTGGTGCAGTCCAATCCTTCAAAATACGCTTGTTCTATTTTGTTCTTTATTTCTTCTTCTCTGAGGTCTTTGTATGCCATGGCGCAATGCGTTTTAAACCGAGGCGCAAGTTAGTTGTTTTTTCTGAGTAGAATGATGGTTTAGAGGCTCGCTTATAAGCCAAACGATAGAACTTGCGCAGATTCAAGTATTTTCTATAATTTTGCACAATACTGGTTTATAAAATATTTTTACTGATGAAATCCGCTCTTAACTGGCTCAGTGTAAACGTTATTAAGCAAAGGCTCTCACATATTAGCTTTTGTGCCCAAAATCCGCATGACACTCAAAAAAAGGTTTTTGACTACCTTATTCATAAGGGGCGCTACACTGCCTGGGGGCAAAAATATTCCTACCATCAGCTTCGCAACGTAACGGATTATAAGCAGCGTGTGCCGATTTCTACCTACGAGGATTTTTTTCCTTACATTGAACGCATTTTGAAGGGCGAACAACAGGTTCTTTGGCCGTCGGACATCAAACTGTTTGCCAAGTCTTCGGGTACAACGAACGCCAAAAGCAAGTTTATTCCTGTATCCTCTGAAGCGCTTGAAGACTGCCATTTTGAAGGGGGCAAAGACCTATTGGCGGTTTTTATTGATAATCGGCCTCAGACCAAGATTTTTAAAGGTAAATCTCTTTCGGTTGGTGGTAGCATTATGCCAAACCCTGACGCGGAAGATACTACAATA
Source organism: Cytophagales bacterium (assembly GCA_013299045.1). Lineage (GTDB taxonomy): Bacteria > Bacteroidota > Bacteroidia > Cytophagales > Bernardetiaceae > RDZD01. The sequence goes on along the minus strand of JAAFJX010000019.1, from coordinate 57,450 downwards.
GGTGATGTTTCTGGTCTCATTATGAAAAATTTGCCGCTTTGGGCGCAATCTTTCCGTGCCCCTAGCTTAGATATTGCGCTCTTGAGCGACTGGGAGGACAAGATTCAAAAAATGGCGGAAGCCACTCTCCATGAAAACATTACTTGTATTCATGGCGTACCAACCTGGACTATTTTTCTTATACGCAAAATGCTTGAACTGAGCCAGTCCAAATCTATTCTGGAAGTTTGGCCGAATATGGAGTGTTTTTTTCATGGAGCAGTGGCATTTGGGCCTTACAAAGTCCTTTTTGAGACCATGATTCCTTCGCCTGACATGGCTTATTTGGAGGTTTATAATGCCTCTGAAGGCTTTTTTAGCTTACAAGACCAGCTGGGCGAGCCTGATATGCTATTGATGACAGACTATGGTATTTATTATGAATTTTTGCCACTAGATAATTTGCAAGACCCTTACGCAAAAACACTTACGCTAGAAGAGGTAGAGCTTAACAAGAGCTATGCTTTAGTCATTAGCACCAATGCTGGTTTGTGGCGCTACCTGATAGGCGATACTGTGCGTTTTGTTAGCAAAAATCCGTACCGCATACGCATCAATGGTCGTACGAAGCATTTTATCAATGCTTTTGGGGAAGAGCTGGCCATAGAAAATGCTGAAAGCGCCCTAGTGCGTGCTTGTGTGGCCACAGGTGCACAAGTGAGTAACTTTACGGCGGCTCCTGTCTTTATTGAGAATGGAAAAAGAGGTGGACATGAGTGGCTGATAGAGTTTGAAACACAGCCCAATGATTTGGCCATTTTTGCAAACGTTCTGGACAGCACACTCAAAAGTCTAAACTCGGACTACGAAGCCAAACGCAGCAAGGATATTGCGCTTTTGGCTCCACTTATTCAAGCAATTCCGCTGGGAACATTCTATGAGTTGATGCGCCAAAAAGGCAAACTAGGCGGCCAAAATAAAGTACCGCGGCTGGCTAATGACCGTCTTTTTATGAACGAAGTATTGGCCTTATTAGCAGAAAAAGGCTTTGGGAGTAGGGCCTAGGTGTTTTTTATTCTGGCAGGGGCAGGCGCTTTTATCTGATTCTTAGCCGTTTGCCTAGCTTCAAAATTGCTTTTGCCGAAAGTCCGTTCAGTTTACATAACTGACTTACACTGACCTTATAACGACGGCTTATAGCCCAGAGGGTATCTCCACTTCGGACGGTATGATAAACGGCGTTTCGGTACTTCCCATTGCTGCTGTTGTAGGTTTTAGAGCTTGCATAGCGTGTACGGCTGGGGCGGTAGTCATTGCGGAGATGCTTAAAAAAGGAGGGCTTTATCCAGAGTGAGTCATGGACAATCTCGGCACAGGCCAAATCAAAAACGTATCTTGGATTAAAGGCATAACCCTGATAGCGTATTTCAAAGTGTAGGTGCGGGCCTGTGCTTCGCCCCGTATTGCCAGCTTCTCCTATTTGTTGGCCAGCAGTTACAACATCGCCCACTTTGAGGTAAAGTTTATTAAGGTGGCCATAAACCGTTTCAAGGCCATTGTGATGCCGCAATACAATATGTTTTCCATAGCCACCGCCATACTGCGAAATCCTGACTATGCCATCAAAAACGGCATAAACAGGGTCGCCGATTTCTACATCTATGTCTGAGCCATGATGCCAACGCCCCCAGCGTGGTCCAAATTCTGAGGTGAGAATGATATTGTCTAGGGGCGGAAACCAACAATGTGCTCTGGTCGTATCATAAAGTTTTATGACAACAGTATCATCAAATTTATTGATGTCGATGTTGTATGGATTGACATATTCTGTATTCCAAACAGAATAATACTCGGCCATAGTAACCCAAATACTATCTACGGTGAGTTGCTGCTCAGCCACAATGACAATGTCTTTGGCGGGTGCATCGTTGTAGTTATCTCTATTTTCTCGTACAATTCCGTCCGTATTGTACCCCAAAGAGTCTTGCAAATCCTCTTCGTTTGCAAAGTCTGACAAGTCCTCAAATCCTTCGTCCTGAGTACTTACATCTTCTTTATTCTGTTGGTTTTGCTGAATACTGTCCTCATACATATCTTCGGTTTTTTGAATCTCGGACGCAATGGTCAAGTTTGTCAGATTAATAGAATCGTTCTTATTTCTTTTTTCTTGAGCAAGGTCATTCAGGTTCAAGACAGCCCTTATGGGGGTTTTATCGTTCAGAATTTCTGTAAAAAACTGACGTGCCTCGCTCTCATTAGTGAAGGGATTATTGCGCAAGGCATTATCGCTTTCGGTACTGGTTTGGTTTTTGTCTTTTCTATATTTTTTTACTTTGCTATATTTTTTCTCTACATTCTTTGGGTCGTTGGTATATGGCTCACTTTTGTTGGCCAAGTCGTCTAACGCACGTTCAATTAGGCTATCGGTTGTTTGTGGGGCAAATTTAAGAACGTTGTAAACTTTTTCTAAGCTGTCGCGAAGCGCAGTGGAATCGGCTTTATATTTCAGCTTTCCGCGCACATAGGCAGAGTCAGATACTGCTAGAATGCGGTCTGGAACTTTTATATCCGTAAAATCTCCTTTTTTGTTCGTTTGAGCCATTAGCGTATTGCTTACAGAAAAAAAGAATACGACGGATAATAGCCTATGAAGTAGGATTAGATATTTCTGACTGTCCCTCATTTTATATAGTGTTCAATAGTCTGATAAACAAGATAAAAGGCCTTTGGTATAAAAACGATAAATACAGGCTAGTAAAGAAAGTAAACATTAGGTGAGGCGTTCATTTAACAAGCTACCAGCAACAACAAACGTGCAAAAGCACAAAGAAATAGTTGTGCCAAATTTAGACAGACTCGTTCATTCTAAAAAAATAGGTACTTGAGTTTAGTGTACGCCTGTAGTAGCTAAGTAGCGTTCTGCATCAAGTGCAGCCATACAGCCTGTACCAGCTGCTGTAATCGCCTGACGATAAACACGGTCTTGCACGTCTCCACAGGCAAAAACTCCTGCCACATTTGTTTTTGTGCTTCCCTTCTCTGTAACAAGATAATCTTGCTCGTCCATTGCCAAAGCATTCTTGAAAATATGAGTATTGGGTTGATGTCCTATGGCGACAAAAAAACCTTGTATGCTCAATTCGCGCAACTCACCAGTACGTGTGTCGCGTATACGCAAACCCTCTACGGCTTCCGAACCAAGTATTTCGTCTGTTTCAGAGTGCCAATGAATTTGAATATTATCGATGCTCTGAACGCGGTCTTGCATAATTTTAGAAGCACGCATGGTGTTTCGGCGCACCAATAAATGAACAGTTTTACATAGCTTGGCCAAATAACTGGCCTCTTCGCAGGCGGAGTCTCCACCACCCACAATAGCCACGTCCAAACCTCTAAAAAAGAAGCCATCACAAACCGCACAGGCCGACACGCCGCGTCCATTTAAGCGTGTTTCGGACGGTATGCCAAGCCATTTGGCAGAAGCACCAGTAGATATGATGACGGTGTCGGCAGTTATCTGATAGCTTTCATCAATCGTAACAGTGTGTTTCGAGCCGCTGAAATTGACTGAAGTAGCCATGCCAGAACGAATATCTGTCTCAAAGCGAGCTGCTTGGGCTTCAAAGTCTTGCATCATTTGAGGCCCCATAATCCCTTTAGGATAGCCTGGATAATTTTCAACGTCTGTTGTAATAGTGAGCTGCCCTCCAGGCTGGTTACCTTTGATTAGAACAGGCTTCAGGCCAGCCCGCGCGGCGTAAATAGCTGCAGTATAGCCAGCAGGGCCAGAGCCTAGTATCAGGCATTTGGTATGTTCAGACATAATCTATAATCAATTTTTTAGTTGTTCCAGTAGTTAGCGTTACAATAGCCGCACAAAAATAGTTAAATTTCATTTAAAACAATTTTAAAAGTAGGTATCAAACAAAACATCATGTAGAATTAAGCATTTTTAACAAATAGATGCCTACTCCCCCACCATCACAAAAGCGCCCCAGTAGTAAGGCTCTGGGAAACGTTTTTTGAGGTTCATTTGGGCTGTTTTGAAGGCTTGGCGCTTGTTTTGGCCTTTGAGTAGGGCTGTATAAAATTCGGTCATCAGGGTTTGTGTGGCCTCGTCGTCCACCTTCCAGAGGCTCATCAGCACGGACTTTGCGCCCGCTTGCTGAAAAGCGCGTTGCAGACCAAAAACACCCTCACCCGCCTGTATATCGCCTAAGCCTGTTTCGCAAGCGGACATCACGACGAGTTCCGTGTTGTCCAACGTCAAATTCATCACTTCTTCGGCCGTCAAAATGCCGTCTTCGCCTTCTGGGTTGGGTTTTTGGCAGCCAGCCAGCAAAAGGCCAGAGCGCAGGAAAGGGTTTTTGAGTAAATTGCGGTTCATGGCCGTTTGCATATCTTGCACTTCAGAATCCTTGATTTCGGGAATGAAGAAACCATGCGTAGCCACGTGCAAAATGGTGGGGCTTTTGAGGTTTTTAAGGGCTTCTTCGGTGGCGTTTTCGGCCAAAAGCAGGTTTACACTGAGCTTTCGTTTGTTGAAAAGGGCATAAATTTCTTCTACTTCTTTCCGTGTGCCGGGCAGCAAAGACACCGAACCCGCCACACCCACAGCGGACTGCATTCCTGAAAAGCCAAGCGAGCGGTCGCGCTTTTTTTCTGGCTCTTTTTCTGTATTCTCAGCCCCATAAATGGGGTAGCCGAGCAAATGAGCCTGATAATTCTCGTAGTTTTGGCTCAAATCACGGCTTTTTTTATTCAATTCAATCAAATCGCGGCTACTGCCAATGAGCTGAATATTGGCTTCTTCTAAAAGAAATTTGCCTGTTTTAGTATTTTTGAGGGTATTCAGGCTGAGTTGATGAAAAACACCATCTGGCGACAAATAAATTTTCTTGAAGCCTTTTTTGTTCAAAGTCAATAACTTATCGGCTATGGGCTTCCAGAAGGCGTTGTAGGAAACCGTATCTTCTATTTTGAACTCAATGCAGTTTTTGTAATAGTTCAAGAATTTGTCTTCAAGTTCTTGGGCATTTTTGAAGAGATAAAAAGCAGGATAGTTTTCTGTTTGGGCGGTTAGAAACAGTGCAATATAGGCCGAATCAGCCTTGATAATTTCTATAACGGCTTCATTTTTAGCTAATTTAGCTTTCACTTCCTGCCACTTGTAAGATTTTGTTTGCACGTTCTGGCTAAAGAGAGCAGACTTTTTAGACAGGTCTTTTTCCAAATCATTGATTTGGTTTTTTATTCCTTCCAAGTCCAAATTTTGCTTTTTTTGTTCTTCAAGGGGCAGTTGGTAGAGTTTGGTGTAGGTTTCGCGCTGCTTTTTCCAGTTGTTGTACTGATTGACCAAAACCGTATCTCCGCTTTCTAAAATGGCATTTTTCATTTTTTGGGTAGAGGAGAAAACAAGCCCCTTTCTGAATAAAGTATGATTAAATAGTTGATTCGTGATGCTAGAATTTTCTTGAGAGTATTTAATACAATAAGAAGAGAAGGTTTCGGTATAAGAGTCTGTCATGGTCAAATAATCAAGCCGCTCCTTTTCTGAAAGCGTAGGCAATAAAGTAATTATTTCTTCCTTTGTTGAGTTTAGGAGTTCAGTCCACAAAAGTTCAGCTTCAATATAACGCTCTTGCATAGACAGCAGCTGAGCAAGACTCAAATTGATGCTTGCATATTCAGCACTTTTGTTTGATACATCGTTTTTGTGTATCCTTTTGGCAATATTGAGGTACTTGGCAGCAGAGTCAAATTGCTTTGTATCTAAATAATATGCACCCAAACTCTGACAACTGTTTGCATACATTAAGTTCTTTTCACCTAGCACTTCACCACGTATGGTTAGAGCTTCTATCAAATAGAATTTTGCTTTTTGGTAATTTTTTTGTATCAAATAAATGTTTCCCATGTTTAGACAGGCCCCCGCATAGCCAATGAATTTATCATTGCTAATCTTTTTTTGAATCGCTAAATTTTCAAGGAATAAAGGTTCTGCTTTATCTAATTTATTCATGTAAACATAATCTTTTGCTAGATTACCACAACTTTGTGCATAGCGAGGATGTTCTTTTCCTAAAACTTTTGCGTAAATATCTTTTGCTTCTTTATGAAGTTCTTCCGCTTTTTCTTGCAGACCTAGCTTGTGGTATAGGTTCGCCAAGGTCTCACATGAAGCTACAAAATCGGGGTGTTCTTTTCCTAGTATCTCTTCACGAATGCGCCTTGCTTCTAGTAAATGTTCTTCAGAAATTAAGTAACTGCCAATCTCCATGTAAAAAGCACCTAAATTATGGCATGATGCTGCATAGTCATAATGTTTTTTCCCAAAAGTGGCTTCTCTAGCTTCTTTAGCACGAATAAAAAGCTCTTCTACTTTATCATAGACTCCCATCTTCATATATAAAGTTCCCAAATTGCTACAAGCTCCTGCATATTCAGGGTGCTTAACGCCTAGCAGGTTCTTACGTACAGATATGACTTCTAAGTATAATTTTTCTGCCTCCGCAATATTTTGTGTGGCTTGATAGACTATTGCCAACTTATTAGACATTTCGGCATAAGCTAGACTTTGATGACCATGCAGACGTGCAGCTGTTTCTCTTGCCTCATGCCAATAAGTTATGGCCTTCTCATATTGTGCTAGTCGGTAATATAGAATCCCTAAATTACTTCCAACTCTGAGCTTTATGGTATCGTTTTTAGAAGCACTAGCGGCATCAAATGCCATACTAAGGAGGCTGTCTGCCTCTTTGTATCGGGCGCTCTTTAAAAAAACTACGCCTAAGCTATCCATCTGCTGCCAAGTTTGGGCTTGTGCCAAAATGCTTAAAAAGAGGAGCGTGAAGGTCAAAAAAATAATCCGCATGATGATTGGTGCTATTCTCAAATAATAGAATCTTAATTATTTAGTTGTCATGTGTTTTAGATAATTATCAGCAATCAAACCTGTAAGGTTTTTAAGCTCTTACAGGTTTCTGCAAAATTTTTAAGAGATTCACTTTTTCTTCTGAAACCACAAGCTGTTGCCAGTTGTGATGTTCGCGCCTAGTAAGTTCATCAGATAGTACAGGCCAAAATAGCTGCGATTTAAGTAGAGAGCATGGCGCGAACCACGAGCTTGTTTGGAATTGCGTAACTCTGGTAGCTTGGCCAGACGCTCACCAAAGGCAGTTAAATCTTGAAAGTAAACTTGGTCTGCGAAGTCAAAAGTTGGCGAACGAAAAGGTCTCGTGGAAATATCTAACATCTCAATAAAGAAATCTAAAAAGAAACGGCGCTCTTCGGGTGTGTCATCGGGCTTGAGGAACTCCATACGTATAAAAACCTCTTCCATATATGCCTTATCGGTAAAAACTTCCTGGTTAATTGCGCTAAAATGGGCTTGGTAATAGTCTGGCGGAATAACCTTAACACATCCAAAATCTATAACTCCTACTGTACCGTTGGGCTTCATTAAAAAGTTGCCGGGGTGAGGGTCTGCGTGTACTTCCAAAAGCTCGTGCATTTGGTAATCGTAAAAATTCCATATTGCCTGACCAATGGCATTTCGGACTTCTTGCGAGGGCTTATGTTCTGCCAAGAATGCGTCTGCGTGTTGCCCGTCTAGCCAGTCCATCGTTAAGATGCGCTCCGAACTATATTCTGCGTAATATTTTGGAAAAAATAAGTTGGGTATATGCGCACAGGCTTTGGAAATACGTTCTGAGCGTTCAAGTTCTAGCACATAGTTAGTTTCGGCGGTCATCATCGTTTCCACTTCGTTGATGTAGAGGTCAATTTCCTTTTCGTTGAGCGCCATAAGTTGCTGTGCAAAAGGACGTACGAGGCGTAAATCTGAACTAATACTCTCTGCTACGCCTGGGTACTGCACCTTAACGGCCAGTCTTTTACCAGCAAGCTCTGCTTCATGAACTTGTCCTATAGAAGCGGCATGAAGCGCCTCTTTGCTGAAAGTATCAAAAAGTTCAAAGGGGCTTTTTTGAAAATTTTTTTTGAAAGTACTCACCACCAAAGGCAGAGAGAGCGGCGGAGCAGAATATTGCGACATTTTAAATTTATCTATGTAGGCTTGCGGCAGCACATTCTGGTACATACTCATCATTTGTGCCATTTTGAGGGCGCTGCCTTTGAGTTGGCTCAGTGTTTCATAGACATCATCAGCATTGGCCTTGTCCAAATCCATTTTGGTGAGTGTAGGGTCAATAACCTTTTTAGCATAGTGTTTGACGTAGTTTGAGCCAATTTTTACGCCTGTTTTAACAAATTGTGTGGCACGTTGCACTTTTGAGGTGGGTATGCTGGACTGCTCCTGCGGCTGCTCGCTTGGTTCTTGATGTGGCTTTTCCATATTTTATTGATAAAACTTGCGTACCTTTATTCATGATTTCTGCTTTGAGTGGATTATTGCAGAAATGAAGTGTACTTTTACTTAAACGCAAACTCTTTTTTTAAGTCTTTGTTTTAAGAAAAGTTTCCACAAAAAAAAATGACGAACTCAAATATTGGCTTCCTGACCATTTAAGCTATCGCTTTAATTATTTTCACACAAAATTTATATAGAAAGCGAGATTTTGTCAAAAAAAATGCGACCTTTGCAACTTTTTAGAGCAGAAGCTTACTAAAAAGCGTGCACTTATGACCAACAATACGAAAAATGCTCAGATTTTGTACATTATCAGGCATGGCGAGACGGAGTACAACAAAATGAACATGGTGCAAGGGAGTGGAATTGACTCCAGCCTTAACGAAAAAGGCAGAAGCCAAGCCTTAGCATTTTTTGAACACTATCAGCATCAACAATTTGATAGAATTTATACTTCTACGCTCAAAAGGACTCATCAGAGCGTAGCTGGCTTTATAAAAAAAGGCATTAACTGGGAGCAGCACGCTGGCCTGAACGAAATATCGTGGGGAAACCGCGAAGGCAGAATCCTAACACCACAAGACGACCTAGAGCACGCAGAACTTATGGCTGCTTGGAACAGAGGCGAAGGGCATCGCGCTTATCCAGACGGTGAAAGCCCATTTCAGGTTATGGAGAGGCAAAAAGAGGTGATAGATTTGATTAAAAAGCGTCAAAACGAAAATCATCTACTTATCTGTATGCACGGACGAGCAGTGCGCATTTTGCTCTGCTTGCTTTTGGAACAAAATATAAGAGAAATGGAGCGTTATATGCACACCAATCTGGGACTTTACGTGCTAGAAATGGTGGACGATAAATGTAGCATCTTACTTGAAAATGATGTGAAGCATCTCAGTCAAATAGAAAGCCTCGTCCCTAAGCCGTAAATAGTTATCCCTGAAGATATATCTAAGATGTTTGTTTAATTTACTGATAACAAATACCTTAGAGATATTTTAAGGGACGACTAAGTAACGACCCTCTAGCCACGACTAATCGACATTGTCATGCAAAAATTTGTTTCCACCAATCAAATCGTTGTTTTCATCTATTTTGAGGCGTGAATGTTCGCTGCTTTGGGTGCTTTGCGAAGAGGTGAGAGTTACGTTTTTGCGCATATACGCAGGCACTTCACGTAGCTCTTTCATGTCCTCATCGTTCATTTCTGCTATTGTTTTACCCAAATCTTTAGCGGAGTTTTTCTTGACAATGTAACTAGAATCAGTAGGCCAATTAGAGCCATCAGTACTGCTCATCATCTTTTTTTTTTTCTCATAATCTGCCGAGTCATGGTAGGAATCGTCCAGACCATAAATGATTTTATCTACCACATTCTTGTTGGAAACCGTATGGTTTACATCCTTGCTGGTAGGTTTATCAAAAAAATCGTCGTCGTCTGCTTTATACTGCTGCACCGTTGGTGGCGTATAAGTAGGTTTGTTTATTGGCGGCGGCGTATAGGCGTAAGGAGTATAAGACTTCTTGATATTCGCACCAAGGTCAATAGTACGCTTATGGTCAATATTGAGATGTTCAGTTTTATCATCAAAGCCTGTAGCGATAATAGTAACACTAATGCTGTCGCCTAGATTTTCGTCTGCTGCTTGCCCATAAATAACCTCTGCATTATCACCAGCCTGTTCTTGTATATAAGCCGTAATAATTTCAAGTTCTTCCATTTGGAAAGTATCCTCGTCTCCCACTACAACACATAGTAGAATGTATTTAGCGCCGTAAATATTGGTGTTATTGAGCAGAGGGGAAGAAATAGCAGCTTCGGCAGCACGTCGGGCTCGGTTTTCACCCTCCGCCACGGCAGAACCCATAACAGCAGCTCCCGCATCTTTCATAACTGTACGCACGTCCTCAAAATCCACATTAATAGTGCCAGCCACAGTAATAATTTCAGCAATAGATTTAGCGGCTCTAGCAAGTACATTATCTGCCTGCTTGAACGCTTCTTTGGCTGATGCCTTACCATACACGTTGCGTAAACGGTCGTTCAGAATGACTATAACACAGTCGCAGTGCTTGCGCAAATCATCAATACCGTTTTGCGCACGGTTTTGCTTAGGCTTACCTTCAAACTCAAAAGGTGCAGTAACAATGCCAACGGTCAAAATACCTAATTCTTTGGCAATTTCGGCTATAACAGGAGCAGCTCCTGTACCCGTACCACCACCCATGCCAGAAGTAATAAAGAGCATTTTGGTATTATGGCTCAATATTTCTCGTATCTCTTGCTTATTCTCAAGTGCAGCATTTCTACCTACCTCAGGATTCGCACCAGCCCCCAGGCCACCAGTCAGTTTTGCTCCTATCTGTATTTTGTGTGGAACAGGGCTGAGCGTGAGTGCCTGAATATCTGTGTTGCAAATATAAAAATCAACGCCCTTGATGCCCATGCGATACATATGGCTAACGGCATTGCCGCCACCACCGCCTACACCAATTACTTTTATGATAGAAGATTCAGCCATGTTGCCGTATTTATGATTGAAACCAGAGTCTGCCATATACAAAAAGCCTAGATTTGCCTCCCGTAAGAGAACTGTTGTTTGTTATCTTTTTATAAAACCTTATAAATTTGCTATAAATTTAGTACCAATAAAGATATTATACAAAAAAAAGTGCTATTTTTTTAAAAAAAAGTCATTTTTTATATACACCGCTGCTAAGCCTTCCTTGTTTTATAGAATTAGAATGATAACATAAGCATTTGACTATAAGCCAATTAAACAAAAAGAGAGTAGAAATATGTTTTCTGCTCTCTTTTTGTTATTTACCTAATATTCAAACAACTCTATCTGTTACCACCACGGTTACCACCGCCACCGCCGCGATTACCGCCGCCACGATTGTTGTTGTTACCACGATTGTTGTTATTGTTGTTGTTGTTACCACGCTCATTGCGGTTGTCATCGTTGTTACGACCACCACGCATACCGCGGTCGCTACGCTCATTGCGGTCGTTACGGTCGTTACGGTCGTTGCCTTGTCGCTTCTGAGTGCTTTCGTTAGCGTGTTCAGGGGTCAGGTCTGGTTTGCCGTAGATTTCACCCTTGCAAATCCATACTTTAATACCAATTTTACCGTAAACGGTTTGTGCAAACGTATAAGCATAGTCAATATCAGCACGGAGTGTGTGCAACGGAATACGTCCTTCTTTGTACATCTCAATTCTGGACATATCTGCACCACCCAAACGGCCAGACAATTTAACTTTGATGCCTTGCGCGTTGCGCATTGCATTAGAAATGGCTTGCTTCATAGCACGACGGTGCGACATACGCGCTTCCAATTGTTGTGCTACATTTTCAGCCACAAGCGTTGCGTCAGTTTCAGGGCGCTTTACTTCGTAGATGTTGATTTGAACATCTTTACCAGTAATGCGGTTGAGCTCCTGACGGATTTTTTCCACTTCAGCTCCCTCTTTGCCAATGACTACTCCCGGACGTGCCGTGTGAATAGTAATTGTGATACGCTTGAGTGTACGCTCAATAACAACTTTAGATATTGCGCCACGCGGAATACGTGTACGAATGTATTGACGAATACGGCTGTCTTCAATGAGTTTGTCGGCAAATCCGCGTCCACCGTACCAGTTGGAATCCCAACCTTTGATAATACCAAGGCGTAAGCCGGTAGGATTGACTTTCTGTCCCATAGTGTTTGGAGGTTAGTTTTCTTTAGGGTTTTCAATTGAATCAGAAGAAGATGTATTGTTGTCGGCCTTTTCTAACTGCTCGGTAGCGAGCGTGTTGGCCACGTTCATCACGTCATCTTGAGAGTCACGTACCTCTTCAGGTATATCAACAACAAGGGTGATGTGGTTAGAACGTTTGCGGATACGGTATGCACGGCCTTGCGGGGCAGGCAGCATTCTTTTGAGAACTTTGCCGCCATCTACAAAGATAGTCGTGATACGGAGTGCTTCAACAAGGTTCTCTTCTCCGGGATTGTGCGCACGCCAGTTGGCTACGGCCGAGAGAATGAGTTTGTGAAGATAAGGCGCACCTGCTTTGCCTTCAAATTTGAGCAGGCCAAGTGCCTTCTTAACGCTTTGGCCACGCACGAGGTCGGCTACTAAGCGCATTTTGCGTGGCGATATGGATAAATTTCGTAATTTGGCTACAGCTTCCATGTTTACAAGTGGTCTTGAGCGACCTGTTTACTTTTTACCTTTTTTATCTTTTTTGGCTACGTGGCCTCTAAAGTTGCGGGTAGGAGCAAACTCGCCGAGTTTGTGGCCTACCATAGTGTCAGTTACATAAACAGGTATAAATTTGTTACCGTTATGTACCGAAAACGTGTGCCCGATAAAGTCGGGAGTAATCATGGAGCGCCTAGACCAAGTTTTGATAACTTTCTTTTTGCTGGCCTTATTTAACTCAAGGACTCTGCCTTCAAGTCTGGCTTCTACGTATGGGCCTTTTCTTAATGAACGTGCCATAAATTTTTGTACGAGGTGTAGGGGTTACTTTTTAGCTTTAGGTTTGCTAACAATGAACTTGTCAGAGTACTTGTTAGGCTTACGTGTTTTCTGTCCTTTTGCATACAGACCATTGCGAGAACGTGGGTGTCCGCCAGATGCACGGCCTTCACCACCACCCATTGGGTGATCCACGGGGTTCATGGCTACAGGGCGCGTGCGAGGACGACGGCCTAGCCAACGATTTCTGCCCGCTTTACCGAGCGTTACGTTCATGTGGTCTGCATTAGAAACAGAGCCTACTGTGGCATAGCAATTGGCCAAAACCAAACGCATTTCGCCCGAAGGCAATTTGAGTGTAGCATATTTGCCATCACGCGCCACGAGTTGCACATAAGTACCTGCACTACGCGCCATAGCTGCACCCTGGCCTGGCTTCAGCTCTACGTTGTGAACAACAGTACCGATAGGCATATCGGAGAGTGGAAGCGCATTGCCTACTTCAGGGGCAATCCCTGAACCAGCACGCACCTTAGTACCTACTTTAAGACCGTTTGGTGCAATGATGTAGGCTTTTTCACCGTCTTCGTACTTAATGAGCGCAATACGAGCCGAACGGTTCGGGTCATACTCAATCGTCATTACTTCAGCACTAACGTCGCGTTTTGCGCGTTTGAAATCAATGATTCGGTACAGTTGTTTGTGGCCTCCGCCTACGTTCCGAATCGTCATACGCCCTTGATTGTTACGACCACCTGACTTTTTCAGGGGTTCAAGCAAAGATTTTTCTGGATTTTTTGTGGTAATGTCTGCAAAAGACGGTGCCACTCTGAATCTTTGCCCGGGCGTTACGGGTCTGAGTTTTTTAACAGCCATTTTTTTGAAATTCACTCTGCTTTTTCACAATCTTTGCAGCACTTGACTATCAAGGCTTTAGCTGATTGTATTGCTAGCAGAGCAGTTGGATAATACTTAACAGACCGCAAAAATAGAGTTTTATTTTCAAAAAGCAATACCTTTTTTAAAAAATTATAGCCAAGCCTTGTTTTAGCGCCAGTAGTGAAATAAATTTGGTCGTATAACACAAATAAAAAAAAACCTTGCAAAGTTAAAATCGCTTTGTAAGGTTTTGTCTGGACACAGCGAAAGAAATGTTACTTTTCTTGTTCTGACGCGGCTTCTTTAGCAGCATCAGCAGCCATCACAACATTCATTTTTTCTACAATACGGTCGGTTAGAGACTGACGGTCAGGGTAAATTCTTTCCATAGCCTGCACAACCGCATCTACTTCTGTTTGTGGGATAGCTACCCCTAAATCAGATGTACGCGCATAGGCAAGATGTACAACGGCAGACATACAGGCATAGGCAGCACGTATGCCCATTTCCGTTTTATCAAAGTTAGTGGGGTCTATGCTGGCCATAAGGAGTGCAATAGCCTCCATGCGATGATGATGACCAGTATGTGTAGGCAAGAGGGCTTTTAGTGCCAAAGAGTTGCGCTCAAAGCTCCCATTCTTGATATTTGCATAGTTTTTACTGGCAAGTTCTAAAGCCTGCGGCAGCGCATCTGCATCATACTTTATACCCAAGCTTTTAGGATTAATCTGCGAAAAGGCTGCTGTTGTTATAATAAGACAAAGAACGACCGAGCCTATCACCAAAGCGCATTTTTGAGTCCAAGTTTTTACCATTGTTTTTTTCTTTTACAAGTCAATTATTACTTTTTGATGTCAAAAAAAGAGCCAAAAGATAGTAGGAACGGTTATTATTAAATTTTTAGTACGGCCATAAAAGCCTCTTGCGGCACTTCCACGCGGCCAATTTGGCGCATACGCTTTTTACCTTTTTTCTGTTTTTCCAAGAGTTTGCGCTTACGCGAAATATCTCCCCCATAGCATTTGGCCGTAACGTCCTTACGCAAAGCTTTGACCGTTTCGCGAGCGATAATTTTTGCGCCTATACCAGCCTGAATAGCAATTTCAAACTGCTGGCGCGGGAGCAGTTCTCTTAGTTTTTCACAGATACGCTTGCCCCAATCATACGCCTTAGACCTATGCACAATAGCTGAAAGCGCGTCCACGTTTTCGCCGTTTAGCATGATGTCCAGCTTGACCATATCGGACTCTTGCGGTGTTATCAACTCATAATCCAACGAAGCATAGCCTCTAGAAATTGTTTTGAGTTTGTCAAAGAAATCAAATACAATTTCGGCCAATGGCATTTCAAATATCATTTCTACACGGTCCACGGTAAGGTAAGACTGATTTTTGATAATACCTCGTTTTTCGATGCACAAAGAAATGATTGCACCTATGTATTCTGCTTTAGTAATGATAGTTGCTTTGATAAATGGTTCTTCTACTTTACGCATTTTACCAGGCTCAGGCATTTCGGACGGAGCACTTACTTTTTGTAAGTCGCCGTTACCCAGCGTAACCAAGAACTGGACAGAAGGTACGGTTGTAATAACCGTCATATCAAACTCACGTTCAAGGCGTTCTTGCACAATTTCCATGTGCAGCATACCTAAAAATCCACAACGGAAGCCAAAACCCAAGGCCGCAGAGGTTTCAGGCTCCCAGGTAAGGGCTGCATCGTTGAGTTGCAGTTTTTCCATAGAGGCACGAAGCTCCTCAAAATCAATGGTGTCCACGGGATAAATACCGGCAAAGACCATGGGCTTTACATCTTCAAAGCCCTTGATAGGTTCGGCGGCAGGAGTACTGAGCAAGGTTATGGTATCGCCTACTTTTACCTCTTTGGCTACTTTTATTCCAGAAATGAGATAGCCCACGTTCCCGGCTGAAATTTCAGGCTTAGGCTCATAGTTCAGGCGCATGATACCTACCTCGTCGGCATCATAAATGCGGTCTGTGGCCATGAATTTGATTTTATCATTTTTCTTGATAGTGCCATTCAGTACTTTAAAAAGCACTTCTACGCCTCTATAAGAATTAAAGACGGAGTCAAAAATAAGTGCCTGTAAGGGCGCATTGGGGTCGCCTTTAGGGCTTGGCACTCGCTCAACAATGGCTGCCAGTATTTCAGGAATGCCTATACCGTCTTTAGCGCTTGCCAAAATAATATCTTCGCGGTCGCAGCCAATAAGGTCTATAATCTGTTCGCCAACGAGTTCGGGCTGAGCACTCGGCAAATCAATTTTGTTAAGTACTGGAATGATGGTGAGATTACTCGCAATGGCTAAATAGAGGTTAGAAATGGTTTGCGCCTCTATACCCTGAGCGGCATCTACAACCAATAGAGCGCCCTCACAGGCCGCTATGGAGCGCGATACCTCATAGGAAAAATCCACGTGACCTGGCGTATCAATCAAATTTAATACAAAAGTTTCTCCTTTATAAAAAAAGTCCATTTGGATAGCATGGCTTTTGATGGTAATGCCGCGCTCACGTTCCAAGTCCATATTGTCCAAAAGTTGGGCTTGCATATCGCGTGCAGCTACTGTTTTGGTAAACTCTAGGAGACGGTCTGCTAAGGTACTTTTGCCGTGGTCAATGTGAGCTATGATACAAAAGTTACGGAGATTTTTCATACAAATTGGCTTTCGCGTGTTTTTGGGCTTCTTAGGGAATTAACAAAGTTTTATTTTTTTTTATAAAAACATAAACCAAAGCCTCGCTTTAAGTTTGCAAAAATAAGTAAAACTTGCTAAATAGCAAAGAATAACAAGAAAAACTTATGGTATAACCTGAAAGCGAGTCCATTTTTAGTTTTAAAAAAAACTGGACTAAAGCGCTCAGCCGGCTTGTAGATGATTTGTACGTGGCAAGCTGGCGTTGTAGCATGGATTGTCAAACACAACAACAACCCCACAACCCACCGACTCAGTATCTTGGGGGTCAAAATTATAAATGAGGTCAATGACTCTTGCACCGTAGCTTAAATGGAAACTCAAAGCGGGGTCGCGCAGCTGGCCTGTCAGTACATTTTGAACATAAGTATAGAGCGACATTTTTGCAGCATAGTTTTTGTAATTAGCTACCCGCGAAGCGCCTATATAGAATGGGAAGTTATCTTTAAAAGACTGATTTAGAGAACACTGCATTAATTTTGTGCCTAGCTTGAGCGTTCTAAAGTTTGGATGTACGACCACGTCCAGACCACACACAACGTCGCCGATTTCAGCATCTTCGATAAAGGTGTTGAGGTCTGCTACTTGGTCTAGACGGTGGGGTTTGCTGTATTTAGCAAAAGGCACAATGCGAGTTGTAACACAGCCAGCCAAAATACCATTCACCAAGCATACAAATTGCCCTTCGGGATAGAGCACGGAAAGCAGATTCATTTCTTGTTCGCAGGCATATTGCGCACCCACCGATGCGTAAGCTAACTGCATAACCGCTTTTAGTTCAGGATAGTGTTCAGGGCGGTAATTAACAAATTCAATATTTTGATAAGATGTAACTTGCATAAAATGGAGATTGGGTTCACGAAATAGATAAAGACGCTGATAATCATCTTTACGCCATCAGGTAAAACCCAAAATCCCCTCCCAGTTCAAACCAAGAGAGGTTTCTGTCCAACTATATGTTTTTACACTGGCCAAAGCCTTTAAATTTTAGTTTCAGAAGGCCTCACGAACCTCAAAAGAGGCGTAGGTATCAGATAAGACGAGCTTACCCTTATTAAAGTCCTGAATAAACTTTTCAATGACGGCATCAGTTATTTCAGTACAGTTCAGGGCTGCATCAATACCAACACCAAGTTCTATTGTTTCGTCAAAATCAATAAATTCGGCTACTTGTACTGATTTTTCTTCATCAATAATGCTCACTGTTTTTTCAAATAAATCAACCGCCTTGGGTTCATTTTCGTCTCCGTTTTCCCAATCAAAATCATCAAATTTTTCTTGCACAATCTCCTGAGCTTGCTCCAGAACTTCTACTTCATACTGCAAACGGAGCGTATAAACACAAGCATCAAATACAACGGCATTGCCCTTGTATTCGCCTACAAAGAAGAAGGCAACACTCTCTTCGCTACGCTCAATTTCATCATTCAAAATAAAAGAGTAATTTTCTTTTTGAATACGTTCGCGGAACTGCTTAATAATAGATGGCGAATAGCCTTTGTTGTTGGCAATAGACATAAGTGCAATAAGATTATTTTTTTTATGCTGCAAAAATAACTCTTTTTTGAATAAGGAAGGAATTATTCTAAAAAAATATTATGACTATAAAAAAGTGGTATTAAAGGATACAGCAAGGTATTCATGCTTTTTTAGCCTCCAATTTGAGTCATGGACTCGGTGATTTTAGATTTACTAGAACGTCTATTTTCAGCCTCAAAGCCATCTTTGGAACGATTAGCGAGAGCTTGCGTAAGTTTCTGCCGTATAGGTTCGTCGTCTTTAGGATGAGCGCGCAACAAATCACGAATGTTAAAGACTCCGTCGTCGTAGAGGCAGGTTTTGAGAGTTCCATCTGCCGTAACCCGCAAACGGTTACAAGTGCCACAAAAAGTGCGTGAGAAAGCAGCAATGATGCCTAAATACCCCTTGAAGCCACTTATTCCAAACCGCATAGCTGTTTCGCTGGGTTGGCTGGGTAAAGGCTCAAGTGTACCGAAAGCGTTGGTTAAACTCTGCCTCAAACGCTGATAGTTCCACCAGAGCGTGTCGGTACGTGCACCTACACCATTGAAAGGCATTTCTTCAATAAAACGGACTTCAACGGGATACTCCTCTGCAAGGCGCGCAAGTGGAATGAGCTGGTTGTCGTTCACCCCAGCCGTTATAACCGCATTGATTTTGACGCGAATGCCGCGTTCTAACAAAGCCTGAAAAGTTTGCCAAACGCTTTTGAAATGTTTGCGTCTGCTAATTCTCTCAAAAGAAAGTGCATCTGTGCCATCTAGGCTCAGATTAACCACTTCCAGTCCCCACTTTTCAAACTGAGGTAAATATTTTTCAGTCAAAACGCCATTGGTCGTGATTCTCAATTTAGGGATATCAAGCTCCAAAGCCAAAAAATCTAAAAGTGCCTCTATATCAGGATAGACAAAAGGCTCGCCTCCTGTTATCCGCACCTTACGAATGCCTGCTACAGTAAGAATACGTAGAAGTCGTTTTTGTTCCTCTAAGCTCAATAATTGTTTTTTTCTGAGAAATTGGACACCCTTCTCTGGCATACAATAAAAGCAGCGCAAATTACAGCGGTCTGTTACAGCCAAACGCAAATAGTCTATTTTGCGGCCATGATTGTCAAAAAGCGTTTGCATTGGGCCGTGAGTCAATTTTCAGAGTTGATTAGCGGGCATTTTCGCCACAAAAAGGGTTGTGTATTTTTTCATAACCAATACTTGTAGGTTCGCCGTGTCCGCAATAAACGGTTGTGTCGTCGGGCAGTGCAAACATGGTTTCTTGAATGCTCTCTAAAAGCGTTGCCATATCGCCGCCAGGAAGGTCTGTACGGCCTACGCTGCCCTGGAAGAGTACGTCGCCATTGATACAAAATTTGCTTTCGGCAGAATAAAAGGCCACGTGCCCCGGTGAATGGCCAGGCACAAAAAGGATTTTTAGGTCATGTTCGCCAAGTTTAATCTGGTCGTCCTCTTTCAGGAAGTGTGTATGCTCAAAAGGCTCAAAAGCATGGAAACCATAACGGTCTGCCACCACAGGGTTCATGCGGCAGTTATTCAATTCGGCTTGGTGTATATAGAGCGGAATGTTATAGGTGCGCATAGCCCATGCACAACCCAGCACGTGGTCTATGTGGCAATGCGTATTATAAATACCAATCAATTTTAGTTTTTGTTGGGCAATAAAATAGGTAAAGGCTTGACGTTCGGCATCTTCATAGCAGCCTGGGTCTATCATAATGGCCTCAAGCGTAGTGCTGTCCCAAACGAGATAGGTATTTTCACTAAAGGCATTGCAAGTGAGGAATCTTACTTCAAGCATAATATCAACAACCGTTTAATAAAAAAGGCCACACTTGCAGAAGCAATAGCGGCCTTTTCTAGATAAAAACCAGATTATCAAGCAGGAGAATAATTAACCTCCAAACAGGACGTTAAAGATAGCATCTGCTTCAATCAATAAAGCCAGAATCAACCACAGAACAAATGCCATTGGCAATACGACCGCATACATCAGCATTTTAACCTCATGCCGTAAGTGCATAAATTCTGCAACGATAAAAAATGCCTTCACGATAGTCAAAACAATGAAGGTGATGTTTTTAACACCTTTTGGTATGCTAGTGAATGCAATAGCAAACTCAATAGCGGTTATAACTGCCAAATAACCTGCAACCAACCAAATTTTACGAATTTGTTTGTTTTTCTTTTCCTCAATTTCTTGAGCGGAGAGTCCTTCGTAACTTGCCATTTTATAAGAAAATTTAGGGGATAAATATTTTGCTAAAAACTCTTAAAAGAGAAAACGCTTTTTAAACAAGATAGAAGAAGGTAAAGACAAAAACCCACACCAAATCTACAAAGTGCCAGTAAAGACCTACTTTTTCTACCATTTCATAATGCCCGCGTCGCTCATAAACGCCCATAACTGTATTATAGAAAATGAGCACATTCAGCGCCACGCCCGAGAGAACGTGTGTGCCGTGGAAGCCCGTAATGAAAAAGAAGAAATCCGCAAATGGAGGTGGGCCATACTGATTCTGAGTAAGGCTTGCACCTAAATAAGTAACCCCTTTTTGCAAATAAGGGCTTTCAGGGCCTGTTCCACCAATAAAGTGTATCCACTCCCACGCTTGGCAGCCCAAAAAAGCCAAACCGCCTAAGATAGTCCATATCATCCATTTTTCTACCTCTACCCTTGAGCCACGGTGCCCCGCTTCTACTGCCAAAACCATAGTAACGCTGCTCAAAATGAGAATAAAGGTCATAATACCAACGAAAACAAGCGGTGCTTCTGCTGTAATAAAAGGCGCTGCTGCAAAAACTTTTTCAGGAATAGGCCAGTATTCTGCGCTAAATTTGAAAGGCTGTGTGGCATCAAAAGATGGATAAGCATAGCGAACCATGCCATAAGCCGTCAAAAAGCCAGAAAAAGTGAGTGCATCAGACACTAGGAAGAACCACATCATGAGTTTTCCGTAGCTGGCCTTTAAAGGTTCTGCGCCACCGCCCCAGAGACCTCTTTTGCTGTTGGTAGCAATACTGTTAGTTGCCATAAATAATTGATTTACAAAATTTTTGGGTGGAAGACCTCCCTTTTAACGCCTCAAATTTATATCTATAATCTAAATAAACACGCTTTTTGTAAATTTTTTTTATATTTTTTTTCATTTTCAAGGTGCAGTCTATCCCTTCTTGCTTTTATTCTTTAACGACTGGTTTAGGAAATATTAGGAAATCGTTTTCAGAAAAATTTGGAGATATAAAAAAAAAAAACCAACTTTACGCACCTGATTGAGCGTATTGAGTTTATCCTTCAGCAATAAGCAATCTATCTCAATTATCTGGCGTATCTCAGTTTTCAAAGTCTGTAAAAACATTGAACCTCATAAAACAATCTACTACCTTGAAAAAGTTCTTTATCCTTTCGCTTTGCCTTTTTTTTATGAGCCTAGTATCCGCCGAGATGCAGGCGCAAGGCAAGTTTGACCCTGCCAATCCTGTTTTTACAGAGTTACCTTCAGCCGAACTACCCGACTGGCAGAAAAAGACCCTAGAAGACTGGCGTACCGCTTTTGGAGGTGATGCTAGTAACTGGAATCCTTTACAGATGGAGTTTTACAAGCAAGTGCGCATCTCTGCACTTAATGACTCCGACAGGCAGGCTTATATTGCTAAGACAGACGATGACTGGCAAAAAGAGTTTGGCAGCATGGATTCTTGGCAAACAGAGCAAATGCTTTTTTACTCTGCAGTGCAAGACCTCAAAATGGAATAGACTTCAGCAACGTTTGAATAAAAAAAGGGCTAACAGTTTATCTAATAGTCCTTTTTTTGTGTTTCAAAAAAACCAGGGCCTCTTTATCATCGTTTTTTGGCATGAAGAGGAGTCTTATTACTTCTTTTGTTGTAATTTCTTTTATAGTTTTATTCATTAACAGCAACTAAAAAAAATAGATTTTATGCGAAGATTAACCATTGGCTTTTTAAGCCTTGTTGTTTTGGGCTTTTCCGCTTGCGGTGGTGCTGCTAGTACTTCTACCGATGCTCGGAGCGCCAATACTGAAGAAAATGCAGGCAGTGAGGCCGGGCGCATGAGTATGCCAGAAACCAAACAATACTGCAACGAAAATTATGGTTTTTGCATCAACTATCCAATAGAATTTGAGGCGCAGGGGGAGTCTGCAAGCCAAGACGGACAAGAATTTTTGTATAATGGCATGAGCATTATAGCTGCCAAAGACCGTAGTGAAGAGGCTGACCCCGAGAACTTTTCGTTGGAAAATGCTTATAAAGCAGACTGTGAAGAAATGACTGAAATTTTGCAAAAGTCTTTCAACAATACTGATTACACCGTGGCAGGAATTTCTAAAGAGCAGGTCGTTTACAAAAAAGTTATTCGTTCTAGTAATGGCTTGGCAGTTTGTGAAATTACTGCACCTTTGGCTCAAAAGGAAAGCATAGCTAGTCTTGCAAATACAGTTTTTGCGAGTTTTCAGGTGAAATAGCACAAAAAAAGGCCAAAAAAATGCTCTGGTGTTGTATTATTATTTTATACGACACCAGAGCAAGTGTGGTCTTTGTCTATACTTTTGTTATTCGGTGCGGTACTCGTAGCCGCCGCTTCGGGTTTTGTAAATGATAAGACGCATGATGGAGCAGAGGTTTACATCGCTTACGGTTACAAATTTTTCGCCGCTGAGGTCTTTGTTCAATTTAATGTCCCATTCGCACTCGGTGCTGGAAGGGCTAAAGGTGATTTTTACTTCTTCGCCATCGCCAATTACTTCACTGGGGAGGAGGTCTTCGCCCCATTCAAGGTTCATGGTTTCGGAAACGTAGAGTCCCCAAAGAATTTCGCCCGTTTGATTGACAAAAGTGAAGTCCATAGCCGATTGCGCCTTAGCGACAACCGAAAAGAGAGAGAGTGCGGCAATCAGAATAATTTTTTTCATGGTGAGTCTTGGTGCTTTTGAAGTGAGATAATGCACAAAAGTAGCAGCTCTTCAACAGACCATTAACACTTTAAGTGGGTTGTTTCACGAAAGAGGCTCTTTACTTTACCAAACGAGCTGCTGAGTTGTCAAGAAGGCTTAAAAGGAAAGTATTAGTCCCAAACAAGGCATTCATTTCTCCCTTGTCAGCAGCCCCAAAAGCTATCCTTTTCATAGAGGCTTGCCCAGTACTAAAAAGTGTGCAGGTACATGGTCTGTGAGCCAAACGCCATTTTCTGAACAAAAAAACAGATGCCCCTGCGCGTGCATGACCTTAGCCAATACTTCCAAAACCACTACTAGGCCATGTCGCTGACCTACCTGTATGGCGGTTTCGGGGTTTGTACTGAGGTGTACGTGGTGTCGTTTTTGTTTCAAAAGTCCTTTTTTTTGTATAGAAGTTAAAAACTGTTGGGCAGTGCCATGATACAACACCTCTGGTGGTTCTTGCGGTTCATAGCCCAAGTTTATAGCAATGGAATGTCCCTGGCTAGCACGAATCTTTCGGCCTGTTTCGTCAATTGCAAAACGCTTTTTAGGGTTTACCTCCACCAAGTGCATCAAAATAGCTTTATCGAGTGTCTTTTGTGCTTTTTGGCAAAGTGCAATAAGTGTGTCAATGTCTGCCCAACCCTGATTATCTAATTGAAGTTCAAGGATTTCAGGTTTATGGCGTAGCACTAGGCTCAAAAAGCGACTCAGCCCGACCAGTTCTTTGTCGGTAGGTAAATTTTTCATGCTAAAGTTGTTAAGAGGATTAAAAATATATGAACTAACTACTTTCTACGTCCAGATAATCCAAATTGTTTTGTGCCACTAGCTCATAATTGTCTAGGTTTAAGGCCAGCAGCTTGCCGTGGTCTGGACGGTTATAAAATACACAACCGTTATCTAAGCAAATATCCAAGCTGCGCGCTCTTACTTTGGCCTCTATAATTTGTAAGCTGGTGGGTGTATGTCCGTGCACGACTGGGCGCTCGCCTACTAGCTCGGGTGAGGGGATAAAATTACGCAACCACAGCATTTTATCATAGTCCTGAAAAGGATTGCCAGACGTAAAATCAAAGCCACCATGTACTAAAAAAGCAACATCAGTTTCATAATAAAAAGGCAAATGTGTAAAAAAAGGCACAAATTCTGGCAGTAAGAAGCCTTCTAAATTACTGATTCGGTTAATGAACCCAAGAGGCAGTTCATGTTGGAGTTTATCTGCACGCCTGCTTTCACGCTTTTCATGTTTTTGAAGTATCATTTCCTCGTGGTTGCCGCGCAATGGGAATACCTGCCAGTCGTTTAGAATGAGGTTTATAATTTTATGCAGGACTTCGGGACTTTTTGGGCCACGGCTGATATAGTCGCCGAGTAAAAAAAGTTGGTCTTGAGGCTTCAAATCAATCTTTTGTAAGAGTGCCTCAAATGTTAATGAACAGCCATGTATGTCTGCAATAGCCCAGCGTCTGCCAGCCCCCCGAGAGATTTTTGCAAACTTGGGGGCTTGGGTAAGTTTTCCTTCCAAAAAAGGACGATATGACCACGTATTTGGCGGCATAACAGATAACAGGCTTTCTCGACCAAGCCCCGTCCTAAATTTTATTTTTTAGGAGAGTTTTTTTCTGGTGTTTTTTTATCTTTGTCAGGGCTTGTTTTAGGCTCATCAGGCTTTAATTCGGGCTTCCAAGTAATGCCACGGCGGGTACGTGCTGGTGCAGACATAGTGGATATTTTTTTTAGTATTCAATAAAGTTAAACAGAGATTTAAGGCAAAATAGGATTAAAACCATCACTTTCGTTGGGTGGTAAATGGCTTTCACGGCTTTTGATTTCGCGTTTGAGCTGCTGTAGAGCGCTAGAGGGCGGCAGGCCAGCAGGTTTTTCAGACCCCGAAATTCCAAGCAAAGCATTTATTTCAGCATCTAGTGAGGAGCTGCTGGCATCTGTGCTGGTATGTAAGTGCATTTGATTCGTTTCGTTCTGAATCTCGAGGTTCTCAACGCGCTGCCGCATTTTTTCAATATGTTGTAAGGCACCACCTTCGTTCAGATGAGACATTTGCTCGTGTAGGCGCTTAGTGGCTTCGCTTACCTTAGAACGTGCCCGCAACGAGCGAACTTCTTGCTCTATACTTGTAATCTGGGATTTGAGCATTTGCACGTTGTCGTCCAACTTATTAACAAGCCCCTCGTAGTTCTGTAAGTTCGTTTCGCTCTGTTGGGCTTGTGCATCTAGTCTGCTCTTTTGGGCAAGTGCTTGCTCTGCCAAACGGTCTGCTTCTGCCTCTGTTATTTCGCCCACACTGGCTTTTTGTAGAAGCAAGATAGCTTTCTGTTCATATTCTGCTGCCCCACGCCTGTTCATATCGGCTTCTCGCTTGGCGTTTATCGTAATGGTTTTAATTTCAGCCAAAGCCCTCAAACTTTCTGCTAGCTCCCTTTTGAGGTCGCGCACCGCCTGTTCAGACATTTTCATGGGGTCTTCCTTCTTGTCCAAATAATTTTGGGCTTCGGCTTCACCTATTTTGAATAATTTTTTTAAAAAACTCAACATTCTATATAGTCGTCTAAATAACCTTTGAAAAATTTTAAACACTCTATCCGCACTTTGGGTATATTTCAGCAAAACTCTGTTCTTTCTGAATACCTCAAAGGATATCAGCATCCTCATTTTTGTTTCAACTGAACCTTAAATGTCTTTAAGCCTTGTTATATTTTGCCTTAAAATAAGAGTAAGCAGCATTAATACGCTGGGTTTGTTCCTGCGCGTGTTTCAGCTTATCGGGCTGGGTATGAAACTTATCAGGATGGTACTGCTTCATTAATCCTTTATAAGCCGCTTTAATTTTTTCAAAATCAGCCCCATACATCAGGCCTAATGCAGCATAATGCCTTCTTTCTTCAATTTCTTTGGGATTAGTTTGTGGCACATCATTAAACCCATTGGCATAGGTCTTTTTTTCTGCTCCCTGCTGATTTTTGATATACTTATCATATTCTTTGTCAATGCTATCCAACTCCTCGTCCGAGTAGTTGTAGTCGTTCACATTGGCTCTTATTATGTTTTTGAGGCGGTCAAACAAGGACATGAGAAAAGGCTTTTAAAAAGTCCAAAACAAGAATTAGAACTAAGGCATTCTGTCTGCAAATAAACGAAAAAAATGTATAAGAGTTGGTTGATGAAGTAAAAAAGAGGCGCAAGATATAAATTTTTGTGCAATGCCGCCCTAAACATTTTTAAATTTGTTAAGATATTGCCTTAGGATTGATTCAGTATGTTTTTTGTTTTTCAAAAAAGCATCTCTCATACAAGGCTTTCTAAAACCTTTTTTTTTGGTTCATTGAGAGGTTCATCTCTTTATCGCGCCTTTGGCCATTTTGTACTTAGCCAAATCAAAAAGAGAAAGGCTTATTGTGGTAGAATCCAGCAAAAAATCTTTGACTTGATATTGAATTTAATCTGCTTGAGTTGGGCTTCTTGGCTCAATGGTGTAAGCAACGCAAGATAGTATTTTTTAGAACTTTGTCAATTTTTTTGGGAGGGACGTTTTTTTGCACCTCATAGGTAAGTTTTGAAATAAAACATTCTTAAATCCTCAATATCTATATTATGCAGGACGGCATTGATTTTAATTCTAAAAAAAGTCATAAAAGTATTTGCAAAGCTCAAAAATTGCTTACCTTTGCGCTTTCAAATTTTAAACCCTTATTCAATAATGGCTTTACGTAATTACGAAACTGTTTTTATTGTTAGTCCGGTATTGTCTGAGGCTCAGTATAGTGAAGTTCGAGATAAGTTTAAAAAAATTCTTGAGCAGAATGGTGCAAAAATCATCAATGATGAGAACTGGGGGCTTACAAAATTCGCTTATACCATGATGGGTAAACAAAGCGGATTTTATACCCTTTTAGAGTTTCAGGCTG
This sequence comes from Cytophagales bacterium, assembly GCA_013299045.1. Taxonomy (GTDB): domain Bacteria; phylum Bacteroidota; class Bacteroidia; order Cytophagales; family Bernardetiaceae; genus RDZD01. The sequence goes on along the minus strand of JAAFJX010000019.1, from coordinate 30,615 downwards.
CACCACAGGTAATTGCAACACTCGCTACTGAGTTCAGACGCGACGACCGCGTTATGCGATTCCTGACCGTTTCGCTCGATAAGCACGCTATGGCTTACAATGAGAAACGCAGGAGTGGCGCTTTCAAAAAGAAAGATGCCGACACAAAGACCACCTCAAACGCCGTAGAAAGCAAATAGCAACATGACACTCGTTAATGAACCTATTCACAGCTCACAAAAAGGCAAAGAGAAAAAGTTTTGCCGTTTTAAGCGCAGCGGTATCCGCTACATTGATTACAAAGACCCTAACTTCTTGATGAAGTTTGTGGGCGATCAAGGTAAAATTACGCCGCGTCGCTATACTGGCACTAGCGAAAAGTATCAACGCATGGTAGCCATTGCTATCAAGCGCGCGCGCTTTTTGGGCTTAATGCCTTACGTTGCAGATGGCCTTAAAAAAGGCTTCTAATCTGTTCTTTTACAATCACGCATTTATTGAAACTCTTTTGCTCTTTGTATCATGCAAGTAATTCTTAAAGAAGAAGTTCAGGGGCTTGGTTCACAATACGATGTGGTAGATGTAAAGCCGGGTTTTGCTCGTAACTACCTCTTGCCACGCGGTATTGCCATCTCTGCAAGCGAATCTAACCGTAAAATGGTTACTGAAATTCGCAAACAACAGTCTTTGAAGTTGGCCAAACTCAAAGATGATGCGCAAAGTATAGCCAATGCTATCGGCGACATCGTTCTTGACATCAAAGCCAAAGCCGGTGAATCTGGCAAAATTTTCGGTGCAGTAACACCTCTCCAAATTGCCGATGCACTCCGTGTGCGTGGTTTTGACGTGGACCGCCGTAAAATTTCTTTGAACGAAGACGTTAAAAACGTAGGCGACTACACAGCCCTCATCAATTTGCATAAAGACGTGAAGCATAAAATCCGTTTTACTGTAGCTGCTGAGTAAGCTGATATTCTATTGAGTACGACTTAAGCGTTGTTTCTGAAAGGAAGCAGCGCTTTGGTTTTTTTGTTGCCGCACGCTTGTTGCAAAGCCTTTATTCCAATAATCTCGGAATTAGCCGTCCCTTTAAAAGTCTGCATAGTCTTCCCTTAAAAAGCACTTTCAACAGATGTAAGCTAAATTTAAGGAGGATAGCTTGCCTATTTTGGGAACACCTTGACGGCCTTTGATAGACTTCTCTTCTCTACTTTTTGCCTTGATGCAGAACTGAAGCGCGAGCTGAAAGTTTTGACCGTAGGTCATAGCAAAAAAATCAAGCCTCGCAAAAGGCCAATTTAGATGAAAAAATAGCCTTTTTTCATCTAAAACAGCGAATGGCTTTTTCTTTGATTCACTCTCTTATAAAACAGGCTCTTAATTAACCTCTCTAAGAGATGTAAGTTTTAGGAAGCGAATAATTGTACTTTTCTAAGATAGAGGCTTTACTTTTAAAGTACGGCCAACTACGGCTATGATACGGCTATCCTATGGCTGAGGCAAAATAGGACAAAAGCAATTTTTAGGCATCAAGCGGGTTTGCGGCTTTATCTCTTTTTTTTGTTATTGAGTACGTCTATTGGCCTGTATTTGCGTTAGAGAGGCAGCGGGTTTAGTGCGTAGCACCGAAGCAAAGCGAAGCCCAAAGACGAACGACCGCGAAGCGGGAACGCCCAATAAATTGTATAAAAACAATCATTAGTCAAAAAGTCAGATGTAAGGAATTTGACAAAAAGTTATTTGAAAACGCGAGAAAAGTTTATCTACAAAAGTGAAAAGAGGGCAATTAGAACTTAAAAAACTCAAAAAGGGCTTTTTGACGACTCAAGAGAGGTTAATTTAAGAGCTTGCTTTCGTTCAAAAACCCCCGCAATTCTGAGGAAAGCACGGTTTTAATAAATGACAGAGTTGCACATAAAATCTCACAGTCTGACCTTTGAGCTATTCGCTTTTGTCTGATGCGAGGCAGTGCAGGCCGTAAAAAGCCCTTGAGGTTTTGCCCGTTATTTGACAAAATAGACTAAAAACTAGTAGATTTTAAAGATAAAAATATTGGTTAATTTTCTGATAATAAACACTTTATATATATATTAAGCGACGACTAAACAGCTATTTGCCAAAAATACGATGGCGGAGTCTTTGCCAGAAGCTAGGTGTACCAAACTCTGTTCTAAAAGCCTCTTCTACCGCTTTTCGGGCATCGGATTGGTAGGTAAGTGTTTGTCTTTGAACAGCTATAAAATTGGTAAGTGGAGTTTTTGAAAAGAAATTATCTTCTTCGCAGTGTGTGCCTGTGCTGTCAAAACCGATGTTTTTAACCAGCGATAAATGCGGGAATAGAAAAAGACCTTCTGCCAAAAATATACTTGCATGGAACTGGCACGCCCATGAGTCTATTTTACCCTCCGCTTGTGCTTTCAGAATATCATAAAAGTAATAACCACCGAAATTGTATTGGGCAATGCCTCTGGCTTCCACAGCCTTGAGTAGTGCGTGAGGGTCGCGTATCATGCGTTTCCAGGCTCGTCGCCAAGTACCCCAGCCCCAAGATGCACCAATGGGCAGAAAGAATGTTTGCTGGGCTGCTGGCCGGCTCATAGGATGCGCAAAGGCTGACACACCAAACACTTGGTCGTCTTGTTCATAGAGTGCAAGAGCAGCATTCATATACTGCAAAAAACCTATTTGTGGCACAATATCATCTTCCAACACAATGACAGCCTCATGTTGCTCAAAAACAGCATCAAGCCCTTCCATAACTGAGGGTGCTAAACCCTTATTCCGCGGGGCGGGTATGAGTTTTAAATTTTGCGCCCAGCTCTGTTGCCGCACTATCACGCGCACGTTCTCTATTTTTTCTAGCTGCTCAGCGCTTGCACTGTCCTTAGGGCCATCAGCATACACATATATAGGTGTATGAGCAGCCTCTGGGCACTGCGAAAGTTCTTTTAGCACCTTGGCGGTGTGCTGCGGCCTATTATAAACGAAAAGCACAATAGGGATTGGATTCATAAGCACTAGAACGTTAAAGTATCTAAAAAGTTTTTGAGTTGTTCTAAGGCTTTGCCTCGGTGGCTTATAGCATTTTTTTGTGTAATTGGCATTTCGGCAAAAGTTTGAGTAAACCCATTTGGGACAAAAATAGGGTCGTAACCAAATCCGCCATCGCCTCGGGGCGTTTTGAGCAAACACCCTTCGGTTATGCCTTCAAAGCTGTGTTCTTGGCCATCGAGAATAAGGGCAATGACACATACAAAGCGCGCTTTAATTTCCTGAAAAGGTTGTATTTCGTCCAAAACACGCTTTAAGTTATCGCTGTCCTGCCTGGCATCTCCTGCATAACGTGCTGAATATACGCCTGGTGCTCCATTCAACACATCAACGCAAAGGCCAGAGTCGTCGGCAAAACCAGAGAGCTGATAATTTTGCCAAACGTGGCGGACTTTGAGGAGGGCATTGCCCAAAAATGTGTCGGCGGTTTCAGGAATATCCTCATGGCAGCCTATTTCGCTTAAACTTTGAAGCAGATAATGCGGCCCTATGATTTGATTTATCTCTTTGATTTTGTGGCTGTTATGTGAGCAAACGCATAGTTTCATTATCGGTATTTTTAGATATTTTATAAGATATTGTATAAAGTTTGAACAGTTTTTTTTGGCAATAACGGAACTTATCTTTTACTTTGCGCTGCTTTTCATAAGAATACTCAAAAAAAAATTGTTCAATACAATGTCTTCAATCGAACAAAGAGTTAAAGAACTCATAGTAAACAAATTAGGCGTTGAGCCTACAGAAGTTACTCCACAAGCGAGCTTCACCAATGACCTCGGCGCAGACTCATTGGATACTGTAGAGCTTATTATGGAATTTGAGAAGGAGTTTGGTATTTCAATTCCGGACGACCAAGCAGAGAATATCAGCACTGTTGGTCAGGCCATCTCATACATTCAGGCCAACACGAAGTAATTCTGTTTTTGTTTGTTATAAAAAAGCCTTTTATTTGCAAGTAAAAGGCTTTTTTATGTATCCTCAAATCCTGCAAGACTCCTTAGGGCGCAGCTTAACTTTACCGCAAAGGCCGCTCCGTGTTGTATCTTTGGTGCCTTCCCAAACAGAATTTTTGATAGAAGCTGGCTTAGGGCAAAGGCTGATAGGCATCACCAAGTATTGTATTCACCCACAAGCGGTATGCCGTCAAATCAACAAAGTGGGTGGGACAAAAGATGCGGACTGCGCACTCATTTTGTCTATGAAGCCTGATTTGGTTATTGCTAACAAAGAAGAGAACCCTAAGGATTTGATAGATATGCTTTCTTTGGAGGTGCCGGTTTGGGTCAGTGATGTATGCAATCTTACCGATGCACTGCAAATGATGCGAGCATTGGGTGTTGTTTTGGATTTGCCCCATGCAGAAAAAATTTGCAGCCGAATTGCCAAAGATTTTGAAAAATTATTAGTGGACTCACCTCAAAGCTTTCATAGGGTACTTTATCTCATCTGGAAAGCCCCTTACATGGCAGCAGGAACAGATACCTTTATTAGCGCTATGCTGCCTTTTGTGGGCTGCATGAATGCGTTAATGGAAAAACGCTACCCTGTTCTCAGCGAAGTGGCAATCCAAGCATTAGCGCCAGACCTTTTGTTTTTATCTTCTGAGCCTTATCATTTTCGCGAGAAGCATTTGCTACAAATGCGGGAGCTTCTCCCCAGCACGCGCTGTATGCTGGTGGACGGTGAATTATTTTCTTGGTATGGTAGCCGTTTACAGCATAGTCCTTTGTATTTCAAAGGTTTGCGTCAGGCCATAGGCGCAGTTTAGTTGTATTAAGGCTAAAATATACAACGCCTACACCATGTTTATAGCATCGCAGTCATACGGCTTATGACCTAGCCTTCGCAAAGAAATAAGCACGTTTCATATAAACAGATATTTAAATTCACAACTTTTGTAGGCAAATACGTTATGTTTGCAGGGTTCATGTTAATAAAGATGAACTCTTTTTTCTGTCATCTAAAAAAATAACAAAATTATGAAATATTTGAATTTCAAAGCCTTAGCTTATTCACTGATGTTGTTCTGTGTGGTAGTTCTTACCGCCTGCCCTTATTCTTCCGAACACCCCATAGACCCAGTAGGTGTCAAGATAAAGCGTGAGTTGATGGGGAAGTGGACAAAAAACTCTGGTGATAACCCACCATTTTACATTTTTGAGAAGAGCGACGATAATAAATACGACGTTACCAAAAACGAATGGAGCGACACAGATAAGGCTTACTCAACCAAAACTAAATACGTAGGCCATATTTCTGAACTAGGTGGTACCATGTTTTTGAATATGTTTTCAGACGGCAAATATTACTTTTATAAGCTGGAGCTGAGCGCTTCCGAGTTAAAACTTTTTGAAGTAACAGATAACATAGACGAAACTTTCAGTAGCTCGGCAGAACTGAAAAGTTTTTTTATGAAGCATAAAGACATGAGCTTCTTTTACAATAAAGACGAAGAGGTTTACAAAAAATAGAAAATTTTTTTAATGAGCATAAGTTTAAAGTTTAATTGAAAAAACCCTTTCTGCTTTGTGGAAAGGGTTTTTTATGACAAGTATATTTTTAGACGAGGAGCGTTTTTTTAGCGCTGGAGCAAAATATCGTCGCTATATACGGGGGAGATATTGCCTGCTTCATCTTTAAATTTGATATACACAGTGCGTTTGCCCATACCAGCCTCTAAACGCCAGTTGGTTACAAGGTCATCAAAATAGACCCAGTATGCGCCTCTAAAGTCTTTGTAATTGCTTATCAGCACTTGGTGCTCTTCGGAGGCTTTGAGAGCAAGTTCTACCAAGCCGTCTGGCTGGCGCGTAACTTCATCACCCTCATTGATAACAATGCTACACTTTTGAGGAGGTGTGGTATCTACCACAATACTGTCCATAACTTGCGACTGATTGTTTGAACCATCTTTAAAAACAGCATAGACAATGGCTGTACCGTCGCCTTTGGCTAACTGCCAGGGAATCACTTTTTTGTATGGCTGCCAAACGGCTTTACTCAAATCTTTGGTATTGGAGAGTTTTATCTGTGTGATGCCAGTACCGACGGCCGTTATCGTTACTTTGCCGGTGCTGTCGGCCGTAAACTCTTCGTCATTGTTGATAACAATTTTGGTTCTGAAAGGGCCTTGCGTATCAATGATAATTTTGTCCATCGCAATTTCAGAAATATTGCCGGCTTTATCCCTAAATTTAGCAAAAATCATTTTTTCGCCATCTGCACTATTACTCAGTACCCAGTCTTTCATGTCTGGCTTGTAAGTTTGCCATCTTTTGCGGAAAAAAGAGCGTGAATTACTTAAAATCATATAAGCAGCCTCTTGGCACTCTAGCTTCAGGTCTACAGTCTGAATACTATCTACTTGATTGAGCGTACCGTCTGGTACATCTATTTTAATTTTGCCACCAGTTGGTGCGGTTGCATCTAGCGTGATAGCGTCGTTTAAAACTTCGGATACCTTGCCTTGCTCTTTTGATTTGAACTTGACGTAAATCATCTGTTCGCCTTCTTTGTCATTCAAAGACCAACCATAAATTTTAGGTGTATAAGGCAACCAGTGTGCATCACGGAAATCACTAAAGTTGCTAATCATCATTTTGTCCACATTAAAGCCCGCAATGTGCAGCGTAACAATGTGCGTGCGTGTATAACGACTCCCTCTGTTGATTTGCACCTTGCCTATTGTTTGCGCCTCTGCCGAAAGCCCCAGGAACATAGCGCCCAAAAATGAAAGAAGTGTTATAAATTTTGTAACAGTTTTCATTACTTCTATTTTTAGAGTGATTTGTGAGTGTGTGAGTTTTGGTTTAAAAATCACAAAAGAATATTGATGTGCCCAAATTTAAGACCATTTTAGCAGCCAACTCTGCAAATGTAATGTTAATGTATTTAGTTTTATAAAACCAAGCCTTTTAATTCTGTCAATCAAAAAGCGTAAACTCTATTGAATAAACTAAAAAACAGGTCATGGCATTGTATCGGTACACTAAATAATTTAAACTCAGGCTGTCGTTTTTTTGATTCCTGAATTTATAGAGGCTTCTAGCTACTAGGCTTTAAAATGCCTACAAAAAGTCCGCCAATGACAAAATTTATTGTAACAAACGAACACGAGCACATTTCTGAAGTACGGCAGCTTCTAAATCGGCGGCAAGAGGCATCAAAATGTCATTTTCAGTTTGTGCGTGCGCGAGCAGTTCTGCCTCAAGGTCTTGGAGTTCAGCATAAAGCACCGTCAATGCCAGAGAGGCGTTCGGCGGTAGTTTATAGTCAGAAGTCAGTTCTCTAATACCTTTCATACAGTCGTCCTCCTCCAAATGATGCTCACCAAACTGCTTGATAGATAATTTTTTTACAAAAATATACCAGGCTGTTTTCAAAAATGCCCAGTGCTGAGTTTGGGCTGTATGAAGGCAGTTAATATAAGCAAAAAGCCCCTTTTCCTCTTCTTCAATATGTTCGATAAAGTCCTGATTAAAAAGGGGTAGCGCAATATTTAAATCATTGGCAATGACTCTGCTTTCTTTGCAATGGCTTGGGGCACGGAGCGCAGCAGTTACCAAGCGCTGCATATAAGGGAGCTTTTGATGAACAAAATACTTATGCCAAGCACAAAGATGTTCTAAAACATCAGGGGCAGAGCGCTCAGGAAACCAAAAAATAGCCTTTGAAGGCTTCAGATTACCCTCACGCAGGTAAGTTCCTAAAAAAGTAGGCTCAATGCCAAAAGAACAACAAAGTTCATGCAAACTTTTATCTTCGTGCTCAAAAAAAGAGATACCGAGGCTATCCAAAAGAGCTGCATTCTGGAAGTTCTGCGAAACTACATCTGCCACCAAAAGTTTACTGTTGCTTTGCATCTTGTTTTGAGAAATATTTTGATAGGTATCTGTCCATTTTGCTTTGCAAATTTACAAACAGAGAATAAAAAAGCAAGGTATTTTTTGAAATTCCCTCTGTGTTTTTTTGAAAAACTTGCGCCTTAACCTGAAACTCATTTTATGTCAAGAGTTATCATCAATTTTTTTGCGCGAAGTAGTGCTGTTGTGTATATTTGCACCTGTCAAAATGTTGTGTCATCTGCTGGCATTTAGGCTTTCTGCAAGCATGGTATTTTATTACTAGAATCTAAGAAGAATTTAAAATGGGTACTTTTCTAAACTGGTTGAGAGGGGCGCATAATCTCAGCCGTATGCACGCTTTTTTGCTTTACCTATCGCTTATTGCTCTTATGGGCTTTGTTTTTTATGAACAAATAATCAACATACAAGAGAAAAGCCAAGTCAATACCAACAATTCAATACCTGGCTGGGCAGTAGGCATTACTTCGCCAAAACAGATGAATTTTTGTGGTGAGAACGTGCCGCTGCATGAGGTAGAAGTGCGCGAACGCTTTGAAAAAGAGCTCTACCTCAACGTGTATCGTCATTCTGAAACTGCCCTTATCATCAAACGCGCTAACCGTTGGTTTCCTGTTTTTGAAAAAGTATTTAAAGAAAAAGGCATTCCAGATGACTTCAAGTATTTGGCAGTTATAGAGAGTAACTTAGAAAATTTGCGCTCTTACATGGGTGCGCTTGGCTACTGGCAGATTATGGAGAAAACAGGGCGCGAACTCGGCTTAGAAATAAATGAGCAAGTAGATGAACGCCTAGACCCTGTGCGCTCCACTTATGCGGCCTGTCGCTACTTGCAAGATGCCAACCGCCTACTTAATAACTGGACAATCGTGGCTGCATCTTATAACATGGGTGTTTTTGGTGTACAGCAAGCACTTACCAACCAGAAAGCAGCAAGCTATTATGACATACACCTAAACCCCGAAACAGCGCGCTACGTCTATAGAATTTTAGCCCTCAAAGAAATTATGTCTAACCCTAAAAAGTACCATTTTAATATTCCTCAAACAGAACTCTATGAGCGCGAAAGCACCAAAATTCATACAGTTACACAAACCGTTACAAGCTGGGTGGACTTTGCTAAAGTTTATGGCATGAGCTATAAATTACTAAAATATTACAATCCTTGGATAAAAGACTATAGGCTTGATGTAAAGTCTGGTAAAACATACAGCGTGCAGATTCCGACTAGCCCAAAAAATGCAGCCAAGACGGTAGCGTTTTAGTTGCCATCATCATTTTTTGAATAGAGCGGCCTGAGATTTGACCAAAACCAAATTTATATACTGCTCTATAATCTGTTTTGTTCAAAATATTTATAATTTTGCAGCGGCTCATCTCAAAAAGACATAGCACTATGAAATATCACGCTTCCATCGTCGATGCCATCGGGCACACTCCTCTCGTTCGCCTCAACAGCGTCAGCAAAGGCATAAAGGGAACAATTCTCGTTAAGGTAGAATATTTTAATCCGGGCAATTCCATCAAAGACCGCATCGGCATCCGCATGATTGAAGATGCCGAAAAAGCAGGCTTCATTAAACCAGGTGGTACTATCATTGAAGGTACTTCTGGCAATACAGGCATGGGCTTGGCGCTAGCTGCTATCAAAAAAGGCTACAAGTGTGTTTTTACTGTTTCAGATAAACAATCGCAAGAAAAAATAGACGTATTGCGTGCTTTGGGCGCTGAGGTGGTCATCTGCCCTACCAACGTAACACCAGACGACCCCCGCTCCTACTATTCTGTGGCGCGCCGCTTAAACAAAGAAATTCCCAACTCTTTTTATCCAAATCAATACGACAATCTCTCCAATACGGCCGCGCACTATGATACTACAGGCCCCGAAATTTGGGCAGATACTGCTGGTAAAATCACGCACTTTGCAGCAGGTGTAGGCACAGGCGGCACTATTTGTGGAACAGCCAAATATTTGAAAGAGCAAAATAAAAATCTTAAAACCATTGGCTTGGACACTTACGGGTCTGTGTTTAAAAAGTACAAAGAAACGGGTATTTTTGACGAAAAGGAGATTTACCCTTACCTCACCGAAGGCATAGGAGAAGACATCTTGCCCAAAAATGTTGATTTTAGTTTTATTGACCAGTTCATTAAGGTTACTGACAAAGATGCTGCCCTTATGACAAGGCGTTTGGCGCGCGAAGAAGGTCTCTTTGTAGGTTGGTCTTGTGGGTCGGCGGTTTTTGGTGCCTTAGAATACGCTGCCGAACACCTCAAAGAAGATGATGTGATGGTTATCATTTTGCCAGACCACGGCACACGTTATTTGAACAAAGTATATAACGACCGCTGGATGAAAGACCACGGCTTTTTGGAGCGCTCTTTCTCAACAGCTCGCGACATCGTCAAGAATCGTTCTGAGGCTTCTCAGCTTATCTCTTTGAGCACCAAGCAGTCCGTAGGCCAAGCTATTGCTGCCATGCACAAAGCAGGTATTTCGCAAATGACTGTTGAAGAAAACGGCGATATTGTAGGCAGCCTCATCGATTCTAAAATTCTTGCTCTGCTCATAGAAAACCCCGACGTGCGCCAAAAAAGCGTGGGAGAAGTGATGGGAGCGCCTTTTCAGTTTGTAGGTATGGACAACTCGCTTGATGCGCTGGCTTCTCTTATCACCAAAGAAAACCCTGCTTTGTTGGTTCGCGATGCCCAAGAAAAAGTACATATCATTACGCAGCACGACCTTTTGGAAGCCCTCGCTCAGCAGGCTTAAGATGTTGTTTTACAATAGAGTATTCTCAAAAATTTCTTTAAACTAATTGAAGATATGCGTTTTTTTATTGACACCGCCAACCTGAACGAAATCCGTGAAATCAATAACTTGGGTATTCTGGACGGCGTAACTACCAATCCTAGCCTCATGGCAAAGGAGGGAATTACAGGCAAAAACAATATTTTTGCACACTACAAGGCCATTTGCCAAATCGTTGAAGAAGGTGATATTAGCGCAGAAGTTTTAGCCACCGACTATGTAGGAATGGTGCGTGAAGGCGAAGAACTGGCCGATATCGACGAAAATATCGTTGTGAAAGTGCCTATGACCAAGGACGGTATTCGCGCCATTCACCACTTTACGAATAACGGCATCAGAACAAACTGCACGCTTATTTTCTCTGCTGCCCAAGCACTCATTGCTGCCAAGGCAGGCGCAAGTTATGTATCGCCTTTTGTGGGCAGGCTGGACGATATTTCTACAGATGGCTTAGATTTGATTCAAAAAATCAATGACATATTCCTCAACTACGACTACGACACCGAAATTCTGGCGGCCTCTTTGCGCCACCCTATGCACGTGTTGCGTTGTGCAGAAATTGGCGCGCACGTTGTTACTGCACCCGCTAAAGTGTTTTTGGATTTATTCAACCACCCTCTCACAGACGCTGGTCTCAAAAAGTTTATTGAAGACGGCCAAAAACTCAACTTGAGATAAAGAAAATGGCTTCAGACATCATCAACTCTGACAAAGCCCCTGAGCCTGTGGGGCTTTATCCTCACGCAAGGCGAGTTGGCAATTTGCTATTTCTCTCTGGTGTAGGTCCACGCGAGCGCGGCACCAAAAAGATACCAGGTGTGGAGCTGAATGAACAAGGCAATATTGTGAGCTATGATATTGAAACGCAATGCCATTCTGTGTTCAAAAACGTCAAACTCATTCTGGAACAAGCTGGCAGTAGTTGGGAAAAGCTCGTAGACGTTACGGTTTTTCTGACTAACATGAAAGATGACTTTAAAACCTACAACAGGCTCTATGCTGAGTATTTCAAGGATAATTTGCCCTGCCGTACAACGGTAGAAATTAACTGCCTGCCCACACCCATCGCCATTGAGCTAAAGTGCATCGCCACTATTGACTAGACAGGTTTCTTGATGAAACAAATTGATGTGTTTGAACTTAAAAACGCGCTTTCTGACCCAGAACTCGGGGAGTTAGCGCGTTTGCGTATGCAGTTGTTCAGAGCCTACCCTTACCTTTATGAAGGTGAAATGCGTTATGAACAAGCCTATTTGGCTAAGTTCCAACAAGCAAAAACAACACTGCTGGTCAAGGCTTTACTGAATGAGCAGGTGGTAGGAATGGTAGCAGGGCTTTGTATGGCTGATGAGAGTGCAGAAATAAAAGCACCATGGGAGGCTGTTGGAGCAAATTTATCCTCTATTTTTTATTTGAGTGAGATTTTGTTAAAGCCTGAATACCGTCAAAAAGGTTCAGGCCAAAAATTGATGAAAATTTTTATTGATAATGTTCGCGAACAGAATCTGTATGAAAAAGTGGTATTATGCCACGTAGAACGCCCTCTCAACCACCCCCTTAAACCGAATAATTACCGCCCTTTAGACAGATTTTGGCGTGCTGCTGGCTTTGATGTTTGCTCAAAAATGCCACCTTGTTGGATAGAATGGCAGGACGTGAACGACACCCAAGAGAGTCCTAAACCCCTATTTTTTTGGAGTAGGGATATATAGTCAATGAGTAGTTAGCTGTCCCTAAACATATATCTAAGAAATTTATTATCAGTAATTTGAACAAGAATGTTGTCGTTAAAATTTCTTGATTTTTTTGCTATGACCTACGGTCGGAACTTTCAGCTCGCGCTTCAGTTCTGAATGAAGGCAAAAAGTAGAGAAGACAAGTCATTCAAAGGCCGTCAAGGCATTCCTAAAATAGGTAAACTATTCTCCTTGATTTAGCTTAAATCTGTGGCAGACACTTTTCAGAGAGGACTAGCTGTTGTTCCATCATATTATTTTTTGCTTCAAAGGCATATACGATATTACTACCCAAATTTAAAATGAACAATGCAAATTTTTAGAACAAAAAAAAATATTTATTTATTGTAATACAATAATGTTGATTATCAGTAAGATAGATGTCATTTTTTCAAAAAGGCCAAAATTAGGCTTGAAATCAAAAATAAAGCATAAAAATCTGATTACAAGTATTTTAAGTAAATAATTAGAATCATGCAACTCAGCAAAACTTGCTCTTGCATTGGTGTTGGCTTGGACTGTTCTAATGAGTGTAACGGCTTATTAACAAGGAGTTCAAAGAGAAAAGTTCAAAAACGTATATGCGGGTTTACAACCAACATTGCACTTTTTTTAGTAAGTATGGTACTCTTTAAGAAAGAATACAAGCAATCGTTAGAAAAATCAATTTTATATTCTAAATAAAACCCACACCTTTGTAAAACCAAAAGGCAAAAATATTGGCCTTACTTAATCATATTAGCACTTTTTTAGCAGAGGCCAAATTTGCTTTCATAAAGTACGCTAAGTAACTGATTATAAACATAACAAAAGAGTACAATTTTCTGTAACCTTAATTTTTTAAGGTCTTGGAATTATTGTCTATTAGAATAGCGACCAACAAAGAAATCCTCTGCAAAGTTTGAGCGCGAGTTCATCGTTTTGCATTAACATAAAGAGATTATTATGATAAGTGATTGCGCTTCTATTTGGAAAAATTGCTTAACTGTTATCAGAGAACAAGTAACAGCACAAGCCTTTCAAACATGGTTTTTGCCACTCAGACCTATACGCCTGATTGACAATATTTTAACCGTGCAATCTCCTTCCAAGTTTCATTGCGAATGGATTGAACAAAATCATTTGGAGGCTTTGGCTTCAGCCATCAAGAAGGTTATGGGCGAAAATGGTAAGTTTGAATATTATGTGCCTCAGCCCAAGCCAAATACAGCCGCTAAATCAAACAATGCAGTTGCACAGGGCGCAATGACTGCACCACAGCAAGCATCAGGCTCTTATGCTCAGTTACCCAACAGAGGAAAGGAATCCAATAAGTTTCCGCTCGCGCCGAATACACCTAAGTTAGAAATAAACCCTACTTTTGGCGCACAAACACGTTATTTTAAACAGTTCCCTATCAATGAGCAATATACGTTTGATAGTTTTGTAGAGGGAGCCTCTAACCAAGTGGCCAAAAGCACCGCTCACACGGCTGCCAACTGCATGGGTAGAACTGCTTTTAATCCTTTATTGATTCAGGGGCAGTGTGGTCTGGGTAAAACGCACTTAGCGCAAGCCATTGCTAACCATGCACAAAAGAATTATCCTGACAAAAAAATCATCTATACCTCTGCTGAACGATTCGTTACTGATTATATCCAAGCTCTCAAAGAAAATAATATACAATCTTTGATTAATCTCTATATGGAGGTTGACCTCCTCATAGTGGACGACATCCAATTTCTGAGCGGTAAAACAAAAACACAAGACACTTTCTTTCAGATATTTAATCATTTGCACCAAACTGGCAGGCAGATAGTCCTGACCTCCGACTGCCCCGTTGCTGCCCTAAAAGGACTAGAAGAGCGACTAATTTCGCGCTTCAAAGGGGGATTTAGTGCCACTATTGAAGCGCCAGAGCAAGATTTGCGCAAACGCTACATCATGGTGCGCCTAAGCTCTGAAAAACAACAAATAGACCCTATTCTTATAGACTATCTGGCAACGCATTTTCACGCAACTATCCGCGAGCTAGACGGTCTCATCAACAATATTCTCATCAAGTCTCAACTTACAAAAACCACTATTGATTTGCCTTTTATTAAAGCTGCCCTCAACGAAGTAAATCCACACGAAAGTAAAGTTAAAATGAGCATAGAAGACGTACAACGTGTGGTAGCGCAGTACTTCAAGATTAGCGTCAGCGATATGCTTTCGGCAAGCCGCCGCCGTGAAATTGCTTTAGCGCGCCATATTGCCATGTATTTGGCAGAGCAGTATTCTGAACAATCGCTCACGCAAATTGGATTCTATTTTGGCAAGCGCCATCACAGTACAGTTATTCATGCCTGCGAACGAATCAAAGAGGCTATTCTCAAAAAAGAAAATTTGGTTCTTGAGCCAGTAAATTGTCTTTTGGCTAAGCTCAGAAGCTAACAAATTACTCCTTTTTTTGGTTATCAATAAAAAAAAGCACAATTTTGATGCAGGCTTACGCTGTGTTTGCAGACAACCACAAGTCTTTTTCAACATGAACAAAAATGCTGGTTGGCAACTAGAACATAGTTTTTTGCAGTTGCCTAAACTCTTTTTTAGCCATACCCCGCCCGATGAAGTGCCACTGCCCAGTTTGCTACTTTTGAACCAAACTTTGGCAACGGAATTAGGCTTTGGCTGGGAGGCGCTCACCTCCAAACAAATAGCGAGTTGGCTCTCGGGAAACATACTTCCCGAAAATGCCGAGCCTATTGCACAAGCCTATGCCGGTCATCAGTTTGGACATTTTACCATGCTTGGAGATGGCAGAGCCATTTTACTGGGCGAGCAGATTACCCCTTATCAGAAACGCTACGACATCCAACTCAAAGGAGCTGGCCAAACACCATTTTCTAGAAGAGGCGACGGCAAAGCGACCATAAGCGCCATGCTGCGCGAATACGTTATGAGCGAAGCCATGCACTATTTGGGCATACCTACTTCGCGGAGTTTGGCAGTTGTTGGTACAGGCGAACCAGTTTACCGCGAAACGACCCATAAAGGCGCAGTACTTACGCGGGTAGCAGCCAGCCACATACGTGTAGGTACATTTGAATACGCACGAAATTTCTTACCCAAAGAAATGCTCTCTGAGTTATTGATTTACACGGTTAAAAGGCATTATCCCGAACTAGAAAACTCAGACAATCAGCCGCTCGCTTTTTTAGAGGCAGTTATGAATCGGCAAATTGATTTGATAATACATTGGCTTCGCGTAGGCTTTGTGCATGGGGTCATGAACACGGACAATATGAGCATTGCAGGCGAAACGCTTGACTATGGCCCCTGTGCCTTTATGAATGCTTATCATCTCGAAACCGTTTTTAGCTCTATTGATACCCAAAAGCGTTATGCGTTTGGAAATCAACCCACGATAGCGCTTTGGAATTTGGCTTGTTTGGCTGGTGCTTTATTACCACTTTTGGACGAAACGCCTGAAGTCGCTACGCAAAAAGCACGTATCCTTTTAGATTCCTTCAAATCCATTTTTGAGAGCAGAAGGCATTTGATGATGTGCAGAAAGCTAGGTATAGACAAACCCCGCTCCGAAGACGCTTTGCTCACCCAGCAACTACTTGATTTTATGCAAAATAGAGGTGCTGACTACACAAATACCTTTTTATGGCTGAGGACACAGCAATTTCCTAGTAGTGCATACAACAGCCCAGAGTTTGCAGCTTGGCTAGAAAAATGGAAAATGCGCGTTTTAGAAAATGACGGTGGACTTTTGAAAGCGACCGCGATTATGGCCGCACACAATCCTGCTTTCATTCCACGCAATCATTTGGTAGAAGAAGCCCTAGAGAACGCCAGCCAGCACCAAAATTTTGGCCTTTTGCACGAGCTTTTGGAAGTTTGGCGTACGCCTTATCAAAATAAGCAAGGCTTGAGCCACTATCAGCTCCCGCCTGAAACAGAAGCCGGTTACAAAACTTTTTGCGGCACTTAAACACGTTATAATCTGGTTTTCTATGCAAGAAAATAGTGCTTTACAACCTACAAAAACAGGAGAGGGTGCCCTTTTGATAGCACCACTAGAGGATTTGCTCACGTGGGCGCGTTTGTCCTCGCTTTGGCCTATGAGCTTTGGTTTAGCCTGTTGCGCTATAGAGATGATGTCTACTTACGCAAGCCATTACGATTTGGACAGGCTGGGCATTATTCCAAAGAGTTCACCGCGTCAATCCGATGTGATGATAGTGGCAGGAACTGTTACTTTCAAAATGGCAGACCGCGTGCGGCGCTTGTATGAACAAATGCCTGAACCGCGTTATGTTATCTCAATGGGTAGCTGTGCCAACTGTGGTGGCCCCTATTGGGAGCATGGTTATCATGTTTTGAAGGGAGTAAACAAAATCATTCCTGTTGATGTTTATGTGCAAGGCTGCCCGCCGCGCCCAGAAGCCCTGATTGGCGGCTTTTTGAAACTACAAGATAAAATACGACAGCGCCAAGATTTGAGTAGTGCGCTCAAAAAATGGCTCTGAATAAAGATAACTTTGAACTAGAATTCACTTTTATTGATTGCTTTTTGAATAAAGAATATCCAAAAAAAAAGACTGTAAGAATCTCGTCTAACAGTCTTTTTTTTTACATCATTTCTGAAAACAGGTTACTTTTTGACTAGTTTGCCTGTGGCTTTATGAGTACCACTCGTAAGACTTAGTACATAGTTGCCATTGGCCAGAGTAGCTACATTGAGAGCAGTTGAATTAACTCCTACCGTTGCATTTATCTCTGAAGAGAGCATCAATCTACCTATGGCATCAAAGAGTTCTAGCTTTACAGTAGCAGCTTCCTCTATTGTGTATTGCACCTCTGCTACATCTCTGGCCGGATTAGGGCTGATGCTCAGGATACCAAAACGAGCGCTTTTGTCAAGAACAATCACTTTACTGAAATGCTCTTTACCATCTATTCCTACCTCACGCAAGCGGTAGTAAGAACGCGCTAGAGGGTTGCTGTCCGTAAAAGCATAGTTGTTATTCACGCCTCCTTTTGCTGTAACTTTACCAATTGAACTAAAAGTTTTGCCATTTGTTGAGCGTTGAACCTCAAATTCTTTCGTACCGTATTCATTGGCAGTTATCCATTCCAATAAATTACCGTTGTTGGCTGACTTACCAGTGAATTTAACCCAATCTACGTCCAAAAGAGTTATAGGGAAGATGTGCAGTACAAAATCATCAGATTCAGATGCGCCAGGGAATGCATCCATACGTGCACCTTTCGTACCCGCAGCCACTCGCCATGCACCGTCCACCTGAAAATACCGCGTAGTGCCAGCTGTTATAGACCCACAGTTAAAGGCTGAGCGCACACCCCACGGGCCGTGAATGGCTGGTACTAATGCACCGTCATCGTTACAAGCAATTTGCGTTAGTGTGATGGGGCCAGCGCCTGTAAAGTTGGCATTAGTCGCACAGCTACCACTCGTAAGACTATACATAGCCATTTCAGAGTCAAACTGACCGCCAGTAGGAACATTTGCTGCATCTGTTCCATAATAGATGCAAGCACCATAAACTTGTGTTACTGGGCTAGTAAAGCGAAACCAAACAGAATGACTAACTCCCGCATTTGTGCCGCCATTGGTGCGGAAGCAACTTGTTGGTGTGCTAGGCTCGCTGGCTTGTGCATTGGCGCAACGGTTTGAGTAGAAGCTGTTGTAGCCCACCGAAGCTGTTGCTGCATTACAGAAGTTGTTATTGGTTGGATTAGAGGCAACGTTTACAGTAACAGCACGGCGCGGACCTACGCAGAGCGGGCCTGTTGTCAAAGAACGTAAGCGAACCCAATCTACATACCAACTACCTGTAGTTACTGGTACTGCATACCATGTATTCGATGGGTCTAACCAATCATAATCAGCATAAAGAACAACCTCCATGGTTACCGCATTAGACGGTACAGTAATGTTGGCCAAAGAGGTTGTATAGCCATACGTGCCAGAAAAAACATCTTGCGATGAACTACTACAGCCCCAAGGACTGATAGCAGTCAAATAAGGGTCTACATTCAGCCAATGAGCAAGAGTGTTATACGGGAAAGTGGTGGGTGTGAACTTCTGCCAAGTACCCCATGTAGGGCTGCCTACCGAGCCAGTACCAAAACGATAAACTACCATACCACAATCGGCGTTTGTCCAGCCCCACATATCCGTGTATTTGAACAGCGTAGAACGGTGGTGGAAAGACAGTTCAATATTTGCTCCTATAGAGGCTTCACGTGTAACATCATAAATAGGGGAGCGAAGTTCCTGTGTGGTATAGTCTGTTGCAAGCGATATCATAGCGCCAGTACCGCCATCAGACCCCCAAGACCAAGTGCCGGGAGTCAGCCATGCGCTGGCAGTACAACCTTGCCCTGCAGTCCAACCTTCCGAACCTGCTACAAAGTTATAGGTTTGGTCTATAAGCAGAGGGGAAGTTTCTTGGACATAATAAGTAGTGGTAGTAGCAGGTGTTACGCTATAAGGTGAGCCAGTAGCTAATAGAGTTCCACCAGCAGCAGCATTGTACCATTGCAACAGATTTGAAGCCAAACCGGTTGTCTTGGTGGCTGTCATGGTCTGGCTAGCACCACTACAGATTGTGTATGAGGTAGTGGCGGTGGGCAACGGTAAGGGGTTCACCGTAACCGTTACAGGAACTCGTGTACTACGGCAAGTACGTGGTGCAATATTTTCAGTACCACGTATCTTAACTGCATCGATAGACAACCCTTTCAGAGTAGCCATGGCTGTAGCCGCATTATCAACACTATTTACTCTAAAACGAACCTGGAAGTCTGTGCCAAAACCACCTACTCCAAGTAGTGCGTCAAGGTCATATACGGGTGAGAGTCCCCAAGTGCCTACTACTGCGGGCAGTGTGGATACATCAACGACATTAATCCAAGCTGAAGCTGTAGATTTACGCGCCTGCACCATAAAATCGCCAGCAGCCATAGCGCCATGCTTGAGGTAATTAAACTGCAAGGTTAAATCGGTTGCACTGGAGTAGCCTCCTAAGTTTAACTGAATAACTGCCTCACCCGAAGAAGCCGCACCAGACCCATTTCTATCTAAGGTCAAACAGCGCATACCTTCTGTTGCCGTGATGCTCGGTGCGCCAATTCTCATTCGTGCAGAACCCGTTATTACGTCCCATGACCATTCAGACATACCCGTAGCAGGTACTGGAATCTGGTCAGTTGTGTAGGTAGTGGCGGCTATAACCTGCTCGAAGGTTTCATCATAAGGCAAAACACCCCCACCAGAACCGGCAGTAAAACTATACTGGTCGGCGTAATAGGTGGTGTTACTATACAAAAATGGTGTGGTATAAGTTAAGGAATTATCAGCCAAAAGTGCCCCACCTGACACTGCCGACCACCAATCTATGCTTGTAACAGTACCAGCAGGAAGCCCCGTTGTGTTATAAGCAGCTGTTAAGGTGGTTTTCTGTTCGCAATAAATCGTTGTAGGAGTCATAAGTGGCGTAGGGGCAGGTGCCGTCGGATTCACTGTTATAGTTCTCACCACAGTAGGGTTACAAGGGCTAGTGCCGGTTACAGTATAAGTTACTCCTGCACCTCCCGCAGGCATAGTACATATAACTGTTGCGCCTGTTGTTGTGTTCAGATAAGTGCCTGGCGACCAGACCCAGTTGTAGCCAGCCACACCAGAAACATTCAGAGTAACGGCTGAACCTTCGCACAAGTTAGTTCCGCTGGTGTATGAAATATCTGCACCATCAGCTGTAGCAATTGTAGATTCGGCAGTTGCATCAAGCGCTTCTGTCAATTCAGCCTCGCTCATACAATAGGCAAAGCCTACGGTTGTAGAGGTACTTGCAGCCATTGTGCCTATTTTGATGGATAAAGAATTACCTTCATCAGCATAGCCAGTTGCTCCTAATGTGTTCGTAAAACCACCTGTTCCGTCCCAAATAGCGACAGGGTCAGTGTTGGTGAAACCACCAAAAGCAGCTCTGGCGCGTGAATCCTTTGCGCCCAAGGCTAAATAACAACCACTATTGGTACCGCCAGCGGCCCCGCCCTGCGAAGATACGTTTGCATAGCAGTCTGCAGGAGTTACTACAGGTGTTGTAGGTCTGTTCGTAATGCGATGACGTGTAGTGAAATCTCCAGACCATGGCTGGTCATTATCAGGGTCAAGCGTACGCATATAATATACGTCTGTTATTGGATTGGGCGAGTTGTTGGTTATCGTTACAATCGTAACGAAGTAGGTTTTGTTGATTTTAACGGTAGTTTCGGCCGAAATGGTAACCGTACCACCCGGTACGGCAATATTGCCTACCCAAGTACCTTTGGCCATAGATGCAGAAATAGCGTAGTCAGTAACCGAACCAGGTATCATGGCACCAGCACAACCAGACGAGCCATTGTTGATGTAGTTAGTGCCATTGACACGCACAACAAAACCTTCTTCGGGTGTTCCTGGCCGAAAATAATCTCCACAATAATTAGGGAGCGTAACCGTGCCACCTGTTAAGTATGGAATAGCAGGGCCTGCTGTGCCCCAACCGTTTTTGCCTGCATCAGAAACGAAGCCAAGCGTTGTACCAATGTTTGGGTGATAAGCACCATAAGGGCCAAGAGGAGGGGCGGTAATCTCTGTACCAAATTTGCCGCAGCTAGAGATACCCACCTCTGCATATTGGCCTTGCAAATAGACATCAGCGCCCACTATTTGAGCAAAAGATAGATGCCCAAACAAAAAAAGCGTGAGAAATATTAGCAATCTTTGAGTAAATGTCTTGTTCATCTTTGGTATTTTTTTTTAATTCTTTACTTAAAGTCTTTAAAGGCACTGGAGTACTTTGTCTTGTTTTGCTCAAAATAAGCATTCCAGTCGGTAAGAAGCCACCCTCGCACATACTGCGTGTGCGGATAGATGACTACGTAGAGGGTCTTGTCCTTTTGTATAAGCGCAAAATGCACCAAGTTGTCGCGAAGATAGTTCCAGTAGGTTTTAGCTGCCTCAAAATTTGTGAAGTTGTGCTCTTCTAATGATGCAGTGTATTCTCCGTTTAGGCCAACCGTACCACTCAGAGTGAGAACAAAATCTTTGTCAAATTTTGCTGTTACTGCTGGCAGGCCTTGTTCTTGTGCTAGCGTTAATTGGAACATAAGAACAAAAAGCGCGCAGAAAAAAAAGGCAAACTTCACGAACAGGTTTATACTTTAAAATGTAAAAAGATATAAAATTAAGTCTGATAAAATACTGCTGGAATGCTATTAGGCATAAAACTTAATCATTGTGCGCAATATAAGGCTTTTTGTTTATACGAAGATAAAAAAATATACTTTTGTGATATTTTTTTATCACTATCTATTGTTCACTTTTTTCTCTAAATTTGAAGCGTTTTAAAACGACTCTTTCAATCAAAAAAATTAGATAATACAAAACCATGAGAAAAAGTTTATTCATCTGGATGATAGCTTGCACCATGACCTTTTGGGGGTGTGCAAGTGGCAGTACTAATACCCAAGAGATAGAAGACGAAACAGGCTCTAACACAGAGGATACCGAAACAGGGCTTGCTGAAGAAGGCGATGGCCCTGAAAGCAATGCTGATGGGGCAGCCAATACTAGTAATGTAAAAACTGTTCAGGGAACTTTTGAGTCCTTTGAGATGGGCGACTGTCCGCATCTTACCTTTTCTTGCGGGGATTTTGGCGTAGCACAAACAAACCAGTTGAACCAAGAGGAGCAGGCACTATGGGACTCTCTCATCAAAGAACTTGGGCAAGGCCCAACAGGTAATCCTGAAATGGTTGGAACAAAGTTTGAAATCAAGTATAACATGACCAAAGGTTATCCCTGCCAGCCAGGTTACCCTGATACTGAGAGCATGACCAAAGGCGAAGTAGAAAATATTTTATCATTCAAAAAGTTGTAAAACAACTTTGGCTAGTCTGCGCACTAAAGCCAGGGAAGAACTAAACAACTCTCTGGCTTTTTTAGATATAGCAATGTCCCTTAAGTACTTGGTATTGAAATTAACATATACAATTATATTATTAAGAGTGATGTTTTTTATACCAAGCAATAGCCTCTGTTAAGCCTTGCTCAAAATCATGTGTTGGTTCATAGCCAAGTAGGTTTTCTGCGCGTTCTATAGAGGCCAATGAATGTGCCACATCGCCCGCCCGCTTAGGCACGAAGCAAGGTTGCATTGCGGCAATATGAGGGTAGTCTGGTGCAAGCAGTGTTTTGATACCTTCAAATAGCTCTAAAACTGTGGTGTTAGAACCACAAGCTACATTATAAACAGTATTATAGGCCAAAGGATTTTGTGTTTCTAAAGCTAGTTCGTTGGCTTTAAGTACATTATTGATGTGGGTGAAATCGCGGCTTTGCGAACCGTCGCCGTGTATTTCGGGTGCTTGTCCTGCCAGCATCAACGCGATGAACTTGGGTATTACTGCCGCATAGGGGCCGTCTGGCCTTTGTTTTTTGCCAAAAACATTGAAATAACGTAAACCAATCAGTTCAAGCGGATAGAGTGCGCCAAAAACGTGTGCATAAAGTTCGTCTGCCAACTTTGTAACTGCATAAGGCGAAAGCGGCAACCCTATTTTTTCTTCGCGTTTGGGCAGCTCTGGCGCATCGCCATAAACAGACGAACTGCTTGCATAAACAACACGCCTGACCGCATTGGCTTTGGCAGCCTCCAGAATATTCAAAAAACCAGTAACATTGTGCTCATGCGAGGGCAAGGGATTAGCCACTGAGCGCGGCACAGACCCCAAGGCAGCCTGATGACAAATCATATCCACGCCTTTTGCTGCCTCTATGCAAAGATTTAGCGAACGAATATCGCCTTCTAACCACTTAAAACGCGGATTTGCTAAATAAGGCTCAATATTTTGAGACAGCCCTGTGCTTAGATTATCCAAACAAACTACTTCATTGTTTTGCGCAAGGAATTTTTCGCATAAATTGCTACCAATGAAGCCTGCCCCACCAGTAATGAGTATTTTTTTATGTTGTATCATGCCTGCAAAGAACGGCATTGTGTGTGTTTTTTACAAAAAAGCAACCTTAGATTCAACAGATAATTGTCAAAACCCAGTACAAAGATTTTTACAGCCTGTTTACCATAGAGGTCTTTAAAATTCTACCTATCTTTGGCTTCCGAAGCGATTGTCCTGAAAAAAAGGACTAATTTTTTGTATCTAGTCCTTCCTTAAAAACACGGATTGCCAGAGATAAAATAAATAGACTTTTTTAAAAGGTGGTGAGCTAAACAAACGCTGACAATTTTTAGATTTGAATATGAATTAACAATCAGATATTCAGACTAAAAAGTAGGCAAACCATCCACAAACTAGTTTATTGAACAGCTAAAAATATATGCGAGATAAGCGTAGAAATAGAATGCCACATCGCTATTTTTGATAAACCAATATTGTATGAATAATTGTAAGGCTTTTATCATGTTTTTTGCAGAATAAAATCAATAAAAACAGAAAGTATCACACCTTCTAAATTACTATCAACAAATCTTTACTTGAAATTTTGTGAATATGACACAAAGCCCTTATCATTGCAAAACAAAATTTTTGTGTTTTAAAAAGATAACCTAAAAGCCATGCTAGCACCGTTTAACTTAAAACAGTGGATAGATGAGAACCGTCATCTGCTCAAGCCACCTGTAGGCAATCAGCAAGTTTATATCGGCAATAAAGACTATATCGTGATGGTTGTAGGAGGCCCCAATGCCCGCAAGGATTATCATTACAACGAAGGCGAAGAATTTTTTTATCAAATAGAAGGAGACATTGTTCTAAAACTTATTGACGAAAAAGGTGAGGCGGTGGAAGTGCCAGTTAAAGAAGGCGAAATATTTTTGTTGCCGCCCAAAGTGCCTCATTCGCCTCAGCGCGGCCCCAATACTGTTGGGCTTGTTATTGAGCGCTATAGGCGTGAGGGCGAACTAGACGGCTTTTTGTGGTTTTGTGAAAAATGCAACAACAAGCTCTTTGAGGATTATTTCGTACTGACCGACATTGTCAAGCAATTTCCGCCTCTTATGCGTAAATTTTATGATTCGGAAGACCTTTGTACTTGCAAAAAGTGTGGCCACACCATGACAAAACCATAAAATTACAAACTTTTTTAGTGGGGGGTGAGTAGGCTGAGGCTACATACCTTAGCAAAAATGGAAAGAAAAAAAATAGCAAAACTTACCCAAAAAGACAAAAAAAAGGTGTACCACAGACGCGCTCGTGTGCGTTTTGTGCTTTTTATCAACCGTTTTGTGTGTATCGCGGCACTTTTGGCGTACTGCACGGCTTTCGTGCCGCCTACCATTGTGAGTTGGGTAAGCCTGCTGGCCCTTAGTATTCCTGCTTGGCAAATCTTGCTGTTATTTTTTGCCTTGTTCTGGATATGGCGCAAGCGCTTTCAGCTAACGCTTTACTCGTTGATTTGTCTTTTGGTTGGTTATAAGTTCTTGTTTTATACTTATGCTTTAAGCCTCTGGCCGCAGGAAGCGCCTCAGTTGAAGGTGCTGAACTATAACACGCATATTTTCAACGCCTATGAAAATTATGAAAAAGAGGATAAGAGTAGTTCAATTAAAATGATTGATTGGATTAGTGCTGACGACTCAGATTTTAAATGTTTACAAGAATTTTATAATGCACCTGACTACTCGGTTTATAACACTTTAGAAAAAATAGGCAAACAAAGAAACTACCAGCATCATTTTAAAATTATATCGCGCGATAACATCAAGGCAGAGTTCGGTATGGCTATTTTCAGCAAGCACCCCATTGTACAACGCGGCGAGGTTAAATTTGATAAAAAGACGGCCAATGGTGCAATTTTTATTGATGCGCTTTGGGGCCAGGACACAGTCCGTGTTTATAACTTGCACTTGCAGTCTATGCACATAGACCAGGAAGCACTCAAGAACCAAAGCATTTTAGAAAAAGCCTTTTGGGCTGTTTTAGAACGCTTTGAAGACGGTGCCGTGCGCCGAACCGAGCAGATTAGAGCCATTGAGCAACATATTTTAGAGTCCCCACACCGGCACGTTATTCTGAGCGGAGACCTCAACGATTTGCCTTATAGTTTTTCTTACATCACACTCAAGAACCATTTAGAAAATGCCTTTGAAATGCAGGGAAATGGTTTCGGCTTTAGTTTTAATAGCTTTTTGCTCTTCTTTTTACGGATAGACAACATTTTTTATAGTCCTTCAATTCAATGCGTAGATTTTGAGCTTGATAGAAGTATAGACTACTCCGACCATTTTCCGCTGAAGGCAGGTTTTAGAATTACCCAAAGCGAAGATTAGAGATAGAGTTCCTTTCTAATATACCCTTAAAAAAAAGGGCATAAGGTCTTCATTTTTTTTGAGTATTACTTCAAAAAAAAGTGTTTCAGCTTTGAAAAATCCACTGTAAACATCTAATGTTGCCTGAAATGTATGTTTTCAGGAAGTGCCAACAAATCTGTACTAAAGTTAATCAAAAGACAGGCTAGGTTTCTTTATTATTTGCCCGATTCTTGCTACATTTAGCAATTCGATTGACAGCCGCTGACAAACCTTTAAGCTTACTGCTCGCCAAAAACAACTGCCCTATGCGTATATTGTGTGTTTTTTTCTTGTTTGTACTCCCCTATGTAAACAACATTGCCCAAGCCCAAACGTGGCAAAAACTGGATACACTAGGGCAAATTTTAACTAAAAATCAGCGCTTTGAAGAAGCGGATTCTGTTCTGCAAATAGCTCAAAAAGAGGTAGAGGCGCTGCATGGAAAAGACACCAATTATGCACAAGTGGTGTATAATCGTGGGCTTGTTTATTTTTATTTAGGCATTTACGATGAAGCCAAACAGTATTGGCATGAGGCCAAAGACATCAGAGAAAAATATTTGGGTAAGAAGAGCTTGTATTATGCCCGTTCATGCAATGGCTTAGCTATATTATATGAAGAACTGGGCTTATACAATATAGCCGAACCTCTCTATTTAGAAGCCAAGCGCATCAGAGAGGAAATACTAGGAAAAAAACATTTAGAGTATGCGAGTTCTTGTAATGGCTTAGCCATTTTGTACGATTATCAAGGATTTTACGACAGAGCGGAAGTTCTGTACTTAGAAGTTAAAAGCATTAGAGAAGAAGTACTAGGCAATAAACACCCCTTTTATGCTGCCTCTTGTAGTAATTTGGCCGCATTATACGAAATGATAGGGCTTTATGATAAGGCCGAAGGCTTATTTTTGGAAGCCAGAGGTATTTGTGAAACAGTTCTTGGCAAAAAACATCTTGAATATGCTATTTCTTGTCATAATTTAGGCTCATTGTATACTAGAAGAGGCTTAAATGACAAAGCTGAGTTGATGTTTTTGGAAGCCAAGAAAATCAGAGAAGAACTGCTAGGAAACAAACATAAACTCTATGCTATGTCTTGCTTCAATTTAGGTAAACTTTACAAAGAAAAAGGTATGTTTAAAGAAAGCAAAATAGCTTATTTGGAAGCAATGGACGTACAGAAAAATGTTTTAGGCACAAAGCACCCCGACTATGCAGCCTCCTGCTATAATCTGGCTAGCCTATATGCCTCAGAAGGCTCATACAATGATGCTGAAAAACTCTATAAAGAAGCCAAAGATATTTTTCAGGAACTATATGGTAAGCAACATCCAGACTATGCGCTAAGTTGTATGGGCTTCGCTGATTTGTATCAAACGCAAGCATATCGTACTAAAGCTGAGCCGTATTATTTTGAAGCTATCCAAAATAAACGAAAAGAAATAGAGGTGCTATTTCCAATTTTTTCCGAGCAAGAAAAACAGGCCTACTGGTTGTCTGTTAAGAGTTATTTTGAACGCTTTTGGGATTTTTCAGAAGCCTATTCTTCCGAAAAGCCTGCCATCATGGCCGACCTCTATAACCAGATACTTCTTACTAAAGGCATCATTTTCTCATCTACTCAAAAGATCAAAAATAGCATTCTCAATAGCAGAGATACCGCTCTAGTCAATCAATACAACAACTGGAAAAAGCAACGCGAGACTTATAGCAAGCTCTACAAACTCTCGCCCGAAGAGCAAAAAATACAGAATCTGGATTTGGAAAGCATGAAAAACCAAATCAATGACTTGGAAAAAGACCTGTCTAAAAAGTCCACGCTCTTTGACCAGAACGTGCAAACAAAATCTTACAAGTGGCAGGAAGTGAAAGCTAAATTAGCTAAAAATGAAGCCGTTATAGAAATCATCAAGGCCGATTCGGCCTATATTGCACTGTTTCTAACCGCCCAAACAGAAAACTATCCTGCTTTTTATCTCTTCAAAAATGCCCAAGAACTTGAAGACAAATTCTTGAACTATTACAAAAACTGCATTGAGTTCAAAATAGAAGATACGGTTTCTTACAACGCCTTCTGGAAGCCAATAGCCGATAAGTTATTGACTTTGAACAAAAAAGGCTTCAAGAAAATTTATTTGTCGCCAGATGGTGTTTTTCATCAACTCAGCCTGAATACCCTCAAAAATACTAAAACAGGCAAATTTCTTTTAGAAGAAGCCAATATTCAGCTCATTGGCAGTAGCCGCGATTTGATTGAATTGAATAAAAAAAGCCGTGATTTGAGCCAAAACTACGAGAATTATCAGGCTCATTTGCTCGGCTACCCCATTTATGGGGCTGAGAATACAGAAAAAGAGCCAGAAAAAAAGCGCGACCGCTCGCTTGGCTTTTCAGGAATGCAGTCCGCTGTGGGTGTGGCGGGTTCGGTGTCTTTGCTGCCCGGCACACGGAAAGAAGTAGAAGAAATTTATGCCCTTTTCAACAAACGAAAGCTCAGTGTAAACCTGCTTTTGGCCGAAAACGCCACCGAAGAAGCCCTTAAAAATCTCAAAAGCCCCACCATTTTGCACGTGGCTACGCATGGATTTTTTATTCCCGAAATCAAGGATTCTGAAGTGCAAGATATGCAAACAGCCATGAACCGCAATTTACTCAAAAACCCTTTCCTGCGCTCTGGCCTTTTGCTGGCTGGCTGCCAAAAACCCAACCCAGAAGGCGAAGATGGCATTTTAACAGCCGAAGAAGTGATGAATTTGACGTTGGACAATACGGAACTCGTGGTGATGTCCGCTTGCGAAACAGGCTTAGGCGACATACAGGCGGGTGAGGGTGTTTTTGGTTTGCAACGCGCTTTTCAGCAAGCGGGCGCAAAGTCCGTGCTGATGAGCCTCTGGAAGGTAGATGACGAGGCCACACAAACCCTGATGACCGAATTTTACACGGCTCTGCTCAAAGGCCAAAGCAAGCGCCAAGCCTTCAAAACAGCCCAAGTGAACCTCAAAAAACGCTTCCCAGAGCCTTACTACTGGGGTGCTTTTGTGATGGTGGGGGAATAAGAAGTTTAGTGAACTATAACAGGAAAATGCACAATGAAAAAGACGGTTTTAATCATTGTAATGCTCTTTTTGAGTAATTTTACCCAAGCCCAGTCTTGGCAGCAGTTAGATAGTTTAGGGCAAGCCCTAACCAAACAACAAAAATTTAAGGCAGCAGACTCCGTTTTGCAAATTGCCCTCAAGAAAGTGGAGGTGCAGCATGGCAAAGACACGAGTTATGCCAAAGTAGCCCGAAATCTAGGAATTGTTTATGCCAATTCTGGAAAACATAAGCTCGCCCTACCGCTTATTGAAGAAGCACATCAAATTATTCAAAAGGCTTATGGAAATCAACATTATATTTATGCTGCGGCAAACGGCAATTTGGCGGGAATTTACAAACAACTAGGGCGATATGAAGAAGCTGAAAAACTATTCGTTGAGGCGCGTCAAGTTGTTGATAAAACTGTAGGAAAAAAACACATACTATATCCTAGCACTTGCGGTAATTTAGCAGGGCTTTATTTTGAACTAGGTTATTTCGATAAAGCTGAGGCACTGTTTTCTGAAGCGCTACAAATTCGTAAAGAGATTCTTGGAACCAAACATACCGCCTATGCCAATTCATGCAATAGTTTAGCAGCTGTCTACCACGAACGCGGCTATTTTGATAAAGCCGAAGCGCTCTATTTGGAGTGTATGCAAATTAGGGGCGAAATTTTAGGCAAAAAACATCTCGATTATGCTTCCTCTTGCAATAATTTGGCAGCCCTTTACAGAAAAATAGGAAGGTATGAAAATGCAGAAACGCTTTATCTTGAAGCCTTACAAATTCGCGAAGATAAGCTGGGAAAAAAGAGCTATGACTATGCTATTGCCTGCAATAATTTAGCGGGGCTTTACTACAAACTCGGCTTTTATGACAGAGTAGAAAAAATGTATCTTGCTAATAGTCAAACTCTTGAAGAACTTTTGGGCAAAAAAAGTCCAGACTATGCTATTTCATGCCACAATCTGGCTGCTCTTTATCAGGAAACAGGTTATTTTGATAAGGCTGAAACCTTGTACCTTGAAGCCCTAAAAATTCGAGAAGAAACTTTTGGAAAAGAGCATTTTGACTACGCAGCTACTTGTCATAATCTGGCTAATTTATACCGAGACAATGGTCGTTTTCAAAAAACAGAGCAGCTATATCTTGATGCCATTCGGATTAAGGAGAGAATTGTGGGCAAAAAGCACTTAGACTATTCCTTGTATTGCACCAATTTAGCCATACTGTACCGTAAACTTAAAAAATACAAAGAATCAGAAGAACTGCTTATAGACGCTCGTAATATAGTAGAACAGATTATAGGTAAAACACATTCATCATACCCATCAATAACCAACAACTTAGCGAATCTTTACAATGAACAAGGGCAAGATTCTAAGGCTCTTTCTGCGTATTTGGAAGCAGCAGAAGTTCAAAAAAATCAAATAAAAGCCTTGTTACCAATTCTTTCAGAAGAAGAAAAGCAGGCTTACTGGAAGTCTGTAAAATATATATTCAGTAATTTATACAAATTTTCGAGCGTGTGTAAAAATGCTGCCTTCATGGCCTATGTTTACAACCAAACCCTCTTCACCAAAGGCATCATTTTTTCTTCCACTCAAAAAATGAAAAATACCATTCTAAACAGCGGAGATACTGTTCTAGTCAATCAATTCAACGACTGGAAAAAGCAACGCGAGAGCTATACCAAGCTCTACCAACTGCCCTTAGAAGAACAAAAAAAGCTGGGTTTA
>JAAFJX010000068.1 GCA_013299045.1 Cytophagales bacterium | reverse complement strand
TTGCAGGGCAAAATGCTGGCAACCAAGGCGTGGTCAGTGTGGGCTCTGTTGGCAATGAGCGTCAGATTACCAATGTCGCCGCTGGCCAGCTTACCAGCACTTCTACCGATGCGGTGAATGGCAGTCAGTTGTTTGCAAGCAACCAAGCCATTGAACGCTTGGGTGGTCAAGCTACGTTGCTTGACAATCGAGTTACTGTGCTTGATCGCACGGTGTTGAAGTACAACATCAATGGTGATGGCACAGTCAACTACAACAATGTCACTTTAGGAGGTGACGATGGTTCAAAAGGTCCCGTTTCACTCAAAAACGTTGCAGCAGGTCGTGCCCCTAGCGATTTGGCCAACTTTGGACAACTCGGAGCTATGGACAAAACCACCAGTTCAGGTATTGCGGCTGCTTTGGCAACCGCTGCGATGCCGCAAGCACTGGATGCCAGTAAAACAATGGTTGCAGCAGCTTTAGGTGTTTATAACAACCAAGTAGCTGTCTCAGTCGGTGCATCTACCGTCTCGGACAATGAGCGTATGACGCTCAAAGCAGCGATTTCCGCTGGATCAAACAAAAACGTTGGCGTGAATTTCTCAGTTGGCATTCATTACTAATTCGTTCATTCATTCATAACTCATTCAATCAAAAATTGGAACAACTATGTTAACTATCACAAACAAAAAAACGGCACTAGCCAGCGTATTTATTGCAACTATTGCTATGTATTTTGGAACAGCTAACGCAGCAAGCGTGCCGCATGTTGTGTCTGACACGGATAAAACCGATGTAGCCTCTATCGAATTCAAAGAACCCTCAAAAGCATGGCGCGACGAAGGTATTTTTCCGAATTTAGAAAGCATTGCAAAAATGCAACCTGGTCTTACCAAGCAAGAGGTTTACACCGCTTTTGGAAAACCGCACTTTTCTGAGGGCTTTTTTGGCGTGCGCCAATGGGACTACATCTTCAAGTTCAATGTGGGCAGTCAAATTGAAGTGTGTCAGTACCAAATTCGTTACGGTGCAAATTCAACGCTGACCAATAGCTTTTGGAATCGTCCTGAATGCGCTGCGTACGCCGTGGATACCAAGACTATCAAAGTAGCCTCGGAGCCTCAGATTGTTGAAAAAGTCGTTGAGAAAATTGTTGATCGGGTTGTCGAAAAGCCAATCGCCGTGAATCGCCTGACACTACAAGGTGATGCCTTGTTCGGGTTTGGCAAATCCAGCATCACCGATATATTGCCTGGCGGACAAGCTCAACTTGCTCGTCTGGCCAAGTCCATGAAAGCCGATATTAGCAACATTGAACGTATTCAAATTACAGGACATACCGATCGGCTCGGTAGCGATGCGCTAAATAATCAGTTATCTTTGGCGCGTGCTAATACAATTCGTGACGCTTTGGTAGCTCATGGTATTGCTGCCACGGCTTTCAGCACCGTGGGTATGGGCGCTAGCAAGCCTCTAAAAATATGTCGTGGCAGCCAGTCAGAGTCCTTGATTGCTTGTCTACAGGACAATCGTCGTGTAGAGATTGACATCACGGGTTTTGCATTCGCACAAAACAACAGTGATAAAAATATTTCATCAAAATTAGCATCACAGTCTTCACAACTGTCAGAAAAGGTGCATAATTTAAATGCGCCTGAAAAAAGTGATTCACTTAAATGGACACCGATTTCCGTACGTGCTGAACCCTAATCTAATATTACTTGTTCACTTACCAGCTCTTGTCAGCCTTGCTGGTACGTGGTTTAGAGGTCTCAAATTTATCCAGAGACCACCCCTCTTTTTCATATGGTTTGCCGTGCAGGCGAGAGCAAGTTTTCAAATGGTTGAGAACTTGTACTTAAACAAACCGGAATCGACTTGATTCTTCCGAAAAATAGAAAGAACTGCAATGAAAAATACTAAAACGTCATTATTCGCCACTGTAGCTTGTGCTGCAACCATGGCTTTTACGCTCACCGCATGTGGCAGTGGCTCAAACAATGAGGTGGAACCCACGCCAACACCTTCAGCAACAGCGACACCTGCACCTACGCCAACCCCCTCACCTAGTCCAACGCCAACGCCTGCACCAGCGCGCGTGTCTAAAATGCCGGCAATCTATTACTTCGATGAGACAGGACAGTGGCGGTTGATGCCCGGTGTGACTTCAGGACAGGCAATGGATGCTGGCGTACTCTGCAAAGGTCCTGCCGATCCAGCTCAAGCTGCCGCTTGGATTGCTGGTGGTAAAACACAAGCTTGGGTTGATGCGAATCTCTACACCATTCTTCTCTGCCCAGGCTACTAAGCAATCTCCCCGCTCAAGCGGGGACATTTACTACAAATGATTGTATTGTGCAATACAATCAACTTGAATGTTTTGTCCACAAGCCTGTGTATAAACGGGTAAAATGATTTTTCCGTAACGTAATTACTGAGGAAATTACATGACTACCAGCTATGATACTGATGTCGTCGCGTGGGCCAATGAGCAAGCTCTTTACATTCGTACTGGCTCTTTTAATAAACTTGATCTTGAACACTTAGCAGATGAGATTGAAGACGTGGGCAAAAGTGAAAAACGTGAATTAGCGAGCCGCATGTCTGTTTTGCTTGCTCATTTGCTGAAATGGCAATTCCAACCTGCTAAACAAAGCAAAAGTTGGCAGAGAACCATAAAAGAACAGCGTCGCGCAATTCAGTTGCACATCAAGTCTGTTCCTAGCCTGAAAACCGCGCTAACTAACGCAGATTGGGTTGATGCTATTTATTCTGACGCCGTTTCGATTGCAATCAATGAAACAGGTTTTGATGCATTCGCAGAGGACTGTCCTTGGTTAATGTCGGATGTACTTACCGACGATTGGCTGCCAGCATGA
>JAAFJX010000071.1 GCA_013299045.1 Cytophagales bacterium | reverse complement strand
AATCAACTTGTTATCAATGCACATGGCAATATGAATACTGGTATGGTTTGTACTCAAGATGGTTTGCTAGAGAATGCAAGCGGGAATGAGTCTTTAAAATATATCTCTTCATTACTTGCCAATAATGCTAATGTCTGTATCACAGCTTGTTGTCTTATACAAGACTATGGTAACTATGATTTGGGTGTAACTGAAAAGAAAAGAACTGATGCCCAAAAAGTTGCAAACGAGTATATCGACTTATTTCTAACAGGGGGCAATCGCACTCTCTACATGAGCACAGGTTTGTCTTTTGGAATTAGTCTTCATGATTTAGACAAGAATAAAGTAGTGAGTGGCAAAGATCCATACTTTTTTTATTTTAACCGCCAGTTAATGGGACTCGAACTTTCCAATAGAGGCTTCATAAAATTCTCCTACGATGGTGTTAACTCTTACGGAAGTAACAGACAGCTAAAATGGAGCGCTAATTGGGGAATGATTATATACTCAGGCAGGCCTGGGATAACCCCAACCCTACGCGGCCCTTTTCGCTATTGATAAGCTCAAATTTAACAATTTAACAATGGAAGGTCATGAATCATACAGCAAAATACCTTATATTCTTTCTTCTGTTCACAATCATTTTTTCTTGCCAGCAAGCTCAAAAAAAGCCAGAGAGTATCATTGTAAAACAAAAAACTAAACCCATAACCAAGCCCAAAGAAACAGAAAGACCAGACACTTGCGGGGTTATATTTTCTGAGTTTAAGTATCCAGAAGATTTGGAAAATATGCGAAATCGTGGTTATGTATGTACTGATAGCAGCTATTTAAAAAAGATACCACGCATTAGAAAAATTGATCACAGCATATTTTTTCAAGACAAAAACTATTTATTGCTTAGAATTTTACCAACGCCAGGCATCTGCTTCGCTTGTTTATTATGGGATAAACGTAAAGATAAATTAATCAGTTTTAAAACTGGCTACAAATTTGCCATATTCACAGCAAAAGAGATACGTGAGATTTACTATCTCAATAAAAAACTCATACCAGTGCATTTCATATCTAACTGGGGGCCAGGCAGAAAAATATCTTTTGGTTCATTAGTTCTACCAGAGTCTGAAAAAAGGTCATTTGAAGCGAGACAAGTAGTAACGAATATAAATATGCAAAAGGCATTTTTTCCACCACTAGAGCAAATGTCCTACTCTGATTTACTTAAATTTGATAGTCTGGTAAATGCAAACGCATATACTGTTGAAAAACAAGAGTTTGGTTCAAGCATTAACGCTTGGTACAGATGATTTGTCTAAATTGAGATATTAAAAAATCAGGGTAGCTATGCGATGTTTGTTAAGTAGAATAGTCCCTTATCTTATGTTCACAATCATTTTCTCTTGCCAAGAAGCAGAAAAAAAGCAAGATAGTATCGTTGTAGAGCAAAAAACTAAACCCATAACCAAGCCTAAAGAAATAGAAAGGCCAGACACTTGCGATGTTATATTTTCTGAGTTTAAGTATCCAGAAGATGTTGTGAATATGTCAAAAACGGCGCTACAGGTGCAAGGACAGTACATTTTTGCGACGCTTTCCGAATCTTCGGAATATCAGCTACAAAGTATCCTTTCAAGATAAAAACTTCTTGCTGTTAGATGTTGAATGTGAGCCTCGTTTTGTACTTTCTAAGCTATTGTGGGATAAACGGAATGATTTACTAATATGCTTTCGCATTTACATAAGTACACAGTCATTTGCACCTGAAAATTTGCAGCATATTTATTATCTAGATAGTAATTTATCACCTAAACATTCAATTAGAAATTATGGTAGAGATGAGACTAACTTTTGTAAGCTTGTTTTGGATAGTCTAGTTGATGGCGTATTGTCATATCCTATTAATCTTGTTGGCGATACATTGCCGCCCCTTGAAAAAATGACATATAAAGAATTATTAAAATTTGATAGCATGGTAAAGGACAACAGATTTAGAACAGAAAAACGAGACGCGATAGAGGAGGTAGATGACTGGTATAGGTAAAAAACCCATTCTAAGCCTCGCCCATTTGAGGCACGTTTTTTGTGGCCTATTTTTGGTAAGAAAGCGCCTACCACTCCGCCGAGCACCACGCCGCGAGCCTTTTTGAGGGTGCGTTATTTTGATGCAGTCGGGTCTTTTGTGGGTATGGAAGAGCGCCAAATGACGGACTTAGCCTACTGCCAAACGATGCGCCTCACGAGCCAAGTGCCTACAGATGGCAGCGCCACAGTCAGCGTAGAATACGAAGGCTCGTTGCTCTACCGCGCCTATTTTGACGACCTTTCTATCGTGCTCATGACCGAACCCATCGCCAAAGCTGTACAAGAAAACCACTACGACCCTTTTGGTCTGAACCTGAAGGGCCTAGAAACGCAAGGGGACTTCCGCTGGCTCTACAACGCCCAAAACGAACTAGAAACCCTGCATGAGCTAGACCTCTACGAAACGCCTTTCCGTTCCTACGACGCACAACTAGGGCGTTTCCACCAAGCAGACCCACTCGCCCCCCTCTACGACGGCATCAGCCCCTACCAATACGCCTACAATAACCCTATCAGTTTTAATGACCCCATGGGGCTGGAAGCGGAGGCGAG
>JAAFJX010000029.1 GCA_013299045.1 Cytophagales bacterium | reverse complement strand
CCAGACAATCAGTTTGTTAGGCTTGAGTGGCGGCGCATACACGCTCTATATCCAAACCACCAATGGACAAATAGCTAAACCATTCCTCAAAACAGAACAGTAAAACAGAAACCCGCTGGAATCTAAAGTTATTAGGTTAAGCATTGCAGCAAGTAGGAATAGCAGTTTTGGTATTTTAAATCCAAACCTTTTTCTTTGCAGCCTTGTGTATGTTTGTTGTATCTAGAATATATTTGCGCCAAACAATTTTAAATCAAAAAAACCACACATAAAAATGAATGCAAGGGTTCGTGAATTGAGTATTGTGGGCGGGGGCTTAGTTGGTGCGCTGCTGGCTATTGTTATGGCCAAAAGAGGCTACAAGGTACACGTTTTTGAGAAGCGGTCGGACTATCGCACTAGCAACGCTTACGCAGGCCGCTCTATCAATTTGGCACTAAGCGACCGCGGCTGGAATGCCCTACGCGCTGCTGGCATTGGCCCTGAAATTGAGCAAGTGGCTATTCCTATGTATGGGCGAATGATGCACAGCATAAGCGGCGAACTAACCTATCAACCCTATGGTAAAGGACAGCAGGCCATTTATTCTGTAAGCAGAGGCGGTCTTAATCAGCGACTTGTAGAGCTAGCAGATGCTTATGAAAATGTTACTTTTTATTTTGACCAAGAATGCGAAAAAATAGATTTAGAAGGAGGAGAAATCCTCTTCCGCAATACAAAAACAGGCACACTGCTTCCGCATAAAGCGGATTTAATTTGTGGCTCGGACGGTGCTTTTTCAGTTCTGCGTTCAACACTTCAAAAAACAAACCGTTTTAACTACTCACAAACCTATTTAGAGCATTCCTACAAAGAATTACACATTCCTGCTAATGCAACAGGGCATTTTGTCATGGAAAAAAATGCCCTGCATATATGGCCGCGCCACCAATTTATGTTGATAGCACTGCCTAACTTAGATGGGAGCTTTACTTGTACACTTTTTTTGGCACATGAGGCTGGTCAAAAAGCCACGGAAGCTTTTGAGAGACTCCATACAGAACAAGAAGTGCGCGCTTTCGTAGAAAAATACTTTGCAGATGCGATACCTCTCATGCCCGATTATTGGGAGACTTGGCAGCAGAACCCTGTATCCTCTTTGGTTACAGTGCGCTGTACGCCATGGATTTTTGGGCAAAATTTATTCCTTATTGGTGATGCTGCCCATGCCATTGTGCCATTTTATGGGCAGGGTATGAACGCTGGTTTTGAAGACTGTTTCGCTCTTAACCAAATTCTAGACCAAACCCATGATGACTGGACAGAAGCTTTGCCTCTATACCAAGCCATGCGTGTCAAGGAAGGTAATGCTATTGCAGACTTAGCGCTTGCCAATTTCGTTGAAATGCGAGACAAGGTGGCCGAACCTAATTTTTTGCTGCGCAAGAAAATAGAGGCAAAGATTCAAGAGCTTTTTCCGCAAGAGTGGCTACCGCTTTATAGCATGGTTACGTTTAGTCCACAAATTTCTTACTCTGAAGCCCAGCGTATCGGTAAATTACAAGATGAAATCATGGATAAAGTGATGCAACAGCCAGATTTAGCCCATGAATGGACGAATCTCAATTTTGGTGCTATTGTAAAAGCGCTGCAACAAAAACTACAAGTTTAATCCACAAAAGTAGTGATGACTATAAGAACCAACAATGGCGGCTCTAAGAGTTTCTGGAGCAAGGATTTTAAATTTGATGAGGCATTTTTGTATAAACTACTGCCTTATTTGGCCTTTCTGGCTTTCCTAGGGCTTATTTATATAGCTAACCGCAATCAGACCGAGCGAACGGCCAAAGAAATGAATCTTTTGCGACAACAAGTGGACGAACTTCGAATAGAATATATCACCACGAAAGCAGATTATATGCGGCAATGGCGGCAAACAGATGTAATTAGGCAAGCGCAAGCCTTAGGACTTAAAGAAAGCAAAGAACCGCCCATTAAAATTTTAAACGAGCAGGACGATGAGTAAGAACCAACTGCGCATAAATCGCGCATTTCGCTTTTGTCTGATGCGAGGCATGGCAGGCCGCAAGAAGCCCTTTAGATTTTGCCAGTTATTTGACAAAATAGGCTAAAAACTAGCAGATTTTAAAGATAAAAATATCAGTTAATTTTCTGATAATAAATAATTTATGTGCTTTTTAAGGAAAGACTATTTAGACTTAAATTTTAATACTTCTTGTTTCCAAAAAGTATCCATATCTTTTTTTTCAATTTTAAATAATGAACAAATTGTCTGAATTAGGTTCTCATTGTTATTTGGAATTTCTAATAATTTATTAACTAAAACTACTCCACCTTTGTCATAAGCAACTTTACAAAGAACTGCTCCTGTCGTATAAAATGCTGCATATTGCCAACCCCATTTTTTATTAAGCACATCTGCAAAAGTTACAGATTGATTTAATGCAATTTCATTTGCAAGAATAAATGCACTTTCTTCAAATGTTTTTCCATCTTGTCCACCTTTCCATGTTGCAAAGCCTTCTTCAATCATCCAGTGTCTGTCTTTTCTTGGAACAATCAGATGTATAAATTCGTGAGGATAAAACTCTGAATCTAATCCACTTAAAAGTATTCGATTTTCATTCATTCCGATACCTGTTGTATAACCAGCAAAAGAAAAGTCAAAATTTAACAGTTTGCCCAACTCGTCGCCACTTTTGGTAATGTAGAAGTCAAAAGGTTCAATTTCGGGAAAATTAAATTCTTTTGATATTTCATTACAAAATAAACTTGCTTTTTTTCCGAGATATTCGTTAAAATTATGATTAGTTGGATATATAAAAGTTATTTTTCCAATAGTCTTTTTATTCCAATTTTCTGTAATTATAGGCATTGCATTTTTTAGTTTCCAATGACCATTTTCTTTGATAGCATACAGTTTTGTGATACACCAAGGATTTGACTTTCTATATTCTCCTTGCAGTTCATCTGCTGCAAAAATTGTTCTAATTCCATAATAATTTCCTTCCTTTTCAATAGATAAAATTGTTGGTTTATAATAAGCAAGTAGTTGATTTGATGGAAATTGATACAAATAGGGAATAGAAAAGTCAAACCCTTTGAATTTGAGTTTCTCATCATTATTCCAATGTGGATTATTATATATGCTATCAGGTGTAGATTTTAAATAATTTATCCAAAGTTCAGCAACGTCTTTTACCTCTTTTTTTGTTGTATCCACTCTTGAATGAATTGTAACATCAATTTTTGTATTTTGCCCAAAGGTTTTGGTTGCAAAAAACAAAAAAGCAAATAAAAATATTGATATACTTAGTTTTTTCACTCGTGTCTTGTTGTTTGTAAAATGAGCCATAACGGAAAAGGCTTGGCGAAGGTGGGGCAAACCAGCACAAAAGCTTAAAATTTAGTACATTGCCCCGCTTTTGCTAAGCCCATGTCAGTGGTAGCTCTTCTTTCGTCCGTCATTGCACCACCTTAATAAAGGATTCTTCACTAAGTTTCCAAACTCCGTTTTTTTCTGTGCCAAGCCATATGTCTCCGTTGTTGTCTTTGTATATGTAAAACAAATTTACTTCTTTACCATTTTCTTGAACAGAATATTGCTTGACTTTATTGCCATCGTATTTCCATACACCATTTTGGTAAGTGGCTATCCATAAATTGTCGTTGTTATCTTTTGTGGTAGATGCGTATTCATTTAGGTTACTATCCTTTTTACCGTCTAAATTACCAATGCTTTTTTGGCGTTCATAAAATGCCTCTCCGTTTGTCCTTGAACCTTCAATTACTTTATAACGATATTCCGAATTGAACCAAAAATATCCGTCTTTGTCTTCAATAATGGAACGCACACCATTCGCTGGTCCACCGTGAAGTTCGGTTACATCATTTTCAATTATCCAGTCAAAAGCTTTACCATTGTATCTAAACACTCCTATAAGTCCTGTGCCAAACCAAACATTTCCTTTACTGTCGTTATAAATGCTATAAACCGTGTAAGGATTTGGATTTGGATATTTTTTAATACACTCCTCGCCAAGTTTTGTTTTAGGAATCGGCAATTTGTATAATACACTGCCATCATACCTATAAATATTTCCTGAATTCCAACCATCTTTAAACCACAAGTCATCGGGATTTAATTTCCAATCGTTTTCAGAACTCAACACTTCACTCAATTTTGAAAATAAATTGCCATTGAATTTACACAAACCGCTACTAGTATTGAAATAGACGTTTCCTATTTTATCTTCTTTAATTTCGTCAACTCTGTTCGAAGGCAAACCGTGTTTTGTGGTGAAATGAACGATTGTTTTTCCGTCATATTTGTAAAGTCCGTCCTGCCAACTGCCAAACCAATAATTGTTTTTCTTGTCTTGATAAATAACCATAATGTTATTGCTTAATTCTGTTACAGTGTCTCCTGTAACTGAAGGGCTGATTAGCTTCCCTGAATTGATTGTCTCAGAATTTGTCTGCCCATTACACGATGTCAAAAGTGTCAGAATGCTTATGAAGATAATAAAGTTAAATTTCATTGTTCGTCTTTTTTAAGTTTGTAACGTCATAGAGTTACCGATAACGGAAAAGGCTTGGCGAAGGCGGGGATTTTCAGCACTAAACATCATTAGATGTACAAGCTTGAATTGCGCACTTCACTGTCATAGAAGCACGAAACCCCCGCTTTTGCAAAACGGCTGTGCTTGGTGCACAACTTACTTTTCAAAAATACAAAACTAATTTCATTCTGCAAAAAATGCCAAAGATAATTTTTATCGCAAATTAGCACAAGTACTTGATTTACAGTTTATTTATAGCGAAACTGCTCATTATTACGGAACAGAAGGTCAGGAATCTATTGACCCTGTTGTATTTGTTTTTTCAGCAAAACAACAATTTAATGCCCTCAATAGCGCAATATTAAGCCCTCGAAATTTTTTGAAATTCTTGGTTTTTGAATTTTTGTCGTAGTTGTGCAACGGTTACGCCTGTTAGGTGCAGGTATTATTGTTCGAGTTTCTTTATACATTGTTCTCTAGTTTCCCAAATTTTGTCAAAGTCCATATTTATTTTACTTTCACTCAACCAATTCTGCAAGTATTTTTTGTGATAATCTACCTTAAAAATATTCACTTGCTCAGGCTCGATTTCAATTTCTTCAATGATGTTACCAATTAAATTTCCAATGTCAGAATTACTATTTGTGATGTCTATTCGTTGGTTATTCAGTTTCAAATAGCAATGTGCTTCTGGAATATACTCTAAACCGCTTTCTAAAATCGTATTTCCAATTTTCGGTGTGTTCAAATTGTTCATTCGATACATTCCTAAGATTAGTTTAACGTTGTCAAATTTATTTAGGTCTGCTACCTTTTTTAAGAATGAATGTTTAGAACTACAAGTCCCTTTATTTTCTTTAATAACAAGTGAAAAATCTTCACGATTTGAGTTTCGTCCGTATGGTAAGTTTCTTGTGAAATCAATAAGTTCGCTCCAATTTATTATTGCTTTGTCTTTGATTAAAGCTGTTAAACTGTCTGAAGAAGTAAAATTAAGTTGCCTAAGAGAAAAAATAATTTTAAAACCGTCAGGGTCAGAAATCATTATTCCATTTTCTTCCCAGTATGGATTTTTAGGAACTTCAATAGGTATATTTTTTTGGTTTATTCTTTTCTTGATGTTCGCTAATTCGATTTCAGAATTAACATAAAAAACAAGTATATCGTCTTCGTCAAATTTACTTTTTGGAAATTCTGTCGAAGTAGTAAATTCTAAATGCCAATTAGAATTCTTGTGTCCTAAAAAAAGCCCATCGTAATTATTATGATTTTCAAAACCGCCTAATTTTTCAAGTCCAACTATGTCGTTGTAAAATAATTCTATTTTTCTTAGATCAGTTGTGTGTCTTGCGTATCTGAATGTCATTTTCTATAGATTTCGGTTATACTTGCACCTAACGGAGCGGGGCTTTGCGAAGTTACAAAAAATATGAGCGAAGCGAATAAACTTTTTGTAGTTTTGCAAAACCCATGTGCTTGTTGCACAACTTGCTTTTCAAAAATACAAAACTAATTTCATTCTGCAAAAAAATGCCAAAGATAATTTTTATCGCAAATTAGCACAAGTACTTGATTTACAGTTTATTTATAGCGAAACTGCTCATTATTACGGAACAGAAGGTCAGGAATCTATTGACCCTGTTGTGCTTGTTTTTTCAGCAAAACAACAATTTAATGCCCTCAATAGCGCAATATTAAGCCCTCGAAATTTTTTGAAATTCTTGGTTTTTGAATTTTTGTCGTAGTTGTGCAACGGTTACCGCTGTTAGCTGTGGTTTTTCTTTTCCGTCAAGAAGTCAAAGATAGCATTTATAACTTTTTCGGGCTGCTCTTCTTGTGGAAAATGTCCGCAAGTTTCTAACCTTACTGTTGTGTAATTATTAAAACCACTTTGAAATTTTTCCAAATAGGTTGGAATTATAACAGGGTCTTTCATTCCCCAAATGAATAAAGCTGGTTTGTTTGAAATTGTTTGTCGGCTGTCCCATAGTTCTTGAAACCAATCTTGGTCGTTAAGCAGTGATTTTGCAAATGCTAAAGTTCCGTTTCGTTGTGTTCTGTCTGCAAATGGTTTTGTGTAATGCTTCAAAATATGCTTAATAGGTTTGTTGTCGCCATAAGTTGTGGGCAAAACAAATCGTGGCGAAAAATTTAAATACCTATACAAAAAAGGCAACAAGGGACTTCTGATAATTTTGCTAAACTTTATGAAGTGGGGGTCATTAGTACTGCTCCATAACCAAGAGTTTAATATAATTGTATTTTTTACCAAATGCGGATATTTAATGGCGAAATTTAACCCAATCGGTCCACCAAAATCCTGAACAATAATTGTGATGTTGTTTAACTTTTTTTCAATCACAAATTTTTCAAGTGTCTTGCTGTGGTTTTCGGTTGCGTAATCGTAATGTTCAGGTTTGTCAGAAAGCCCAAAACCAATATGGTCAATAGCAATACATCTATAATTTTGTCGTAGGTTTTTGATAATTTTGCGAAAATCAAAACTCCAAGATGGTGTTCCGTGAACAAACAAAAGCGTTTCACCTTTTCCTTCGTCAATGTAGTGCAACTTTTGTCCGTTAATGTTAAAATAGTTTGAAGAGAACGGATACTCTAATTTGTCAAGCCAATGATTTGCCATAAGTGAAGATTTTAATGTGATAAACTTTGGCAAAGTTCGTTGTCTTTAAGAAAACAAAAGTTGGTCTATACTAACATTAGAACTTTATGTTATTAAACAGTTTGCTGAAATTCGTAGGGGCGATACCTAAATACGAAGCAATATATTTATGTGGCACAAATTGAAGCAAATGAGGGCTACGTTGGCAAAAAGTTCTATAGCGTTCCTCAATAGTCATACTGTGCAATTCAATATGTCTGTTAATCATACCCGCTAAAACTGCTTCCGTCATTCGTCTAAAAAGCCGTTCAATTTGTTGTGATTGGTCAAAAATTTTTTGCAGGTCGTCAAAGGTGATAAATTCCAATTCGCTGTCTGTTAGACAAGTCAAAAAGTATTTTGATGGGTTTTGAAACGAAAACGATTCTGGAATTGCACACAAGTTTGGCGGATAAGTAAAAGCAATTACGTGTGTTTTACGTTCTGCGTCAAAGAAAGACATTTGAACACCACTTTTTACAAAATAGAGTTCTTTTTGTATTTGTCCTGTAACTGTTATAAACTCTCCTTTCTTGAAAGATTTTGACTTCAAGTTTATAGTCAGCAAGTCGTAGTCTGCTCTATCTATTTCGTGAAAAAGTTTAAAGTATTCGTATCGTTCCATTCTTTATTGTAGGGTCGCCCTAAAATCACAGCTAACTCATAAATATACGCAACTCGCACATATCTTTTGACAAAGCTATGTGAATTTTTATTAATTACCAAATGCGATAAAAAATATTTGTTAATCACTTTAAAGTTCGCTGTTTAAAGCTAATTGATTTGCGTCAATGACACTGCTACAATACAAAATACGCATTCCCTAATAGTTATTGTTTTTTATTTAAAACAAAATCTATTCCCCTATAATTCCCGTTACGTAGTCTTTCCTTAAAATACACCTAAGATATTTATTACCAGTAAATTAAACAAAAATTTTATCTTTAAAAATTCTTGGTTTTTAGCCTATTTTGTCAAATAACTGGCAAAATCTCAAGGCTTCTTGCGGCCTGCTATGCCCTACGGTCGGAACTTTCAGCTCGCGCTTTAGTTCTGCATCAAGGCAAAAAGTAGAGAGCAAAAGCCACCCAAAATCATGACAGTGTTCCTAAAGCAGATAAATCAGTTGATGTGCTTGTTCTTATGCCGACTTTTTAAGAGACGACTAAATACATCACCTCGCTTTATTTTTTGCTTCAATATGACTTAAATACAAAAGAAAAAAAGCAACGAAAACTCTCGCTGCTTTTCCTGGTATTGTCAGTTTTAAGACGAAGTCTTATTCACCAAACATAAAACAAATACCTATTGAAGGCATAATCATATCTGTTCTTGATGTTTTTTTATCAAAAGTTACCTGGCCCTGACCATTGTTAGCGGTGGGGTCAATCTGAACACTCTCTCTATCTACGTAACTGGCTACACCACCCAACAAATAAACGCAACGTAAATCTAAACGAATAGGGCCTTTGCCTATCAGAAAACCTACCGCGCCACCATAGCTTAGTGCATTATCGTTGTGTTCAGGGGTGCGGTTGGATATGCCCGGGTTGTTATTGTCGGGGTCGTTGGGGTCAGTATTCACGTTATTATTGGTGATGTCCGTTATCGTGGTTGCTGTATAAAAGAAATTAACCCCCAGAAGACCGTCCAGATAG
Organism: Cytophagales bacterium; assembly: GCA_013299045.1. Lineage (GTDB taxonomy): Bacteria > Bacteroidota > Bacteroidia > Cytophagales > Bernardetiaceae > RDZD01. Next base: position 39,043 of record JAAFJX010000029.1, on the reverse strand, counting down.
GGTTCTACCAGAAAGTTATCAAAATTAGGCTTCAAGCGTATAGTTCCATGTACTGAGGCAAAATTATTATTTGTAGCAATACGGTAGCGGCGCGATAAACCAAAGAGAGGTGGTGTTTGTAACTGTTTGGTGGTGCGGCCATAGAGCGAAAACTGAAACTCTCCGCCTAGTAGAATAGGGGATTTGTTTCCGCCAATAGGTACGAGTACGTTAGCACCCCCACCATAAGCAATGGTGCTCACATTGTCAGCCATCTCGCCCTGCGGAATACCCATGCGGAAGTTGGCTGAGAGATGCCCCTGGGCTTGACTAGATTGCCATAGACCTAAAACAGATAAAAACAAAATAACAAAAGCTATACTGAGTGTACGCATATGTTTGAATGATTTTTAGTACGTATAATGATACAAATTAACTAAATTATTAAAAAAAAGGTTCGTAAAGGCGTGTGCTATTTTATAAAGATGCTTGTTTTTTTTGCGTATGGTGTTCAAATCCCGTCGCCACGCAAAAGCCTGAACCGTTTGCGGGCTTCTTCGTTATGAATACTACCAGGAAACAACAAGAGTTGGTTTTTGTAGTAATCCATAGCCTTTTCTTTGTTTTGTAAATTATTCTCATAAATTTTGCCTAACAAAAAATTGGCATCGTCGCCATGTATGTCCTCACTAAACTCGTTCAAAACGCGCTCTAGGAGTGGTACTGCTTCCTGAAAACGACCCAGTTTATGCAGCACATTGGCCTTTTCCCAGAGTATGTCGTCTGTTAGGCTATGGCCTTCGTGGAGCTGTAGCATATTGTCATACTGCTTGAGAGCTTCCGTGTAGCGCTGCTGAAAAACAAGCAAGTCTGCTTGCGCAAACTCTTCCATAGCCAGAGTCGTGGTGTCTAGCCCCAAGTTATCTTGAATAAGCAAGGATAAGTCCATCGCGTCGTTTGCAATTTCACGAGAGGTGGCCAATTTAAGAATGTCCAAATGCTCTTTAGCAAGGTCAAAGTCTCCACGGTAGTAAGATAACTTTGCATTTTTTAATTTTGCTAAATGGCCTAAATTTCGCTCTTTTTCGGCCTTTTCTACCTGCGAATAAAGGAGCGATGCGTCCCACCACTCGTTTTTAAGCACCAAAATATCGCCGCTATTCAATTTAGCTTGTGCAAGCGTTTCGCGTGGTACACCCGACAGCTTGATAACTTGGTCTAGTAACTCAAAAGCTAGGTCAAGCTCTTGTAAATAGAAAGCCTGCAACATGGCTAAGTTCATAGCAGAGGCCAATGTTTCGTGTGTAAGGCCACTTTCTTGCAGCAAAGCGCGATAGTCTCCCACCAAAGACTTAATTTTTTCTAGCTCTACGGGAAAGCTATTTTTTATTTGGTCTTCTTTTGTATGCAACAAAGAATTGCGCGCTAGCCAATAGATAGGCTCATTTTTGTAATTTTCTACCAAATATTCAAAAATACGGATAGCATCTTTATAATTTTTGTTTTCATGCGCCAGTTCCCCAATATCTTGTATGGCGTAGCCGCCCTGATTTTTACGCTTATCAACGGATTTGGCTTGAATAAAGGCTTTATAAAAGGCTTTGCGTTGCAAATAATACCAAGCAAGCATTTCAGTAAAAACAATCTGGTCTCCACCACCTTGCACTTTGTTCATCAAGATAGGCTCTATGCGGTCTAAATCTGCATCATCGCGAACTCGGCTCTGCAAAATGTTTTGAACGTTGTTAATTTGCTCGGGGCGCTTGTCTAACAAATTAATGTATGTTTCTATCATTTTATCCATTTTGCCAGCCAGTGCATAAAGATTGGCAATTTCAAAGGTATAATCCTGCTGACTGATTTTAGCAGCCTCCAAATACATTTTTTCGGCCATGTCGTATTGTGCCAAATCCGAAAATTCGCGGGCGGAGGAGAGTAGGGCGTTTTCGTCTTTTTTTATACGAACAAAAAAGTCGTTGTAGAGCTTATCCGATTCTTGCTTTTTGCCTAGTTTTTGAAGCAGAGAGCCATAGCTTACATGAAAAAGGGCTTCTAAGGGGAACTCTTTGCAAGATTTACGCAAGTAGGACTCGGCCTTATCAAAATACTCTAAACGAACCAAGGCATCATAATAACGGCTGTGAATCATGTAGGCATTTCTGGGGTTCTTAATTATCTTGTCGTAAAGCTGAACGGCCTTTTCTAGCTCACCTTTTTCATAATACTCATTGGCTAGCTGAAAGTTATTGTCTTTGTCTTGCGCCCGCACCATACCGAACGCAATAAATGAAAGCAGAAAAAAGAGCAGAAAATGCAAATAGTGGCTGTTTTTCATGGCATTTGTTTAATAAAATAGAAGTTGCTGAAATTGTATGCAAATATACTGCTTTTATAGCCAAAAGGTTTGCTCAAACATCTTTTTTGAACGCAAGTGAATACAAGGTTGCGCTGAACCCGATACCAATTTTTTTCATAACCAGCTTACTATCCCAAATGTTTACCTAAACTTAACATCGCACTGCGCATTTTTTGCCGAGCATCTCTTACTTTTGTATCGCTAAAGCCTTTTCTAACAAACTTTTGCAAGAGCGTTATGATAAATTTTTTGCGCATTTTGTGCATCGTAATCTGGTTTAATGGTGCGCTAAGTGGTATTTTACTCGCACAAAGTGCTGGCCGCAACGAGGCAGGTGCAGCCGCTCAGGGGCTTGGCTATGCGGCGGTAACGGTTGGCGATGAGCAAGCCATTTTCAACAATATTGGCGCACTTTGTGAAACCAAAAACACTGCTGGCTGGGTGTTTTATGGCAATCAGTTCGGTTTATTGAACCTGCCTACGCTGGCAGCGGGCTTTGTAAAGCCCAACAGTCGCAATGGTGCGCTTGGTGTTGGGGTCTGGCGTTTTGGCGATGCTGTTTATAACGAACACCGCTTGGCTCTTGGCTATAGCCACAAAATACAAAATGTAAGTTTGGGTGTGCAGGCCAACTATTTGCAGGTGGTAGGCGCTGGGAGCGGTCAGCGCTATGCGCTAGTTTTAGAGTTTGGTGGCGTAGCCGAACTTAGTTCAAAGTTGCGTCTGGGTATGCATATTTACAACTTAAATCAAGCTAAAATTGCTCTTTTCTTGGACGAGCGCCTGCCTACCGTGATGAAAGCGGGTATTTCTTATCGCCCCACTGACAAGCTAATGTTCAATGCTGAAGTAGAAAAAGATGCAGATAATCCCGCCTATGTCAAAGCTGGTTTGGCTTATAAAATGCTTACCGATAGAGTCGTTCTGCGCATGGGCTTGCGCTCACAGCCCTTCTCTAGCTTTTGGGGCATGGGGTTGCGCTATAAAAAACTGGGTGTGGACTATGCTTTTGGCTACTTTAACCAGCCTCTGGGGCAGTCCCATGGTATCACGCTCATTTATAATTTACAAAAAAAGACAAGCTAGTCGTCCTTTGGAAAGCCTATTTTTAATTAAAACCGTCCTTTCCGCAGAGTTGCGGGGTTTTTTGAACGAAAGCAGCCTCTTAAATTAACCCCTCTTGAGTCGTCAAAAAGCCCTTTTTGAGTTTTTTGAGTTCTAATTGCCCTCTTTTGTCCCTTGTAGAGGCCATTTTCTCGCGTTTTCAAATAACTTTTTGTCAAATTCCTTACATCTGACTTTTTGACTAATGATTGTTTTCTACAATTCTATTGGGCATTCCCGCTTCGCGGTCGTTCGTCTTTGGGCTTCGCTTCGCTTCGGTGCTACGCACTAAACCCGCCGCCTCTCTAACGCAAATACAGGCCAATAGACGTACTCAATAACAAAAAAAAGAAATAAAGCGGCAAACCCGCTTGATGCCTAAAAATTGCTTTTGTCCTATTTTGCCTCAGCCATAGCATAGCCGTATCATAGCCGTATCATAGCCGTAGTTGGCCGTACTTTAAAAGTAAAGCCTATATCTTAGAAAAGTACAATTATTCGCTTTCCAAAACTTACATCTCTCAGAGAGGTTAATTAAGAGCCTGTTTTGTAAGAGAATGAATCAGAGAAAAAGCTACCCAAAATCATGAGGGTATTCCTAAAGCAGATAAATCATATCAATCAACTGATGTGCTTGTTCTTGGCAGACTTTTTAAGGGACGACTATATATTCTCTTGACCTGACTCTTCCTTATCTAGCTGGGCTTCGGCGATAAAAGTACAAGAAGAGAGTATTTCCACAAAACGAGTTTTCAAAAAGGCAGCCATTTCGGTACTGACACCACTTGGCAGAAACGGCTCTTGTCCGCTTGTGTTGATGGTAGAATCACTGATAGGCGGCGGTACAAATTCATGGGTTTCTTCCGAAAGAATAGAACTCGCTAGGCTCAAGTCAAAACCAAAAAAGGCATTGATAGCAGCGAGTTGCTCTGTGTTTGGCGTGTGTACCTTGCGTTCAAAAAGACTGCAATAGTTTCTTTTGAACCCATTCGGTACACGCTCTTCCAACTCATTTTGAGTTATCTGCAAACGCCTGCGTGCGTTTCTTAGATTTTTAGCGAAAACATTTTTGTCAATTTTCATCGGAGGATGAGTTTTTTAAGTGCAGCACTAAATAGAACCAAACACTTAACAAAAATGTTTTAAAAGAGAACTACTTTTTGTTATATTTCTGTTTAAACCGCTCATAAAGAAAAGTATGTTTACTCTGCAAGTCAATAGTTCTACCGTCTATAAAGGCATGGCTTAGCTGGTTACTACGCATATCGAGTGCATCGCCACTAGATACAAAAAGCGTAGCGCTTTTGCCAATTTCAAGCGAACCATACTTTTTGTCTATACCTAGAATTTGTGCGGCAGTTAAGGTAAGCGCTTGTATGCCCGCTTCATAAGGGAGACCATAACCCACAGACATACCCACCGAGAAGGGTAAGTTTCTTGCATGATGTGGTTCAGAATCAAGGCTATAGGCGAATGAAAAGCGTACACCTGCTTTTTGTAATAGGGCGGCATTTTTGTAGGGTGCGTCATAATCGTCATCGTCGCGCTGAGGCAAACTAAAAGCCTTTTCTAAGATAACTGCCAAATTATTCTCTTTTAAAAATGTTGCCACACGCCACGCATCTTGCGCGCCTACCAAAACAGTCTTTTTAACGCCCATGCGTTTGGCAAAAGTAACTGCCTCTACGATGTCCTTAGCGCTGCTTGCTGCCACATAAAGTGTCTTTGAGCCATCAAAAAGACCTTTCATAGACTCAAAACGCAAATTTATTGGGTTAGGCGCAACCGTTGTGTATTTTTGTGCTTCAGTAAAGAGCTGTTCTAGTTCTTGAATTTGCTTGCCCTGTTGTCCGTTCTGAACCAGCGTAAAGCCTGATGTCCAATCACCGCTATAACGCAGAGATGAAGGAAATGTAATATGCAGACCCTCATCAGCACGCACAATGGCATCTTCCCAACTCCATGCGTCAAACTGCGCCACAAAGGACGTGCCCAAAATACCCTCGTAGCCCCGCGGCGTAATCTGGGATAACAGCACCCCATTGTTTCGTGTGGTTGGGATAATGTCAGACTCTGCATTATAGGCTATCAGTGCTCTGGCATTAGGGTTATTCTGCCCTACTTCTGTATGATCTACGCTAGCCCTAACAGCATCTATTTCGCTAAGCCCCATAGAGGAACTCATCAGGATAAAGCCAGGGTAAACGTGTTGATTACTTGCATCAATAACCGTAGCTCCATCAGTATTAACTATCTCGCTTATCGCCGTAATTAACCCTTTTTCCATTCTTATAGAGCTATTATTTAGGACGTTACCATCGCCCACGTGTATAGTTGCATTGGTTATAACGATGGGCTTGTCTTGCGCCTTTGCCGGTACGGGCATTTGCGCCATGAGGCATAAAGGCCACAATAAAGCAGTGAGAAGAAGAGCGAAAAAAACTTTTTTCATAAGGCTGGCAGAGTAAACAAAAGAAATACAATTATCTTATTTTATGTCAGTAAATTAACTCTAATAATGCGCAGTATCCGCATCGCGTTGGGGCTGCTAATTACACAAAAACTTTAACAGATACAAAGTTTAGGTAAAGCATTTTGTGCGACTGTACCTATTCCTTTCTTGCCCAATTAGCAAAACTAGCTTACTGATGGTTCATGCTAAACGTGCATAAAATAACTGAAAGGCAGCACATAAAAAATGTGCAACATCTTTTGAAACATCTCTAGCACCAAGACCTCATACAGGCTTCAACATACTCTTTGGAAAACACAGCCATAAAAACAAAAAAAATACCAAGAGGTTTATTCGCCTCGGTTGGAGGTTTGCAGATGTGAGGCCAGTTTGACACAAAGCTCATAAATGGATTTACTCATAAACTCGTCGTTGGTGGCAGTGCGCACCGTTTCAGATAGGCCGCCCAGAATGTCTATACAAAAGCGCTTCATATCGTCGGTGGTCATGTCCTTCGCCCATAAATCTATACGGAGTGTTTCGCGTTGTTTATGGTCCCAGATACCTAAAACAAACGCTTTGGCTTCTTCCAAGCGACCAGTGGGGCTGTCTGTAGCATTCCAGAAAATTTTATCGGGTAAGTTCTTCTCGTCGAGTTCTACGCTGAGTCTTATGTCGTGCTGTTTCATGTCAGGAGGTGCTAGTGCCATTTTGGCGGCACAAAAATACACCTTTTTAGTTTAATGAAAAAGAAAATAAGAAAAGCCTATTTTATTTCTTTTTGGCTTCAGCGCGGCGCTTCATTTCGCGCTGAATGAGCGCAAACTCACGACTGCTTTGGCCTGCCATGGCTGTATTTTCGGCAGCGCGCCGAAACAAATAAGGCATAACAGCTTTAACTGGGCCATAAGGCACATATTTTGCTACATTATAGCCTTTTTTGGCCAAGCAGAATGAAATATTATCGCTCATACCAAATAATTGAGCAAAAAAGATGTGCGGGTGGTTTCGCGCTATCCCGCGTTCGTGCATTAGGCGAGCTAAAAGCAAGGAACTAGCCTCGTTGTGTGTGCCTGCACAAATAGCCACTTGCGTCATATTCTCTACCGAAAGCCGCACAGCAGCATCAAAATCAGCATCAGAGGCAGCTTTGTTAGGCTGAATCGGGTCTGCGTAACCTAGCCCAAGTGCTCGCGCTCGTTCCCGCTCCATGTACGCTCCCCGCACGAGCTTAGCCCCCAAGATGTAGCCTTGCGCTTTGGCATCGGCTATGGCTGCCTCGAATTTGCTCAGCGAGTTGCGGCAGTACATCTGGTAGGTATTGTAAACGATGCAGCCGTTTTGGTTATAGCGACGCATGGTATCGTCAGCTATTTGGTCTATGGCGGCCTGAATCCAGGTTTCTTCTGCATCAATAAAGACGCGCACCTTGGCCTCAAAAGCCGCTTTACAGATGTTGTCAGCACGCTTCTGAACGCGCTCCCAGGCTGCTTGCTCACTAGAACTGAGTGGCCTTTGGGCAGTAACAGCCTCTAGCAAATCGAAACTGCCTATACCAGTAACCTTAAAAACGCAAAAAGGAATGTCTTTTGAGCCTTTGGCGCGGGCTATGGTGCGCAAAATTTCTTGCTCAGTGGCCTCAAAGCCAGTTTCGCTCTTTTCGCCCTCTACGGAATAATCCAGGATAGTACCTACGTTGAACTGGGCAAGTTTTTTGATGGTTTGCTCACAATCTTGTACGTTTTCGCCACCACAGAAATGCTCAAATACTGTTTTCTTGACCACTGTTTTGACCGGTAGATGTATTTTGAAGGCCATTTTCAGAAAGGAGGTGCCTACTTCCACCAAACTATTGTTGTTCATAGTGGCAAAAAGCACGTACATTTTATTTAAATCGGCATTGCTGCGCGACGAGAAGGTGATGGCTAAGTCGTCAAAAGACAGGTCAAAGGGCTGAGGTTCGGTGTTTTGCATGAGCTAGTGGCTAAAGAATTTTCCGTGCTTCGGAAAGAAAATAAACTGGGCGCAAAAATAATTAAAAGTCCATACCATTTAAAAAAACACGCCCGAAAAACAAAGCAAAAAGCTCAAAAAGAAATTTTTGTGGATAAGCCCGTGCGAGTTTTCATAGAAAGTTACCATGCTATGGAGCAGTAAGGCGTAGGGCAGAGCCAACAGCCCTAGCTCTCTGTGGGTTTATTCAGTAGCTAAAAGCTAATAAAACTAGATTAAAAATGGTCTGCTGGAGCTTTGTTGAATCCAAACCTTCAGTACACAGGACACATTTCATTGCGGACGATTTGCCATTTCATACGCTGACAACAAGCATAAAGACCTTTTAATTACGTGTCATACAAGGGCATATCCTCTGACCACCCACCACATAATTCATACCTACTTCGGGCGTAAGATAGATATTGTCTATGCCGTTCCATTGCATAAAATCAGCGGCAGTAGCACCATATCGCGAATAAATACGATAAAAGGAATCGTCTTCTGTTGTGGCAGCATGATGAACAGCATTGATGAGATTGTTCTGTGTCTCAGCGCGGTAATCTATCATTTCTGTTACTTGCTCCCATTTGGCAACAGTACTGACCGCCCACTTGGAGCCCGCATCAGGAACGGTGTAATCGTAAGTATTAGGCGCTAATTTATTACATTGCTTGAGGCAGAGTGTACTGATACCATACATACGCGCTATGCCCATGAGGTTCTCTTCGCCGTCTGCATGATGCACAATGAAATTATTTTGAGCCAATGCAGGGGCAACTATAGCCGTAAGCCCCCAAAAAAGTATGCTTGCTATTATTGTCTTCATAGTTTTGTAATCAATAGGTGAGAATGATTTGAGCAAATGTACAAAAAACTATTTATTCCTGATACCACTATGAGATTTTCCGGTATTTTTTTCCTCTGAGAACCAACATAATGCTTATAATTTGGGGCTGTGTAGGTCGGACTCTACGAGATGGTACATAGCCTACAAAAACTGAAAGACTCTGACAGAAAACACAAGTGCGCCGCCAAAGTCTTTTTAGTAGAAAGAAAGATACTTATATCTTGACAATAAATTTAATGCTTTTTTGATTCAAAAACAAAGAAATTTACCTTTCAGAAACATTCATTATTAAAAACAATGCAAAATGGTTGCTCAATTTTTAGTCATTGAAAAGACATTTAAAAATGCCCTGCTACCATAACAAATTAGAAAGGGGAATCAAAAAGAAGCGAGAGTTACGCTAATTTTACGTTCACGGCGTTTGCGCCTTTTTTACCTTCTACTACATCAAATACTACCTCGTCATCTTGGCTCACTGGGTCAATAAGACCAGAAATGTGAACAAAAATTTCTTGGTTTGAGCCATCCATACGAATGAAGCCGTAACCTTTTGTTGAATTGAAAAACTTAACTTTACCTTTGTACATTGAAACTGAAATACTAGAAATGAAGAATGAAAGAAAACTAAACACGCAAATTTAAGAAGTAGAAAGCCGCTTTCCAAAAAAAAACCAAAAAAAAACCAAAAAAAATAGCACTTTGGCTAAAATAATAACTGTGCGTAAAAATATCACCAAAAAGCAAGCGGGTTTGCATGGCTTACAACCAATGCGCTAAATAGTTCGTTGAACCCCTGATACACCTCTTTCTATTATTGGCTTATCAATTAAAACTTATGCGTAAAACTTCCGAAAAATTAATTGTTATTGACCTTGAGGCCACTTGTTGGGAAAAAAGCCCGCCACCAGGCCAAGAATCTGATATTATAGAAATTGGCATTTGTGAGATAAGTACGACTAATCTTATGGTTCAGAAAGCTGATACTTTTCTGATAAAGCCTATAAGGAGTACCGTAAGTCCATTCTGCACCGAGCTAACAACTCTCACAAACGATTTACTTGAAAAAGAAGGCATGAGCTTTGGCAAAGCCATAGACCAAATTCAAACCAAATATAACCCCAGACAAAGCACATGGGCTAGCTGGGGCGACTACGACCGGAGTATGCTCAAAAAAAGTTGTGCAGAGTATAATGTTCCTTACCCTTTCGGAAAAACACATTTGAATATCAAATCGGCAGCGGCCTTGCTTTTAGGAGAGCGTGAACGAGGTATGCTGCAAGTATTGGCTCATTTAGGACTTACACATGACGGTACGCACCATCGTGGCCTTGACGACGCGCTGAACATTGCCAAAATTTGGATAACTTTGTGCAAAAAAATACGCGGACTGTAATAAAATAAGCCATTTTGGCATAAAAACACTTAGGAACGGAACTTGCTACGCTTTGAACTGTAGAACTGTAAAACCCACCTTTAATCATGGAAGCAACAGAAACAAAGGGCAAGCTATCGGTACACACCGAAAACATTTTCCCAATTATCAAAAAATTCTTGTACGCCGACCACGAAATCTTTTTGCGTGAGTTGGTAGCGAATGGCATTGACGCTTCTCAAAAATTACGTCATTTGGCCAGCTTAGGAAACTATGATGGTAATTTAGAGAACCTCAAGCTCAATATAAGCGTGAATGCAGATGCAAAGACCATCACTGTTTCGGACGGTGGCGTTGGTATGACAGCAGAGGAAATCAAAAAATATATCAACCAGGTGGCTTTTTCGGGTGCGTCGGAGTTTATTGAAAAGTATCAGAACACAGAGGCCTCCAAACAAATTATAGGACATTTTGGCTTAGGTTTTTATTCGGCTTTTATGGTGTCGGCCAAAGTGGAAATTTTTACGCGCTCCTATACTGCCACAGCCCAAGAAGCCTGCCATTGGTCTTGTGATGGAAGCACCACTTATGAGCTGCAAACTACTGAAAAAGAAAACATTGGAACAGATATTGTTCTGCATTTGGCCGAAGATTCCTTAGAGTTTTTGGAAAAACAGCGCCTCAAGGGTATATTGCTCAAATACTGCAAATTTTTACCTTTTCCTGTTGCTTTTGAAGGCGAAGTGCTCAATAATCCGACACCGCTCTGGACCAAAACCCCTTCAGACCTCACCGATGAAGACTACAAGGCATTTTATAAAGAATTGTATCCGCAGGCCATAGACGAACCTCTGTTCTGGATTCACTTAAATGTGGACTACCCCTTTAATCTGACTGGTATCTTGTATTTTCCCAAGCTCAAAAAAGAGTTTGTTGTATCTAAAGAAAAAATACACCTTTACAGTCGCCAAGTCTTTATTACTGACGAAGTTAAGGACGTAGTGCCAGAATTTTTGATGCTCCTGCACGGCATCATTGACTCTCCTGATATTCCGTTGAATGTTTCGCGAAGCTACCTACAAGCAGATGGGAATGTCAAGAAGATTAACAGCTATATTAGCCGAAAGGTAGCAGATAAGCTCCACGAAATCTTTAAAAACGACCGCAAATCTTTTGAAGAAAAATGGCCTAGCCTGAATCTTTTTGTTCAATATGGCATGGTTACGGACGATAAATTTTCTGAAAAAGCCAAAGCCTTTTATCTACTAAAAAATATTGATAACCAGTTTTTTACGCCAGAGGAGTATCAAGAACGTATCGCAATCAACCAAACAGACAAGCATGGTAGCAAAATAGCGCTCTACACCAACGACACGCTCAAGCAACATACTTTCATTGAGTCGGCAAAAAAATACAGTTATGATGTGATTGTGCTAGACACACCGCTAACTGGGCACTTTATTCAGCACCTAGAAAGCAAATTAGAAAAGTTCCGCATCAAGCGCGTAGATGCGGATACCGTTTACGAGCTTGTGCCCAAAGAGGAAGAAGTGGCATCTGTGCTATCAGAAAATGAACAAAATGCGCTCAAGGAGCTTTTTACGGAAGTAGTTGCGGATACTGAAATGGAAGTGCAGATAGCCTCGTTGCCCGCCGATGAGTTTCCTGTAACGCTCACTATACCAGAGTTTAACCGCCGTATGAAAGAAATTTCGTCTATGAATGGCTGGGACTCTAATATGCTGCGCGATAACTACAAAGTGGTTGTCAATGCCAATCATGCCCTCGTGCAGAAAATACTCAGCCAAGACGATACTGACCATAAAAAGCGTCTGGCGCGTCAAGGCTTAGATTTGGCCATGCTCTCGCAAAATTTGCTCAAAGGCCCAGCACTCTCTGATTTTATTAATCGCAGCCTAGAGCTGGTTCAAAAGTAAAACAACACAATTAAGTAGTCGCCTTAAAGAATGCTCGTTTGCAGAGAAGTATATTCTCCAAATGAGCATTTTTTATTGGAGTAACAAACAGATGGCCAAAGTTTTTGGGTCGTAAGTTCTATTTTTTGGCATAAAGACTCATGCCTTAAAACAAAAATTGTGTACTTTGGCACGTCAAATCTTATCAATAGAACTCTCAATAATTTTAAACGGCGTTTTTTAAAATGCTCAAAGGTAAAAAAATCATTCTGGGCGTAACGGCAGGCATTGCGGCCTATAAGTCTGCTGCACTCGTGCGCCTACTCGTGAAGGCAGGTGCGGAAGTTCAAGTCATTATGACCGAAGAGGCCCACCAATTTATAACTCCACTCACCCTCTCTACCCTCTCCAAAAGGCCTGTTCTGACCGATTTTGCAAAAGATAAAACAGGAGAATGGAATAACCATGTGGACTTGGGCCTTTGGGCAGACCTACTCCTTGTTGCGCCTACCACAGCCAACACACTTGCTAAAATGGCGAATGGGCTTTGCGATAACTTACTTTTAGCCACATACTTATCCGCGCGATGCCCTGTTGCTATCGCACCGGCTATGGACTTGGATATGTACCAACACCCTTCGGTAAAGCATAACTTAAAACGTTTGCAAGAGTTTGGCGTGTATCTGGTAGATGCAGAGGAGGGCGAACTGGCCAGCGGGCTTGTTGGGCAGGGGCGCATGGCAGAGCCAGAGCACATTCTGGAAGCAACTTTACCTATTCTTTTGAAAGACAATCGTTTAGTAGGCAAAAAAATTCTCATAACGGCTGGGCCTACGCAAGAGGCGCTAGACCCTGTGCGTTACATCACGAACCACTCCAGCGGCAAAATGGGTTACGCTATTGCTAACCTATTGGCTATCAAAGGTGCGGAGGTTATCATGCTTTCGGGCGTGGTAAACCAAAAGGCGCGTAAAGATGTAAAAATACTCAGAACAGTATCGGCTCTGGATATGTATGAAGCCGCTATGAAGCACTATGAAGAGGCCAATGTTGTCATTCTGGCGGCTGCAGTGGCAGACTACCGCCCTAGCGATGTAGCCGATAAGAAAATTAAAAAAGACGGCAGTACCTTCGCACTCAACATGGTCAAGACCTACGACATAGCAGCAGAACTTGGCAAGAAAAAGACAAACGGGAAATTCCACGTGGGATTCGCGCTAGAAACCAACGATGAGGCGGCCAATGCTCAGAAAAAGCTCACGAACAAAAAATTTGACATGATTGTGCTGAACTCTTTGCAAGATGCTGGTGCTGGTTTCGGTCATGATACCAACAAAATAGCCATTATTGATGCAAAAGGCAGCAATGCTTTTCCGCTCAAGTCCAAACAAGCAGTGGCCGAAGATATCATTGAAGCTATGTTGGAGCGCATGGTGCCGTAAAGTTTTAGGATAAATTAACAAGTTTTTTTGAGTACGTTGCGGCAAAAAAGTTATTTTTGCAGCCTGTATGACGCTGCCTATCCTGTTTTGCGCCAGAATTTTAAATGAACTATGATAAAAAAGATTGATAAACTGGTTTTTTCTAGCTTTTTTCAGCTATTTTTTCTGACGTTCTCGGTGGTGCTTTTCATTCTCTTAATGGTCTTTATGTCCAAATACTTTGAGGATTTGGTAGGTAAAGATTTGGGCATAGATGTACTGGGACAGTTCTTAATGTATTTTGCTTTAACGCTCGTGCCTCAGGCGCTTCCGCTAGCCACCTTGCTGTCCAGCCTGATGGCCTTTGGGAGCTTGGGCGAGCACTATGAACTAACTGCCATTAAGAGTTCTGGTGTATCTCTGCCACGTATTCTGCTCCCGGTTGGGCTTTTTGCAATTCTTCTGTCATTCGGCGCTTTTCACTTCAACAACAGCGCCGTTCCCGAGGTTAATTTGAAGGCCTATAGCCTACTCTATGATATTCGCCAAAAAAAACCCACGCTAGATTTTCCCGAAGGGGCTTTTTACAATGGCATTCCTAACTGGAGTATCCGCATCAACAAAAAAGACCCAGACGGCATTGGCCTACGCGATATAATTATTTACGACCACTCGCAACAACGAGGCAACAGCGACTTGATTGTGGCTGAAAAAGGAACTATGCGCACTATTCTAGGCGACCAATATCTGCAAATGGAAATAGAAAATGGGTTTAAGTTTTCTGACCAAGGCAGTTCTTACGAGCGTAAGGTGGCAGCGGCTTATGTGCGTGATGACTTCAAAAAGGCACGTTTTGTGTTTCCTCTTGAATCATTTGGACTCAATAAAACACCCGAAGAGCTTTTTGCTGGTAATCGCTACATGAAAAACGTGAACCAACTCGCCAATGAGGCCGACTCATTGTTTGACTATGCGCAGCAGGCCAGCCAAAACCTTGCCGTAACAGCCCAGGGCTACTTTGATTACCAATACTCAGCGCTCCGACGCGAAGAAAAAAAGATAAACCCAAGCGAAATAGCTTCTTCTTTTACTATCAACAACGAAAAATTTACAAAATCAGAGAAAGAAACACTCTATCAACGCGCCATTAGCCGTGCGGAAAGTTTACAGGCGCTCATCAATAGCAATAATGACAGAATTTTTGACTTTGAAGAGAACGCACGCCGTGCTCTTTTAGAAATGCACAAACGCTATACGCTGGCTGTGGCTTGTTTCATTATGTTTTTGATTGGCGCACCTTTGGGTTCTATCATCAAAAGAGGCGGTTTGGGTATGCCGGTTATTGTTTCTATTATCTTTTTTATCATTTTTTATGTAATGGGCATTATGGGCGAGAAATTGGCACGTAAGGATTTGGTGTCTGTTCTGGTGGGGGCTTGGGCACCTAACGCCATTTTGTTGCTCTTTGGTTTATTCTTTTTGAGGCAGGCTTATCGGGATTCCCGCGTTTTTGATACAGATATTTACCTTATATTTTGGGATAAAGTCATGCAGCGTTTCAAGAAAAAACAGGCATGATATGGCGTGAATCTTGCTTCAGAAATGTGATGACATTTATCCCTGCAATTCAGCATTTTAGGCTTGCTCATCAAACAATACGATTTATCTTAAATCGCGCTTTTTGTTCTTGAAAAGCCTTTTTTGTAAAAAAAAATCAAAAAATATTTGCACGTAAAAAACATTTGCACTACCTTTGCAACGCAATAGAGCAACAATCCTTCTTAGCTCAGCCGGTTAGAGCACCTGACTGTTAATCAGGGGGTCCTTGGTTCAAGTCCAAGAGAGGGAGCACCTATAAAAAAACGTCCATTTGCTTGCATCTGGGCGTTTTTTTGTTTTTCCTGTGCCGCATCTAACTTTTTTCAATCAGTAATCTGATAGCATTTACAGACGACTATTTGGGTCTGTTCGTGTAAAGCTCTGTACTAAAATAACCTGAGCGGCGCTCTAATTTTTTAAGAATTGCCTCGTGGTCTTCTTGTGTATTTACATTCTGAAGTTCTTGCGTATCTATAGCAATAAGTTTCTGATAATCAGAATTTTGCAGTATGTGCCGTGGGCAAGTTTCACCTCTACCAAGCGCGTCAAGAATAATGCGGTAAGCACGTGGCTCCCATATCGTTAAAAGAGGTTCTGGGTGCTTGCGTTCTTGGTTGTAATAGGCGGTTGCAATTTTTAGAGGATTCCTATTTTCTACAAGGTTGAGTAAAGTTCGTTCATTGAGCAGAGGCATATCGCAGGCCATAACCAGCCAGGCAGCATCTGGTGCGTGCTGAAAGGCCGACAACAGGCCACTTAAAGGCCCCAAATCAAGGAATTTATCCTTTAAATAGGGATATTCCATCTTTTTGATTTGCTCCTCTCTGCAAGAAATATACACCTCCGAGCAAAATTTTTGCAGGAGCTGATAGCCCCACTGGCGCTGCGTAATGCCCTCATGGTATTCCAAAGAACCTTTATCCTTCTGCATTCTACTGCTTAGTCCACCAGCCAACACCAGTCCATAAATGGGCGTTTTGGCAGCTTTTTGGAGTGTCCAGTCCAGAACAAAGTCTGTGAGTGCATCTAGCTCTTCGGCCTCAAAAAACAGGGGGCCTTCAGCTTCTTCACCCTCACAAATTGCGAGAACATTCGTCAAGCCTATTGATTTGCCAAAGACAATAGCCTGCTGCGCAAATTCGTTCTGCTCAAAATGAAAAATAAGTTCATAGTCGGCCAGAAGATGATAAAGTTGCCGCTCATCGAGATTCGTATTGATTTTTATCTCGGAAAAATGGTCGCTTTGGCCTACCCAGATAATGTCGTTGGAAAGGCTTTGTGGCCGAAAAAAACTATCATCTTTTCGGACTATGGCAACGTGCAGCTTTTGGGCAATATGCTCAATAAAGCGCTGCATAAGCGGTTTATTGCTGCCTAAAAGCGCTAGGCTCGGAGCTGCAAAACGATGGTGGAGCGTCTTTTTTAACTTAGCGTGATGCTGGGTGGGTTTCATAGCGAGAAAATGCAAGTTATTTGTAACAAACATAGCAAATTACTTGCAAAACTCGAAATTCAGACACTTTATTTTTTACTAACACGAAACAAATAACCAAATTGCTTCTTTATTTCGTTACATTTTAAACAAAAATGGCCGTAAGAGTTAAATTTACCCAATCCCAATCTAAAACACAACTATCGCTTTTTGGCCAGATTCACGCGGTAGCCCACGCTCGCTCGCAGGACGGTGCCGCGGAAGATGTGCTTTTCTATGAATTGCTCACTGGGAGTTTTCTCATAGTGGTACATATAATCATAGCCTATGAAATCAAGCAGACCTTTCTGATAAGTAAAATTAAAAAACAACTCGTTCTTGTTAGAAAACCTGATGGCTTTGGAAATACCCAAAATCGTTTGCAGATTAAAATCCCTTAACTCTGTATCTTTGGGGTATAGATAGAAGATGATATTGTCATTTGTGTCAGGGTAAGGAAATCTATAGCCATAAGCCCCTTCAACATCTTCGGTTAAGGGCTGATTCCAGGCTAAAGCTAGGCCGCCCTCTAGCCACCAGTTCTTACCTAAGTGCCGCTTAGAAACCATAGCTGCGTATTTGTAAGACAAAGCAATAGCCGCTGATCCTCCGCGCATTAGACCGTTCGCCAATGGTGCTTCCATAGCCATCTTAATACAAGGGGCTATATGGCCAAGTATGAACTGATAAGCCCACGGACTAGTTGAACTTTTTCTGTAAGTAATACCTATGTGCAACTGCCTATTAGCCATATTAGCCCGCTTGCTCAAAGCACCCTCCCGTACTGGCCAGGCTTGGGTTGTGCGGGAAAAGCCATAGTTTGCGCCTATGCCAAGCTCAAAGTAGAGCTTGTTGCGCAAAGCATCTTTTTGGGTTTGTTGCTCTGGCTTTAATACTTTTTCTGATTTTTTATTCGCTCTTTTGTCTATTTGGTGGGCGTAAGTAAGCATAAAACGAGTGTTTGAGCCACGAAAGTTTATTTTGCTGGTGTAAAGAACGCCATCACCAACATTGTCTATATAGCTACGCATGAGGCTGTGTGTGCGCAAAAAACCTTTTTGGTACATCAAAGAAAAAGACAGTTTGCCTCTTTTACCCGTTTGAATGTCCTTGTTGATACCAAGCACCACAAAAGGATTTAAGATAACCCCACGTTTTAGACTGGCTTCGCTGTAAACAAAAAGTTTATCCTTATTGCGAGATGATTCCCATATCCAAGTACTGTCCACCTTAGGAACTCCTCGCCGTTTATCACGAATGTTGTCTAGGTCAAAGTCTAGGCCCGCTCCTGCCAACACGTCAAAAAAAACAACGCGACGCTTCAGCACAGCGCTTGCCGAGAACACAGCCACCGAAGGCTCCCCTTTCAAATAATCATAAGAGGGTATTGCTTCTACCACTTTTTTATACTTTTCATTCGCCATAGCCACTCTAGCATACTGCAAGTTAAAGGTATAGGCTTGCTTTTGGTTTTTGTGATACTCCCAGCCCAAAGCCAGCGCCCCACCCAGATTGGTGATGTTGTAATGGTGGCGCATATCGGGAAACCTTGTAACCACCTGCCTGTGTCCGAAGGTCAAACCGCTGCTGAAGGTGAGGTAGTGCGTGGGTTTGTCTTTATCTGCTTGGGCAAAAGCCAGAATAGGAGAAAAAAGAAATAGAAAGAGGAGGTGTTTCATGAGATTTTAATGGATTGCTGACCTAAAGGATAATCAGTATGATTTTTATTCAATAAAAATGAATACCTAATAGAAAGTAATAAAAACAAAAAAATGGTTGTAATTAGAAGACGTTAAAATGTACTAAAAAGGTACTTGATTTAAAGCGATGCAAAGGTAAGTGCTTTGTTTTGAAGCGCAAACAAAAGTTTAATTATTTTTTTTACTCACCTCAAAATCATAGTCTATTCATTTTAAACGCATTTTTCCTTTACGTCATGTATGGCTTATATCCTTTAATACTTTTATTTTATTCTTTTTAATTCTTATACTTACATCAACAGAATTATTTTTGGTGTTTACGGCCTTCAGCATTCTTTTTAGCAAGTCTCTTTAGGCCAAAGTTTCAAAAAGATAAAGCGCGGCCAGCCCACACCAAATTTTGTTTGGCAAAGGTGTGTGTTGGCTGGCCTTCAAAAAAAGTGGCAGCTAAAAAGATAGAAAAAAGTATTACTTTTGAAGCCATACCGAAATCAATCCCTATATTTGATTTTTGAAAAAGAAAAACTAACAAGCTATGAATTGGAAATTGTCTTTTGTGATGACCGTCATCACTTTAAGCGGCCTCAGCATGGCCGTTTCGGGCTGTAAGTGGGACAGCGAAGAGGCCCTTTTTAATACCGTAACCTGCGATACAACGTCCATCAGTTACAGCAAGACCATCAAACCCATGTTGGCGAATAGCTGCGTGGGCTGCCATAACTCAGGCTTTGAGTCGGGCGGGGTTTCTCTAGAAACTCACAAGGACGTAAGAGTCTATGCCAAAAATGGTTTATTGATGGGCACTGTTCGGCATGAGCCTGGCTTTAGCGCTATGCCCAAAGGCGGCCAAAAATTTTCGGACTGCCAAATACAACAACTTCAGGCATGGGTCAATAAAGGCGCGCCTAACGACTAAGCCGTTTCTGCTATGACTTTTCTAAACCAAAAGAGTATGCGTTTTGTGAGCGCTGGGCTAGCCTTCGCCGTTTTTCTTTGTGCGCTTCTGGCCTGTGGCGGCAGAGGCACATCGCAAGCCATGTTAAGCACCAAAAGCAACAGCAAGTCGGCTCTTTTACTCACTGGCGCACAACAACCCGAAGCCTACCTGCCCCTTTTGCAGAACAAACGAGTGGGCTTGGTACTGAACCAAACGGCCATTTACGATTCGCAGACACACCTTGTAGACTTTTTACGCCAGCAGAATATCAACATTACCGCTATTTTTGTGCCCGAGCACGGCTTCCGCGGCACAGCTGATGCGGGTATGCACGTCAAGAATGGCCAAGACCCTGCCACTGGGCTTCCTCTGCTTTCGCTCTATGGCCAAAACAAGAAGCCTAGCCCCGAGCAAATGCAAAAAATAGACATTTTACTCTTTGATATACAAGACGTTGGCGTTCGGTTCTATACCTACATCAGCACGCTGCATTACGTTATGGAGGCTTGTGCCGAAAACAAAAAGACTCTGGTTGTGTTGGACAGACCCAATCCGAACGGTCATTACATAGATGGCCCTATTCGCAAAGCAGGTTTGGCTTCTTTTGTAGGAATGCACCCTATTCCTATTGTGCATGGCCTGACCGTGGCAGAGTTGGCACAGATGATTAACGGCGAAAAGTGGCTGCCGCAAGGGCTAGAATGTAACCTTAAATTGATTCTTTGCAAAAATTACACCCACCAAACGCGCTATGTAGTCCCCATTAAACCTTCACCGAATTTGAAAGACAGCGCTGCCATCTGGCTCTATCCTTCGCTTTGTCTTTTTGAAGGTACGCCTATTTCGGTAGGGCGCGGCACTCCACTTTCTTTCCGAGTTTTTGGCCACCCCACCCTCCCCAAAAACACTTTTTATTTTGTTCCTAAGGCAGACGAAGGCAATAAAAAACCTATGTACGAAGGGCTTGTTTGTTACGGCACAGACCTCAGCCAAAGAGTAAAACCACCCAGCTCATTAGAGTTGCAGCACGTTATGGAGGCATACAGCGCTTTCAGCAAAAAAGATAGCTTCTTTCTACCTTTTTTTGACAAACTAGCCGGCGATACAACCATGCGACTGATGATACAAAAAGGCGAAACGGAAAGCGCTATTAGGCAAAGTTGGCAAAAAGAACTGGGTCTTTACAAACAAATGCGACAAAAATATTTGCTTTATCCTGACTAAAGCGCTACAACTCTCCCAATTTTCCCAGAATATTGAACTTAGTCCTTTTAAAATGCTTATCATGTTAAAAATCTCTTTCCAAACAGTTTTTTTACTTGCCTACTTCTGCCTGACCTCTGCTTGCACTGCCCAAACAGAAAACCAGCAAAACGTACAGATTGGTTATGGCACAGAACCACCTCAAAACACGGCAGAGCCTATTAAAACGAACAGCAAAGACACCATTCGCGTCATTGGTGTAGGCGACATCATGCTCGGCACCAATTATCCTTCTGCCGACTATCTGCCACCGAACGAGGGCAAGGACTTGATGAAAGCCGTTTACCCCATTTTGGCTGCTGCCGATATTACCTTCGGTAACTTAGAGGGAACAGTTCTGGACAAGGGCGGCGAGGTCAAGCAGTGTAGCGACCCAAGCGTTTGTTTTGCTTTCAGAATGCCCGAGTATTTGTTGCAGAATTTAGTTGATGCAGGTTTTGATGTCCTTAGCATTGCCAATAATCACGTCAGCGACTTTGGGGCAACAGGCCGCGCCAATACACAGAAAGCGCTCAAAAAAATCAGTATGCCAGCGGCTGGTTTGCTGGAGTGCCCTACAGTTATTTTTGAAAAAGATGGGCTTAAATATGGCTTGGTGGCTTTTGCACCCAATACGGGCACTGTGCCGCTCAATGACACAGAAAATGCTGTCAAGTTGGTTAAAGAGCTAGAAGCCAAATGCGACATCGTCATGGTATCCTTCCATGGAGGCGCTGAGGGGGCTAGCAAGCAGCACGTGCCGCGTAAAAACGAGCTTTTTTATGGTGAAAACAGAGGCAATGTTTATGCTTTTGCACACGCCGTCATAGACGCTGGGGCAGATATTGTCTTTGGGCACGGGCCTCATGTTACGAGGGCGGTAGAAGTGTACAAAGACCGTTTTATCACATACAGCATGGGCAACTTTTGTACTTACGGGCGTTTTGGGCTAAAGGGTGCAAATGGCGTAGCGCCTATTATTGAGGTGCAAATTAATCCCAAAGGGGAGTTCTTAAAAGCTAAAATTACACCCATCATTCAGCAAGGAAAAGGAGTTGTTGCTTTAGACCCTACCAAACAAGCCATTAAGTACATACAGACACTCACACAAGCCGACTTCCCAGAATGCCCCATCAACATCTCAGATGATGGGATTATTACGGAAAAGTAGAGGGGCGCACAGTCTCGTGGGTTATTTTTGTTTTTCAAAAAAAGCATCGTTTATTAAAACCGTCCTTTCCGCAGAGTTGTGGGGGGGGCTGAACAAAATCAAGCGCTTAAATTAACCTCTCTTGAGTCGTCAAAAAGCCCTTTTTTGAGTTCTAATTGCCCTCTTTTCACCCTTGCTGATAACCTTTTCTCGCGTTTTCAAATAACTTTTTGCCAAATGCCTCAGGTTTGGCCTTTTCAATATTTCTTCTTTTTCTACAATTCTATTAGGGCGTTCCCGCTTCGCGGTCGTTCGTCTTTGGGCTTCGCTTCGCTTCGGTGCTACGCACTAAACCCGCCGCCTCTCTAACGCTAAATACAAGCCAATAGACGCACTCAATAACAAAAAAAAGAGATAAAGCGGCAAACACGCTTGATGCCTAAAAATTGCTTTTGTCCTATTTTGCCTTAGCCCTAGCATAGCCGTATGATAGCCGTGTGATAGCCGTATCATAGCCGTAGTTGGCCGTACTTTAAAAGTAAAGTCCCTATCTTAAAAAAATACAATTATTCGCTTCCTAAAACTTGCATCTCTCAGAGAGGTTAATGAAGAGGTTGTTTCTTGAACTTTGAGCAGTCTAGTGGTTATTCAGAGCGCTCATTTTTATATCATAGATATAATTTTTTTGTGCTGAACCCTCAAATTGGTTGTTTTTTTGTACAAAAAGTATAAAAATTTATATAAAAGTTTGAACGTTAAACAAACATTTTGTAGGTTTACGTCTAAATTTTTTTTGGCTGACCCAATGAAGAAAGAGTTATTATCCCTTGGCGCGCTGATAGTCGCCGTACCCGTAGCAGAAGCCTACACAATAACTGCCCCAGCTACCATGACGCTCGGCAATCAAACTTTGCATTTGAGCCAAGCCGCCCAAGCGCGCATCAACAAACAAGTGAAACGCCTTACGCAAAATCCTGAGTATTACCAGATTTATTTGCAAAGAGCGGCTCTATACTTCCCTCATATAGAAAAAATTTTGGCGGACAATGGTGTGCCACCAGAATTTAAATTTTTGGTTTTGCAAGAAAGTGCCCTAGAACCAAATGCCGTTTCTAAGTCGGCGGCGGTGGGTTACTGGCAGTTCAAAAAAGGCACTGCCGAAGATTTTACGCTTCGTGTAGATGCTCAAGTGGACGAACGCAAGAACATCGTTACAGCCACGCAAGCTGCTGCCACGTACTTCCGCAAAAGCCAAGCCGAATTTAATAATTGGACTTATGCCTTGCTTTCCTACAACTTAGGCATCAAGGGAACCGAAACCAAGTATGGCCATATTCTAAAAAATAAGAGTGGTCATGTTTATATCAACGAAAAAACACACGGCTATGTCCTGCGCTTTATTGCGCATTGTTTGGCCTTTCAGAATGCCGAAGTACACGATAAAAGCAATAAAACTCTAATTCCCTTTTCTACACGTGGTTTCAAAGTAAGTCAAGTGGCCAAGCATTTAGGCGTGAAGACGGCAGACATCAAAGCACATAACCAGTGGCTAAAGTCTGACCAGATGCCTAAAGACCGCGACTACGTGCTGCTTGTACCAGTCAGCAAGGAAAAACGTACCGAAGCTATCATCAAGTTGTCTTTACTAACAGGTTATGAAAGCAATCCGTATGATAAAAAGCGCTTCAAAGGAATCATCAAAACCAATCATACAGCCGCTCATGAAGTTACAGTAGTAACTAAAAAAAGCATAGCCCAAAAAGTAAAAATCAAGACAACTAAAGCCAAACGCGATTCTGTTGTTATCAAAGGCGATAAAAACAAATACCCGCGTGTGGAGAGTATGAGTGTTACTAAAGTAGGCGACAGAACCATTCTTCTGGGTCAAGTAAATGGCATAAAAGCCATTCTGGCTCACGAAGAGAGGCTTTTGAGCGATTTGGCAAAGGATTTAAAAATTGACCACAAAAAACTACTCGCTTACAACGATTTACAGGCAGACCAAGCGCTTGCAGTAGGCACTGTTTATTATCTTGCCCCCAAAGGTAAATGGGCTAGAGTCCCTTATCATACCCTGCTTTCTGGTGAAAGTCTCTGGACGGTGAGCCAAATATTTGGCCTGAATTTAGGTGCTTTGCGCAAACTCAACGGCCTGCCCGCCAATGCTTCGCCACAAGAAGGAACAGTTCTGTGGTTACAAGGCAAAAAGCCTGCTCATATTCCTTTCAATATTGAGCCAGACCCCAATAGTGCCCCCGAAAGCATGGTGGACTTTGAACTAATACTGGCCGAAGAAAACAGCACCACCGATGTAAAACGCACAGAGAGCACTGATGCTGCTGTTGTAGAGGAAGAGGTAAATACTGCTGATAATGTAGAAACACCTGAAGAAAACACCAGTACCGACATCAAAGACCCACAACTCGGCACCAGTGAGCTTGCCGAAGACAATGCCTTAGTTTATTATACGGTTAAGCAAGGTGATACCGCTTTTGATATTGCGCAGCGTTTAGGTATTTCGGTAGAAGACATCAGAGTTTGGAACAATATGGCGAACTACGAACTCAATGAAGGTTCGCGCATTGTAGTAGGCCGAAAAAGAAGTGTAGAAGAGCGAGAAGCCAACAAGAATACTGTTGCGCAAAGCAATGAGGCCATTCTTGTAGGAGATTTTCTGATTTACACCACACAAACACAAGAAAGCCTTGCTGATATTGCCGAAAAATTCAGCGTCAGCGCCATGCAAATCAAAGAATGGAATGAATTTCCTGCTGATTTTGCAGACCCTCAAACCCGTTTGATTGTAGGCAAAGCCGTAAAACCTGAGATAGAAAACGCCAACGTAGAAGATAAAGCCGAAGTGCTAGCCTATAAAACTGAAAAGACTAGCAACGATGCTTCCGGTACAGTGGAGGCTGCCACCAGCGCACCCGAGCGCGTTCTGCCCCAAACGCACCGTGTAGGCTCAAGTCAAACACTTTATGCGGTTTCAAAGCTCTACAACCTCCCTGTTAGCAGCCTTATGGCCTGGAACAATCTGGCAGAACCTAGCGTAAAAGAAGGTCAGACAATCAGGCTCAAAGCCCCAGAGGGTTTTATAGAAAATACGACCACACCACCTACTGAAGGCACACACATCGTCATAGAAGGAGAAACGCTTTACTCAATCTCAAAGAAGTACAGTGTGTCAGTGGCAAATATCCGCAAATGGAACGGAATACAAGGCCAAGAGATTCGTGTGGGGCAAAAAATACTGGTTCAGGAGCCACTTGGCGGCAGTCCCAACACGACAGTTGCAGAGCAAGCCAAAGACCCTAATTTCCACGTGGTTGAAGAAGGTGAAACCTTGCGCTCAGTGGCTCAGAAGTATAGTTTAGAGCTTTTACAGTTTGCTAACTGGAACAAAATGGACACCACCTATATTGTCAAGATAGACGAAAAACTTTTTGTGGTGGACCCCAGCAAAGTTCAAAACGAAAACAAGGACAATAAAACTGAGCCAGATAAAAAAGACTCAGACGCTCAGAATAACGATAAAGCAGGGACTCTCGTTTTTCACTTGGTGCGAAGCGACGAAACGATTTTTAAGATAGCCAAAACCTATGGCGTTACCACAGACCAAATTAGGGCGTGGAACGGCTTAGAAAACGATATGGTTAAGTCAGGCACTAAGCTGAAAGTATATGCTCTGATTCTGCCAGAAGGCACAAAAGCTGCTGACAATACCGATGCTAACAAATTGGATGTGCCCAAGTTTGTCTATTTCAGGGCAGGTGGTAACCTTTACAAACTATGCCAAAAATATAAACTGAACCTCAGCGACGTACTGCTGTGGAATAGCTTTAAGCCAGACCAAGTTGTTGATGTGGGCGATATTGTCTATTTACAAGAAAGTGCAGCCATCGAAGCAGGTAAGTACAATCCGAACGAAGTTAAAACAGACGATGGTTCTGAGAGTGCGGACGGTGTGCCCAATTTTGTCTATTTCCGTGCTGGTGGCAATCTCTACAAGCTCTGTCAAAAATACAATTTGAATTTGAGCGACGTTATGGAATGGAACGGCTTTGTCAAAGACCAAGTTATTGATGTAGGCCAGATTGTTTACCTAAAAAAAGAAGCTGCTGAAGCTGCCAAAAAAGGCGAAGTGCTCGGCGCAAATAGTGCCGCACAAGTAACTGAAGTGCCTGATTTTGTCTATTTTCGCGAAGGCGGGAACCTTTATAAGCTGTGTAAAAAATATGGCCTAAATCTTAGTGAGGTGCAGGATTGGAATGGCTTTAAGCCAGACCAAATTATGAAGGTTGGGCAAATCGTCTATCTTAAAAAAGAAGCCGCCGAAAATGCAACCGCTACTAAGAAAGAAGAAACCTTGGGCAGCTCTAAGAAAAAAGAAGAAACTACTGCTGCGGTTTTAGAAGTGCCAGACTTTGTCTATTTCCGTGCTGGTGGTAGCCTTTATAACCTCTGCAAAAAGTATAACCTAAATGTTAGCGAAGTGCAAGATTGGAATGGCTTTAAGCCAGACCAAATTGTTAAAGTGGGCGACACCGTCTATCTCAAAAAAGAAGCCGCCGAAAAAGCAAAAGCCGGAAAAAGCAGTGCCGATGCAGCTTTGGAAGTGCCAGATTTTGTCTATTTCCGTGCTGGTGGCAGCCTTTATAACCTCTGCAAAAAGTACAGCCTAAATGTCAGCGAAGTACAGGACTGGAATGGCTTCAAGCCAGACCAAATTGTTAAAGTGGGCGATATCGTTTATCTCAAAAAAGAAGCGGCTGAAAAAGCAAAAGCCGGAAAAAGCAGTGCCGATGCAGCTTTGGAAGTGCCAGATTTTGTTATTTTTCGTGAAGGCGGTAATTTTTATAAGCTCTGTAAAAAATACAGTCTTGATGCGCAGTCTGTTATGCAGTGGAACGGCTTTGAGGCAGGCCAGGTGTTCAATGTAGGCGATATTGTTTATCTCAAAAAAGAAGCTGCTGAAGAAGCCAAGCGCAAAAAGAACGAAAGCTCACTTGAAGCGCCTGATTTCGTGTATTTCCGTGCGGGTGGCAGTCTTTATAACCTCTGCAAAAAATACAATTTGAACGTCAGCGAAGTGCAAGATTGGAATGGCTTTAAGCCAGACCAAATTGTTAAAGTAGGCGACATCGTCTATCTCAAAAAAGAAGCCGCCGAAAAAGCACGCAAGAGTAGCAGTGCTACAAAGGCTACTGATGGCAAAACCTATCATACCGTCAAAGAAGGCGAAACGTTTTATGACATTGTAGAAAAATACAATCTAAAACCTGCCGATTTGGCCACTTGGAATAAAATGCCTGCCAACAAACGTGAAGTGTCTAAAGGCATGAAGCTCATTGTGGCTGGTATGCCGAGCAGTGATACAGGCACGGACAGCGACCCAGATAAAATTTCTCCAGAAAGTAACGAAAAAACAGAAAGCGAGCCACAGAAAACGGGCGCAAAACTTACACACGTGGTGCAAGAAGGCGAAACACTAAGCTCGGTAGCGCGTAAATATGAGGTGAGTACTACTGATGTTATGAGTTGGAACAAACTTGAAACTAGGATTTTGGAAGAGGGGCAAAAGTTAATAATCCTTCAATAAAGGTCTGGTTACCATAAAAAAACCTCCTACTGCTTTTGCGATAGGAGGTTTTTTTTATAAGAAAACAGAACCTAGTCTGCCTGCAAGAAAGGATAACGGTAATCCACTGGCGGAACAAATGTTTCCTTGATAGTGCGGGCGTTTACCCAGCGCAGTAAATTCAAGATGGAACCAGCCTTATCATTCGTTCCTGAGGCGCGTCCACCTCCAAAAGGTTGCTGACCTACCACCGCGCCCGTGGGCTTATCATTGATATAAAAGTTGCCAGCTGCATTACTAAGCGCTTTTACTGCCACACCCAGTGCGTAGCGGTCTTGCGAAAAAATAGAACCAGTGAGCGCATAAGGCGAAGTTTTATCTACCAACTCCAAAGTGCGTTCGTATTGGTCTGGCTGATAAACATAAATTGTCAGAACAGGGCCAAAAAGCTCTTCGCACATGGTTTCGTACTGGGGGTTCTTAGCCAAAATAACCGTAGGCTCAACGAAATAGCCCACAGACTTATCGCATTTGCCACCGAGTATAACTTCCGCGTCATGTGCTTTCTGAGCGTTTGCTATGTAAGAAGCCAATTTATCAAAGGAGGCTTCATCAATAACAGCATTAATAAAGTTTGTAAAGTCTTCTGTCCCGCCCATTTTTATTGTGCTGAGGTCTTGGCGCATATATTCCAGAACTTGTGGCCAAATATTTGCAGGGACGTAAGCGCGTGAGGCAGCCGAACATTTTTGCCCTTGGTATTCAAATGCACCACGCACCAAAGCCACAGCCAGCGCTTTAGGGTCTGTAGAGGCGTGCGCCATCACGAAATCCTTGCCGCCAGTTTCACCCACTATGCGCGGATATGATTTGTATAGACTAATGTTTTGGCCTATGTTCTTCCAAATGTTGTTGAAGGTGGAAGTGCCGCCAGTGAAGTGCAGGCCAGCAAAATCGCGATGTTTAAAGATAATATCACCCGCCGTAGAACCCTTGACATAAATTAAGTTGATAACACCGGCTGGCACACCCGCTTCGCGAAAGATTTCCATCAGCACATTAGCTGAATAAATTTGCGTGGTGGAGGGTTTCCATACTATCACGTTGCCCATCATGGCTGGTGCGCTTGGCAGATTGCCCGCAATGGCCGTAAAATTGAAAGGTGTGAGCGCAAAAACAAAGCCCTCAAGCGGACGGTATTCGCTCCTGTTCCAAATTCCTACACTGGACTCAGGTTGCCAGGTGTATATCTCGCGCATAAACGCAACGTTAAATCTGAGGAAGTCAATAATTTCGCAAGCAGAATCAATTTCTGCTTGATACGCATTTTTAGACTGCCCCAGCATTGTTGCGGCGTTGAGCTTGGCGCGGTAAGGCCCCGCAATGAGTTCGGCTGCTTTCAAAAATATGGCAGCGCGTTCTTCCCAAGGCATAGCAGCCCAGGCTGGCTGCGCGTTCAACGCCGCCTGTATGGCTTGTTCTACGTGTGTAGCATCTCCCTCATGATAATGACCGAGCGTATGCTTATGGTCGTGTGGAGGAGCTAGGCGCTTGGTTTGTCCGCTTCTAACCTCCTCACCACCAATATACATAGGTACATCAATAGTCTGGGCACGAAGTGATTTGAGCGCTTCTTGCAATTGCTTGCGCTCCAAAGACCCCGAGCTATAAGATTTAACCACTTCATTCAGCGGAAGGGGCGTTTTAAATATGGCGTTGGACATAAGTCAATAAACTTAGATGAGTCAGTAAATATTCGCTGTAAAAATAGAATTTTAATGCGCAAAAAAAGAGTATTGCTGCTTTTTTTTCAGTCGGCCTTATTGCACCGTCCCAAAAAATCTTTTTATTGCAACTTTGTTGCATTTTTACATACTTTCAGTGTATATTTGCAAAATGAAACGTATAAACAGCTCTTTCGGCGATTGGATAGGCATTTTTAGCTCTGGAATATGCCTGATTCATTGTGTATTAATGCCATTTGTAGTAAGCGCAAACCTGCTCTTGACGAGTCAGGATATTGAATTGCTTCCTGAGGGGCACGATTATGCTTTTGCTGTTTTATCCTTGATTGCTGCTTATACCAGTACGCGCCATGCCAAGAGAGTATGGTTGAATATTTGGATTTGGTCTTTTGCAGCACTTTTTTGTATCTCTGTACTGCTCGCATCTTTCTATGAAGCAGCAGAGTACTTCATGTATATGGCTTCCGCTGGCCTAGTTTTTGGTCACTGTTATGGCCTTAAACATAAAACCTCCGCGGAGGCACCAACCCACTAGGCATCTCATACTTTCAGGAAACCATTACATTACTCTTTTAAATACTTGTTGGTATAAGTTTTTGATGAAGCGCTCAGTGCTTTTGTCATGCTGAACGCGCAAATCATAAAATTGATGTTTCCTTTGGATAGCAAAATGTTGCAACAGACAAAGTATTGTCTAATTTTTTTATAAATTTGGCAATAAATGCGCAATTTTTATTAGTATTGCACTTGTAAAAAATTCAGTTGCTTTTAGCTTATCGTCTTCTACAGATATTAGCTCTTTAAAATAAATTAAGCGATTTTATGAAATCATTTGCAAAACAGTTTTGTTTATTAACTGCACTAACGCTCTTGATGGCTTTCGCTGGTTGTGTTGTTGTTTCTGATTCCGAGAACAATACAGACGACCCCAGTGATGCCGACTTAGAGCAACAAATGCAAGATGCACAAGTAAAAAGCGGCAGCCAAGACCTTAGCGCTGACGAAGTGCCTTTTTTGAACAAGCTGCCAGGCCAGTTTAAGATGGGCAAAAGCTGGACTGACGAAAAAGGCAATAATTGTATGTTGGTGCTTACTTCGGAGCGCAGCAGCAGCACCGAGACGGAAGAATTGGTTACCACAATCAGAATCATGGCAAGCCTTTATCAAGACCATGACGGCAACTGGCAAAAAATAGCCGAGCATACAGACGCTGTGGAACAATGTGGTTTAGAAGTGGTTTTGGCTTTTCACCCTGAAATTTTGCTGGCAGATGCCAACTCGGACGGGCGCGCTGAGGCTTATTTCATGTATGACAGTGGCTGTTTTGGCGATATTGTAGGACCAGATACCTATCTAGTGGTGATGGACGGAAGCACAAAATATACCATAAGTGGGCACCGTGCCGTTGTAGAAGCGCCTAACAAAAATCAAGCAGCGATTGTGCATCAAGAGGAGACACAACAAGTGCCTTCTAGCCTGCAAAATGCACCCCAAATACTCAACGAGGCGCACGCATTTTGGAAAAAGCACATCAACACTAGTCTTTATGGCGTGGAGTAGATGAAAATTTTACCGATTTTACAGATAGACTCACCGAGTTTATGTATCAGATAAAGTCATTTAACGCATATTGCTCTGATTGTTGTTACATAAAATTAAGAAGGAAGTGAAAACATGATGGTTATTAATTATGCCAGAAGCTGGTTACGCAGACTTGTTGATTCGCCAGGTCTTGGTCGTTTGAGCAATATAGCTGGTATTATCTTCATTACTTTTCTATGTATGATAGGCGGCCTCTGGTTCTTTGAGCATGAGTCGCTCTGGGATGCTTGCTGGCACGCATGGCAAACCATGACCACTGTTGGCTATGGCGATATGCCTGCACAGAGTATAGGTGGTAAAATTGTTATTATTGTTTTTGGTACAATGGGCATTGCGTTATTGGGTGCACTTTTTTCTGCTATTTTTGATTACCGTCAATCCCTTATCAATCAAAAAATATTTGGTTTTATGGAGAATCCTTACAAAAATGGGTATGTTATTTTTAACTATCCGGGCGACTACAAGGCCACCAAGTTTATTAAAGAGTTGCGCTCTTATGAGCCAGACGTGCCTGTTTGTATCATAGATAGTCTTTTAGAGAAGCTGCCCGATAGTATTTTGGCGCTAAAAAACGTGCATTACATTAGAGGTGAGGCGCTTGATAAGGATACTTACAGCCGTGCTGCTATAGATAAAAACGAAGCCGTAGTCGTTTTTCCATTGGTGGGAGGCCAGCCTAGCTCGGACGGCGTAACACACATGACGGTTACGCTCATCAACAAATTTACAGAGGGCAAAACCCGTGTTATTTATGTCCTTGTGGACCCCCGAAACAGCTGGATGTTCGACGATTTGGACTGCACGCGGGTTTTTGAAAGTTTTGAACTTCTCGCTATCGTGCAAGAATGCCAAGACGTTCACTCGGCAAGTGTGGCCGAAAATTTGCTTTTGAATAGCGGCAGCGCGAATTTGAAAACAGTCATTCCCAAGCATATTGTGGGTTGGACTTGGCACGAATTTATGTCAAAGACCTTGTTAGTCAATCAAAAAGGTTCAATGATTTGTAATCCGCTGGCGCTTATTCGGAATGGCGAAAATGAACTTTGCCCGGCTAGCAATATCAAAATCCTAGATTCTGATTTGCTCTCAGTGGTGGCTTTTAATAGTTTTAAATGGGAAGTTTTTGAAGACGACCTTATCAAGTTATAGAATAATTTTAGAAAATGCTCAAAAAAATATACAGTAAACTCGTGTTCTACTTCCTTATTATAGGAATAGTGCCGCTTGCTGTATTGACTTTCTTGGGTAGTCAGAACACCAATGCTGTTCTTAATCAGAAAGTTACAGACCAATTGCTTTCGGTACGAGAGGTCAAGAAAAGACAGCTAGAGGAGTATTTTAAAACTCTTGAACACGAAATAACTTTCCTTTCAGAGAGCCGCTTTGTGCTTGAGGCTTTCCAAGAAATCAAGGAGGGTTTTATGGCTTCACAATGGCAAGGGACTGAAATAGAGGCCATGCGGCGAGATTTAAAGAGCTACTACCGTACAGAATTTATCAAAAAAATTCACCTTTCTTCTACTGAAAGCCCCGACTCTATCGTAGAATCGGCATTTCCTAAACTAGACCATACTGTCTATTTTCAGTGGCTTTATCTTTGTGATACAACCAATGCCAGGCTAAAAACTCCTTATCACGCCGCACAGGAAGAGCACCTGACCGCCTTGGCCGATTTTGTGAATAAGTTTTCACACTATGATATTTTTCTGGTAGATAACACCAGTGGTTTTGTTTTGTTTTCTTTACTCAAAGAAATTGATTTTGGGATTAACCTAAAGACAGGACAACTTGCTCAAAGCGCTCTTGGTCAGGCTTTTACTAAAGCCAGCAGAGCCACTAGCCCCAATACCATTGCTATTACCGATTTGACGGTGTACCTCCCTTCCTTTAGGCAGCCTGCCATGTTCATTGCCGCGCCTGTTTTTGATGGTAGCCGTAACGTAGCGACTGTTGTTTTGCAAATACCCGTTTCGGACATTAACAACATCATGACTGGTTCGGGCGGCTGGTTATCAGACGGTTTAGGCAAATCAGGCGAATGTTATTTGGTGGGGCCAGACTATAAAATGAGGAGTGAGTCCCGTTTTCTTTTGGAGAACAAAAAGGCATTTCTTAAAGCCATAGCTAAGCAAGGAGAATCTAAAGATGAATTAGACAAAATGGATTTCTATGGTACTACCGTCCTTTTTCAGTCGGTGCAAACCAAGGCTACCGAACGCGCTTTTAAAGGTTACTCTGACACCCGCCTTATTCATAATTACCTAAAAGAGAACGTATTAAGTTCATATTGTTTGGTTCAAATAGAAGGGCTCCGCTGGGCTATGGTGGCCGAAGTAGGTCTTGAGGAGTTTCATAGACCAGTTGAAATGTTCAATAGGCGCGTATTTATGTGGCTTTGGTTGGTGGCTTTGCTGATATTTTTAATTGTCAGGATTATTGCAAAGGGCTTCTCAAAACCTGTGCTGGCTTTAGTAGAAGGAACTACTAACATAGGCGAGGGCAAGCTACAAACCCGTGTGCCTGTTACTACCCGCGACGAAATAGGTATTCTGACGGACTCATTCAATAAAATGGCAGCGGATTTGGAAGTAAAACAGGCTGCTATTGAACAACAAAGAGCTGCCATTGAAAGTAGAAATAAGCAAATTCAGAATGCTTACAACAAAATCAAAAGCAGTATTCAGTATGCCCGCCGCATACAAGACGCTCTCTTGCCGCGTATGAACCTGCTTAAAACATATCTTCCAGACTCTTTCATTCTCTATAAACCACGCGACATCGTATCAGGCGATTTCTACTGGTTCGTCGTTACGCCTGACGAAAAAATTGTTGTGGCAGCGGTGGACTGTACAGGGCACGGTGTACCTGGTGCTTTTATGTCCATGCTCGGCGACGCTTACTTGAACCAAATCGTTTTGGGTAAAAGAATTACAGAAGCCGATAAAATCTTGAATCACTTGCATATAGCTATTTCTGATGGCCTCAAGCAGCTAGAAACTGACAACCGCGACGGCATGGACTTAGCGCTATGTGTCATTGACCCCAAAGCAAAAAAGTTATCTTTTGCTGGTGCAAAAAATCCGCTTCTATATGTTCAGCAAGGCAAAATGCAAGTTATCAAAGGGCATTTAATGCCCATTGGTGGGGCCAGCACCATTGAGGAGCAGGTGCGTGTTTTTTATGATGAAGAGGTGAGCTATGCCAATACTCCCACGTCATTTTACATTTTTTCAGATGGCTACCAAGACCAGTTTGGCGGTGCGGATAACCGAAAATTCATGATAAGACGCTTCAAAGAACTGATAATGAGCAGTTATGAGCTGCCAATGGAAGCCCAACAGGAGGTTTATGAACTAGCCATAGAAAAGTGGATGTCTGGCCATGAACAAGTTGATGACATTCTGGTTATTGGTTTTAAGCTCTAGTGTGCCTATTCGCTTGCAGTTGGATACGCAAAAAAACACCACCAAATAAAATTTGGTTTTTGCAAAACATTATACATTTTTTTAGGAATAAATACGAATAATATTTTTATTCTAATTTTTTGGCGCGTACTTTGCAGACCAAAGAATAAAACCATTTGCTCTAATACCCAACAGAAGTCATTGAAAGAGCATTTTTAATCATTACCACTTAAAATAAGGGTAACAAAATAAAATTTGGTTTTATTTAACCATTACAAAATTTTAATCCGAAAAAGAAAGAACATCATGCTCTTCAACACCAAAGAAATCCTGTCCGTATCCTTGATACTCTTCTCTGTTATAGATATTCTGGGCTGTTTGCCTATCATCATAGATATTCGTAAAAAAACGGGGCTTATTGCTTCGGAAAAAGCTACCTTGATTGCTGGGGCGCTTATGATACTCTTTTTGTTTTTTGGGCAAAAAATTCTGGGTCTTTTTGGCCTCGATGTCCAATCTTTTGCGCTAGCGGGTGCAGTAGTTATGTTTTTAATTGGTATGGAGATGGTACTTGGCATACACATCTTCAAACCCGATGCAGATGGTGGCTCTTCTTCGTCTATAGTTCCGCTCGCCTTTCCGCTTATTGCAGGCGCAGGCACGATGACAACGCTAGTCTCTTTAAGTGCAGAGTATGAGCAGTCTAACATTCTAATAGCCATCATCTTGAATCTAGGTTTTGTTTATGTTGTTTTAAGAACAACATCATGGTTTGAACGCAAACTTGGCAAGAATGGCACAAACATTTTGCGCAAAACCTTCGGTATTATCTTACTCGCAATAGCCATTAAGCTCTTCAAAACGCATATTCCTGCCTAAAAGTGCTCTCAGAATCCAGTACGTCTGCTTTTTATTGCTATTTTATAGTAGAAAACAGGCGCACTGGATTCCCTCTGTGGCCAAAACTGTTCTAAACTGATACAGCATAACGCTTAGTTGGGCGGCGCTCTACTTGTGCATAAACTTGTTCGGGCATAAGCGCTAAAAAAATGCCTTTCTGTTGAATATAGGCTTTGTGCATGAGCATTTCGGTAAACGACAAAGTACCTATTATATAATGAAAACCGTCTTCAGAATATTGAACTGCGATGTGTTGGAATGGCAAAAATGCGGCTTCTGCCTGATTACGCGTGCGGCAATATACGTGTGCAGTTACGTCCGTGTGGTACTGAATCGGATTTGTAGCAGATACTTTGCGGTATTCATAGCGGTAGCCATAACGCAGCGCTGAAATATCCGAAATCATGGCAGAGCCAGTAGGGTGGCCGCCAGCTCCTTTACCCACAAACACCTGCCTGTCCGAAAAAGCCGCTTCCACAACCACCGCGTTGTATTCCATATCTACCTTATGCAAATGGTTTTCTCGTGGAATAAACTGAGGCATAACGGCCAGAAGTAAGTTTTTTTCGGAAGTTTTGACAGCTTGCGCCACCAATTTTATCTTACAGGACTTTTCTTTAGCATAGCGAATATCAAAGTCTGTCAGGCTTTCAATGCCAAAGTTCAACACATCTTTGTGTTTGACAAAGAGCCCATAAGATTGGGCCGCAATAATGCACAATTTATAGAGTGCATCAAAGCCTCCTACGTCCGAAGTGGGGTCGGTTTCGGCAAAACCAAGCTCTTGGGCTTGCTTGAGCGCTCTGTGATAATCGAGGTTCTCAGAAAATATCTTTGATAATATATAATTGGACGTACCATTAAAAATGCCACTGACCGAGTGCAATAGCTCATTGTCATAGTATTCTGCTAGGTTTCGGATAATAGGAATGCTGCCACAAGCCGCTGCTTCATAGAGGAGAGAAGTACCTGTTTGCTGTTGTAAATCCACCAAATTAGCTAGGTTATCAGCCAGCATTTTTTTGTTCGCACTCACTACATGCTTTCCTCGGCGCATGGCTTCGCAGACAATCTGGTATGCCTCGTCAGGCGAGTTAGTCATTTCTACTACTACATTGATGCTAGGGTCATTCAGAATAGCCTCAGCCTCCGTCGTAAAAAATGAAGACGGCAAACTTCTTCCTTTTTCGGGGTTTTTAATCGCTATCCGTACCACTTCAGCAGGAAAATTTGGGGTATTCCGAATGATGTCGTAGAGGCCTTGCCCTACACAACCAAATCCAAAAAAACCAAGTCTAAGCATTATCAGTCTTTATTTTGCGTTATACATGGCACAAAACTACTAAAAATAGCTGTCTCTTTAGCAGCAATATCACTTTTGTCTATAAACAGACACATAAACATCTGAAAACCAAAAGGTGTAATTCTTGTCTTTCAGGCGTTGCAGATAATGCTTGCTTGTTGAATGAGGCAAAATAACAACATCATATTGCCAATCCTCTTTACTAGGTATAACGTCTAATTGATAAAACTCTGGTGAATCTACTAATAAAAATTGGTAAATTATTTGATAGGTGTCATCTAATATCAAAATAGAGCTTGGTTTTAATTTTGCCACTTTAAAAGTAGTTTTATGAACAAAGCTATATATATCCTTTGATTCATTATATTCTAAAATAGAATTGTATATTCTTACATATATGATAGCTAATAGTATAATTAAAAACAATAAATTTTTAAATTGATTAGTATTTATATATTTTTCTAGTAATTTAATTATAGTAACAGTGTATAGAATTGAATTAGCTATTTCAATATAAATTATAGTTCTAATTGGTAAATTTATATTGAATAAAAATATAAAAATAAATAAGACTATATAAATTGATATAAATAACTTTGATATAATATTATTTAAGTAATTTATTTTAAATATCAAAAATAACTTTATCAATATCAATAATATTAATAAATATAAATTATCTGTTTTAATAAATTCAATTAAAAATATGTCTTTAATATAATTAATTTTATTATAGTCTATTGAACTAATTATATGTCTATTAAATAAGAAATGATTAAATCCATTAAATATTATTATAGGCAAATATATATAAATAAAAATAAAAATTAAATTTATAATAGAATATTTAATTAATTTATAATTAAAAATAATTTTAATATTATTTATTAATAAATAAATTATTAAAGATATATAATATATTAAATAAATAGGTATAAAATAAAATCCAATATAGTTTATAAATAAAAACAAAAATAAGTTTATTCTTAACTTATTTTTGATAATTTTATTTGATAAAATTAATTGAAATATAAATATATATTGAATGATTATATAGGCTCTTGATTGTGTTAAATAATAAAATGATAATGAAGAAGAAAAATATAAAATGATAAATAAAACTATATAATTTTTTTTTACTTTTTTTAATAGATAAGAAATAATTAAAAAAATGCAAATAATATCTGTAATTAATATTGGAAGTTTTAAAGATAACTCAGAATTGAACCCTATTTTATAAAAAAAATAAATAATAATAGACCAAAGTATATGGTTATTAGGGCCGGGATAATAAAAAAGACAACTTAAAAAACCTTTTTTAATAATATAGATAAATGTAAAAGCTTCGTCTATTCTAATTCTAAGTAATTGAAATAGATATAACTTATAAAGAATAAGTATTATAATTGTACTTATTAAAAAAAATGCTTCCTTATGTGTATAAACAAAATACTTTGCTATATAGCATTGGTAATAAGTATGCCACAGGCTTGTGTGTTGGCGGAAGTGAGCACTTAAATAGTTTCTGTAACTGAATAGGAGATAGCCTAGTGGCGACATAGTGCCTAAAAACAGCATGAGAGTAATACGAAGGCCATGAAAGATAGCCAGACTGAAATATTTAGACCTGAAAAGCCCCTCTTTCTTCTCAGCGCCGTAACTGTTTATCAAATACGCAAGGGCAGTTTCATAGTCAAGTAGAGTGAGACAAAGCACTAGCAGCACACTGATAATGAGTAAAATAGCTAATATAACCCAGTATCGCCTGCTGAGAGCCACTTTAACAGCTGAATGAAGCATCTTGCCAAGCAAATTTTGGTTTAGAAGGCGCTCAGCGGCATACAGGCTTCTGCTACAATGCCCTGCTCTGTTTTTTTCAATAGCGCGCACTCATTTGTGTGGTCGTGTTCAAAAAAAAGGCTGTAGTTATTCTCTGTAGCAAAGTTCAGCAAACGGGCTTTTTCATCAAGCGTTTGGAGCGGGCGTAGGTCATAACTCATCACGTAGGGCATACGCACATGGTGTACGGAAGGGAACAAATCTGCTGAAAAAATTAATCCTTTGTTTTTGTATTTGATAATTGGAATCATTTGCTGCTCGGTGTGCCCGTCCAGAAACTCAACGTGTATATTCGGGTGCGGGAAGGGCTTAGCCTCTGAGCAGAATTGTAACTGCCCCGACACCTGAATAGGACTAATGTTCTCTTGCAAAAAGCTGGCCTTTTCGCGAGCATTCGGCTTGAGCGCCCACTGCCAATGCCTCTCATTAGACCAATAAATGGCATTTTTGAAAGTTGGTACGAGTTGGCCGTCGCTTCGGCGCACAACAGCCCCGCCGCAGTGGTCAAAGTGCAAGTGCGTCAGAAAAACATCAGTGATGTCATCAGGCGAGAACCCCTTAGCTTTGAGTGCATTCTCTAGTATTTTTTCGCCTTCCAAATAAAAATGACCTTTGAACTTAGCATCTTGCTTGTCGCCAGCCCCAGTATCAATCAAAATAAGCCTTTTTCCGTCTTCAATAAGCAAGCAGCGCAAAGCCCATTGGCACATATTATTGGCATCGGCAGGATTGAGCTTTTGCCACATCACTTTGGGCACAACTCCAAACATAGCGCCACCGTCCAGTTTGAAATTGCCGGCATGAATAACGTGTAGATTCATATTGCTTTTAAGGTTAGGGAACTTGACTGAAAGGGCACAGGGTCTTTGCGCCCTGCTTTTCAAAAAGAAAAACTAATTCATTTTTAAGCACTTGCATTTTGTATTGACATCTTTAAGCGCTAAGAGAGCCTAAGTAAGTATTAATTTGAGTCAAATCAATGAATTGGGCTTGAAAACACAGAATAATTTAAAAAAAAATGCGATTTAACAAAATTTAACAAAAAAAATTTGCTTACGTTTACGTTTGTAGCACCTTACAAAAAGGCATTCATTGATAACGTTTAAAACACCATTTTAATTGTACAAA
>JAAFJX010000026.1 GCA_013299045.1 Cytophagales bacterium | reverse complement strand
GGTCGTCGCTTTTAACTTCTGCTTTCACTTCATTAGCTACTGGTGCGGCCCCAGAAGTAGTACTCGGCACTACGCTCGGACTCGCCTCCGCTTCCAGCCCCATGGGGTCATTAAAACTGATAGGGTTGTTGTAGGCGTATTGGTAGGGGCTGATGCCGTCGTAGAGGGGGGCGAGTGGGTCTGCTTGGTGGAAACGCCCCAGTTGTGCGTCGTAGGAACGGAAAGGCGTTTCGTAGAGGTCTAGCTCATGCAGGGTTTCTAGTTCGTTTTGGGCGTTGTAGAGCCAGCGGAAGTCCCCTTGCGTTTCTAGGCCCTTCAGGTTCAGACCAAAAGGGTCGTAGTGGTTTTCTTGTACAGCTTTGGCGATGGGTTCGGTCATGAGCACGATAGAAAGGTCGTCAAAATAAGCGCGGTAGAGCAACGAGCCTTCGTATTCTACGCTGACTGTGGCGCTGCCGTCTGTAGGCACTTGGCTCGTGAGGCGCATCGTTTGGCAGTAGGCTAAGTCCGTCATTTGGCGCTCTTCCATACCCACAAAAGACCCGCCTGCATCAAAATAACGCACCCTCAAAAAGGCTCGCGGCGTGGTGCTCGGCGGAGTGGTAGGCGCTTTCTTACCAAAAATAGGCCACAAAAAACGTGCCTCAAATGGGCGAGGCTTAGAATGAGCCTCATCGGCTTTCCCACGATAAACACCCAACATAGGCAGCCAGAGAGGTGTTTTCTTCACCTTCCCGCCCGTTAGCGGCACTAACACCAGCCTTGCGTCCACGCTCAAACGCAACTCTTGCCCTGCTTGCACCGCCAGCGTCTTCCTGATGCCATCTAGGCTGTGGGTCGCGAGGCTGCTCTGGTCCCCCTTGCAGGCGTGTTCGCCGCGGCGCTGACTAGCCACACGCTCAAAAGTGGCCTCTTCAGTGCCGTCTGCCGAAAGTTCGGACGTGGCCAAATAATGCGCCAAGGTGTCGCGTCCTTCGCCCCAGGTCAGGCGCGTATTCCCTTGCTGGTCGGTATAGTGGTACTCATAACGCCATGCGTCCACTGAGGATTCATACACCAGCCTGCCTTCAGGCATACCCACAAAGGCCATGCTATCCATCTCATAAACCATGCTGTTCTCGTAGTCCGTCCACCGCTTCAATACACCGTTCACGTAGCCGTATTTGCGCAAACGAGCGCCCGAACCACTGTAAAAATTCTGTATGCTGTTCTGCCAAACCTCACCGATTTGCGTAGCCAAACCAAAGTGGTTATACTGAAAATACCCATGTGTTTTGTCGTAGTCCCGCGTCATGTTCCCGTCCGAGTCGTAGAGACGGCTGGGCGCAGTGCTGGTTTTGCCCTCAAAGTCCCCCATGAGGTTGGCAGTCAGGACGGTGTCGTGCACGCGCAGCAGTTGGTTGCCGTTATAAGTATAACTGAGGTCGTCTATTGGCCCATGCACCTTTACGCCACTAGAACTTTGGCTTATCAGGCCATTCCGTTTGAGCGCCAGGATATTCCCGTTGTCGTCGTAGCGCATGGCCCAGAGGCTGTAATGGTGGGCTTCGGCGTTCCAGAGGCCTGTGCTGCTATCCCGCGCAATAAAATCCGCTTGTTTGAGGCGCGTGAGGCGGTCGTAATGGAAGCCATAAGCGCGCTCTATGCCGCCCTGTTTGCTTTTCCATTTCACTCCACTGATGCCGCCGTCGTAGCGCACCTGCTCAAAGCCGTATTGGTAGCAATACTCAAGCCCAAAAAGGTCTGAAGTGTCGCTCAAAGACGCATCGTTGATGTGTGTCAGCCAGCCCCTAACGTTATAGCGAAACGATACATCTTGCAAAAAACGCGCTCCTGCATCTGTGCTATGTAGCTGCTTGCGCTTGAGTTGGCCGAGCGTGTTGTAGTGGTGGCGCACCACTAGCACTTCCGTAGGCGCGTCATTAATGCGCTGATAAAGGTCTTTGAGTCTGCCTACGTGGTCATAACGCATGCGTTTGTTCAGTTTCAGCTTGTGTGCGCCTGTGCTGTTGTGGCGGGCATGTATCAGTTCGGTTTTGAGCAGTTTTCCCGCAAAGTCATACTGGTTCGTAACTACGTCGCGGCGGCCTAACCACTTGAAGTTATCGGCAAAAAGCTGCACCACGCGCCCGTATTTGTCATAGAAGGGCACAGTAAAAATCCACTCTGGGCCAGGCAGTGGCTTCATCATGACGAGCTCTTTTTGCATGGTGGGCAGCCCCCTGGTGCTTTTGAGGAGTTGGTTTTCGTTAAGCAGGGCGTTGCTGAGGGGTTCGTAGTCTGGGTCTCCGTCTCTGTCTAGGTCATAGTCGTCGTAATAATTGACGGTATAGATGCTGTCGGACTGCGGAAAGCTCAAATTGGTGTAATAGTGGTTTCCTGCTGTGCTGGTGCGCTTTTCAAAGAGGTTGGTTTCGGCCTCTAGTTTTATTTCGGCCTTTTCGCGTGTGAGGTCTGGGTCTTTGTATATGCCCGTATAAGCGAGTCGGTTCAGGTAGTCGTATTTGCAGAAAGTCCAAACCTTCTTGGCGCGCTGGGTGGGTGTTTGGGCCAGCACGAGGCGGTCGCGTTTGTCATAAACGGCGTAGTTTGGGCCGTTTTGGCCAGGTATGTAGCTGGCAATGAGCCTTCCGCGGTGGTCGTAGTCGTAACGGTAGCCCCACTTGTAGAGCAAAGTTGTAGAGAGCGCGCCCATGGTGTAGCTGTAGTGCTCAAAGAGGCCAGGCGGCAACACAAACTTCTGCCTGCCGTAGTCGTCATAAATGTAGTAAGTTTCTAGCCAAGGCTCTGGCTCGCTGAGGTCTTTCTTCTGAACGCGCTTCAGTACCACTAGGCCGCGCTTGTCGGTATAAATTCGGATAAGGTGGTCGTTGATGTCGCGCACTTCCGAGAGCATGAGCTCGGCTGCTGGAAAAAAGCCTGTTGGGCTGAGTAGGTCTGCACCGCTGTATTCCCATTTCCACACGTCCGAAGCCTCACTCACTTTGAGCAAGCCCTTGGCGCTACGTTCTGGGTGCAAGTCCAGCGCCCACTCCTCGCCTATAGCCCCTTGTTTGAGCAAGCGCGAAAGCGGCGAGCGTTCAAACTGCGCTTCGCTGTAAGCACGGCCTGTGTGGGCTATGTCGGGGGCGTATTGGTAAAAGGCACATTGCTCTTGGAGCGCAAAAGGCTTAAAAGAACCATCTGGCGTGCTGTTAGAGACGTATGGCAAGTACATACGCGGATTCCTACCCAGGCTGTCATAGACTACTGGCGCTACTACGTCTAGGCTATCGGGCGAAAGCTGCTGGCCTACCATTTGCAGGGTTCTGCCCAGTCCGTCAAAGTACTCTGTGCTGCTCAGTTTATTGCCCAGCGCAACGGTATCTAGCTGAGCCGCCGACTGCAAACCCTCAATCAAGAAAACCTCACTCTGCAAATAGCTGATAGCGCCCTGCTGGGGGGCGTAGTTGCAGCTATCCACCACGCGCTCTGGCGTACTGTCGTTGTTGGGGCGGTTCATGGGCAGCATATCGGGTGCGGCAGTCAGAGCCGTAAGCACCTTGCCAGTAGGCATATCTGGCTTAGCAAGCACTTTCTCCTGCTTCTGTTGCTGCTGCACTACCTGCTGCTGCTGCCCATCAAAAGCCAAATCAGTAGGCTGGTTTTGATAGCCAAAGTAAGTGAGCAGAGCACTCACCCAAAAGCAAAGGGGCAGCAAGCAAAATACCCAAAAATATCTATTCAGTTCCATCAGCGTGAGGATTTGAGTCTGTTTGAGGTTTATTTGAGGTGCGGCTTATTCGTCGCAAGGGGTAGCCATAAAAGTACGATAACGGTAGCGCTTCACGATGTTTCGGTCTTGGTCGCGGAGGCGTTTGAGCCTGCCGAAGGCATCATACTCGTAGTAAACCGTTATGTTGTTTGCATCGGTTACGCTGCTTACGCCTCGCCCTATTTCGTAGGTATAGGTCTTCATAAAGCTGCCCTTCGGGAAAAGCCGCACCTCATCTACCAAAATGGGAGTAGTACCGACAACGACATTGGTGCGCGACAGATAAATTTCGCTGCTAGTCAAGCTGAGGCTTTTTTCTATCAGAATCCACTTGTTAATGTCCAAGCCCGTGAGTGGAATCGTAGCGCGTATAGTGCCATCATCATCTTTGAGCAATAGGCTTTCGCTGGTGCCAGATATATGCTGAATATTGACCCAAACACTGAACACATAGCTACCGTTGAGGGGTTCTTGACTAATGCGTAGCCCCGTGCCTATAGGCGCTGGCATAGAGTGCTTGCCTGTTTTGGCTTCCAGATAAATGCCTACGCTGTCGTCTTCAAAGGAAGTGTGGCCGCAGCGGTTATTGGGTGCGTTCAATATTTGGGCTATGGCGAGGCTGCCTTCATGTGCATAGATGCTAGAACTGAGGTTTTCGTGGCGCGGGGCGGCCAGCGTGAGGTTGAGGCGGTCGTCGTAGCGCCAAAAGGACGATTGCAATTTGTATCGGGGGTCGTACTGGAAGTGCGCTCCGACAACGCGGGAGGTGTCATAACTCATGCCTGCTATAGGATTAAGGGTTTCTATGGCGTACTGGTGGCGCGGCACCACGCTTTCGCCCTCATAGCCGAGCAGGTTCAAACTACCAGAAAGCAGTTGGTTATCCATCCAGAGGGTTTGTTCTATGGGAATGGCTATGGCGTTTTTGGCCTGCAAAATTTGCAAAGCGTGCGTCATGCTGTCTAGCGCACCACCTGCCAGGGTATAGTCTCCCGAGTAGCGCACGAGCGTCCAACGGAACTTGCCATGGCTATCTTTAGAGATGGTTCTGGTCTTTTGGTGGTGTAGGGGCAGCCTGTCGTAGAAGTTTTCGGTGCGGAGCGTAGCATAGCGCAAAGCATCGTTCTGGTC
Source organism: Cytophagales bacterium (assembly GCA_013299045.1). Taxonomy (GTDB): domain Bacteria; phylum Bacteroidota; class Bacteroidia; order Cytophagales; family Bernardetiaceae; genus RDZD01. Next base: position 49,871 of record JAAFJX010000026.1, on the reverse strand, counting down.
ATGGACGGTGTCGTAGGTATTCTTTAAATAGACAAATCGGGAGTCGTGTTTGTAGCGATGTACCAATAGTCTATTAACTGCATCATATAGTTCGCATCTATCGTAAAGATTTATGGTGTTGTAAGGAAAAGCATAACGTGCACCATAAATTGGCGGTTCTAAAAGTTCGGCATATTCATAAGAAACCGCCCTGATACGTTTAAAAAAACCGCCTTCACGTTTAAAAGTCTGTTGGCGTTTGACTAAACCATTCCATTGCACATTGCGTAAAGAGGGCAATATGGGCGCTGATGGCATATCAAAGCCGACTAAAGGCGGATAAGCGCGGTCAGGGTAGGCAAAATACTCGGTGATGCTTTTGCCCTCAGAGCCAGCTCTGTCCTTAGTCATAACGCTGACGTGCGTATAGGCCACCGAAGAGCCGCGCACAAAGCCCAATGGCGTAGTGCTCTGCGCATATGTTTCTAGTACATAAAAGGCACAGGGGAGTGTATGCAAATCTAATCCCCCATAATTACGGGAAGTGATAATTTGTACGTAAGCTGCCATACCCATCAGGATACCCGAAGAGCGCTCACTGCCTGGTAGCTTGTATTCATAATGGGTGATACCGTCGTTGGCATCGCTGATAGAGTCGCTGTCTAGCCGCTGCTTAACACGCAGACCACCAGCGTACTTGATTGGCAGAGTAGCCAAGGTATCCCAGTCTATTTTTACACTCACCGCACAGTCCGCCGCACGTGCAATGAGTTGATAACTTCCCGCTGGCAATATGTTGGTGGTAAGGTCAATTCCGCAGAAGGCATCAGTCAAATCATAAACCAACACACCCGTAACTGCATCGCGTATTTCTGCCCTACAAAGCCCAGATACAGACGAGCTACCTCCGCCTACATCGCCTATGCCACCTGTTCCACCACCAACTCCACCGCCTACCTCTAGGCCTTCAATACAAGTTTTGGTGTGAAAAGCCACAGGGTTCACAATACTGAAATTTTTGACATCTACCGTAGAACCAGGCACAAAAGCATTATTACTCGCATAAGCACTTTGCGGAAAATTTGTTTTGTAAGTCTCTAAGCCTGTTCCATTGTCATAGGTATGTCCTTCAAAGTCAAAGACCGTGTAGCCGCCCATGGGGTAGTCAATGCGGTAGAGTGCTGCGGCTTTCATATAGTTGATATTACTCTCACGTCCTGTAGACTTGACTTCAATAGGGCCGCCTACTACTCTCAGATGCCCTCCGCTGAAAAGACCATCGCAACTAGGTACACCAGACGCAGGTAGTCTGTAACTGCTGTTATAAAAGCCCCAATGGTCTTGCGCATCAGCAAAACGGTGCGGCAGGTAGTTGCCCTCTATGGTTTTGGCATAGCTAAACTTATGAGCAGGCTGCGCACAAACCGCATTACCGCTCACCTCCCGCACACTATCCAAACGCAGGCGCAGTTCATATCTAATATTTTCTTCTACAACGGCAGAGTCCGGAAACTCCTGAAAATAGCTATAGAACAACTCATACTTACTCATGCGCTCATTCTTCTGATTATAAAGGGAAACCGCTTGGAGGTAACCAGGCAGTTTTGCCAATGCGAAAGGGTCTTTGTCTTTGCGCAAGGAATCAGGTGCATAGTCAAACTGCACGTGCCCTAAGCCCGACACTATCTGTTTGATGCGCCAGCCACTCACCGAAATAGGCAGTAGTTGGCACCCACAACCATGCGGATTGGGTTGGTCTATACAAGGCAAAAGACCAAGAGGCCCGGCATCAGAGCGGCGTACTAATTCCCTACGTATGCCTGCTGTACGCAAGTGATAAGTGGAGGTATAGGCTTCATATCTAAACATAATGCTGTCGTGCCCAGAAGCAGATATAATCTTTTGCAAGTGCCATGTAAAGGCCATACCCGCTGAACCAGAGCTCCCCATACCATCACACTCCCCCCCAATACTTGAAACATCTTCAAATCCATTTAGATATGTTGTGAGCCCTGGCATGACTCCAAAAAAGTAAAGATTGCCACTTGCATCGCGGGCTTTAAAGCTATGTAAGTTACCAGAAGCGGTAAAAATGGGTTCTATTTTCAAATCATTGGGAGAGCGCATAACAGGCTTGCCTTCACCGTTCAGCACAAACTCACCGCCAAAACCCATAAAGTTGTAGGTGTACATATCTGACTCTGTATCAACGCGCCCCTCTTCTAGCATCATCCAGTCCGCAAGCGTCGTCCCAAAATCACCACTTTCGCTACATAGTGGTTCTACAAAAGTACTATCGTTAATCCGAGCAAGGTTAGAGCCAACCCATGTATCTGATGATGTGGTCGACTTTTTGTCCACTTGTCCCATACTAGAGCTCATAATCATGCCGCCTGCATTGAGTGCCCACCCCAAACCTGTCATGGAGGCTATCTCTTCTACCTTAACGCCCCCCGCATGGTAGCTGATAGAAATGGGCGTACTTAACTCGTAACTAGACAAACTAAAAAAAGGAATGGAAATGCTGGGTACGCCTGTATAAAGTCCTACTTGCACATCTGCAAACTTACCCAAAGCCTGTGCGTCAGGAGAGGGTGATTGTATCCCAGTCATAGTACGTGCCATAACGGAAGAGCGTCCTTCACCTGGGTCTATGGACGTACCCTCTAGCACACTATCCTTTTTAACAAGGTCTTTGAGGTCTTGTGCGTTTGCAGAGCCTGCCCCCAGCAGCAGCAAGAGCGCTGCCATCAAACGTATTCTGGTCAATCCTTTCATAATCAGTTTATTTGAAGCAAAAAATCCTGCATCTTTTGACAAGCCTTGCGCAGTATTTGCCCGCAAAGGTAGAAAGGGAAAAAGAAAACTACCAAAGAATATATCTAAAAAAATTATTTTTTTTTATTATCAAGAATTATCAGTCATGTATTTACGTACTGTTTTTAGGGTACTTGTTTTTTAAAAATAAAATAAAAATATTTTATTCAAAAAAAAAGCACTTCATTGTTCTTAATTCATCAACCACATTTGATACCTGCTCAATAAAACCACCCAAATCCTTTCGCTAATTGAGCCCAAAGTTTTCTTAACTTTGGCTCTTGACGGAATAAGCCTTGAGTTTCTTAGATTCAACAAAAACGCGCTTACCTAATAAACTTGATGCCTCTTTGCGGCGATGAGCGTTTTTTGAACAAAGACACACCGTTTTGCTTCAAAATAACCAAGATTGCGCATATAAAAAAGGGCATCATAGGTATTTTGTAACGCACAAGTGTACCAAAATTTCCGCTGGCTATGCCCATAAAAAAAGCAAAGGGAATAGCAAAGAATAAAGAAACTGTTACAAATTGCTCGTCCCGTATCATACGGCCAATGTTTTTGAGTGGTACTTTATAAAACATAAACAGTACGAGCCAGGTAATCAAAACGTTTTCTAAGGCAGCCAAAAGCATAGTTGGGCCGTTTACCTCCCAAAGGAAAGGGCGAAAAATAGTAATAAAAATAGCATTGGGGGCGTTGCGAAGCATACCAGTAAATGTACCATCTTGTTTTCCTACATCGTAAGCCGCTCCCTCTTTACTGATTTGCTTCAAATAATCCGAAGTAATTTTGGCTTCGTTAGCAATGTTGTTGAGGTCGTAGTCCGTACCGGCCGCCGCTTGCGATATGACCGCAAAACCGCCAAAACTCATACCAGCAATGAGCAGAGGCGCAACTGTATTGCGGATAACCGCATATTTGATACGCGACCTATAAATCATAAAAAGCCACAAAAAACACATAGGCACAAAGCATAAAAATATATAGATTTTGGTAGCCCAAAGCAGCCAGCAGCCTACTCCCAAAACGAGGTAGTTCAATAGCCGCTTGCGCCCTTTTATAACACCAAAATAAAACGACGCATAAGCATAGCCTAAAGCTCCAAGCGTGATGGTGTCCTTCATAAGGCCAGAACCCCAAAAAAAGAGAGAGGGTACGAACAAAAAGCCATAAGCAAACTCACGTGTCATGTCGGGGTACTGTTCCACAAAGGCTTTATACATACGCCAACAGCCTATAAAGCAGTATGTTGCCAGTACAATAGCATTGATGCTATAAGTGTTTAGAGTAAAAATGCCGATAATGCTACTAAAGCGTACCACCATAAACGAAGGTGGGTCTTTGAAGTAGGTAAACTGGGTAGAGTAAAAAGAGGTGAGCTTGTCTATGCTGTTGTCGCCAAACATAAACCTCATGCCTACTTCTTGGTCTTCCCAAAAAACATCGTAGAGGAGGGTGCTATCTACGAAATATTGAATGGTGTCGCCACCTTGGTAATAAAAATAAAAGATAAGGCCAAGAGAAATTGCCCCTACTACTTTTAAAAAGAATGCTGGCAAGAAGTAACGCGCCATCGCACCTTTGGCATAACCTGTTTTGAGCGCAAACATAAATGGCACTAAGATAAAGAGGTAGAGTGGTGTTAGAACCAAATCTTGTAGTGCCATAGTATTTTTGTTTTCAAGTCTCTTATTCGAGTCCACATTTGTACTGATACAATTCGGCTGCATTGGTAGTTCGGCCAGAGGCTTCGCTCGTGCGTGTGCGTCTGACTTTGAGATAGCCGTTATCGTCTAGTTCATAAAAAATTTTTTGAGCAAAGGCGGCGGAATCACTCTTTCCGTAAAAAGCCTCTATTTGGGAGGGCAGAGCAGTCCATTGTTTACCAAATTTGTAGGGCATAGAGATAAAAGTTTTAGGATTCACGCCTTCAGAATAATCCATAACTTCGCGCAGCACCTCTATAAGGGTATCGCGGGGCGAAATGGTTTCGGAAGTTGTGCGCAAAAGTTCTACTTGGCCTTCCGAAACCAAATAGTTTTTCGTGATGGTGGTGTAAGTGGTTGGCACAGCATTTTGGGGGTCTGCCGCAAAACGCAAGGTACTTTTGCTCAAAAAGCCTTCGCCGTCGTAGTTGTATGCAGTTGCTTGATGATAGGATTTGGGTTTGCCAAAGCGCTCGCGCACTTCTGTTAGCACATTGCCAAGGTCGTCTAGATTTGCTGTTGTGAGCCAGAGCAAAGTACCAGTGGGGCTATATTCCTTGACAATAATGCGTGTTCTTGAGGCGTAATCGTATGTTTTATAGCCTATATAGTTTTGATTGTTGTTATACAGAAACGTTTTGCTTAGCCGATTGTTAGCAAACTCATGCCGCATCAGAATAGAGTCCGTGCCGCTAAAAACCTTTTCAATGGCACAGTTTTCGGTAGGTTCTACAACCACTTTGTTAGGCTCGCAAGCCACCAAAAGTGCCCAAAGTCCTAAAACAAATGCAGTCGGAAAAACATATTTTTTAATATAAGGCATTCTTTTAGTGGCTAATGTTCTATTCAATAATGAACTTATAAATGATTTTTACAGTCTGGTCGCGGTTGTCCGATGCCTCAATAATTAGGTTTAGCACTGTGCCTACTGCCACATCAGGCACAAGATATTCGTTGCTGCCCGTCGAAAAATCATAGATGCTCAGACCAAACAAATCGTCCTCGCTCAAATTGACTTGCTCCTCTTCGCTACCAGCTGCTCCCCAAAGTATCTTAATGCTTTTGAAGGCTATATCCTCTTTAATTTTGCCATCTATGCGTAAACGTCTGTTCTCCTTAATACCAACAGGCGTAACCGTGCTCAATGAAAGGGAACGAGTTGCACCAGTGGGCGCAATTTCAGTGGCAGTTGTTACAAATATTTCGGGTGGCGTATCGCGCAGAACATCAATCATAATACTGTATGGCTCAGATACATTGCCACGGTCATCGCCAGCCAGAAGTATCAGCTCAAAGTCCGAACCAGGGCGCGCTGTTACAGGGATAGGCACTGCAATGACCTCTGGCACATAAAGCGCTTCCACGTCCACGCTATCATCAATAAGCACCGTCTCGCCTGCCGTAGGCGTGCGTAATTTGGCTAAAAAGCGTCTAATTTTTTTGTTGTCAGTAACTTCCACTGCCGTAACAAAGAGGGTATCTCCTTGAACAATAGAGGCTTGGTTTAGTTCTAGGTCAATATCTGGGAAGGTCTCTAATACATTAACTATAGGAGCTTCGCTGTCGCAATCTTCGTCTATAGTGAGGTCAAATTCATAGCGGCTGGTATTGCCATCTTTGTCTGTGGCCTCCAGAACCAATAAGAATTTATCTTCGGGGGTCAAGCCGAGTGGTATCTTGAGGTCATCGCCAAAAATATTTTCCATGCTTACCTCCTCGCGGTTATCGAGGATTCTTGACTCTGAAAGCCCTTCAATACCGTCAGGTAAGTTCTCATAATAAGCCTCCAGCTTGGCAATTCCTAAATTGTCGGTGAGTGTGCCCGTAAAAAATACACTTTGGTTGGCGCAGGCCAAATAACTGCCGCCAAAATCGGAACCATTGCTTGGTGCGCCTAGCTCGTCCTCTGGCATATTGGCAATCAAAACTTCGCTAAAAACAGGGCCACGTGCATCGCCCAGAATCTGGAAGTTTTCGGTAGCAGTTTCAAGGTTACCGCCAACGTCCCGAACGGTGATGGTCATAAAATAATTGCCCTGCTTAATGCGCGTAGGGACTACAAAAAAAGTATCTAAATTAAACACACGGCCTCCACGTGTAGAAAAACTATCAATCTTAGACCAAGCACTGGGGGCAGTGGGGTCGTCATATCCAACACTCACAATGACCGTCTCTATGCCAATGTCATCAGTAAGTGTAGCAGCAATAAGAATACTATCCTGCAAAAAATAAGAGTCTTCAAGGTCAAAATTCAAGATAAAAGGCTTGAACTTGTCTTCAATAGGAATACAAGCACCCAAAAAACTAACCAACAAAAAAAGGAACAAGTAACGCTTTTTCATAGCAAAATTCATTGAGTATTTAGGACGCAACAGTCTGCAAAATTAAAACATTTCACATAAAAACCTTGTATATGGACAGGTCTTTTTTGTTGATGAGAACAAAAAAAAGGCTTTTTAGTCTTTGCGCGACATACGCCAGGTATCAAAGGCAGCAGCATATTGCTCAATGATAGTCAGCATTCGGCTTACGTCGGGGTCGCGGAAGCCTTTGTAGGCACTCTTGACGCTGCCCACCGTAATATCTATCAAATCTTCGGCCTCTTCTGTTTTGCCCTGAAAGTGCAAAGTAGCCATTTGTTTAATACCTTGCGCCATCTGTGCAATGCAATAGTTTTTTTTGACTTCGGCATCCGCAAGCCAATTGTGCTTTTTGTCTAAGTCCGGCTTGATTTTTAGCTGAATCTCCTGCATTTGGCTGCCCTTTTTGTTTTCTTGGGTAACGTCTTCGTAAGTGAGCGTAATGCGGAACTTCAAATCTGTTTCATTCGTTTGCGCGCTATTGAGCTGATACCTGAGCAAAACCACTTGCGTAAGACCCGCATTCATGTTATCTAACTCAAATTGAACACGGTTCTCATCAAATTTTGGCGAGTAGCCATAAATGTCTTTAATAGACATGGCCTCGTTGCCTTCTACTTCAAGCCTCACTTTTCGGGCTTTGGGCGAAAGAAGTGCCTCTAATTCTTGTACAAATATTTTTTTTACATCGGCGCTATCTGCCAGAAAGTGAACTTGTCCTTTGCCTTGCTGGGCGAGGTCGCGGAGGAGGTTATGGTTGAGGTCGCGGCCTACGCCAATTGTAGAGACTGTGATACCCCGTTCTATGTAGGGCATTGCATTGTTCAAAATCTTCTCTGGGGCAGTTTCACCTTGGTTGGCTATACCGTCCGTGAGCAAAATAACGGCGTTGGTGTATCTTTTGTCATACTTCTTTTCCACTTGCTTGAGGCCGTCCATAAGCCCACTGTTGATGTTGGTAGAGCCGTTCCCTGCAATGCCTTCAATAGCCAAACGCGCTGTAACTTTATTGCCCACCTTTTGGCTCGGAAAGATGACTTCAGACTCGTGGTCAAAAACTGCAATAGAAAAAATATCATCTTCGCGCAAACCGTCCAAAAAGGCCAAAAGCGCCTCTTTCACTTTCTGTATCTTCCTAAACTCATTCATTGAACCACTCTTATCTACCACCACACCTACATTCAAGGGTGGAATGATGTTCTTGCCTTCGCCTTTGGGCAGAGTGGTGAACCCAATTTGCAAAACTGCCTCATTATGATAGGTGTTTACATAGGGCGCGCCCCAGCGAATATCCATGCGCACAGGCTCATCGCTCTCGGGCATAGGCAGAGCGTGTTTATGATAATTCAAATATTCTTCTACGCGAATGGCATCGGGCGGCGGGATAATACCTAAACCAGATGCCTCGCGGCTCAAACCCATAGAAGCAGAAGAGTAACCGCCTTGTCCAAAAGCATAACTAGTGGTTAAGAACAACAAAAAAAGCGACCAGAAACAAATTCTTGAATGGTTTTTTTTCATTAAGCAGCTTATCTAAAATTTTTAAAAATGACTAAATTGATTCCAAATATAAATCTAATTTTTGAGAGCGGCAATTTTTCTAGATTCAATACTGATGGCTTTTGTTGTCAGGCCTAGCGTTTCGTTTAGTCTTTAGGCCGAGCTTTTGAGGCTTGGTGTGCCGCCCATTCATTGCGGCGCAACGCTGCATCTTGGGCGCTCATGTTTGAAAAATGTAAAATATGTTCGCCCAAGCCAAATGTACTGATGTCATATTCAGCACTCATAGTAAGGCATTCGGTAGGACAAACTGTTGTGCAAAGACCACAATAACAGCACTGCGACATATCAATGTCAAACTTTGACGCATACAGCCTGATAGGAGTGCCGTCAGAGGCCGTACCTACCAAAGCAACTGCCCTAATAGACTCTATATCAATGCAGTTTACGGGACATATCTCGGCACACTTATCACATACAATGCAGTCGTCTATTTCATTATGAAGTTGGTATCGCCCATTATCTGGTATTTTGAGTTTTTCTTTGGGATACGTAAGCGTTACAATGCCATTTTGCTGTTCAAAGTAGTTATGGCTCTGTATGCTGATTTCTGGTTTGGGCGTGCGTGTTATGGACTGCCAGAAGTGCCTCAAAGCAACCCAAATGGGTTGTGCTATACTAAGCCAATTCATTTTTTGAGAAAGCGGAGGTCGTTTGGTCATAGCTTAGGTGTCTTTTATCAAAGATTATCAATTTCTGCCACAACAAATGTGCTGCCGCCTATAAATATAAGGTCGTTGGCCTGTGCCAAAGTTCGTGCCTTGGCCAGCGCGGCATTGGGGTCTTTGATGACCATGCCCTCAAGGCCGTATTGCTGAGCAGTTTTCTTCAGAATGGAAGCATCAAGTGCTCTTTCAATATTGGCTTGACAAAAAATATAGCAGGCATTTTGCGGCAGCAGCGCCAGAACTTTCTGTAAATCCTTGTCTCTGACCACACCCAAAACAATATAGGTTTGTGTAGGCGCATAAGCCTGAATTTGTCTAATTACTTCGCGAAGCCCCCCCTCGTTATGCGCTACATCTGCCACACAGAGCGGGTTCGTGCCCAGTATTTGCCAACGCCCCTTAAGCCCCGTGATATGGCTTACGCCACTAAATCCTTGCTGTATGGCGAGGTCGCTTATTTTAAGTCCCATATTACGCAAGGCATCAACCGCACAAAAAACACCAGCAAAATTATGGAGTTGATAAGTACCACGCAACGAACACTCAGGCAGATGCAAAATGGTTTGACCATGCCGCAGAAGCAATATCTCTGAGCTGTTGTCTAAAAAAACAGCGCTGTAGTTATCCGAAGCAAATTGAAGCGGGCTATTTAGCGCAGAGGCCGTTTCAATGAATACTTTTTGGACTTCCTCTTGCCTTTGGCTAACTATAGTGGGTGTTTGAGTTTTAATGATACCCGCTTTTTCGGTTGCAATCTGAGTGAGTGTTTCGCCGAGTATATCCTGATGGTCGTAGCTAATTTGTGTAATAAGGCTAAGAATTGGCTGAATGATATTGGTAGAATCCAAGCGCCCGCCCAAGCCAACCTCTATAATGGCATAGTCCACCCGTTCTGCAAAATAGGTGTAGGCCATAGCCACCGTCATTTCAAAAAAAGAGGGCTTAATCTGGCTCAGCAACTCAAAATGAGTGGTTACGAAGTTCTGAATAAAACTCTGTTCTACTTCCTGCCCATTTATCCTGATACGTTCCGTAAAAGATTTAAGGTGTGGCGAGGTATAAAGTCCTACTTTATAACCCGCACTTTGCAAAATGGCAGCCAATAGATGTGAACAGCTCCCCTTGCCGTTTGTACCTGCCACGTGTATGCTTTTGAACTTTTTGGAAGGGTAACCCAAAGCCTCATCTAAGGCAATGATATTGTCTAATGTTTTGGTATAAGCTACCTTACCCACTTTTTGATACATGGGCAAGGCAGAATAAAGATAATCAAGAACTTCTTGGTAGGTCATTATTGCTTATTTAGTAATTATTTCAGCATCTTTGAGCATATAAAACAAATGATTGATGTCCGTTTTATTCAATTTGAGTTTGCCTTTGAGCCGTACGGTGGGAGTACTGAGCTTAAAAGTTTTTTTAGTGTATATCTCCATGACGGTTTCGGGGCCTGCCTTACCGCAAAAATAGCAAGATGAAAAAGGAAAGGCAGACAAAACAAAGTATTTTTCACCAATTTCAAGCGGCATGACGTGCCCCGAAATAATAACCTCCTTACCTTCTAGTGCCAATACCTCTGCCCCAAATTGAGGAACAAGGATATTATCCATGAGTTCTTCGCTGTATTTTTTGGAATACGCCACTTTGGCCAAAGTACGCCAAAGACCATCTACGCCTTGGGCTTTGGTTGTCTTTACACACAAAAGCAGCATCAATACAAGCGGCAAAAATTTATACATAACAGATTATTTTGGGCACAAAAGTACAATTTTTATGGCACTTTTGAATCTTATAGCTAAAGACTTTTTGTTGTTCGTGAGACACTAACAACTTGCAAGACACCAATAACTTGCAAGAAAAAAACAAGCCACAAGACGATGCTTGGTCATATTTTCATAAAGACCCTGATGCTGAACAGAATTACCAAAAAAGCCACAAAACTTAGTGCTACTTTTTGTGGAATCTTGCCGCTGAGTCTTGCCGCAATGGGAGCAGCCAAACTTCCGCCAATTATCAAACCCAACACAACTGGCCAATGGCTTATGCCTAAAGTAGAAAAAAATACCAAAGAGGCTGAAAAAGTTACAAAAAATTCAGCCATACTGACAGTTCCTACAACGTATTGGGATTTTCTGCCCTTAGCCAACAGCGTAGAGCTCACAATAGGACCCCAGCCGCCGCCGCCAAAGGCATCAAAAAAGCCCCCCACAAAGCCCAAAAGACCTACATAACGAACAGAGCCTTTTACAATATTTTTTTGAAAAGCAATAAAAAGCAGTCGGATACCAATTAGAGCCGTGTAGCCCGACAAAATAGCATAAGTAATTGATTCAAAGCGTGTCCCTACATATACCAATAAACTTGCCCCTGCCACAGCACCCAGTACACCCGAAGCAGCAAGCCAGCGCAATAATTTTTGATTAACATTCCCAAACTTATAGTGCGAATAGCCGCTGATAGCACTAGAAAACATTTCCGCAGTGTGGATTCCGCCACTAATAGCTGGTAGCTTAATGCCCAAAAGCATCATGCTTGTAGCACACGTAACACCATAGCCCAAACCCACTGCACCATCTACCAACTGCGCCATAAATCCCACGCCTACCATGCCATAAAGCGCGTGTGGCAGCGCCAGCACTACTGCCCAGAGCGTATCCAACGGCAGCAAGTTGGCCAACCCACAACCTATAAACGAGAGCAAAAAAAGAGCGGCCAGCCTAAAAACCAAGCGTTTATTTTGACGAACTTTAACACCCTGTGTACGTACATAGCCCAAACCTGCCCGAGTTTTGGTTTCGTGTTTTTCAAATTGGGGCAACTCCTGAGCCACCAAGATACCATCAAAACAAAAATCTGATGAGACCTGCTGGGCGGCTGTATAAATTAGGCAGCCATGTTCTTGGGCGGTTCTGCTAATAACATGGCTTTGTTCAAAGCTTTCGGTGGCTATTATCAGAACGTCAGTTTCTTCTAAATCTGAGGCTTGATAATTCTTTTCTGGAATAATTTTAGGGCTTAAATCAGGTCTTTTGGCTAAAAGCATCTGCGCTATTTTTTGGCCACTTTCTCCCGTACCAACTATCAGAAAGCGTAGGTTTTCTGTTTTTAAGGCAATAGAGAAATACTTATCGGGCATAAGTTTTTGTTATGAAGAGAGATGTTTAGAGGAACATACAGGCCGCCACCGTGTTATAAGATGTTTCGTCTATCAAGATAGCGTTGCCATTGCTAGGCACCTCAGCAAAAGCATCATAAAATAAGGGCTGATTCGTTCGCAAAACAACTTGAGCTATATCGTTCATTTTTAAGTTATTGCCAGATTCTTGGAATTGCCATTCTTTGATGTCCCATGTTTTCAAAACAGTTTGTACTTTTACCCGTACAGTTCTAAAGCGGTGTTGTAGCAAATACGTTTTTCCTATTTGCAACGCATCGGTATCCAGCCAACAAAGCCAACTTTCTATTTGGCTACTGCATTGTATGAGTGCTGCTGCTTCGGTTAGCGTATCGCCACGGCTTGCGTCTAAATCATTGCCCAAATGTAAAACGACATTTTGTCCCATCACAGCCTCCAATACTTCTTCTTGATGCCGCTCAATTTTGCTGATGTGTGTGGTTATTTGGCTTGGCCAAAGCCTTACGGCCTGCCCTGCTCTAAGTGTTCCACTCAAAACATTGCCTGCATAACCACGATAGTCATGCCAATGTGCTTCATGGGGCCTAACCACCCATTGCACTTGGAATCGTAAGGCATTGGACGTAGCTTTATCGACCACCACGCTCTCCAAAAAGGGCAGTAGTGCTTCGCCAGTGTACCAAGGCATGGCAGTTGATTTCTTGACTACATTATCACCATGAAGGGCATTCAGAGGAATATAAGTAATTTGCGTGTAGCTCAAATTGCTCTTTTTATTTTCAAAATCAGCCATTATGTTTTCAAAAATATTTTGATTGTAGCCCACCAAGTCCATTTTGTTGATGGCCACAACGGCGTGTTTGATGCCCATGAGTGCGCCTATACTTGCGTGTCGTTTGGTCTGTTCGGTTATGCCTTTTCGGGCATCAATGAGCAAAATGATGAGGTCGGCATTGGAAGCTCCAGTAATCATGTTGCGGGTATATTGCTCATGACCAGGCGCGTCTGCAATAATAAATTTGCGCTTTGAGGTAGAAAAATATTTATAGGCTACATCAATCGTAATGCCTTGTTCACGTTCAGCTCTTAGGCCGTCTGTGATGAGCGCCAAGTCCACTTCGCCTTCTTGCCGCTTGGACTGCTTTTGAATAAGCCCCAGTTGGTCTGTATGAATGCTATCGGAATCGTACAAAAGGCGGCCGATGAGGGTACTTTTGCCGTCATCTACGTTACCAGCGGTAATGAATTTGAGCGTATTCATGTTTCTTATGTATTGAAGTTAAAAATAACCTTGCTTTTTTCGGTCTTCCATAGCCGCCTCCGATACTTGGTCGTCTAGCCGGGTTTGGCCGCGCTCGCTGATGCTGGTTTCAATGATTTCGGCAATGACAGCCTCAAGGCTCTGAGCACGGGAGGGAACAGCCGCCGTACAGGTCATGTCTCCTACGGTACGGTAACGCACCCACTCTTTTACGACCTTGTCGGTAGGGAGAGGCTGAATGAACTGAGAAGTGGCTACGAGTTTGTCTTGATGCACAATACATTCGCGTTGATGTGCAAAATAAAGGCTTGGCAAGCCTATCTTTCTGGTTTGAATATAGTTCCAAACGTCTAGTTCAGTCCAGTTACTGATAGGAAAAACCCTAACGTTATGGTCTTTTTGAATTTTACCATTCAAAATATTCCAGAGTTCTGGCCTCTGTAATTTTGGATTCCATTGGCCAAAGTCGTCGCGAACAGAAAAGATACGCTCTTTGGCACGTGCCTTTTCCTCGTCGCGCCGCGCGCCGCCTATACAAGCATCAAATTGATGTGCTTGAATGCTGTCTAACAAAGTATAAGTTTGCAAGCCATTTCGGGACGGAAAACGACCACTCGTTTCCTTTAAATTGTATTTTTTTATGCTTTCTTCTACGCTTTCAACTATCAATCGCTCACCCAAAGAAGCCACAAGTTGGTCTCGAAACGCTAGCGCTTCGGGAAAGTTGTGCCCTGTGTCTATATGCAAAAGCGGAAAAGGTAGTTTGCTGGGTCTGAAAGCGCGCAAAGCCAAATGCACCAACACGATGGAGTCTTTACCACCAGAAAACAACAGAGCTGGCCGTTCAAACTGCGCCGCTGTTTCGCGTAAAATATAAATGGCCTCGTCCTCAAGGGTGTGCAGATAATCAGTAGAATGAGTCATTACTTTTTGTTCTGTGGTCTTAAAAAAAACGGTTCATTTAATTTTTGCTATGTAGCCCACATTCCTTTTTGGAGTGGTCTTCCCACCACCAACGGCCTGCACGAAAGTCCTCGCCCTCTCTGATTGCCCTCGTGCAAGGTGCACAGCCTATACTCACGAAACCTTTGTCATGCAGTGTGTTATAGCTCACATTGTTTTGTTGAACATAACCCCACAGCATTTGATTCGTAAAATGCAACAACGGCTGATACTTCAAGAGTTGATAGGATTCGTCCCATTCCAATAACTCAACGCTTTGTCTATTCGCTGACTGCTCGGCGCGAAGCCCTGTAATCCAGACATCTACATCGGTCAAAGCACGGCGCAGAGGTTCTACTTTTCGAATATGGCAGCAAGTTTTTCTTAACGCAACAGATTCATAAAAAGCATTGATACCTTGTGTGTTCACATATTTTTCAAGGGCAGTAGCATCAGGAAAATAGGCTTCTATTTGTACTGAATAGCGTTTTTGAGTACGTGCCCAAAGCGCATAGGTCTCGGAAAAAAGCCGCCCAGTATCCAGCGTGAATATTTTGAAACCGTGTTCAGGAATGCCTTGTATGGCCGCCAAAAGCACTTGGTCTTCTGCCCCAAAACTGGTAGAAAAAGCGACCTTTAGGTTTTCCGCTTTTGCAACATAGGCCAAATTGGCTAAGTTTTCTTGTAAATCAGTCTTTTGTAGCTGCTTGTTGAAGCAAGTAAATAATTTGTCTTTTTTTGATATAGGCTTCATTTATAATGATTTATGTTTAACATCTGTCAGTTGTTTTGTGCCCATTTGCTTGAGTTAGGTTAGTAGTATTCTGGTACATACACTGGGCAGCAAAACTCAAAAAGATACAGCAATCAATAACGACAACAATGGAATTGTCGAGGCATCTTCCAAGTAAAAAGGGCTAAACAATTTTGCGATAAACTTTCGGAAAAAGACAAAAATCTTTTAGACTGATTCATAATAGATACAATTTATAGTTCCTAAAATATTGACTAGGTAGGATTTAGCACCTTGCCGAAGCAGGTTGCTAAGAGTTCTCAGAGCCTATTCTCTCCCTCTTTCTCTATAAATCAGCTACAGTGCGGTTAGGCGCGAAAAGTAATTGATGAATTGAAGCACAAAATAGCGTAGCAAAAACGTAAAACACAAATTTATTCTTTAATTTTTTGTAGTTTCACTACCCAAAAGTTGAATTCATGTGTATAGTTGGTCTGTTTTTTTTAACAAAATAAGGCTGAAAACAAAGCGGCAGAAAGTTCATGGACTCTCTACCGCTTTCTATACTTTTTATTACTTACTTAGCTGAAAACTAATAGCCATGTTATAGCGCGTCTTTACCAACTTTCCGCTCTGTTGGGCTGGCTTCCATACGGGCATAAGACGTATCACGCGCATTGCTTCTTCGTCGCAACCAAAACCCAGAGATTTGAGTATTTTAATGTCTGAAATGATTCCGCTCTTGTCTACGATAAATTGCAAAAATACACGGCCTTCTATGTGGCTTTCTGTTGCTGCTCGCGGATACTTGAGATGCTTCTTCAAAAATTTAAGCATGGCCGCGCTCCCTCCAGGATACTCAGCTTTCTGTTCTACAACGATAAAAAGCTCTTCAGGCTGCACAGTCTCTACTTTTTCAACTACTTTTACATCGCTAGTCCCGCGTACTTCTACAATGTTTTCTGGTTGCTTGACGCTGCCATCTTTTGTTTCAGTGCCAATTTGAGCAGTTTTAAGGTCTTCTTGTTCTGCTAGGTCAGTTGTTGCTTTGTTGTCTTCGGTAGGAACAGGCGGTACGTGCTTGATGGTTTTGATATCTTGAAAAGGCTGCTGCTGTGCTTTGATAATAGGTGTTTCGTTATTGGGAGGTGGCATGATGATTTCAGATAACATAATGCTTTCGTTATCAACAATTTCATCTTCACTTTGGCTTTGGCTCAGGCAGAATACGCCAAGTAGGAAGAGCGTCATAAAAAATGCAGCACCAATAAGAGAGCGCCGCAAACGCTTTGGATAATTGGTGCGTAGGTCATAAGCACCATAAGCCTTATTGCGGTTTTCAAAAACAATGTCATTCATGTTGCTAGCTTTCATGGTTTAGTAGTTTTTTTTTGAGTGGCTAATGAGATAAGGTATTTGCGGGAAAGATGCCTACCCTAAACTTTTTCCATAAAATATTTTGAGAATATTTCTTAACTTTGAGCTAATTAGGGAAAACAAGATTATGTTTGTCATCTGAAGAGGGTGATTGGTTTGTCATTGATTAAAAATACATCAGTCCCGTCAAATTCCTGAGGTGGAAACTCATGAGCCATTATGATTGATTTGAAAACAAAAAAAAATGACATTGACTTTAGCTAAATCCTCAGAATACAAATTAACAAAAAGTGAAATAGATTTTAGAAGGTTATCGCAATTCCTTACGCTTTTTATCATCGTTTTTTTTTGTGCCTGTAACGCAAAACAACAGACTGAGGAAAAAAAACAAGAGCCTATACGAATATGGACACCCTCTTATGCCAAAGGTTTTGAAATTCAGTATTATAATGATTATAAGATTATTGTTCAGAAGCAAATCAACCGTCAATATGCTAGCGGGAGTGCTATCCCTGCTTCATTTTTGGGTGTTGTTGTGCCAAAAAGGCCTCAAAAAACAGTACTTGCCTCTACAATCATTGCGGCTTGGTTTCAAATGCTTGGCCAAGAGGCTAGCATTGTGGGCTTTAATGGTAGCCAATACATTTATAACACCATTCTAAAAAAACGGGTTGCTGACGGTTTGGTCAAGGAAGTAAGCTCTGCAAATGGTGCTGGCCTAAATGCAGAGCTTTTGCTTAGCTTGCAGCCACAAGTAGTCTTTTCTTTTTATGACCGAACGGGTGGCCAAACACAAAAGCTACTGGAATCTACCAAAATTCCAACAGTTTACACCAGCGAACACCTTGAGAAAACCCCTTTGGCGCAAGCTGAATGGTTGATTTTTATTGCCGCATTCTTTGATGCAGAAGAAAATGCCAAACAGATTTTTGGTAATATTGCAAATGCGTACACGGTTGCAACCAATACCTACAAGCGCAGTACAAACCCCAAATACGTTTTTTGCAACATACCTTTTAAAGACGTTTGGTACACACCCAGCAGAGAGAGTTTTCCTGCTTTACTCGTTGCAGATGCAGGAGGAATCTATTGTTTTGGAAACTTGGAGGGTAAAGGGAGCGTGCCGCTGAGTGTAGAAAAAGTGTTGGTAGAGGCTTACAAAGCAGATATATGGCTGCTTAATTCAAGTATGCATCACAGCATGAGCGATGTACTCAAAGAAAAGGAAGAGTTTGCGCGTCTAAAAGCCTTTAGAACAAAGCAAATCTATAATCCTACAAAACGCATGAATGGCGATGGCAACGATTTTTTTGAAACAGGGATTACGCGACCAGACTTAGTGGTCAGGGACTTAGCAGAAATTTTCAGAACAGACAGCCTGCCTTCTCTAAACAAGCTCTATTTCTACAAAAAGCTAGAATGATTCAATGGGCATAATGCTTTCGTACCCAAACCAAGATTTTATGTGTGTTTATAGTTTTGATTTGGCTTGAAAATGATAACTTTGCGGCTCAAAAATAAGTTCTAGGCCATGATAGGTGCAGATAACCGCGTTTTTAATTCCAAAATTTTACTTTTTGGTGAGTATAGTATTTTACACGACAGCATGGCCCTAGCGGTGCCATATCCGCTCTTTCAAGGGCAACTCGCCTTCAAACGTGTAACGCAGAGTTCACAAAAGTTGGCGCAGTCTAACCAAGAATTACAAGCATTTAGCAATTATATTTCGTTGAAGATAAGAAATAAAGAATTAGAAAGCGACTTTGATTTTTCATCTTTGGCTTTTGATATTGCGCAGGGTCTTTATTTTGAGTCTACTATTCCGCAGGGCTTTGGTGTAGGGAGTTCGGGGGCGCTTACGGCGGCTTTGTATCAGCGTTACAGCAATGACCCTATCAACATAGAAAGTACTCGCTTTGATTCAGACAAAATTGTGGCACTCAAAAAAATATTAGGCAAGATGGAATCCCATTTTCACGGTTCTAGCTCTGGCATGGACCCCCTGATATGCTATCTGAATCAACCCCTGCTCATGCGCGGTAAAGCTGCCGTAGAACTAACCGAGCTCCCTAGCTTTGGAAAAAACAAAGGCGCTATTTTTTTGTTGAATACCGGAAGGCCACGCCGCACTGAACCATTGGTGAGTTTATACTTAGAAAAATGCAAAAATATAGATTTTGCCAACCGTTGCAAAAATGAACTAGCCCCTGCATCAGATTTGGCAATTAAAGCCTTTTTGAGCAATCAGAAAACAGAACTGTTGGCCGCAGTTGCACATTTATCGGCCTTTCAATGGGAGCATTTTCAGCCTATGATACCACCTCTTTTTGCAGAATTATGGCAAACAGGCTTAAAAACAGGTCATTATCATTTAAAACTTTGCGGCGCAGGCGGTGGTGGCTTTATTTTGGGTTTTACCGAAGACTTCGCACAGACCCGCGACCTTTTGCAGGGGCAACTTATAAGAACTATTTATGAAATTTAGAAGCCTGATTTCAGTGCGCAATAGGTAGAACTAGGGCATTTAAACGAACCCTGTACTGTTTCTTACTGACAACATCAACACAGATACAGAATGTACGCAAAATTTTACCTTTTTGGAATGTATGACCGTCCAACACAAAATGCACGCCCGCGGCTAAACTCTCAACCAGCACCAAGTTTAGAGTTTTCGTTCGGCTATCGTATTTTGCTAAGGCCTGTTCCAAAACAGCATCTTGGCAACTAGACGCACCGGGACGAACAATGTGCTGTTCAAGCGCGAGCAAAACATCTTTAGGAAAAATATCAGGCTTGATAAAAGGCGTTAGCAAATTGGCATAAGCCCTTTGCCATTCCACACCATGTGGTTTAACGTTCACCCCATGTTCTTGCCAAACTACAAAATGCCCCACTTCATGTATGAAGGTTATCAAAAACTGATAGGGTGATAGGTCTGAGTTAATGCTAAGGACTGGGCGCGCGTTAGGTGCGAGTTTGACTGCAAACTGGCCAAGTCTGGTTTTGCGTGGCGCAACAACTTTAACGTATAACTTATACTGCTGCATGAGCGCAAAGGCCATATCAACAGCAGTAGCTGGCATATACTCTGCAAGTCTGTCTTTGATTGCTTGCTCTTTAGGGTTCATGCTTTTTTGTGCTTACATCCAGTTTTGTTCGAATGCGAACGTCTTTTTAGGCAAACCCAGCCATTCAAGCGCAGAACCGTTCAAAAGCATTTCTTTTACCTCATGCGAATAGGGCATAGACTTGATAAGTGTGCCCGGCACGTCCTCCCCAAGCGGAAAAGGATAGTCGCTACCTAGCAAGACGCGGTTAGGCCCCATGAGTTCAATAATGTAATCCAACATTTTTGGCTCATGCACGAGCGAGTCCACATAGAACTTGCCCAAATAATGGCGTGGCGATACTGGATTATCTACGGCGCAAAGGTCTGGTCGGACTTCAAAACCATGCTGTATGCGCCCAATACTTGGCAAAAAAGAGCCACCGCCATGTGCAAAAGCCACCCGTAGCTTGGGCAAGCGCTCAAAAACACCACCAAAAATCATAGAACAAATAGCCAAAGACGATTCCATAGGCATTCCTACAAGCCAAGGCAGCCAATATTTTGGCATCAACTCACGGCCAATCATGTCCCAGGGATGAACAAAAATAGCTGCACCAAGTGCTTCTGCTGCCGCAAAAATTTCAAAAAGTTCGGGTGCGTCTAAGTTCCATTCGTTAATGTGTGAACCAATTTGGACACCAGCCATACCTAGTTCTTTCATGCAGCGCTCCAGCTCCTTGATGGCTAACTTTGGAGCTTGCATGGGCAGAGTCCCTAAACCCACAAAGCGGTCTGGGTACGCCGCCACCACCGAAGCAATGTGGTCATTAAGCATCATAGAAAGGTCGTATGTATGCTCTGGACGCGCCCAGTAACAAAACATAACAGGCACAGTAGAAAGCACTTGTACATCAACGTGATGATGGTTACACTCTTCTATACGCCGCTCAGGACTCCAACAGTTATCTTGAATTTCCCTAAAAAAACGATTGTCAATCATCATACGGGCGCAGCATGGTTTATGATGCTCTAAACTTACGAAACCACCATAACCATAGCGCTCACGCAAATCAGGCCACTTTTCAGGTAGAATATGCGTATGTACATCAATAGACAATATTTTTTTAGGCGATAGCGAACTCAACATAGCACAGAAATTTTGTAGAGACAAAGAACACACATAGTTTTGTAAATGCAAAAGAAAAGGAACAAAATGCGTCGTTTAGAGGTATGCAAAACATCGGGCGCTGTTCTGATACCTTGCATAAACCATAAGACCGAAGCGAGGGCAGTATATAAGGCTCTGAATAACTTTTGCCTACCCATCACTCCACCATAAATTTACCGAACAGGCTCTGCCCCTTCTGGACGAGTTCTACGCTATAAAGACCCGATGACAAACTACTTACATTTATAAGCTGGCTGTTACCTACCTGTCCCCCCTCTTCGGCTACAATCTGCCCAAGTATATTTCTGATACGCCAATACGAACAAGAAGCATCGATGCGTATCTGTTCCTGTGCAGGGTTAGGATAAACGCGCAACACATTCTTGGCTTTATCGTCCCAATCTAAAAAGCCAGTGGGGTCAAACTTCTGAAAAACAGGACGTAACAAAAAACTGCCTTTTATGGTGTTGTTTTTCTGCCAAGAATTGGTTACGTTATAGTACATACGTTCGCCAGATTCCGTATTGCGGTCTAAGCCCAAAGGCAGCATATCTTCATACAGTTGCTGAAAGCCAATAAAAAAGGTATCAGAAACTACCACAGACTCACTCAAACGTATACGACTAAAGGTATTGATGCTGTCCGCATATTGGAAAGAAGCATTCTGAACGTGCAAAACCGAATCGCGTGGACGGTTAGGCGAAAAATCTAACTTCTTCCAAACAAAAATACGGTAGTTTTGGCCGCTTACATCTCGCCCCACGCGCATAAAACTGACATCAATGTCGGTTAAGGTGTCTTGGCGCGCCAAAACGTATTGGTAAGCAATGCGCCCAAATTTCTGGTTGATGCCTGCCGCAAATTCTGCACTGCCGTCATCATAAGCATAATAATTATCAAAGACGGTGTGGCTAGAAATTGTATCATTGCTCTGATAATCAACAGGGCTGCTGCGGTCATTGGTTTTTACCTCAAAACGATAAAGCAAGTTCAACTTTTTTAGGTTTGTGGGTAAGCGCCGCGCAATCGTAGCAGAGGGCATAAAAATCTGCTGTCCTTGTTCCGTAACGCTGTAGGCACTATCAAAAACAGTATGAATCAGCTTGCGTGAATCCGCATCAATGATTTTACATTCGTAGGCAATGACGTTGAACAAATTGTTAAAGTTATTGATAGTTGTACTGATGCTATCTCGCTTATGGGTGAGCGTATCGGCCAGAAAGTGGGCATAGGGCATTGCAGAGTAAGATTTCAGAAAGTGCTCAGGTATTTTGCTACAAGCCAAGTCCAATCTAAAATCTGCTTCAGGGTTGCGGTTCAAGTCCATGACGATATAGTCTAAATTCCAAACATCAAAAGCACCAGAGCGCCTACCCCGGCTGACAAACCGAAACTGAAAATACGTGTGCATAAATTTGGCATCAGTTATGGGCAACAACACCTTGTTGAAGTCCAGCGGTAAGCGACCACCCGGCTGTCGCCATTGCCGTACCCATTTGTTATCGCGGTCTTTGAATTGTAACTCCAAATAGTCGGTGGTATCAGAGCGCTCGCCCAAGCCACTTTGTTGCCAAAAAAAACTCAAGTAAATAGCATCGTTTACATCAAAATCTTTGAGGTCTATGAAACGGGACGTGAGTGTATCGCCGCCGCCCTCATTGGCCACATTGATAACCTCATAAGGCCTTCCGAGGGCATCTAGGCCATCAAAAAACGCTGTGTGCAGAGAGGGAGGCCTTACCGCCATGCCACGACTGACATACACGCCGCCTTCTTGCTGCCAAAGAGCAGAATCTGGCCTGCCCAAATACTTGCTAAAGTCTTCAAAAAAAGGGAGTTTTAGGGTTGTACTATCACTTGTTAAGCGCGCAAAACGCCCATTCTGATACTTATTCTTAGACCCCGTGGCTTGCCATTTAGCCTCATGCGGCACGATGCCCTTGACCGTCCACTGGGCGAAAGCGCTTGGCCAAAACCCCACCAGACAAAAAATAAACAAAAAACCGCCAGCGCGCAAACTGCCCACAAAGCTCTCAAAACGGATAAATTCCTGCATTTTTTTAGTAATTTCTTGGCTTTAAAAAACTCGGCATTTTAATAGAATGGTTTTGCAAAGTTAGTTTTTTTGCTTGGCATAGCAAAGTATTGGGGGACGGTCGGCGTATTTTCTTATAATAATCAGGACTGTGGCGGGTTATTATTTGTCCAAAACGCTCGTGCTGTTCGTGCAGGCACAAAAAAATCGGTTGATAATAACTTTTTTTATAGAATTAGGCGCACTTTAGCGCGGCGGTAAATAAATAGCGCCACCACATAAGTTTTGCGTAGCACCTGTTACAGAAGCCAAGCTATTGGCCTGCCCACACCAACGAAGCACCCCCAGAAACGCAAAAATGAGAGCCTCTTTGTACAAGACTAGCTCCGTATTTGGGATAATAATTTGGCATTTGGGCGCACATCTTTGCAGATTTTCTATCAGTACTTGATGATAAACCCCTCCACCCGTGGCCAAAAGTTGTGCCGATTTGCTCTGGTCTAAAACGGCAGCTATCTGTTGCGCACTGTGCAAAGCTACTGTAGCAAGTTTATCTTCGGCACTTAGGCTGCTGGCTTCCAAAAGAGGCCAAACGCTTTCGTCTATCCACTCACGGCCAAGCGATTTCGGAAAAGGTTGTTCATAATAGTCCAAATCATTCAATTTTTTCAGCAAATTCTCATCTATGTGCCCACTTCGCGCTATAAGACCATCGCGGTCATAAGCCACACCACGCAAACGCGCCAAACGATTCAATAAAATATTGGCAGGCGCAACATCAAAAGCGCGTCTTTCTGCATTTTCCACAAAAGAGATGTTGGCAATGCCACCAATGTTTAAGCAATAATCATAGTCCGAAAACAGCAAATGGTCGCCAATAGGCACAAGAGGCGCGCCCTGTCCGCCCATAGCCACGTCCAGACTCCTAAAGTCTGCCACCACAGGCAACCCTGAATGCGCAGCTAGCTCAAAAGGGCTTCCAATTTGCAGCGTAATGCCCTCCTCAATGTTGTGAAAAACAGTGTGTCCATGCGAAGCCACAAAATGAGGTTGGAGCTTGTACTTGTCGCTAAAAGCCCTTACGCATTTGCCCATGTAGCGGCCAAAATCGCGGTTCAAGATGGTTAAGTCCCAACCAGATGCTTTCATGGCTTCGTAGAGACGGGTTTGCTCTGGCGGGTCATACTCTGCCGTTTCAGTTTGCTCTATTTTGTAAAACCATTGGTCATTTTCGTACCAAAAGCGGCAGTAGGCAATATCGAGGCCGTCTAGCGAAGTGCCAGACATCAAACCTATTACACGAAACTCATTGATTCTGGGCTGTTCTGCCATACTTCTTTGTGATTAACGCTCAAAACTCAATACTTGACACTCCCCTTTTAGCGTTTTGTAAACCAAATACTTTTTGAGTGTTTCGGAATACAAAAGCGCTATTTTTTGAGGCGAAGAAACAGGTTTATGATTGACCAACTCTCCACTCATGTAGTAGATATAAGTGTTTTTTTCAACTTTATCAAAGACGGTTACAAGCTCAGTGCCGCCGCCAAAATTATAGTAACAAACGTCTTTGGGCGAAGCCGTATTAAACGTTTTCATGAATATCTCTTTGCCGTCTGGCGTGAGGAGCGTAAGGTCTTTATCCTCTTGGCGTGCTACAATCCAAGTTTGTCCGCTGACCACATCACGACATAAACTGAACATAGACTTGGCCGACTTGGCCTCTAAAGCACCCAGATTTGTAATTTTTCCGTCCAAATTAAAATCAATCAAGTCACCTTTAGTATTAATGACCGTGATGGTAGAGTTACCTAAGTTCGTGTTGAGGTCTGCGAAAAACGTGCCGCCTAGGTCGCTTTCATTAAAGGCTAGCGGAAAGCGCGGATACTGCACGCCATCGCGCTTGAGAACGCTCACAATGCCGTTTTTTTGCAAAGCCAGAATGCAGTCGCGTCCAGCAACGCGCAGGTGCGTAAGGGGGGCAGTCAAACCACCCGAAAGGCTTTTAGGCTGCCAACCATCTAGCGGACGACCGTCCTTGTCATACAAGTAAATATTGCCTTCGTGTGTGGCAGCGGCTATGCGATAGTTTTTGCTGTTGTCGTAGTCTATAACAGATAGGTGTTCTATGCGCTGCCCAGCGGGTATAACCACTGGAAACTCACCCACGATGCGTCCTAGCCTATCCATGAGGTAGAGGTGGCGCGTTGTAGAGAGCAGATACTGGAGTTTGCCGTTATTGTAGTAGTCTATTTGTAGGACTTTGCCGCAGAGTGCGTCGCCAAGATTGCGTGTCCAGAGTATCTTGCCATCATTGCCTATCAAGTGTACGTTGTAGGCTGCATCTTGAACGATGACTTCTGGTTTACGGTCGGTATAATTCTTGACAATATGCGGCTGGCCAATCAGCCAACTCTGAAATTTCGTATTCTTTTCAACTGCAAAATTGGTAGCCACTAAGCTTTCTGAGGTGTCGTTTTCTATGCCAGACTCGGAAGATTTGGCAGACTTTTCGTGCCTAATTGTAAAATTTGCTTCCATTTTATCTGTTTCTGCAATGAATTGGCAACCAACAAATTCAAATTTGAGTAGTTCAAATTTATTCTTCTCGAAAGATTCCTGCCAGGTGCTATTCAGATACGGATTGAATAAATGCCATGCCCGCGGCACATTCACAATAAAGTTCAGATTAGACTTTGTGCCAATTTGGTCTAGAAACTGCCTATGCGAAATGAGCTTATCCCATACTTCTTCTTGCTTAATTCCTTCAATGAGCTGGCGCAAAGCGACTTCACGGGTTGCAAAAACCAGATAATCGTCATTCAAGAATGTGTAATAAGTATTGGGATAGTCGCCAAAGGCCGTTCCGAATAAAATAGTTGGCAGGTTAGGCAAGTTGATATGCGTAAACGTATAACGCCCATATTTTTGGCTAATTTTATTCTTGTTGTTGGTGGCTGTATTCTCGGCTAATTTCTGGAGTGCTTTTTCGGCCACTCCACGCTGGCTGAGGCGTACAAAAACGAGCTTGTCTGCTACTGCTTGTCCTTGTTCTGGTTCAAGATAGGCCACCGCTACTTCGTTTTTAATATTTTTCAAAAATTTTTGGGTCTCAAAATTGTATTCCGAAGCCAAATTGTCTAACTTACTGTACTGCGCTGGCTCATGCTTCTCCCACCACTCATTGCGAGCATCAAAGAATACACTGGGTTTACTAAGGCCAAGTCGGTAAAAAACAGCGGTTTGCTTGGGCACAATTTTGAGTAAATCTGTCAGCGAAGTAGGCTCTTGGGTGCTCAAAAGGTGTACATAGTCTGGCTTTTGACTCTCTTCGCCTTTACTAAAAAGTGAGTAGCCGTTCATGAGCAGGCTGTTGTCTGCAATCATGGCATCAAGCGAAAAAGCTGAAGTGGTTTGTTCTAAGGCTTCCAGTAAGGGGCGTGCGCTATCTTCTGTAAACAAACTCAGAAAACTAGGAATTTTTTTGAAGTTAATGTATAAGTTCGCGTCATCGTCAGCCATCTGTGCCAGCTTAAAAAGCCCCTTGTTGCTATCAAAGAAAGAACTAGGCTCATTGTCCATGATTTTGCGAATAGCGTCTTCTACAAGCATGGGTGCATAGCTGCAAATCAGATAATCTTGATGTATGCAATAAACAAATTCTAGTTCAAAATTTTGATTGTTGTAAATTTCATAAATCGGCATTTCGTTGTAGTTGCGCGACCTCAATTTTAGCTGATTCGCATTGCACACCTTAGCGAATAAATCCTGCGCAAAAAATTGTTCATGGGCTTTGAGAGGCACTAAAAAGAGATAATCAAACTCAGTGCGAGCAGTAATCATCAAAGCCGCGTATGTGTTTCGGCCACGCAAAAATTCGGGAATGCTGAGGCTGTCTGTTCGGAGTAGTTTGAGGGCTTCGGCACGGTGATGAATCGTATCAAAGTAGGTTATTTGTCGTAAATTACGCCAGATAGTCGCTGTTTTTAATTTTTGATAAGTATCAATAAGACGCGAACTTTCAATGACCATGACAGCCTCGTCTGGAATGAGCTTCCAAACACCGTCTTCATGGTCTTTGGGTCTAACAAAAATAATAAAGGCAATAATGACCAATACAAACGCAGCAAATAGCAAGAGTAGCGTGGCTTTTTGCGTTTGAGTTTTTGTTACCCAAAATGAACTCACTTTTTTAAGAAATGCACGCATGGCTATAGGGCCGCTGTTGTTAGGGAAATGGTCTAGAAAAAGAGCAAGCGAAACTAAAGGGTTTTATTTCTTTGTTTTGAGCCATTTGAGCGCTTCAGCGTCTGTTGTAAAATAGCCATAATACACATTACCTATCTTGGTTTGGCGCACCTGAGGCTGAAGTGTATTGTAGAATGCTGGGGGCACCACCAAAGCGTATTGTTTGAGACCATTGCTCACTAGTTGTGGAAACCATTCATCAATTACCCAATTACTTTGTATGAAATTAGGCTCTTCGGGATTCGTCTGTTTAACAAAAACAGAAGTGGCATTCTGACCATTAAACATTTCTAGTGCCTTAACTGCCCCAATACGGATTTGTTCTGGACTGGAATAGGTTTTAACGTGCATAAACACACAGTTCAACTCCTCGTTAAACTGAACATCAATGGTTTCTATCTGTACTTTCATGTGTTTTAGGCGGGTGAATTTTTCACAAAATTAAGAGAATTATAAAACTAAAAAAAGCAAATAAAAAAATTATAGGGTTTCCGCATCAAAAGACTAAACTTTTAGCCTTGTCTTGAATGTGAGAAAGATTGACGATTGTAGCAATCAAAGGCATGAGCCACAACAACAGAAGTTGAGGTGTACAAGCGAAAGAACAGGCTACTGGATTTTTTTTTGAATAGATGGTAGAAATTCTAAGCTCAGGACATAACAACGAAAAGCTTGTCTTCAAACCCGTTCCAAGACTTTTTTTATCAAACTGCTTACTACTTTTTGAGGATTGCTTGCAAATTCTCCCGTCGCTCGGTTTGCTAAAATGGCATTCACAGAAAGCATTTCATGGCCTAACAAACGACCTAACGCATAATAACCTGCTGTTTCCATTTCTAAATTGGTGAGTGTAAAGTCGCTTCCACCCACACGGCTCAATTTGTCTATAAAGTCCTGATGTCTGGGGTTTAACCGAATGTGGCGGCCTTGCGCACCATAAAACCCAGGACAAGTAACCGTGATGCCGTGTGTCATATCAAAGCCAAGTTTTCGGAGCAGGTTCTCAGAACAAGAACTCGCATACGGTGTATATTCAAGGCCAAGTACTTTTTTAATTGACTGACAGACAGCCACTTCATTTGCATACTGCTTGGGGTTATAAAACTGCATGAGGCTATCCAAACCCACCGCCGTAACCGTGGCCAAATGCGTTCCTACAGGAATGTTCTTCTGAATACTGCCCGAAGTCCCAATTCTGATAACGGTTAGTTTTCGTAAAAGACGCTCAGGAGTGCGACTCTTGAAGTCCACATTCACGAGTGCATCTAGCTCCGTCATAAAAATTTCTATATTGTCTGTGCCCATGCCCGTAGACATGACAGTAAGAGGCTTGCCTTTGTACAAACCCGTCTGGGTAATAAACTCACGCCTGTTCATTTCAAAAAAAACTTCGTCAAAATGCTGGCTCACTTCATAAACGCGGCTTGGGTCGCCAACTGCTATGATGGTATCGGCAATATCAGCAGGCTTGAGGTTCAAATGATAAATACTTCCGTCCGAATTGAGTATCAGTTCAGAAGACTTAATGGCATCACTTGGCTGTTTCTGAGGCCCAAACGTTATATAATCATCAAAAAACAAAGGCGTGTTTTCTTTTGTGGTTTTCCTGTAAAAAATCTCTATGCAAACATACACAAAGTTTGTTTGAAATGTTCAGTAAGCAAAAAATATTTTGGTATTTAAGCCCCTGTTTTTTTAGGACAATCATTTTTTTGTCCTAGTAAGCCAGAGAACTTCCTAACCAGCGCTCTACTTCTGCTATACTCATTTTTTTACGCTTTGCATAAGCCTCCACTTGGTCTTTTTGTATGCGCCCCACCCCAAAATACTGGGACTCTGGGTGTGCATAATAAAAACCCGATACCGAAGCAGCCGGATACATGGCTAAATTTTCGGTCAGCGACACCCCAGTGTGCTTTTCAGCATCTAGCAGCTCAAAAAGTGTCATTTTTTCGGTGTGGTCGGGCGAGGCTGGGTAGCCGGGCGCTGGTCGTATGCCTTTGTAACGCTCTCGTATAATGTCCTCGTCGCTGAGTTCTTCGTCCGCTGCATAACCCCAAAATTCACGGCGCAGGCGCAAATGCAGGAGTTCGGCAAAGGCTTCGGCGAGTCGGTCTGCTAAGGCCTTGACCATGATGGCATTGTAGTCGTCGTGCTCGGCTTCATACTTTTTGGCGAGTTCTTCTGCACCTAAGCCGCTCGTTACTACGAATGCGCCCACGTAGTCTTGCAGGCCGCTTTCTTGAGGTGCTACAAAGTCGCTGAGGCAGAGTTGAATTTGACCCACTTTGCTTTTTTTGTTTTGCTGGCGCAAATTATGCAGCTTTTTAGCCAAAGACTTACGGCTCTCATCAGTATAAATTTCTAGGTCGTCTCCAACAGAGTTGGCAGGAAAAATACCTAAAGCTGCGTTGGCAGTTAGCAACTTTTCGTCAATTATCTTTTTGAGCAAGGATTGGGCATCGGCAAAGAGTTTACGCGCTTCAACACCGTAAGTTTCATTGTCCAAAATGCGCGGATAAGCGCCCTTGAGTTCCCAAGTCATAAAAAATGGACTCCAGTCAATGAGTTTGGCTATTTCGGCCAAATCATAATTCTGGAAATATTTAACCCCTAAAAAGTTAGGCTTAGCAGGTTTGTAGCTTTGCCACGAAATTGGGTATTTGAGAGTTTGCGCTTCTGTATATGGCATAAGCTCTTTGGCATTCTGGCGCAGCGCGTGGTCGTTACGGAGGGTTTCATACTCGCTTTTGTAGTTATCACGAGTATTTGAAACTGTTTGAGGGTTCAGAAGTAAGCCAGCCACCGGAACAGCCTTTGATGCGTCTAGGACGTGTACAACAGGAAATTGATACTGTGGGTCAATTTTGACAGCCGTGTGAATACGAGAGGTAGTAGCGCCACCAATAAGTAGGGGAATCTTAAAGCCGCGTTTTTGCATTTCTTGCGCCACATAAACCATTTCATCTAATGAAGGCGTTATTAGGCCACTCAAACCAATGATATCCACTTGCTCGTCTATGGCTGTTTTCAAGATTTTGTCAGCAGACACCATGACTCCCAAGTCAATAATTTCGTAGTTATTGCAAGCCAGAACCACACCGACTATGTTTTTGCCGATGTCGTGTACGTCGCCTTTAACAGTAGCAAGCAAAATTTTACCGTTTTTTCGCGCTAGGCCACTTGCTTTGAGGCGCTCTTTTTCGGCCTCCAGAAAAGGGATAAGATAGGCCACTGATTTTTTCATAACACGTGCACTTTTTACCACCTGCGGCAGAAACATTTTGCCAGAACCAAAAAGGTCGCCTACTATATTCATACCGTCCATGAGCGGACCTTCAATGAGCAAAAGCGGCGATTCGTAGAGCTGACGGGCTTCCTCAGTATCTTGGTCAATGTAGTCCACAATGCCATTAACGAGGGCGTGTTGCAGTCTTTTTTGGACAGGCTCAAGCCTCCATGACTCATCTTTTTGAATTTTTTTGCCGCCAGCTTTTACCGTTTCGGCGAAGTTCACCAAGCGCTCTGTGGCATCTGGCCGTCTGTTCAAGATTACATCTTCAACGCGCTCTAGCAAGTCTTTAGGAATTTCGGCATACACTTGCAGCATACCCGCGTTTACAATACCCATATCCATACCCTTGCCAATGGCGTGGTAAAGAAAAACAGCGTGCATAGCCTCGCGAACGTGGTCGTTGCCTCTGAAAGAAAACGACACGTTACTGACCCCTCCGCTTACCTTGGCGTGTGGCAGGTTTTTCTTAATCCATTCTGTTGCATTGATAAAATCCAACGCATAGTTGTTATGTTCTTCAATACCAGTAGCTACTGCAAAAATATTGGGGTCAAAAATAATGTCTTGGGGCGGAAAGCCAATTTGTTGTGTCAGAATATTGTACGAACGCTGGCATATTGTTGTTTTGCGCTCAAAGGTATCGGCTTGTCCCTGCTCATCAAAGGCCATGACCACCACAGCCGCACCATATCGTTTGACGATATTAGCCTGTCTAATAAACTCGGCTTCGCCTTCTTTGAGTGAAATGGAATTAACGATGCCTTTGCCTTGCAAGCACTTTAGACCAGTTTCTATAACAGAGAATTTGGACGAATCTACCATAATTGGCAACTTGGCAATGTCTGGTTCAGACGCTAAAAGATTCAAAAACTTTTTCATGGCGGCTTCGGAGTCCAGCATACCCTCGTCCATGTTTACATCGAGCACCTGTGCCCCACCTTCTACTTGCTGCCTTGCCACACTGAGCGCATCTTCGTATTTACCCTCAACAATAAGTTTGGCGAATTTGCGCGAGCCAGTAACGTTGGTGCGCTCACCCACATTAACGAAATTTGCGCCCTCAAAAACATTAAAAGGCTCTAATCCACTTAGCTGCAAGATGTTTTTTCCGTTTGCGCTCATGCGTGGTTCAAACGAGCAGACTGTTTCGGCAATCGCTTTGATGTGGTCTGGGGTGGTTCCACAGCAGCCTCCTACTAAGTTCAGCAGGCCATCTTCAGCAAAGCTGCGGATAAAATTAGCCATTGTTTGGGGTGTTTCATCGTAAAGCCCAAATTCATTCGGCAAGCCCGCATTGGGGTAAGCCGAAACTGGCACATCGGCCACTCGCGCCAAATCTGCTAGAAAAGGTTTGAGTAATTCTGCTCCTAGTGCGCAATTAAGGCCAACAGAAAGCAAATTATCTGTATGGCGTATGGAGTTCCAAAATGCTTCCACGGTTTGGCCAGAGAGAGTCCTCCCGCTTGCGTCCGTGATAGTGCCTGAAACTATGACAGGAAGACGCTTGGCCTTGGGCACTTTTTTAGCCTCAAAATATTTGTCTATGGCAAAAATAGCTGCTTTGGCGTTGAGCGTATCAAAAATGGTTTCAATAAGAAGAATATCCGAACCGCCTTCCACGAGGCCACTGACTTGCTCAAAATAAGCGTCCACTAGTTCGTCAAAAGTAACGGCTCTGAAGCCTGGGTCATTGACGTTAGGTGAAAGTGAGGCTGTGCGGTTGGTTGGGCCCATTGCGCCTGCCACGAAGCGAGGTTTGTCTATAAACTCCTTGCAAACCTCTTTGGCCAACTTGGCGGACTCAAAATTGAGTTCATAAGCCAAATCCTGCATATCGTAGTCAGCCATTGCAACTTTAGTGCTGCTGAAAGTATTGGTTTCAAGAATATCTGCCCCAGCGTTCAGATAATCGCGGTGTATGGCCTTAATAATCTCGGGGCGGGTGAGAGAGAGCAGGTCGTTATTGCCTTTGAGGTCCTTATGAAAATTTTTGAAACGTTCGCCACGAAAATCGTTTTCAGTAAGCTGGTAGCGCTGAATCATAGTACCCATAGCACCATCAATTATCAGAATTTTTTGACTGAGGAGTTCTTTTAGCAACATCGCCTTATTTTTTGAGTGGGTTTTGTAAAATCGTTGTTTTTACAAGGCGCAAAGATAAACAAAAACGAGGAATTATACCCAAGAACAGCACCGCAAAATAGGTTTTCCGCATCAAAAATACTTGTATATTTAGTCGTCCCTTAAAAAGTACATTCAATAGATGTAAGCTAAATTTAAGGAGGATAGTTTACCTATTCTGGGAACACCTTGACGGCCTTTGATAGACTTCTCTTCTCTACTTTTTGCCTTGATGCAGCACTGAAGCGCGAGCTGAAAGTTCCGACCGTAGGGCGTAGCAAAAAAATCAAGCCTCGCAAAAGGCCAATTTAGATGAGAAATCACTTTTTTCATCTAAACCAGCGAATGGCTTTTTCTCTGATTCAATCTCTTATAAAACATAGTTGCACAGAAACTCTCACCCTCTGACATTTGAGCCATTCGCTTTTGTCTGATGCGAGGCATGGCAGGCCGTAAGAAGCTCTTGAGGTTTTACCAGTTTTTTGACAAAATAGGCTAAAAACTAAGAGATTTTAAAGATGAAGTACTTGTTTAATTTTCTGATAACAAACACCTTAGATATATTTTAAGGGAAGACTAAGTATAAAAAGAAAACAAAAAAAAGCCCCCCAAGACAACCTCTATCTCTTAAAATTATTATCCTAAATTTTGATGCGGAAAACCTGACCGCAAAACTAGAACTTTCGCGCCTCCAAAAGTGTTGTACTCAGAAGTCTTTGGCCTAGATTCTATGCAAGAATATAGAATTTTGATTCAAAACTTTGGTCAGGCATCTTGTCAAACGGGAGTGGTTACGTTTGGACTTAGAACTAACAAGCAATTATTTTTTGGATAATGCAGCCAAAATTATCTGATTTGCGTTTTGTTTCGTAGTTTTGCACTCGGCGTTATTGCCCTTTTAAAAGTGCGTCAATGCGCTCCAAACAAAGGTTCAACAGATTTTATGCAAAATATCTACAAGGCATTTTTTTCGGTTATTTTTATAGCGTGTGTACTTTTGGGCTGTTCGCCTGCCGCTGAAGATAGTAAACAAGAAGCAGGGCAAGGAGATGAAGCCATTGCCGACACCACCACCAACCCCTATCAGGCAGAGGTTATCAAATTGCGTGAGGAGCGTCTTAAAGACAGCGTTTACATTGTGGAACTCACGCAAGAAATGGAGGCCATTTATACGAAGATTGAGGCCATGCAAAACATGGAGAAGAAAGTCCGCGAAACGTCGTCAGACCTCAGCGGTGGTCAGGTGAGTGTGGAAGAAGGTAAAAATAAGATACAGGCCAACATGGACGCAATTTTTCAGGAATTGGCCGAAAGCAAAAGCAGAACTAAGCAATTAGAAAAAAAGCTCAAAGACACCAAACGCGATAATTCAGGCTTGCAAGTGATGGTAGAACGCCTCAAAAGAACTGTGGAGGCAGAAAATAACACGATTATCCTATTGAACAAGGAGCTGGAGGTTCTTCAAGAGAAAGTAAAAACGCTTAAATTGGCTTTAGACATGAACAAAGCTACGGTTACTGCCCAAGACGAAATTATTGGTTTGCAAAAAGAAAAAATTAATACCGCATACTTCGTTATTGGGACGGAAAAATATCTCAAAAAGCGCGAAATCATTCTCTCAACTGCCAAAGGTCTCGTCCCAGAACGCGATGAAAATAAGTTTACTCCCATGAACATAGAAAGCCAAAAAACGATTGTTCTAGGGGTTGGCCTGAAAGCCAAAAAAATTAAGCTAAGCCCAGCACGGCCTGAGGACACCTACACGCTCTCTGACCAAGGCGGACAACTTATGCTTTTGGTTAAAGACAACAAACGCTTTTGGAAAGACAAATATTTAGCCATTATAACGGATTAGTAATTTATGAAAAAAATTTCTGAATGATTTGTTTTGCCTAATTTTTATCGCCTTACCGACGACATTTATTTGCCTTTACAACCTTAAAAATCCTAGCCCATTATGAGCGAAGAAACAACCGATAAACCAGAAAAAAACCTTGATTCTAAGCATGAAGAGGGAATAGAGTCCGCTTTAGAGTATGAAAGCCACGAGCATTCTGAAGATGCTGACGAAGAAGATATTGCTGAGGACTTGGTGCTTAACCACAAACTGTTTGGTGAAAAGAAGCGCCGCCGCAGAATTTCAGAAGATGAAAAAGCAGAGTGTATTCAAAAACTGGATTACCTTGAGACGCGCCTCCGCGAAGAAATCAAACGATTCAGACGCGATGAGACCAAGCATGGTGGCAAAGCGCTGTTGTTCCGTACACTATCTACGTCTTTGGCAGCTATCATGACTGTACTTCTCGGCATCAATACTACAGAAGCCCTAGAAACATTCACAATGCTCGGTATGCACATTAGTTGGTATTTGAATACGGCTGCTTTGCTGATTAGCGCTTTTCTAACGGTTATTGGTGAGTTTAAAGCCTTTTATGATACCAATGAACTTTGGGTCAAAAGCACCCATACGGCTAACCGCTGTGAACAACTCATAGGGACTATTGAATACCTTAAACTTGGCATGGAGCACATAGACCTTGAGGCGGTCAATCTCATCAAATTGGAATATGACAAAATTGTATCAGAAAACTTCACTTACTTGGTACACGTTCGTGCCGCAGATTTGGCTTCTGAAGCCAAAAAAGACTAAAAAATGACCACAAAACCCATTATTCTTGTTTCTAATGATGACGGCATCACGCACAAAGGCTTGCGTGTACTCGTAGAAAGCATTGCATCTTTTGCCGAACCTATTGTGGTAGCGCCCAACAAGCCTCAGTCTGCTATGGGGCACGCCATCACGATTCATTATCCCATTACCATCAATAAATCTCATTTGTTTGGTAGCATTGAGGCTTATGAATGCTCTGGAACACCCGCAGACTGCATCAAGGTAGCCAAAAAACATATTCTGAAAGAAAGAGAAGCACTTATGGTGGTTTCAGGAGTCAATCATGGCAGCAATACTGCGGTAAGTGTGCTTTACTCAGGAACGATGTCTGCTGCCATTGAAGGAGCTTTGGAGGGACTACCCGCCATTGGTTTTTCGTTGGACAATCATGGTGCGGAAGCTGATTTTTCGCACATAGTGGACTATATTCAGCGCATTACTTTGCAAGTCATGAATAACGGTTTGCCTAAGGGGGTTGCCTTAAATGTCAATTTTCCGAATAGGCAAACCGAGCCTATAAAGGGCATTCGTATAGCCAGACAAGCCAATGCCTATTGGTCTGACAGCTTTGTAGAGCGCGAAACTCCCGCCGGAAGACCTTATCTCTGGCTCTCGGGTGAGTTTATAAACAACGACCATGGTGAAGACACAGACGAGTGGGCCTTGCAGCACAACTACATATCCATAGTGCCTTGTATGTATGACCTCACCGCCCACCACGCCATGGCGCTGCTGAACTCCTGGACTTTTTGACAGTAAGCGGTCAAAATTAATAGAAAACTAGGCTTGAAGTATCTTTGTATGAATTGTTCTGAGTTAGATAAGCAAGCAGTTTAGAAATTTAAGAAACCCAAACTCGCACTTTTTTAAGAATATATCCGTTTGCATATTGTTTATATTTTTATTTTGGGATTGCTAGTATTTGTCTATTTAAGAATAGATTGTAAATTGGCTCTTCAAAGCTAAAACAATTTATGGAAACTTGCAAAAAATGACTTTGGTTGTCAATTTGTCGTGATAGCAAACGAATTCTTGCCTTTGAACTGTGATGCAGAGGTCTGAAAACAGCAAAAATTAAAGATATTCTATGTAAACACTACTGCACAGACCACTGGGAGATGTATCAAAAGTTTATTCCAGCCGATAAACACACGCGCTCAAAATCGCAAACATACGCCATAGAGTCTTAAAATGCCTTTTTAGGTACTATCTGGTGCGTTTCCATAGAAAAACTAAATGCTATTCTAAAAAAATTGAAACGATTGAGCTAAGCGTTCGTTTTCTTATTGATATATTGAACAATAGGAATAAAATAAAACTATCTTTTGATTAGCAATTTCTAAAAATTTACTAAAACATTTGTAACGGAGCAGCATTTTACCGAGCTAAAAAACACTTCCTATAATTTTTTTTAGATAGCCTAAAAAAAATGCTCTACGCAAACACGCTCACTAATTTAGAATAAATCTAAATTAAGAATATTACTATCAGATTCTAGTTTTGCTTTGTAAATTTGTAGCAGATAAGTAATTCAAAGATGGAGTTAAACCTTAAAGCGTTGATAATCACGCATCATACGGCTTCTTTGCCCATACGCGAGGCGCTCGCCCTTACTGAACCCGAGGCCAAACAAGTTCTACATTTTGGCAAAGACGTTTTAGATTTACAAGATGTGTTGATTCTTTCTACTTGTAACAGAACAGAAATTTACTATTGTGCTCATACCAACCACGCTGCTGCATTTTTCACAGAACTTTGCCGTGTTAAACAACAAGCAATACGTCCTGAACTGGAACGCTGTTTTACAGTTTTAGAAGCGCATCAGGAGGCCGTTCAGCATTTATTTGAGGTTTCGCTTGGGCTAGATTCTCTGGTAGTTGGCGACATACAAATCTCTAATCAAGTCAAAACAGCCTATCGTTGGTCAGTGGAAACTGATGTGAGCGGCCCTTTTTTACACCGCCTGATGCACACTATTTTTTATACAAATAAGCGCAGTGTTCAGGAAACAGCTTTTAGAGATGGGGCAGCGTCTGTTTCCTATGCTGCAGTAGAGCTGATTGAGGAGTTAGCAGTTGGTTTTTTACAGCCTCACATTCTGCTGATAGGAGTAGGCGAAATAGGGGCAGACGTTGCAAGAAATTTAAAGCCAGCAGGCTATCAGAATGTAACGGTTATTAACCGCACACTAGAAAAGGCGCAATCCATTGCGGCAGAGTGCGGCTATGAGGTAGCGCAATTTGAGGACTACGTAGCGCAGGTGCAGCGAGCGGATATTGTGGTGAGCGCTGTAACAATGCCTACTGCTTTGATAACACGTCGTATTTTTAATGAGCGGGATAGCCTTACTTTCAAACATTTCATAGACCTTTCAGTGCCGCGAAGCGTAGAGGCTAATTTGGAAGAGTTAGCGGGTTTTTTAGTTTATAACATTGACGATTTGCAGAGCAAGGCGAATGAAGCCTTAGAAAAAAGAAAATCTGCCATTCCGCAAGTGCGGCAAATTATAGAAGAGTCCATTGAAAGTTTTTCGGAGTGGAGCCACGAGATGATGTTTTCTCCT
This sequence comes from Cytophagales bacterium, assembly GCA_013299045.1. Lineage (GTDB taxonomy): Bacteria > Bacteroidota > Bacteroidia > Cytophagales > Bernardetiaceae > RDZD01. The sequence goes on along the minus strand of JAAFJX010000026.1, from coordinate 12,185 downwards.
GTCATTCAAAAGTTAAAAAACACTTTGGAGCAAATCAGGCAAGAGGAGGTTAGCAAAATGCTAAAGAAAATAGATGAAGAGGAGGCAAAAAGACTTGATGCGGTTACTAAAAGCATGATGCAAAAAATCATTAAACTGCCTGTTTTACAATTAAAAGCTGCTTGCAAGCGCGGCGAAGCCGAAACGCTGGTAGATGTCTTGAACGACCTCTTTAACCTTGAAGCCATAACAAAAACGGCTAAGGTTTAGATGAACGACCTGAAAAACCTGCTAGAAAAAGCCTACTTAGCATTCAATAAAACAGATTTTATTGAAAATGACCCAGTGCAGATTCCGCACCGCTTTGGTCGCAAAACTTGCCAAGAAATAGCAGGGCTGCTCGCTGCCACCTTAGCTTGGGGCAATCGTAAAAGCATTATAAAAAGCGCGAACACTTGGTTAGAAATCATGGACAATGCGCCAACTGATTTTGTATTGAACTGCCAAGATACTGATTTAATGGCATTTAAGCACTTCAAACACCGCACTTTTCAGCCAACCGATGCACGCTACTTTGTGCTAGCGCTGCAACGCTTGCTGAAGCACTATGGCAGTTTGGAAAATGCTTTTGCACACGGGCAGCAGTCCAACGAAATTCATGTAGAAAATGCCCTAAGACGTTTCCATATTCGCTTTTTTGATGACCCGCTCGCCGAGATGCGTACACGCAAGCACGTGGCTACACCTGCCAGAAAATCATGCTGCAAACGCCTTAATATGTTTTTGCGCTGGATGGTTCGGAAGGACGCACATGGCGTAGATTTGGGTGTTTGGACACGCCTGCAAGCATCACAACTGATATGCCCGCTCGACCTTCACGTAGAACGCACGGCCCGCCGTTTAGGTTTGCTAAAACGAAAACAGGTAGACTGGACTGCTGCTTTAGAATTAACTGAAAATTTGCGTTATTATGATTCAAATGACCCTGTACGCTTTGATTTCGCTTTATTTGGGTTAAGTTTAATTAAAGACGAGAGCATTTTTTAATCGTCATTTTGGGCTAATTTATTCTTAAAAATAAATCCAAAAGCTAAAGGATAAAAAAACTTAATAATTCGGCCACATTGTATGCTTGCTATCTCATAAAAAATGCCTACCTTTGCGCCGCTCTAATCAAAAAGAATTGGTATCTAACTTATAAATAGCTGATTATAATGAACGGCATAAAAAATATTGCTATTATTGCTCACGTCGACCACGGCAAAACAACCTTGGTAGATAAAATACTACACACTTGCAGGCTCTTCAGAGATAATCAGCAAACAGGCGAACTTATTTTGGACAACAACGCCCTGGAGCGTGAACGTGGCATCACGATTGTTTCTAAAAACGTTTCTGTTACTTACAAAGGCCACAAAATTAATATCATTGATACCCCAGGCCACGCTGACTTTGGTGGTGAAGTGGAGCGCGTTCTGAACATGGCCGATGGCGTTTTACTTATTGTTGATGCTTTTGAAGGCCCTATGCCTCAAACGAGATACGTTCTTCAAAAGGCTTTGAATGCTGGCCTAAAGCCCATCGTTGTTATCAACAAAGTGGATAAGCCCAATTGCCGCCCAGACGAGACCCTCGAGGCCGTCTTTGACCTCATGTTTAACCTCGGCGCTACCGAAGACCAACTTGACTTTCAAACAGTTTACGGCTCTGCCAAACATAACTGGATGAGTGAAGACTGGAACAATAAAACCGAAGACATTACGGTTCTTTTAGACAAAATCATTGAGTATATTCCTTCACCGAAGGTAGTGGAAGGAACTGTTCAAATGCAGATAACATCTATTGATTTTTCTTCATATATTGGCAGAATTGCCATTGGCAAAGTTACACGCGGCCAACTCCTGCTCGGTAAGCCAGTATCGCTCGTAAAGCGTGAGGGAGGTGCTGTTGTTAAAGCCAGAATCAAAGAATTGTTTACGTTTGACGGTTTGGGCAAAGCCAAAGCAGAAGTAATACAATGCGGCGACCTTTGTGCACTTACAGGCATCGAAGGCTTTGAAATTGGCGATACAGTTGCTGACTTTGAAAACCCTGAAGGCCTGCCCTCAATTTCTATTGATGAGCCTACAATGAGTATGCTTTTCACGGTGAATAACTCTCCATTTTTTGGCAAAGAGGGCGAATTTGTAACTTCACGCCACCTCCGCGACCGTCTCTTCAAAGAAACCGAGAAGAATCTAGCCCTGCGCGTACAAGAAACAGAATCTGCTGATAGCTTTTTGGTCTTTGGGCGCGGCATTCTGCACTTATCTATTCTTATTGAAACCATGCGCCGCGAGGGCTACGAGTTGCAAATAGGCCAGCCACGTGTTATCATCAAACAAATTGATGGTAAAAAACACGAGCCAATAGAGTTGCTAACTTTTGATACCCCAGACGGTACAGCAGGAAAGGTTATTGAGCTTGTGAGTCAGCGCAAAGGCGAAATGAAAATTATGCAACCTAAAGGCGATTTGATTCACTTAGAGTTTGAGATTCCGTCACGTGGTATCATCGGTTTGCGTAATTTGGTGCTCAACGCCACAGCGGGTGAAGGCATCATGGCGCACCGTTTCCTCGAATATGCGGAATGGAAAGGCGATATTCCTAGCCGCACCAACGGCGTTTTAGTATCCATGGAAACAGGAACTACTTACGCTTATTCTATTGATAAACTCCAAGACCGTGGCTCTTTCTTTATTGAGCCAGGCGACGAGATTTATAACGGACAAGTTGTGGGTGAGGGTATTCGCATGGGCGACCTCGCCGTGAACATCACCAAAAGTAAAAAGCTAACCAATATGCGTGCCTCTGGTTCAGATGACAAAATGCGTATTGCCCCTGCTATCAAGTTCTCTTTGGAGGAAGCTATGGAGTTTATCCAAAAAGACGAATACGTTGAAATCACGCCTAAGAGCATCAGGATTCGCAAAATATTTTTGGAAGAGCATGAAAGAAGACGCGCTTCTAAAGAGTTGGTATAAATCTGATATGAATAAAAAAAGCGCTTTGAATCAACTTCAAGGCGCTTTTTGTTATAATTGTAACTGTTCTTTTTTGATACCTACCCAATAGTCAATAATTTGACAATGTCCTTATTGCATTAAAAGGCTTCCCATCATGCGCTTATTGCTTTTCTACAAGAAAAAATAGAGGAAAAAGAGCGCCAGAACTATCCAAAGAAAATCCATAAAATGCCAATAAAGCGCTAAAAGCCGTATTTTAGTCCGTTCAAACGGATTTGTGATAGCAATCAAAACTTTTACTGAATCCCGCTTGCGTTTTTTAACTTGGAACAAGTAATAGCCCAAAAAAAGAATACCAGCCAGGAAATGCGCCAAGTGCAAGCCAGAAATAAGATATAAATAAGAGCCAGCAGGCAGCCCTTTAAAGGCAATACCATAGAGTTGCAGCTCACTCCAGCCCAAAAACTGCGACACCATAAAGCCTATGCCAAAAACAAAGGCAGTCAATAACATTCTGAAAAGCGCTTGGAAATCTTCTAGAGCAAAAAAATGCTTGGCGCGCTCCAAAGCCCAACTCCCCGCCAAAAGCAGCGGCGTGCTTACCAAAAAAGCTTTGGGATAATGTATGAGCTTAAAGTTACTTTGGCTTGCGCCAAAACTGAGCAAGAGAAAGAAAAAAACACCGCCTATGCCTACCATAGCTACATAGAGAAGCATCACAAAAGGATGGGTCTTTTCTAGGCGACTCAGCCAGCCAGGCTTCCTGTTAGATTTTTGGGTACTCCTCATATAACGCACAAAAATATAGTTCAAAGGTTATAACAACAAGGAACAAATGTGCTTTAAATAATGCAAATTGTTTTTTTTAGAATGACAAAGAGCAGACTAAAATCTGCTCTTTACGGTATTCAAAAATAATTGAAGGTACTCTAGCAATACTCTTCAAAAACTTCTTTGAGATGGTCTGCAATGATATTGGCCGGACGACCCTCTATTTGATGACGCTCTACCAAATGCACCAGCTCCCCGTTTTTGAACAAGGCTATAGCAGGAGAAGAGGGAGGATAAGGCGCTAAATATTCGCGTACTTTGTTCGTGGCATCTTTGTCTACGCCAGCAAACACAGTCGCGAGGCTCTGAGGTTTTTTGGCAGCATTAGCCAAGGCCATTTTTACGCCAGGACGAGCCGCACCAGCCGCACAACCACAAACAGAATTGATAACGACAAGGGTAGTACCCGCTGAAGCATCTAACAAACTACTCACCTCTGAAGTTGTTGTAAGGTCTTGAAAACCAACGGCAATCAAGTCTTGTTTCATGGGTGCAGTTAAGTATTCTGGATAATTCGACATAGCTTTTATACTTTTTTATCTAAAGGACAAAGTTACAAAATTTTTACAAACAAAACCAACTGTTAAGCAAAATGTTATAAAACTTTGGCCAAATATTGCCAAATTCCTTATAGGCATTATTTTCTTAGCAAGAAAGTCCTTAGTTGGGCAACACAAAACCATTGGGGCCTATCCCAACGGGCAGTTCTTTGATAAGTTTGCCAGTTTTATCGTAAACCAGAACTTTATTGTTGCTTGGATTCATAAAATCAGCTTTCCCCAGCAGAATATTTTTATTTTTAGCATCATAGGCCAAGCCATAGAAGTTCCCCTCTACCACTTTCGTTACAATCACATCTTTGGTATTCATGCGATAAAGCCCATCTGAGAACAGGAAGTAGAGATTATTCGCTGCTTTGTCAATTGCTAAGCGCCCTCTTATGCTTTTGCCATCACCAGCAGCCAGACCCACAATACGCTCTATTCGGCTGTTACGTTGGTTAATTTGGTATAAAGAGCCAACGGGGCTATTAAAAGTAGAATCATAACTGAAGGCCAGTGCCCAAATTTTGCTGTTGGCATCAATAACCATTTGCTGAGGGCTATGTGGTGCAGTACTGATGCTCACGCTTCGGCTGTCGCGGTCAGTATCATAAACTGAAATGCTTTTTTCAAAGCTATTGCTTACAAAAGCGCGATTGCCAAGTGTTTCAATATACTCTGCCCCCATACCCACGTCCATTTGTTTGATGATACTGTTTGTGTTGAGGTCTAGAACAAGCACCTTGGGAGCTTTTGTGCCGGCGAAGTCGCTCCATGTAGAAATATATGCTTTATCTAAACCAATGCGCTTGATATAGCGTGGATTCTCAACAGGGAGCTTGATAGAGGTAATCGTTTTGAAATCAGACGTTTTAACAACCTCCAACGTAGCGGTATTGTTACTGATAAGATACGTAAAACCATTGTGGGTCATGGCGCTTTGCAGCACATCGCCCACGGTACGGCTGTTGGCTTTCTGAAAAATATCGTTTTCGCGCAACGTATAATCATTGGCGTTAAGGGCATCTAATGAAGCATTATTTTTGCCAAAAGCGCCTTCATTTAAAACCAGAATAGCATTTTCGTAGCCTTGCGGCTCAGGGTTGTTAGAGCTACTGCCACAGGCCGAAAGCCATAAAACAGAGAGGGACAGTAGAAAAAGCTGTCTTCTAAATGTTAAAAACATGATTGTAAGAGGGTTAAATAAGAATAAGAACAGAAACGAGAGAGCATAAGTCATCAACTTTGCTTAAAGCATGAACGGCGAACTTTTGCAACACAGGCAGCAAAAATTCATGCGCGAAATAATTAAAGTTGTTATCAAATTAAAACTGCTCGGAAAAGCACTTGCTCGAGCGCATCTTTCCAATTTTTTTGTAACAAGGCAGGTCTCCTGACTAACCGCCCACCAAAACGGCCTTCCCGCAACGCTAGGTTACAGTGGCGAGGGTGCTTTGGGGTATTCGCGGCTTACAGTTGCGAGCACAGTGTTGGTTTTTCACCAACTTCCCTATTAAGTTCGGAACAGCAAAAACTGCTCTTACACCTTGTTGGTTGCAAAACAATAAAATGTATGATGAATATCCTAATCTTAGCACAAAAAACTAGGACTCCCGCATCGTTTTTTTTACATTTAAAGTTTGAATAGATAGTCGTCCCTTAAAAAGTCGGCATAAGAACAAGCACATCAATTAATTGATATGATTTGTCTACTCTAGGAACACCCTCATGATTTTTGGGAGCTTTTTCTCTCTACTTTTTGCCTTGATGCTGCACTGAAGCATGAGCTGAAAGTTCCGACCGTAGGGCATAGCAAAAAATTAAGCCTCGCAAAAGGCCAATTTAGAGGGCAAAACAACCTTTTTTCATCTAAAACAGCGTATGACTTTTTCTTTGATTGGGTGTTTTGACAAAACATTCTTACACAGAAAATCTTACCCTCAGACCTTTGTGCCATTCGCTTTTGTCTGATGCGAGGCGTGGCAGGCCGCAAGGAACTTTGAGGTTTTGCCAGTTTTTGACAAAATGCGCTAAAACCAAAGGAACTTTAAAGGCAAAATTCTTGTTTAATTTATTGATAATAAATACCTTAATGCCTTTTTAAGCAACAACTGATTAGCTGATAGCAATAATTTTATTCGCAACATTGGCCTTATAGCGCACGAAAAAGTCTAGATTTTTTGCAGCATCGCTAAAACACTCTAAAATAGACAGTTCTTGTGCAAAAAATACAGGAAGTGCCGCATCTAGCTCTTCAAAATTCTTGGCAGATAAATACTTGATATTGTAGCTAACTGATAAATTGGCAGCATTTAACTGATGAGGAGCTACAAAAAAGTCCTGCAACTCGGGCTGTTTTCGGGCATCTGGCAGAAAGGCAAATATACCACCGCCTTGATTGTTGTTCAACAGGATTCTCAGATTTTTGGGCAAATTATTCTGCCAAAAGGCATTTTGGTCATAAAAAAATGCTGTGTCGCCTATCAAAAGTAAATGCAAGCGGTCTGGTGTGGCCTTTGCATGACCAATGGCCGTACTCAGGCAGCCATCTATACCACTTGTGCCACGATTTGCATACACTTTTATTTGCTTTTGCTCTGCGCCCAAGCCCAAAAAATTGGCATAACGAACCGCCATGCTATTGGCCAAGTGCAGACAAGAACCATTGGGTAACTGCTCCATAACGCGCGCAATAACTGCAAATTCCGTCCACTCTTGCAAAAAAGCTACTTGATGAAAGTCGGCAACTGTTCGTTCCGCACGCTGCCAATTCTCAAAATAGCTCTTGTTGCCCTTAAAATGAGTTATTTCTGCTAAAAAATCTGCCAGAGGTAAACGAACAATATGGGTGAGACTTTTGAAAGTATCTGCCACCAATCCGCTTTCTTGAATGTGCCAATGCGTTTTAATAGGCGCATTACGTAAAAAGAGCTTGAGATTTTTGGATATAACTGATTGCCCAAAGGTAATGAGCATATCTGGCAAAAATACTTTATCAAGCGCTGGACTGCTAAGTATGACATCTTGATGCTGGATACTTTGTTTTAGAAAACCATAATTACTAATAACATCGGCTATAACAGGTACATGAAGCGGCATGAGTGCCTGTAGCTTCTCTCGGATTCCATCGCGTAAGGGTGTTTCTTGTCCAGCTACTATCAAAATGCGTTCATCTGTATCTTTGAGAGCTTGAGAAAAAAGCATTTTAAGATTGTCCTTAAAAAGATGACGTTGGTTTAGAACACACCAAGGCAAAAGCTCGGCAGATTGTACACTCTGAACAGGAGGATAAAAAGGCTCGCGAAAAGGGCAGTTGATATGAACAGGCGCTTTTGGTGCTTCTTTTAGCAGTAAAAGAGCCTCTTGAAAAATGCGAACACTGTGCTCAAACTCATCTGGCTCAGAACAGCGTGTTGGAAGTTGATAGAAGGCTTTGACGTGCTTCCCAAAAGCATTTTCTTGGAAAATGGTTTGGCCATCTTGTTGCCCTATTAGTTCGGGTGGGCGGTCTGCGGAGAGCACCAAAAGCGGAATATTTCTAAAAAATGCCTCACTGACGGCGGGTGCTAAGTTCAATAAGGCGCTGCCTGAGGTACAAACCAACACCACAGGCTTAGATAGTGCTTCTGCATAACCTAAAGCTGTAAAACCCGCCACACGCTCATCTGCAATTACCTCACAGTAAAGACCTTTTGTTCTTGCAAAAGCTATACTCAACTGCGCCGAACGCGAACCTGGTGCAATGACCGCATGGCTAATGCCGGCCGCTGCACAAAGCCCCGCCCAGTGTAGTGCTGGAAAGTTGTTTGTGCGAGTAGAATCTATCATATTCTTTCAGTACTAAACCGACAAGTATTTTTATAAAAAAAGGAGGGATTTCTTCAGAGAAGTAACCCCTTTATCTATAGTTTTTGTTTGTAAAAAACATACACTATGAGCAGCAAAGATAGTGATAAAAAAATCGTTGGTCAGCCGCTATTCAAACAAATTGTTGATTTCATGCCACACAATAAGTTTGATTCATTGGCTCAAAGACACGGTGCGAATCCGTTACTAGAAAGCCTTTCTTGGAGCGTTCTAGAAGCGCGCCACTGACCTTACAAGATTGTAAACAAGCATAATTTTTCATAGAAAGCATAAACGCATGACTGAAAATTATTAACTTGCGCGTTGATTATAACAGCTTTCTACTCCTGATGCGACTCATTAAACTAGAAATAAAGGGATTCAAAAGTTTTGGCGACAAAGTGAACATACACTTTGACCGTGGAATAACTGGAGTAGTGGGCCCAAACGGTTGTGGCAAATCTAATGTCATTGATGCCATGCGCTGGGTTTTGGGCGAGCAGAGCACCAAAAACCTGCGCTCAGACAAGATGGATAACATCATTTTTAATGGGAGTGCCAACCGAAAACCAGCCAATGCAGCCGAAGTGCATCTTACCTTTGAGAACGACCGTAACATTCTGCCTGCTGAGTATACCGAGGTAAGCATAGGTCGCCGTTATGACCGTCAGGGTAATAGTGAATACTACCTTAACAACAGTCTCTGCCGCCGCCGCGATATCACGGATTTGTTCCAAAACACAGGCATTAGCGCTAACAGTTACGCCATCATTGAGTTAAAAATGGTGGACGATATTCTCAACGACCGCGAAGGCTCACGCAAGGCCATGATTGAAGAAGCTGCTGGCGTAGCCAAGTTCAAAGCTCGTAAAAAAGAAGCTCTTGCAAAAATGCAGGAGGTGCAAGAAGACTTAGTGCGCGTAGAAGACCTCCTTGCAGAAATAGAAAAAAACGTTCGGGCGCTTGAAAGGCAAGCCAAGGCAGCAGAAAAAGCACAGTCCATCCGCGAACGTTACAAACAACTTAGTGTGGCGCTTGCCAAAAAACTCGTCCGTGCCAACACCGATGAGTTTTTTGCGCTCAATGGCAAAGTGCAGAACGAACAAGAAGCCAAGAATACTTTGGTGGCTCAAATTCAAGAACAAGATTTACTTCTAGAAGAACTCAAGATACAGAGCAATTCTAAGGAAGGTGCTCTAAATGCCAAAAAAAGCGATTTGGCTACGGTTTTTTATAAGATACGGACGGCAGAAGGTGATGTCAAATTAGCACAAGAGCGCCTCAAATACCTTTCTGATAAAAAAGACAACCTGCGCTGGCAGATAGACCAAAATCAAAAAGAAGAAAGCGCCCTCGTAGAAAACGTCCAAAAGCTAGAGCAAGACAAGGCTGACCATGAGCTTCAGCACAATGCCATTGAGCGTCAGCTCTCCGACTTTAAGGCTGTTTATGAGGCTATACGTCAGGAAACTGATACACTCAAAAAAGAACTTGAGCAAGCTGAAAAGTTTTTAAAAAACAAAGAAAATGACCTTTTTCTCTACCGCAAAGATGCCGAAGTTAAGGATTTGAAGATAAGTACTTTCAAGCAAGATTTAGAACGAATTCATTTGGATACCCACGCATTTGAAGGCCAAATCAACCAACTACAAAGCAGCCTGAGCGCACTCAATCAGACTATACAAGAAAGCAATTTATCTCTCAAAAATTTGCTAGACAGCGAGGAGGCACTTCGTCGCCAAATCAGCAATACAGAGGCTGAAATAAATCTTTTTCGCGATGAGCAGGCTGCTGCCTTGCGCCGCTACGACGCAAAATTTCACGAGTTAAAGCTCGCTAAAGCGCTTTCAGAAAGCATGGAAGGCTATTCCGAAGCCGTTAAGCACCTCAGCACAGAAGCTAAAGACCTTCAACTTGTACCTTTTACAGAAACATTTGCCTGTAATAAAGCCTTTCAGGCAGCTCTAGAATTGTTTTGTGAGCCTTATAACAATTATTTGGTGGTGCAAGACGAAAAAGAAGCATTAGAGGCCGTGGCGCGCTTAGACAAGGAAAAAGCAGGCCGTGCACAGTTTTTTTTACTCAATAAATTTACTCAAAAGCCTCAAAGCCTTACTAAGCCCTCACCAAAGGCCAAAGCCCTGTTTGATGAGCTAGAATACGATAAAAAATACGCTAACTTTTTGTGGCAAATCTTTCAAAACGTGTGGGTGGTTGATACAATTGACGGGATTAGTCATTCTCTTTCAGAGCCAAGTACTTTTGTAAGTGCGGACGGTAAACTACTCAAAAGAGCAACTATGCTCATTGGTGGCCATGCGGGCAATGTTGATGCCAGTAAAATTGGCCGAAAACAACACGTAGAGACGCTTCAAAACGAAGTAGAAGAGTTGTATGAACAAACTCAAATTTGGCAAGACAAATTCACGCTCAAGCGCAGCGAGCTACAAAACTTGCAAAATGAATTGGCCGCTTCGCCTATAAAAAATACTCAACAACAACTAGAAAGCCTCATGCGCGAGCAAGTGGGGATTAAAACAAAGTTAGAGCAAATCAAAATTTCTTTTGATGCAGCGGACGAACGCAAGTACGAAGTGCAGGAAAAATTAAGCGTGGTGCAAAACGATATGCAGGAACTCAAACCACGCTTGCAAAATGCTGAAATTGATGTAACGTATGCTCAAAAACAGTTGGCGGTTTTGCAAGAACATTTGCAACTGAAAAGCAGTGAGTTTAGCCAAAAACAACAGCTTTTTAATGAACAAACCATAGAATACAACCGAACCAAAAACTTTATTGAGGGACTTCAGAAGGAAATTTCCTTCAAAAGAAATGCCTTCAAAAGCACTAAAGAGCGCTCGGAACAGCTTGTTTACGATTTGCACCAAACCGATGCAGATATGATTCGTAACAAAGCCGAAGCAGAAAGCTTAGAAAGCCAGTTGGCAGAGCTAAATACACAGAAAAAAATTGAGCAAGAGCTTGTTAATGAGCTAGAAAGCGTATACTACCAAACCCGTGAGCGCGTTGCCGATGCAGAGCGCACAGTCCGTGAGGTCATGCGCCAAAAAGACAACTGCGAAGCCCGTCTCAGCGCGTGGCAAAGCCGTATGAATGAGCTGAATTTGGTGCTTACAGGTGCAAGAGAACGCTTGAAGGCAGAATTTGACCTTGAAATTGACCAAGATTTTCTAGACGCTATAGACGAAGAGGAGAATTTGCCCGAAAAGCAACTCACAGAAGAAACCCAAGCCCTGAAACTACAACTACAAAGACTAGGCAACATCAATCAAACTGCCCTGGAAGCGTATCAAGAAGTAAAAAATCGGCACGATTTCATTGATAATCAGCGCAATGACCTTTTAGCCGCTAAAGCTACGCTAGAACGTACTATTCAAGAAATTGACCAAGTGGCCATTAAGAGTTTTATGGAAGCTTTCGAGCAAATTCGCACAAACTTTCAAATGGTCTTTAGGTCTTTATTCTCAGAAGAAGATAGTTGCGACCTCATTCTGACCACACCTGACAATCCCTTGGAATCTCAAATAAACATTATTGCAAAACCCAAAGGTAAAAGACCGCTGAGCATTAGGCAACTCTCAGGCGGTGAAAAAACCCTAACGGCTACATCTTTGCTCTTTGCAGTTTACTTGATGCGTCCTGCTCCTTTCTGTATTTTTGACGAGGTAGATGCACCGCTGGACGATGCAAACATTGACAAATTCAATAAAATTATTAAAAAGTTTGCTGAAAATGTGCAGTTTATTATTGTAACGCACAACAAACGCACTATGGTCAATACCGATGTCATCTTCGGTGTAACAATGGTGGAGCAGGGTGTTTCACGAGTTATTCCAATGGATTTAAAACGTTTGGCTTTAGAGTCTTAGTTTATTTGCATTAGGGTTTAATATTTTAGTAGTGTTTTTTTGTAATATTCTTTAAAAGAGAGAACCGCGTCTATTAGATAGCAGCGGTTCAG
>JAAFJX010000016.1 GCA_013299045.1 Cytophagales bacterium | reverse complement strand
CTTTTTTTATGATGATTAATAAGCTCCGTTTCTTGTTCAGATGTCAAGCTAATTGTTAAAACTCTTCCCATAGTTTTTGGGGCAAAGATACAAAATAATCTAAAATAATTTATTCTTAATACTTAAACAAATAAAAATCAAGATAATATGTCATATTTTTTGGCATTTTTTTGCAGAATGAAATTAGTTTTGTATTTTTGAAAAGCAAGTTGTGCAACAAGCACAAGGGATTTGCAAAATTACAAAAAATTTATTCGCTTCGCTCATATTTTTTGTAACTTCGCAAATCCCCGCTCCGTTAGCGGTAACCGTTTTGAAAAACTTAACAATAAAATATAAATTAAAGATGGACGAAAAAATTTTTGAAAGAGTAGACAACTATATAAGCGACATATCAGCTCAGGAAGATAAAATACTTTCTGATGTAATTAAATCTCTTGCTGAAGAAAATATTCCTCAAATGAGCGTATCGGCAAATCATGGAAAACTTTTACAAGTACTTATGATTTCTTGTAATGCAAAAAGAGTTTTAGAATTAGGAACATTGGGAGGTTATAGTACAATTTGGATGGCAAGAGCTTTACCATCCAATGGAAAATTAATTTCTTTAGAAATTGACAAACATTATAGTGATGTAGCAAAAAGGAATATTAAAAACGCTGGGCTTTCAGAAAAAGTAGATATCAGAGTTGGTAGAGCATTGGATATCTTACCAACTTTTATTGAAAAAAAAGAAGAACCGTTCGACTTTATATTTATAGATGCTGACAAACCACCATATACAGAATATTTTGAACTTGCTATCAAACTTTCCAGAGAAGGGACAATAATAGTATGCGATAATGTCATACGAGAAGGAAAAGTGCTTGATGACAATAGTTCTGATGAAAAAGTATTAGGTGTTCAAAGATTAAATGAAAGTTTGAGAAAAAACAAAAATGTTACCGCTACAATTTTACAAACAGTTGGAGTTAAAGAACACGACGGAATGGTTGTTGCAGTAGTTAATAGGCTTTCTAAATAAACTACGGCAACCGCTAACATGGGTTTGGCAAAAGTGGGGCTTTAGTAGAAGGCTGAACATTTGTACTTTCTATTAACTTTGGTACTAAATTTGAACTTTGGTACTTTCTACAACCCACCTGCGCCAAGCCTTTTCCGTTGTGGCGAAATGCCTTCGCTTCGCTCAGGCACTTCGCCACAACGGAGCGGGGATTACACCCTTGTTGCACTCGTGCCTACGGCACTTCGCCCAACACACGTAACCGTTGCACAACTACGACAAAAATTCAAAAACCAAGAATTTCAAAAGATTTCGGCTTGCATAAAACCATTCTGAGCGAGGCTAAAATTAGGCTTCGCTATTTTTTGTAAAAATTTCGAGGGCTTAATATTGCGCTCTTGAGGGCATTAAATTGTTGTTTTGCTGAAAAAACAAATACAACAGGGTCAATAGATTCTTGACCTTCTGTTCCGTAGTAATGAGCAGTTTCTCTATAAATAAACTGTAAATCAAGCACTTGTGCTAATTTGCGATAAAAATTATCTTTGGCATTTTTTTGCAGAATGAAATTAGTTTTGTATTTTTGAAAAGTAAGTTGTGCAACAAGCACATAGGCTTGGCGCAAGCGGGGCAAAAGTGCTTTATTGAATTTTTGAAATCCTGTTTTACATTTGTGCTGATATAAACATTTGCACTTCTAATCCTCACCTTCGCAAAGCCTAAAACCGTTATGGGCAACCTTAGACAACCACTATGCAGATAGACAAAACAAGAAAAATATGGAAACAGTATCACCAAACATTTTTGTAACCGACATTAAACAGACGATTGATTTTTACAAACAATTAGGCTTTAATGTTGTTACGACAGTTCCCGAACAAGGCGACATTGTTTGGGCAATGATGACTTGCGGAAACGTAACTTTTATGTTTCAGACTTTTGAAAGTTTAGGCAACGACTTGCCAATGATTTCAAGGCAAAACGGTGGCTCATTGCTTTTGTATATTCAGACAACTGAAATCAGAAAATTCTTTGACCAGATAAAAGACAACGTAAAAGTGGTTAAAGAACTTGAAAAGACATTTTACAGTGCTACTGAATTTTCAATAGAAGATAATAACGGTTATTTGCTGACTTTTGCCGAAGATGAAAAATAAGACAAATATAAAACTTCCGCTGACAGACCTTGAAAAAGCAAATTTGAGAAAGCATAAAATCAAAATTGCTAACATTCTTGACTTCGCAATTGACGAATTGGCAGTGTTCTTAAACACTACCACAGAAAGAGCAAAAGAAATTTATGCGTTAGCAGAATTTCAAACCGTTCCTTCGGTGGGAATTAAGTTTGCCGAAGACCTTGTGTTTTTAGGGTATTATTCACTCAACGAACTAAAACAAAAAGACGGTGCTACACTCACCGACGAATACGAACAGAAAAAAGGGTATTGGATTGACCCTTGCGTTGAAGACCAATTTAGATTAGTCGTGCATTTTGCAAACACAAATGACATGACAAAAACGTGGTGGGACTTTACCAAAGAACGAAAAAAGTTTCGCGCTGAAAACGGTTATCCCCAAAGCAGACCTCAAAAAGAAAAAGGCTTGCCACAATGACGAGCCTTTTCTTTCAAAAGGATTCATACCTATGTAGCAAATAACTAGCTCTTTATCAACTCGAAGCTACATGAGATACGCACTTTTTGGCCAATAACTGCACCACCAGCTTCAAGCATAGCGTTGTACTTCAATCCGAACGCATAACGGTCTATTTCGCCAGAAAGCACCAAACCTGCCCTAGTACTACCCCAAGGGTCTTTGACTATACCGTTAAATACCGCGTCAAAAGTAACTTGCTTCGTTACGCCGTGCATCGTGAGGCTACCAATAGCTTTATACTTTTTGCCTGATACTTTTTTGAACTGTACGCCCTTAAAAGTAATTGTGGGGTACTGCCCTGCATCAAAGAAATCAGTGCCTACCAGGTGCTCATCGCGCTTTGCATCTTTGGTATTGATGCTTTTTACTTGTATGGTTATATCATATTTGGCATCAGTAAAATCTGCTTTATCAGCCATAACGTTCAAGCTAAAGTCATCAAACTCACCCTTGGTTTCCGAAATAACCATATGGTCGATAGCAAAACCTACCGAAGAGTGGGATTTATCCAGTTTCCAAGCCTGCATTTGAGCATAGCCAAGGCTTACAAAAGCGGCCAAAAATGTGAGAGTAAGAGCTATTTGTTTTTTCATAGCAGGTAATCAAATTTAGAGATGAATTAGTTGTTGTATTTAAAACAGCGTAAAGTAAAGGTAATTCTAGCAACAAAAACTTAAACTAGTTTAAGAAATACACTTTGCCTAAAAACTTCGGTGCGCAATGTCGCTGATGTAATCTTTAAAGGTTGTCTTGACACCTTGGTCTGCAAACTCCAGTGAATTTAGAACAAGGACGGCTCTACTAAAATATGACTCTATTTCCTTTGTAGTAAGTTCTTTAATATTTAGGAAGTCATAGATGCCGCGCACCGCTACAATTTTTTCGTCGGGCTTGAACTCTTTGGCTTCAAGCCAATAACGCAACTCTTCTGCCATATAAGATTGCGCAATTTGTTTGGCTTTAATAAGGAGAAAAGTATTTTTGTTTTCTATAATATCGCCCCCCATTTGCTTGCCGAAGGCATCTGGATTGCCGTAAACGTCTAGCAGGTCGTCCATGAGTTGAAAACCTATCCCAAGCAATATGCCTAATTCATACAATTTTTGGGCTTCAGGTTCGGGCGCACCGCCAATGATAGCGCCTATTTCGAGGCAAAATGCAGGCAGAATCGCTGTTTTTAACTTTATCATTTCTAAATACTGCATCAAGCTCACTTCATAGGCCTGTGCGTATTGCATATCGTACTGTTGTCCTTCGCAAACTCCAGCTGCCATACGGTTAAATTTATCCAGAACAATGCGGAGGCTATGTTCTGGGCTTTGCATCATAAGTTGGTAGGCTTTTACAAGCATCACATCACCAGAAAGTACAGCGGTAGGCATATTCCATTTGACGTGTACGGTGGGCTTCCCACGGCGCACATCGGCATTGTCCATGAGGTCGTCGTGTATGAGCGTAAAGTTATGAAAAACCTCGGCACCCAGAGCGGGCATAATGGACTTGGCCCACTGAGGCGTATAAAGAGCACAACCAAAGAGAGTTAGCAAAGGACGCATGCGTTTACCGCCAAGTTGCATCATATAGTAAAGCGGGTCATAGAGAGAAGCCGGCTGCTGCCCAAGTTGTAAATCATTGACTTCCTGCTTAATGAGTTGTAGGGCGGCTGGTAGGGAGAATTGAATAGCGACAGACATAAATTCAAGAGCATGATGATTAGAACCGCAAAGTTATCAAAATTAGGCAGAGAAAGGCGCTTTTATCTGTCTAATTAACCACATATAAAAATTGACTACTAGTGCTGTCCTAAATCTATTTTGGGTTATGTTTTATACTACAAAATGTTTTTACACATAATTCGGACTAATATTTGTAATAGAAATTTGCAATGTATAAATTTGCAAGCCATTGCTTGTACAAATTCAAGTATTTATTAGCTTTTTTGATGCGCTTTACTTGCCTTTACAATTTTCTTTCTTTTGCATTACTGCTACTAAGCCCATTTTCTTTGTGTGCTCAAAGTACGCTATCCGATAGCATTCAGCAATACTATGTAACAGGCTGGAACAGTGATAATGGCCTGACTTCCAATGCCGTACTGAGTATCAATCAAACAGATGATGGCTTTCTTTGGGTGGGTACTTATGACGGTCTTCTCCGTTTTGATGGTGTACGCTTCAATAGAATAGATTCTAAATACGAGAATATTTTTAAAACATCGGGTGTGCTCAATATTAGTATAGACCGCAAGAAAAATGCTTGGTTTGGCACCAATGGCGGCGGCTTGGCTGTATATGACCAGCACCGGTTCAAAGAATTTAAGCATCAACTTTTAGAAGGAGAATCCATCAATAGAGTTTTGGAAGACAGCAAAGGAACGCTTTGGATAGGCACGAGGCTTCATTTGTTCTCGTATGACCGCAAAGTTCTCTCTAAAGTGCATTTTGATACTATCAAAAATTTTGCTGCCAACGACTTAGTGGAAGATGCGGACGGCTTTTTATGGGTTGGCACAGAAAAAGACGGCTTGCTAAAGGTAAAAAATGGCAAACTTGTGGCTGTATTCAATGATAGAAATGGGCTACCGTCTAATTCTATTAATAAGCTACTTTATATACAAAAAGAGGATAAAATTTGGATAGCGACTGACAACGGCTTAGGATTTATCAAAACAGCAGGTATGAAAGTTGTACAACCTGTACCGGCTAAGTTGCTCAAGCATCCTTATCAGTCTGCAAGTGCCCTTTTTTGGGACGACAAAAAAGATGAACTTTGGGTGGGAACGGACGACGGTCTTTTTGCCATCAAGAATGGTATCCAAAAAACAATCCCTAATTTTACAAAAGAGTTTGTTATTTCACTACACAAAGACGAAGAAGACAACCTCTGGGCAGGAACTTACCGAGAGGGTCTTTTTAAAATTAGGCCCAGTCCTTTTATCTGCTATGAAAGTAGCGATGGCCTTGTCAATAATGTAGTCAATTCTATTTATGAGCATAGCGACGGCTCGCTCTGGATAGGTACTGATGGCGGTCTAAGTGTTTTACGAAAAGGCGTATTCAAGAATTTTACGGAAGCAGAAGGACTCATTTCTAATCGTGTTCGCGATGTTGCAGAATTGGCAGACGGTAGTGTATTGATAGCCACATACTCAGGCGCATCTATCTTTAAAAATGGGAAAGTGCAAACAGCAGATTTTGAAAAGAAGCTGCCCGCAAACAAAATAAGACGTATTTTTAAAGATACGGACGGTTCTATATGGCTAGGTATGCGCAGTGGCCTGACGCAAGTTAATGCAGACGGTAGCGTCAGAAATTTTACAAAAAAAGACGGCCTTTCGGACGATTACATCATGGCACTGACGCGCACAGAGGAGCATGGCTTGGTAATATGCACGAACAGCGGAGGGCTTAATTTTTATCAGAATGGAAAGTTTAAGTCTCTAACCATTGCCGACGGTTTGCCGAGCAATATCATTTTTGATGCGTATCAAGATGGAGAAAAGCGCCTATGGGTAGCTACTAATGAGGGCTTGGCTTGCATACAAAAAAATGGAAAAATTAAGGTCATTAAACGAACAGACGGCTTGGATAACGATGTTATATTTAACATTATACCCGATGGCAAGGGGTTTTATTGGATGGGCTGTAACCGAGGTATTTTTAAAGTTAAAAGCACCGAGCTTGTCGCTTTTGTTGAAGGCAAAATTAAAAAAGTAAGTTGTATGATTTTTAGAAAAACAGAAGGACTTATTAGCGACGAGGTAACCGCCACAGGCCGCGCGGCTATGGTCAGAGGTGGGTTGGTTTTTCCTACTATCAAAGGCATAGCAAGTATTAATCCCGATAAGTTTCATGTCAATTTAAAAGTACCCAAAGTAGCCATTGAGCACCTCACCCTAAACGGCCAGGAAAAGCCTATACATGATGGTCAAGTGAAAGAAGTAAAAGTAGGGCCTGATATCCGCTATTTGAACATCAAATTCACTGCTTTGAGTTTCATCGTTCCTGAAAAAGTCCGCTTTAAATATAGGCTCTATCCTTTTGAAAAAGAATGGATTGAGGTGCTTAACGAACGCGAAGCCCGCTATACGAATCTGCCACATGGCCAATATACATTTCAAGTAATGGCTGCCAACAATGATGGCGTATGGAACGAGCAGTATGCGTCTTTGCGCATAGAAAAACAACCATTTTTTTACCAAACCAAGCTCTTCATAACACTTGTGGTACTGCTTGTTTTAGCGGGGGGGGTTACTGCTTATAGGCTGCGAATGAGAGCTTTAGCCATAGACAAAGAACGCTTGGAACGCTTGGTGGCCGAAAGAACAAGAAAAGCAGAAGAACTCACCGAACAAGTCAGCTTGCAAGCTACTCAAATTGCACAAGCCTATAAAAAAACCTCTGACAGCATACATTATGCACGGCGTTTGCAAAATGCTCTTGTGCCCTCAGAGGCCACTATTGCCGCCGAATACCCGCATAGCTTCTTTATTTATAAGCCCAAAGATGTCATTAGTGGTGATTTTGCTTGGTTTACTCAGCACCCCGAAAGCAATATTGTCGTTCTGGGCGATTGCACCGGGCACGGCGTTCCGGGCGCATTCATGACGGTAGTAGCACATAACTTGCTTCAGCAGATTGTTGTTGAAAATGAAATTATTAGCCCCGCTCTTATTCTTAAACAGTTAGATTTTTCACTAAAAAATATACTGAACCAGAATACCGATACCCAAACAGTAAATGACGGAATTGATTTGGCTATATGCGCCATCAGCCCAGACCAAAAGTCTGTTAGCTTTGCTGGTGCAATGAACTCTATCTATATCTGGCGTAAAGATGAAGGCCTTAAGCAGTATAAAGGAGACCGCTTCCCTATTGGCAGTAATTTCTATAACGAAAAATTCTTTACCAATCAATATATAGAATTGAATGAAGGCGACACTATTTATATGATTACGGACGGTTTTCAAGACCAGTTTGGCGGTGAGCTTAGCCGAAAATATATGGTTAAACGTCTGCGAGAGTTTATTTCTGAAATGGGAGCTTTAACCATGCCAGAGCAGTCTGAACGTTTTGAAAATGAGTATTTGAACTGGAAGCGCGACTATGAGCAAACTGATGACGTATCTATTTTAGCCATCAGAATCGCACAATAGATTCAGAAACGACAAATTTATTAGTTACCTGCAAGCGTAGAGGCCCCCAAACATTCCGACAATCCTCAAAACTTCGAGATAATTTTTGTAAATTTGTAGCCTGGACATCAAATAAAATATGAGTAAGAAAAAAAGAGTTGCAGAAGCCATAAAAACCGTAGTTTCAACTATGATGGACAGGGTTATGAATAATGTACTCATAAAAGACCCATTTATAAAAGAAGCCCACCATTCTGCAAAACCACTTTATGCAGCATTAGTACCTGACGAAATTTTTAAAGGCTCGCACTTTGAAAGAAGATTTGTAACGCCATTTGGTGGAGTTTGGGAGAAATTAGCACAAGTTGTTGCCATTGAAGCACACGGAAATTGCTCATTAGGACATAGCGTAAATGGAACCGTTGGAACTGAAAGTTTAAGACGTATCCAAGAAGTATTAAACAGACTTGAACATAATCCAAAAGGCGAACTGAAAGTAAAGCCAAATTGGAAAGAAGAACTTGACTACATTCTAAAAGGTGGTGGAAAACCAATTCCAGTTAGTGTTACTTGCGACATTTTTATTCATAACGAAGAAACTAATACAAAATATGCTTTTGAAATAAAAGCACCATTGCCAAACAGCGACCAAACGAAAGTAAGCAAAGAAAAAATGTTGAAACTTTTGGCAATGAACCCCAAGCAAGTAGATTTTGCTTATTATGCACTTGCCTACAACCCTTATGGAAAGAAAAAAGATTACAAATGGACTTTTCCAATGCGTTGGTTCAATATGCACGAAGATGAATCTGTTTTAATTGGTAATGAGTTTTGGGACTTAATAGGTGGCGAAGGCACTTACAAAACCTTTATATCCGAAGTAAACAAACTCGGAAAAGAATATAGAGAACGCATTTACAGAGAGTTTTTGGAAATTGAACCACCAAAAAACTTTGAAGACTCACCACTTAAATAGGCAAAAATGGAAAAAGCAAAATTTACATTTATTGACCTATTTTCAGGTATCGGTGGTTTCAGAATGGCTCTCGAAAACAACGGAGGCGAATGTTTGCATTTTAGCGAAATCAGTACAGATGCAGTAACTGCATATTGTGCGAACTCAAATGAACCAATTGAAAAGAATTTAGGAGACATTACAAAAATTAAGGAACTGCCACAGCATAACATTTTGACAGCGGGAGTTCCTTGTCAAAGTTGGTCTATTGCAGGACGAAATTTAGGCTTTGACGATGACAGAGGACAACTTTGGAACGATACAATTTTTCTTTTAAATCAATCAAAACCAGACGCATTTATTTTTGAAAATGTAAAAGGATTAGTTGACCCAAGAAACAAAAAAGCATTAAGCTATATTTTAGACAGAATAAAGGAAGCAGGTTATTTTTCAAATTATTATGTTTTAAATTCTTTTGATTATGGTGTGCCTCAAAACAGAATAAGAATTTATATTATTGGTTTTAAAGACAAAGAATTTGCAGACAAATTCAAACTTCCAAAACCACTTGACAAAAAAATAAAATTGGCAGACATTTTATCTGACTTCAATGCGGGCAGCGATTTGCAAAAAATCATTGAAACAGAAAATGAAATGCCGAGAGATTTATTTGGTGAAATCATTACACAAAAGAGTATGAGTTTATCAACCAGCAATGGTTTGAACGATTATTTTCTTTTCAATGATTTACGAAATGGACATTCAACCATTCATTCGTGGGACATTTTAGTAACAACTGAACGACAAAAGAAAATCTGTTATTTATTGCTCAAAAACAGGCGTAAAAGTGCATATGGAGATTTGGACGGCAACCCATTATCATTAGGACATTTTCAAGGTTTAGACAAAACTATAACCGCAAAAGAACTTGATGAATTGGTTGAACTAAAAATTTTAAAGAAAGAATATTATACTTTCAAAATCAACAAATCAAAAATTGAAGAACTGTCAGCAGATGAAAGTTTTTTATTAAGTCTTTGTGAGGATAATATCTTGGTAATGGATAAATTGAAAATGAATAGAGATTTAAAAATCAAAAAGATTTCTATCTCAAAAACAATCCTTCCACTAATTGAAAAAGGCATTTTAATAAGCAACGAAGAAAGGTACGATTTTAAAAACACTAAAATCAGTACAGGTCTTTACGGTGTAAACAGAATTTTTTTACCGACTTCAAATATTTTCCCAACTCTTGTAGCAAGTGACACAAATGACTTTGTTACAACTAAAATTATTTACGCAAAGAACGAAGAAGACCATAAAATGCAATTCGTTGAAAAGGTTTACAAAAAGGAAAACTATCGTAGAATTACAAAAGAGGAAGCTTGTATGATACAAGGTTTTCCGAAAGACTATATTTTGCCAGAAAACAGAGCAAGATGGATGAAATTGGTTGGTAACAGTGTTTCTGTACCAGTTATCGAAATGTTGGGTAAAGCAATTTTAGACACAGGTATTTTCAATAACAAGAAAGAAATCAAGTTTGACAGACCTAAAATTCACAATATGCCGACATATGAAATCAACTCACAATTGATGGAAATGACAGCCGTGAAAAACGCCAGCAGGTAACAAGGGTTTGGCAAAAGTGGGGCTTTAGTACTAGGCTGAACATTTGTACTTTCTATTAGCTTTTGTACTAAATTTGAACTTTGGTACTTTCTACACCCCACCTTCGCCAAGCCCAAAACCGATTTACGCGCAACAGCCTATAAGATATAAAAAGGATTTTTAGTATCCTTTTTATATTTGGCCCTTCAAATACTTTCTTCTTAAGATGCTTAGAGAAGCTCACCAATAACGTTAAAATTTTCTTTGATTTTTTTTTTAACAAAGTTTTTGTGTATTCATTTTTTGTTACTTTTGCAATAGAATTTAAAGCACCAAGCTAAAAAAGGTTTTTAAAAAAGACCTTATTTTGAAGCATAGAAACCATTGACTTATTGAAGAGGCCAGTGGCGCATTACAGAATATGCTTGTTTTATTTTATAATGCTTGCGCGGCATAGTAGCTAAGGCTTTGTACGTCCTTTTGCTTGATGTTGCCCGCTGGTTAAGTTGATACTATTTATTCTCTACCATAAAAGAATCTCAATGCTTTAATAGTTGAGAAAGCATCTTGTTCTAAAATATTTTATGAGCACAATAGCAAGCGAGTCAGAAAGTTTCCTAAAAACCAAGCTAAAAGAAGTTTTTGGGTATAATCAGTTCAGAGGCAACCAAGAGCCAGTCATTAAGGCTGTTCTTGAGGGACGTAATGTTTTTGTCATCATGCCAACAGGCGCTGGGAAGTCATTATGCTACCAACTTCCTGCTGTTATTAAGGATGGAACTGCCATCGTTATCTCACCGCTTATTGCACTCATGAAAAACCAAGTGGACTCACTCAATATGCTTGGTATCAATGCCCAGTTTTTGAACTCCACGCTCTCTAAAACAGAAATCAATAAGGTCAAAAAGGATACAGTGGACGGTAAAGTCAAGTTGCTTTATGTAGCGCCCGAGTCCCTGACCAAAGATGAGAACATCACGTTTCTCAAAGATGCCAATATCTCATTTTTTGCAATAGACGAAGCCCACTGTATTTCGGAATGGGGTCATGACTTCAGACCAGAATATCGCCGCATTCGCTCTATTATCGACCGCATCGGCAACCTGCCCATTATTGCCCTCACGGCCACTGCCACCCCCAAAGTACAATTAGATATTCAAAAAAACTTGTATTTGGAAGAGTCGCAGTTGTTTATCTCCTCGTTCAACCGCAAAAATTTATTCTACGAAGTACGCCAAAAGTCTAAAATTAAAGATAGCGAAGGAACTGCCAAAACCGCCAAACAAGAGGCAAAAAATAAGGCCAAAAGTAAAGATGTGGATAAGCAACTCATTGAGTTTATTAAACAACACAAAGGCAAATCAGGGATAGTTTATTGCCTTAGCCGCAAAAAAGTAGAAGAAATAGCAGATTACTTGAACGTTAATGACATCAAAGCCCTGCCCTACCACGCTGGTTTAGATGCACCAGTCCGTGTCAATAACCAAGATGCCTTTTTGAATGAAGATGTTGAGGTCATTGTCGCTACCATTGCTTTTGGAATGGGCATAGATAAACCCGATGTTCGCTTCGTGATTCACTACGACGCACCAAAATCCATTGAGGGTTACTATCAAGAAACTGGCCGCGCTGGGCGCGATGGCCTCGAGGGGCACTGTCTTATGTTTTATACTTATTCAGACATCACTAAGCTAGAAAAGTTTAACAAAGATAAGCCTGTTACGGAGCGGGATAATGCCAAACATTTGTTACAAGAAATGGCTGCATATTCAGAGTCCTCGGTCTGCCGGCGTTTACAACTTCTCCACTATTTTGGTGAGGCTTTTGATGCGCACGACTGTAGCAATATGTGCGACAACTGCCGGCGCTCCACGGCCAAGTTTGAAGGCAAAAAGTTTATAGAAATTATGCTAACAGCCTTCGACGAAACTGAAGAAAAGTTTGAAACCAGCCACATTATTAATGTCATCAGAGGTGTGGAGAGCGATTTTGTGCGTAGCTACGAGCATTCTAATCTCAGTGTTTTTGGAAAAGGCGAACAACAATCCGAAGCTTTTTGGCAATCTGTCATTAGGCAGGCCATGCTCAAGGGTTTTCTTGATAAGGATATTGACAAAACAGATGTGCTCAAACTAACAGATTTAGGCAATAAGTTTTTGGATAGCCCTGTTTCCGTAGAACTGCAAGAAGACCGAGATTTTGAAACCGAAAACAACGAAGCCAAAGAAGAAGAAGCCATTAATAGCCGTTCTTATGATGAGGTACTGTTTGATTTACTCAAGAAGTTGCGAAAGACTTTGGCCAAACAAAAAGGACTTCCGCCTTACGTTATCTTCCAAGACCCGTCTTTAGAGGAGATGGCGACCACCTACCCTACTACTGAGCCAGAACTGGCACAGGTGAATGGAGTGGGTATGGGTAAAATTAAGAAATTTGGAAAGCCCTTTCTTGAAAAGATTAAAACTTACGTTAAGGAAAACGAAATTACAACCGCCTCTAACGTAGTCGTGAAGCAAACCGCAAACAAATCAAAAGTTAAGATTTTTATCATTCAGCAAATTGATTTGCGTGTGGACTTAGAAGAAATTGCCGAAGCCAAAAACCTAAGCATGGAAGAGCTTATCTCTGAAATTGAGCACATTACGGACTCTGGCACCAAACTGAACCTGGATTACTACATGGACCGTATTATGGAACCAGACCGCCAAGAGGAGCTTTATAACTACTTCATGGAGGCTGAAACGGACAACATTAAAGCAGCACTTGAAGAGTTTGAAAATGAATTTTCTGAAGAGGATGTTCGCCTCATGCGCATTAAGTTCATGTCTGAGTATGCCATGTAATAGGCTTTTATGCAGGAATTATGGGCACTTTTCTTAGAGTTTATCAGTTCTGATAATCTGAATGCACAAATTGTTGCGCTTGGCTGCGTGATACTAGGGGCCTGCTCGGCAGCAGTGGGCTGCTTCGTTGTTTTGCGCGGACAGTCCTTGGCAGGCGATGTTGTCTCTCATGCAGTACTACCTGGCATCTGTTTGGGTTTCTTGCTGAGCGGCGAAAAAAATATTTTTGTACTGACCTTTGCCGCGGCACTAACGGGCTGGCTCTCGCTTTTGCTTTCAGACTTCATAAGCCGTCATTCAAAAATAAAGCCTGACACAGCCACAGCATTTACGCTTTCTTGGTTTTTTAGTATTGGCCTAGTACTATTGAGTTTTATTCAAAAAAGCGGCAATGCCGCCCAAGCAGGACTAGACCATTTTCTTTTCGGGAAAGCTGCTGCTATGTTGCGCTCAGATGTCTATTTTCTGAGTGCAGTAGCTGGCCTGATACTCCTCCTTATTGCCCTTTTTTATCCAGGGTTAAAACTTTTTGTGTTTGATAAGCATTATGCCAAAGTTACTGGCTGGCCTACACGGCAGTTAGAATGGTTGCTTTCTACACTTACGGTGCTGGCAGTGGTGGTGGGTGTGCAATGTGTTGGGGTCGTATTGATGGCTGCGCTTTTGATAACTCCTGCTATTGGTGCTCGTTTTTGGGTAGGTCGTTTGAGCCTGATGTTGGTCCTAGCAGCAGTTATGGGCGGTCTGTCGGGCTGGGTTGGTGCTTTTGTGTCCTACTTGGATAGTGGCATTCCCACAGGGCCTTGCATTGTCCTCGTGGCTACTTTTTTAAGTGTGTTCTCTTTCTTTTTTGCACCCAAAAAAGGCCGTTTGTATCTATTTTTAAAACAAAGGCACTACCACCTAAAGATAACAGAAGAGAATATTCTAAAATCTTTCTTTATGGTTTATGAAAGCACCCAGAATTTTGAAAAGGGGCTACCCAAAGAGCTTATCCGCAAAAAAAGACGGTATCAAGCGTTTACCTTTCAAGTAAGCTGGTGTACATTAAGGCTTAAAAACTTGGTGTTAGCGCAAAAAAACACTTTCTCACTTTCAGAAAAGGGCTTGCAAAAAGCCAAAAGACTCGTCAAACTACACAGGCTTTGGGAGCTTTATCTCACACGACACGCCCAAATGTTACCAACTCAAGTGCATGCCTTTGCAGAAACGATAGAGCACATTCTCACGCCTGATTTAGAAAAACAACTAGAACAAGCCCTAAATTTTCCGCCCAAAGACCCCCATGATAAGGATATACCCTATTAAATTAAAGCGCTTTCTAAAGGCCTAGAAGCCTCTTAATGCCTTGTTTGCAATTCAATAGGAAATCATTAACACAATCCCAAAAGACCACTCATAACCTTGAATTGTACTTTTTAGAGTTTTTTTTTACTTTTTTCTACGTACTAAAACGAAACAGTGTAACAATTTAAATAGCCTGCCGTTACATTTAATAGAAGTAGCACGATGCTGTTTTGTACTCTAAAAAGTTGTTATCATTTTTCCCCCTACAAAAATCACATGAAAAAATTTTTGTTTGCCTCCATCATTGGCTTGGCGCTCGTTGTTTTACAGTCTTCCACTGCCTTTGCACAAAAGTATTTTGTCTATGATGGTGATGAATTCAACGTTATGCTCACTTGCACCAATGACAATAGCCGTGTTACAAAAGTATCGTTCTCTGCCAACAACGAATGGAATGTTTTTGAAATAGAAGACTATACAGACCTTGAAGACGCATCAGATGGTGGCTTTATTTACACCGTGCGTGATGGCGTTGGCAACCGTTACACTATTGACTATTATCGCTCAGGCGACAAAATCAAGGTAAATCAATTAGGCGGTAATGGCGATGGCTGGACGTTGTATCGTCGTCAGTAAGCACTTTGCCTTATGGCCAAAAAGGGCTTTCCGAAAGGGAAGTCCTTTTTTTTATTTAAAGGTACTTTTATGGGGACGACTATTTTAAAAAAATGCAGCAGAGGGCATCAAGAAAGCTAAAAAGAAGCTCGAAAAGGACTTTTTTTAGATGCACGAGAGGTTGGTTTAAGAACTTGGTTTTACTTAGCGCCTGCAAATCTTTAGAAATGATGGTTTTGATAACCAACTGCTTGATGCTAACCAACTCTTCAACACCTTAGTTCCATCTAAAAATTGAATTTTTATGACGATTTATAAACTAAGTGGCTGATTACACAAAAAAACTTTAAATTTCACAAAACAAACAGTACTTTTGGCGTTCACAAACTCTAAAAACCACTCAAAACCATGCGTTTGCTTTATATTATTCTGGCTTCGCTTCTAATCCTCAATATCTTGGGCTGCGGAAACATCACGATAAGCGATACCACAACTGAAGACTCCACAAAAATTGCGAAACCCGAAGAAAATACATTTAATGATGAAATGAGTGAAAACTCTAAGCCCAAAATAAACGATTTAACTGAAATAGAAGCCAGTCCAGACGTGCAGAATTTTTTGGCAACCGTCAAGAGCGGCGTAGAGGAGGCACAAGGCAAAGAATTGTTAGCAAGCAGCTTAGGGTTTGACAAGCTTCAAGTAGAAAACCTCGTTGTGGCTGCCTATTGCGCCCTCGAGGGGGGGTATGCTGCCTATCTCATAGGCACCAATACAACAGAAAAAAGCCCTTATCGCGAGGAAGTTTTGGCGCTTTTTACCACTGACGGAGCTTTGATAGACTACAAAACTGTACGCTGTGGATACAAATCTGCCTCTTTAGACAGCAAGCGTTATTCCGTCAATGATTGCAGCTATGATGCAGAGGGCAAGCGTTTACTTTTGGTAGTTAGGGAGAGTTCCATCAGCCGGGAGGATAATTACGACAAGGGGGAGGTTAATTCTTACCAAGTTGAGCTACCCTTGACGATTGACAAGAATTTTACAAATATCAACAGCACACCATACTCCGAACAGCTAATTGTCAAATAAGTATTTGCTATTTATCCAGGAAGTCCTGAAAAGTCCATTGTAAGTGCGAACGAGCAACTTTTAGCAGGCTATCGCTCGGGATACTCCTCTGATTCCCTTCAAAAGATTTTATAACTTGCTTAGCGTTGTTATCAAAAATAAATCGCTCTTTATCAGAAATATAACCGATGCCGTCGCTGTAAGCATAAATCGCAAATGGATTTGGGTTAGGGGCTAGCAAGTTTCTTGAAAACGTATAATCCTGAGTAGGCAATGCCATTTGCGCCAGCAGCGTTTTGGCCAAATCAGTCTGTGAGCCTATCTGGTGACTTACTTTACCGCGGTACTCGGGCTTGAGCGCACCACCCGTTATGAGCAAGGGAATTTTGAAATCCTCAAAATCAAAATAGTCTTCTGGATTTTTGTAGGCAGGAAAATGATGCCCGTGGTCAGCCACAATGAGTATGACTGTGTTGTCCCACCAAGTTTTCTGTTTGGCCTTTTCTAAAAATTGCGCCACTGCCCAGTCCGAATAGCGATGTGAATTAGCAAACAGACTTTCTTTTTCTGTAAAACCCTCAAATTCAGTAAAATTCTTGAATACTTCAGGTACTTCAAAAGGTTCGTGGCTGCTGAGCGTAAAAATTGTTTTGAAAAAAGGTGGGCTGTCGTTTGGAGTGTCGTCAAGCAGACGGTTTAGCACCACGTGGTCGTGTGCGCCCCACTTGGAGTTGCGGTCTTTGGCTGCAAAATTGTCTATACCATAAACCGCGTCAAAACACTCAAAAAGATAGGATTTCATGTTTACAAACTCGAGTTCGCCGCCGTAGTAGAAGGCGGTTTTGTAGTCTATTTTGCGCATATCCTTTCCCAAAAGTGGCATTTTTCGGCTTTTGTTTGGGTAAATAATGATGGATTTTTGCGGCTGAGCAGGATAACCACTCAAAACTCCCACTATGCCCTTGTCCGAACGGCTGCCTGTTGCATAAATATTGTCCCAATAGTAGCTCTCTGCCATAGTTTTCATCAAATTGGGGGTCGCTTTGCCCAAAAGTTTGGAGGTAAGACTTTCCCAGATGATGATGATGACGTTTGGCCGTGTTGTGGTCAAAATCTGCTCTTGCTGGGTAGTTTGGGTATAGAGCGCCCGAAACTTTTTTGCATTTTTTTGTGTATCAGTTTCCACTACGTAAGGATTCTGTTTGTCATAGCTGCGCTCTGTTACTGCATGAAAAAAGTTCCAACAGACGTTAATAGCCGCTTTATTGGCAAAAATACTTTTTGAAAAATAGGCAGAACTTTGATTAATCGGCAAAGATTGAAGGCCACCTCTAATAGGAATAATCAAAGATGCCGTTAGCAGAATAAGAAAAAAAGTGTAGGTTACTTTTTGCTTAATGCTATAATCGTCTAAATTGGCTATCTTGAGTTTTAGCAAAAGCTCTTGTACCCAGAACCAAAAACTAAAACTGCCTATAAATAGCACCAAAAGCAGCAACAAAGGAGAAGAGTAGGCGGAAGCAAATATCTCGCTGGGTGTAGTCAAATACATGAGAGGTGTTGCGTCTAGACGAATGCCCCATGCTGCAAAAATTTCTAAGTCAATGACTACCAAAGTAGTACATAGAAAAAGTACGAAAACATTATAGCCTGTAGTTAGCTTGCGAAATGGCTTGGTAGGCAGCCAAACAGAAGCCGTAGCCAATAAAGAAGGTAAGAGCGTCAGGTAGGCTGCAAAAGACGCGTCCAGCCTAAGACCATAGCCAAAAGTACCCCAAACATCTGCCAAAGAGGTTTCAAGGCTCAAACGATTATGATAAACCAAAAAGAGAGACCTTGCACCAATAAAGTATAACAACCAAAAAGAGAAATAGCGTAGAAGGAAATAAAACCTACTTTTCATATTTATTTGACAACAGAAAAAGACGTAAGCGCCTGATAAAAAGAGCGATAAGAAAGGATTTAGTGATTGCTTGGGGAACTAAGCTACAAAATGAACACAAAATTACGAAATAGTTGCTATTGTGTTAAAAAAAATAGCAAAAATTTATTCCAAGATTATCCTTTTGTGGTAGGAAAGTCCCTCGTCGTCTTTGAAGAACAAGAGATAAATACCTTTGCTGAGCGTAGAGGGAAGCCGGATAGTATTCTGAAAAATTCCGTCCAAAACGAGTCTTCCTTGGGCATCTAATACTTGAAATGTTTTGAAGACCAGTCTTTTATCTGAGCAACTGACGTAAATCTGGCGGTCTTGCGCTGCTGAAACAGGATTTGGCGAAATACAGACTTGCTCACTTTCTTTTTGAGTAGAAAACAAGCCCAATGGACTCAGCTCAATATAAGCAACCGCATAGCCAGCCCCCGAACCTCCCGCAAAATTTTGAGCGTAAGTTTCTGAAAATATAGGCAACAGGAGCAATAAAAAAAGCAGAAAAGTTTTCACGTATTGAATATTTTAAGCACGAGCGTTTGTAGAATTTGATGGTCGGAGAGCGAGCCAAAAAGCCCCTTAGACTCCAAATCTGCGTCGCGAATGTGTCGGATAATGCGAATACTTTTTTGCAAAGGATAATTTTTGGCTGCTTTGAGGTAGTCGTCCACAAAATAAGGGTTTACGCCCAGAACTTTTGCCCACTCCTTATGAGGAATATTCCCTTTGCCACTTGCTACTAACTGATTGATTGAAAGTATTTTAGAAAAATAATTGAATAAAAGTGCAATGATTGGAATGACGGGGTAAGTCTTAGGGTTTCCTCCAAAAAAATCTATGATTTTGAAGCACTGCGCAATATTGCGGTGTGCAATGGCTTTTTGTAGCTCAAAAACATTAAACTCTCGGTTTATACCAACATACTTTGTAACAGCTGCCTCATCAATTTTGACAGGTGGCGTAAAGTTGAGCAGCATTTTGTCTATTTCATTGGCCATTCGGCTTAAATCATTGCCTATGGACTCTGCCAAAAGTGCGGTGGCTTGGGGTGTAGCGCTGCACTTTTGTTGGGCTAGATAATCAGTAACCCAAGCTGGTATCTGATTATCGTATAGTTTCTTGGTGTGAACAAAAATGGCGTTTTTATCTAGCTCTTTTGCAAATTTGGTACTTGGGTCTAATTTTTTGTGCTTATAGGCAAAAACAAGAATGGTGGACGGTACTGGTCTTTCGCTGTACTTCAATAGCTTTTGCTTACCTTTATCCGTGCTCAAATCGGCTATTTCTTGGGCTTCTTTGACTATAAGCACCTGTTTTTGGGCAGTTACAGGAAAGCGCCGAGCTAAATCTAGAACGTCCTCAAGCCGTACATCTTTGCCATACACTACACTTTGGTCAAAATTGCGTTCAGCAGCTTTAAGCGCATTGTTTTCAATGAAATCGGAGAGGCGGTCTATATAGAAAGGCTCTTCGCCAGAAAGAAAATAGAGCGGAGAGAATTGTCCTTTTTTAAGTTGTTCGAGGGTGCTGTCGGCTGTGGCCATGACTTTTCAGTACTTTTCTTGCAATTTCAGCGCGCTAAGGTATAACTTTTTTTAATACAGTACAAAAAAACTGGGTAGAACCTTACAGACCTACCTAGTGGCATTGGGGGGGGTAGTATTCTAATAAGCCTGCTTTTTTAGCTTTTTAATAATCTGTTCGGTGTTAAGTTTGCTCTGTTCACCTGTATTCAAATCCTTGACCGTGAGTAGGCCTGTTTCCATCTCATCAGAGCCAATGACAATAACAAAAGGAATCTTTTTGCGGTCTGCATATTCAAACTTCCTTTTGATTTTGGACTCGTCCGCAAAAACTTCAACTCTAATGCCCGCAGCCCGCAATTTTTTAGCAAGCGGCACGGCATAACGCAAACTAAACGCATCAAAACTTGCTAGCAACACTTCTGTTCCGGTTTGTAGCGTCTCTGGAAACAAATTGAGTTCTTGCATGACATCATAAATACGTTCTGCACCAAAAGAAACACCCACGCCAGTTATGTTCGGCAAACCGAATAGTGCCGTCAGGTTATCGTAGCGCCCGCCGCCACCCAAGCTACCAATTTGTGCATTAACGGCTTTTACCTCAAAAATACAGCCTGTATAGTAAGTAAGACCACGCGCCAAAGAAATATCCAGCACAATTTCATTCTGAAACGGCACACCCTCCAAAAATTCAAAAACGTTTGCAATTTCTGTCAACCCTTCTCTCCCTGAGGCATTTTCACCAAAAAAATTTGACAAAAAAGTCATTTTTTCTTGGTTACTACCCTTGTTGTGGCTCAAATATAGCTCCACAAGCTGTAATTCTTGCTCTGCAAAACCCTCCTCAGCCAGTTCTTTGGCCACGCCCAGCCAGCCGATTTTGTCGTACTTATCAATGCTTACTGTCAGTTCAATCAATTTTTCTGGTTTCTGCAATACTTCCGAGAGTGCTTGCAACAACTTCCTATTGTAAAGATGCAAACGAACAGCTATCTTCAGTTCAGAAAAAGCCTCGTCGTAAATTTGCAGTAATTCCGCTTCGTTCAGCATAGATTTAGAGCCTACCACATCTACATCGCATTGATAAAATTCGCGATAACGACCACGTTGAGGACTATCGCCACGCCAAACTGGCTGAATTTGGTAGCGTTTGTAAGGCATCACAAGCTGGTGATGATTCATGGCCACATAGCGCGCAAAGGGAATGGTGAGGTCGTAGCGAAGGCCACGCTTACACAAGTGCGCTGCTTTTTGCTTGAGGTTGGCTTCAGGCTGAAAATCCTTCATAAAGTCGCCTTGGTTCAGAATTCGGAACAAAAGACGGTCGCCTTCTTCGCCATATTTGCCCGAAAGCGTGCTCATGTTTTCCATCACTGGCGTTTCTAAAGGCTGATAGCCATAGCGCTCAAAGACAGACTGTATGATATTGAAAATATGGCGGCGCTTGGCCACCTGCTCGGCAGAAAAATCGCGTGTGCCGCTTGGTAAAGATGGTTTCATAGTCAATAAAAAGAGGCGCAAAGATATACTTTAAACCTTAAATTGTAATAAGTTTTTAGTATTTTATCTAACCCCGTCCTCAATAAATATTGAGGAGTTAAGAATGTTTTAACTCAAAAATCACTCAAAAATATCTCAGAAAGCCTTATAAAGACTCTGCTTAAAAAAACTAAATCCAAGTTAAAGTAATATTTACACAAATCTAAACACTTTTAGAACAGCATTCGTTGCGTTATATAGCTTCGCAAGAACCTTGCAAAATTTATGAGGCGCTACGAGATTTTTTGAGGAGGCTTTTATGTCTTTTGTGAACCAATCATTCAATTTGTCATCAAAATCTCCTGCAAAATGCTGCAAACCCACTTGGCTTACCTTTTACTCCCCTTATCGGCTTTTTCTGCGGCTTTATTGGCTTTTTTGATGTCATTGATAGCTTTTCGGTGTTCGCTGAGCGGCACTACTGGTTCGCCTTTGTTATCAAAACCATATTTTTCGTAGTACTTCTTGAGCTTATGAGCGTATTCTAAGCGTTTTTCGGCGCTCATATTGGGGCTATTGATAACATTCATGTAGTCGTCATAAATCACTTTATCCGTAAAAATGAGCTTTTCGGGGTCAATCTTCAGCGTGTTGAGGATTCTATCCACTTGCTTGTTGATTTGGGCTTCGCTCATTTTAAGCATACTGGGCTTCATGCTATAAATGCTTCGCAAATGCGATACATCGCCGTTGATACAGATATTGACACCAAGCCCAACTTGAAAGCCAGGCGTAATTCCTTTTATGTTTGTATATTTATTCGGATTACCGAAGCGGTCGTCCGCATAGCCACTCTGATTATTCGTTAGTGCCCCATTCCAGCCTGCCGAAAGTACTATGTCGGCGTTGGTTTCTACCGCAAAACGCATTTCTAAACCAGAGTAAAGACTTACATAAACAGGGTTTTGCTTTTCTTCTGGCCCCTTGTAGCTAGGCTCAAAAATAAGACCAGTATAGCTTAAATTCATACTAGAGTAAACAAAACGACTGGCATTACGCCACATGATGATTGTACGCTTGTCATTAGAATTGAACAGCTTACTAATATTCACCGAAAAAGCTGTATGTGTTTCAATATCATTTGATTTGAACCGACGTGTATAGCCGTCGCTCAATTCGCGCCCATGCCTATAACCGAGACCAGCGCCTACTGCAAACCAGTTGCGTGGGGCATATTCGGTGCCTGTTTGTGCGCCCAAATACAGAAGCGTTAGTTGCGACATTTGGCGCTCATAAGTTGGCATAAAGTACCAGCTCCATTTGCTCACGTTGCCGCCCTGCGGAATCTCAAAGCGTCCTTGTCCATAAAGTAAAGATGGCACTAACAGGCCAAAAAGGCTTAGACAAAAGGCAAGAGCACATCTTAAAAATGGTGGGGTAGAAATATTCATAATTATTCGGGTTATCTGTTTTGGTCATTGTCAGATTTTTTTTTGAATGACTGATTCAAATAGAATACGGAAATAAAGCAAAAATGTTTAATTTAACAAACATTTTTTTGTACTTTATTGTTACTGCTGTATAATGAAACTTAAAGCAAGCTCATCAGCTTAGCTCAAAAACTCTCAATTTTGTTGATAGAGTTAAAAATACTCTATCTAGTCGCCCATGGAAATATATCTAAAATATTTATTATCAGTAAATTAAATAAGAACTTCATCTTTAAAATATCTTAGTTCTTAGCCTATTTCGTCAAATAACTGGCAAAATCTCAAAGGCTTCTTACGGCCTGCCATGCCTCGCATCAGACAAAAGCGAATGCCTCAAAGGTCAGAGAGTGAGATTTTCTGTGCTACTCTGTTTTGTAAGAGAGTGAATCAAAGAAAAAGCCATTCGCTGTTTTAGATGAAAAAAGCCTGTTTTTTCATCTAAATTGGCCTTTTGCGAGGCTTGATTTTTTTGCTATGCCCTACGGTCGGAACTTTCAGCTCGCGCTTCAGTGCTGCATCAAGGCAAAAAGTAGAGAGAAAAAGCTACCCAAAAATCATGAGGGTGTTCCTAAAGCAGATAAATCATATCAATCAATTGAGGTGCTTGTTCTTATGCCGACTTTTTATGGGAAGACTATTTAAGAGAATAAGAATCAGAAGGCCTAACCGAGCAGATTTATGATGTTTTGGTTGTGGAAGTAAGAAAATTCAAGCAAAATGGAAGCAGCCTCCCTGTAATTAACGGATAGTCAAACAAAATGCCCAAACATCCAAATCATATCATACTTTTTCTTGTGTGGTTTTTATGACGAGTAAAATAATTAAAAACAAAACTAAAAAGCTCAACCCTATGACCGAGTATTTTAATGTGTTTCGTTCATTTTCTAAGGAGGCCACAGTCCTCTTTAACGCTGTATTTTCACCTGCAAGCAAATCTATAGGACGCTTCCTCTTCTTGAGGAATTGTATCGTATAATCATCTTTTTTATGTTTTTGGGGAATATTTAAAAGGGAATATAAGGCCTGTCTCTCCGAGAGAAGACCTGCGCAAGAGCAGTTATTGGTGTATAAGAAGTCTGATTTAGCAGAATTCGCATAGGCAAAAACCGCATAAACAGAGTCAAGTTTAAAGTCATGATTGCAGCAACCGCCCATCGGCCCTACCGCTGAAATGTAACTTGTATATTCATGCAAGCCTTTGAAAGATTCATACACCTCAAAAGTGAATATAGTTTTGGCTTCGCCTCGTAGCCAATACGTTTCAGGCACTATTTCAACAAACTTACCAACAAAAATGGCCTTTGCTGCAACAGTATCTCGTGCAAGTGTTGGAAAACACATATCCGCTTTAGCCTCGTTTGAAAATATAAGCAAGACCAAAATGACTTGCAGGTAAATATCATTAACTAAACAGTTTTGCATGGTCTTAATGTGTTTAGATGCAAGTTTACTAAACGAAAACATTTGGTTATTAGCTTTGCTTAAAGCTACAAAAAAACGCAAACCCCAAAGCTGGCTACTATCCCACTTCTGGCTGAAAAAAATTAAAAAGCCGTGAAGCGCTTAGGTTACAAAAAAATCTGCTACATTTGCCATGTTAAAAAAAAGTTTAAATCACTGGTCATTCTTGCTGTAAAATTCAGTTCTGCCTTCAATTTTATAAAAAAGTTCGGGCAAAAGTTAAGTTAAACGAAATGACCCAAAGTATCTGTTTAAAATGACAATGAACATTCAATCTACTACCATAACACTGCCCGATGGCCGTGAGATTAAGGTAGAAACTGGTCAGCTTGCTCGTCAGGCCGACGGCTCCGTGCTCGTGCGTATGGGCAAAAGCATGATTTTAGCTACGGTGGTTTCTGACACCAAGGCACGCGAAGGCATAGATTTTTTGCCTCTTTCTGTAGACTATCTAGAAAAATTTGCTGGTGGAGGCAAAATACCTGGTAGTTTTCCCCGTCGCGAAGGCCGTGCTTCTGAGCATGAAATCCTTGTATCGCGTTTGGTAGACCGTGCTCTGCGCCCACTTTTTCCAGACGACTATCATGCCGACACACAAGTTAATATCTGGCTGCTTTCACACGACCCCGAAGTTGTGCCAGATGCCTTGGCAGCCTTGGCAGCATCCTTCGCCTTGAGTATTTCGGATATTCCTTTCCCAGAGCCTATTTCGGAAGTCCGTGTTGTAAAGCACAAAGGCACGTTCCTGATTAATCCGCCTCAGAGCATCATTGATGAGTCTGACATGGATATGATTGTGGCAGCTTCTTACGAGAATATTATGATGGTGGAAGGTGAAATGAAAGAAGTTTCGGAAGCCGATATGCTTGAAGGTATGCGTGTGGCACATAACGTAATTAAAATCCAATGTAAAGCACAAGTAGAGTTTGCAGAACGCCTCGGCAAAACTCAAAAGCGCGCCTATTCGCACGAAAAGAATGATACTGAGCTAGAGCAGCTCGTCAAAGATTCGGTTTATGACAAACTTTATGCAGCTCTCAGAGCTGGCATAAATAACGCCAAGGCAGAACGCAAAGCAGCTAACAAGCAGATATATGATGACTTCGTGGCGGCTCTTCCAGCAGACCATGCTTACGACATCGCACTCATTGACAAGTACTTCAAGAAAGCCCATAAGTTGGCTGCTCGTAACCTCGTTTTGAATGAAAGCATACGGCTTGATGGTCGTAAAAAAGACCAGATACGCCCTATTTGGGCAGAGGCGGGCTTCCTGCCAGGCCCTCACGGCTCTGCTCTCTTTACACGTGGCGAAACACAGTCTCTGACTACTGTTACACTCGGCACGAAGCTAGATGAGCAAATTATTGACGGCGTGATGCACTCTGGTATGAACAGGTATATGTTGCACTACAACTTCCCGCCATTCTCTACTGGTGAGGCGCGCCCTAACCGCGCACCTAGCAGACGCGAAGTAGGGCACGGTAATTTGGCGCTTCGTGCACTCAAGTTTGTAAAGCCCACCCACGAGGAGTTCCCCTACACCATTCGTATCGTATCAGATATATTAGAATCCAACGGTTCATCTTCCATGGCAAGCGTTTGCGCTGGCTCAATGGCGCTTATGGACGCTGGCATCAAAGTAAAGGGCGCTGTTTCAGGTATTGCAATGGGTATGATTTCAGACAGCCAAACGGGCAAGTACGCCATTCTTTCTGATATTCTCGGAGACGAAGACCATCTCGGAGATATGGACTTCAAAGTAGCGGGTACTGCTAATGGCATCACGGCCTGCCAAATGGATATTAAAGTAGATGGCCTTTCCTACCAAGTTTTGGAAGAAGCACTCGCCCAAGCAAGAGCCGGACGTTTACACATTTTGGGCGAAATGAACAAAGCTATTAGTGAGCCTCGTGCGGAACTCAAACCACACGCACCTCGCAGCACCGTCATCGTCATTCCTAAGGAACTGATTGGCGCGGTAATAGGCCCAGGCGGTAAAATTGTTCAAGAAATCCAAAAAACAACAGGAGCTACCATTGTTATTGAAGAAAATGCGACAAACGGCCTCGTGAACGTCTATGCTATCAATGGCGATATTATGGCAGCGGCTGTGGCACGTGTTCAAGAAATTGTAGCCGAACCAGAAGTTGGTAAAATATACAAGGGCATTGTGAAGTCTATACAGACCTTCGGCGCATTTGTTGAATTTATGAAAGGTAAAGAAGGGCTTCTGCATATTTCTGAAATTACTTGGGAGCGTCTCGAGAATATGGACGGTGTCATAGATGTGGGTGAGGAAGTACAAGTCAAACTTCTTGAAGTGGACCAAAAGACTGGCAAATTCAGGCTTTCTCGCAAAGAGCTTCTCCCACGCCCTGACCATATTCCAGAACGTAGCAACACACCACGCTCTGGAGGAGGACACTCTGGCGGCGGACATTCGGGCGGTGGCAGACCTCCTTTCAAAAGACGCTAGGAACATAGCCTCCGTAACCTCATAGTATAAAAAAAGACGAGTGATAGGAAAACCCTTGACTCGTCTTTTTTTATGAATCTAATCCTCAAAAAAAGATGCTTCTTGTTGGAGGAGCATCTTTTTTTCGAGGGCTTAAACGTCAAGCAGCAATCTTGTTGGGTCTTCTAGCATTTCCTTCACGCGGTAGAGGAAGGTTACTGACTCCTTGCCGTCAATGATGCGGTGGTCATAAGAAAGCGCTACATACATGATTGGACGTATAACCACTTGGCCGTTGATGGCTACAGGCCGCTCCACGATGTTGTGCATACCCAAAATGGCGGACTGTGGAATATTCAAAATGGGCGTGGAGAGCATTGAGCCAAAAATACCGCCATTCGTGATGGTAAAAGTACCGCCTGTCATTTCAGGAATGCTCAATTTGCCGTCGCGAGCGCGTGTTGCCAAGCGTATAATTTCTTTTTCAATTTCGGCAAAACTCATCTGCTCCGCATTGCGAATGACCGGAACTACCAGACCGCGTGGTGTAGAAACCGCCACAGATACATCGCAATACTGATGATAGATGATGTCTTCACCAGAAATAATTGCATTAATAGCAGGTACTTCTTGAAGCGCAATACAGACTGCCTTTGTAAAGAAAGACATAAAACCTAAACCTACTTCGTGCTTGTCCTTGAATTTGTCTTTATATTTTTTACGTAGTTCCATAATACCGCTCATATCCACCTCATTAAAAGTGGTCAGCATGGCGGTTTCGTTTTTGGCAATAACCAACTTTTTAGCTATAGTTTTGCGGAGCGTTGTCATCTTTTCTTGCCTGACACCACGGCTCTGCCTGCTTTCCGTGCTGGCAGTTTGTGCAACAGTGGCTGATGTTTTAGGCGTTTCAGCTACAACAGGAGCGGCTTTTTGGGCAGCTAAAGCATCGCCTTTGGTGATGCGGCCATCTTTGCCTGTTCCTTGCACATCAGCGGGTTTTATATCTTTTTCACTCAAAATTTTGCTGGCTGCTGGCGAGGCATAATTTTGCAAGTGCGTGCTGCTGTTGCTGCCCAATGTCGCTGTAGCGGCTGTTTTACTTGTATCAGAACTGGCGTTAGGCACGGCTGCCACCGCATCAGAACTCGCATGTATGCGCGCAACCACATCGCCTATGCCGAGTGCTGCCCCTGCCTCAGCAAGAATTTGCAATTTGCCTGCCACTGGGGCAGTAACTTCAAAGGTGGCTTTGTCCGAGTCCAAATCGCATAATTTTTCATCTAAGACCACAATCTCACCATCTTTTTTGTGCCAACTGTTTACAATAACTTCCACGATGGATTCGCCCAGGGTAGGAATTTTGATGTCCACCGCCGCGCTACCTGCGTTACTACTTTTGGCAACTGGCGGAGCAGGACTGACTGGCACTGGCGCAGGAGTAGCGGAAGTTGTACTTGGCTGTGTTGAGCCTACAGGCTCAATTCGGCAAACAAGCGCGCCAATAGGAATAGTTGTTCCCGCTTGCGCAATAATACGGAGTACGCCGTCGGACTCGGCAGTTAATTCCATGGTCGCTTTATCTGACTCTATTTCGCAAAGCACTTCGTTCAATTTAACACTTTCGCCATCTTTTTTGAGCCAGTTGGCAATGGTAACTTCGGTGATAGATTCGCCTAGAACAGGCACTATGATATCCATAAACTTTTTATTTGAAGAAACAATGTAGCTTGGTATATCAGCAAAAGTCTGATATGCAAATGTAAAGAGATATTTTTAAGATATAAAATTTTTTATGCGCATAAGCAAATGTTCTTGATGGCACATTGGGCTTATGCTTCCGCAAGTTTTTTTTGCAAACAAGACACTTTTTGCTCACTTTGCGTAATTAGTCTGTAGAAAGAATCCGAAACTTTTGCTTGATGAAAAACGCCCAACTCTTGTTCTTTTGCTTTTTAAGTCCGCTCCTCCTCAGCGCACAGGACTTCCCGCGCATACTCAAACACCCTGATAGTGCGCGTGTTGAGCGCCTAAGTTCACTTAATTCAAACTTTCGCGAGACGAATTTGAGCGTAACGCCAGACGGTCAGCACATCTTTTTTATGTCTGATAGAGGCGGTATGAGCTGGTCGCAAGATTATGGCACATTCAAAGGTAGAAAACGCTTTGACGGCGATATCTGGGAGGCTCAGAAAATTAAGGGCATTTGGCAAAAACCACAGCCGCTCAGCGACAAAATCAATACAGCAAGCGGTGAAGACGAGCCTGTTTTAAGCCCTGATGGTCGTTTTGTTTATTTTCAAAGCTGGCGCGAAGGCTGGGAGCGCAACGGTGGCCCTTACTACAGCGCCCAGTTAAGAGGTTATGAGTGGCAGCAGGTGAACGGTATAGGCGAAGGCATCGCTCAGTTTTTCCGAAACGAATATGCCAAAAATGATGGCTATGCCACAGACGGTATGTGCGTTTCTGCTGATGGCCAATACTTTCTAGTAGCTGCCACTGCCAATTATAACGATAACATGGATATTTTTATGAGCCAAAAGGATAGCAATGGGCGCTGGTTATACCCTCAAAAGCACCCCATAAGCACCAAGCAAGACGAGAGAACTGTTTTTTTAGCTGGCGACTCGCGCACGCTCTATTTCTCTTCAGATGGTTACGGTGGTTTCGGTGGTATGGATATTTTCAAAACGGTCTTGAATCCGGACGGCACTTTTGGCGAAATCATTAACATAGGCGCACCTTTCAATACCGATAAAGATGACTATAACTTTGTGATAACCCCCAGCGGCGAAGAAGCCTATTTTGTAAGAGAGGGTGATATCCATTACGCACATCTTTTATATGCCAATCCTGAACTGAAATCTAAGCCAACAGCGCTCATAAATGGGTTTCTTATTGACGATTGCCGTCAAAAAGGTATAGAAGCCACACTCTTTTTTTATGATAAATTAAATAAAAATCTTATCACAAAGGTACAATCCAGCGCTGAAGATGGGCAATTCATAGCGGTTTTACCTTACTTAGGTAGAGAGTACGTGTTGGTTGCAGAGCAAGGGACGCGCCGTGTTTCACAGACCATTAACTTACTCAAAGAATCTGAATCTACAATGCTTAGTCTTAAACTGAATTTACCTTGTCCTGAAAGTGAGTGGCCACCTAATAAAACACCGCAAAGCAAAGAGATAACCCTTTATTTTGACTTTGATTCTTGCCGCTTGAACGCTTTGGAAGCAAAACGGCTGCAAGAATGGTTGCAAGAACTTTGCAGCCAGCCACCTACTCAACTGAGCATAAACGCTCATACAGATGCGCT
The DNA here is from genome assembly GCA_013299045.1 of Cytophagales bacterium. Taxonomy (GTDB): domain Bacteria; phylum Bacteroidota; class Bacteroidia; order Cytophagales; family Bernardetiaceae; genus RDZD01. The sequence goes on along the minus strand of JAAFJX010000016.1, from coordinate 62,202 downwards.
TGGTTCAGATACCTACAATCAGCAGCTCTCCGAATGCCGGGCTAGTACGGTGCAAGCATTTTTTATCGGAACAGAGTTTAGAAAGTTAGTCGTGAGCCATGCACGAAGCGAGAAGCAACCAGCACAAAGTAACAAGGATAAAATAGGCAGGCAAAAAAACAGACGGGTTACTATTGTTGCCACTTACACGCCTCTAAGGATAAAAGATTAGGTAGCCGTCCCTTACGATATATTTAGTCTTCTCTTAGAATACATCTAAGATATTTATTATCAGTAAATTAAACAAGTATTTCATCTTTAAAATATCTTAGATTTTAACCTATTTTATCAAATAACTGGCAAAACCTCAAGAGTTTCTTACGGCCTGCCATGCCTCGCATCAGACGAAAGCGAATGGCTCAAATGTCAGAGGGTGAGATTTTCTGTGCAACTCTGTTTTGCAAGAGAGTGAATCAAAGAAAAAGCCATTCGCTGGTTTAGATGAAAAAAGACCTTTTTTCATCTAAATTGGCCTTTTGCGAGGCTTGGTTTTTTTGCTATGCCCTACGGTCGGAACTTTCAGCTCGCGTCTCAGTGCTGTATCAAGGCAAAAAGTAGAGAGAAAAAGCCACCTAAAATCATGAGGGTGTTAAAGCAGATAAATCAATTTATGTGCTTGTTCTTATGCAGGCTTTTTAAGGGACGACTAGTTAGGGTAAGATAGATTCACGACTCAACACAAAAAAGACCCTACGAAACGTAAGGTCTTTTTTCACTTCTATTCGGTTATGAATAAAATTAATTTTCTGAAAATGAAGTACTGTCTTTTTATTCTACACTACTCTATGGTGTAAGAAACCCCAAACGAGAAAGAGCGGCCAACGCGGTAGGTATTGAATACATACTCTTTTCCTTTCAGCTCCTGCGTCATCTTGTATTCGGGGTTCAACAAATTGCGCGCACGCAATGTTGCTTTGAGGCGGCCTTTGCGCTGTGAAACGCTCAAGTCTAGGCTAGGGCGTGGCTTTTCAAATACATTAGGCGTACCGCTTGCGCTCACTACAGCCAAACGTTCGCCAAAAACATTGTAGCTAAGATTCACACCTCTAACATATTTTTTAGCCGCCGCCGTGTTGTCATAATTGATAGAGGCATTTATCATGTAAGGCGACTGGCCATACATAACGCGTGTAGAAGGTCTGTTTGGGTCAATAGCGCGAATGGCAGCCAATTCGTTAGGGTCAATGTTAATGATAGAACGAATAACAGACGCATTGGCACTCACGGTAAAGTATTCGAGAGGTTTAACAAAATCCAGATTTTTGCGCACTTCTACTTCAAAGCCATAAACGGTTGCCTTCTCTACATTCCGGAATATCATCTCCAAATTGGTAGCTTGTGGGTTAATAACACGCTCCACTGGGTTATTGAAATTCTTGTAGAAAGCGCTCACTGTTATCAGTTCAGAAGGACGCGGGTACATTTCCCAGCGCAAATCAAAATTATCGACCAAAGTACGCTTTAGGCTTGGGTTCCCTACCAAGATAAAGTCGCCGATGAAGTCAAAAGTAGGGAAGGGGGCGAGTTCTCTGAATACTGGGCGCGCCAATGTACGCCCATAAGCCGCTCGGAAGTTTATTTTATCGCTTTGCTGATAAGTGGCGTTCAATGCAGGCAGGAAGTCCATATTGTTCAGAATACCCTTTTGGCGTGAAGGGTTGTCGCTTGTTACAGTAATATTGGTCTGCTCCATGCGTACACCGGCCAAAACGCGCAGCTTACGAAGCAACTGCATATCGCTCATCGCATAAATGCCCAAAACACCTTCCGTACCTACATAACTGTTGGTGCGCTGTGTGTTGTCGCGCAGATAAACGCCATTAATACTATCGCCACTAGTTATACCTAAATTACTAGGTGCTACATAATCATTCGGATTGCCACTGAACTGCGTGTTGTTGCGTGAATTAACGTAATCAAAGCGTTTTTCATTGAAATCACGATTTTTATTGACATACGACGTGCCTACTTTCAATTTTGACTCCAATCCTTTCATTTTGTAAGGAATCGTGAGATTGGCCTTTACATCAACGTTAGATTCCGTCATATCACGGAAATAGCGGGACGGCACTGGATACAATGCAGACTGAACGCGGTGTACCTTTTCAGTACCTATAATGCTATAATCGCTGCTAAAAAAGCGCAAGTCTGGTTCGTTCTGCTTAGAAATAGTTCCGGAGGCAATCCAGTCTAACTCAATTTGACGGCCACCCAAAACGTGTTTGCCTTTAAGCTGCGCCGAGGTAAGGCCACGTTCTGTAAACTGCAAAAAGCTGGTGCGGTAGCGGCTATTGGGGTCAATGGCTGAGCCAGCATCATCAAAAACACCTTCTAAATTACCGGCTACTTTGTCGCCACTATGATTGTTTATGATGTTCAATGCAATCTTACTTCTGGCTGACAGTTTGGCCGAAATATTAAAAATTGCACCGCGCAAAATGCTTTCAGTTCCACGCTCATTAATACCAGTGTAGAGCTCGGAGTTGCCTAACTCGTACCGAGGGGTGAGCCCTGTTGCCTGATTAACATTACCAGAGAGCGTATAGCGGCCAGTGAATCCATTGTCATAATAATTGAAAGAGCGTTGGTAGGAAAGCGCTGCTACATAACCAAATGTTTTGCCAAAAAGCTGAAATTGATTACCCAATGAAACTGAATGGCTGTGGTCTAAAAAAGCACGCTTGCGGGTAGTGGCCATATCCGAACTGAAGGCGCGCGTAGCCTCATCAAGCTGGCGTGCTAGCTCAGGATTGCCCTTTGTTTGTGAGAATGTGGGAAAGCCCTGTAAAACACGGTTTGGAATATCGCGCGTGCCGTCATCAGTACCCCACCAATCCGTTTTACCTCCTTTATAGGTTAGAAAATTCTCATTCATTGATGCCATATCGTTATAGGCAAATGAGGTGTTTAGCTGAAAAGTGAGGCGTGTAGGAAAATCTTTGGTGGTGATATTGACAGCGCCGCCCGTAAAACTTGCAGGAAGGTCTGGCGAATACGTTTTATAAACCACCAAGTTGTCAATCATGTTGCTAGGAAACAAGTCCATTTGCACCGTATTACGGTTAGGGTCAAGGCCAGGAATTTCGGCACTATTCAGTGTCGTTTTGCTGTAGCGGTCGCCCAAGCCACGCACATACACATACTTACCACCTTCGAGGGTAACGCTCGTAACGCGCCGTGCGGCATCTGCTGCATCGCTTGAACCTATATTTGAAAACTGCTGTGATGAAATACCATCTTGTATAATAGCCGCCTTTTTCTGCTCAATGATGAGTGCATTTTCGGTGTTGCGCTCACGCTTGCCTTCCACAACCACTTCGTTGTCTGGGTTCACTAAAACAGCCATGCTAACATTAAGTTCTACAACATCGCCCTTTTTTACACTAATACTTGGGAAAGACTGTGTAACATAGCCAACATAAGAAATTTCGAGATTATAAACGCCTTCTGCAAGTTCTAAAGAATATTTACCATCTAAGTCCGTGATAGTGCCTGTTCCCGTCCCTGCCACTTTGACTGTCCCGCCAATGAGCGTTTCCCCATTGTCTGCATCGGTTAGTTGGCCACGCACGAAACCTTTTTGTGCCCATGAATCGCTACTAATAAAAAATAGAAAAAGAAGCAAAAAAGCTGCTTTAAAAAGGCTTTTTGTGCTGCTAGCCAATAAGTAAATAGAATTAGTTTTCATAAACCGAATAATAATTGAAGAAATATTTGTATTATAGGACAAGAAATATTTAGTTGCAAATGGGTTTTATATTAAGGATTATTTTTCTTTTATTAGAAAAGCACTGACCGTGTCGGTGGGCTTTCTTCCTGTTTGTTTTTAAGGCAGATACTCTTTTTGAGAGTACCTGCCTTAATTATAGTTAAGTGTTTGACTATTTAATCATTTTTTCGGTGGCAGTCCAGCCCGCGAACCAAGGTGCCTTACCTGGCTCAAATGCGCCTTTGTAATTTGCAGTAACAAAGAAGCTGTTGGTAGGCTTGCTCAAAGCACCACCAGTAGAGGCAGGCACAATATTGCCGCGTGTAACACTCACTCCACCAACCATATTACCAGCAGACTCAAAGTATTTTGTTACATCTTCAACAGCAGGCTTGTAGCGGGCTGAGGCTTTGGCAAGGCTGTCGGCACCTACCGTAAACAGTTTGGCTTTGTCGTCGCCAGCCACTTTGCTAAAGATGTTATTTTCTAATTTAAGAGTACCTTCTTTGAAGCGGTCAAAAGAGCAAGCTGCTGCTTTAACGTCCAATTCAATGTCCACGCCACGTCCAAAATCTACGAAAATTGAGTTGTGATATTCACCACCAGCGTTGTCGCGGAAGGTTACAGCGCGTTTGTCGGAAGCACCGTTACCAATAAAAGTCGCATTGACGAACATAGGCGTAGCATAAGGCTTGCCATCTTCTGGGTCTGTGCCGCCGTCATTTTCAGCACCACGGTCGCCTGCGCCTGCTTCTTGATAAGCAAAAGAAAACTGATTCATGCCGCGGTAGCCTTGGTCATAATCAAAAGCGTCGTCGCCGCAATAAGCTGCAATCAAATTTTTTGTATTGACCGTCCCGCCAAAAAATTCGATACCGTCATCTTCGTTAGCGAACACTTCTACGTTTTCTATAGTTGTACCAGAACCTACACCGCCGAGCGTAAGACCATTGATTTCATTGCCAGCACCAATTTCAGTTCCACCGTGGCGGATAGAAACATAGCGCAAAATGCCAGAATTATCTGCATCATCAGTGCCACCATAAGTGCCGCGTGGTTCAGATGTAGGAATACCCTCAATACCTTTAGTGTTAGGCACAGTATTCAAACGTGCATTACCTAAAACAATCAAGCCACCCCAAAGACCACGGCTTTTACCTAAACCACCGTCCATTTTATCATTTTCTGCTGTAAAGATAATAGGCTCTTTTGCAGTACCATTCGCGATGATTTTACCGCCGCGTGCTACAATCAAAGCACTAGACTCTTCGCCAACACCTGGTTTACCTTTAATGATAGTACCAGCTTCAATCGTCAATGTTTCGCCCATGCTCACAAAAACAAAACCGTCTAGAACATAAACATTGTCTTTTGTCCATTTTTGTGTGCCTGTATTGCCAGTAACTACATAAGATGGACGACCTGTGGCTACATCTGTACCTTTGACATAGTTGTTAGGAAGAACTACAACTGTCTCTTTATCACAGCTAGAAAAGAACATGGCAGCGCCAAGTGCTGCTATTGCTAATGGGTTCAAAAATGACTTTTTCATAGGGGTACTGATTTTTTATAGTGGGTTTTATCCTAAAGAGTTTTAAAGCGTTTAATGATGTCCGCTTTAAGACGGTGCAAAGGTGGTCTTGGCGCTTTACTTTGCGGTTAATCTAATGTGAATTGCGTGTTAAGTACCAAAAGTTCAAACAGAGTTCACGAAGTTTTATCAAAACGAAGCAATAATTTCATTGCTTTGCACTTGTTTGTTTACATAAAATTCATATTCCAAAAAAACAAAAAGGAATGACTGTTTTTGAACATTATGCTCAGGTTTACGACCTCATTTACGCCGTCAAGGATTATAAAGCAGAAGCGTTTTTTATAAGCCACAGACTGCGCTTTTATCGCGAAGATGCCCAGAGCCTTTTGGAGGTAGGTTGTGGGAGTGGTAGGCATAGCCGCTATTTTGAGGAACAAAACTGGCAGGTTTTAGGCATAGACCAGAGCGCCGATATGCTCAAAGCAGCTCTAAAAAATACGAATGGCAACCTATCATTTATCCATGCAGATATGCGAACGCTAAATTTGCGCCAAAACCCAATAGGTTCAAACGTCTTCAATGAGTCGGCTACCTCTCTACACCCGCAAGCGAAGTTTGATGCCATAGCTGCCCCATTTCATGTTTTTAGCTACCAAGTGAGCAATGTGGCCATACTGGAATTTTTGAAAAGTGCTACCTTGCATATGCGACCAAATGGTTTACTCTACATTGACTTTTGGCTAGCAGAGGCTGTTTTGGCACAAAAACCAGAAAAAAGAGTTTTGGAAGTAGAAAACAAAGACCTCAAAGTTCGTAGGCACGCCACCCCTATACACGAACCTGCGCACAACCGCGTGCGCGTATGCTATGATTTTGAAATCTTTGATAAAAACAGCCAAAGCGTCAGGCGTTTTTCAGAAGAGCACCCAATGCGTTACTTTTCTGTGCCAGAGATAGAACTTATACTCAAACTAAATGGCTTCGCACTGTTAGAAGTTGCTGAGTTTATGAGCCAGAAAACACCATCTGAAAACACATGGAACGTCTATGCGGTGGCGCGTTTGCAGTCTTGATGCCCTAAACATCAAAATCCAAAACCACTTCCGAGGTGGTGGGGTGTGCTTGGCAAGCCAGTACATAACCTTGCGCCACTTCTTCTTCCGAAAGCGCGTAGTTATTGTCCATAAAGGCATTTCCTTTGAGCAACTTGGCGCGACAGGTGCAACAAACTCCACCCTTGCAGGCGAAAGGCACGTCCGCTCCTGCTATCATAGCCGCATCAAGGATAGGGTCGCCGTCTGTTTCCAATGAAAAATCGGTTTCCTCTCCATTTGTTATGACCAGTACGTGAGCGTGTACCATGGGGTGGTTATGTTTTGCTTTGCCATTGCTGCTCGGGGTTTCTGCTGGGGCAGTAAACAGCTCGTAATGCACTTGCCCTTTGGGTACTTGCATACTGATGAGCGTATCGGCCACATTTTTAATCATGCTTTCGGGGCCGCAAACGTAATAGAGGTTATCACTTTTATTACTGACGTATTTACTCATCAATAAGCGGCACTTGTCAAGGTCTATACGCCCTTCAAAAAGCCTATCGGAAGCACCAGAACGACTAAAAACGTAATATAGCTTGAAGCGTTCCGCAAATTGCTGTGCCAGTGCGTCAATCTCTTTGCCATAAATAATTTCCTGCGGCGAAGCATTGCCGTAAAAGAGCGTAACTTGGCTCTGAGACTCCACTTTTAGGACAGATTTCAGAATGCCAAAGATGGGTGTAATACCACTGCCAGCCGCAAAAAGTACATAGTTTTTATTATTTGCTGCATCAATTTGAGGTGTAAAATTACCCATGGGGGGCATAACCTCCAACTCTTCGCCCACTTTCAGGTGCTCGTTCATGTAGGTAGAAACCTTACCGCCTTCCAGCTTTTTGACTGCAATTCGCCATTCTGTTTCGCTTTGTGGACTGCTGCTGAGCGAATAAGAGCGACGATACTCTACGCCATTAATCCTAACTTTGAGCGTCAGGTACTGCCCAGCTTTATAACTGTAAGCCTCTTTAAGTGCATCGGGTATCTCAAATGCAACGGATACACAATGAGCTGTTTCACGTCTTATATCTTTGACTTTCAAGAAGTTGAACATAAAAAGGGCAGTTTGTATTTTTCAGAACTAAGTAACAGATAGAAGGAAGCACAAAACAATAGCCAAAAGATTGAAATTCCAAATTTTATGACCTGTAAATAGGTCTTAACTGCTAAAACAAGATTTTTTTCTCTTTTCAAAAATTAGGCAGCACGGTTTTTTCTTATTTCTGCTTCAAGAATAATTTAAATACCCTTATAAGCCGCCTTATATTTTGAAGCATTAGCCAAAAATTTAAGCCAAAGCACACCATTACTGAGTAATTTTTTCGTAAAATTCGGGCGTTCAAACAGCAGACTTTTTGTTACCATCTTTCCCCACCAACTGACCATGATAAAGTGCTATATAGTTTTACTATTTTTTGTTCTTACTTACTACTTTGGGGGAAACAGTAACCTATGTCATGCACAAGGTGGGCAGTTTTCTACAAGTTCCTTACAACTCAACTATGGGCGCGGTTTCAAGGATAAAATGTATGGCTACAATACCAAAAATACTGGCATGAGTACTGTTCTTTTTGAAAATTTTTTGGCTTGGCGCTATGGCACAAACTTTTTCATGGTGGCCTATCTTAACGGTAATTTTTTGGACTTCAACGACAGCCTCACAAAAGAAAAATCAAGAATTTATACAGAGTGTGCCCCAAATTTGAGCCTATGCAAACTGCTTAAACGCAAAAGTTTACGTTTAGGAATTGTCAGAGATGTATATATAGGCGCTCAGTTGAGTCTTAGCAGCTATTCTAGCTTTTTTGGACAGTTCATAGGTGGCGGTGTATCGTTCAAAATGCCAAAAGGCGCACTGACAGACCTATTCATTTACCATCGCCGCGATAACTTTGGCAACAAAACCATACACAATACAGTAGTTTACACTTATCCTTTCCGAATTGGTCGCAGCCACTGGAGCATAGAAGGCGTGGCAGACTGCGCCTATCTAAATTATTGGAAGTTAGACGCTAATGCGCAACCCCGTTTGTTCTGGGTGCCCTACTATAAAAAAGAAGACTTACGCCAAAAAAACTGGCTCAAAGTAGGATTAGAGTATTACTTACACGTCAATCAACATTTGAGTGTACATGCGCCACAAATTGCTCTTAGAATGACTTGGTAGTTTTGTTTTATAATCCATGAGCTTTACTATTTATTAATCAATCCCATTTGGATTCAAAAAAAGCAATTTAATCTCTACTTTTTGCAAACATTTGCTATAAAACAAATGTTTTTTTGAAAACAGAGGCTTAAAATTTTGTGCAAATCCGCTAACTGCTTACCTTTGGCTGCAAATTTTAACCCTAAATGCTTTAAAAGGCATTTGAACAAAATGATTCTTTACCATGAGTTGGATTACTAAAACATTATCTAGTAGCATAGGCCGCAAGTTATTGATGGCATTAACTGGTCTATTCTTATGTTCATTTTTAATAGTGCATTTGAGCGGCAACTTTCAGATGCTCAATGACGACGGTGGCTTGCAGTTCAACGCCTACGCCAAGTTCATGACAAGTTTTCCGCTTGTCAAATTTATTTCTTATGGCCTGTATGCCACTATTCTATTTCATGCGATTTACGGCATTATGCTGGTTATGGCCAACCGCAAAGCACGTCCTGTAGGCTATAAAATGGCCGATGGTGCAGCTAATAGCTCGTGGGCATCGCGTAACATGGGTTTGCTAGGCTCTCTCATCTTGCTTTTCATTGTGGTTCACATGAAAAACTTTTGGTACGAAATGCACTGGGGCGAGATTGGAACAGATGCGCAAGGCAACCGCGATTTGTTTACTGTAACCAAAATTGCATTTTCGCAGTGGTGGTATGTAGCCTTCTATGTCCTTTCTATGGCTGTTTTGGCTTTCCACTTGTTGCACGGTTTTCAGAGCGCCTTCCAAACGTTGGGCATCAACCACAAAAAATACACGCCTATAATTCAAACTGTAGGTGTTATTTTTTCTATCGGTATTTGCATGGGTTATGCGGCTATTCCGCTGCTTATGTTTGTTAAAAGTTTGAGTTAGTATAAATTTTAATAATTGTCAGTCAGAAAGTTATGAGCAATACATTTTCAAGCCGATTGGACTCCAAAATCCCTGCCGGCCCTATTGATGAGAAATGGTCTCGCCATAAGTTTGGCATGAAGCTGGTAAACCCTGCCAACAAGCGGAAATACGACGTGATTGTGGTAGGTACTGGGCTTGCAGGCGCGGCAGCAGCAGCCACATTAGGCGAGCTTGGCTATAACGTGAAGGCATTTTGTTTTCAGGATAGCCCACGCCGTGCGCACAGCATAGCCGCACAAGGGGGTATTAATGCCGCCAAAAACTATAAAAATGACGGTGATAGTATCTATAGACTTTTTTATGACACCGTCAAAGGAGGCGATTACCGTGCTCGGGAAGCCAACGTACACCGTTTGGCAGAAGTCAGCGTCAATATCATTGACCAATGCGTGGCGCAGGGTGTCCCTTTTGCGCGTGAGTATGGTGGAATGCTAGACAATCGTTCTTTTGGTGGTGCGCTCGTATCTCGCACGTTTTATGCACGTGGCCAAACTGGCCAGCAGTTGCTTCTGGGTGCTTATAGCGCTCTGGAGCGTCAAGTGAACGCTGGTAAGGTAAAAATGTACACACGCCACGAAATGATGGACGTAGTGCTTGTTAATGGTGTAGCGCGTGGTATCGTAACCCGCGACCTCGTTACTGGTGCTATTGAGTCGCATTCTGCACACGCCGTGTTGCTCTGTACGGGTGGCTACTCCAATGTCTTTTTCCTTTCTACAAATGCTATGGGGTCAAACGTAACAGCAGCTTGGCGCGCACATAAAAAAGGTGCTTTTTTCGCTAATCCATGCTATACGCAGATTCACCCAACTTGTATTCCCGTGTCGGGCGACCATCAGTCCAAGCTCACCCTGATGTCAGAGTCCTTGCGCAATGACGGCCGTGTGTGGGTTCCGGCCAAAGCCAATGATAAACGCCACCCCAACGACATTTCTGAAAACGAGCGCGACTATTTCTTAGAACGTCGTTACCCAACTTTCGGAAACCTTGTGCCCCGCGATGTGGCTTCGCGCAATGCCAAATATATGTGCGACGACAGCAAAGGCGTTAGCAATACAGGTCGTGCTGTTTTCTTGGATTTCCGCGATGCGATTAAACGCGATGGCGAAAAAATTATTTCAGACAAATACGGCAACTTGTTTGATATGTACGAGCGCATTACAGGCAAAAGCCCATACAAAGAGCCTATGATGATTTATCCTGCACCACACTACACCATGGGTGGGCTTTGGGTAGATTATAACCTGATGACAACCGTGCCCGGCCTTTATGCACTTGGCGAAGCCAATTTCTCTGACCATGGCGCTAACAGACTAGGAGCAAGTGCGTTGATGCAGGGCTTGGCAGATGGCTATTTCGTTTTGCCTTACACCATCGGCGATTATTTGGCTACCATGCCTTACGAAAAACATTCTACAGACCGACCAGAGTTCAAAGATGCTGTACAGGAAGTTAAAAACCGCGTAGAGATTTTGGTAAAAATGAAAGGCTCGCAAACGCCTGATGATTTACATAAAAAGTTGGGCAGAATTATGTGGGACCAGTGCGGTATGTCGCGTACTGCCGAAGGGCTTTTGGCGGCCAAAACTGAGATTGCTAAAATTAAGGAACTGTTCTGGAACGACCTCAAAATGACTGGGCTCAACGAAGAATACAATATTACGCTAGAAAAAGCAGCGCGTGTTGCAGACTTTATTGAACTCGGTGAACTCATGGTGCATGATGCTTTCACACGCAATGAATCCTGTGGTGGCCACTTCCGCGAAGAGTACCAAACCCCAGACGGCGAAGCGCTGCGTAACGATGAGGATTTTTGTTATGTGTCGGCGTGGGAGCACAAAGGCGACAAGCAGATACAAGAGCTTCATAAAGAAGAACTTGTATTTGAGAACGTTAAACTGACTCAGCGCAGCTACAAGTAATTCTGATACAGGCATAGAACCAATGGAAGGCTGTTCTGTAAAACGAACGGCCTTTTTTTGTGAGCCTAATGACCAAACTGGTGTGTATGGGGCTTATTAAAAAAGACATACACTACAAAAATTTAGATGTCTTTGATGAGGCCTCCTTTCATTAAAAGATATAATTTTGCACTCGTTTTAGAGGAACAACTGTTTTTAGCTAACCAATTATAAAAACCCATGCTTTTGAAATTATCTGCCTCAGTGCTTTTGAGCCTTCTCAGCGCGCTGTTTGTTCATACCAGTACCTTGGCGCAGGTCAAGCGCGTTAAAATAGGCGTAGCTTCAGAGCCTGCAAGTGCAGAAGTGCAGATGAAGCTCAAGGCGCGTTTTCAGCACCTAACAGCCAATACGGCCGACCCCAACGACCACTTTGACGAAGGCATTTATTCTCCAAAATCTGCTATTTTTACACCAGATGGCAAAAAATTTTATATCAATAGCTTAGAAGGATTTTCTACGCTTGTTTATGATGCCACAACACTCAAGCGCACCAAAATTATCAGTCATACATTCAATAGCAGCAATCAGAGCCTGTTCCTAAACGGCGAAACAACGGCGTTTGATTACGCATTTAAAAAGCGTACCAAAGACCAAAACTACTTCCAAGGAAAGCCAGTCGAGAGTTGCCTCTCTCACAATGGGCGGTACTTATGGGTTACTTACTACCGCCGCAGTTATGACATGAATGCGCAAGACCCCTCGGCAGTGGCTATTATTGACACACAAACCGATGAAATTGTGCGCGTTATGCCTACAGGCCCTCTGCCCAAGATGGTGGCAGCATCGCCCGATGGCCGCTATGTAGCAGTTACGCATTGGGGCGACAACACCGTAGGCCTGATTGACGTGAGCACGGCCACACCCAAAGATTTTAAATATGTGAAACACTTTGTGGTGGGCAAGCGCTTGAGCATGGACTTTAGCGATACCGAAAAAATTGACCGTGACAAAGAATGTGGTTATTGCCTACGCGGGACAACTTTTACGCCAGATAGCAAGTATCTGCTTGTAGGGCGTATGACCACCGGAGGGATAGCGGTTTTTGATATGCAGCATTGGACCTACATTGGCCTCGTTACGGGCATGAAGGGCAGCGTTCGCCATTTGATTATACGCGGTTCAGACGTACTCGTCAGCACGAATAGCAGCGGTTATGTTCATAAATTACCACTTAAAACCCTGCTTGATGCAAAAGTGGCACAAACGGGCAAAGATATTAATCTTGTATGGGAAGGCTGCTTTGCTGGCAATGGGATACGCACTATAGATAGCTCCCCTGATGCCGAATACATTTTTGCGGCGGTAAATAATGAAAGTAAGATAGCAGTTATACGGACTTCGGACATGAGCGTGATTGCCTCCATAGCAGCAGATTCTTTCCCTGTTGGTTTAGCGGTTTCGCCTGATAGCAAGCTCGTTGTGGTTACGGCACAGGGCAAATCTGCGGGGGGGGGAAATTCCGTCATGGTGTATGCCGTAGAAAAAAAGTAGGGGTGGGTTTCTGATATAGACTGGTTGTTCTCTTGTGAGCGCCACTTTACGGAGGATTCACTGCCTCATAGGTTGTACTTACTAATTCAAACCAAAACCATGCAGATAATTCTGAAAAGATTGAACAAAGGGCTTCATTTTGAGGCCGAAAATGAAAATGGTGCAAAACTTCAGTTTGACGCGCTACCTAGCGATGGGGGCCTGGGCGAGGGCTTAGCACCAAGCCCCATGCAAGGACTATTGGCCTCTTTGGCAGGCTGTACAGTCTTTGATGTGGTGCTTATTTTACAAAAAAAACGGCAGAATTTGTTGGACGTGCAGGTGGTAGCAGATGGCCAACGCCGCGCTGAAGGACAAGTGAAACCCTTTGAACGCATACATTTGCATTACAAACTTTTTGGGGATATAGACCACAATGCGGCTGAGCAGACCGTACAGTTGAGCGTAGAAAAATATTGCTCAGTGGCCAAATCGCTTTCTGAGAAGATAGAAATTAGCCATTCATTTGAAATCATCAAAGCCTAAGAAGGTAGCAAGACTGGATATGAAAAAAAACCAACACCCCGAAACAGAGGCTATACGCGCCCAAATGCAAAGAACGCAGTACCGCGAGCACTCAAGCCCAATTTTTATGACCTCGAGTTTCGTGTTTGAGGACGCAGAACAGGCACGCGCCTTGTTTGCAGACGAGCAAGACGGCAATATTTACACGCGCTTTTCTAATCCGAATCACGACGAACTCATCAAAAAATTGTGTATTTTGGAACATACGGAGGACGGTATGGCACTTGCTTCGGGCATGGCGGCTATGTTTTGCAGCATGGCGGCTTTCTTGAGTGCTGGCGACCATCTTCTGGCCTCAAGGTCTTTGTTTGGTTCTACACACCAAATTATTACCAAGATATTCCCGCGCTGGGGTATTTCGCATACCTATGTGGATATTGATAAGCCCGAAGAGTTTGAAAAAAACATACGGCCAAATACAAAAATGATTTTTGTAGAAACGCCCTCAAACCCCAGTATGGACTTGATTGATATAGAACTTCTGGCGGCTCTTGCCCAAAAACACAACCTTTTGCTGAACGTAGATAATTGCTTCGCAACACCTCACGTACAAAACCCCGCTCTCATGGGCGCGCATTTGGTAACACACTCTGCTACCAAATTTCTGGACGGGCAGGGGCGTGTTATTGCTGGCGTAGTGCTTGGTTCTAAGGAGCTTATCAAAGAGGTGCGTTATTTTGCGCGGCATACAGGCCCAGCGCTTTCGCCATTTAACTCTTGGACGCTTTCTAAAAGCCTGGAAACGTTTTCCTTGCGTATGGAAAGACACTCCGAAAACGCACTAGAACTAGCACAATTTATTGATAAACAGACTGCTGATGTTCTTAATGTGAAGTATCCGCACCTGCCCTCACACCCACAATATGCGCTTGCTAAGCGGCAAATGCGTACTGGCGGCGGCTTGGTAACCTTTGAACTTAAAGGTGGCCTTGAGCGTGCTCAAAGGTTTCTGAGCCATGTAGAAATGATGTCCTTTACGGCCAATTTGGGGGATACACGCAGTATTGTGGCGCACCCTGCTTCCACTACACATTCCAAGCTAACAGAAGCTGAACGCAGGGCTGTAGGCATTGAAAACGGTACCATCAGAGTTTCAGTAGGTTTAGAGCATATTTCCGATATTCTTGCTGATATTGAAAAAGCCCTTTCTAAGAGCCGTTAGAGAGTGTATTGATTCTATTGTCCTTACATATACAAAAAAATGACGTATAATTTGCTTTTTTTGAATTTTAAAGGCACTTTTGGGAAATTGAAATCAATCCTATACCAATATCCTGTATTTTATCATGCTTCATCATATTAAAAACTTACCCATCAAGTTTCGCTTCCAATCTAATTTTTTGCTAATACTCACATATATCAGCCTGATGGTTACGGCAATAATTTTTGTATTGGATTTTCCTGATGTGGTGAAGATATGGAATAGTGGTTTGGCGGGTTTTTTTGATGTAGAGAATAATGAGGCTATTAATAACTTTGAGGATTTGTTGCGGAACAGTTATTTGATAAAGCAGCGTTTGTTCTATTTGATTGGTGCGCTGGGAAGCTCTGTTTTCTTTTTTGCTTGTTATCGTTTGCACAAACTCATCTTTGCGGGCGATAACGCTTGGCCAGAGTCTACGCTTTTTTCTCTCGCTTTTGTTATATTGACGGCTTTTCTGGCTTATTTTACCACCTTTTTTGTTCATAATGACGACATGGACATCATCATTGATAATCAGGGGGATTTGGATAAATTTATTGCCGAACGTCGCGCTATATCGGTTAAAAATAATGAGCCAGAGCCTTTTTTTGTGCCTACTGGCGTATTCATGCAATCCATAGAATTTACTTCTTCATACAACTGTCTTGTTACGTTCAAGATTTGGCAACGCTATAACGTCAAGGACACCAGCGAGGTAAGCATGGGCTTTGACTTGCCCGAAGCCCAAAGCTATAATACAGAAGAGGCCTACCGCAAGTTTAATGCGGATTCAAGCGTTATGACCATTGGCTGGAACGTGCAAGCCACCATACGCGAAATATTTAACTTTAGGTTATATCCTTTTGACCACCAGAACCTTTGGATGCGCTTCTGGCACAAAGACTTTGATAAAAATTTGATTCTAATTCCTGACCTCCCTTCTTATCCCAATTACAATCCATTTAAAAAAGTAGGCTTGGAAGAAGATATGGTATTGCCTGGCTGGGGCATACAGGGCAGTTATTTTGGCTATCGCGAGAATAATTATACCACTAATTTTGGCATAGACGATTACGTTGGGCTAGAGAGATTTCCCGAACTCTACTTCAACGTCTTTGTGCAAAGGGACTTCCTGAGCGTGTTTTTCTCTGACCTTACCCCAGTTATTATGGTGGTGGTGCTTTTGTTCATCACGGTTTATGTGTCGCATGATGAAAGTACCGAAACAGACTTTTTTAAGTTTAGTGTTATGGATATTGCGGGTATCATAGGCACATTAATTTTTGTAGTCATTCTGGCACAAATAGACCTCAGAAGCAATCTGACAACGGATACGGTGCTTTATATTGAGTATTACTACTTCGTTATTTACTTCTTGCTCTTTGCCGTAACGGTGAACTATATCCTTTTTCAGAAGAAAGGATTGGATTGGTATTTGATTGAGTATAGGGATAATTATATTCCTAAAGTAACATTCTTTCCGCTCCTTACTTTTTTGATATTTATTGTTACAATTATTCAGTTCTTTTAGATTGATTCTCGCGATGTTCTCTAATCCTTGTAAGCGCCTTTTGAGTCTTTCAGTTATTCTGGCTGTATGTGCCTCGTTCCTTGCGCCCACACACCCTATACACATTATGACGACCGACATTGTGCATAGTGAGCAGTTCAATAATATAGAGGTTACGCATAAAATCTTTACGGACGACCTAGAGAAACTACTTACTCGCAACTACAAAGGACTTTACAATGTAGGCTTGCCAAACGAACACCCCGACACCGATGCCAATATAAAACACTATTTTGCCCAAAATTTTGACCTGAAAATCAATGCCGCTTCGGCTCGTTGCGACTTCATGGGCAAAGAAGTAGGCCAAGATGCCGTCTATTTGTACTTTGAAGTAGAAAATGTGGATAAAGTGCAAAACCTGACCGTTAAAAATACACTGCTTTTTGATATTTTTTCTGACCAGAGTAATCTAAACCATGTGCGTATAGGTAGTAGCAAAAAATCTGTGCGCTGCAACAAGCAGAAATCTGAGCACTTGTTATCCTTTTAACTCCTGCTGCGGTGTTTGCACAGATTGATTGGGTGGCGCTAGCCTTGAGCCTCAAACTAGCAGCGCTTACTACGCTATTTTTGGCTTTAACCATGCCCTTTTTGGCGTGGCAAGCCTCGTTCTTGGCGCAGCGCTACCAAACACTGCTCTCTGTTTTTTCCTTCATGAGTTTGGCCCTGCCCCCAAGTGTTTTAGGTTTTTATGCCTTGCTACTTTTGAGCGCAGAGGGTTTTATTGGCTGTTTTTTTGAAAATGGGCTGGCTTTTACCTTCTCTGGTCTGCTAGTAGCGAGTATTGTTGTCAATGTCCCTTTTGTATTTTCGCCTTTGCTGGAGGCTGTAAAAATGCAACCACTGGCTATCAAAGAGGCTGTTTTATTGCTCAACCAAAGTCGCTTTAAGGCTTTCTACTGCGTGGTGTGGCCACATTTATTGCCAACTTGGCGCGTTTGTTTATGTATGTGCTTTGCGCATTGTTTAGGCGAATTTGGTTTAGTTATGATGCTGGGCGGCTCTATTCCTGCAAAAACTCGTGTATTTTCAATTAGCATCTATGAACAAGTAGAGCAAATGAACTACGAAGCAGCACACTTAAACGCTGTTCTGATGCTTGCCATCGCCTTTTTTTTGGCATTTCTAGCACAAGTTGTTCGCGCAAGATAATAGCCTGGCTCCATAAACCAGTGAGCTGAATAGGCAAATGCTAGTGGGGCTTTGCTGTTTCAATAAATTTTACAAAAAAACAGGCCAGCTATTGCTTTCTGTGTGCTTTTCATATATTTTGCGCCCATCATAATTCAAAGAATTATCTTTACTGTACAAAATAAATTTAAAAACGAATAGTAAATAAAGCAGAATAGTTTGACTAAAAACTAGTTACAACTCACTTTTGTAAAACAAACCAAGTTCTTTAAATATTCAGATTACCCCCCAAAAATTTAAACAAAGATGTTCCCTAATTTGAATGATTCCGCTAACAAACTTACGCGAATTGGTGTTTTTTATGACGGCAACTATTTCTTGAAAGTAAGCAACTATTATAACTACGAGCACCCACGCCGAACACGCATCAGTATTGAAGGCTTGCATGAATTTATCCGAAAACAAGTAGCTCGCGAAGAAAACGTTGATATGCGTATGTGTCATATTGTTGATTCTCATTATTTTAGAGGCCGATTAAATGCCTACGAAGCCTATCAGAAAAGCAAGCTCTACACTGACCGCATTTTTGATGATATTCTTATGAACGAGAATGTTATCACGCACTATCTGCCGCTCCGCTCACGCAATGGAAAAAAAGAAGAAAAAGGCATTGATGTATCGCTTGCTCTGGAAGCCTACGAACTCACTCTCTATAAACGCTTTAGCGTAGTAGTTCTTATTGCTTGCGACGGCGACTACGTCCCGCTTATTCGTAAGCTGAACACACTCGGAACAAGGGTTATGTTATTGAGCTGGGACTTTAAATATACAGACGAGCGCGACCAGGAACGCGAAACGAGAACCTCGCAGGAGTTGCTTGAAGAAGTTACCTACCCACTGGCCATGCACGAGTTAATAGACAACCGAATAGCCAAAAATGACCCCCTCATTAACAGCCTGTTTGTATCGCAAGATACCATGCAAAATTATTCTAAGCAGTTTGCAACAGTAACGAATAACGTGGCTGCAGTGCGTGGTACTGCCCAGATAAGCACTATCAAGAATCTACGCAATGGGTATGGCTTTATTTCTTTGCCGCCGAACAATCTCTATTTTAGCTATGAAGATGTACTGGACGGCGATTTTAATGACTTGCAAGAGGGCGACTACGTGGAATATACATTAGGCCAAAATACACGCGGCGATTGCGCCAATAACGTCAGGAAAGTCAGTACTTTTGACAATCCGCCACCAAGCGTTATTAAGTCTAACTAAAACGACTGTTTAGTTAAGCGCCTTAAAAAGGCAGTGCGTTTGGGAATAAACGTGCTGCTTTTTATAAAAAAAGAGGAGCCAGACTACTCAACCAAAATCAACAAAAGCATCTTTTCTGCTGGTACTGAATAGAGATGCCTTAGACTTTGAAAAGCATAGATAAGGCGCAAGACTCAAATTCAAATACCAAACAATCCGTCCAGCATTTCAACATCAAGAAGAAGGTGTATTTTTTGGCCGTCAGGTGTGTAGTTGGGTTGCTCGCAGGCGTAAAGCTCATCAATAATTTTTGCCATTTCGGCTGTAAGCAGCTTCTCTCCACGCTTTTTACTCTGGCGCTTGGCCAAAGTGATAGCGGCCTGATGAACGTAATTTGGAGCGCTGCCATCGTTATAAGTAGCTCTCAGTTGCTCAATGAGTTGAGCAATAATCTCTGACAGTTGGCTTTGTTGTACACACTCAGGTGGTACTGAACGGACTTGCAGAGTGCCGTCGGCTTCTAGTAGCAAATCAAATCCTAAGTTTCTAAACAAATCGATGTTTTCTAGCAAAAGCGCCACATCGCTGGGCGGCAATGCTAGTTCTTGGTCAAACAACAAGCGTTGCGAAATAGGACTTTGGCTAAGATGCTGTCGCATAAACCGCTCGTAGAGTATTCGGAAATGAGCTGCTTGCTGGTCTATGAGCAACAGGCTGCTCGGCAATCTGCTTGCAATATAGGCGTTGTGTAACTGAAAAATAAGCTCACTTTTTGTATCATTGCTTTGGCTATTACCGCTTTCGTTGGCTCTACTCGCCACACGCCAATTATTGGTGCTCAAATCGGCCTCTTCGCTGCTGTCTTGCTGAAAAACGAAAGAAAACTCTTCACTGGCATCGGCTAGGCGCTCTGTTTCCAAGTCTTTGTAGAGCTTTTCCCAATTATGCGTATTTATTTTACTGAGGCGTTCTTGTGGTGAGTTTGCGCTATTAAAACTTTCATTCTTGCCTGTTTGGCTTTTAGAAGCGCTCGTTTTGAAATTGGTGGTGTCCAGTACGTCTGGTTTAAACTCCAAACTTGGTACGTGGGCATAAACACCTAAGGCACGCCTAACCGCTGCCAAAAGCAAGGCGTATAACAAGCGCTCATCTTCAAATTTTACTTCTGTTTTAGTTGGGTGAACGTTCACATCAATCTTATCGTAGGGCAGGCTTATGAAAAGGGCATAAAAAGGAAAATTCTCATCAGGCAGCAAGCCTTTATAGGCCGACATGACCGCGTGGTGTAGGCTTGGGTGCTTCACAAAGCGGTTATTAACAAAAAAAAACTGCTCACCGCGTGTTTTTTTTGATACTTCAGGCTTGCCTACGAAGCCAGTCAGTGCATAGTCTTGTACTTCTTCTTCACAGCTCACAAGGTTTTGTTGGTAGGTTTTGCCTAAAATGCCCACGATGCGTTTGGCCAATAGACCACCACTGAGGTTATAGAGTTCTTGGTCGTTACTGATGAATCTGAATGAGATGTGTGGATAAGCAAGGGCCGCTCGCTGAAACTCTTCCAAAAGGTGCTTAAACTCTACATTGTTGCCTTTAAGGAACTTGCGGCGTGCCGGAACATTAAAAAACAGGTTTTTGACGGCTATAGATGTCCCTGTTGGTGCGGCAGTATAATCCTGTTTTTTTAGTTCAGATGCCTCTATATGTATTTTAACGCCTACTTCGTCTTGTATGCGGCGTGTAATGAGTTCTACTTGCGCTACGGCAGCAATGGAGGGCAGAGCTTCGCCTCTAAAACCGAAAGTCTTGATAGCGAAAAGGTCGTCTGGCTGCCTAATTTTTGAGGTAGCATGGCGCTCAAAACACAGACGCGCATCTGTATCAGACATTCCCACACCATCGTCAATGACCTGTATCAAAACCTTGCCCGCGTCTTTGATAAGGACTGTAATGCTCTGAGCGCCCGCATCGATAGCATTTTCAAGAAGTTCTTTTAGAGCAGATGCAGGGCGCTGCACCACCTCACCAGCAGCAATTTGGTTAGCAAGGGAATCTGGTAGAAGCCTAATGACATCGCTCATAGAATAAAGGCACTGAACATTTTAGCGCAAATAAACACTCACTTCGCAGCGCTCAGCCCCAAAGAAAGTTTTGGTAAAATTAGCCGCTACGTTATAATCATAGAATCTACAGCTGAAAATATCAATATATGCGGTGTTATTTTCGTCCACAAAGTGCCCCGAAATGGCAGAGGTTTCAATCAGCTGAAAAGCCGAATACCCAGCAATTCGTGGGTCTTTGCCGAAATGAATCACTTGCGCTTCGCCGTAGCGCGTTACTTGCAGAAGTTGGCAGAGTTCTATCAAATATTGTTCAATGCTGGTCTTATCGGATATTTTGAAGCCATCGCAGCCTGAAAGATTTAGCAATGTAGAAAGCCCCCATGATTTGTCTTGGTTAAATTTTTCATGTAAAACCTCTACCGAAGGGAGTTCTGAAAGCGCAACAATCATTTGTTTGTCAATTCTTTTTGTAGATATTATTTTAGAAGAACTAAGCGCCCCTTGCTATACTTGGGTCTGCATAGGTCGTAAGAGTAATATGCCACAAAAATAATAGAATTTAGGCATTGCACAAAGTTTAACTATTTTTTTGTAGGGCTTCCGCATCAAGAACTGTTGTTTATGACTTAGTTTTCTAGAAGTAAGCCGTTTAGGTAGCTTTTAATTCGCTGATTATAAATAAATTAACTGTACTTCAAGGATTGCTACCTACTTTTAACAAAGCAAACATCTTGATGACAGATGCCATGCTGCTTTCAGGTTTATTTGGTAAATAAGATTTTTTTTGTCTATCTTTGCGCTCTTTTTTAGCCTATCTCTAAGTTCATGCAAAAGCAACTAGCGGGTTATTCCTATCAATTTTGGTTCTTATGCTTGAACGCGCTGCTATTCTTTACTGCATTGAATATGGCGCTTCCAGAGTTTCCAAACTGGCTGAGTCGTTTGGGTGGTGCAGAACACAAGGGCTATATCATAGGGCTTTTCACAGCCGTTGCTGCACTTAGCCGCCCCTTGGGTGGGCGCTTGGCTGACCGAATAGGCAGGTTACCCGTCATGTACTTTGGAGCGGCCGTGAGTTTTATTTGCTTTGTGAGTTATCCACATTTCCAAACGGTCTTTCTTTTTTTGCTGTTGCGTTCTATTCACGGTTTAGCAGTTGGTATGCACCCCACAGGCCTTTTTGCGCTTTCTGCTGATATAATTCCAGCCGACAAACGCGGGCAAGGTGTAGGCATTCTGAGCATGACGGCCAGTGTAGGTATGGCGCTTGGCCCGGGTCTGGGCGGTTATCTAAGCCAATATATCAGTATGTTTTGGCTTTGTAATATTTGTGCGCTTTTTGCCTTGATTTCTCTTTTGAGTGTACGTGCCATGCACGAAACCTTGCCTGAACCTCAGCCCTTTCGGTGGCGTGAAATCTCACTGCGCTGGTCGGAGGTTTTTGAGCCAAGGGTTCTCTTGCCCTCAGTGATTATCATCTTTGGCAGTTATTCTTTTGGCACTATGCTCACGCTTACTCCCGACTGGCTCATGTTGCTTGGCGAAAAGAATAAAGGTCTTTTTCTTACCGTTTCTACAATGACTTCCATCATATCTCGTTTACTGTCTGGCAGCATTTCAGACCGTTACGGGCGAGTGAATTTATTAATGGTTTCTACTTTTGTCCAGTTTGTAACCCTCCTCGGCATTAGCCATGTTACGAATTTAATGGAACTTTTGGTGGGAGCAGCTTTTATGGGGCTTGCTTATGGGGTTTTTTCGCCTACTCTGACTGCGTGGGCAATAGATTTAAGCCATACTGAACATCGTGGGCGTGCCATGGCCACGGTATATGTTGCTTTGGAGATAGGCATAGGGCTTGGAGCATTGATAAGCGGCTATCTTTTTAAGAACACTTTAGCTACCCTGTCTTTGCCGATGCAGATATGTGCATTCTGCTCCCTTGCAGCCTGCATGATATTGTGGGCTAGTCGTTTTTTTCAAAAGAACGGGAAGTCAGAATAATTTTTTCTTCTTTTTTGGTGTTTTAAGATAAAAACAAACTACAAAGGGGGGCTTTTTTGCCCAATTAGCAAACACGATTCTGTTAGCATAACCGCAAAAGCGTTGATAACAGTAGGCCATAATTTTCTAAAAATGGCAAAGATTTTGCTAAGTAATATGTCATTGTATTTTACTCAAAATTTGTTTCACAAATAAAGACAACTCAAATGAAAAAAATATTTTTAAGATTTTTCATAGCGTTTGCGTTCTGTACGGCAACTGCTTCCTTCTCGTCTTGCACAGTCCAAATGGGCGACGGGGAGCAAATGGAAGACGATGAAGACGAGGACGAGTTTGATGACTAATGACTAAGATTTGACTCACCAAAATAACATCAAGAAAGGCTTTTTTACGGAAAAGCCTTTTTCTTTGGCGTTTTTAATGAAAAATTATTCTTATTTGCTCAAAATTATATCAGAGAGAACCCTTTTGTCATGTTATTTGAGCCACTTCAGAATTATACTTTGGCTTTAAAAGGTGCAGAAGTTAGCTATTTTCCTGCTTTTTTTAAGAAAAAGGAGGCTTTTTTGTTGTTCCATGAACTAAAAGAAGACCTTGAATGGCATCAAAAAAGTGTCAAACTATTCGGCAAATTCATTCCTGAGCCGCGCCTTGTCGCTTGGTATGGTGATGAACATTGTCAATATCGCTATTCAGGTGTACGCAATGAACCCTTACCCTGGCGTGCTACACTAAGCCAACTTCGCTGTCTGTTGGAAGAGCGACTACAAGCAAAGTTCAACTGCGTACTTGCAAACTATTATCGCCAAGGACAAGATAGCATGGGCTTACACTCCGACGATGAGCCAGAACTAGGCGACAAACCACTCATTGCCTCACTAAGTTTTGGACAGAATCGTTTTTTTCGATTTGTACACAAACAAAAAAAAGAACCAAGCCTTAAGATATGCTTAGAACACGGAAGTTTGTTAGTGATGGGCGGCGACACTCAAAAAAATTGGCTGCATGAAGTGCCGAAAACAAAGACCCTTACCAAAGAGCGTATCAATCTTACATTCAGATACATAAAGCCAGTTTAGGGCACGTTACTGAAGAACTTATTTTTTTAGTAACCCAACGGCGAAATAGCCATTTCCTGCACCCTGCACAACTGTTTTCTTATCTTCTGATTCTTACGCCTTTCGTCTTAGATTCAAGGCATAATCTTTCTAGTTCTGTCCACCCTATAAAGCCGCATCTTTTCCATAACGTGAATAGAGTAAAAATGTCCTGATATACTGCCATTGTGTTGGTATTGAACTTGTGCCTCTTCATAAAAAAATAAGGGAGACCTACAAAAATTTGGATAATATTAGTTTAACACCTATATTTACGATTGAAATCAGGCTGTTTATAGCGCCTTGTTTCATTTCTTGGTTTAATGCTTTTAAAGCCTCAAAATTTAGCCTCTGGTCATGCAAGAGAATATTGAAAAAATGACAAAAGAAATGGTAGAAACTTCCGAAAAACTCTGGAAAGGCTACCAAATGCTTTCTGAAATTAACGACGTGGATATTGCTACTGCCGAAAAAGAACTTGTTTTTCAGGTAGATAAGTTGCGTCTTTTCCGTTATGCGTCAGACAAACGCACTTGCAAAGTGCCTTTGTTGATGGTTTATGCGCTTGTAAACCGCTTTGAGATGCTAGACCTTCAGCCAGACCGCAGTTTTGTGCGCAATATGCTCAGTTTGGGGATAGACGTGTACGTTATTGACTGGGGCTACCCTACCAAGCAAGACCGCTACCTTACCATGAACGACTACATCAATGGCTATATTGGCGATTGCGTTGACCACATTCGTAAAACGCATAAGATACCCAAAGTCAATTTGTTAGGCATTTGTCAAGGTGGCACTTTCTCTACAATATTTTCTGCTCTACACCCCAACAAGGTACAGACTCTCACCACGCTTGTTGCTCCTTTTGACTTCAATACCGAAGACGGTTTGTTGTTCAAATGGTCGCGCGATTTGGACGTGGATAAGGTGGTTGATGGCAATGACGGTCTCGTGCCGGGCGAGTTCTTGAACTATGGCTTTGATTTGCTTAAACCGCTTAGCAAAGTTAAAAAATTTAACTCACTGCCTGATATGATGGCTGATAAGGGCAAACTGATGAACTTCTTGCGCATGGAAAAGTGGGTTGCTGATAGCCCAGCCCAGGCAGGCGAATGTTACCGTCAGTTTATCAAGGACTTGTATCAGCAAAATAAGCTTATAAAGGGTGATTTGGTCATTGATGGCATGAAGGTTAATCTCAAAAATATCACCATGCCAGTTTTGACCATTTATGCCTCCGACGACCACCTCGTACCACCCTCCGCAACACGTCCGCTCAACGACCACGTTGGCACAAAGGACAAAGAACTATATGAGTTCCCTGGTGGCCACATTGGTGTTTTTGTGGGCAATCGTTCACAGAAAGAGCTAGCACCAAAGGTCTCTACGTTTATTAAAGACCGCAGCTAATCTATTGGTAATAAATTATTTAAAAGGGCTGTTGGGATATTCAAACATCTAAGCAGCCCTTTTTTGCGTTGGCCTCTATTGCACAAAAAATATTTCGTTCGGAATAACCCCTGTTTCATATACAGCCTGTTGCTGACCAGTTCCAGCATTCATAAAAAAGATTTTGCCTTTTTGCAGATAGTCAATGGCATCGGTAAGATAGAGCGTTTCACCATTTGGGGCTAGTGCCATACCGTAAATTAGTCGGCCAATGTTCTGTATAAGCGGTTTAGTGGGCAATGCAGAAGCCTCCGCTTCCACACGAAAAACAGAATTTTTATTGAGATAATAAAAAAGTTTTTTTTCTGCATCATAGCAAAGTTTTCTGGGTTTATCCTCTAAACTAGCAAAATCCATCTGTTTTTCTTGCTCATAATCATTGTTCAAGCATACAAGCGCTGCTTTTTCCTCTTTGTTGCCGCCCAGAAGCAGCCAAATTTTGTTGCTCCCGTCCATGATAATATCCTGCGGCATACTCGATAGCGGAATGCTTTTCGTAATTTGGCTTAGCTGAGGGTCTAGAACAAGCAGTTGCCCTTTTTTAGAATCTAAATCGCCACAAGCTACCAAAAGTACCCCTTGATGTGCTACTATTTTTTCAGTTCTGGCATTGGTGTTTATCCTGTTCGTGATAGTATTGCTACTAAGGTTAAATTCTTGAATAATATTACTATAAAGCTCTGTTACATAAGCCTTTTTGGGTAAAATGCTTTTGTCAAATGCTAGGTAACGTGGCGAGTTAAACCCCCTTATGGTTTTTTTTACCTCAAAATTTTGTTTGCTGAGAACTTCTATCTTTTGAGAATTATTGACAACTAAGTAAAAGTAATCATTGTCAGCGGCCATTGATTGCAAAACATTTCCTAATAACCCCTTGGGGTTTGCTTTGGCAAAAACATCATTATACATTTTTTGCTCTTTTAAAGAATAAAAGTCTATGGTGGCTAAGCCCCACCCAAAGTTACCCTCATTCAACACAAAAAAGCCTTCTTTGAAAAACTCGGGCAGCCCTTTTTCAATATTTTTGCTAACCGGTGCAGTAGTTTCTTTGTTGCAAGCGCTGCTTATACAGAGCAAAACAAAAAGGACAAAAAGGGTATTAAGATAGGTTTTCATGTTATAAAAAAGACAAAACGTTCATCTGTTTACTATAAAACCGACACGACGCTACCAAAAGAGGAGTTACAGATTAGCTGGCTCCTCTTTATGGTTAAGTTTTGAGTGTTGTGCAGGTCTCAATGAATTTGAGAATAGCAAATGTACAAAAAAAATGATACCTAAATAATGACTTTTTTTAAGCTATTTATCGATATCAGGCTAGCTGTCTTAGCTTTTAGCCGCTTTACTTCACTAGTTTTTTATATTTGATGCGCTGTGGAATTTCGTCGCCTAGGCGCTTCTGACGGTCTTCCTGATAAGCACTAAAGTTACCCTCAAAGTAACGAACTTGAGAGTCTCCCTCAAAGGCTAAAATGTGTGTCGCCACTCTGTCTAAGAACCAGCGGTCGTGCGAAATAATAACAGCGCAGCCTGCAAAACTCTCAACAGCTTCTTCTAATGCACGTAAGGTATTGACATCAAGGTCATTGGTAGGTTCATCAAGCATGAGCAGGTTAGCGCCCTGCTTGAGCATCATGGCCAAATGGACACGGTTACGCTCACCGCCCGAAAGTTCTTTAATTTTTTTCTGTTGGTCTCCACCACTAAAGTTAAATCGGCTCACATAAGCCCTAGAATTAACTTCTTTGCCGCCTAAGTCTAGAATTTCGTTACCGCCTGAAACAACCTCCCAAACGGATTTGGTAGGGTCAAGAAAGTTGTGTTCTTGATCAACATAAGAGATTTGAACAGTACTGCCGAGTTCAAAGGTGCCTCCATCGGGTTTTTCTTTGCCCGTAATAATGTTGAAAAGCGTGGTTTTGCCTGCTCCGTTAGGGCCAATAACACCCACAATACCACCTTTTGGCAGAGAAAACGTCAGGTCATCAAAGAGCAGCTTGTCGCCATAAGCTTTTGAAAGGTTCTTGGCCTCCATAACCTTGTCGCCTAAGCGTTGGCCAGAGGGGATAAATATTTCTAATTTCTGCTCTTGCTGTTTGCCTTCTTCGTTCAGCAAATTATCGTAGGCAGTCAAACGTGCTTTCTGTTTTGCTTGACGACCTTTAGGGTTCATGCGTACCCACTCAAGTTCTCGCTCTAGGGCTTTTTGGCGCTTAGAAACGGTCTTTTCTTCGCCAGCTAGTCGTTTTTGTTTCTGGTCTAGCCACGAGGAATAGTTGCCTTTCCAAGGAATACCCTCTCCGCGGTCTAGTTCAAGTATCCAGCTTGTTACGTTATCCAAGAAGTAGCGGTCGTGTGTGATGAGGATAACAGTTCCTTTATAGCCGCGCAGGTGGTGTTCTAACCAATGCACCGACTCAGCGTCCAAGTGGTTGGTAGGTTCATCAAGAAGGAGTACATCAGGTTCTTTGAGCAAAAGACGACAGAGAGCCACGCGGCGTTTTTCACCTCCCGAAAGGGTGCCAATAATACTGTCTTCGGGTGGGCATCGCAGTGCGTCCATAGCGCGTTGGAGCTTGCTGTCTATTTCCCAGGCATCTGTGGCATCAATTTTTTCTTGTACTTCGGCCTGCCTTGCCAGCACTTTATCCATTTTGTCAGCGTCAGAATATACATCAGGGTCGCCTAGTTTAGCGTTCAAGTCTTCGTATTCTTTGAGCAAATTCATGGTTTCTTGTACGCCCTCTTCAACGATGTCGCGGACAGTTCTTTGAGGGTCTAGCTTGGGGTCTTGTTCAAGTAGGCCCACGGTATAGCCAGGTGAAAAGACTACTTCACCCTGATACTCTTTGTCTATACCAGCAATGATACGCAACAAAGAGGATTTACCAGAACCGTTTAGGCCGATAACACCTATTTTTGCGCCATAAAAAAAGGATAGGTAAATGTTTTTAAGAACTTGCTTCTGGGGTGGGTAAATCTTATTCACCCCTGCCATAGAAAATATAATTTTTTCGCTCATTGCTTTTATTTGAGTTGTTTGAGGCAAATATAAGGACTTGCTGCTAAAAAAAAGCAAAGCGCTTGTTTTTTTTAATTTAGTGCTGGAATTTTATATGCTCCAGCGTTTGACTGCTCAGTTTTAGCGAGTGTCAGTTCTTAACGCTTCACGTAGGGGAGGTCGCTGAATTTTTTGAGTATCTCTAAAGTAGGTTGGTAGTTACAACAAGCCTTTAAAGACATCTCAAACTGTGCAGCAGAACGAGTCAGGAGGTCATTAACCTGTGCCAAATCTTCTGCGGATTGCGGGTTGGCCAGAATATGATGAGCTATATCCAAAATGGCTTTGCCAAAGTTATAATGAATGGCGGGATAACTTTTTACGTGCAGCAGCATGTTGTTGTAAAAGACTTCTGCCTTGCTAAGTTCACCTTTTCGGCCTAGTTTATTGGCTCTGTCCAAATCCGTGAAGTGAGGATTTGCTTCTTGCTGGGTTTGTATTTTTGCAAAAAAGTGCAAAGGGCGCTTAAAAACGAGTGTCCAGTCCTTACCGATATGGGACTCCGCACAGTTAATGCAAAACTCTTTGGAGTCCTTTGTTCCTAATCCACTATAATGTTTTACTTGGCTGTAATAACCACATTCATAGCAGAGTGCGTATTTATCAGCCCCCGTAAAAAAATGTCGGTGTTTATTAAAAATGGTTTCGCAGTATCGGCAATAAATGTAGGGCGTGTCTGGCCTTTGAGAGAGGTCTATGGTAGCATCACAAACAGGACAAGGCGTGATACGGAAATTGTGCAGATTTTTTTGGTAGCCCATTTTTTCGCGTTTGAGCTTGGCCTGTAGCGCTGTGTATTTTCTGTCTATCTGACTTTTTACAGCCAGCAGATTATCTGGTTCTAGTCTTAAAACGAGAGCGTTTGTGCCCTTCAAGACTCTATCCGTAATACTGCTGGCAGCGGCTATGGCCGGAAACAAGACTAAGACTAAGTCGTCATAATCCTTGGCAGTATCAAAGATGTAATGGAAATAGAGCACGTCTTCACCGAGCGTTAAACCATCATCTTTAATATTGCCGCGTTGCGTTCGTCCGTATGGCTTGCCGTCTGCACCCACGTACCTAAAGTCAAAGTCAAAATAAGTAAAGGCCATCTATGAACGAATTTCAAGGTTTCCTGAAAACCAATATTTTGTAAGTACAAGACCAAGAAAACTAAGCATCTTCGTTATCCATGTCATCATCTGGGTCAACGTACGTGAGACGGGTTTTAGAGCCTAGCCCTATAATACGCTCATCAAAAACGATATAACGCATTGGATTAAAGATATTGCTGTTTTTATAGCTGCTCTTTTGAGTCATCAACAATATTTTTGCATCTTTATCCTTTTTGGACTCACTTGTGAGTATTTTTAGAATCTTTACAAATGTAGCAACGCTTTCGCAATCGTTTTTGCCATAAATTCGTATCTGGCGCTGCGCACTGCCAACCACTTGCGTATAAAGTTCATTGTCATTGGCCAAACAATATTCTAAAGCTAAGAGAGCCTTTAGCTCCATATAAAGAAGCGGATATTTTTTGAGAGAAACCTCTGAAAGCAAATCGTTTAACCATTTAGCTGCTTTTTCGTGCTCACCTGCAAAGTGGCAGCAAAGCGAACGATACACGTAATAATTGGTTACAAAAGGGACATCTTCAAATGGAATATCTAAGTCTTGGAAGATAACCTCATTCTCTGCTTCCAAGCTTTCAGTCATTTGTAAGCGTATAGCGCGCTCTAAGCGTGTAAAAAGAACACGTGAGGGGAATGTATAGCCCGAAAAATTAGAAAGCAAATACGGATAAGATTCGCTTATTTCTTCATAACTTCTATCTGCTTTTCTGTAAATACCATAGTGGTTGTAATACTCCATTTTTAGGTATTCGAGCGGGAGCTTAAGGTGATGATAGACGGGGTCTAGCGGAAAACTTTGCAATATCTTAGCTGTTTTAGCCAAAATGTCTTCAATAGGCTCACTAGACCTAGGTGCGTTTTCGTCGCCAATAACAAAAAGACGATGAAAGACTGTTAAGAGACTGTTATACACATACAAACGGTGCGAATCATAGAGTTTGGCCACATTGGTCATTTCATCAGACAACAAGCAAAGCGCGGAACGGTCTTCAGGGTCGTTAGAGAGGCTGTATAAACCGAAACGCTTGAAGTATTCGGACAAAATATCTTCAGCCTTGTCCACGGCTAGCGTAAATGCGACGTGCTTATTGTAAAGTTGCGAATAGGTGTAATAATCAGACGAGTTTATATGCAATTTTTTTAGATTTTTATACACCATTATTAACTCACCCGACAAGTCATACTCTATGAGTTCCTTTTCTAACTTACGCAAGGAGGCAGATGCAATGGCACGCGGCTTAGTGAAAATAATATCTGAAATATTCAAGATTTTCTTGAGTAAATCGGTTCTTGGCGCTTCCATTTGCTGAAGCAGGTACTCCTCAATTTTTTGATTCAGGCGTGAGCGGAGCGTGTAATAGGCATTTGTATTGACATCTAGCTCTTCCATTATACGTGCGTCATTGGCCTGACCGTTACGCAATGCGGTCAATAAATAAGCAGATTTGTCCGCACTACTCCCTAAGAGTTCGGTGTGTATAACTCGGAAATCCGCATCGGATAATTGCTTTATAACTTGTTTGAGCTTAGCCATTTTTTAGACTTTTTACTTTTAAAAATACTTAACAAGAGTGTATGTGGAATTAAATTCTGCGCAAAGAGCCACAGAAGAGTGTATGTGTTCCGTATCAGAATATTTTTGTGCAAAATTACAAGAAATTTTTATACGTACAAAATATTTAAAAAAATTAAAAAAATATTGTTTTATGAACACTATTCTTCTCTGATAAATTCAAGTTGAATTCAACTTAAAAATATAGCTGTTCAGAGGCCCTGCAAGCTATCCTGAAACGACCGAACCAATTCAGTTTATTTTCTGCTTTTTTGTCTGATGCGAGGCAGTGCAGGACTTAAAAAGCCCTTTAGATTTTGCCAGTTTTTTGACAAAATAGGTTAAAAACTAAGAAATTTTGAAGATGAAATGCTTGTTTAACTCACTGATAAAAAATCTTTTAGATGTATTTTAAAGGACGACTAGATATATTCTCAAGAATGATTGTTTACCACAAAGACGGCAGTTAAAATAACTGCCGCTTTTGTGGTGATATTCAAATTGAATTGGGGCTAAATTATTGAGTGTCTTTAAATGCCTTTTTATCCACTCACTATTGTTTGTAGTTTAAAAAATGCGGATTCCAAAATTGACTACGTTCACTTTAGGGCCTTTATTGGTGGCAAAGGCAGGCGTTAGGTCATAAGAGGCAAATATGGCGGCATTTGTACCGTAACGGCTTCCCAAGCCTACTTCGCCCATAAGGCCGTAGCGAATATCGTTCAGATAAAAATCTGAGCCTAAGTGATCTTTTTGCTTGCCGTCGCCGTCAAAGTACATCAGTTTTGAGTAACTGTTCAGGCGGTAGCTCACGTAGCCACCTACTCCTATATAAAACCCGTCTCGGACGCTGCTAGAATGCTTTTTGCCAAAATTATATTTTAGAAGAACTGGCACGGAAAGGTAGAGAGCTGTGAGTTTAGATTTTTTGAGGTCTTTGTCCGAGCTAACAAACTCAACGCTGCTGCTGCCTTTAGCTATTTCTACATTGTCCTGAAACATAAAATTGTTCCAAACCAAACCCAAGCCAAAATCTAAGCTCAATGGTGTATGTTGGCGATGCCCCAAGGCTAAATTTGTGCTGCTGTAAAGCGCAAAGTAACGTGAACCAAGTGGGTTTAAATCATAAGGCTTATCAGATACGAGTTTGCTGTTTTGAATGAA
Organism: Cytophagales bacterium; assembly: GCA_013299045.1. Classification (GTDB taxonomy): domain Bacteria; phylum Bacteroidota; class Bacteroidia; order Cytophagales; family Bernardetiaceae; genus RDZD01. The sequence goes on along the minus strand of JAAFJX010000016.1, from coordinate 30,060 downwards.
ATTATTAAAACCTAATTCCATACGCAAACCGCTTTCCAAGAGGTGATAGCGCCTATCTTCGCAATCGTTGTCATAATCGTAGTCATAGTCATAATCGTAGTCATAACTATAACTATAATTATGAGAACTGCCCTGCCCTGATGCTTTGGCATCGTTCTTACGCTCTTTGTACACATAACAACCGTCCTTATCTTGTATGCGCACACGTGCTACTGTATTTTGGCCACTGGCAATAGAAAGTTCGGTGGGTGTAGATGCGCCATTCACTGTAACGTTGTTGCCCAAGTCGTCCTTGACTACAATGGTAGAGCCTGTTTTTTGAGCAGAATCCATAACGCTGATAGTCTTTTGAACAATAGCATTCAAGTCCATTTCGCGAAGCATTTCTCGGTCTTGGGTATTCTTAACTACAAAATACATTTTGCTATCGCCGAACGAGATAACGATGGTATCTGGGCTATTGCGTGATGTTAAGGCAGTCGCTTTGCTGGCATTCGTGAAGCCTATTGCAAAGATAAGTAGGCAGGCCAGTTTCAAAACGTGGGCATTCATGCGGTCAAAAAAGTTACTAGTTTTCATGGTGTGTTCTTGATAATGGGTTGTGTTTGAAGAATGAGAATGGTGATAAACAGTTGGGGTTTTGGTATTGTTATTTGCGCCAATTTTTAACCCACTCACTTACTTTTTGGAAAGCACGCACAAATGGATTTTTAGGAGCTTCTTTCATGTACTTTGGGTCAATGGGCAGCCTCTCAGCGCTCTCTTCGGCGCTACCTGCTTGCCCTAAATTAACGGACACTTTAAATCGTGGCGCATTGCTGGTTTCGCTATTCTCATCTGCAAACCGAATCGCTGACCCAGCATTCGTTTTTTCTGATAAACCTACAGCACTATCAATAGGGCTGCTAATTGGCTCAGATACCGCGACAGAGCCTATCATATCTAATGAAGCATCAGCCAGTATAGACGCATTTGCTGCTTTACTTTTTGATTGCGAACGGCGCTTAGCAAACTGTTTGGTATTCTTGCTTTGTATGCTTTTAACATTCGCTTCGCTTGTGCTTTGTGCTTTTTCTTTAGGCGTATTCATTGGATTTAAGTGATTATCTTCAAATACCTTAGATGTATTTGTTCTTACTTCAGTATCCTTAGGCTCTGCAATGACGTTAGTCGCCTGAGTACCCCAACCTTTTGGCTCATGCGCCAAGACCGCTGCCTTGTCCATTGGGCTATGGCTGACCAGTACCATCGAGCGGTAGCCTACAAAGCCGCCTAACAACAGCAGAGGCAGCAACCACCACAGCCAACCTCTTGAGGTTTTAGAACCTTGTATGCGCTCCCATGCCTTTGAGGAAGGCGCAACTTCGTGGTGGCTGAGTTTGTCTTTAAAAAGCCTATCTATATGAATGTTTTGCTTTGTCATAGGAAAAAGAATTAATTGCTTAGTGGCTGTTGGTTGATGTACTGAAAAAAAGTTGGTCGCGGTTTTCAAGAGCTTCTATGGCTTCTTTGAGCTGAGCGCGTGCCCTGTTGAGCTGCGATTTTGAGGTGCCTTCAGAAATGCCAAGTTTATCCGCTATCTCTTGATGTGAGTAGCCTTCAATGGCATACATAGAAAAAACTGTTCGGTAGCCATCGGGCAATTTTTTAATGAGTTGCATAAGTTCATCTGCGCCAAGGCGGTCTGTTTGTACATCAAAGTGTCCGTTATAGTCAGCCGTTTCTAGCTCTTCAAAATGAACACGTCCTTTTTTACGCAGCTGCCCCAGTGCTTCATTTACAACAATTTTGCGTATCCAGCCCTCAAAGCTGCCTTCATGCTTGTAGCTGCCAATGTGCTCAAATATGCGCGTAAAAGCCATTACAAGCACATCTTCAGCCTCAAAAGCATTACCCATATAGCGCAAACAGATGCCAAACATTTTTTTTGAATGTTTGTCATAGAGCAGGCGCTGGGCAGATGTCTTTCCCTTTTGGCAGGCTGCTATGAGGTCTTGTTCGGTGTCTATTTTTGAGAAGAAGCGCATATTTTAGCGTGTTACAATGACTAGATGCGAGAGAAACTATTTAGGTTGCATACTTGTTATAAAAAAATAAAAAAAATAAAAGTGGTTGTTATATACCCAGTTTTATGAGTTGATTCCTTTCTACGCTGGTTTAAAATTTAAAGAGTTTGTGCTTTTTTTAAAGGCATATTTAGATACTTTTTGAAAGTATTTTAGGAACTTTGCGGCATCCAGAATGAAATTTACTTTGCGACCTTGTAAATTTTAAGTTAATTATTTGACTTTAAGCAATATGACGAATTTGAATCTTAAAGGGACGGGTGTGGCACTCGTAACACCCTTCAACGAGCAAAAAGAGATAGACTACGCAGGATTAGGCCGCTTGCTCAAACACACCCAAGACTACGTGGACTTTTGGGTAGTTCATGGCACTACTGGTGAGTCCGTTACCACTAACCGTCGCGAGAAACAAGCTGTTGTAGATTTCATTAAAGCGAACAATACCAATCGTTTACCTCTTATTTATGGCTTAGGCGGCAACTCCACCATACAAATCCTTGAGTTTTTGAACGAGCTTAATACGGAGGGTATTGACGCTTTTTTGTCGGTGTCTCCGTACTATAACAAACCTACTCAGGAAGGCATTTATAGGCATTATATGGCTTTTGCGGACGCTAGCCCCAAGCCTATTATTCTTTATAACGTACCAGCAAGAACTGGCTCAAATATCTCGGCGCAAACAACCTTGCGTCTTGCTTCTCACCCCAACATCATAGGTATCAAGGAAGCCTCCGGAGACATTGCCCAGTGTATGCAAATTATACGAGACAAACCGCCTGGTTTTGAATTGTTTGCGGGTGATGATGCCCTGACAGTGCCACTCATTGCGCTGGGCGCTATTGGTGTGATTGCTGTGATGGCCAATGCCTTTCCAAAAACATTTACAGAGATGACTGACTATGCCCTAGAAGGTAATTTTGAACGCGCCAAACAGCGAATGTTTGAACTACTAGACGCAAACGTCCTTATGTTTGCAGAAGGAAACCCCGTGGGTATCAAGCAAATGTTATCTCTCTTGCAGATATGTTCGGCTGAGGTACGTCTGCCGCTTGTAAGCGCCTCTACACAACTGCAAGAAAAGATGCAGGCTGCTCTTCTACAAAATGCGTTTTAAAATACATTATGCGTTGGGTTTGTTTGACCAAGCCCGCTGCAAAGCGAATTATCACGACTAGGCAAATAAAATGAAAAGTGAATTAAAATTGCATAAATTTTTACTGATTTGATTTTCGCTTTTAAAATCATTGGCGAAGTTGTGCAACAAGCACCACTGTTACATATCCAAAATTTAAGTTTTTTTAAGAGTCTTTAATAAACTACAAATATAGTTTTGTCGTTTTAGGATTGTATTGTTGGTTGATTCAAGCACACAAATACTAATTTTGAACTTAAATACTCATATACCCGTTCAAACAATAAGCAAATATGCAACACACATTAAAAACAGCTGCTATCGGATTTTTTTCAGGGCTTCTGGGCGCAATTCTTTTTTACTTAGTCATTTACAATAACAGCCCTAATTTTGAGCAAGCCAGCAGCACCAAAGATGCGGAAATTTTCCAAAATGCAGATTTCAGCAGCATTAAGACCCTCCCAGACCTCAAAGAAGCGTCTGCCATTAGCGCTCCCACAGTTGTATTCATTAAAACAATTTCTACTGGTGTTCAGCAAGTTACATGGATGGATATGTTCTTTGGCGGGCATGAGCAGAATTATGAAGTGCTCGGGACTGGCTCTGGTGTTATCATCTCGCCTGATGGCTACATTGTAACCAATAATCACGTTATCAAAAGAGCCAAGAGCATTACGGTTGTCCACAACAAACGCAACTATGAAGCTAAAGTAGTGGGTACAGACCCCGCAACAGATATTGCTCTCCTCAAGATTGAAGCAGAAAAACTTCCTGCCGTTCGTTTTGCCTCTTCCCAAAACTTAAAGGTAGGCGAATGGGTTTTGGCCGTGGGTAATCCTTTTAACCTCAATTCTACAGTAACTGCCGGAATTGTAAGTGCCAAAGGCCGCAAACTGGACGGTAATGGTCAGTTTCCGATGGAATCCTTCATTCAAACAGACGCTGCCATCAATCCGGGTAATAGTGGTGGTGCGTTGGTGAACGACCGCGGCGAGTTGGTGGGTATTAATACGGCTATCTATTCTAAAAATGGTTCTTATATGGGCTATGGTTTTGCTGTTCCTTCGGACATGGTAGCTAAAATTGTGGCTGACCTCAAGAACTATGGCATCGTCCAAAAAGCCTTTATTGGGGCTGATGTAGTGGAAGTTACTGAAGAAATTGCGGAACGCCTAGACTTAAAAAGTATTCGTGGTGTTGCTATTTTTGCTCTCGAAGAAGATGCGTCTGCTGCTGAAGCAGGTTTGCGCCGAAGCGATATTATTTTAGAAATCAATGGAGTAGCTATTGATTCAAAGTCTGATTATGACGAACAAATGAGTTATTACAGACCAGGACAGGAGGTGCGCTTCAAAATAGAACGCAAAGGTGAACCAAAAGAATTTAAAGTAAAGCTAACCAATATTGATGGCGGTTCAGATGTTGTAAAGACTGATATGCTGCGCTCTGAGCGACTGGGCGCTTCTTTTGAAAGCGCACCCAAACACCTTAAAAATAAGTTTAACATAGAAAATGGCGTAATCATTTCTGAAAATGCTGGCGGCAAATTACAAGGCATTGAAGAAGAGTTTATCATCATATCTATCAACGACCAGCCTGTTAGTAACCCGAAACAATTGATAGGTCTTCTAGAAAATTCCCGAGGCCGCCTAATTATTAGAGGCTACAACTTGGCGGGTCAGGAAGGCGTTTATTCATTCACACAGAGATAACAGTACATATAAAAAGGGCGAACTTAGGTGTTCGCCCTTTTTGAATAAAAATAAAGCTAAAAAGGACTTTGTGCGTGCTTGCGGAAACTCCTTTATTTGCTGGGCATTCTCAGAACAATAGAATCTTCAGCCTTTCCTATAAAACCAGTGCAACTGTTGTCTTTTTCGTTGAATTGGATACTTTCATATTTGGCAGCACAAATTTCCTTGCCTTCAGCGGTATGAATACCATACTTACCCTCTAGCTTTATCAATACCAAACTTTTATAAAAGCTGCTGTTGTTGGTTTCGGCGCAAAGCCAAACAGCAGATTCGTATTTTTGCCCATTGGGCTTGCCGCTGCTGTTTATTATGAAGCCTTTGTTGCCTTGGGTAACCACTGCTAAGCCATTACGAAAAGAAGACGCATTTTCAAATTGATGCTTGATTTTCTCAGTGCCTTTGAGGTCTATGTATCCAAACTTTCTGTTTTTTGAAGCAGGCGCGAGGCCATCAGAAAAGAGACCTACTTCTTCATAGAGATTAGAAATTTGGCTCTTATCTTTGAGATTATAAATACCCACTTTTGCGCTCATTCTGAGTTTTAGTAAGGCATACTGGCTATTCTTTTCTTTGATGTATTGATGAAATACAATGCTTTCGTACTGAGAAGGCAGTACTTCCTGCGTTCTTAGGTTCATCATACCAAATTTTCCTAACTTATTAACTAACAGAATCTCAGGGCTTGTAGGCAGGGTGTCGGGGGTCAGCAATAACTTGGCATCATCATAAGCTGCCTTTATAAAAAGCCCCCCTTTAGCATCTACTAAGCCCCATTTGCCATTCTGCCTGACAGCCACAATATAGGCAGCTGGTGTGTTTGTGCCACAAGAACCCTTCAGAAACTGTATGTCATCATTATTCATATCTGTAAAAGGCTTGCCGTCTGGATAAGAAAGCGCATATTTTTTACCTCGTTTTATTTTGAGTACGCCCTCCCAATGGTCGCAGGTGCTATCCACATCTGCAAAAAAGGCTATGCTTTCGTAGTTAAAGGGTGTTACGACAAGACCAGTATCATTCACCGTACCAAAAAGCTGTCCTTTCTTGATGATATGCAGACCTATTTTGCTCTGCGTGATATAGCGATAAGCTACACTAATGCTGTCAGGATTAGTCTGAGCGCTTGTAGGCTCGTCTTGCGCGCAGAGAAGGCGCGCATTCAGAAGAACTAAACCAAAGAATAATACAATTTTTATATAGTTTTTCATAAACTCATTTTGTTGAAAACAGGTGTTGTTACGGCAGCAATTTTAATCAGGATAGTCCATAATTCAAAATAGGCTATCTCTGCCGCATTCTCAATGCTATTGCATCGTAAAGCAGCAGAGTTACTTCTTGAAAACCTGCTCAAAAAAAGAGTTTGCAAGTAACCCATTCTGGTTCAAAGACAACACCATCTATTTTCTTGTAGAAATTGACACCGGGTTCATTCCAATCCAAAACTGCCCATTGCATCATGGTACATTCGCGCACTTTTGCTTCAGCACGTACAGCCTCAAAAAGGGCTTCGCCTAAACCCGTTCGGCGTTCGCTGGCAGTAATAACTATATCTTCTAAATACAAACAACGGCCTTTCCAAGTTGAATAGCGCATATAATAGATAGCCATTCCAACTATCCGTCCGTTTTTTTCGGCCACAAAGCATCCAAAAAGTGGGTGAGTACCAAAACCGTCGCGGCGCATTAGTTCGGGGGTGTTGATAACAGCATTTGGCTCACGTTCATAAATGGCTAATTCTACGATAAGAGTATGAACAGCCTCTATGTCGTCGGGAGTCCAGACGCGTATCTGCGCCTTGTTTTCGTTCTTCATAACAAAATGGTGTAGAAGTTTTTATAGCCCATCTCTGACTCTGCTTATTAGTCTTCTTTTGGCGCTAAGTGTGCATATTCTTTTAGGAACTCCTTATAAGGGGTAGTAACCGTAATTTCTAGGCGCTCGGCTATCTCAATAATTTTTAGATAAGCCCCTTGGTTCATGGTTTTGGTGGCAGAAAGTCCATCTTTTTGCACATTTCCCATATTTATCATCATGCTTAAAACAGGTAGGTCAGATTTGTGTTCTAAGGCATTGATAATATCTTTGAGTGCCTTGTAGAGCGGTTTTTCTAGTTGCTCAAAGTGCTTTGTAAGGGCGCGTGCAGCCTTCAGGACGGGGTCGTTCAGGTGGTAATATCCGCCCTCTGAAAGCAAACGGCTAAGATGAGTTAGATAAACACTTTCAAAAAAATTAATGTGGTTATTTGAAAGCGCAACGCCTAACACTGGGCCAAGCATAATGGTTGATAGTAAGTCATTGTCAGTAAGTACCATAAGCGCTGCTTCTTGTGGCGCTTGATTTTTACGGAATGCAGCCACCACTTCTTTGATAGCTGCATTGTCCATAAGTAGACGAATATCGTGTTCATTCATAAAATAACCCTAGTTAATTTTTAGAAACGTATTTTACAAAATTGCGCAAACATTAAGCGAACCCGCAAAGTGCAGCCAAGTAGCACACTTTTTTTGGTTTTCACAACAAAAGTGCAGTGAATTTATAAAGCAGCCTGGCTCAATCGGCTTTCTTCTTGAAGTAATCTTCTAACGATTTGGGCTTACCAGCCGCAAAGTTTTTGAGATAAAAGGCTTTGGAGTAGGCGAGGTCAGCAGGTGTTGCTTGTTGGCGTATTTTTTTCAGAGCAAGCCGCCCCACGCTTCTTGCGTCTGGATAGCACTCTTTAATAAAAAAAGCCTGTGGGTGGCTCTGCATCAGCTCTACATATTTATCAGAACCATTACCCAAGAAATAAACTCGTCCTTGCTGAAGGTATGCTTCATAGCTTGCCTCGTCCAGAATCTTGGCTTGTGGTTTTTCTAGCTCCTGCCCCAGTGCGTCGTAAACACTAGCATAAACTTCCATTCGGCGCGCGTCTATCATGGGGACAAAAAAAGTATTTGTTGGCCAGCTTTGCTGCCTGCTATAAAAAGAGTCCGCTAAGGCAGCCAAAGAGCAAATTAGATAAAGTGGGCAATTCAGTGCGTGAGCAAGCCCTTTAGCGCTTGCAGTGGCTATGCGTAAGCCTGTATAAGAGCCAGGCCCCTGTCCTAACGCTACGCCTGCTGTTTGTGCTCTATTTGTGTTGGTAAATTCATACAAACTAGCAATCATTGGCAACAAGAAAGCCGCATGGGTCTTGGAAATATGCAAAGAGGACTCAGCCAAAAGCAGGCCATTCAGTGTGTGTAATGCCACGGAACAAACGGAGGTAGAGGTATCCATACTAAGAACGACTCTTTCAGCTTGCTCGTTATCCAAAACTCTTGGTGCTTTCATACTTACAAAACATTGGCTAGCTGCTCTTTAATTTTTTCTAACTCTTCTTTCATACCCACAACGTCGTGCTGTATGGCCGCATCATTGGCTTTTGCACCTATTGTGTTAATTTCTCGGCCAATTTCTTGCGCAATAAAACCTAGCTTTCGGCCTATAGAATTGCTATCGCTGGCCTTAGCGCTATCGCCCAACATACATTGCTCAAAAAGCGCCAAATGGGTTCTTAAGCGGCTAATTTCTTCGCTGATATCTAATTTCTCTACATAGAAAATGAGCTCCTGCTCTAAGCGGTTGTTATCAAAACTGCTGGTTGTCTGTAGGTCTTCTAGCTGCTTGAGCAAGCGTTCGCGTATGCGTAGGAGTCTTGCTGGTGCAAGCTCTACAACATGCGCTAGAGCTACATTCAGATTATGCAAACATTGCTGCAAATAAACTTTGAGCGTACTGCCTTCGCGCACTCTGAAAGCATCGCAGTCCGCTATCGCCTTCAGAAAGCATGGCTTAGCTTGCTGCCAGAGTACTTCAAAATTCATTTCGTTATCGCTTTGCATGATTACATCAGGCAGCTGCAAGATAGACGTAAAAAGTCCTTTCTGAGAGGCATCAAGTTCTTTGGCTAGTTCAGACAGGCTCTTATAATAACTTTTGAATGCTTCTTGGTTAATGCGTCCATCAAGTTGCGTGTTTGTGTTTTGTTCAAATCGAACAAAGACATTAATCTTTCCTCTTTCAAGACGTTCTGCAAAAAGCTGCCGCAGTTCAATTTCTTTGGTATAAAAAGCTGAAGGCATTTTGAAACCCAAATCCAAACTTTTGGAGTTAAGTGTTTTTATTTCAACAGAGAGCTTGAATTGCACTTGCTCTAACTGTGCTAGGCCGTAGCCTGTCATGGATTTAAACATCACTTGGCAGAATAGAAATGAATCAAGCCGCAATTTAGAGCAAAAACTGCGCACTTCCAAAGGCAGTTCAATACCCATCGACGAAGTTCACGACAAAACTGTTATGACCGTTTCTTGGGAAACGCTTATTTAGTCGTCCCTTAAAATCTAATCCTCTGACCTTTGAGCCATTCGCTTTTGTCTGATGCGAGGCGTGGCAGGCCGTAAGAAGCACTTGAGACCTTGCCAGTTATTTGACAAAATAGGCTAAAGAATAAGATATTTAAAAGATGAAGTTCTTGTTTAATTTACTGACAATAAACACCTTATATATTTTTTAAGGGACAACTATTTAAAACTGCATTTGGGCTAAAACCTATACTCAATGTAGGCCATGAAGTAGCGCGGTAAAAGATTGCTCTCAAAGGTGGTCGTTGCAAAATCACTCGTTTGAACTTGCTTGAAGACTGTTTTGTTCAAAAGATTATTGGCAGAAATAGAAAAAGAAAATTGGCTCTTGGCTGGGCGGTAGTTGAGATTTGCATCTAAAAACCAATAAGTTTCGGATATTTTTTGCAAATTGGGTAGGTAGTAATCAGAGCTTAAAGACATTTGCCAAATCTTATTTGGGCTAAAAAAAATGCTGGCTGAATGAGACAGATACTCATTTCTGAATGTACCGCTCTCTGCATTGCTGGATTCACTGAGCTGGTAGCTGACTGAATTTTTAAAATTGACCGGAATCAGAAAAGACGTACCTAAATCCATACTTGTAGTCAAACTACGCATCTTATTATCGCGTAACTCCGAATCGTTGAGAATATTCTTATAATTGGAAAGATTATAATTAGCTTTTATACTGGCATCTATGGCCAGTCCGTCAAAGAACTTGGCAGTTGAGAAATTAAAATTCAGGTTATCAATGTGTTCTGGCAGAAAAAAATTATTAATTTGCGTGGTGCGCTCCATTATGACAAAATCTGAAAAGAAACTACCTACCGATTCATTGTACACAAGTCCGGCAGAAAGTCTAAAAAAATTATCCATATTGTTTTGGTTGTATTGCAATCTGTAGGAGGTTTGGTTTTGTAATTTCAAACTTGGTGTATTGGTGCGGCTAGCTCGGTTGTTAATCAATACCTCATTTTCAAATAGATAATTTTCTGTAAGCGGGTTTTGGTTATAACTAACCCCTCCAGTAAGCTGAGACCACTTCGACATTTCATAATTTATAACCAATGAAGGTTCTATGACAAAGCGCCCTTTATTTTGTGTCTCTTGGCTTATTAGCTCCTGATAAAGATAGCTGGCTTCATAGGCTACTCTCATTCGCCATTTGCGATATTGGTGTGTGTAAGAAGAACGCTGATAGGCTTTCTGAATTAGGTAGGTTAGCTGATTTGTTATGGAAAAACTGCTGTTTAGCGCTGAGCTATAAGGTGTTTTATCCTGCACAAGGCCAACCGTGAGGGCGTATTTGCCTCGCCCAATAGCGCCCAATAACGTCCCTTTAGCCTCTAAAAAATCTTTCTGGAAACGACTTTTCTGCTGGTCGCTCAAAGCTGAGTCAGGGTTCAAAACCGATGGCGTGAAGGTGAGCACCTGCGGCACACGGTTCGTGGTTTGCAAGGCATTGAGCTGCAAAGCGCGCTTAGAGCCTATTTTTTTAGTAAAGAGTAGGCTCTGTTTCAAATAAAAATCACGGGACGAGAGCCGCGAATCAAAAACTTCGGTGCCGTTCATGCGCGTTTGCATGGGTGTTTGGATACTTTCTTGGCTGATTCTAAAAGTGTATTCCAGCAAAGACGTTTTAGACGTATTGTATTTCATTTCTAAGTCGCCTCGGCACTGTATGGGTCTTTTGTGCGTGCTGCGTTCATCTGAGGTGGTGAAGGTCTGGCTAGCAATCGTGTTGAGGCTTTTTGAAAGCTGGTAAGCAAAAATATCGTCTTTCAGAAAATATAAGTTATTTTTAATGCTGAGGCGTTTGCGCTTGCCTACCCTGAAAAAAAGATGGTGGTTGCCAAATAATTGCTTATTGATATTGGCGCGTTGATTGCCCAGTATAGAAGAAAAAATACTCTCTGTCAGTACTTTTGAAGCGTAGTAGTTTTCCTCTGCCATGAGCTGCTCAATATTCAATGTTCCGCTAAAATAGTCGAAGGGTGCCCTGTTTTGCCCTATGTTGTTATGTGAGAGTGAGCCAAAGGATTTGTAGTTGCGGCTAATGCCCAAAAGTGAGCTATGGGCACTCCGCATAAACTTCTCGCCTGAGGCTAGGCCAACACCTGCCGAAATACTCCCCGAAAAATCAAACTTCCCTTTTTTTAGCTTGAGGTTGAGGCTCACCTTGCCGCCTTCTTCTATGCCTTTAAGCAGAGGATTGGCCGTGTAATTGTCTATGGCTTGCACCTGCTCCACCATATCCACGTTGATATTCTTAGTGCCTATGGTGTAGTTCTGCCCAAAAAGGTCGTCGCCTTCAAGCGTTACTGCTTCTACAGGCTTGCCCTTGTACTCAATTTGTCCTGTATTTTCATTAACCTTGATGCCGGGCAGTTTTTTGATAATGTCCTCAATTTTGCGTTCTGTGCCATCTCGGTAGGCACTTACGTTGTAGGAAACAGTATCGCCTTTTACCTCATAGGGCTTTTTTTTGCCTACCACCACCACCTCCTCTAGCTCCTGCGCCACAAATAAGAGCTTGAAATTGAGCGTATAAGTACTGTCTTTCTGTGGGTTTTCTATGATGACGGAGTCGGGCGCATGGCTAAAGGCAGTGGCCTCTACGCACAGCCGCTGGTAGGTTCTGGTCAATTTGAGGCTGTACTTGCCTCCCTTGGCCTGCACGAACTCAAGGATATTCTGGGACTGCCCAGCCTCTTTGACGAGTATGCTAGCCATGCTGATAGGAGAACCGTCGCTATTGGTAACAGTACCGATGAGAGTCTGGGCTTGAAGCGTGGATAAGGCCAACAGTACTAAGCAAAGAAGTAAAACAAAACGCATTTTTTTTTCTTGCCCCCTCTTTTGAAAATGATTACCAATAAACTTTATAGCCCATAATTCATGGCATGGACTATCATTTTGAGGGCTATTTAATTTTAAGTTTTTTACGCTTTTCTTTTATTATGTTATTAAACTCTACGTAAGTCATCGAAGCGACAAGATGCAAAGCTCTATCACTTACATTTTTCCCTGTAACACTAAGGGCTATTGTCGTTTCACTATTTTCTGTGTTTGTTTCAAAGAATACTAAACCTTTGCCCTCAGTTTTTTGAGCAGGCTCATTTTTAAATTCCTTCGGTATCTTTTTATTGGCTTTGACAATAGCCTCTTTGAAAGCAGCTTTGAACGCTTCTTCGGTAAGGCCATAGTAAATCCATTGTTCAGGATTTTTTGCCTTAGCTGTTGTGGTATAAGTGTAAGTCCTTTCGCTCATTTTCTCGGTCATAACAAAAGTCCTGGTTTGTAGCGCGGAGTCTGAGGTGGCAATAGCAAAGGCTTGTGCTTTGGACAGTGTTATGCTTTTGGCATTGGCAAGGGTGGCGCTCACTGCCAAGCAAGTCATTAAAACAAAAAGTTTCATAATAACTAAGTTTTGACTGATTAAAAGTTTATTTTAAGCTGAATTTAAATAAAAAGGACTACTGTTGACCGTCAATGGTCAAACCGCAACAATCATTTTTTATTTTTCTTCTCTTTCTTCTTTTTCTTTTTGGTCGTTTCTTTCTCTTTTTGGGTGTTTTCCATGGCACGTATTGTTGCTGCATCTATTACCCCTATTCCCAAATCCTCTATAGTCCCGCCACTCGTATCTATGGATACACTTACTGAAGAACCAGACGTTTTAGGCATGGAGGCCATCATAAACTTGTAATTCTTTATTAGTTTATCAATTTGGGCTTCTCTAAAGGACTCCCAGCCCGAAAGAATTGGCTCTTTGGCATCGGTGTAAGGGTTTTTAACAGGCTCAAATGTGGCGTTCAATACAATTTTTTGTGGTTCAATAGTTAAATAGTTATCCATACTTTCTACTTGCAAGATAAGGCCAGGCAAGCCCTCAAACTTCCAAGGGCCGCCAAAATTATTGATTTTGGGGCTAAAATAAGCCTTGTATCGTCTGCCGCGGAAGTCTGTAGTGGCCATTTGGCATGGATAACCCAATATCGTAGTGTCCTTATCTTGTAAAATAGTCCAATTAAAAATAGACAAGCTTTCGCCAAAAACTACTGTACGATTAACCATTATTTCATTGAGAATGAGTGTATCACGAGTATAATTTTTATAGAGCCGAATCATATCCATAGGCGCATAGCTATTGTCGCTCAGTTTGACCTGAGAGACTCTACCCTCACGCGATAGAATACTCATATTATTGGGGTCGCCGTGTATAAACTGCTTCAAACTATCTTTGGGGTCTTTGAAATAGATAGATTCGTCCTTGAGGATATGCAAAAAATTTGTGCTCCTTGTACTCGTTACAACGTTTTTTGTATTGACTGTTACCAAGTATTCAACAGCAATACTGGGCGTTTGAGCAAAGGCAAAAGGCATTTGCAACATAAAAAGCAAGCATATATAAATTTTTTTATTTTTCATATCAATCGTTGTTTTTATTTATCTTTGCGAATGCTCTTTACAAAAGCATTCGCAAAGATAATAGATGTAATAGTCTAAAAAAAAATAATGGTTTTTTGATTTAGGTTTTCCGCATCAAAAATACTTGTATATTTAGGCTTAACTTTTATCTATACCTATAAATTCATATCTTTAGTGTTGTCCAAGATTTTCGTGAAAAATAAGTAGTCGTCCCTTAAAAAGTACATTCAATAAATGTAAGCTAAATTTGAGGAGGATAGCTTGCCTATTTTGGGAGCACTTTAACGGCTTTTGATAGACTTCTCTTCTCTACTTTTTGCCTTGATGCAGAACTGAAGCGCGAGCTGAAAGTTCCGACCGTAGGGCATAGCAAAAAATCAAGCCTCGCAAAAGGCCAATTTAGATGAAAAAAACAGGCTTTTTTCATCTAACCCAGCGAATGGCTTTTTCTTTGATTCACTCTCTTACAAAACAGAGTTGCACAGAAAATCTAATCCTCTGACCTTTGAGCCATTCGCTTTTGTCTGATGCGAGGCGTGGCAGGCCGTAAGAAGCACTTGAGACCTTGCCAGTTATTTGACAAAATAGGCTAAAGAATAAGATATTTAAAAGATGAAGTTCTTGTTTAATTTACTGACAATAAACACCTTATATATTTTTTAAGGGACAACTATTTAAAACTGCATTTGGGCTAAAACCTATACTCAATGTAGGCCATGAAGTAGCGCGGTAAAAGATTGCTCTCAAAGGTGGTCGTTGCAAAATCACTCGTTTGAACTTGCTTAAAGACTGTTTTGTTCAAAAGATTATTGGCAGAAAAAGCCCAACTAAACTTGCTCTTTTGAGGATTGTAGCTGACATAAAAATCTAAAAACCAATAATTTTCTTTCATTTTTTGCAGGCTCGGCACGTAATAATCCGAGATAAGCGATACATTCAATGCCTTATTTGGCGCAAAAATGATTTTGGAAGAGTTGGACAAAAAATCGTTTCTGAAAGTGCCGCTCTCTGCGTTGCTGGACTCATTGCGGTTATAGCTCACCGAATTTTTAAAATTGACCGGAATCAGAAAAGACGTACCTAAATCCATACTTGTAGTCAAACTACGCATTTGGTTGGTGCGCAAATCAGAATCATTGAGTATGTTTTTATAGTTTGACACCATATAGCTGCCGTTCAATGTCATGTCTATCCCGAGCCCAGTAAAGTATTTGCCTGTCATAAAATTAAAACTCAGGTTGTCCGTGCCAACAGGTAAGAAAAAGCTATTGGTCTGGGTAGTGCGTTCTTTAACGGTTAGGTTTGAAAAGAAGCCACCCACCGATTCCTGATACATGATTATGGCAGTCAGCCTAAAAAACTTATCCATATTATGATGCAAGTAGTTTAGGCTGTAGACTGTTTGGTTTTGTAGCTGCAAATTTGGTGCGTTTGTGATGAGGCTTCGGTTATTGATAAGCACCTCATTTTCAAATAGATTATTCTCTGTTAAGGGGTTTTGATTGTAGCTGACTTGTCCATTGATTTTAGACCATTTCGAGGCTTTGTAACTCAAGCCCAAAGAAGGTTCTCGTACTATTCTTCCTTGTTTTTGGTTTTCTTTTAGGCCAGTAATTTCTTGATAAAGATAACTGGCTTCATAAGCCACTTTCATTTGCCATTTGCGGTAGCTGTGCAGGTAGGAAGCGCGCTGATAGGCACTTTGTTGCAAATAAGTCAGGTCATTACTAACCGAAAAAATACTGGTTAGTAGAGATTTATATGGGTTTTTGTTCTGAATAAAGCCAGCAGAAAGCGTGTATTTGGCTGGCCCAACAGCGCCGAGCAGGGTTGCTTTTGCTTCCAAAAAATCTTTTTGTGCTCTGCTTTCTTGTCGGTCGGTTTTGGCGCTATCGGGATTCAAAACTGAGGGCGCAAAAGTGAGTACCTGCGGCACACGGTTCGTGGTTTGCAAGGCATTGAGCTGCAAAGCACGTTTAGAACCCAATTTTTTGGTAAAAAGCATCTTTTGCCTCAAATAAAAATCACGGGACGAGAGCCGCGAATCAAAAACTTCGGTGCCGTTCATGCGTGTTTGCATAGGGGTTTGGATACTTTCTTGGCTGACTCTAAAAGTATATTCCAACAAAGATGTTTTAGACGTATTGTATTTCATTTCTAAGTCGCCTCGGTACTGCAAGGGTCTTTTGTGGGTACTGCGTTCATCAGAGGTCATGAAGGTTTGCCCGCCAATCGTATTCTGGTTCGTAGAGAGCTGGTAAGCAAAAATATCATCAGTCAAAAAGTAAAGATTGTTCTTAACACTGAGGCGTTTGCGCTTGCCCACTCTGAAAAAAAGGTGGTGGCTGCCCGACACTTGATTGTTGATATTGGCGCGGTCGTTGCCGAGCAGCGTCCCGAAAGAACTCTCGGGAATGACCTTATCGGCATAGTAGTTGTCTTCGGCCATGAGGCGCTCTATACTGCCTGTGCCCCCAAAATAGTCAAAAGGAGAGTTGTTAATACCCATATTGTTGTGAGAGAATGAGCCAAAGGATTTGTAGTTGCGGCTAATGCCCAAAAGTGAGCTATGGGCACTCCGCATAAACTTCTCGCCTGAGGCTAGGCCAACACCTGCCGAAATACTCCCCGAAAAATCAAACTTCCCTTTTTTTAGCTTGAGGTTGAGGCTCACCTTGCCGCCTTCTTCTATGCCTTTGAGCAGAGGATTGGCCGTGTAATTGTCTATGGCTTGCACCTGCTCCACCATATCCACGTTGATATTCTTAGTGCCTATGGTGTAGTTCTGTCCAAAAAGGTCGTCGCCTTCAAGCGTTACTGCTTCTACAGGCTTGCCCTTGTACTCAATTTGTCCTGTATTTTCATTAACCTTGATGCCGGGCAGTTTTTTGATAATGTCTTCAATTTTGCGTTCTGTGCCATCTCGGTAAGCGCTTACGTTGTAAGACACGGTGTCTTCCTTCACCTCATAGGGCTTTCTCTTGCCAATGACCACCACTTCCTTGAGGTCTTGCACCACGAGTAAGAGCTTGAAATTGAGTGTATAAGTACTGTCTTTCTGTGGGTTTTCTATGATGACGGAGTCGGGCGTATGGCTAAAGGCGGTAGCCTCTACGCACAGCCGCTGGTAGGTTCTGGTTAATTTGAGGCTATACTTGCCTCCCTTGGCCTGCACGAACTCAAGGATATTCTGGGACTGCCCAGCCTCTTTGATGAGTATGCTAGCCATGCCTATTGGCGTGCCCTCTTTGTCTGTAACAGTGCCTGTGAGGGCTTGAGCGCGGAGCGCGGAGGAAGTGAAAAGCAAGAGGCTAAAAACGAAAAAAAAGCGCATTACCGATTTTGGGTTTTATATAGAAAACTAAACTGCTACTAAGCAGAGCCTAGCGACCACAGACCAAACTATCTGTCCTCCTTTTTTTTAAGCATATCAAGCTGAATAATCATGAACTCTCTAAAAGTTGCCTTTGCTTCAATGCACAAATCTGCATCGCTGGCATTTTTTTCTGTAACTTCTAAACTTTCTGATGTCTTAACCCCATTAAAAAAGCCCTGGTCTGGCCCTGTTCCTGACCCAACAGAGAAAACACCTCTACCCAATGCTTTTTTTTCTGTGCCATCTTCTAGTTTTTTAATCTTAGTTTTATTGACTTTAGTAACCGCCTTTTTAAACGCCTCTTGTAACTTTTCTTTTGAGAATCCAGAATAAATATGCTCTTCAGGATTTTTTGATGTTACTTTTATAGTATAAGTGTAGCTTTTTTCACCATACAACTCAGTCATGGTGTAGGCGAGAGACCCTAACGAATCCGCTATATTTTTTTTATCTTGGTTATCAGTGCTTTGTCCATTAGCGGCTATGGGGAATGCCAATAGACAAGCTATTATTAGATACTTTTTCATAAGTAAAAGATTTGATGGTTAATGATTAAATGCAATACCCAAGTTAGAAAGTGGTACTATTTTTTTTCTTCTTTTTTTTCGCCTTTTGGGCTTTTTCCATCGCTTTGATGGTTTTCGCATCTACAATACCTATCTCAATATTTTCTATTCTATCGCCATTGGGATTTATAGAAAAATTTAAGTCTCCTGTTTTAGCTACCGCAGCCCTATATTTGGTCAATAATCGATTGATTTTAGCCTCTCTAAATGCTTCCCAGCCTACAATAATTTCCTCTTTGGTGTCTTTGTAAGGGTTTTGAATAGGCTCTAATTGCGCATTAAGTGCAATTTTAATTGGCTCAATGACAAAATAATTGTCCTCGCTCTGAACCTGCAAAATGAGGCCTGGTAAGCCCTCAAACTTCCAAGGGCCGCCAAAATTATTGAGTTTAGGGCTAAAATAAGCCTTATATTTTCTACCTCTAAAGTCTGTAGTTGCTGTTTTGCATGGATAACCCAATATTAAAGTATCTTGATTGGGTAAGATAGTCCAATTAAAAATAGTCAAATCTTCTTGCAATACTACTGATTTACCAGATAAGTCTTCTTGAAGTAAGAGTTTGTCCTGCTCGTAATTTTTATAGAGCTGAATCATATCAAAAGACGCATAATGGTTATCACTTAGCTTGAACAGAGTCCTTGAACCTAGCTGTACAGTGTTGGTGTTGTTGGGGTCTCTATTAATGAATTGATTGATGCTATCTTTTGAATCCTTGAAATATATGGATTCATGGTTCAGTATGTACAAATGATGGGTGCTTCTTGTACTCGCAATCGCAAAATTAGTATTGACCGTTACCATATAGTCTATTGCAATACGCTGGCTTTGGGCAAAGGCAAAAGGCATTTGCAAAGTAAGAAGAAATGATAGAAATAGCAACTTCGTTTTCATGATTTTTAACAATTAAAGCATTTGATTATCCTTAGTGTTATGATTTAAAATTTAAAAAGCAGGGGGAAATGGACAAAAATATCAGAAATATATATGTTTTAAGATTGCTCCATACAAGCAACCCTTGCTTTTAGTAGAACAAGGGTTACTTTTGAATTCTACTACTTGTTAAAGACGTTTGCTATTCAGGGCTTCCTCTATAGCATTGTTCCAAGTCCAAGCTTACAATTCTTCAATGCTTCTTCATAAGTTGCGCCAGAGCCAGTAGTAGCATATATATCGTCGCCTACTATCGTGAAACATGGAACCCTTACTACTGTTGGTGGAGCTACTACTTTTTTAGCTTCTGCCGCTACAGCAACAACTTTTTTATCTTCTTCAGCACTTTTTGCGCTGGCAAATGTGGCGCTCGCTAATAAGCAAGCCAACAAAACATACTTTTTCATGTTTTTAAAGTAAAATTAAAATTTGAACATTGTTTTAAGTATGTCAAATTATGCAATACGAGAATACAGGGTTTGTAATACGCCTTACACTTTTGACGCACAAAAAAAAAAAAAATTAACTCCTCCAAATTTCAGGCAATTTTTTTTTAGAAAATTATTTACTTTTTTATCACAAACCCAGAGAACTACAGCAGTTTTTTATTCTTTTGTAGATTCCCCCCCTTAAAGAAATGGCTCACAGCTCAACTCATGGCTATTTCTTGCGGGGCAGTCGTTATTGTTTTTTCTTTTCCTCCTTTTTTTTAAGGATTTCTCTTAGTATGCCTTGCGTTTTAAGAACTTCATTGTTCAATGCTTCATTGCTCGTATTGGTATCTGTAACGCGCATGGTCATTGTTATTGGATTTTTGGGGTCTTCAGTTTTTATGGTTATAAAGCCTTCAGCCTTTGCTCTCACTGGGTAATTGCCATCTACTTTTTCAAGCTTCTTTTTATAAACTTTCTCAACGGCTTCCTTGAAGGCAGCCATAATTTCTTCACCATTACTCCCACTTAATCTGAAATCAGGGCTGGCTGTTATGGTGTAAGAGTAAGTCCTTTTATCCTTTTTAATAGAAACTGACCATGTTCTAAGCCCTGAGTCTTGTAAACAAAGTTCAGTTGGTGGATTTCCTGACACCATGTCTTCAAATTTTATTTTTTCAGCAGCCTCTTTGGCATTGGCAAAAAAAACGGTTGCGAATAGCAAAATGGAGACACAATAGGCTTTCATAAGAGCTTTTTTGGGGGGATTAACGGAATTCTGTATTTTATCAAGGGTGAATTGGGCAAAAGCCCAGAAGATGTTTTTTGTGCCGTAGTAGGCTTTCAAGGCACATCTGCACAAGAGATTACTTCTTCTTTTTTTGAGCATCTTTTTTCGCTTTAAGTTTGCTATCAAGCACTTTCACGGTTGTTTTATCAACGATGCCAATACCTAAATCTTCAATTCTATTGGTTTTGATATCAATCGAAAAAAATGTTGTGCTTCGGGTTGCTTTTGACATGGCATATCTATACCTAGCAAGCAACTGCTCAGTATAAATATCAACAAACTGCTCCCAGCTAGAAATTGCGTTTTTTTTCTTAATCGCCTTGTACGGATTTTGTATGGGCGCAAGATGGGTATTCAAGGCCACCTTGAGCGGCTCAATGATAAAAAAGTTATCGGCGCTCTGAACCTGTAAGATGAGGCCAGGCAAGCCGTCAAATTTCCAAGGGCCGCCAAAATTATTGAGTTTAGGGCTAAAATAGGCAAGATACTCTCTGCCGCGGAAATTCGTAGTGGCTGATTGGCATGGATAACCCAATATCGTAGTGTCTTTGTTGGGCAATACATTCCAGTTAAAAATTGATATTTTTTCTCCTACTACAAGAGGTTCAGAGCCCAATAGGTCATTAAAAATTAGCGTATCTCGCAAATAGTTTTTATAGAATTTGTCAATAGCGAGAGAGGCAAAATGGTTATCACTCAGTTTAGCCATAGTTTGTCCGCTTAGCTCAACTCTTTCGGCATTGTTCCCACTATTGATGAACTGGCTGAGGCTATCATCTTGTCCATTACTAAAATAAAGAGATTCATTATTGACGAGATTCAAGGTATATATCTGTTTGGTGTTGTCAGCCCCAAAAGGTTTATTAACTGTTACAAAGTAATCTACCGCAATGTTGGGGCTTTGGCCAAAGGCCAGTTGGGCTTGAAAAACAGAGAATAGGAGCAGAATTAAAGACTTGTGTTTCATGATTTATAACGTTTTACTAATAACCCCACCCATTTTGTTTTTCAGATTCAAAATTAAATAATAATTCATTGATAACAAATGCCTTTTAATGGACGACTAATTAGCTATCACACCAAAAAAGACTCTCCTTGTTACTTTTTTATTAAGGAAAAAGGGAAGTCTTTTTTGTGCAAAATTGGCAGAATCATTTTTTTTATCAAGGATTACATACGTGCATGAATATCTTGGGTTGGAACAATCCAAACGCGACCAGTACCCGTAAAGGTCTGCAAAAGTCCTTCACCGCTTTTGGCAGATGATAGAAGCGATTTGCTTGATTTTTCAACAGCAAACTGTACGCCACCAGTTCGCAGAACCGCAAACGTTCCGTCCACAAATAGTTTTTCATTGTTTAAGTCCACGCACACAATTTCATGGTGAGGTACTGGGCTTTCAAACACAACCACTCCTGAGCCGCTCACTTTGGTTTGAAAAAGCCCCTCTCCACCAAAAATAGCAGAGGAAACATTGGACTGCATCTCAGCAGATACTTGCAGGCTGTCCTGGCCAGCAAAAAATAAGCCTTTATCCGCGACCATGGTTTCATTGTTCATATTCAGGCAAAAAAAGTATTTTCCTTTGCCTGTTGGCTCAAGAAAAACACGACCACTACCTTTGACGTGTGTAAGCGTAGAGCTTTCGCCTGCTGCTGCCCGCTTAAACATTCCGCTGATGCCACCACCGCCACTGGCCGCCGACATGGTAGAAATTTCAAGTTTGCCGTGCATATAGTGCAAAGCGCCTGGCTCTAGAATGAGTCCACTGTTGTTAATAGTAAATTCCACAACAGACACCGAAGGAGCGTTCATATTGCCCATAGCAGAACTTATTTCTTTACCTTCAACGTCATAGGCAATATTGATGCTGAGAATTTGATAAATTTCTGCTTTAGCACTTGCACTCTCGGTACTAGAAAGAAGCCTTTTAACTAATTTAACTTGAGACATAGTCTTGTTTTTTTTGATTAAGAAGAGAAGGAAACCCCGCAAAGTAATAAAAAAAGAAACAGCAAGTATTTTGCCAATAAAAAATTATAGATATTGAATCCAACTTGTTTTCTTTTACGTGGCTTTACCGATAGATACAACGTTTGGAATAAGGGACTAAATAGCTTTGGAGAGGTGCTTTTGGCAGTAAATATTCTGAACGGGCTTATATCTCTTATGAAGACTATACCTCCACTGAAATAATGACAAACATCTCAACCAGGATTGCGCCCGTGCTTCCCGAAGGAGCAATAGTTTAAAAATCGGCCTTGCAAAGCGTGCTTAAAAATACTAAAAATCTGTTTCAATGGAATACGAAACCGTTAGCCCAAAAAGTGAATGCTGCGGTATATGATGGATTGCCTACAACGGAAAAGGCTTGGCGAAGGTGGGGATTTTTACCACAAATGTTGATAGAAGCACAAATGTTCAATTTACCACGTCAGCCCCGCTATTGCCAATACGATGTGCTTGTTGCACAACTTGCTTTTCAAAAATACAAAACTAATTTCATTCTGCAAAAAAATGCCAAAGATAATTTTTATCGCAAATTAGCACAAGTGCTTGATTTACAGTTTATTTACAGAGAAACTGCTCATTATTACGGAACAGAAGGTCAGGAATCTATTGACCCTGTTGTGCTTGTTTTTTTCAGCAAAACAACAATTTAATGCCCTCAAGAGCGCAATATTAAGCCCTCGAAATTTTTTGAAATTCTTGGTCTTTGAATTTTTATCGTAGTTGTGCAACGGTTACCCATGTTGGGTGCTGTTATTTTTCTGCTCATATTGTTCTATCATTTTTAGTCCGTAATTTCTAATTGTAGTGATTAACCCTATTATTTCTATGCCTTGTTTGGTGAGGCTGTATTCCGTCTTTGGTGGCACCACTGCATAGACTTTTCGGTTGATGTAACCGTCTTGCTCTAATTCTCTTAGTTGTGTTGTCAGCATTTTGTCGGATATGTGTGGAATGTCTTTTCGCAATTCGCCATATCGCATAGTTTGGTCTTGCAGTCGCCACAAAATTGGGGCTTTCCACGTTCCGCCTATCTGTTCCATAACCAATTGAACCGGGTTATAATAAATTTTTCCGTTGTATTTAAAATCTGGCATTGGCTTAAATGATTGATTTTGTTAATACTTACCAAAAAGTATGAATCGCACTTTTGGGTTAAACTATTGGCAAAGATAGATATAGTTTTGATGTTTGCAGCATAATAATTTATCAAATTTTGAAACCTTTAACAAAATGGTCAAACCAATTTTCACAATGTCGCTTTTATTCCTTGCAACGATGGGATTGATGGCACAAACAAAACAATCGTCTTACAATTTAAATTCAAAAAAAATGCTAACAGAAGTAAACAGTTACGTGCATTTTCACGGTGCACCTGCCAAAGGCAAAATTTTAATGGTGGCAAGCTCGCCAAGTGTAAGCAAACAAACGCAATGGCCTATTGGTTTTTGGGCTGCTGAATTAACACACCCTTTGAGAGTTTTTCAAGAGGCTGGTTATGAGGTAGAATTGGTTTCTACCGAAGGCGGAAAATTGGAAATGGACGGTTATTCCAATCCAACTGATGCAAGTGGCTATTCGGCTCACGATGTAATTTCTTTGGGTTATATGCAACAAAAATCGTTTAACGATATGTTGGCGAATACCAAAAAATTGACAGAAGTAGATGTTAAAAGCTATGATGCTATCTTTTTAGTAGGTGGTCAAGGCCCTATGTACACATTCAAAGGCAATAAAGATTTGGAAAAATTATTTGTTGCATTTTATGAATCAGGCAAGCCAAGTTCAGCCGTTTGTCATTCTACCACCTTATTGTTAGAAGCCAAAAAATCAAATGGCGAACTGTTGGTAAAAGGTAAAACTTGGACAGGCTTTGCTGATGCAGAAGAAGAATTTGCAGACAAAGCTGTTGGTATGAAAATTCAACCCTACCGAATTGAAACAGAAGCTAAGAAAATTTCAGGAACAACTTTTAAAGTTGCAGCACCTTTCAGTTCTTATGCCATTCAAGATGGGAATCTAATTACGGGACAGCAACAAAATTCGGGTGCTGCTGCTGCTGAATTACTGGTAAAAGCTTTGAACAAATAAAAATCAGCACACGAAGTTGAGAACTTTATAAGTCTAAGCTCTCAACTTTGTGTTTACTTTTCAACTCTCTTAATTATTTCTAAAATGAAATTAGAAAAAATAGTATTAATGCTATTGGTCTTGTCTTTTCAATTTTCAATTGTAAAAGCCCAAATTCCTGTGGAAGTTTTTGGAGGAGATAAAAAAGCAACTGTGGATATTATGTTTTTTAAGTTTTTTAAAAACAAAGAAGGACATAATTCTAAATTCTTGTTTTTTAACCGTAACAGAGCAAGTATTGATTATGAAATGACTACAACCACTAGCTTACCACAGTTCGGTTTTACAGAGGCATTTAGTTATAATCACGAAAAACTGAAAGGTTTTGCCCCTGTTGCCGTTGTGCAAGTTTTAACCAGAGGAGTTTTACCCAAAGCAGGTATTCAGTTTGCAAAAATAAAGCACAATTTCGTTGTTTTTACTTGGCTTGTTTGTGAAACCCTTGCAGAACCTGACTTAGATTATTTTCTGTTGTTACGCTACACTCCAAAACTAACTGATAAACTAAACTTGTTTACACAAGCGGAAAGTGTAAATGCTTTTCCAACCGTAATGCAGAACCAATTTTCTTTTACACAACGTTTTCGTTTGGGTTTGCAAATAAAAGAATTTCAATTTGGGGCTGGTTTAGATATGTCGCAATTAGGTAGAAATGATTTTACCAAAACCGAAAATTTTGGTGGGTTTTTACGTTATGAATTTTAAACTATGATAATAAGAAGAAATTTTGATTTGCGAAAAGTGTTTTGGAACATTCGTTTTGAAACCTTCACTACGCTTTTGGTAGCAACAACTATTTTCGTGTTGCACGAAAACAAAGTAACAAGCATTGCTTTACCTTTTTCTATTGCAGGAATTTTGGGTTCAGCATTAGCCATTTTTATTGCATTTAGAAATCAAAGCAGTTATGCTCGTTGGTGGGAAGCACGCACTATTTGGGGCGGAATTATCAATAATAGTCGCATTTTTGCAAGGCAAATTATTGCCAATGTGGACAATGCTGTAACCGTTGGTAAATCTTCTAAAACTGATGCAGACCTTTATAAAAAAGAAATGATTGACCGGCAAATTGCTTTTGCTCATTGCTTACGTTTGCATTTGCGAAAGCAAAATAACTTTGAAGAATTGCAACATTTGCTTTCTGAAACCGAATTTGAAGTAGTTAAGCAAAAGCAAAATAGCCCTAATATGCTGTTGCTCAAACAAGGTGTAAGAATTAAAGAAGCAATGCAAAAGGAAATGCTTGGTGCTTTTGATAATATCAGTATGGAACCCAGTTTGGCAACATTTAGCAACTGGCAAAGTGCTTGCGAAAGAATTAAACAAACTCCATTACCTATGAATTATCAGTATTTTACCAAACTGTTTTTATATGTTTTTATATTTGGATTTCCCATTTGTTTGATTGGTGATTTTTCGAAAAATAATATGGGTTTTATGATAATTCCTGTCAGTTTCATCATTTGTTTTGTGTTTGCTGTGATGAATAGAGTAGGAGAAATCAACGAAAATCCGTTTGAAAATCAAATTTCAGATATTCCCATGACAGCACTTTGCAATACGATTGAACGAGATTTGAAAGAAATGTTGGGTGAAAATTTGCCTGAAAAAATAGAACCTAAAAACGGATATTTGTATTAACAACTTAAAAATAAATAACAAATGAACATAGCAATTATTGGCACTGGAAATGTAGGCGGTGCATTAGCGACCAACTGGTCCCAAAAAGGACATACCATAAATTTAGGTGTGCAAGATGTAAACAAATTCAAAGGGCAAGACCTTTTGAAAAATGAAAATACGAGTGTGTATTCAATCAATGAAGCTGTTGCAAAATCAGAAGTCATTTTGATAGCCACACCGCCAACCGCCATTTTTGAAATTTTGGAACAACTGGACGATGTTTCAGGCAAAACAATTATTGATGCCACAAATGCAGTGATGAAAAGCCCAGAACCGTACAAAACAGTTTATCATTGTTTGGCTGATAAAACGAAAGCAGAAATTGTAAAATGTTTCAATACCACAGGTTTTGAAAATATGTTGAACCCTGTCTATAAAGGCGAAGGAATTGATATGTTTATGGCAGGTAATAGTGAAAATGCAAAATCTGTTGCCAAGCAACTTGCCTTAGATTGTGGCTTTGGTTCTTGCATTGATTTTGGGAAGTCCGACAAAGTTGAATTGTTAGAAAAATTTGCTTTATCGTGGATAAATTTGGCTATTATGCAAGGTTACGGTCGTGATATGGCATTTAAAGTTGTTCGCAGATAGTTGGGTTAGCATGGTTGCTGGCTTATAGACAGGGGCTTGTTGCACAACTTGCTTTTCAAAAATACAAAACTAATTTCATTCTGCAAAAAAATGCCAAAAAATATGACATATTATCTTGGTTTTTATTTGTTTATACGCTTAAAATTGCATATTTTTGGCTTATGCAAGGAAGAAAAAACATTAGTCAAAAAATCTTTTACCAAGTTTGTCTTAATGACTTGGTTGGCAAAGATAATTTTTATCGCAAATTATCACAAGTGCTTGATTTACAGTTTATTTATAGAAAAACTGCTCATTATTACGGAACAGAAGGTCAAGAATCTATTGACCCTGTTGTGTTTGTTTTTTCAGCAAAACAACAATTTAATGCCCTCAATATTTTTAGCCTCGCTCAGAATGGTTTTATGCAAACCGAAATTTTTTGAAATTCTTAGTTTTTGAATTTTTGTCGTAGTTGTGCAACAGTTACCCGTGTTAGCGGTTCGTTGTTTTTTGTCGTTAATGCTAATCTGAAAGGTCATAAGTAAAATGTATTGCACTAAGTTCAGAACTAAATTTTGTCTTTCTGTAAAAACTTACTGCGTCAATGTCGTCACTTTCTGCTTCTACATAGGCATCTTCAAAGTTGTTCTGTTTACAGAAATTGCATACTTCTGCTATGAGTGCTTTGCCTAAACCTTGTCCTTGTAAGTCAGGACTAACTCCCACGTCATAAATATATGCAATGGGTTTTGTGCCAAAGTATCTATGCAATACATAAATTGTCAGTCCACCTACAACTTTACTATTTGACATTACGACAAACACTAAAAAGTCAGGATTAGAGAGCAATTTTCCCAACTGCACATCATTAGCAACAGGCTCGTCATTTTCAAAAACCTCTTTGAAAATTTCAATCAAGGCTTTAAAGTCTGTTAAACTATCCGAATTGAGTTTTATTATATCCATTTTCGTTTCTATTCTTTTTAAGAGTCAAAACGTGAACCGTCCCACTCAACACCTTCTGGAAAAAGTGAGGCTTTTCTTTTTATCAATTCGGTTGCTATTAAAGCACTGCTTCCACCTATTTCTTGAAGTTTTGAAATGATATTGAGATAACTTTTTTCATCTCTGTTTTGGCTCAATTTGAAAACATTTTCAATTTTTTCTGCCTTGATTTCAAAACCGACAATAGCAGGCATCATCTTGCTCAGAAATTTTTCAGGAAGATTGTCATAAAATGTTAGAGATTTTGTATTCCCTTTTTCAAATTTTAAAGTCAATTTTCTCATAAACTTTATCAACTCGTCATCTGACATAAAGTTGATTTGTCCACCTATATGCACACTCATATAGTTCCAAGTAGAGCCAATTTGCGGATTGCTGTACCAAGAAGCACTCACATAGCAACTTGGTCCCGTAAATACAAGTAACGCATTTGGATTTTCAACAAATGCTTTGTGGTGGTCTGTGTTTCGCATATAGTGTCCCTGCAAAAACAGTTCACCATTTCTTTCTTCAAGTAGCATTGGTATTTGAGTGGCAACTTGTCCGCCAGATAAATAACTGCCTGTCATAAAAGCAAACGGATTTTCTTCTATGAAATCCAAAATTGTTTGCTTATCTTTTTCTTTAAAATACGAAAAATTATACATATTACTTTTGATTGATTTTAAAAATTATGTTTTGTCTAAGTTTGTATGTGGTTAGGAATAAACCAAAAGCCAAAGATATAAAATAAGAAAATAATGTTCCTATCCATATACCGAATTTAGGGAATAAAAACATAACTGAAATAGAATACAAAAACAATGAAATAGAGCCTATTGGAGCATTTTTCATAAAATAAAAAAGTTGTTTAGGTGTATAATAAAAATGCAATATTATCAATGTTGCAAAAGTTGCAGCAGGAAACATTGTGAAAATAGCACCCCAAAAAGGATTTAATATTTTACCTAAAAAAACGACTGTTGCAATAATACTTCCTGTAAAAATGGCTCTAATCAATATTTGATTTTTTGTATAAATAGGTTTAGTTAGGTTTAAATCATAATTTTTATTTTTTAATATAAAATGTGTTACTATTATGATTATGAAAAAGCCAGTAATGCCAACTGAAATATTAGAAAATCTATACAAAGCAAACGGAAAAACTAATAAAAACCAAATAATAGAACTGCTTAATAACGAGTATGCTATTTGCAATATTTTATTTTTTACATACTTTTCAAAAAATATTGAACAATAAATATAAATTACTGAGGAAAATATAACAATACCAAGAGGAATAAAAGTTGCAGGAATAACATTTGAAACTTTATTTGCATCTGTTGTCCAACCCAAAAAGAAAAAACCTAATACCAAAGTTGTTGGAAACATCAAAATTATGCCTGAAATATGCTGATTTGTATTTTCTGCAATTAAAGAAAGTATTGTAATCAATGCACCTCCCACCAAAAAGGAAACCAATAACTGAACTAATAATATTGTTGTCATAAAGTTGAATGGTGTTTTTTCATATTCGTCTTTTACAATGACCGCTAACGGACAAGGCTTGGCGAAGGCGGGGCAACCCAGCACAAAAGCCCAAATTTAGCACATTGCCCCAATATACATTCAAAACGGTTCGCCGTTGCGATTCAATTTAACACATTTGCCTCTCTTGTGTCAATCCTACGTTATACACAGTAGTTCTTTTGTCTAAGTAAAAGTGTCGTGCACATATATTCATTTTCTAGCTCTTCACACTCGTCAATTTGATTTTGCAAGTATTCATTGAAAATTTCTTCCTTGTCAGGATATAGAGAGATTAATTGTTTCACATTTTCTTGAATAACTCCTGTGTTTTGTCTATTAGTCTGTTTTAAGGTTTCTCTGTTCCAATCAATTCTGTCTAATATACGATAGCCTGCTTGCTCTATAATGTTTGTCATTTCTTTATTGTTTACCATCCCTTCGGTCAATTGTTCTGCAAACATAAATTCAATTAAAATGTAACCTTCTTCCTTGATACAGTTCTTCAGTTGTTTTAATGTGCTATCCAAATCTCCTAAAAGGTCAGAATCATATCCGTAAATGACAATGTCCTGTTTAGTGGTTGTATTTAGTGTTTCAATTATGTCTTCTGTTTTAAAAATTATCTTGTCAAAAACACCATAATTTTTGGCGTATTTGTTTGCTTCTTCAATAAAGTCAGAAATTATGTCAACACCAATGGCTTCTATATCAAACTGTTGGGCGAGTTTTACCAAAACAGCACCTTTACCACAACCAAGGTCAATAATACTCTTGTTTTTCCCCAAGTCATTTCTGGTAATGAGTTCAATAATATATTCGGGAACACTGCCAAGTTCCCAAAGTCCTTTAAGTAATTCAGGAATATATCTTTCAACTTCGTCACTTGTCAGGTCAAGCGAATTTTGAAACTCTTTCTTTTTTAAATTTTCCATAGTGTTGTAACTGTCGTTCTACAATGACCGCTAACGGAAAAGGCTTGGCGCAGGTGGGGCAAACCAGCACAAAAGCCCAAATTCAGTACATTGCCCCAATATACATTCAAAAGCCCAAATTTAGCACTTTAGCCCCACTTGCGCCAAGCCCATGTGCTTGTTGCACAACTTGCTTTTCAAAAATACAAAACTAATTTCATTCTGCAAAAAAATGCCAAAAAATATGACATATTATCTTGATTTTTATTTGTTTATACGCTTAAAATTGCATATTTTTGGCTTATGCAAGGAAGAAAAAACATTAGTCAAAAAATCTTTTACCAAGTTTGTCTTAATGACTTGGTTGCCAAAGATAATTTTTATCGCAAATTAGCACA
>JAAFJX010000031.1 GCA_013299045.1 Cytophagales bacterium | reverse complement strand
GTAGAGTTTGGTGTAGCTCTCACGTTGTTTTTTCCAGTTGTTGTACTGATTGACAAGAACGGTATCTCCGCTGTTTAGAATGGTATTTTTTATTTTTTGAGTGGAAGAGAAAATAATGCCTTTGGTGTTTAAAATTTGATTTTGCAAGATAGATGTCATCTCTGGCTTTTGCTGAGCTGCCTCCAAAAAGAATTTATAATACGCCTCATAAAAATGTCTTTTGTCCACCCAATAACTATTCTTTTCTGATTCTGAAAGGATAGAAAAAATATCTTTCATAACACTTAATTGGTTTAGAGTTGTCTCTCTTAGATATTCTTCTGCTTTATCATATTTTTGCATAATTCTATAAAGGCGATGTGCTGCAAAGTTGGCTTGTTGGTAATCAATGTGTCCAATGCCCAATGAAGTCTTAAGTACTGGTATAGCTAATTTTAGTAAAGAATCTGCTTTTTGATATTCCTTAGTTGCGATATACATACTTGCTAAATTATAAACCGCACGCGCATATTCAGGATGTTGGTTATTATAGGCGTTAAGAGATATACTTAAAGACTTATTGTAATAGGCTTCCGCCTCAGCATATCTAGCTAGCACTTTATACTGATTGGCCAAATTTCCATAGAAACCTACGTTTTCTGGGTGTAAAGTTCCCAAACGGGCTTCTCTAATCTTTATAATCTCAATTTGTATAGGCAATGCTTTTTCATTGCGAGAGGTTATCATGTAAATGTTAGCGAGGTTATTGCCGTAAAGAACATAATATGGATGATTCTTACCTACGGTGCCTTCAAGAATATTTATTGCCTCAATATAAAGAGCTTCTGCTTTATCAAATAAGCCTAAGTCAAAATATAGAATACCTAAACTATTCAACAAAGCACTATAAAATATATCCTTTTTTCCTAAAGCCTGTTCAATAATACTACGTGCTTCTAAGTAAAGAGGTTCTGCCTTATCATATAGGCCACCTACTTGGTAGATATTGGCCAGTAAGTAACAACTCCGTCCATACTCAACATTTTGTTTGCCAAGAAGTTCGCCTCTTAGTTCTTTTGCTTGTACCATAAATGGCTCTGCCTGGTAATATAAACCCTGTCTTGCATAAAGTGTACCCTTCTGAGAGCAGAAATTCGCGTAAGAAATATTTTTTGTCATTCCTTCTTTTTTCAGAATAGTCATATAATCATCTATAATTTGATTGGATTCTTTATAATTACCCAATTCAGAATAGACATTTACGAGTCTAGAAAGTACTGTTGAATAGGCTGGGTAGAGTTTTCCATGGAAGGTCTCAATAATGGATAAACTTTCCTGATAAACAGATTGTGCTTGCTCGTATCTATGCATTTGGAAGTAGGTTAATCCAATCTTTATTGCCACCTTCGCATAACTCGTATCCTTTCCGTGCTGCACCTCCACTTTCTTGAGGGCAATTTGCAAAATAGAGTCTGCCTCTTTGAATTTTTGTTGTTTAGTAAGGGCTTGCCCCAAACTATCTAACTGTTGCCAGGTTTGGCCTTGAGCTAAAGTACTTACAAAGAGTAAGGTGATTGTCAAAAGTATATTTTTCATTTTTTTTATGAGTTAATTTTCATTCCCCCACCATCACAAAAGCACCCCAGTAGTAAGGCTCTGGGAAGCGTTTTTTGAGGTTTACTTGGGCTGTTTTGAAGGCTTGGCGCTTGCTTTGGCCTTTGAGCAGGGCTGTATAAAATTCGGTCATCAGGGTTTGCGTAGCATCATCGTCCACCTTCCAGAGGCTCATCAGCACGGACTTTGCGCCCGCTTGCTGAAAAGCGCGTTGCAAACCAAAAACGCCCTCGCCCGCCTGTATGTCGCCTAAGCCTGTTTCGCAAGCGGACATCACGACGAGTTCCGTGTTGTCCAACGTCAAATTCATCACTTCTTCGGCCGTCAAAATACCGTCTTCTTTGTCTGGGTTGGGTTTTTGGCAGCCAGCCAGTAAAAGGCCAGAGCGCAGGAAAGGATTTTTCAAAAGATTTCTGTTCATGGCTGTTTGCATATCTTGCACTTCAGAATCCTTGATTTCGGGAATAAAAAAACCATGCGTGGCCACGTGCAAAATGGTGGGGCTTTTGAGGTTTTTAAGGGCTTCTTCGGTGGCATTTTCAGCCAAAAGTAGGTTTACCTTCAGCTTTTTTTGATTGAACAAACCAAATACATTTTCCACTTCTTTCTTCGTGCCGGGCAGCAAGGAAACAGCCCCCGCCACACCCACAGCGGACTGCATTCCTGAAAAGCCAAGCGAGCGGTCGCGCTTTTTTTCTGGCTCTTTTTCTGTATTCTCAGCCCCATAAATGGGATAGCCGAGCAAATGAGCCTGATAATTCTCGTAGTTTTGGCTCAAATCGCGGCTTTTTTTGTTCAATTCAATCAAGTCGCGGCTACTGCCAATGAGCTGAATGTTGGCTTCTTCCAAAAGAAATTGATTGGTTTTAGGGTTTTTGAGAGTATTCAGGCTGAGTTGATGAAAAACACCATCTGGCGAAAAATAGATTTTCTTGAAGCCTTTTTTGTTCAAAGTCGATAACTTATCGGCTATAGGCTTCCAGAAGGCGTTGTAAGAAACCGTATCTTCTATTTTGAACTCAATGCAGTTTTTGTAATAGTTCAAGAATTTGTCTTCAAGTTCTTGGGCATTTTTGAAGAGATAAAAAGCTGGATAGTTTTCTGTTTGAGCCGTCAGAAAGAGAGCGATATAAGCAGAATCTGACTTGATGATTTCTATAACCACTTCATTTTTGGCTAATTTGGCTTTCACTTCCTGCCACTTGTAGGATTTTGTTTGCACGTTCTGACCAAAGAGAGCGGATTTTTTGGACAGGTCTTTCTCCAAATCATTGATTTGGTTTTTCATTCCTTCCAAGTCCAAATTTTGCTTTTTTTGTTCTTCAAGGGGCAGTTGGTAGAGTTTGGTGTAGGTTTCGCGCTGCTTTTTCCAGTTGTTGTACTGATTGACAAGAACGGTATCTCCGCTGTTTAGAATGGTATTTTTTATTTTTTGAGTGGAAGAGAAAATAATGCCTTTGGTGAAGAGGGTTTGGTCGTAGAGGTCGGCCATGATGGCGGGCTTTTCGTTAGCGTAGAGTTGTGAAAAAAAGGCTTTATTTTTAAAAAAATAGCGAATAGATTGCCAATACTCTATCTTTTCTGTTTCAGAGAAAGAGGGAAATAGATTTTCTATTTGTTCATATTTATTCTGAATGGACTCAAAATAAAGAGGCTCTGCCTTGCTATATAGCCCTTTTTTTTGATACAAAATAGCCAAATCATTACATGACATTGCATAATTGGGGTGTTTCTTACCAAGAACCTCCGCATAAAGGTTGCGAGATTCTATGCAAATCGGTTCTGCCTTATCAAATAAGCCTTTGATAGAATAGACAGTTGCCAAATTGCCAAGTGTGCTGGCATAATTTGGATGTTTCTCTCCTAGCGCCTCTTTGTAAATTTTTTTAGCTTCTTCGTAAAGCGCTTCTGCTCTGTCGTAGAAGCCTTGTTCCAAATAGAAATTTGCTAAATGTATGCAGGAGGCGGCATAATCTGGGTGCTTTTTCCCAAAAAGGTCTTCGTTAATGCTTTTAACCTCCAAGCAAAGTTGTTCAGCCTTGTCGTATTGCTGCCTGTTCATGTAAAGCATCGATAAATTACCACAAAAAATGGTGTAGAGATAGTTTTTTTTACTTAAACTTTTTTCTATAACATTCTTTGCTTCCAAATATAATTGTTCAGCTTTGCTGTGAAGCCCTTGTTCTTGGTACAAAGTAGCCAAGTTGCCACAAGAGCTCGCGTAGTCAGGATGTTTGTTGCCTACTACCTCCTCTTTGATTTTCTTGGATTCTAAGTATATTGGTTCGGCCTTATCGTAGAGTCCTTGGTTTTTATATAAAATTGCCAGACCGTTACAAGTTGTTAGATATGCGGGGTGCTTCTTGCCTAATAACTCTTCTTGCATGGTCTTGACTTTTATAAAAATCGGTTCTGCCTTGCTATAAAGACCTTGCATATTATACAAAGCTGCCAAATTGCTCCAAGAAGATGCGTAGTCGAGCTGCTTTTTATCAGCTATCTCCTCTTTTATGGCGTTGGTTTCGAGGTAAAGCTGCTCTGCTTTTTCATAAAGACCAGTCATTGCGTACAAATTTGCTAAATTATTACAAGACCTTGCGTACTCAAGGTGCTTTCTGCCCAATACTTGTAGCCTTATGGCTTTGGCTTCCAAATAAAATGTTTCTGCTTTGCTATACTCCCCTTTGTTGTAGTACAAAACAGCAAGGTTATTTAACAAACTCGCGTACAAGGCGTTGTTTTTACCTTTATGCTTTTCATGAATTTGTATAGTCTCTAACCACATCAATTCTGCTTTATCATAAATCCCGCTTCTATTGTATAAAAACGCCAAGTCATAAGCCACCTTCGCATAACTCGTATCCTTACCATGCTGCGCCTCTACTTTCTTGAGGGCAATTTGCAAAATAGAGTCTGCCTCTTTGAATTTTTGTTGTTTAGTAAAGGCTTGCCCCAAACTATCTAACTGTTGCCAGGTTTGGGCTTGAGCTAAAGTACTTACAAAGAGTAAGGTGATTGTCAAAAGTATATTTTTCATTTTTTTTATGAGTTAATATTCATTCCCCCACCATCACAAAAGCGCCCCAGTAATATGGCTCTGGGAAGCGTTTTTTGAGGTTCATTTGGGCTGTTTTGAAGGCTTGGCGCTTGCTTTGGCCTTTGAGTAGGGCTGTGTAAAATTCGGTCATCAGGGTTTGCGTGGCATCGTCGTCCACTTTCCAGAGGCTCATCAGCACGGACTTTGCACCCGCTTGCTGAAAAGCGCGTTGCAAACCAAAAACGCCCTCGCCCGCCTGTATATCGCCTAAGCCTGTTTCGCAAGCAGACATCACGACGAGTTCCGTGTTGTCCAACGTCAAATTCATCACTTCTTCGGCCGTCAAAATGCCGTCTTCGCCTTCTGGGTTGGGTTTTTGACAGCCAGCAAGCAACAAACCTGAGCGGAGGAAAGGGTTTTTCAAAAGATTGCGGTTCATGGCTGT
The DNA here is from genome assembly GCA_013299045.1 of Cytophagales bacterium. GTDB lineage: Bacteria > Bacteroidota > Bacteroidia > Cytophagales > Bernardetiaceae > RDZD01. Next base: position 37,039 of record JAAFJX010000031.1, on the reverse strand, counting down.
TTGCATATCTTGCACTTCAGAATCCTTGATTTCGGGAATAAAAAAACCATGCGTGGCCACGTGCAAAATGGTGGGGCTTTTGAGATTTTTAAGGGCTTCTTCGGTGGCATTTTCAGCCAAAAGTAGGTTTACCTTCAGCTTTTTTTGATTGAACAAACCAAATACATTTTCCACTTCTTTCTTCGTGCCAGGCAGCAAGGAAACAGCCCCCGCCACACCCACAGCGGACTGCACACCTGAAAAACCTGCTGCACGGTCGCGGTTTTTGATGGGTTCGCCATTTTCAGTCCCATAAATGGGGTAGCCGAGCAAATGCGCCTGATAATTCTCGTAGTTTTGGCTCAAATCGCGGCTTTTTTTATTCAGCTCTATCAAATCGCGGCTACTGCCAATAAGCTGAATATTAGCCTCTTCCAAAAGAAATTGATTAGTTTTAGGATTTTTGAGGGTATTCAGGCTGAGTTGATGGAAAACACCATCTGGCGACAAATAGATTTTTTTGAAGCCTTTTTTGTTCAAAGTCAATAACTTGTCTGCTATTGGCTTCCAGAAGGCGTTGTAGGAAACCGTATCTTCTATCTTAAACTCAATGCAATTCTTATAGAAGTTGAGATAGTTAGTTTCTAAATTTTTGGCATTTTTGAAGAGATAAAAAGCCGGATAATCCTCCGTCTGGGCGGTTAGAAAGAGAGCGATATAAGCCGAATCCGCCTTGATAATTTCTATAACCACGTCATTTTTAGCTAATTTTGCTTTCACTTCCTGCCATTTGTAAGATTTTGTTTGCACGTTCTGACCAAAGAGAGCAGACTTTTTGGACAGGTCTTTTTCTAAATCATTGATTTGGTTTTTCATGTCGTCCAAGTCCAAACTTTGCATCTTTTGTTCTTCCAAAGACAATTGATAGAGCTTGGTGTAGGTTTCGCGCTGCTTTTTCCAGTTGTTGTACTGATTGACCAAAACCGTATCTCCGCTGTTTAGAATGGTATTTTTTATTTTTTGGGTGGAAGAGAAAATAATGCCTTTGGTGAAGAGGGTTTGGTCGTAGAGGTCGGCCATGATGACGGGATTTTGGTGGGCATAGCTCTGCGCATATTTAGCAAAATCATGAAAAAAATAGGCTATTGATTGCCAGTTAGCTTGTTTTTCTAATTCAGAGAAGGTGGGGAACAAAGTATTCATCTCTTCCTTTTTAACTTGAATAGACTCCTTGTAATGTTCAAGTGCTTTGTCATGTTGTTCTAATCTATGATAAAAAAGCGCCATCTGATTGCAGGTGTGCGCATATCTAGGGTGCTTTTTGCCTAAGGTAAGTTCTGTTACTTTATATGCTTCAATGAGGTAGGATTTTGCTTTCTCAGGAAGATTTTGTGTCATGTATAGATTGGCCACATTGCCACAGGCTATTGCGTAGTTAGGGCTTTTCTCACCCAGTACCTCTCTAAAAACCTCCATGGCTTCAACAAAAAGCAGCTCTGCTTTATCATATACATCTGTTTGATAATACAACTCTCCTAAACTATTACAGAGTGAAGCATAATCTGTATCCAATTTACCGTGCATTAACTCACGTATATTTTTGCCCTCTATGTAAAGCTCCTCTGCCTGAGCATAAAACCCTTGCTCGGCATAAATGTTGGCTAAATTAAGACACGCAGCCGTGTAATAGGGGTGTTTCTTTCCCCAAAAACTCTCTTGAATATTCTTAACCTCCAGAAAAAGTGGAGTCGCTTTAACATAGAGTCCTTGTGCCGCATACAAGGCCGCTAAATTTCCGCAAATAGTGCCATATTCGGGGTGTCTTTTGCCTAAAACTTCTTCTCTAATCTCTTTGGCTTCCAAATACAGCGGCTCAGCTTTATGATAAAGCCCTTGGCTGTAGTACAATGCTGCCAAATCATTGCATAACGTGGCATAGCTGGTATGCTTTTTCCCATACAACTCTTCAAAGATGTTTTTTGATTCTAAGTAATATGCTTGCGCCTTAGCATATTGGCTTGTGTACCAATAAAAATTACCTAAGTTGTTGCATGACGTAGCATAATCTGCGTGCTTTTTGCCAAGAATTTCTTCGCGTATATTTTTGGCCTCAATCAGAAAAGGTTCTGCCTTAGTGTATTGGGCGGATTTTTGATAGAGATCTGCTAAATTCGTAATGAGAAGTGCATATTCCTTATTTTTTTTGCCCACCATGGCCTCTTTGAGACTAACAGCTTCTAAGAAAAAAGGCTCTGCTTTATGATAAAAACCCAATACGGTATATGTGAGCGCTAGACCATTGCATAAGGAAATGTATTTTGCATTTTTTGTACCCAATTTTTTTGCATAAATAGACTTAGCTTCCAAGTAAAAAGGCTCTACGTTGTGGTAATCCCTGGCATAGAAATAGACTGTTCCCAAATTTTTTACCACCATAGCATAGCTTGTATCTTGGCCATGCTGCTGCTCCACTTTTTTGAGAGCTATTCGCAAAACCGAGTCTGCCTCTTTGAGCTTTTGTTGTTTGGTAAGAGCTTGCCCCAAACTATCCAACTGCTGCCAGGTTTGAGCTTGAGCTAAAGTACTTACAAAGAGCATTATTCCAAAAAGGAGTCCGCTAAGCATAAAAAATGAGGTTTTTGTGAGTGCAAGCATAAGCAGTTAATTAATGAAGAATACTTTTTTGTTTTAATTTGCTTATTTACAGGTATTTATGAATTTTTGTCTTATTAAATGAATCCTTTTTGTTGTTATAGTGGCTTTCTTGTTTGGAACAGGCCTCACAGAAATTGTAAGGTGTCCTTAAACCATAGAGGTTTTATTTAAAGTTTCTATAACCAAGCTCATCAGAAACTGGTTCAAAGTTAGTTTTTTTTAAGAAATATTGCCTAATAAGTTTAGTTAAATTTTTGTTGTACCACCCCGCAAAGTATCAAGAATATAGCCCACCAATGAAACAAAAGTTGTGGGAAGTAAAGTCTCTAAAGATAAAAAAATTAGCGAAATATTTGACTTTTAGAATAAAAGAATCTACTTTTGCACCGCAATTAAAATGGCAGCCGTAGCTCAGCTGGTAGAGTAGAGGTTTGTGGTTCCTTTGGTCGCGGGTTCGAGTCCCGTCGGTTGCCCTCTTTAGGTATTCGCATAAAAGTTGCTGTGTTTTTAAAAAAAATGCAACAACTTTTTTCTTTTTATTGAATTTTTCATTTACTTGCTCAAAAATTGATTTTCCCGCATCTAAGTCGCTCTTGCATGAGCGCTAGCAAACCAATAAAAAACGGCCTAATTCCGTACACAATATGCGCTATAACATAGAAAAGCACGAAAAATATACTTTGCTTAGCTTAAATGAGGACAAGTTGGACTCGCTTATTGCGCCTCAGCTTAAATCCGAATTTGTTACGTTGTTTCAGTCAGGTACGGTCAATTTAATTTTAGACCTCAAACAGGTGCGGTATGTGGACTCTTCAGGGCTAAGTGCCATCTTGGTGGCCAATCGTTTGGCTGAAAATAACGATGGAGCTTTGGTACTTACCTCACTGACCGATTTTGTAGTCAAGTTGCTCACAATTTCTAGGCTTAATGACGCACTCAATGTATTGCCTACCGTTCCAGAGGCTGTTGATGCTATTTTTATGAGTGAGTTAGAAAAAGACATTCGCAGCGAAGACCCAACCGCCGAATAATTTAAAGCACATTTTGTATGCGTATAGGCTTACTTTCAGATACGCACGGCTACTTAGACCCCAAAATACCTGACTATTTCGGTGAGTGCGACGAAATTTGGCACGCAGGCGACGTAGGCCCGAACAATATTTTAGAGGCACTTGCTAGCGCCAAACCTCTGCGTGCTGTGTATGGTAACATAGATGGCCGTGAAGTGCGTGTGGTTTGCCCAGAGTTGCTTTCCTTTGAAATCAATGGCCTCTCTGTTCTGATGACGCATATAGCCGCCCACCCACCTGCTTACAGCAGTGCGGTAAAAAAACTTATAACAGATTATAAACCAAATCTTTTGGTGTGTGGGCACTCACACATTTTGCGTGCCATGCCAGACCATACACGCAACCTGCTCTATTTGAACCCAGGTGCTGCTGGTATTCATGGTTTCCATAAAGTACGGACAATTATGCGCTTCAGTATTGAGAACGCCAAAGTTACAAGTCTCCAAGTTATTGAGCTTATGCCGCGCTATCCAGTTGTCCTTTAAGAAGGACTTTTAACTTAGCTGTCCCTTAAAAAGTATTGTCAATAGCTGTAAGCTAACTAGTCGCCCCTTAAAAACATCTAAGATATTTACTGATAATGAATATCTTAAGTGTGTTTCCAGGAACGACTAATTAAGGCACAACAAAGTATTTTATTTTTTAGTCTTTTTAATAAAATTCGCGATGTCTTGCACAACCTCCTCAGGCACATTCGTTACCGCGTAGTACTCAGAGGGCATGGACTTACCCTCACCTGCCATAAAAAGATGGTTGAGCTTTTCATAGGTTTTGAAAACCGCTTTGGGATTCGTTCCGAGTAACCTTTGGTAAATTTCAAAATCCTTCATGGTTACTTGGTAGTCTCGTTGGCCTTGCATCAGTAAAATAGGTTTGCTTTGATAGGCTTTTGCGCTGGCTTCTAAAGGTATTTTGCTTAAAGACAGCCAATAATTGACGGGCAGGCCAAGCGGCAATTCTTTGTAAAAATTCTCTGATAATTGTGCATTCGCCTTGACGTTTTGGACTTGTTCCGTAATAACACTGATTGCTAGTTGGGCATTTTGCGAAGTATCGCCGATGCTGAGATAAGTGGTTTGTTCTAGAATAAGGTCTTCGAGTGGGCGTGTAGTCCCAGCCATTAGAATCAGGCCAGCCTCTTTTTGATACTGCTGTGCTACAATGGGGGCGAGCATAGCGCCAAGACTATGACCCAAAAGAAAAACTTTGCTTTTATCAATACCAGCAATATTTTCTGCCATTTCTAGGGCAGCAAGCGCATCTATTACCACCTCGTCCTGAACGGTAAGCGCTTCAATGTTGGTACTGACAAGGTCGGGGAATGCTTTGGTACGCTTGGTAAAGCGCAGGCAAGCAACGCCTTGTGCGGCCAGGCCAACGGCTAAGTCGCGGTACATTTTGGTAGAAAAGATAGTGCCGTCCATGTCTTGTGGCCCAGAGCCATGTAAAACGACAACAATAGGTACATTTTTTTTGCCTTTTGGAAAAGTTAGTACGGCAGGAAGCTCATAGGGCTTACTTTTGAGTACTAAACTAGTTTCTGTATAGTCATTGGGCTTCTCGTAAACTGGTTTAGCATATTTTGCTGCCAAATCAGTTTGCTGTATGGGCCGCAAAAAGAAACCCACAACTTCTATTTTTTTGCTAACATTGACCACAAAATTGTAGGAAGCGCGTTCAAAAACAACCGCAAAAGAAACCTCGGTGTATTCGGGCAAATCTTTCATAACTGCTTTGTTTTTTTGCTTGATGTTGCCAAACTGAGCAATTAGTTCATCTCTAATTTGAAGCAATTTTACTCCTTTTACATAAATGTGCATGAGACTGTCGCCTGCTTTAAGGCAAGTGGTCGTGTCGCGATTCCAGAAAGACTCAAAGAACTCATCAGCCTTCTCGGCAGTTGCTTTGGTGTTTTGTGCTTTAAGTACAGAAGGAGAAAGTATTGTCAAGAATGCGACAAGAGCGCCGTAGAGTAGTATTTTAGCTTGCATGATTGTTAGTATAAAACGTCTGAACAAAAAATTATTTGCAGTTGTAAGTGAGAGTTGTCCGCCCGAAAAAGACCGCGCCAGTAAAGCCTGTTGCGCTTAAAAATTGTTTTACTTCAACAGGAAAACCTCCAGCGTTGTAGGCATATTCATAGATATAAGCATCTACCCCACCCGAAGCAGAGGCCGTGTTGTATTCTAAAACGTTTTCGGCACTATTAAAGTTAGGGTCGTCGTCTAGCGGTGGGAGCTTAAAACCGTAGGCAATAGGCTGCTTGGCCTCTGTACGAACAATGGTACGGTCTGGTATAACTTGAGGCTTGAATGAAACATTTTGTATAATGCTATTTTTGTACTTGATGGTGGCCGTATAGGCTGTGCGCCCTGCTATACGCACATTGGCCAACACTTGACCTGTTTCGGGTTTACCGCTGTAAGTAATGGCTTGGGTCGTGTTGCCTGCCGCATCAAAATCCGTTACTTTGGTATAAGCTGTTTTGGGCGCATCTGTTTCATAAACCCGATAAGACTGCAAAATACCCTCTGAGAATGTGCTCCTTTTCGCTAAAAAAGGCGTTTTGGTATCCAAATATTCATATATGATTTCCTCACTGCGTGTAACCTTGCTGTTGTCCGTAAGGTCGTAAAATTTGATAGAGCGTTTCAGCAACTGGCCGCTTTCGGAGTGTTCGTAGGTAGAACTGCTCTTCACCTTGTCTTCATTGTCATAAATGACCAGAGTTTCCACACGGCATTTGGTTTCGTTGATGGTTATGGTGCGGGGGTCGTCGCAAGCCTGAATAAAAAGGAGTAAGGCCAGGCTTAGAGTAGAAGCCAATAATTTTTTATAGGTAAACATTTTGCATTGCGTTTAAAGTTTAAAATGAGTGTATGGTTCAAACGCATTGCTAAAGTTTAACAATGCGCATCAATGTATAGCCATGTTTATGTATATAACTGCAAATTTAAGACATTTGATTGCTTAAAAATGTTATTATTTCTTAAAAATTTTAGAAGTTGGCTTAGTTGGCGTTTATGGTTTGCCAAATCAAATCTTTGAGTTCGGAAAGTCCCGCTCCTGTAGCTGCTGAAAAAAACACAGGGTTCAGATGCTTGGGCAATTCGGCAAGAATAAGGCGCTGCAATTCCTCGTCAATCAAATCGGCCTTAGAGATAGCAAAAATGCGGTTTTTGTGCATCAATTCTGGGTTGTAGGCTTCCAACTCTTGTAACAAAATTTTATATTGTGCATACACGCTGGGGGCATCGGCCGGCACCATAAACAATAAGATAGAGTTGCGCTCAATATGCCTCAAAAAGCGTAAACCTAAACCTTTTCCTTCGGCAGCTCCCTCAATAATACCAGGAATATCAGCCATAACAAAGGACTGATAGTCTTTGTATGCTACTACACCCAAGTTGGGAACAAGGGTCGTAAAGGCGTAGTCCGCAATTTCAGGTTTGGCAGCCGAAACCGCTGAGAGCAAAGTAGATTTGCCTGCATTAGGGAAGCCCACCAAGCCAACATCGGCAAGTAGCTTGAGTTCTAAAACAATCCATTTTTCTATGGCTGGCTCACCGGGTTGCGCATAGATGGGTGCTTGATTGGTGGACGTTTTAAAGTTGATATTGCCTAAACCTCCACGACCACCGCGCAGCAGGATTTTCTCTTCGCCATCTTCTAATATTTCAACAAGCACTTCGCCTGTTTCGGCATCTTTGGCCACTGTGCCTATGGGCACTTCAAGGATAACATCTTTGCCTTGCTTGCCTGTTTTATTAGCGCCTGCACCACCCTGCCCACTTTCAGCAAAAATATGTTTGCGGTACTTTAAGTGTATGAGCGTCCATTTATTGCGCGCGCCACGCAAAATGAGGTGGCCACCTCTACCACCATCACCACCGTCGGGGCCGCCTTGCGGAACAAACTTGGCGCGCATAAAGTGCATACAGCCTGCTCCGCCCTTTCCTGAGCGACCCATTATTTTTACGTAGTCAATAAAATTAGGCGAGTCCATGCACTTCTTTTGTTTTAGGAACGCAAAGGTAGGCATTTTTTCGAGAAGATACAAATACGGCTGGGAAGCTGCTTGGGCCTGAACATTGCCAATTCTACAACGGATTGAAGCCATAGCCAATGCTCTTTCTCAAATCGAGTCCTTTGTGTTTTTATCTAAGATTCATTATTTTTGCAGCAAACAAGGAATAAGATGCTGCATTTAAAACTTCCTACCGACCCACGCTGGGCAGACGCAGCCCAAAAGTCTTTAGAGGATATTCTTTCTGACCATGCCTACTGCGAACAAAAAGCGGCTTCTAGCTGCATTTCGTTGATTGTGCAATATGCAGACCATACTGAACTTGTGGACACACTCACGCCCATAGTTGCGGAGGAGTGGAGTCATTTTGAGCGCGTTTTGGCCGAAATACGCAAACGTGAGCTAACGCTCGCTCCCCAGCGTAAAGATGAGTATGTGAATGAACTGGCTAAAATTCTGCGCAAGGGCGGCAGCAAACAAGAAAAAATGCTGGATAGGCTGCTTTTGTGCGCGTTGATAGAAGCGCGCAGTTGCGAACGCTTCAAGGTGTTGTCGCAACAACTCCAAGACCCTGAAATGAGCCGTTTTTATTACGACTTTATGGTGTCGGAAGCGCGGCACTATGTGGCTTTTATTACTTTAGCCAAAACCTATATGCCTAAAGAGATTGTAGATGTACGCTGGCAGGAGTTTTTGACGGCAGAAGCCAAAATTATTGCTGAACTAGGCTATAGGCCAGACCGTATGCACTAGGCGCTCAGAGCCGAATGCCCAATAGCATAACATCATCAATTTGTGGATAATTGCCTTTCCAATTCTCAAAATAAGAGCTTAACACTTGCTTTTGCTCGTCCATACGGAGCGCTTTATGCTCAAAAAGCAGTTCGCGAAGGCGGCGCGAAGTAATTTTTTTGTTTTGGTGGCTACCAAATTGGTCTTGGAAGCCATCAGATGCGAGGTAAAGTGTTACATGAGTGTTTGTTATATCAATTTTATGTTCCTCAAAAGACAGTTTTGCTGTTGTGGTATCTTGTATCCCGCCAATCATTTTCTTGCTGCCTTTAATTTTTTGGGTGGCTTCAGAATGAGTAAAGAGATAATAAAGTGAGTTCATTGCACCTGCAAAAAACAGATGAGTTTTGTCTTTGGCTATGGCAATAACTGCTGTGTCCATACCATCGTTGGTAGAGGTTTCTTGCTGCTTGAGCGCATAGCGAACGTCTTTGTCTAGCTCGGTTAATATCTGAGCAGGCGCGCTAACTTGCCGCACATTTACAATATCCTCCAACAAATTTATGCCAATCATGGACATAAAAGCGCCTGGTACGCCATGCCCCGTGCAATCTGCAGCTACTAAAATGGTATAATGTTCATTGGCCGAAAGCCAATAAAAATCGCCTGAAACGATGTCGCGCGGTTTATAGATAACAAAATAGTTGTTCATTCCAAAAAGTTCTTCAAAAACGCGCATTTGCGGGAGCATAGCATTCTGAATACGCTTGGCATAGTTGATGCTGGCTGTAATGTCTTCGTTCTTTTTGGCAATAGTTTCTGATTGTATCTGCACAGTTTCAAGTGTGGTTTGCAGCTCCTCATGGGATTGGTTCAGCTTTTCTAACGTCTGGCTCAGTTCGCTGGTCCGAACCACAACTTTGTGTTCCAGTTCTTTGTTCTTCTCTTCCGTCAGCCTTTGCACTTCTTCTATACGCTGGCGTTCTAAAGCGGTATTTTCAGCTTTTTTGAGCGAAATTTCTTGCCGCAAGAAATTAATACGACCAGCTAAAGCAAGGGAAAAACCCAGAATCTGTAGGACAGTGCCTATTTTAAGAGCATTCCTAGCAAAAAAAGAAGAGGGTATGATTTGTAGCAGATAAGCAAGATTAACTAAGCATAGGCTTATACCAATTGCATTAGCAAATAGAAAATACTGAGCGGGCAGGTAGTTTTGTCTGTATTGCTGAAAGCTGTAAACGAGTATAGAAACCAGCATAATTAGCACCAGACCGTTGTACATCATATTTACATTGAACGTGTGGTCTTGGCCTATGTATACAGAAATATTTATTCCTAGCATAGAAACAAATAGACTAATTTGCAAGAAGTTGAACCACTTATGCCATTGAATACTCCGTGTTTGAGTGCTTAAAAAATATTGTGAGAAACGCAAAAAAGCCATAACACCAATGTTCACGACAAACAACTGGGTTATCTTCAAATTAAAGAAGGTCAGATATTTTGAGCCTACTGCGTATATAATATCCAAGTAAGTAAAATTTAAAAGCATTCCGGTTAGCGACAACACATAGTAGAAATAAACCTTATCGCGAATTAGGAGATACAAGACAATGTTATAAATCAATAAGCCGAGCATAATGCCCCACAAAAGGGAATCAAATTTCATCAAATTGAGTACTGATTTAATCGTCTGAGGCTCTGAATTAATGAAGATACCTTTCTTGTAGCAATTTTTGCATATTTGTTTGACTAAAAAAAGACGCGTCGTATCAGAGTTCAATTCAACTCTTAACAAAGAGGACATAAAGTCTGGTTCTGTCTCCTCTTCTTGGTCCGACCAAAAAGCAACATAGCGCGATAGACGCTGTTTTTCTTGGTCAAATTTATAGAGGTAACAGCGTGTCATATCATGAAAATCTGGATTAATGTATAGACTGTTTTTAGGTTTACCAGACTTATTAATCACCACCAATGAGTACCAAGCATATCGGTCATTATCAGGCTTGGCTTCTGTTACATTCCTAAAATCCGTGTTGAATGTTTCCAAAAGTGCCTCATTTTTTATGTTCTGGTCTGTAAGGAGTGCAAGTTCTGACTTTATGTAACAACTAGTAGAGTCATTAAGGTTGATGTAAACAGTCTTTATCTGGGCATGGCTTTGCGCTGAGCCAATAAACGCTAGCCCCCAAAAGACAAAAAATATAAAACATTGGTTATTAAACATAAAACACTTCTTGCTGTTGCTACAACTAATCATCAAAAGCATACCAAAGAAAGAAAACTGCCGCTACTAGCAGATAACGACAGTTTTTGGGGTATTAAAAAAATCATATCAAAATTAAACGCGAACTAGCTCGCTGATGAGGCTGTCATAAATGTCGTTGTAATGCGCCAAATACTCTTCGTCCTCTTCTATTTGTTCTACGCGCTTGTCCAAACGCAAAGCGTTAAAATGCGTCATGATGTCGTCCGAAAGTTGGCCAGTATAAGTTACAGCGTCAGCGTGTTCTGCGCCCATTTTAACGAAGGTGTTGTAGTTAAAGCCGTCTTCGGTAAACCTGAGCATACTCTCCGTTACGTCGTCCATTTTTAGTTTGTGGTACATATCGTTGAGCGGGAACTGCTGCGGGAAGGCGTTGTCGTAGGCCGTAAATATAACTTTTGAGTTCTTGAAAAGCGGGTTGTTCTTATAAGTACTTTTGAGGTAAAGCGGAATATAGCCTGTAAGCCAGTCGTTGCAATGCACAATATCGGGCGACCACCCCAGTTTTCTAATTGTTTCTAAAACGCCTTTTCCAAAAAATATGGCTCTTTCGTCGTTATCTTCGTGGTAGCTGCCATCATCTTTCTGCCACAATGTTTTTCTTTGATACAAATCATCGTTGTCAATAAAATAGACCTGGAGCTTAGCTTGAGGGATAGAGGCCACTTTAATGACCAGTGGGCGCTCGTCGTCTCCAACACTAATGTTTATGCCCGAAAGCCTCACCACTTCGTGTAAACGGTTTTTTCTTTCGTTTACAAGGCCAAAACGCGGCATCAAAATTCTTATTTCAAAACCCCTGTTTAACATGGCTTCTGGTAACTGCCTTATGTAGTTACCTACATTCAATTTGCAAAGAAATGGATTGATTTCACTCGTCGCATAGAGTATTCGGAGTTTAGACATATAGCACAGAGTTAAGTTATTGTAACGTTCCGATTGCAAAATTATACAATTTTTTTTTATAACGCAAAACAAAAGCGGCGTTTTTTTGCTAAAAAATATCAAAACAAGTACAAATACAGCGATTTAAGACTTCAAAGAAGCATGACAAGGCGCAAAAAAGTGCAATTTTTTAGACAAAACGAAACGCACTTTTTGTGCTCAAAATAACCCTTCTGCATTACCAAAGGGATTCGCTATGCCCAAGTGTCTGTAAGCCAAAGGTGTAGCCTCTCTCCCGCGAGGGGTGCGTTTGAGGTAGCCTTCTTTTATCAGAAATGGCTCATAAACTTCTTCTAAGGTTTCTGCTTCCTCGCTAACCGCCGTTGCGATGGTTGTAAGACCAACAGGCCCTCCCTTAAATTTCTCAATAATGGTGAGCAAGATGCGGTTATCCATTTCATCTAGGCCGTTTTGGTCCACTTCCAAGGCTTGGAGCGCGCGGTTGGCAATGGCCAAACTGATTTCACCATTGCTTTCTACCTGAGCAAAGTCGCGGGTACGTCGCAATAAATTATTGGCTATACGCGGTGTACCGCGGCTGCGGCGCGCAATTTCAAAGGCTGCCTCGTCCAGGATTGGGCACTCCAGAATATGAGCCGAGCGTTTCACAATTTTTGCCAAAAGCTCTGCATCATAGTACTCTAACCGTGCGTTAATTCCAAAACGTGCCCGCAGAGGCGAAGTCAGTAGGCCAGAGCGCGTGGTTGCGCCTATCAGAGTAAAGGGATTGAGCTTGATTTGTACACTGCGCGCATTAGGCCCAGAATCAAGCAAAATATCTATCTTGAAATCCTCCATGGCCGAGTAGAGATATTCTTCTACAACGGGGTTCAGGCGGTGAATTTCGTCTATAAAAAGGACATCGTGCTTCTCTAAATTGGTGAGTAGGCCAGCCAAGTCAGAGGGTTTATCTAAAACAGGCCCTGAGGTTATCTTGATTTGTGAGGCCAGTTCGTTTGCAATGATGTTGGAAAGGGTTGTTTTGCCGAGACCTGGCGGGCCGTGTAGCAGAACGTGGTCTAGTGGTTCGCCGCGTTGCTTGGCTGCCTGCACAAAAATACGCAAATTACTGACAATTTTTTCTTGTCCAGTAAAGTCCTCAAAAGCCAGAGGCCGCAGAGCGCGTTCCACTTCTTTCTCTTTGGGTGAAAGCCCCGCTCCATCACTTTTTAAAATATCCTTACGCATATAAGTTCAAAGTACTGCCAAAAATAGCTGTTATTATGCGAAATACAAAGGCCAATAAAAAGATTCCTTAGGCCCAACCCATCATTTTGGTTATACGCGATGATGAGGTAGTTGTAAAACTCTATAAAAAAACAAGAGCGGTTATTGGCCGCTCTTGCTAAATGTTGATTGCATATTCTGTATATTTTTAGGCGTTCTGAAGAATTTTCTCTTTCATTCTTTGAAATTCTTCATCGCTGATAATGCCTCTTTCGCGGAGGTCGTTGAGTTCTTTTATTTTTGCAACGGGGTCTTTTTCAGACTTATTTTGGGTAGTGCTTTCTTCTTTTTTGATGTCCGAGGCCACTTTTTTGCCTTTTTCAAACTGTTCTTTATAAAACTGTTTGAAGGATTCTGGCTTAAAGTTGAATAAGTCGCCACCGCTCTCAAAATGCTGAATGAAAACCATACCGATGGCGTAAGTAGAAGCTCCGGAAAGTGCAGCCATAGACACGCCGCCAATGATAGAGCCTACACCGGGTATGGCCTTGATGGCTTGTGCGCCAAGCCGCGCCAAATAAGTTCCTGAAAGAGCTGAAATAAAAGATTTGCCAGCACTTTCAGAAAAGTTATGGCCATAAGTAGCAGATAGCTGCCTTAGCATATCAATCTGCACGCCAGTTACGGCCAGCATATCGGCGATGGGTATAGGCACAAGCCCCGCCCCCATAGACCAAAGCACGTGTAGCTTGACAATGCGTTCTGCTTTTTGTTTTTGTTCAGTCATAAAAGTTATAATTTAACTGCTTGTTATACGGCATTTTGTAAGCAAGGTTACATGGCCGTTAAAATTATACGTTTACTTTTGTTGAACTTAGGCCGCTTTAAGCAAACATCGCCGCATTTGCAAGCGTGCATAGTGGAGACGTGTTCGGATAGTGCCCCCCCGAATACTTAAAAGCTGCGCCACTTCATCAACTTTGTAGCCCTGAACGTCGCAAAGTATAAGGACAAGGCGCAAATCAGCGGGCAGGGCAGAGAGGGCGGAGAGTGTTTCGTCGCTAAAACTCTCTAAATCAATTCCGCTCTGATTACAGACTGAGGCTTTTTCTTGACAAACCTCTAAGGATTCATACTCTTTATTGATGTATTTTTGGGCGCGGACTTCCGAGATAAAACTATTACGCAAAATTGTAGTGAGCCAAGCCTTGGCATTGCTCCCTTTTTGATAGTGCTCAATGTGCTTAAAGGCTTTTAAGAGTGTTTCTTGGACTAAGTCCTGTGCGTCCGTATAAGAGCCAGTCAGGCGCATGGCATAGCTCAGCAATGTATTTTTATGCGAAGCGATTTCGGACGTAAAAACGGTATGTGATTCGTTGTGGGGGCGCATAGTTTTCAGGCGTTTAGAGAATTGCTTTGTAAAAACGCATACGTAAAAATTAACGAAAGCATTACAAAAGACCTAAAAATTTAATTCTTGAAAACGCCGAACGAATCGTTTTTTAAAGTTTTCCGTATTTTTTGTAAAGAGAAATAATGTGGTTTAGGCTTACTGGTTCATTCGTTACTATGGCAGTAGGGCACTTTTCTGCTATGATTTTACACACCTGGTAGGCTTTTACGCGGTTCAGGTAAATGCCCATACGCACTTTGTAGTTGGGGGCTTCGTAGTCCATGCGCGGTCGGTCGCCTACTTTCCCATAAGCAGCTTTTTGTGCATCATTCACGGCGCGTTCGGCAGCTTCCTTGTCCGTGCCGGAATGTACCAACACACGATGTCCGCTCATGGTTTTGAGATTGTCGTTGGCTTGAGAAAGTACTGAAAGTGCTGCTTCTACGGCAGAATTGTCAGTATTGTTTGGTATAATGCCATCAGTACTACCCTCCATATTCGTAGCACCCGCAGAGCCTACGGTGGTTTTGTCAGGGCTTAGGCTTTGTATAGAACTGGCCTTGATTCGGTACTTGCTCAAATCTTCTTGATAGTGTACGCCGAGCTGGGCGATGCTGTCTGGGTCATCAAATGGCTTTGCAGCCAAGTGTTGGCAAAAAACAAAAATGCTAAAAGCAACAATGAGTATGTTTCTAAACAACTTCATGTTTTATTTTTTAAGTTTATTTTCAAGTTCTTGAATACGCAGCTTCATGTCATTTTCTTTTTTACGATGCACTTGAACAATTTTTTCTAAATGACTGTTTTGCTCTTGTGCATACATTTCCATGCGCTCCTTGTCGGCTTCGGCTTGGTTTTCTAGCTCTTCTTTTTGTTTTTCTAACTCCGCAATATGGTCTTGAAGTTCTTTTTCGCGTTTGTCGGCTTGCTTTAAAAAGAGTTTGATTTCGGCTTCTTTTGAGGCCGCTAATTTTTGGGCAGCGTGCAGTTCTTCCATCTGACGACGCATTTCGCGGTCTTGAGCGGCTATGCTTTCTGCATTTTTTTGCGATACGTCAAGCAAGTTTTGTGTATTCATAAAGACGTGCGTGGCCAAAGCAATAGAGGCAAAGTTTTCACATATTTTTTCGATAAACTCTAGTTCTATGGGCTTTAGGTTTTTGAAAGAACCAATTTCCAATACCCCAATGAGCCTGTCGCCTACCATGAGCGGCTGTATTAGCAAGATACGCGGGAGCGCTTCACCAAGGCCAGAGTTAATGCGTGTATAAGAAAGCGGTACGTTTTTGATAAGCAAGGTTTTTTTCTCGAAAAGACATTGCCCAACAAGCCCCTCACCGACCTCAACCTGTAGATTGATATACTTGCGTTGTTGGTGGGCATAAAAAGATTGAGCGTGTACGTGGCTTAGCTCTTCGTTATCTAGGTCTGCCAGATAAATAATGAGTTGTTGTACACCCAAATAACGAGCTGTTTCTGATGCAAAAGCATGGCAGAGTTGTTGTAGGCTGCTGGTTTTTTGGCGCAAAATGGTGGCAAAATGCGCTACCCCACCCACAGACCAGGCTATTTCTTTGTCGCGTGCTTCCAAAGACTTGAGGCTGTCGCGCATTTGCAAAAAGGCAAGGTCTAGGTCGCTGCCTGCTTCAAAAGCATCAAAGTCCACATCAAAATTTTCTTTGCCAATTTCCAGCGAAAAATCCCGCATACATTCTAGCTGATTGCGCAACAAATTCACACATCTATAAATCTCCATCATTTCAGAGTCGGTAGGCGGAAGCAAGTTAGGCAAATCTCCCTTGTTCAGGCTTTGTAGAAAATGATAGAGTTGCGCCATCTGGTTTTTAGCCCTGCCCAATAGCACGCCGAGCGAAATGATAGCATGAGCAGCTACTAAAAGGATGTAGATTGGGGTAAAAACCCACCACATAAGATGACGATAGTGTGCCGTGGACTCTACAAGGTTGTCAATTTCTAGTTTTTGTTCATTGAGAATGAGGGTTACAATTTCGTCTGCATCTGTAACTACGGCATAGAGCCTGTCGTGGTCTTGTTGTGTAACCAGTTCGGGGTTCTGTTTAATTTTATTTTCTAATGTATTTTGGGCGTTCAGCAAGTGGTTGGCACGTATGGCTAAGGAATAAACCAAAGAGGCTGATGTTTTATTTCGCCATAGTACGGAATTTTTGAGCAACTCGCCCTGAAGCGGCAAAATCACCATCTGCCATTCTTTTTGTCTATTCTCTGCATAAAAACTATTGTGCGTTTGCTCATAAAGCTCCAACGAATAGGTGGTTTGGCGCAAACTTTTTTCTAATTTGGTACAATGCTGCCGCGCTAGTTCTACATTATTGACCAAATAGTTGTAATCTTTCAAATAAAAATAGTCCGTGTAGATATGGCAAGAGTAGGCAAAAACGGCAGACATGAGCACCAGCGTTAGGAGATACCAAACCAGACGAATACGCGCCGAGCCATCAAGGGAAGCGTTCAATCTTTCTGTTTCCAGTATCTTTTTAGCCACTGTTAAATTGTGTTTTTATGATTGCCTGAATAGGCGTGAGGGTGCTTTTTGAAGCACGAAACTAAAGTGAATTTTTCAAAAGCCCAATTTTTAGGCCAGAATTTTTTTTGGCTTCAGCGTTTATTCAGTGTATGCCACTTATCTCTTATTCTACTGGCATCGCTGCTAAGTTTTCGGCTATCTCTTGCCTCTGCAAACCTACACCATACATCTATTTGTGCCTGCATAATGCCTCTGTATTGCTTGAGTGTATTTTCAGGCATAGAAGCCATATTCTTTTCCATGTGGTCAATGAGGCCATCTAAGGCAATTAGTTTTATTTCGGCTTCCTTATCTTTGTGGTAGGCAAAGTTTGCAAAATAGTTTTGTATAACAGCCAAAGCATTTTCGGGTGAGCGCGCCGAAATGTAGCACTTGGCCAGCTCAAGGTGAGCTTCGGCTGCTATGGTGGCATTTTTATAACGAGTAGCCTTTTCAAAATAAGCAGTGGCTTTATTCAGGCTGTCCTTTGGGCTAGCAGCCAAAACATTTTTGCCGAGCCAAAAATAAGCCTCTGCATGATGAGTGCCCTCACTATGCTGAAGTACCTGATAAGTCAGTTCTTTAGATGCTCGGTACTCTCCTTTTTTGCATTTAATCTCTATCTTAATGAGCTTAGCGCAGGTGGTGTACTCAGGATTACGCGAAATGGCGAGCAGTTTGTCAATGTAAGTAAGCAATAGTTGTTCGTCGCCCTTAACTTCCATTTTAATCATTAAGAAAAGAGCTTCCTGATAAAGGTGTGCTTGGCTGGGTGTATTCAAAATCTCTTTGAGATAGCTTTTGGCACGGTCATAAGTATTCCTTTTGTAGTAAATGTAACCTTTGAGTAAATTAAGGTACATACGGACACTACCAGACTTGGTGAGTTGCTGGTGCTTATCTATGCTTTCTTCCAAGAGCGTTAAATCGCTACTTTTAGCATTTTTGACTTTGTTTTCAAGGTTTTTTAGCTCACTTTTGCTGAGGTGTGTATAAGCCCGGTTTGTTACATCTAGTTTTGTGCGGGTTTCTAGTAGGTCAAGATTATCAATAAAAATACCTTTCGTTTGTAAATATTCCAGTCGGGCTAGTCCTTGATAAGCAAGCTGATGGGTTGGGTGCTCTTCTATAAGTTGTTTATAGTTCTCTACGCTAATTCTGGGCGAAAAATCTTCGTACAAATTGGCGTACAGCATACGCGCTTCGGGTGTGTTGCGATGTTCGCTGTAATCCTTGAAGAACGAGGCCAAGGTACTCATGGCTGCTTTGTTCTGTTTTTGTTCCTTTTGTAAAAGAGCCAGCCAATAGAGCGCCTCGCCCTTTTCTGTGAATTTGTCGTTCGGAGCTATAACCATACCCAAATAGCCCTGTGCTGCACTGTATTCATTGAGATAAAAACAGCAAATGGCTAGGTTGAGATACAAACTGAAGTTAGAACGCTGTCCTGATGCTTTGCTTTTTTCAAACACGGTCATGTAAAGCGCTTTGGCTTCGGCATAATCTTTCAGGAAACGTGAACAGTCTGCACTTCTCATAAGTGCTTCGTTGCACTGCACGTCGTCCTTACAATGATTCATTTTGGCGTGTGCATTAAAAAACTCGGCAGCTTCGGGGTACTTACCTTGCTCAAAACGAATGTAACCGCGTGTGAGCATACTTTGAGCATAAAAGGAACTCCCCGTATTCAATTTTACAAAGTACTTTTCGCTTTCTGCATAGTTATATAGCCTATAATGACATTGTCCCATGTAGAAGTAGGCTTCCAGCATCAAATCTACTTGAACAGACTGATTGACAGATGCTTCATAATATTCCAACGCTTTGTCAAAGTCATCTTGGTTATAATACCGCTTGGCCAGAATGATGTTGGCCTCCTGATAACGCTGTAAGTAAGCTCTTTCGCTTTTGTTGCTTCTCGTAGAAAGCCATTTGAGATAGTCTTCGTAGCGGCTAGCGAACCAAAAAATATCACCCTGAAGCTCCTGAATCTTATTTTGCTCGCTTACAGGCAGGTTCTTTTTGTTTTTGTCGTAAAATTCTTGCCAAACTTCATTGGCTTGGTGGTGTTCATTTACCTTCAAGCATAAATTCACGGTCATCTTGAGCAAATCTAAATCTCTGCTCTGATAAGTAGTGGTGGCTTTTAGAGCTTGTCTGTAATGATGAATGGCCAAATAATGGTTCTGGGTAGCTTCTTTAGCGCGGTAAGTGTTCCCCAATAACTCATGTAAGTCTCTTTTTTGACTATTAGTCGGCTTTGTTTGTGTTATCAATACGTGTTCTAAAAAATCAGCAGCATTATCTGGTTGCCCTATTTTAAGGTACAAACTGCCCAAATTTAAGTGCAAATTGATGTTCATATCTTGCTGGCAGGCGTACTCAAAATAGTAAACAGCCGCGTTATAGTTAGAGTCGGCCTGTGCGCTCAATCCAAAAAGAATGGCTCTTTCAGTACTCAAAACTGTATTTTGCTTGTCCTTTGCGTTGTAATGTGCCTGATAAGCTGCACAAAGGGCATTGTGTTTGTGTTTGTCGCCCTGCCCCGTTTTATACAACATACGGTACTTAAAGTCCATGAGTTTGGGGCTAGGCAGCACGTCTTTTTGGGTTTTAGGAAAAAATTTATCAATATAATTGGCTATTTCTTGTGGTGTTTTTTTGCCCAGCTTATGATAAACAGTGAGTATTTCCTGTAAGTGTGCATCGGTTTTCAATGAAAATACAGTTGTTGCTTTTTTGACATCTAAATAAGCCCCCCAGTAGTTTGTGTTATCACGCTCTTCAATACTTGCGTCTTTGTATTGTATATAACCCAACTTATAGCAAATTTCTGCATGATTAGAGTCTAGTAGTTCTACAATCATTCTTGTTTTGCGGCCACTGGTATGAAAATTTGATGCTTGCAAGGTAGCATTGCCAGGCTTCTTAATACAGATACCACGAATCAACTGACTATAAATTTCATAGGCTTTGACACGGAAAAACGAGCCGCTTGTATTCTTAAAAGCAACAGCAAAAAACTTATCGGCCATGCGCTTACGGAGTTCGTCGGTGTAGGCACTAAAAACGTTGGCATTGATAGCGCTTAGAATAAAAGTTTCGTATAGTTCTGCATTTAATTCTATGAGTGTTCTGGTATGCCAATAAGATAGAACGTCGTACTCTGGTGAGAATTTGGGCGTGGTATCTAGCAAGCGTTTGAAAGTAGTGCGCGCGTTTTCTAGCCTACCGTTTTCAAAAAGAGCCTTTGCCTTATAAAAATCATTGCTTTGCTGCGCCTTTAGCTCCGTAATAAAGCCAATGGAAACACACAAAATGGTGCATAGCCGAATTAAATAGCGTGCTTGGTTGGTGGTGTGTGTCCATAATGCCATAGTCATTTGTGTTTGAGATAATACTGATCATTAAAAATATTGTTAGGAGCGTAACACAATAGTTTGGAATTGAGCCTGTTGAATTCTATGGCATTGTGAATAACGGCAACAGGTCTAGTGCCGCAAAGTTAAGCCATGTTTTCCAAAAAAAATAATTTAGTGCTTTTTTATTCAAATGCCTATCAATAATTTATGAGGGGTTATCTATAAGCAAATTAGCTTCTTAGGTTGTAAAGAGAAGGAAATTATCTTTTTGAGAGTGTTGGAAAGTCATAAAGCGGTAATCTTGCAAAAAGAGAAGCGAAATTTTCTAATAAAATTTTATTAGAAAGTTCTACCGCGTGCAAATTTTATGCTGTTTTGGGCGTTTTAAGATAAGTATCCTATCAATTTCAATTGTAATAACGACTATAAAGTGCGCTCTTTTGCGCTGAAGGTTCTATGTTTGCTGCCGACCATCAAGTTCTCCCGCTTCACCCTCTTTATGATGCTGCTGCTGCTCAAGCACCTGCCGATATGCGGGAGTATCTTAGTATGCTTAAACAAGATGGTTTACAGGATTTAGTTTTTTCCTTGGGCTACGATGACCTCCGTTATGTCGTATTGAATGCGGATAAGGAAAAAGCAGACTTCATTCTTTGCAGCATTCCTCAAAACTTGCGAAGAACTATTTTGACGCTTTTTCCAGCAGAAAGAATTGTTGCATTTCTTTTGGAGTATTCATCTGTGAGCGAGTGCGTTTTGAGCATCAGTGACTGCCCATTGCCTCTTAGAAACCAGATAGTTAGTTTGTTAAAAAAAGAAAGCAAAGGTATTGAAATTTTGGCTGTTTTACCCACTGTCAAGGAGTCTGCGGGCGGTCTTATGTCCACGGAACTAGTGCGCATTCAAGGGCAATGGACGGTGGGGCGTTGCGCTGATGAAATACGCAGCCAAACCGAGCGCGTTAAGGAACTTTATTCGCTTTTTGTTGTCAATGAACAAGGCATCTTACTGGGGCGCGTACCATTAAGACGCTTTTTAGCAACCATGCCCAAGGTTGTGGTGGGCGATTTATTAAGTGAGCAAATAGTGTCTGTTATGGCGCACGACTCGCCGCAGGAGGTGGCAGAAGTATTGGAAGAATATAATTTTGAAGCTCTGCCTGTGGTCAATGCTAAGGGCCAGCTACTCGGCAGAATCAGACGGCGCGACGTGGCGGCTTACTTGACTGAAAAAGAGCAGCAGCCCGAAGAAAAAGAAAAAATGGCAGATGAGAGCATTCTGGGTATGACGAAAGAACGCTTACCTTGGCTTTTGATAGGCATGTGCGGCGGCTTGCTTGGTGCAGAAACCATGGGACTCTTTGAAAATGAGCTTTCTATAGTGCCAGCACTGGCCTTTTTCGTGCCTCTCGTTATGGCTACGGGAGGCAATGTGGGCATACAATCCTCTACGCTAGTCATTCAGGCTTTGGCAGACAAAAACACAAGCGGAGAATCTCCCTTTAAACGTGTGGTTAAGTCTGGCGCGCTTGCAGTAGTGAACGGCTGGTTTATCTCCTTGCTGGTTTTTGCAGCCAATGTGGCGCTTTTTCAAAACGATTTTGATATGTCCATGACCGTTTCCATGGCGCTTTTTTGTGTTGTTTTAGTGGCTTCGCTCATCGGAACTCTCCTTCCTATACTAATGAAGCGCCTGAACATCAACCCGGCCTTAGCAGCGGGGCCTTTTATTACCACTGCCAACGACCTTATCGGCATTACTGTTTACTTTACGGTAGCCCGTATGATGTATATGTTGTAATGATTTCGCTACCAGAAAAATCATTAAATCGTATTTGCTCAGGTAACAGGCATTTTTTGAACAAACATGATTTAATGATTTTTCTGATAAATGCTTACTTGTTTGCACCAATTTTACTTTCTATTTCCTTGACGCGCCTAGCGGCCTCGTCCACTTTGGGCTTTGTTTGTTCTATGGCGGCGCTATTGTCTTTGATTTTTTGCTCTGCTTGCGCATTTTCCTGATTTAGCTCTGCAATTTTTTTGGTGTTATTGCCAATCTTGTCGGTCAGTTGTTGATTGTCTTTGGTGAGGTCTGCTTGCTGGCGCTGTATGTCCTCTAACACTTTTTGAGCTTCGGTAAGTTGCTTCATCAAATATTCGCGGTTGAAGGCCACCGAAAAATCATACATAAACTTTTTGAATTTTTGGTACTCATCGCCAAAGCGTTCAGGAGTAAGAATAAGGTCGTAACCTTTAGAGGCTGCCACAAAAAGGATAGTCTGCCCACTATTTTCTTTTATTTCGTAAAAAAACTCCAGCTTGTCTATCGTTATTTCAGGCACAAGGACGGCTTCGGCTTTTTTATTTTTGAATTTGGCCTTGTAGTTTTTTTTGAAGTACTTTTCAAAAGCATCTTCCACCTCGCTTTTTGGCGCTTCGTAGCTTATCTCCAAAGCGGTTATTTCTGTTTTTTCAAACTTATTGCGTGAGGTTTTGAGCCAAGCAACGTCTTGCGCCAGCGCCCAGGCGGCTATATGCACAAAAACTAAGGTCAGAATCAATTTTTTGTTCATAAATCTATAATTTTGGGGTTCAAAATAACTAAAACAATGAGCAAAAACACTCTGAAGTGGATTCGCACACTTAAAGATAGAAAAGCGCGACAAGAAAACCAAATGTTTGTGGTAGAAGGCGAGAAAAGTGTTTGTGAGCTTCTTGAATCTAGTTGGCTCATAAACAATATTTTATGCACAAATTTTTTTTTAGAAAAACATCAAAATTTAATCCAAACTTATTCTCAAAAGCAGCCAACCAGCCTATTGTTGCTTAAAACCGCCGAACTAGAACAAATATCTCAGTTAGAAAACAACAAAATGGCAATGGCTGTGGTCAAAATGCCTCCCAAAGTACTTCTGCCACCTCAAAAAGGCTTTAGCCTTTATCTAGACCATATCCAAGACCCAGGTAACTTAGGTACAATAGTCCGCATTGCGGATTGGTATGGCCTTTCTGACCTGTTTTGTAGCCCCGATACTGTTGATGTGTTTAATTCTAAAAGCATTGCGGCATCTATGGGGTCTTTTCTGCGCGTGCATACACATTATGTGGAAAACAGCTGGCTTGAAAGTTATCCGTATCGCATCTATGGTGCTTTGATGGAAGGTAAAAACTTGCATGAAACACGCCTGGACGCTAATAGCCTCGTTATTATTGGCAACGAAGGACATGGCATCAGGCCCAATGCGCTAAGCCTAGTCCAAACGCCTCTCACTATCCCGAAATTTGGCGCAGCGGAATCCTTGAATGCGGGTATAGCAGCCGCTATCATCTGCGATAACTTTAAGCGCGCATCCTTTTAGGCGAAGTCCAAACTAAGTTGTAAATTATTGTTCAAAAGCATATCTTCATACTGAAAATTAGAGAGTTGCAAACCAAGTAGTCTAATTGCTTTGGGCAAGGGAGCTTGTAAGAGCAGCTCCGCTCCGCAGCGCGTTAAGGTTTGTTCATCAATAAAGAATGGATATGTTTTGCTTCGTGTACTGATGACAAAATCATGGTACTTTATTTTTAAGGTCAGAGTTTTGGCCTTGATACTTTTTTGTTGTACATCATGCAAAAGCTCCTTCGCTAAATACTCTATTTCAGTCAAAAGTTCCTGCTCGTCCGTGAGGTCGCTGGCGAAGGTCGTTTCTGTGCCTATAGACTTGGCTATGCGGTGGCTCACGACTGGGCGCTCGTCTATGCCACGCACCACGTTGTAATAAAAAGTACCAGCCTTTCCAAACTTGCTTTGGAGTTCCTCTAAATTACGCCTGTGTAAATCTGCCCCATTAAAAATACCCATACTGTTCATTTTGGCGGCAGTTTTTCGGCCTACACCATAAAATTTGGCTATGGGCAGTTGGTCAAGGAAGCCTCTGGCTTGGTGAGGCCTAATGATATAAATGCCGTTGGGCTTGTTGATATCAGAGGCTATTTTGGCTAAAAACTTACAATAAGAAACACCAGCCGAAGCAGTCAGACGCATTTCTTGCCAAATATCTGCTTTTATCTGTTCAGCAATATCGGTGGCGCTGCTGTGGTCTGTTTTGGGTTCGGTTACGTCTAGGTAGGCTTCGTCTAGCGAAAGCGGTTCAATGAGGTCTGTGTAGCGCTCAAAAATCCGTCTGATTTGGCGCGAAACATCTTGATAAACACTGAATCTGGGTTTTACAAAAATGAGCTGAGGGCATTTTTTGCGGGCGAGTTTGGCTGGCATGGCCGAACGTACACCGTACTTCCTGGCCTCATAACTGGCTGCACACACCACAGAGCGGCTCATTTCCCAGCCAACAGCTACAGGCTTACCTTGCAGTTGTGCGGAATCTCGCTGCTCCACAGCCGCAAAAAATGCGTCCATATCTATATGTATGATTTTGCGATGTGGCAAAGGCGCAGCTAATTCTGTCATAAATACGGCTTGTGAGCATCAAAAGTACATGATTTGAGGGGCAAAGTCAAGAGAAACAGCAAGAACAAAATTATGTACTGCTCTATCTTGGAAAAGTACAAAAATAAATTTCAGAATAGTTCTATTAAAACAATTATCCTCATTTTTTGTTCATGTAGATTAATTCTAAATTAAAAAGTTAAATACCTTATATTAAGCAACTTATAGAATTTAGAGTTTCTTAAAAAAAGCCTTCAACAATAAATTTGTTAATTTTTTTATACTTTTTTTAACATATATGCAACAAAGGCTTTGAAAAGCCAAAAACGAAGTAGTTATTTATGGCTGCCTTTTTATCAATTTTAATCATTCACTAACTAAAGTTCAAAACA
Organism: Cytophagales bacterium; assembly: GCA_013299045.1. Taxonomy (GTDB): domain Bacteria; phylum Bacteroidota; class Bacteroidia; order Cytophagales; family Bernardetiaceae; genus RDZD01. The sequence goes on along the minus strand of JAAFJX010000031.1, from coordinate 12,078 downwards.
ATGGTGAGAAAGTTAATAGTTCTCTGCATGATGCTGATGCTCGCTCCGTTTGGGGTAGCTTTGGCGCAACGCACCATTACGGGCACGGTTACAGCTTCCGCTGATGGTGGCTCTCTTCCGGGAGTTACTGTCAGAGTTAAAGACACTAACACAGGAACAACAACCGATACTGATGGTAATTACAAACTGGAAGTAACAGACAATGCTAAAGTTCTGGTATTCAGTTTTGTGGGTATGGTTTCTATAGAAGAGGAAATCGGTACACGCTCTGTTATTAGTGTGGCGCTTGTAGAAGATGCTGCCGAACTCGAAGGCGTAGTGGTTACGGCTTTGGGCTTCAAAGAGCAGCGCGACAAGCTCTCTTCTTCTAACTCCGTCATTAAGGCTGATGCTATACAGCGCTCAGGCGAAACGGGTGTTATCAACGGTATGGCAGGTAAAGCGGCCGGAGTCTTGATTACTCGTACTTCTGGCGACCCAGGTGCAGGCTCTTATATTCAGATTCGTGGCCAAAGCACTATATCAGGTTCAGTGCAGCCACTTGTTGTAGTGGACGGTATTCCGGTATTTAACTCTAGTATCAATCTTACACCTGGCGATGATGGTATTAATACTGATGGTGTGGTACAACAATCGCGTTTGAATGATGTCAATCCAGACGATATTGAGTCTATGCAGATTCTGAAAGGCGCACAAGCTGCTGCCCTTTGGGGGACTCGTGCGGCTAACGGCGTGATTGTTATTACCACCAAGAAAGGTAAGCTGAACCAAGGCAAACCTCGCATTGAGTTCCGTACGACTTACTCCTCAGACCAAGTAAATATGCGCCACAAACTGCAAGATAAGTTTGGTCAGGGTGTGGGTAGTGGATATAATCCGAACTACTTAGCTAGTTGGGGCGATAAAATATCTAACCGAAGTGGAGCTGCTGATGGCTTTGTCAATACAGGTGCTTATTTTGAAGCGGAAGATGGCACAAAGTACTATCCTTATGCCAAGCGCGCTGACGGTACCTGGGACAAAAACTCCAAGGAAACATTCTTAGAGTCTAACTGGGACGAGGTTTTTCGTAGAGGTTATTTCTTGGATAACTCCCTTTCAGTAAGTGGCGGCACAGACAAAGGCACTTATTTCGTGAGTGTGGGCGATATGAACCAAAAAGGTATTATCAGAAATGGCAGTGATTACCGTCGTACAACCTTTCGCGTCAATGCCACGCAGAACTTTGGTAAATGGTTATCAATATCATCAAGTACAATGTACGCAAGGACTAGTTCTAACCGTATCCAGCAAGGTTCTAACTTAGCAGGATTACTTTTGGGTCTTTTACGCACACCTCCAGACTTTGATAACCGCGATTACAAGGGAACTTATTACTCAGCCCCAGGTGCTATTCCTGATTTCAATCGGCAACGGTCATACAGGCGATATTTAGGTAGCACAGCAGACCCCCGTTATAACAATGCGTCATGGACTATTAATGAACAAAAAAGCAATAATTTTGTGAATAGGTTTATGACTAGTTTTGAAGGTGCAATTATTGCATCCAATTCACTACGTTTTATTACTCGTGTTGGCTTAGATACTTACAGAGAAAGCCGTGGAACATTACTCCCAGTAAACTCTGCTGCAGCTTCTGCGGGCACGCTAAATGATGAATCTTTAGCAGAAGCTCAGTTAAATACTGATGTAATGGCTAAATATGATAAAAAACTTAGTGAAGATGTAATCTTATCGGCGATAATTGGTTTCAATTATAATAATCGTGTTTACAGCTATTTAGGAGGCTTTATGAATACATTTATTATTTCAGATGGAACTATAAATATCGGTAATTCAGAAAATGGAAATAAAGCTCCTCGTAACGGAGTATCCATTTTGCGTACTGCTGCTGCTTATGCACAAGTAGATGTCGCAATTAAAAATATGCTGTTCATTAACGGCACCATGCGTGGCGAAGCGGCTTCTAGTTTTGCTGGGACTGATCAAGGCACTTTTTATTACCCTGCTTTAGGAACCTCTTGGCAATTCACACAGCTGGAAGCCCTTAAAGACAACAATATTTTGAGCTTTGGTAAGCTACGTGCAACTTATGGCGTAGTGGGTGTACAACCAGACCCCTATCAAACTCTCACATATTATACAACTGCAAGCTATGATGAGAGCTGGGGACCTGGATTAGATGCTGGTTTTTATGGTGGCTCCTATAGCCGTTCTGAAGACAGAGGCAACAAAAAACTGCGACCAGAAAGAAAAACGGAGATTGAATTGGGGGCAGATTTGCGTTTTATGGGCGACAAGCTGCGCACCAGCGTTACTTACTATTCTAATAAAACAACAGATGCACTCTTCTCTGCACCAACAGCGCCTTCTACTGGTTTCAATAATTTTTATGGCAACTTGGCTAATTTAGAAAACAAAGGCTGGGAAGTAGAATTCAGCTATGACATCGTCAAGACCCAAGACCTTCGTATCTCATTAGACGCAAACTGGAATCGCAACCGCAATAAGGTTACTGAACTCTTCGGTACCGAATCACTCTTCTTGGGTGGCTTTACAGGCACATCCTCGCGTGCAGTAGTAGGCCAGCCAGTAGGTGTACTTTGGGGCGGCCGTTGGGCACGTGGTGAAGATGGCAAATTGCTACTTGATCCCAATGGTTTCCCTACCCAAGCGCTTACAGAAGGCGTTATAGGCGACCCTAACCCAGATTGGCGCGGCGGTGCTGGAGCCACTATCCAGTACAAAGACCTCTCCTTCAACTTCTTGTTCGAGCGCTTTGCTGGTGGAGACGCTTGGGCAGGTACCTATGGTGTATTGCACTTCTTTGGTACTTCTGAGTATTCCGCCAATGAAGTTAAAGCCGAGCAAGACCTTAAAACAGTTACTGGCGATGTAATTACTAAAGGTACAATTTTCCGCGGCCATGTTAAAGACTTTGGTGCGGGGCCAGTGGCTTTAGATGAAAGTTGGTTTACTGGTACAGGGGGAGGCTTTGGCCCAGTGGCAGAGCAGTTTATCTTTGATCAATCATGGACGCGCCTCCGTGAGGTATCCTTGTCTTACAACTTGAATACAGAAGGTTTCCGCAAGTCCACCAAGTTGCAAGCTATGTCTTTGACTTTGACTGGCCGTAATCTTTGGCTAGGCACCAAAAACTGGCCGGGTATAGATCCTGAAACAACCTTGACTGGCGTAACCAACGCCCGCGGTTTGGAGTACTTCAACAACCCGAACACGCGCTCTTTCTTGGTATCTCTTAAAATCACTTACTAAATCCTAACATCTTATTACACTCTAAAACAAGATTTGGTATGTTAAAACATAAAATTTCTAAATTTATGCTCGCTGCCGCCACTGTTTTTGGCCTGTGGTCTTGCGAAAGTTTGGTGTCTGGTCTTGAAAAAGACCCTTATTCACCAGTAGATGCACCAGCTGAATTAATGATACCAGGTGCCCAATTAGCTAATGCTTTAGTACAAGAAGGCGAACTAGCCCGCTTGATGGGTATGTGGTCTGGTTATTTTACTGGCTCAGACCGTCAGTACATCTCGCTCTGGCAATATGCCTCCAATGCGGGAGACTTTGACAGCCCATGGGAAAATCTCTATCAAGGGGCAATAGCTCAAGCGCAGTTGATTCAGCAAAAGGCAGCCAGAGAGAATAACCTGCAGATGCGTGGCATTGCGAAAGTCATGGAAGCTCATGCACTAGGTACTGCCGCTATGCTCTGGGGAGATGTTCCTTACGCAGAAATTAATGATTTTGAAAAGTTCCCTAACCCTAAATTTGATGCACAAGCAGATGTTTATGCTGCCGTACAGCGCATACTTTCTGAGGCCATTGTGGATTTGAAAGGGCAGGGACGCTTTGTAAATAAAGAGCTTGATATATATTACCAGACTGACGCTGGTAAATGGACGGCTTTGGCGCATACACTCAAGGCGCGCTTTTATATGCACACCCGCGAGTACACCAATGCTTACAATGCAGCCAGCAAAGGAATTACCACTGGTGGCTCCATGATGACACCGCACGGTATTGCCTTAGGTGAAGCTAACATTTATTGGTACTTTCTGGACTGGGAGCGTTATGGATATATGACAACGGACGGTGCGCATATAGTTAGTTTGATGAACCCAGACTCTGCAAATACCTCTTATAGGGGCAATGCAAAAACTGACGAAATGAAGCGTTTTAATTACTACTTCATGAGTGATGGCTTTGAACCTAATTATGCGGACGGTATCTTTGCAAGAGATGCAGACTACGCCCTTGTAACACACGAAGAGAATCTCCTCATCTTAGCGGAGGCTGGTGCTCGTACGCAGGGAGAGGCAGTAGGTTTGAAACACCTCAATGAACTGCGCGCTCTAGGCCCTAGCGGTGCCGTTATGGAGCCCTACGTAGCTACAGACTTTGCTTCTGGCGGTATGGAGAACACAGATGGCCTCACTAGTGCGAAAGCGCTTTTGCGCGAAATTCTTGAAGAGCGCTACGTAACGCTTTTCGGAACGCTCGAAGGCTGCTACGACGTACGTCGTACTCAGAAGGAAGCAGATGTCCGCGTAAAGGTAATGCCGAACATAGGTAGCAACATCCCGCAACGTGCTATTTATTCGCAAAAGGAAATCAATGCGAATCCAAATGCGCCGAATCCTGTACCAAGTTTGTTTGACCCAACACCTATCAATAGATAGTAACTGTTGTGTATAACAAAAAAAAATGGCCGTCCGAAAGGGCAGCCATTTTTTTTTGTTCCATTTTGTATTTCTTAGTTTGCGTAAGCTATTAAATAATCTTTGAGCTCTTTGCGCGCTATATGAATTCTATTCTTGACTGTTCCAATCGGTATTTTGAGCCTTTCAGAAATTTCGTGGTACTTGAAGCCACGAAAATACATCACAAAAGGTGTGCGATAAATCTCTTCTACTTTGTAGAGCGCCTTGTTGATGTCCTCAGACATAAAAACAGATAAAGCATCATTCTGAGTACTTCTCTCTGCATTCAAATTCATAAAAAACAAGTTATCAGTTGTATCAACAATCGTATTGCGTCTGAGCATACGTTGGTAGTTCGTAATAAATGTGTTTTTCATGATGGTGTATAGCCATGCCTTCAGGTTTGTGCCTTCCGAAAATCTTTCTCGGTTGCTGAACGCTTTGAGCATAGTATCCTGTATCAGGTCGTCTGTTTCATCACCTCCTTTGGTAAGACGTGCGGCAAATGGCCTCAATGTGCTGATAGCCTCTTGCAGTGAACTATTAAACTCGGCTGTACTCATGGCTTTACTTTTGTTTATCTTTTAAGTGTAAACTATTAAACAGTTTCAATACTGCAAATGTAATCGGCCGCGCAATAACCTCCAAATTTTTTGTTATATTTTTTACATTAATTATTAAACAAAATAGTGCACTTGACTATAAAACAGCTTTTAAAGCATTTTTAAGGTCTTTAGGATAGCCAATGACGACTGTTTGCTGTTATCTAAAAGCCTCAGAAGAGTTATAAGTAGAAAGATTCGGCTCAAAGACTTTCAGCAGATAGAGCTAATGTTAAGTTAAATATATCTTTCATTAAACAACTCTATATCTTCAGCGGACGGACGTGGCCAAGAAAACCACGAACCAAAAACTTTTGCTTGAGCACAATAGCGAGCAAGCGCCTCTTAAATGCTTTTATCTTATGCAAAATTATAAAAGTTTTTCTACAAATCATTTTGGTATTGTTTACATTCAATCTACCTTTGACAGCTCTTCTGGTTGCATTTTTAAATAAAAACGCCTGCTATTTTAAGTCATTTGCTATATGAAAATTCTCTCTTATAATTTAAACGGCATTAGGGCTGCTCTTCAAAAAGGCTTTCTAGATTGGTTCAAAAGCACTGATGCCGATGTTCTGTGCATACAAGAACTCAAATCGGATTTTAATCCAGAAATCGCTGTGCTTTTTGAGCAAATGGGTTATCATGTATTTTGGCACGCTGCCCAAAAAAAAGGCTATAGTGGCACAGCCATCATGACACGTATAAAACCCAAACACGTGGAAATTGGCTGTGGTATGCCAGACTATGATGCAGAAGGGCGCGTTGTACGAGCAGACTTTGAGGGGCTTTCCGTCATGTGTGTGTATATGCCCTCGGGCACTACGGGTGAGGAACGCCAAAACTTCAAGTACAAATGGTTAGATGATTTTTTGGCTTACAGTAAAGACCTCAAAATAAAATACCCTAACTTAGTTATTTGTGGAGACTTTAACATTTGCCACCAAGCCATTGACATACACAACCCTGTTAGCAATAAAAAGTCTTCGGGCTTTTTGCCCGAAGAGCGCGCTTGGCTCTCTCGTTTTATTGATAGTGGTTTTATTGATACTTTCAGGCACTTCAACAAAGAACCGCACCATTACACGTGGTGGAGCTATAGAGCTGGCTCACGTGCTAAGAATTTAGGCTGGCGCATAGACTACCAAATGGCGACTCCGACCTTGCAAGATAAGCTCAAACGTTGCGTTATTCTGCCACAGGCCATGCACTCTGACCATTGCCCAGTCTTATTGGAGCTAGATTAAGGTGTGGGTGCGAAGTACTCAACCAAGTTTGGCTTACATTCAAACTTTTACGAAAATATTTTGCATTAAAAACCCCAACAAATAAAAGATAAGGCTTTCAAAACCATGTTGGTAGAACAGGCACAGGTTGGCTTGGAACTAAAGAAGCGCAATGTCTGCAACCCATAGACAAAACCAGGCTTCTTTTCATCGTTCTACTACATAGTCGTCCCTTAAAAAATATCTAAAGTGTTTGTTATCAGTAAATTAAACAAGTATTTCTACTTTAAAATCTCTTAGTTTTTAGCCTATTTTGTCAAATAACTGGTAAAACTTCAAGAGCTTCTTACGGCCTGCACTGCCTTGCATCAGACAAAAGCGAATGGCTCAAATGTCAGAGGGTGAGATTTTCTGTGCAACTATGTTTTATAAAAGCACCCAATCAAAGAAAAATCCATTCGCTGGTTTATGTGCTTGTTCTTATGCCGACTTTTTAAGGGACGACTACATAAACAGCAAACTTTAAAATTATTGAAATTTATGCAAAATTCGGCATAATTTTATCTCAAAAAAAATAGAATCCTCCTAAAAAGTTATTAAATTTAACTTTTCAAACAAACTATGTTAAACTACACTCAAAACTGATGCAAATGGCTGACAATAATCGCGAGCGGGATTTAGTGCTTGCACCAAACGAATACGCTTATATTTCAGACCAAACCAAAGGCCACGTTATTACTTATGTAGGGCCTTACAAAACGAGTTTGGCAAACACCGACAAGCCCGTCGTCTTTGATGGCGAAACCAAACGATTTAAGATATGCTCGTTGGAAGAGTCCATTCAGAGTTTTGCGAGCGTTCCTGAAGGCTGGTATCTGACCCTCAAAAACCCTACCCGCGATGGCTCTAATCCTAAAACAGGCACCTCAAACAGCCTGCCAGACCTTGAAATTGGCCGCAAAGTAAACATTCCTGGCCCCTGCTTTTTTGCGCTCTGGCCTGGCCAAATGGCTAGAATTATTCCAGGTCATCATTTACGCTCCAATCAATATTTGGTTGTGCGTATTTATGACGACGAACAAGCGCGCAAAAACTGGAAGAAGGCTGTTGTTAAGGCAAAAACTGATGGTGAGGCAGACGAACTTAACGAAGTGCCAGACCTTACTATGGGGCAGCTTTTGATAATCAAAGGAACAGCAGTATCGTTTTATATCCCTCCAACAGGGGTGGAAGTAGTCCGCGACGACGACCATGAGTATGTACGCGATGCGGTATCCTTGGAAAGGCTAGAGTATTGCATTCTGCTGGACGAAAGCGGAAACAAACGCTACATAAAAGGGCCTGCAGTTGTTTTTCCTGAACCCAACGAAATTTTTATTGAGGTGGACGGCTTCCGTAAGTTTAAAGCCATAGAATTGAACGAAATAAGCGGCATTTACGTCAAGGTAATAGCCCCCTACACAGAAGGCAATCGTTCTTACGAAGTGGGAGAAGAACTATTCATAACAGGCTCTGAGCAAATGATTTACTATCCTCGCCCCGAACACGCCCTCATACGCTATGGCGAACAAGAGGTCTTTCATGCAGTCGCTATTCCTTCTGGTGAGGGGCGTTATTACCTCAATCGTAAAACGGGCAAGATTTCGCTCATAAAGGGGCCTAGTATGTTTCTGCCTGACCCTCGCGAAAGTGTCATTGTTAAGCGCGTCCTTTCGCAAAGGCAGGTAGAGCTTATGTTTCCGGGCAACGCCGAAGCTGCTGCTTATAACTTGAGTATGCAGGCGGTTGCTAAAGAGCAAAAGGCTGAAGATTTTATCATAGAGCCGCAACATCAGCAGGCCAAAAAGCGAGCAGCCCCATCAGCTGCAAGCGGCAACGTGCCGTCTGGCTTTTTTGGTAATGATTTTAAGCGTCAGCAGGCTTTTGCAAAACCCCGAACGATTGTTCTAGACGACAAGTATAGCGGTGCAGTTACTGTAGATATATGGACGGGCTATGCCGTACAGATAGTCAGCAAGACTGGTAGCCGAAAAGTTATTGTAGGGCCTCAGACCTATCTTTTAGAGTATGATGAAACCCTACAGCCCATAGAACTTTCAAAAGGAACACCCAAAACTGATACAACTCTCCTCCGTTCGGTTTATTTAAGGGTTTACCACAATAAAATTTCGGACATAGTTAATGCTGAAACCAAAGACTTTTGCCCGGTTCGCATACATTTATCTTTCCGCGTTAATTTTACTGGCGAACCAGAAAAATGGTTTAATGTAGAAAATTACGTTAAATTCCTGACCGACCACATGCGCTCGGTTATTCGTAACGCCATGCAGCGCTACAACATCATGGACTTTTACAGCAATGGTATATCTGTTATCCGCGACATTGTTCTGGGGCAAGCTAATGAAGGCACTCGCAGAAACGGACGCTTGTTTGATGAAAACGGTATGCAAATTTATGACGTGGAGGTACAAGATATTGTTATTGAAGAAGCTAACATTCAGAGTTTGTTAGCCGACGCACAGCACCGCGAAATAAAACAAAAAGTGGACTTACATAGCCAACAACAGGATTTACACTTTACTATCCAGACGGAAAGCACGAACCGCGAAATCAGTAGTGCCAAACATGAAACCCGCCTTCTGAACCAAGATTTGGAAATCAAAAACAGTCAAAAGCAGTTGGAAGTCAATTTGGCCAAACTTGAAACCGAGCGTATCAGCGAACAAAAAACCCAAGAAAACAAGTTAGCGCAAGAGCACTTTAATAGCAAAATTGCCGAAATTGCCCTCCAGATACGCAAAAACGATGAGAACTTAGACGTAGAGATGGCACAGAAATACTTGGCGCAGCGTTTGGAAGAAATGCACGCCGACGTGAACGCGACGGTCAGCAAAGCAACGGCCATTTCACCAGAACTGATAGCCGCCTTACAAGCATTTGGAGACAAAGCTCTGGCCGAAAAAATGGCAGAGTCTATGGCACCTCTTGCTATTTTGGGTGGTAGCAGCGTAGCTGATGTTTTTGCAAACTTACTGAAGGGTAGTGGCTTAGAAAATGTGCTCAAACTCAAGAGCAACGAGCATTAGGCCTTGCGGTAAGACAGTAGCAAGAATAAGGCTTACTTCTCTTTCTTAAAAATTAAAATCCTGTTCTGGATTCATCGAGTAAAAAGTTTAACCCTTTTTATGCTCAGATGCAGCCAGAACAGGATTTTGTATTTTGGTCTCTAACAAAGAGCTTTCAATAGATGTAAGGTAAAAGAGGTTCTAAAGCCAAAATCCTTGTTTAATTTGCTGATAAAGACTGCTTTATAGTCATCTCTAAAAAAGTACTTTCCATAGGAATAAGCTAAATTAAGGAGAATAATTTACCTATTTTAGGAACATCTGTAAGCCGGGCTAAATACGATTTTATTCTACTGTAACCGATTTGGCTAAGTTGCGGGGCTGGTCTACATTACAACCGCGCATAACCGCTACGTGATAGGCCAAAAGTTGTAGAGGAATAACAGAGAGCAAAGGCATAAGCATTTCATGCGTATTGGGTACTTCTATGACGTAGTCCACCATATTTCGGACGTATGCTTCTCCCTCAGTAACGATGGCAATAACCTTCCCTTTACGAGATTTTACTTCCTGAATGTTAGAAATAATTTTGTCATAAGAACGGTCTGTCGTACTGAGTACAACAACAGGCATTTCTTGGTCAATAAGGGCAATAGGCCCGTGTTTCATTTCAGCAGCTGGGTAGCCTTCGGCATGAATATAGGATATTTCCTTGAGCTTGAGAGCACCCTCTAAGGCCACCGGGAAATTGCAGCCTCTTCCTAAGTAGAGAAAGTTCTGTGCGTTTTTGTACTTGCTCGCAATTTTTTCTATTTGAGCGTTCAAACGCAATGTTTCTTCTACTTTGCTTGGAATGGTATCAAGCTCGGTTAAAAGTTCGCCAAGTTTGTATTTATCTATGGTGCGGCGGTGCTTGGCAATCATCAGCGCCATAAGCAACAACACAACCACTTGCGAAGTAAAGGCTTTGGTGCTAGCTACGCCAATTTCTGGCCCTGCGTGTATGTATGCGCCTTCGTGTGAGGCACGCGCAATGGAAGAGCCAATGACGTTGCAAATGCCAAAAATGATAGCGCCTTTGCTTTTGGCCAGCTCAACGGCGGCTAGTGTGTCGGCGGTTTCGCCAGACTGCGAAATGGCAATGACTACATCTCCCTCATTGATGATAGGATTGCGGTAGCGGAACTCTGAGGCATATTCCACTTCTACGGGTATGCGTGCAATTTCTTCAATCATGTATTCAGCTACCAAGCCCGCGTGCCAAGAAGTACCGCAGCCTACAATAATGATGCGTTTGGCTTTTACCAAATTGCTCAAGTATTTTTGTATGCCGCCTAGCTGTACGTGCCGCTTGCTGGGAATAATGCGCCCGCGCATAGCATCGCGGATAGAACGAGGCTGCTCAAATATTTCTTTGAGCATAAAAAAATCGTAGCCACCCTTTTCAATAGATTCTAAGGACATATCCAAGGTTTGGATATAAGGTGTGGTGGGTACGTCGTCTAGGGTTTTTATGGTGAGGTTTCCGGCTTCAATAATGGCTATTTCGCCGTCATTCAAATAAACCACCTCACGTGTATATTCAATGATAGGGGTGGCATCTGAGGCCACAAAAAATTCTTTTTTATCTTTGCCAATACCAATAACCAAAGGGCTGCTTTTGCGGGCTGCAATGAGGGTGTTGGGCATATCCTCCGAGATAACGACAATAGCATAAGCTCCCACTACTTTGCTCAAAGCAAGGCGAACTGCCTCGTCTAGCGGGCATTGGTGGTTTTTTTGTATATCGTCAATAAAATGAATAAGAACCTCGGTGTCGGTGTCGCTCTTAAACTTATAGCCCTTCATGACCAGTTCTTGCTTAATGGAGAGGTAATTTTCTATGATTCCGTTATGTATGAGCGCTAACTTTTTAGTAGCGGACAAATGCGGGTGTGCATTGCGGTCGCTGGGTTCGCCATGCGTAGCCCAGCGGGTGTGCCCTATGCCTATAGAGCCGTCCGTAGATTTATTTTTGAGCGTGGATTCAAGGTCTGATACCTTGCCTTGCTTTTTAAAAACTTTCAAACTGTGATTGATAAGCGCAATGCCTGCGCTATCGTAGCCACGGTACTCCAAGCGTTTAAGTCCTTTAATGATAATAGGACAGGCATCGCGTTCGCCTACATAACCCACAATTCCACACATGGTATTCGTTTGTTTGTGTTTGAGAGTATCAATGTTATTGAACAACAAAGATAAGAGGCTTTGGCGTAATTCACAAAAACAAACGTTTTTAGGCTTGTTAAAAATATGTAAAGGCAAAAAAGAGTTTGGTAATCAACTATCTAGCTTTTTCTAAAAAAAACATCTAAAGTACTTATTGGTAGTAAATTAATCAATATTTTTATCTTTAAAAACGAAGCTATTTTGAAGATGAAATGCGTGCTTAATTTACTGATAATAAATATCTTATATATTTTTT
>JAAFJX010000066.1 GCA_013299045.1 Cytophagales bacterium | reverse complement strand
CACCTCCCTCAGCATCAACACGGTCATATTAACGGATATGAGCGGCTGCGGTGGTTCGGACTATTCGGCGATGACGATAGAACTTGGTGGTGGTTCACCAGACGGGAACTACGACATAGATTTGAACAATGACGGGGTCTATGACCGCTTGAATATTCCTTTTTCAGGCGAAACGAGCACATTTTTAGGGTTTTCGGCAGGCGACTCGGTAGGGCCAGCTATTGTGGTTCGGCACGACGGCTCTGGTTGTACGTCCACACCCTTTACTTACAGCAAAAAAGTAATGGCTTCGCCCAAACCAGATTCAATAACGGCGGTTTTGAGGGCTTATCCTGAAGAGGTTATGCCTGATTCTAGCAGCACTATTTTTTTAGACTTTGCGAAAGAAGGGCTGGAATATTACTTGGTGGTGGACAGTGCAGGTGCAGAACCCATCGGGCCATTTACGGCGGCCGAAGGTGTAGTGGTGGCTATGCCAACGCCTACCCTGACCGAAACGACTACTTTCAAGGTTTTGATGAAGAACCCGCTGACGGAATGCTCGGCTTTTGCAAACAGAAAAATGACGATACTTGTTGCCCCTGGCATACGGGAATCGGATTTTAACTGGCTCAAAGTGCTTTACCGCCATACCAATATATGCAACGAAGGCTGGATAGTTGATTGGGATACCCTAGACCTAGATGTGCGCAACTGGCATGGTGTGGTGATTGAAGGCCGCCGTGTGGTGGGTCTTGAGCTCGCCAACAATGGCCTCTGCAACGTTATTCCCGAAGGCGTAGCAACTGGCCTGGACGCACTGCGCAAGATGAATATTGCAGACAATAACCTAGATTTTGGAACGCTGGAACCCTTTTTTACAAAGCTAGGTGCAGGAAATTTTGAATATAATCCACAAGGTAAATTGTATGAGGTGGTGGATACAACGGTTTTGGAATCCAGTACCTTACGCCTCAATTCTTACAGCCGCGGTCGTTTCACTCAATACAAATGGTTCAAAAACGCGGTTTTGATAAAAAGTGGTGCTGCAGACTCTGTTCTGAACTTCGAGACCATAGAATTAGAAGACGCTGGGGTTTATGAATGTAAAATCACCAACACCTTAGTCCCTGATATTGAGCTAGAAAGGCACGAAATTTATCTCAACGTATTGCCCATTGTGGACAAAATTGACTCTTTGGCCTTATTAGAAATTTTTGAGGCCATGGGTGGTGATGAGTCATGGGGCTGGGATACAGAGAATTACGTAGCCGAATGGCCTGGTGTTTCTTTAACAGGCCGCCGTGTGAGCCGTTTGAACCTGAGCAACTTAGGCTTGGGCGGGACTCTGCCCGATATTTTTGCTGTGCCAGATACCGTTACAATTGAGGGTAAAGTATTCAGAGGCAATAAATTATCGGAGTTAGTTTACTTGAATTTGCACCGCAACGCCTTTGAGGCACTGCCCAATACCATAGCTGATTTGAGCAAACTGGAATATTTGGACGCATCAGAGAACAAATTGACAGCCATTTCGGGCCAAATTTTTGAGTTAAAGAACCTCAAAACCCTCTGGCTGGGTAGCAACGACCTCAAAGAATTGCCGAGCAATATGGGCGAAGCAAGGGCACTGCGGGACTTATTTTTGGGAAACAATCAGCTTGAAACAATCCCTACAAGCATAGGCAATTTGACGGAACTCTGGCACTTGGATTTGAGCAAAAATTATTTTAAAACCCTGCCATCGGAACTGTTTAACCTGACCAATTTGCGTGTATTGTTGTTGAACAGCAATGAACTTGACGAAGTTAGCAAGCTCATAAGCAAATTTTCTCGCTTAGAAAAGCTGCATTTGCAGGGCAATAATTTGCGGGCTTTGCCAGCAGAGTTGCGCAGCATGGCTCATTTGAGCGAGCTGGATTTATCTTCAAACGCCTTTGAATTTGATGACTTGAACCCTTTTGCAGGATTGCTGGGCTTAAAAATCTTTGAATATAGCCCACAGGCCAACATCAATACGGAATACGACACACTCATCAACTTAAATGCGAACTTGCAGATGAGCACCGTGGCGGCAGGCAGCGGCAATAGCTATCAGTGGCTGCGCAACGGTCTGGAAATCAGCGGTGAACGCGGGGCTAATTATTTGTTGAGCAGGGCTACGCGGGCTGATGCTGGCGTTTATATCTGCGCGGTTAAGAATGCGCGTTTGCCTAAATTAGTGCTTTTTAGAGCCGCTATCACCGTTTATGTGGATTGTTTTGCGGGCGAAACGAGCCTGATGGCAGACAACAGCACGGTTTTTTGTGCAGAAGAGGCCATAAATCTGAACCTGATATTGAACATGGAAGAGCCTTTGGCAGAGAGCGTTAAGCTGCAATGGCTGAAAGACGATGAGAAGATAGCCTTTGCGACTGAGGCGAGCTACAAAGTGAGCGGCGCGGGTGCTTATAGTCTCATGCTGACGGACGCGCTGGGCTGTGTGCGTATAACCGAGCCAATTTATGTGGACGTGGTGGAAAAACCGCGCGTGGTGGTGGCATTAGAAGGCTCAAAAATCGTTGTAACAGAGGAATCAACCGATATTTTGAACTACCAATGGTATTTGAACGGCGAGCCTTTGGCTGGGGAAACCAGCCCGAGCATAGAGCCTGAGTTGGGCGGTTCCTACCAGTTAGAGGTGAGCAATGCGGGCTGTTCGGTGTTATCTAATATGCTTACAATAAGTGGTTTAGCGAATAGTCTTCTCTCTGAAAAGAGTAAAGTTTGGCCAAACCCAGCCGGGAACCGTTTACAAGTGGACATTGGTCAGGGACGGATTGAGAGTTATGAGGTTAGGGATATTACAGGGCGCAGCATCCGAAAGGGCAACGGCTCCCTCAACAATAGCCAGACAATCAGTTTGTTAGGCTTGAGTGGCGGCGCATACACGCTCTATATCCAAACCACCAATGGACAAATAGCTAAACCATTCCTCAAAACAGAACAGTAAAACAGAAACCCGCTGGAATCTAA
>JAAFJX010000023.1 GCA_013299045.1 Cytophagales bacterium | reverse complement strand
TTTTGTACAATTAAAATGGTGTTTTAAACGTTATCAATGAATGCCTTTTTGTAAGGTGCTACAAACGTAAACGTAAGCAAATTTTTTTTGTTAAATTTTGTTAAATCGCATTTTTTTTTAAATTATTGGTGCTTTCAATCGTAAAGGCTTTCAAAACCGCCCGAATGAAACTCAAAAATGGCTTCCCGCTGCTGTTCGTGCCCCGCCACACAACTCTAAGACTAAGGTCTTTGAGCCTTATAAGCCTTTGTGCCTGCTTCCAAATAGCGTGCGTACAAGCTGGCATCAAATTGCGAGCCTATGGGTTTGAGCAAGACGGACTCGTCGTGGGGGTTTATCAACACATAATAGGGTTGAGCATTCTGGTTAAACTTTTCTATTTGTAAGGCAGAGTTTACGCGGCCAATTGTGTTTTTAATTTTACCATCTTTCCCAGTAACCCATTCTTTTTCAGGAAGTTCATGGCGTTCATCTACATAAAGCGAAACCAGCACATAGTCTTTTTTGAGTTGGTTAAGAACACTCGGTACAGGCCAAACGGTTTCTTCCATTTTTTGACAGTTTACGCAGCCATGACCAGTAAAATCTATCAAAAGTGGTTTATTGGCTTTTTTGGCAGCAGCCAGCGCTTGTTTATAGTCAAAATAACCTTTCAAACCATGCGGCATCTCAAACATATCGCCATATTTGATGGTTTCAGTTTCTTCAGAGTTTTCAGTGGCTGCAGCAGCCGAGCCCATTACAAACTCTTGAGAGGAGAGGGGTGGTAAATAGCCAGAAAGAGCATTCAGAGGTGCGCCAAACAAACCAGGTACCATATAAACGACTGCTACCCAAGCAAAAATAGCCATGAGTAAACGCCCTACGCTCAAATTTTCACTTTTGCTGTCGTGCGGCAGACGGATAAAGCCCAATAAATAAATGCCCATACAGAAAAATATACCTATCCAAATAGCCAAATAAATATCGCGATTGAGCAAGCCCCAGTGCATAACGCGGTCTATCATGCTCAAAAACTTAAAGGCCAAAGCCAATTCTAAAAAGCCCAGAACAACTTTGACGGTATTTAACCAACCTCCAGATTTTGGCAGAGCCTGCAACATAGAAGGGAAAATAGCAAAAAGCGTAAATGGCAGCGCAAAAGCCAAAGAAAAGCCCAACATAGCCACCACAGGCCGCCAAAACTCACCATTGGCAGACTCAATCAGAACAGTGCTAGCGATAGGCCCTGTGCAAGAAAAAGACACCAAAACTAAAGTAAAGGCCATAAAAAATGCGCCTATATAACCCCCACGGTCAGACTGCTTGTCCACCGCATTGACAAAATTGGAAGGCAGCGTGATGTCAAATGCACCAAAAAATGAGATAGCAAAAACTAAAAAAATGATAAAGAAAAAAGCGTTCGGAATAGGATTTGTGGCCAGTTCGTTGGCAAACTCAGGCCCAGCAAACCGTGCCACAACAACACCTATCAGTGTGTAAATCAAAATAATAGAAAAACCATAAGTAAGCGCTTGTAAAACAGCCGTAACCCTACTCCCGCTGCGGCTAGTAAAGAAGGAAACCGTCATAGGAATCATAGGAAACACACAAGGGGTAAGCAAGGCTGCTAAACCGCTCAAGAAAGCCAAAAAGCCCAAGGCCCAAAGGCTGTTGCTGCCTGCTTCGCTTTCGCCTCCAAAGGCCACATCATCAAACTCTTCTGGCTCTTTCTTTGGAGTGGTACTATCAACTTCAGCAGTTACATTGCTTTGGGCTGTATCGGCAGGCAAATTATTTGTTTCAATTATTGTGTCTGACGCACTTATAGAAGCTTGATTATCAGAGGCATCTGCCATAATGGACAAATCTTTTGGTGAGAACCCAAAATCTTGCTCGTAAGGAATACATTTGCCATCTACGTCCGTACAGGTCTGATAACTGATAGAGCCTTTGATATTCAAATTTTTGCTCAGTACTTTTATCTTTTGCCTAAATTCTGCCCTGCCTACGAAGTAAGTAACGTTACCACCCCAAGTGTCGTCAAATTTCTTTTTGGGTTTTATAGCCTTTGTTTTGCCCAGAGCTTTATACGAAGGGTCGTTTTTGAAGGAAAATTCCGTGAGCATAGGCCCCAAATTAGGGTCAAAATCGTTGGAATACATATACCACTTATCGTCTATACTGGCCTTGAAGATAAGCTCAACAGTTTCACCAATTTTGGCGCTTTGGGGCGAAACAGACATTTGCCAAGTGGTTGTAACCAAAGGGCCATCTTGAGCCTTTAGGTTAAAAAATAGGCCATTCAGCCCTAAAAATACAAGCAAAAGAATATAGGCTGGTCGTATCATTTTGGGAAGCTTTTTGATTCTGCAAAAATAACAAATTTGTTGAATACACAGCATAAAAAAAGAGTCTGGCCTTAAAGAAATAAGTGGTAGCACAAAATTAGAGATTCACCTAAACCCACAAAAAAATTAACAGAATTGTCATAACAAATTGCGCTAAGCCCTGTAACTTTGCAAATCAATAGCACAATCAACTTTTATGGCTTACCAAAAAGATTTGAGTTCAAAGCCACACGGCATATCAGGACAGAAGAGAACCAAAAATTCACCCTCTGCTTTTGGGCTTGAAGATTATTATGAGCCACCGCCGCGGCTAAAGATAAAAGAAAAAGAGGCTAATCATCAACATTGGTTACTGCGCTTGATGGTCTTGCTTGTTGTAACTACGCTCTTGCTGCTGATGCTTTTTTTGGACGCAATGGCGCAGGGTAAATCAAAAAAAGAAGCTGACTTTGATGCTCTTATCCTTGAGCTATTTGCTACGCCCGACGATGATTTGGACTACACAGACCTCTATGAGTCGCTTTTTCAGTTTTTCACGCAGCCCATCAATTTGAACAAAACCAACCGCGAAGAACTACAATCCTTGTTTTTTCTGTCCGACCTACAAATTACGAGCCTACTAAGCTATCTCGCCGAAAATGGCCAACTGTTATCTGTTCGTGAGATTCAGGCCATTCCTAACTTTGATTTGCCCACTATTTACAAGCTGCTGCCTTTTGTTACGGTTTTTGAGGCCAGTCTCAACCAAGATTCACGGAGTGTGTTTGCACGCATGGCTCAAAGAGGTAATAGCAACGTCATTATGCGCTATGAACGCACTTTGCAGGACAAAGCCGGTTTTTTGATTACGGAACAAGACACCAACTCTAGGGGCGAGGCGCGCAGCCGCTATCTGGGCGACCCAAACAAAGTGTATTTGCGTTATAGAAACAGCCATACCAACGATTATAGCATAGGTTTTACGGTAGAAAAAGACCAGGGAGAGCCTTTTAGCTTTGGCCAACACCGCGGCATCAGAGGCTTTGATTTTTTGTCCTTTCATGCACAAGTTTACAATCAAAGGCGCTTCAAAAGCATAGCCGTAGGCGATTACGTCATGCAAATAGGGCAAGGTTTGCTGCTGGCTGGTGGCTTTGGTATGGGCAAGGGTGCTGAAACTATTTCTACCATCAGGCGCAGTACTTTAGGCATACGTCCTTATACCTCCGTGTTGGAAGGAGGCTTTTTTAGAGGAGCGGCTTTCACCTACAAAGTGAATAAGCGCATTGAGATAACGCCCTTTTATTCGCGACTGCGCCAGGACGCAAATGTGCGCGAAAATCTAGATACACTCAGCGAAGAGAGCGAAGCCCAAAATGAGTTCATTAGCAGCATTCAAGCTACCGGCTTTCATAGAACGCGCTCAGAAATTGCTGCAAAAAACCGTATTTCTGAGCAGGCTGGTGGTTTAGTTATCAATTACAAATCCAAAGACGGTAATTTTGAGGGCGGAGTGGTGGCTATGGGTAATTTTTATAGCAAAAATCTTATCCGAACGCCCAATACTTACAATCAATACGAATTTCAAGGCCGCCGAAACATCCTTCTTGGCGCAAACTATTCCTACTACTGGCGCAACTTTAACTTTTTTGGCGAAACAGCGCGCAGCTCTAGTGGTGGCATAGGTACAGTCAATGGGGTTATAGCGGCTCTTAGCACAAGCATAGATGTCAGTGCGCTCTATCGCTCATATAGCCGCGATTTTCATAGCTTTTATGGTGGTGCTCTTAGCGAGAACTCCCGAAATATCAATGAAAGAGGACTTTACATGGGCATCAAAATTAAGCCCAATAAACGTTGGTTGATGACGGCTTACCTCGACCAATTTTACTTCCCTTGGCTCAAATTCCTAACCGACGCACCTTCAGGAGGCTATGAGTTTCTGTCCCGTATTACCTACAAGCCCTCCAAAACTATCAGTTTGTACGTGAATTATCGCCAAGAAGTGCGCGAAAGAAATTGGCGAGAGTCAGACCTAAATATGAATATTTCTGAGCCCTACAAGCGTCAAAACGTACAAATTAACTGCGATTACAAAGCCGAAAAAATCATCACCTTGCGGAGCCGTGTGCAGTTTAGTTCTTTTCAGCATCACCAAAGCCCAACCACAACGGGTTTCGCCATTATACAAGATGCTACTTTTGACTTACGCTATTTCAAGCTCAGTACTCGTTTTGCGCTTTTTGATACTGAAGACTACGAAAACCGACAGTATGTGTATGAAAAAGACGTTTTGTATTTATTCTATGTACCAGCTTACTATGGGAGAGGCTTCCGCAATTACTATCTTGTGCAGTTTAACATTGGCAAAAAGTGCGACTTGTGGGTGAAGTATGCCTACACCAAGTACCGCAACCAAGACATTATCAGTTCGGGCTTAGAGGCCATTCGCGGAGACCTCAAAACCGATTTGCGTGTGCAACTCATGTATAAGTTTTAGGTGTGGTACTTTAAAACACAAAAGCAAGAAATACTCTTCTGTCGTCTGGCATAAAAAAATAAGCCAGTTTTGTATTTTTAATTAAAAAAAATTATTATTTTTGGTTTATGCTTATCAATGTAGTGTAAAATTATACATAGCTGTTTGCTAGTGAGTGAAGTGAATAGCTGGTTTTGTTTTTTTTTATCTAAGTAATCATTTCTAGGCCTATCCATTAAACATTAAAACAAGCACCCCAAAGCAACCGCTTATGCGCATTTTCTTATTTTCTTTGATGCTATCTCTTATTCAGGCAAGCAGTATTGCTTATGCGCAGAGTTGGCAGAGTTTGGATAGTCTTGGACAAACTTTGATAACGCAACAGAAATATAAAGATGCAGATTCTATTTTGCGGCTAGCCCTTAAAAAGGTGGAGTTGCAACAGAACAAAGATACCAGCTATGCGAAGGTAGCCCTTAATCTCGGTACAGTGTTGTTTTATAAAGGCTCTTATCCTGAAGCAGAGCAGCTTTGGTCTGAAGCCAAACAAATTATACAACTTGCTTTTGGTAAAAATCATTTTCTTTATGCACGCTGCTGCAACAGAATGGCGGATTTGTACAGAAAAAATGCCAGTTATATTAAAGCAGAGCCACTTTATTTGGAAGCAAAAGCAATCAGAGAAAGTATATTTGGCAAAAAGCACACCGAATACGCTTACTCATGTAACAGTCTCGCCCTTTTTTACATAGACCAAGCGCTTTACGAAAAGGCAGAATCGCTTTGCTTAGAGGCTAAAGGTATTTATGGCGAAGTATTGGGCAAAGCCAACCCCGACTATGCCCGTTCGTGTTATTCTATTGCCGCTTTGTACTATTTACAAGGATTATACAAGGAGGCGGAGCCTCTTTTTTTAGAAGCAAGAGACTTATTGAAAAATGTTCTGAACAAGAAAAATACAGAGTATGAAAATGTATGCAACAACTTGGCTAATCTTTATTTGGCGCAAGGCTACTATGATAAAAGCGAGGAGCTTTTTATAGAAGTTAAAAGTAACAAGGCAGATGTATTAGGAAAAAAACACCATAGTTACGCCAATTCATGCAATAACCTGGCAGCCTTATACTTTCACGAAGGGCTTTATGACAGAGCAGAGCCGCTTTATTGGGAGGCTAAAAGCATTTTCCAAGAGACTTTCGGCAAAAAGAGCGTCTATTATGCAAGTTCATGTAATAATCTAGCCAATCTATATAAAAAAAATGAACAACATGATAGAGCGGAGTTGCTTTACATGGAAGCTAAAGGCGTTTTTTTAGAGCTTTTGGGCAAACAACATCCAACCTATGCCGCTGCTTGTAGTAACTTGGCAAATTTATATTCTGGGAAAGCCATGTACGATAAAGCAGAAGAATTTTATATGGAGGCTGGGAGTATCATAGAGAAGGTCTTAGGTAAAAAACACCCAGATTATACCAACTTTCTCAATAGTTTGGCAACTATATACTTGAAACAGGGTTTTTATGATAAGTCCGAGGAGCACTACATAGAATCCAAAAACACAAGGGCGGGTATTTTTGGCAAAAAGCACCCGCTCTATGCAGAATCGTGTAATGATTTGGCGCATCTTTATATAAGGAAAGGACTCTACGCGAAGGCAGAGCCACTTTATATGGAATCTATCCAAAATAAATGTGAGCAGATAGAGAACCTTTTTCCTTCTTTTTCAGAACAAGAAAAACAAGCCTATTGGCAGTCTGTCCATTATTTTTTTGATAATACCATATCTTTTTCACAGTTCTATGTAACCGAAAAGCCTGAAATCATGGCTACAGTCTATGACCAAACCCTTTTTACAAAAGGCATCATTTTTTCTTCTACCCAAAAGATGAAAAATGCCATTCTGAATAGCGGCGATACCGTTTTAGTCAATCGGTACGATAACTGGAAGAAGCAACGTGAAATCTATACCAAGCTCTATCAATTACCGCTAGACGCACAAAAAGAACAGAATTTAGATTTGGAAAGCATGAAAAATAAAATCAATGATTTGGAAAGAGAGCTTTCTAAAAAGTCTGCTCTTTTTAGCCAGAATACGCAAACCAAAGCCTATAAATGGCAAGAAGTGAAGAATAAACTGGCTAAAAACGAGGTGGTTATAGAAATCATAAAAGCAGATTCAGCCTACATGGCCTTGTTTCTAACAGCTCAAACAGAGGATTATCCTGCTTTTCATATCTTCAAAAATGCACAAGAACTTGAAGATAAATTTTTGAAATATTACAAAAATTGCATTGAGTTCAAAATTGATGATACGGTTTCTTATAACGCTTTCTGGAAACCAATAGCCGATAAGTTGCTCTCTATGAACCTAAAAGGTTTCAAAAAAATCTATTTTTCGCCTGACGGTGTTTTCCATCAACTCAGCCTGAACACCTTAAAAAATACTAAAACAAACCAATTTCTTTTGGAAGAAGCCAATATTCAGCTCATTGGCAGCAGCCGCGACTTGATTGAACTCCGCAAAAAAAGCCGCGATTTGAGCCAGAACTACGAGGATTATCAGGCTTATCTGCTCGGTTACCCCATTTATGGTGCTGAAAATGAAGACCTAGAAAAAAAACGCGACCGAGCAGCAGGTTTTTCCAGTATGCAGTCTGCTGTTGGTGTGGCTGGTTCAGTTTCTTTATTGCCAGGCACTAAAAAAGAAGTAGAAAATGTTTTTGGTTTGTTCAATCAAAAAAAGCTAAAAGTAAACTTACTTTTGGCTGAAAATGCCACCGAAGAAGCTCTTAAAAACCTAAAAAGCCCCACCATACTGCACGTAGCCACACACGGTTTTTTTATTCCTGAAATCGAGGGTTCTGAAGTACAAAATGTTCAAACCGCAATGAACAGAAACCTTCTAAAAAATGCTTTCATGCGCTCTGGTTTGTTGTTGGCTGGTTGCCAAAAACCGAATCAGGACGGAGAGGACGGTATTTTGACGGCAGAAGAAGTCATGAATTTAACTTTGGACAACACAGAGCTAGTCGTCATGTCTGCTTGCGAAACAGGCCTAGGCGACATACAGACGGGCGAGGGAGTTTTTGGTTTGCAACGCGCCTTTCAGCAAGCGGGCGCAAAGTCCGTGCTGATGAGCCTCTGGAAGATAGACGACGAGGCCACTCAAACCTTAATGACCGAGTTTTATACGGCGCTCTTGAAAGGCCAAAACAAACGGCAAGCCTTCAAAACAGCCCAAAAGAATCTCAAAAAGCGTTTTCCCGAACCCTATTATTGGGGGGCTTTTGTGCTGGTAGGCGAATAAAATCTATGGGCGTGCTGCCGTATTGTGTCATTTTAGGAGGAGCGTCATTCACTCAATTCTTTAACCCTGTGTTTTCAAAACACGCTTCAATGTGTGCTATGATAGATTCCGCAACATTGACCTGTGTCGTTTTTTCTATACCTTCTAAGCCAGGTGAAGAGTTTACTTCCAAAATCAACGGCCCTCTCTGCGATTGCAGCAAGTCCACACCCGCAATGGCTAAGCCCATCGCTTGAGCAGCCAAAACAGCCTGCTCCGTCTCTTGTTCAGTCAACTGAACGGAAACAGCCATGCCGCCACGATGTAAATTAGACCTAAACTCTCCCTTTTTACCTTGCCGCTTCATGGCAGCTACAACCTTGCTACCCACCACAAAAGCACGGACATCTACACCTTGGGCTTCTTTGATAAATTCTTGCACCAGAATATGCGCTTTGAGGTTAGAAAATGCCTCTATGGTTGATTTGGCAGCTTGCGCACTATCCGCCAACATGACCCCCATGCCTTGCGTACCTTCCAAAAGTTTAATGATAACTGGAGGCCCATCAACCAATTCTATGAGCTGGTCAACGTCTTTGTCCTTAGGGTGCTTAGAAAACGCTGTTTTAGGAATGCCAACACCCGCCCGCGATAAGATTTGTAATGAACGCAATTTGTCCCGCGAACGAACAATAGCCTGCGACTCATTGATGGTCAAAATCTTCATCATCTCAAATTGACGCACTACCGCAGCCCCATAAAACGTAACTGATGCGCCAATACGGGGTATAACAGCATCATAAGAGGGTAATACCTGATTTTCGTAAATAATAATGGGCTTGCTTTGCTGCATGAGCACCTCACATTTGGTATGGTCAATAACCTCAATAGTATGGCCGCGTGCGTGTCCCGCCTCCACAAGCCTTTGGGTGGAATACAAATGCGCCCCTGTGGATAAAACCAATAACTTCATAGCAAGGAGTTTCTATGCCTCAAAAATGTATAAAAAATAACAAAAAGACAATTTTTTAATCAAATTATGCCTCGTTTTGAGTAATTTTTAAGTCTGGCTTTTCGGCCAAGTCCAAAACATGAGCTAACCGTTTTGGGTGGGTATGCTTTGCAAAAATCTATAAATGCTACAAGTAGAGTTATCAATAACTTCTTAAACTCACCAAACTAAAAATACGTTGTTTAAGCTTTAGGATTTGGCATTATTTGTATATTGCACTTTCAAACAGAAAAACCCTTTTAAGGCTTATTTAATACATTTTGGCTATGCGCATCAAGGATATTAGGCAATTTCGCTCCGCTTGGAAAAACGAGCAAAACTACAACATGAGTGGCTGGGACGAGCATTTTGTGGGCAGCGAAAAAGACAATCAATCTGGTTTTTACAAAATGATTAATGGCATAGTCAATAACATCAAAGCAGACCTTACGCCCAAGCTCCAAAATGCCCAAGACGAACAGGCTATATACGAGTTTTTGCAAAATGCTGCCGATGCCGAAGCCACTCATTGTGCTGTTATCTATGATGAAAACTATTTTCTCGTCCTCAATAATGGAAAACCATTCACAGAACAAGACCTCAAGGCGATTCTGAACTCTTTTCAAGGCACTAAAGCGGATAAATCAAAGGCTGAAAATTGCGGCAAAATTGGGCGTTATGGTATAGGCTTTAAGCTCGCTTACCGTCTTTTGGGCAAAAATGACGGAGCAGACGAGCTCCTCAATGATTATGCAGGCCCTTTGCTTTTTTCTTGGGGCAGCGGCGAGCAGTTTCAGAGCTTGTGCCAATTCTCTGAAAACGAAAAGATTAACACCTCCCATTATGCCGCACCATTGCATGATGCCCCTTGGCTGCTCAAAATTATCCTGACTTGCTTTCCTACCGCACCTACCGAGGAGGTACTAAACTTAGAAAGAAAAAATCAAGTATTGTTTGATGCCAATGAACTTTTGAGCCTTTCTGCCTTCTTACAAAAGCACAACCATCTGCTCAATAATTTGAATTTGAAACAAGGCAGCCTCTTTTTTATCAAATTTGGCGCTAGAAAGCACGAAAAACTCAAAGAATCTCTCATCAATTTGCGTTCCGGTATTGCTTATGCACTCAATACACTCAAAACGCTCAAAACAGTTGTTTTACAAGACGAGCAGATTGAACGTGAAGAAGTTATATTAGAAAAATTTACCATAGAACCACGAAGCGAAGCCTTCAAACGCATTGAGCCTGAGTTTCCCGAATGCCCTATTGACCTCTGGTTGGGCTTACCGCCGAGCACCGAGGCTGCATTAGCACTCAAAACTGCTCCTTCCATTTATCAGTTCTTCCCTATGCGCAATGAGCGCCACAACTTGGCTTTTTTTGTGCATGGAACGAGCTTTATGAAGATTACAGACCGCACACGTCTGGACGAACAAGGTGATGCTAATACCCACACTTTCAGTTATTTGGCTGAAGCCATCAAAAGCAATTTAGCTGCCTACAAACGCAAAGATTTTAAACGTTTTGCCAGCATTTACAAAGCTATTTTACTCTCAGACGCACCAGATAAACACAACCATCAACTCGTTGGGGCGCTTCTCTATAAACCCTTGCTTGAATTTGCGCGTACTGGCATACCTACAAACAAGGGCAACACGCTCAACAAAGACCTTGTTATCATCAAAAAAACGCAGTTAGCCATAGAACCCATGCAATTAGGCATTGGCAAAGAATGGTTTTTTTGGGATAATCTGATAGAAAACAAGCCCGAACAACGTGAGGCAGCCCAAGATAATAAATTAGGACTCAAAAAATGGGGACTTAAAGAGTTGATTATCAATGCAAAAACTGAGTTGCTCAACGAATGGATTAGCACTTTTGATAGCCAAGAGTATGACGTTTTTTTGGCCGAACTCAAAACCGCTACCATAGATGCCGCTTTTATGAGCAAATTAGTGGAGATAAAGTGCTTCCAAATTATTGACAATCAAGGTAAAACAGAATTCTTGACTTTGGCCAATTTGCTGAATGAACCCAACGTTTTTTTGATTTCGGAAGACACCAAAAAAATCAAAAATGCACTTCAAGGCATTGACTTCAAGGTACTTGAGTTTAAACTTGATGGCCTCAAAGATTTTGCGGCTTTCAAACAAGAGCAACTCGCTTATTTGGACAAGCCTCTGGCGCTTTTTAAGAAAATAGCCACACAAATAGAAACTATTAGTGCAGACAGTACCCGCGCAAACCCTATTTTGAATGCACATAAAGTCCTGTTAATAAACTTTTTAAAAGAATTAAAAGGGGTTAGCTTGATGCAAATCCGTGAGGTGCGTCTTTTCAGAAATAAAAAAGGAGAATGCCAGCCACTTTCAGGATTACTATCGCCTAAAATGCTCATAAATCCTTATTTTGAGCCTTTCCGAATCCATGAAACAGATTATAGCGAAGAACTTGAGCCTTACTTGATTCTTAATGACGCGAGCGAACTTTATACGCAAATTGTTGTTAATCAGTTTTCTAGCCTTATGCAAGACGCACTCCGAGCACCCGCACAAAGCGAAGAGCCAGAAACTGATGCCCCAACAAAAGCCCAGCGCGTGGTGCAGTTTTTGGTGGAGTTAAAAGCCCTACAAAAACTCAAAAAAGGGCTGCCTACGCTTCAGAATCAACCTTTTGTGTATGTAAATGATGCCGTTGGCTTCGTGTCGCCACAGCAAGTGTTCTGGCATAACAAGATGGGCGAAGTGTCAAATTATGACTTGCTCGAGAAAGGAATTTTTGAGCTAACTGGGCTTCATGTACCCGCCTTTGAACTACTGCCACTCCTCAACGAAGAACCCTACAAGTTACAAACCGTGCAGTCGGGTACGGCCTTCAACAAAATGTATCAGGACTTACTACAAAATGCTGCCCAGAATACCCTTGAAGCCAATCAGAAAATAGCGGTTTTTGAAGCCTTGAAGCCGATTTTAGACGCAACACGGTTAGAGCGTATTCCTCTTTTTAAGAATAACTTAGGCGAAAATTTAAGCCTGAAAACCCTGCTAAATCCCGAAGATTCCGACAAGCTGCTCGTAGATTTTTGTATTCATAAAGAGGAGTTTGATATAAAACTTATCAGCCACTTTGCTAAAAAAGAAGAAACTCTTGAAAATATTATTGTACCACATTTAGATAAAATAACCTCTAAAATTTTAAATCATGGCTTTGTTATTTATAAAAAGTATCTTGATAATACAAATTTAGAAAGTCCAGAAGAAAAAACAATTGAATTATCGTCTATTTTAGAAAAAGTTACTTACTTTTATTCTTTTTTAAAAGATTTTTATAAAATTAGTACAAAAAAGATACAACTTAATGAAAAAAATATCTTTTTTATCTCTGAAAAGGTAGGCTTTGTTTCTTTTAAAGATTTATTTTATCATCAAAAGGTATTAATTTTTGAAAACTATGAAGGCTTAAAAAAATCTTTTGATGATTCATTTTCTTTATATTTACCTCATTCAATTACTCTAAATTTGATTAAAGAAAATTTCTTTAAATTAAATGATTCTCAAATTCAAACTTTATTTAAAAATGAAGTTATTATTTCAGAACAAAATTTGTTAATTTTATTTGATTGGTTTGCTTTAATAAATATTGAACCTTTTTTATTTTTAATAGTAGAAACAACAGATAAAAATAAAGTACTTAAAATAAATCTAAGAAAAGATAAAATACCTGCTTATGTTGGTAAATCTAAATCAAGACTCTATGAACTTGTTTTAGAGAAAGCTCCCGAAAAATTTGCTTTAATGCCTGAATTTTTATCAAAGCATATAATTTCTAAAAAGGGAAGTCTTCAAGAACAAGAGGTTTTTGAATATTTAATGAAGTTTTTAGACACAAATGAGGCAGCAGAAGCAGCTTTACAATCATCTGATAAAAGTGTTCAGCAGCATTTTTACCAAAAAATGACTGATGTATTGGTTCGCTCTACAGAAGTTTACGATGCCAACAGTTTTGTTGTTCAAGCTCTACAGGCTTTTAGAAGCAAAGAAATAGATGTGCTTACTTTAAAGAGCAAGTTTGTTTTAGAAAACGACAACGGCGAGCTATTCCGATTGTCTGATTATGCCTTCCATCATGAAATGGTCATTTACTCGGATTTTTACGGTAAAATTGTACTGGATTTGCGCGAAATATGGCCATCTTTTAACCAATTTAAAGAGCTGGCAGACAAGCTAGTAACGAATTTTCCTGAAAGCGAGCAGGCGCTACTGCGTAAAAAGGTCTTTCAGCACCCCGAACCTATACAAGGCAAAGATTTATGGAACTTGCTCAAGGAAAGTCAAACCATTTTACCGAACGCACAAGCCTTGGCTTTTGTATTGTCTTATGCGCAAGATAACCAGGTGACTAGCAAGGCGTTAGAGGGCTGGTGTGTATATGACGTGCAGCATCAGGCGCAAAAGCTCAGCGACAACGGTGTTTGGTTACTGCGAGGCCATGCTTTTATGCCCTCTAACTGTGTACTTCATTCTGATTATCAAGATTTTGAAAGAATATTCAAACTCAATCAACACAAGCCTTATTGGCAACTCGCTGGCTTAAAAATTGTTGATGAACTATCCGTTTCTCGTGGCTATTTGCGTGGTTATGAGTGCATTTTATCTTCCATTCTGACGGAAGAAAAAGGGCGTTTACACATACTTAACCAACTGACCAGTACTTTTGAGACTGGGCTAGGGTCTGTGCAATTAGACGAAGAGGGTACTGTGTTTCTAGAAAATTTGCTGGGCTGTGTCTTACATGATTGCCTCTATCCGCATGAGTTTGCTTTGAAAGAAGAGCGTCTTTCAGACTTCTGCATCAAGTGGCTAAATGCTTCAGATACAGACTATAAACTTTCTATGCTGGCTGCTTTGGGTTTGCATACGCAACAATCTGATTTATGGCATTTGCGCAACTATCTCAAAAATGGTGGCGAGCCTATTCGTATCAAACAAATCAATGATTTAAATGCTGACCATCAGGTATTTATAACGCGAACTTTACAATGGTGTAAGCAAAATAAAATGATATTTTCTAATTTAGATGAGCGCCTTTCTTGGCTTAAAAGGCTCTATACCGCGTTGAGCAGCTTTGCACCACACACTCCCATACCGATTATCTCCGAGATAGAGGATTCTGAATTTTTCTATCAACTGATTGATGTTGAACTAGATAAGGTCTATTATTTTAATGAAGCGCGCCAGAATCAGTTATTGGATAGATGTGCGGTCAGTATGGAGGAGGTTTTGCTGGCTACGCAGAAGGCGGGTTTATACATGACGAATCTGGATTTGCGCAACATACAGCCGCGTGCCTCAAAAATTGAAGAATATGCAGACCTCAACTATTTGGCAGTGAACAGTATAGAGTGGACTACCGATTTTTATTTGACATGGAAAGAGCAATTCGGTTTTGAGATTCGCCTTGTTGATGGCGAAATTCCTCATACGCTGATTTTTATGGATACTGAAATCAAACGATTTAAGAAAGGTAACTCTTTGATAGACAATAAAATAATTTACTTGAATGCGAAGTCGGCAAATTTAGAAGAGGAACTTTTTGGCCTGTCTAGCTCGCATTTACTCACACAGCAGCATTTGTTGGCGCTTTTGAGGCTAAAAAATAACCGTAGAGAACAAGCTAAAGACAGTCATCAGACTAACGCAGACAATGCTTTTGCGGCGGCTTTTAACCAAATAAAACGCGCTAAAGCGGTTCTCAAAGAGTTTCTGATTGCTCAAGATTATGCTTTCAGCGAGCAGCTTTTAGAGAGCCAGGGTTCGCTTATAAAAGGCTTGAACAAGGATAACCAAACGGCGCAGTTGGTTTTTAAGGCCAATACCGATAAGTTTTTAGAGTTCACAGAGCAGGAATTGGGTCTGTTGCAAAGAGGCGAGGCCGAGTTAGTGGTCTTTGACGGTAAAAATGTACAGCAGGTAGACTTCGCAAAGTTTTTGCAAGCAAGACCCAGGCTGCACTTAGAGCTAGACCTTAGCGCTCTTGATTCAGAGGATAAAGAAAAACTTTTTGACCTATTAAACACGTTGCAAAGCGCTAAGATTAGGGTTTAGCGCTCAAGTATCCAAGCACCTTTACTGCCTACGTTGTGTAGTTCTAAGCCATGTTTCAGGGCCTCTTTTTCTAAACGTTTGGCTAGGCTAGGCTTGTTGGAAGCGTCCAGAACAATGGTTTGGAACGCAACTTCGGCGAGTCTATCGAGCTTAAACAAGGCATTTTGACTGACTAAAACAATGTCTGTCTGACCCATCAGTGGCTTCTTGAGCGGTTTTTCGAGGTGGTCTATGCAAAGCCCTTCCCAATAAATCCTGTGGCCATACTCTGTTTTTTGGCTACTTATTTTGGGGAAGGGCTTATCAAAGGCTTGTGTACGGATTTTGATAATACCTTTGGCATTGCACAGAGGTAATATGTTGTTTTTGAAGGTTTTGTAATCCAAGAGAAGGCTTGGGCTTACCCATAAACGCGCCTCTTGTCCGTTCAGCAATAGTAAATTTGCTTGCTGCTGAGTATGCAAAACCATGATAATTTTTTGTTTGCTGGTTTTTTGGTAATGCAGAAAGCTACCCCCTAGCCAAAGTATAGCAATTAAAACACTTAAAATCAGATATTTAAACCGTGCGTAAACAAAGAAATGGAATAGGCAAAAGAGCAGCAAATAAAAAGTGAGTACTTCCCAGAGGTCTAGGTGAATGTGTTCAAAACTGCTCAAATAAAGAGAGTCAATCCACAGCACAATGCGGTTCATGAGCCATATCTGCCATTTTGTGGCCATAGCCAGTAGCCACGAAAGATAGGGCACCCAATGAAAAAGTAGCAATAAAAGCCCGCTATACATCATAAAGGCATTCCAAGGCACAATGAGCATATTGGCAAGTAAAAAATAGGTAGGAAACTGGTCAAAATAGTACAACGAAATGGGCATGGTCATAATCTGTGCGGCCAAGCTTACACAAAAAACCTGCCAGAGCAAGTCGCTGAGGTAGCCCTCGAAATCGTAGAGGCTGTACAGCTGTCTATGAATAAAAACAATGCCTAAGACGGCCAGATAAGACAACTGAAAACCGACATCAAGTAGGAGATAAGGGCAATATAGCAACAAGCCAAAGGCCGAAACAGAGAGCGAATTATAAACATTTTTGCGTTTGCCGAAGGTATCAGCCACTACCACTACGCTGAGCATGGCAGCCGCCCTAAGCACCGATGCCGAAAGGCCAGTGAGCATAGCATAAGACCAAAGCAAGAGTAGCGCGAAAACCATGTATGACCAATTGCCTCTCTTTTTAACCTTGAAGCGCGTCAGCAGCCAGTCTAGCACCAAAAAAAGCAACATGACGTGCATACCCGAAACCGCTAGAATGTGCATAGTGCCACTTACAGAATATGCACCAAGTAAGTCCTCGTCTAATTCGGTGCGCAAACCAAGCAGGAGGGCTGCTGCTACGCCGTACTCTTCGGTGCGGGGGTCTAGGTGGGCTTTCAGTACGCTGTCGGCATAGTGGCGCGCTTTGAGTGCGCAGGCCATGAGGCTGAAATTTTGGCGCTTTTCCAAAAGTAACCAAGCCCCCTCCTCCACAAATAGCTGATGATAGACGTTTTGACGGCCTAAAAATGCTTTATAATCAAACTGAAATGGGTTTTTGGGCGGCTCTAGCTCAGAGGGTGTTCCTTTGAGGAGTAACGCGTCGCCATATTCTAAACAGCCTGCGGAGCTGTCTTGTCGTAGATAGACTTTGATGCGCCCCTTGGCAGACTGCCAGCCTTTTGGGCTTTTATAGGCTGTTATCTCTGCCAAAAAACTGGTATGTTTGGGCTTGATGGTAGCCTCTGTAACCAAACGAATGCGGGAATACAGAATGCTATCTTTTTGATTTGTAAAGTGTTGTTTATCAAGACGCTGGTTATGATTGCACGTATGCGAAAAACCTATCAGCATTAGGCAAAAAAG
Organism: Cytophagales bacterium; assembly: GCA_013299045.1. Lineage (GTDB taxonomy): Bacteria > Bacteroidota > Bacteroidia > Cytophagales > Bernardetiaceae > RDZD01. The sequence continues at coordinate 51,295 of JAAFJX010000023.1, read as the reverse complement.
TCCCCAAACACCTAACAAAGCATGGTAGGGACGTAACACGGTAGATTGGAAGTAAAAGTGCAGCAATACAAAAATTAAAACCATGCCCACACATATCCACTGCGCGATTTGAACCTGCTCTGCGGATAATTCTGTGCCAAAAACCAAGGCAAGGGCAATCCCACTCACAAGCGTAACAAGCAAGCGCGCCATGGGAAAGGGTCGCCATGAAAATTCTGGTTCGGACATGGACTAAGAACAAGATGATTTTGCAAATTTATCAAAGAAAGACAAAAGTGCAAGTCTTAGACGCACTAAAAATAGATTGGCGTGATATTTTGCTTTAGGTCGTTTGTGCGACACAAACAAGGTGCGGTGCGAATACAAATACTTGTAAACATGATTTACAAATATTTACCGCATGGTTCGTGCTTCACGCACTACCCCGCCACAAAAAAAAAAACGGAGACTTTCGCCTCCGTTTTTTTATATTCACTCTTATCGTGTGTGCGGACACAACACGACCGACTGAACAAGGGGTTGAGGGTTACTCAAGCTCTTGGCCAGTACCGTAGTGGATATCGCGAACATACTGCAAACCAGAAACTGTTTCAAATGCTTCAACTGCATCTGGGAAGCGGTTGATGTCATTCACGCCGTCGTCGTCTGTATCAGTATCCAAGTTAGCTGTACCTGTTAAGAAACGAGTGCGTGAAGTTCCGTCAGGACCACCCAATACGCGGAATGGCTCTGGAGACATAGATGGGTCGTTCGTGAAGATGAAGCCGTAGCCTGAACCACCGTTTACGAGAGCCATATCCATGATACCACCTGGCTGAGATTGGTTGTAGAACAAACCAGAGTTGTTCAATACACCTACAAACTCAGCGCCTGTGCCGCCACCTACTGTGAGGCGTGGAGACAAAATGTATTGACCGATAGGGTCACCCGTTTGCTCGCCATCAATGAGGGCACCATATTGACCATTGGCAAAGCCAGCGCTCAAGCGGAAAAAGCGTCCCCAAGTAATGCTACCGTCATCAGTAAGTGCCACTGCTGTAGCACCTGGTGTACCATAGTTGATGTAACCAGCAAAGTCAGGGTTTACCCAAGCTGCACTTGTACCAATCAAAGATAGACCTGTAGCACCAGTAATTTCATCACCATTGCCGTTTGCTTGTATAATCTGGGTTTGGCCATCAAAGAGGTTCACTCTACTAAAAGCATCTTCCAAACGCGCAACGCTAACAGTCATCACGAGCGGGTCAGCCGCAACGCCAGCAGTTGTATAAGGTACTGGGTTAGTAGGTACGAAAGTCATACCCACGATAGTACCAGCTGTGTTGAAGTCAAACGTGAAGTCATCTACTTCTGGGTGGTTAGGGTCGTCCAAAAGGATACCGCCACCAGTCAAGAATACTTCAGGACGACAAGCATAGCCTAAGCCACCGCTTACGATTGTGAAGCTTACAGTTGCGAAGCCGAGATTAGCCATCACAGAAGCATCAGCAGCTACCGAAGCACCTACGTTGTTTGCTTGTGTTTGGATAGTGAAGCGGATAGTTTGAGAAGGCTCATAACCGATACCAGCATCAACGATTTCCATACCAACCATACGGCGCGTAGAAGATGCAGCAGTACTCAATGTGCTTGGAGGACCAGGGCTAACCGGCACTTGGTCAGCAAATACAGGTACACCAACAGCGCCAGTGCCACCAGCAGTAGGATCATCAAAGTCCACCCAGTAAGTGTTCTGGTCTGCACGAACGCTGGCTACAATAGGAGTTGCGTGTTTACGCGCTACAAACTTCGCTTCGCCTTGTTTTGCAGGGTCAGTAGCCTTATCAATGCTGTAGTTGTCGATGCTTGCACCGCCAGTGTAGAATACAGCCGAGAGAGTGTTTGTAGGCGGAACGATTTCAACACGAACAGAAGCAGGCGCGATAGACGCATAGTTGTTACCAGAGTCTTCAATGCGGAGTTCAGTCAGTTGACCGTTTGCGTTACAACGTGTGCTCAAAGAAGCATTACCTGCGCTTACGCGTACGAGTGGTGCAAAAACGTAGCCGTTACCGATAGAGAAAGCAGGAGTACCACCTACGCCAGTAGCGAGGCCAGTAGCGCCAGTTGTTATCACCATCAAAGTAGAGCTAGCGCCCGGTACAGCAGCCAAAGCAGGCGTACCAGCTACCACACCACCGTAACCACCAGCAGCAGCAGTGTTGGTGTTGAAGAAGAGACCGCCAGAAGATACGAAGAAGAGGTTATCGTTAGACGTATCCGCAGAAGGAATAGCCGCTTCAGTAGAGAAGTATTTGAATGGGTTAGTATTCAAGAGTGCGAGGGTAGCGGTTGTCCAAGCGTCACCACCAGTGATGATACGGATAGACTGTACTACGCCGATAGCAGCAGCGGCTTCGCCAGTAGCTGTGTTTTCCCAGTCGTACTCAAAGTCCACGTCCACAGAACCCGTAGGGCCAGCAGGCACGTTCAAGAATGGGTCAATGCGTGTACCGCGACCAGCAGCGTCAAAGCCGAAGGCACCACCAGTAGGCTCAGCAATACCAGCACGTTGGTTGCCAGATGCTGTAGGGAAAAGAGTGTTGTAAGCAGCTACCCACTGAGCGCCCAAGAAGCTGTAGTCGTTAGGACCAACAGCAGCAGGGTTATTGCCTTGTGGCAAGAAAGCAAAGCCACCGTCAATAACGCGAACAGCAGTAAGGCGGTTAGAAGGCGCTTGGATAGTGCCGCGGCCGCTCAAACCTACTGCAGGACGTGTGATGGTAACCATAGGAGCAGCTGTATAGCCTTTACCAGCGTTTGTAACAACAATTTTGTGGATACGGCGGAGAGCAGTACCAGCCAAAATTGGAGCTGCTGCAGGGGCAGCAGAAGGAGCTGGGGTAAAGGTAGGAGATGCACCGTAGCTCGTTACTGGGCCAATGCCGAGGTCAGTGTTTACAGAAGTACCAGAGTTGGTCAATACTGCAAAACCAGCGGCGTTGTCAGCAGCCACACCAGTTGGCGAAGCTGAGAAAGTAACAGTAGGAGGTGTTACGGCGTTAGCAGCCAAGTCGGCAGCAGTCAAGCCAGTAGCACGTGAGTGGTCTGCTACGTACTCACCCGCACGCTGACCAGCCGTGAAGCCAGTTACAGTCGTAATAGGGTCGCAAGCAGCCATGTTACGTTGTGGTATGTTTACACCAACTGGGTTCAGAGCAAACACGGCAGGGTGTAATACCAAGCACTGCTCAGTACCGATAGTACCTTCTGAAACAGGTGCAGTCAAAACGTTACCGCTGCTAGACAAGTTAGCTTCAATAACTGCCTCTTCTTCTACGAAGCTCCAGTTGTCAAAGCCGAATGTACGGAAAGCGCCTTTGATGAAGTCGCCTTTGCCGTCCACACCGCCAGTGTTCCAAGCTACGTTAGGGCCGTAGAGGAAGCGCTTAGTAACAGGACCTGCATCGCCGTCATCTACGTAGTTTTCGCCGTCGTTGAAGTCAAACTGGAAGTAGCTACGGTCAGCAGCGAAGTCCGAGTAGTTGATTTTCATTGGAAGACCAGAAGCAGTAGCAGACACCATCATGGTATATTTGCCGTCGCCGTCAGCGCGAGCAGTAGTAGATGCGTCTTGGTATGCCACGCGTTGGATGTAGCCAGACTTGGTTGTAGCGCCGCCTGAACTTTGTTCGCTTTCGTCGATGCTGTTAGGCTCGCGGATATAGCGGTTCAAGAAAGCATCTGAGTTCACGTCAATAGAAGCCGTGAAAGAAGTGCCTTCTGGCGCTAATTCTTCAACGTTGTTGGTGAGGTCGAGTTCAGCGAAAGCGATACCAGAAATCATCGCCATTTTATCTACTTGGTCAGAAGTAGCGCCGTTTTCGAATACAGGTACTACGTTACCTACCATCTGTACGCCGTCGTTTTCAACGCCGCCGTCAGGAGTAAGGTTTACCACGTAGCTCATGTCAGTGTAGCCTTCGAGGTCGTCGCCAGTAGGTGAACCTACGTGTACAGTAGCCTCACCGCTTCTGAGTTCTGCGAAGCTAGCATAGCCCGCGTCATCAGTAGTAGCAGTGATAGACTTGCCGTACTGCATAACAGTAACCTTAGCGCCTTTCAAACCTTGTACTTGGTCTGCACGGCCGCCAGAGAAAGCAGAGCCACCACCAGGTACAACGATTACGCTGTACACTACTTTGCCACCAGCGTTCATCTTCACGAGTGAATCTTGAGTACGTTGGAAATTTGCCAAGTCTTTCAAGTTGTCAAGTGCACGCTTGTCTTTGACTGCCTCAATGGAGTCCATCACACGAAGACGTGTGTTTTCGAGCGCAAGCGCATCAGCCTCTGTAAATTCAGCCTTCTCGCAAGAAGCGAACATACCAAGCGTTACGAGCGCTGCGGAGAGTTGAATTGAAAACTTCAACGGTTTGTTGTTCATAATGAAATAGAGTTTGTGTAATTTGGAATTAGTAGCTTTCACACACACTACCCGCAAAGGTAGTAGAAAAAAAAATATGGACAAAAAAAAATAAATTATTTTTATAATTTTTTTTGCACAGTTTTTGGAAATATCAAAATATGCGTATTTTTGCGCTCAAGTGATTACAACTTTTCAATCCAATCCTTTAAAACAAGCCCAAAGCAAGTTTACAAAAGGACAAACACCGTTAAATTTATATGTTTAAAGCATTGCCCAAACTTAACCCCTCTGCCATGAAAACAAGCAGATTATTTGCAGTTCTCCTTTGTATTTGCGGTTTCCTCGCGCTCGGATCTGTTCAAGCACAAGACGGTCCAGACTCCGACTCTGGCGATGGCAGCGGCAATAAAGACAAAGGTCTTGAAGTAGGTATCCGTACGGGTATCAATTACAGTACTTTCATTATGTCTGGTGCTGATGGCGCACACACTGACGGCCGCGCAGGTCTTTCAGTAGCAGGTGCACTCGGCTACCGCCTCAACCAGTGGATGGGCGTGGACGTAGAGGTAGGCTTCGCACAATATGGCGCTGGCCGTATGAATTATGCTTCTAACTTCGAAGGCGGCAGCCAAGGTGTGAAAGACGTTACGCTCAACAACATTGAGTCTAACCTTCTTTTAGACTTCAAGCTCCCTCTTATCTCTGTTTATAAGCCACGCTTCTACGCAGGCCCTTCTTTTACCGTGAATGTAAACGCTACTACACGTGTTGAAGGTACTTCTAACATTTCTGGTATGCCTGTTATCTATCGTGTAGATGAAACAAACCAATACAGAGGCTTTGACTTTGGCGGCATCATTGGCGCTGGTTTGGACTTTGATATGAAACTCGGTACGCTCAAAATTGATGCGCGCTACCGCAGAGGTTTCAACAACATGGCGAACAAAAACTTCAACTACGCCAACAACGCCTTGGAGAACCGCACCTTGCATACTCAAAACGTAAGCCTTTCTGCTGCGTTCTTGATTGGCCTCTAGGAGCTAAAAGGCTTAGCCTGAATCAAACCTTGCAAGGTCAAAACCCTTGTAAGGTTTTTTTTATGGTTGTTAGGTTCTGTTATTATGGCCACTTTTGCGGATTATGCAACAAACCTATAAGGTAAAAAAAATACCTTATAGGTTTGTTTGTTATTAGAGTGCAGGATTAGAGTGCAGGCATTCAGCTGAGTAGTTTAGGCCAAATCGATGCTTTTGCAGAGATAAACGTCCTGAATGGCGTGTAGCAATTCAATGCCTTCGTTCAGCGGTCTTTGGAAGGCTTTGCGCCCGGATATAAGCCCCATACCGCCAGCGCGCTTGTTAATAACAGCCGTTTTGACCGCCTCGCTCAAGTCTGATGCGCCAGAAGAAGCCCCACCAGAGTTGATAAGGCCAATTCTACCCATGTAGCAGTTCGCCACTTGGTAGCGTGTGAGGTCTATGGGGTGGTCGGTGGTGAGTTGGCTATATACTTTTTTATGCGTTTTACCGAACTTGAGGGCATTGTAGCCACCATTGTTTTCGGGGAGCTTTTGCTTGATGATGTCGGCCTGAATAGTTACGCCAAGGTGGTTGGCTTGGCCTGTCAAATCGGCTGCTACGTGGTAGTCCTTATCTCCCTTTACGTTAAAGCTGCTGTTGCGCGCATAACACCAGAGTATGGTGGCCATTCCTAATTCATGTGCGTAGGCAAAGGCCTCCGAGACCTCTTGTATTTGGCGCGAAGATTCGTCCGAACCGAAGTAAATAGTAGCTCCCACAGCCGCTGCTCCCAAGTTCCAGGCCTCTTGCACCGTTCCGAACATGATTTGGTCGTGCGTGTTTGGATAAGTGAGCAGTTCGTTATGATTGATTTTGACCACAAAAGGGATTTTGTGTGCATATTTTTTAGACATGAGCGCCAAGTTGCCGAAAGTGGTTGCCACGGCATTACAGCCGCCTTCTATGGCCAATTTAATAATGTTTTCGGGGTCAAAATAGTCTATATTGGGTGCAAAAGAAGCTCCTGCGCTGTGTTCTATACCTTGGTCAACGGGCAGTATGGATAAGTAGCCTGTATTGGCCAAACGGCCAGTATTGTGTATGCTCGCCAAGTTGCGCATGGTTTGTGCGCTTCTATTGGAGAGGCCAAAACTGTTATCAAGAAAAAGGGGGCCAGGCTTATGCAATCTTTCCTTAGGAATGCCCTTCGCTTTGTGTGTGAGCAAGGATTCGGCATCTTTGCCGAGCAAATCACTGATTTGAGCGATACCAAGCGGCTTGTATGTTTTTGCCATAAAAGTTCAGAGGCTTGTAGATTTATACGATTTGGCCACAAAGATAGCTAAGAAATTGATAGTCTTAAAGATGTTATGCCCTAATTTTTTTGAATGCTGTTTTGATTGATGCTCTTTAGTAAGGAGGTTGGCCTTACTTTACAAAAGCCAGTTCTTCTTGGTACTTGCTCAATAAGGTTTTATAATTTTCTATTTTTATGCGTTCAATCCCTGAAAGGGAATCGCTTTGGAGCGTGGCCAAGAATTGCTCGTAATTGTTCGTATTAGCCATGTAAGCCTCTTGAACGTCCGCTACTTTTCTTTTTTTGGCAACACTAAGGCTCATATCATCTTGTAGATTGGTTAAGCGCTCTTGAATTTGCTGGCGGAGGGCTTTGACCTCTCTGAAAATTTGGGCTTGTTGCGGAATTTTTATTTTAGGTATTTCAGGCTCTTTGGTATTGGTGTTCTGTAAACTGCTGTCTATGATGGGCAACTCGTTTTGCACAAGGGGCGCATCGGGCGCTGTGCTTTCATGTACCTGTGCGTTGGGGTTATGGTAAAAAATCCAGTACAACAAAGCAGCCAGCAGAACAACGGCCAAGAGCAGTGCCAGCCACCATTTTTTATTTTCTATGGGTTGTTTGCTTTCGGCAAGGGTTTGGGCGGGGCAATAATCAAGAACAATAACGGATATGTTGTCTGCTCCGCCAGCCATATTGGCCGCTCTGATGAGTTTTTCGCAAATTTTGGAAGGTGGCTGAGGCGGATTATTGCTGCAAAAGCGCTGTATGGCTTCGTCTGGTAGCATGCTGTTGAGGCCGTCCGAACAGAGCAAGAGACGGTCGCCTATTTCTAGCTTAACATGGCTGACGTTCGGTACAGGGCTTTGGTGTACGTCGCCTAGGCTCTGCGTGATGATGTTGCTGTCGGGGTGAGTTCGGGACTGTTCTGGGGTAATTTCGCCACGCATCACCATTTCCCAAACCACCGAATGGTCATTGGTAAGGCATTTGAGCTGATTATTTTTCTGTAGCAAACAAGCTCTGCTGTCTCCGCTCCATGCCAAATAGGCTGTTCCGTCTGAAACCCATGCTAGCACAACTGTAGTGCCCATGCCTGTATAGCTCACGCGCTGTTGTGCAAGCCTAAGTATTTGCCCATGAGCCTCCTGAAGCATTTTGAGCATGATAAAGTGCCTCTCCTCAAGGCTTAGAGGAACGGGTGCAATTCGTGCAAAGGTATTTTTAATGACTTCGATAGCTGTAGCAGAGGCAATTTCGCCTGCATTGGCCCCACCCATACCGTCTGCCACTATTAAAACCAAGCCCTCGTGTGCTGCCAGCTCAACAGACTCATCGCGCTCCAAAGACCAAAAACCAGAGTCTAAATGTTTAGAAACCAGAATATTGTCCTCATTGATTGGCCTTACTAAGCCCTTGTCTGTAAAACCAGATACTTGATATGTCTGTATGGTACTCAAATGTGCTTTTTTTTGTTATATCAAAAAAAACAAAAATGGGTGGGTAGTTCACAAATTCCTGCGCCATTTTTGAATCTTTGTGGACGTAATACAAACTTTGCGCCAAACCCTAATGCTGGCTCAGAATCTTTGTATCTTAAAATACGGCGCAATAATAGGCAAAAAAGTCTGATTTCTGAAAAAAGCATCTAACTTTGTGCCTCACTTTGCGAGCGCCCCCTCGCTTTTGTTTCTATCTTTGTTTCTTTTTGCGCTCTTGGTTTTAGCGCTCCGCATTCGTTTTAAGCATGAATAATAATAGATTAGCATGGATACTTCTGCTCGTCCTGTCGGGCATTTGGGGCTGTTCTTTCATTTTGATAAAACGCGCCTTGGTGGTTTTTACGCCCGAAGAGGCCGCTACTTTGCGCATAGCAGCCTCCTCTATTTTTTTGTTTTTGGTGGGCTTTCATAAGCTCAAGAAGATAAAACTATCACAAGCACATTTTTATATTTTTGCGGGTCTTTGCGGCAACTTAGTGCCTGCTTTTTTGTTTTCATTTGCCCAAACTCGCCTAGATAGCTCTGTTGCAGGTATTCTGAATGCGCTTTCGCCCTTGTTTTCGCTTTTGGTAGGGCGTATTTTCTTTAAACAAATGCTTTTGCGTATGCAGGTATCGGGCATTTTATTGTCTTTTGGGGGCGCTACCTGCCTTAGTATTGCGGCATCAGGTGGGCTTGGTAGCTTCAATGTGTATGCGTTGTTGATAGTTTTAGCCACTTTTTTGTATGGGACAAATATTAATTTCATTAAATTTAAGATTCAAAACGAAGACCCTGTTTTGACTTCCGTAGCCAGCCTGCTCTTAGTTAGCCCTATTGCATGGGTTTATCTGGGTTTTAGTGGGTTTTGGCAAAAGGCGGCCACTGCTCCACTTTTTTGGCAGGCTCTAGGTGCAGTGAGTATATTGGGGATTTTAGGTAGTGGTCTTGCTCTCATCTTGTTCAATGTATTACTCAAAATAACCAATCCGGTTTTTGCGAGCTTAGTTACCTACATCATGCCTTTGGTGGCTATTGCTATTGGTTTATATGATGGTGAATCTTTTGGCTGGCAGCATTTTATAAGCGTTTTGCTGATTGCCGCAGGCGTTTATTGCGTAAAAATAAGCACTCCTACACTGGGGCAGCCAAGCGTAGCCAACGAAGATAAAAAATGAAAAATTGGACGACTAGCTACATTATTAGAGAAAGACTAATCTTCTTTAATTTGTCATATCTTGAATTGGTAGAACCGAAAAAATGGTATCAATCTTGCAAAAAAGCCACTGCAAAAAAATAAAACCATTGGTGTAGAAAACAAGAGTTTAAGAATATTTGTTTGCATAACAATTTATTAGAACAAAGTATTATGTATTTTTGCAGCCTCATGTAGCGTGTGCGCACGCACTAAATTACCTTCTAAGCTTCCATGCACACTCAGCCTTCCTCTCAATCTAACTTGACAGTACGCGAATGGTTTTTCAAACTCAAACAGTTCTGGATTATGTCAAAGCCGCGTTTGTCTGGTTTGGTGATATTCTCCGCTGCTTTTGGTTATGCTCTAGGCTCTAGCAATAACATAGACTGGTTGAGATTGGGTCTGTTTTCATTGGGCAGTTTTTTGGTAACAGCAGCCGCTAACTCTATCAACCAAATCATTGAAAAAGAGTTGGATAAGCTCATGATTCGAACGCAGGGTCGCCCTCTCCCCATGAACTTTTTATCCGTTCAAGAAGCCGTTTATTTTATTGTATTGATGGCTATAATAGGCTCTGGTTTAGTGTATTGGGCATCTAACCTAGGGGCTACTTTGATGGGGCTTTTTTCTTTGCTTTTATACGGCTTTGTTTATACGCCGCTCAAACGAAAAAATGCAGTCGCTGTTTTTGTAGGGGCTTTTCCTGGTGCTTTTCCGCCTCTTATAGGTTGGTTAGCGGCCACCAATAGTTTGGATATTAGTATTTGGATAATTTTTGGAATGCAGTTTATTTGGCAGTTTCCTCACTTTTGGGCTATTGCTTGGGTGGGCGACGAAGACTATCGCAAGGCAGGCTTCCGCTTGTTGCCGGGTGGCGAAAAAAACACAATGGCAGCTATTCAAATAGCCATTTATACGATTTTGCTTGTTCCTGTTGGTATTTTGCCTTGGCGTTATGGTCTTTGCAACTTTACGTCGGTTTGGATTTTGGTTGCGAGCGGGGTGCTGTTTCTTGTTCCGGCTCTTTGGCTCGTTCGTGATGGCTCGCGCCAAGCCGCCCTCGCCTTGATGTTCTCATCGTTTGTGTATTTACCTCTAACACAAATCACTATTCTGCTTACTAAAATTGGCTAAATAGTTGTCCCTTAAAAAGTCTGGATAAGAACAGGCACGTCAATTGATTGATATGATTTATCTGCTTTAGGAACACTCTCATGATTTTTTTTGGCTTTTTCTCTGATTCACTCTCTTGCAAAACATAATTGCACAGAAAATCTCATCCTCTGACATTTGAGCCATTCGCTTTTGTCTGATGCGAGGCATGGCAGACCGCGAGTAGTCCTTACAATTTTGCCGGCTATTCGACAAAATAGGCTAAAAACTAAGAGATTTTAAAGATGAAATTCTTATTTAATTTGCTGAAAATAAATACTTTAGATATATTTTAAGAGGCAACTAATTAAGAGCTTGTTTTTTGAAAATTGATGGTTGTTTGTCAAAACAAGGGGAAGTATGGTGAATGATGCTATTTTTTTAAAACTTATCAAGAGCCTATACTTGGTCGAGTGTAAAGCCATACTCGGCGAAAAATGAGAAGGCTTGGTATAAACTTTGAACGCCTTTTAGGCAAAAGTAAAGTGCTGATTAATGCCCAAATCGATTCAGTCATGCCTACTACCTTGCCTACATCACCACAGACCCAGTATAAAAGACCCGTGTTAGAGAACAGCAACAAGCCACCAATAAGCTCGGACTCAAAAGGATTAGCGTCTTTTGGCTTCAGCGACTGGCTTGTCATGGGCTTGGTGGCTGCTACTCTCATTTTTTTGGGAACTCGCCTCTACTCCCGCTGGTCGCACGCCAAAGTACATTTTTCGGTGAATCCCATTCATATTCATACAGACTTGAGCGCTGGCTTAGATGCTAAAAGCCCTCTCAAAAAAATTGTTAGTACTTTGCAAATGAATGAGTCTGCAACACCAGACCCCGCTACTATCGAGAAAATTTCTGCCCAAATTCAAAAAGCAAAAGGAGAAACAACTCCACCCATTGTGGTAGCAGACCCCACGAACAGCGCACCCACTAATGCAACTTTAGTTTGGTGGCAGGGCTTAGAGTTAGAGTGGAAACAGATTTTTAAGAAAAATTTGAATAAAAAAACCGAGCTAATGCCTTCAGACTTAAACGAAATCTTGAATATGCAAAGTCTGGATTGCAGCAAAATTCGCGGTTCGAAAACGGTTCTAAAGTCGCTTGCGCCCCTCAAACAACTTACTAAACTTAAATCCATAGACTTTAGTAATACAGAGGTGAGCGACCTATCCGCATTGGCAGAGATGAAACTATTAGAATCCATTGATTGCCGAGGAACAAAAGTCAATAATTTGCAGGCTCTCAAAGGTTTGGAAAATATTAAATTTATAGACTGCTCCAATACGGCAGTTTCGGATATTAGCCCTCTGGCCAACTCGGCACCAAGATTACAAAAGGTAGTGTTGGCCGAAACGAAAGTGTCTAATTTATTACCCTTGGCCTACGCCAAAAGTTTGCGGCATTTAGACATCAGCGGTACAAGGGTAAGTAGCTTAGAACCTATTAAAGGATTGAGCGATATAAACGTTTTAATGCTCTCTTACAGCGAAATAGACAATCTTTCAAGTATTCTGACCTGGTCTGCTTTGCAAGAACTTACCTTAAAGGGCATCAACTTAAAAAATGCTGAACTCGACGCACTCAAAAGCAAAAATCCTAGCTGTAAGATAACAAAATAAGGTTTGCTGTAAAATTTTAGAGGCTTTTGCTTTAAAATAGGACACTAGGCTGTATTTTTGTGCAAAATCTAATCAAAAAAAACAAATGGTGTTTGACGTAGTGGTACTTGGCGGTGGTGAGAGCGGTGTGGGATGTGCATTACTGGCGCAGGATAAGGGCAAAAAAGTCTTTCTGTCTGACGCTGGGCTTATTGCAGACAAGTATAAAAAGGAACTAGAAGCTGCTGAGATTGCCCATGAAACTGGTGCGCACAGCTTAGCCAAAATCCTAACAGCAAGTCTTGTTGTTAAAAGCCCTGGTATTTCTGAGAGCGCATCTGTGATGAAGGCTATCCGACACGAGGGCATTCCTGTAGTATCTGAAATGGAGTTTGCTTTTCCGTATGTCAAAAATGCACGTATCACGGGCATTACGGGTACAAATGGAAAAACCACCACTACTTTACTGACCTATCATTTGTTCAAAGAAGCTGGCCGTCGAGTTTGTTTGGCAGGGAACATAGGCATTAGCTTCGCAAAGGCTGTTATGAGCAATAACTACGAGGACTATGTTCTGGAAATTAGTAGCTTTCAGCTAGACGACGTGTATCAATTCCACTGTCATACGGCTGTTCTGCTAAACATTACCCCAGACCACCTAGACCGCTACAACTACGATATGCGTGCCTATATAGCAGCCAAGTTCAAAATATTTGACAAACAAAAAGACGGTAATTGCTTCATTTACAATGCTTCAGATGAGAATATTAAGCAAAACCCTTCGCTTGTAAACCATCGTCCAAACATCAAACGCCTAGGCATAGACCTACACAATTCGGAGAGCGCCGCTACTCTTCATGAAGAAACACTGCAAATAAAAGATTTAGCACTCCCCCTAAACGAACTTCCTCTTAAAGGCCCTCATAATCAACTGAATATTAGTGCTGCTATTTTGGCTGCGCAAGAGGCCGGTATCAGCAACGAGGCCATTCAAAAAGCCTTAAAGAGTTTTGTCAATGCCCCTCATAGGCTTGAACCTGTGGCAGAACACCAAGGGATAAAATTTGTGAACGATTCTAAAGCCACCAATGTAGATGCTGTTTTTTATGCTTTGCAGAGTTTTACTGAGCCTATTGTCTGGATTGCGGGCGGCGTGGATAAGGGCAATGATTACGACCAAATAGCCGATTTGGTAAACAAACACGTCAAGGCTCTTGTCTGTATGGGAAAGGATAACAGCAAACTATTGAAATACTTTGAGGGCAAGGGCTTAGAAATAGCCAGCACACAGAGTTTAGATGCTGCTGTGAATGCTGCTATTGGCTTTGCACAGGCAGGCGATGTCATTTTGCTATCACCAGCTTGTGCCAGCTTTGATTTGTTCAAAAATTATGAAGACAGAGGCAATCAGTTCAGAGCTTATTGCCAAGATAAAATCTTTGCAAAAAATAAGGATTAGTTGGTGAAAATGATTGTGTTTTATATAAAAAAACAACAACTTTGCCAACCCTATTGTGTGTATTATGGTTAAAATTAGTTAAAATTAGTCTGTTAGCGTTATGAAAATAGGAGTTTTACTATCTGGCTGCGGGGTCTATGATGGCGCTGAGATTCAGGAGTCCGTCTTTGTTATGTTGGCTTTGGCCAAAGCTGGTGTAGAGGCTGTCTGTATAGCCCCAGATATACTGCAACATCACGTCATCAATCATACCAACGGCCAAGAAATGCCCGAAAAGCGTAACGTTTATGTTGAGGCAGCGCGTATAGCACGCGGCAAACTGATAAAGCCCGAAGAGGTTAATATTGATGAACTGTCTGCTTTGGTGCTGCCAGGCGGGTTTGGTGTGGCCAAGAATTTTTCTAAATGGGCTTTTGAAGGGGCAAATACCACTATCCTTGAAGAAGTTAAAAATCTGATTATCAAGTTTATGGGTCAAGGTAAGCCCATTGCTGCACTTTGCATGGCCCCTACTACGGTGGCGTTGGCGCTCAAAGACCAGCAAAAAAACGTGAAGCTAACCGTAGGTAACCTGGAGCAAGCCTCGCCCTATCCTATCGGCAATATTTCTGAGGCTATTGTAAGTTTAGGTTCGCGTGCCGTTTATTGCGACAAGGACGGTATGGTGGTGGACGACGTAAACAACGTTTTAAGTACACCCTGTTATATGATGGAGGCTTCCATACATGAAATTTATGATGCCATAGAACGCGCCATGCAAAAATTAGTAGAAATGGCCGTACTCTATGAAGAAAGTTAGGCAATTTTTAGAGGGATATATAGTCTTTTTTATAGACTAAGCCAGTTTTTTGTTTTTATGCGCCAAAAAAAATTTAGTAGTAAGTGCGATACTTATAACCGCATTGACTTCGGTTTTTTGTAGGAGCTTCTTTTCTCGTAAAAGAACTGTGTGCCGAAGAGAAAAATATGAAACTAGTCCTTTGCTAGAGTTTGCTCAGAAGCCCAGTATGCAGATAAAACAAACCCCTCAATTAAACAAAGCAAGCCTCACCGATACGCTCACTTAAGTACAAGCTAAATAGTCGTCCCTTAAAAACATCTAAGATATTTACTATCAGTAAATTAAAAAAGCACTTAGTTTTTAGCCTATTTTGTCAATTAACTGGCAAAATTGTAAGGACTACTCGCGGTCTGCGCTGCCTCGCATCAGACAAAAGCGAATGGCTCAAAGGTCAGAGAGTGAGATTTTCTGTGCCACTCTGTTTTGCAAGAGAGTGAATCAAAGAAAAAGTCATTCGCCGGTTTAGATGAAAAAAGGCTGTTGTATTTTTAAGGGACTACTAGATACTTTAGGTGTATTTTCAAGAAACAGCTACTTAATAGCGGCCATTCTGACAAAGGGCTTTTCGCGGTCAAAAAGGTAGCGGTACGTGATATGTATCTTTTTGATTTCGCCACCCACGTCTTCGGACACCCTCAACATTTTAGGATTAAAATCGCCTATCCAATTCAGTTCTAATTCGGTGTATTGAAAGCCCTTACGCAAAGCATGAGGCGCAAAAGCTAACACGATGGCGCATTCTACTCCTCTGCCCTGAAAGTCAGGAACAACGCCAAAGACAACACCAAACATTTTTTTGCAGGTTTTGCGCCACTTATGCCACATAAATTTGAGCTTTTCTACCATACCAAATTTGCCCTTCATGTGCTTAAAAATTTGATTGACTTCGGGCAGCATAATGAAAAAAGCAATGGGTTCACCTTTGTAGTAGCCGAACCATATAATTTCAGGATCCATGATTGGCTTTATCTTTTTCATAATCAGCATGGCCTGTTCCTTGCGCATTTCACCCACTCCTTTGTGTTTTACCCATGCCTTGTTGTAAATAGTCCTAAATTCTTCGGCGTGCTGTGCTATATTTTGAGGTTCTAAATGCCTGAAAGTGTAGTCAGGGTCGGCAAGTACACGTGCGCCTTTTTCCTTTACCTTGGGTTTGAGTTTATCTTTTACGGCCACATGATAAGTAAACTGCTGAAAGTAGTCCTGAAAACCATATGTTTCAAAAAGGGCTTTATAGTACGGCAAATGATAGTTAGAACAATAATTTGGCTCATAAAAACCCTCAACCAAAAGCCCCCACCACTGGTCGCGTTGCCCAAAGTTGATGGGGCCGTCCATGGCCTGCATACCTTTGCTCTGCAGCCAGTCTTTAGCGGTGTCAAACAACAAATTAGCAGCCTCCTGCGAGTTGATACACTCAAAAAAGCCCATGCCGCCAGTTGGTTGTGGATTGTCTTTTTCTAGCTCTTTTTTGCTATAAAAAGCTGCAATACGGCCTATTACCACGCCATTGTTCGACATAAGCAACCAACGCTGAGCTTCACCATTTCTAAACTCCTTGTTGATTTTGGGGTCAAAAATTCCCACGATGTCTTTGTTAAGTGGTTGAATCCAGTTAGGGTCATCTTTATAGAGTCTAACGGACAAGTCCAGAAACGCATGGTCATGGATAGGCGTACTTACCAAAATAATTTGCATAGCGGCATTTTTTAGCAATAAAGTTGCAAAATTAGCTGCTTTTTAACAAAAAGCAACGTTTGAGAGCCTATACAAATTATTTGTACCTAAAAAGTTTGCTATTTATCAAACAAAGCTGTATCTTTGCGCCCATATTCTTACAGATACGGACAATGCTGTATGGAGTAGGGGCTCATAGCTCAGTCGGTTAGAGCATCTGACTCATAATCAGAGGGTGCTTGGTTCGATCCCAAGTGAGCCCACTTAAAAGCGAAAACGCCTTGTTTTCGCTTTTTTTATAGCTAGTCTTCCCTTAAAATATATCTAAAATATTTGTTATCAGTAAATTAAACAAGTACTTCAGCTTTAAAATATCTTAGTTATTTATTAAAACCGTCCTTTCCGCAGAGTTGCGGGGGTTTTTGGACGAAAGCAAGCTCTTAAATTAACCTCTCTTGAGTCGTCAAAAAGCCCTTTTTGAGTTTTTTAAGTTCTAATTGCCCTCTTTTCACTTTTGTAGAGGCCATTTTCTCGCGTTTTCAAATAACTTTTTGTCAAATTCCTTATATCTAACTTTTTGACGTATTGTTGTTTTTCTACAATTTATTGGGCGTTCCCGCTTCGCGGTCGTTCGTCTTTGGGCTTCGCTTCGGTGTTACGCACTAAACCCGCCGCCTCTCTAACGCAAATACTGGCCAATAGACGTGCTCAATAACAAAAAAAAGAGATAAAGCGGCAAACCCGCTTGATGCCTAAAAATTGCTTTTGTCCTATTTTGCCTCAGCCATAGGATAGCCGTATCATAGCCGTATGATAGCCGTATGATAGCCGTAGTTGGCCGTACTTTAAAAGTAAAGCCTCTATCTTAGAAAAGTACAATTATTCGCTTCCTAAAACGTACATCTCTTAGAGAGGTTAATTAAGAGCTTGTTTTGTAAGAGATTGAATCAGAGAAAAAGCCATTCGCTGGTTTAGATGAAAAAGTTATTTTTCACCTAAATTGGCCTTTTGCGAGGCTTGATTTTTTTGCTATGCCCTACGGTCGGAACTTACAACTCATGCTTCAGTTCTGCATCAAGGCAAAAAGTAGAGAGAAAAAGCTACCCAAAATCATGAGGGTGTTCCTAAAGCAGATAAATCATATCAATTAATTGGTGTGCTTGTTCTTATGCAGACTTTTTAAGGGACGACTAGCTAGAGATTTTCTAAATTAGCCAGATGGCTGTCTGCTTGCGCTAAAATCAATGCTTTATCCGCCTCCGAGGTTTTGTTCCAGGTAACATATACCATACCTATTCGCGGATTTTTATTTAGCTTAGCTCTATTCCTGTGATGAAAATGCCAATATAGGCTGTTAAAAGGGCAGGCTTTTTCACCTAGTTTTTCGCTTTTTTTGTAGTAGCACTTCCCGCAATAATCGCTCATTTTATCAATGTAGTTGGCACTACTCACATAAGGCTTGCTACCCACAATACCTCCATCTGCATATTGGCTCATGCCACGTGTATTTGTAATTTCTACCCAGTCTAGTGCATCAATATAAATCCCTAAGTACCAAGTATCTACTTCGTCAGGGTCTATGCCAGCAAGGGCAGCAAAGTTGCCCATAATCATCAGCCTTTGTATGTGATGCGCGTAAGCATTTTTAAGAGAAGCGCTAATACTCTGTTTAAGGCAATTCATTTTGGTTTGCCCTGTCCAGAACCAAGAAGGAAGGGCTTTTTGATTATTAAAAAAATTGAGTGTTTGATAACTAGGCATTTTAAGCCAATAAATTCCTCGCATATATTCGCGCCAGCCCAAAATTTGCCTAACAAATCCCTCAATTTGCTGCACTGAAACGAGTTCGGGGTGCCTATAAAAATAAGCCACGCTTTTATCTACAACTTCTTTGGGGCTTATTAGCTTGATATTAAGGGCAAAAGATAGTCTTGAGTGAAACAAAGACCAATGTTGAGTAGAGAGTGCGTCCTCGTAAGTACCAAAATGCGGCAAACATTTTTTAATAAAGAAATCCAAGGCTTGTAGGGCCTGAGTGCGGTTTATTGGCCATATAACCTGTTGCCAGTTAATGTCTCCAAAATAGTCTGCACCACAGGCCTCTATGGGTTCTTTGAGATAACTTAAATCATTTTTGAAGTCAATGGGCATTGGTACAGGCACTTTGTTGTCATACTTCTGCCTATTTAATTTATCAAAGTTCCATGCACCTCCCTCTGGCTGGTTATTGGGCATCATAATCTGATGCTTTTGACGCATTTTACGGTAAAATGTTTCCATCAGAAACTGTTTTTTACCTTTAAAAATTTCGCCAAGTTCTTCACGACTGGTATAAAAATGTTCTGTATCAAAAACTTGACTAGCAATCTTTAAGTGCGTACAAAAATCGTTAAGCTGGTTGTCTAAACGATACTCGTCTGGGCGCAGATACTCAAACTTTTGTATCTTTCTTGCTTCAATGACTTTGAGCAAATTCTCATAAAGGCTCTGCGTATTGTTGGGGTCATCAATTTTGATATAAAGCACGCTCTTGTGCGCCTTTAGCAACTCATCAGCGAAGGAACGCATAGCGGCAAAAAAGCAAACAATTTTTTGTATATGATGTCGCACATAGTCAGTCTCCTGCCTTATCTCCATCAAAACATAAAGACAGTTCTTATCATCTTGATACCAAGTATGTTCTCTGTTAAGTTGGTCTCCGAGAATAAGGCGCAGAATTGACATGGTCTTTGTGTATAGATGCTATCTCAATAACCGTTGAGTGCTTTATTTGTTTGTCTTGAATCATGCTGTCTTTTTTTAATTTCTTTTGTTTAAATTTGTAGCCTAAAAAAGTACAACAAACCTATAAGCTAAAGTATTTGATATGAAAACGATAAAATTATAATGAGGCACTTGTCAATAATAAACAATGAGTCATTGTAAAATTGGTTTACAGAAATATTTAGTAGTAAAAATATTGTAAATTATTTGTTCATAGATACTTAGTTAAAATAGCCAAAAACTTATATGAAGTATTTAATTGTTGGGCTGGGTAATATTGGTGCAGAGTACCATGAAACGCGCCATAACGTAGGCTTTATGGTTTTAGACTATCTGGCTCAAAAAGAAGGTCTTGGTTTTGAAGCAGGCCGCCTCGCCTCCATAACTCTACTCAAGCATAAAGGCAAACAGATAAGCCTCATAAAGCCCTCTACATACATGAACCTGAGCGGAAAAGCCATGCGTTACTGGCTTCAAGAGTTGGGTATTCCTGTGGCGCAATGCTTGGTCTTAGTAGATGACCTCGCCCTGCCTTTTGCGACCCTGCGTTTGCGCCAGAGCGGTTCTGATGCTGGCCACAATGGTTTGAAGAATATTCAAGAAGTACTTGGCAACAACAGCTATCCTCGTTTGCGCATTGGTATAGGCAGTAACTACCCCAAAGGTAAGCAAGTAGAATATGTGCTGGATAAATTCAGTTCAGATGAACAAAGCACCATGCCAGAGCTTTTAGACAAGGCTTCGCAGGCTGTTCTGTCCTTTTGTATGCAGGGTGCCGAACGTACCATGGGTTTGTTTAATAAATAGTTAGACCAAAACCACATTGCTAGCTCATTTCAAATACCAAAGCCAAAATCTACTGATT
The DNA here is from genome assembly GCA_013299045.1 of Cytophagales bacterium. GTDB lineage: Bacteria > Bacteroidota > Bacteroidia > Cytophagales > Bernardetiaceae > RDZD01. Next base: position 31,537 of record JAAFJX010000023.1, on the reverse strand, counting down.
TTTAGGTATTATAGCTTTAATAATGCAACTATAAAGCCTTTTTTCGTGTCTTTGGGTAAGACCTATAAACACGTAAACACATCAAATTTCAAGCCCCAAGCTGAAAATGCTTACATAATTTAATCACTGAACATAATAAGTAACTTTAAACATGACTCTCTTTCGTAAAATTCTACTCCCTGCTCTTCTGCTTCTTTGCTGCTGGCAGGTGCAGGCACAAAGCCTCGCTGACCGAAGTTTGAACGCCGACTACGTGCTTCAAGGCACTATCGTAGCCCAGCAGAGCAACTGGGACGCTGCCCAAAAACTAATTTACACGACGAGTACTATTCAGCTCGAAACGCTTTACAAAGGCCCTACTATTAGTCCTACCATTCATGTAACTACGCTTGGCGGACGTGTAGAAAACGTTATGCTCAAACATGAAGGGTTGATGCTTAATGCTGGTGAGCGGGGTGTTTTCTTTCTGAAAAAGAAGGCAGACGGTTCTCTGATGCCCATGTACGGCAAAGCTGGCTTCGTTAAGTTTGACCAAGCGCAACGCATAGCCTATGACGGCCAACAAAAATACAAAAACTTACCTCAAGACCTCTTTGCGCCCATAGAGCTTGCCTTGGGAAGCACCGGGGTGATGATTGAAAGCAAGCCGCTTTTTAATGAACCTAAAACAAGCGCCACAGGCCGATTAGACGCACTCAACATCACTTCTATAAGCCCAACTTCCATTACAGCCGGTACGCGCTCTGTTCTTACCATCAACGGCAGCGGTTTTGGTCCTGAAAGGGGGCTTAATGGCAATGTTTGGTTCAGCAATGCAGATGATGGTGGTACTACCATGCGCCAACTGTTCTTTCCTTTTGGCTGGTGGGCAGACGTAGAACTGCTTGAGTGGACAGACACACGTATCAAGGTCTATGTGCCTACTTTTGCTGGCTCTGGCCCCCTGATGGTTATGAACGATGCCGGCGAAAGTTTTACATCTACCATGAACATTAACGTACCTTATGCGCTTAATACCAATGAATTTAATTTTTCGGCTACCACCATCCTCCCAGCTGATAATGCTGACTTGGTAAACATTACAGGCTCGGGCGGTTACGTCCTTTCTATGAACCCCAGCCTCTACGACAACGCCCCACGCCGTACGGCTATCGTGAATGCGCTCACTTATTTGCGCTGTAAAAAGGGGCACAATTACAGCATTTCACGTGCGCCAGAAGAACTCGAAGGCTGGGGCTACGACGGTACAAACAATATCGTCATGGCTGATTTTGGCGGCAGCGATATGGAAGTGAATGTAGGCACTTTTTACGATTTCTGCAATGCTGGTTCAAACTGGTACTGGCGCGTTCGCGAGTTTGATATCATTTTCAATAAAGACATCAACTGGCACGCTGGAGACCTACCCGTCCCTAGCACCAAAGTTGATATGGAATCCAAAGCCCTCTTTGCTTTTGCGCGTACCGCACAACTTGCGCCCGTGAACGACCCCGCAGACGTAATGTATTTCAAACTCGGCAAGGGCAAAGACAAACGAACCATCAGCGACATCAACAGCAATGCTATGGATTTTATTTTGAGCCGTAGCACCATTGAAAAAGATTGCGGCCCGCTCCCTATGGTGCTGGTTACTGCTGCAGATTGTAACAAAACACTCAATTTGCCAAAGGCACAGTTTTCTTCTGACCTCACTGAACTTTGTGGCAAAGGCAATATCAAGTTTACCAATCTTAGCCGCAATGCTGCCAGTGTAGAATGGGCTTTTGATGGAGGTTCGCCCGCCACTTCTACTGCACCTACAGTAGTAGTTAATTACAATACACCAGGCACCTACAGCGTCAAACTGACTGCAAAAAATGCAGCAGGTGAAGATATACTCACGCGTACTGGTTACATCACGGTAGGCTCGCCTACTGCTGTTACGGTAAACCTTGGCCCAGATAAGCGCTACTGTGAAGGTGATGTTATTCCTAGCCTAGACGCTGGCGGCCCCGACGGCGCTAAATATTTGTGGTCTACTGGTGCTACCACGCGCAGTATAGCCGTAACGACATCAGGCGAATATTCAGTAGAGGTAAATGTTGGTGGTTGTAAAGCTCGCGACGCGGTGATGATAACTATTGAACCCAAACCCAAAGCAGATGCCGGCAAAGACCGTGAAACTTGCGCAGGCATTCCTGTAGAGCTTTTTGGTAGTGGTGGCTCTGACTTTAGCTGGCTACCTACTACTGGCCTTTCCGACCCTAAAATAGCCAATCCTTTGGCTTCACCTACCAAAACAACTACTTACTACCTGACCGTTAGTAATGGTGGTGGCTGCCCAGTATCTCGTGATAGCGTCGTGGTGCGCGTTAAACCCTCACCAGTTATCAACATTCCTGATACCATCACGCTCTGCACAGGCTCAACAGTAACCCTTGATGCCACCAACCCAGGCGCTACCTACAAGTGGTCTACGGGTTCTTCAACACCCAAAATCAACGTGAATAACACAGGGCTTATTTCTGTTACGGTTACTATGGACGAGTGCGTAGCGCGCAAAAATATTCTGGTTTTGGTAAAAGATGAGCTGCCTGTATCTGCTGGCGCAAACGTAACAATTTGTGAAGGCGAAAACGTGGGTTTACACGCTTCTGGCGCAACGTTTTATAGCTGGCAAGCCGCCGAGGGTATGCCCGAAGAGCAGCGTAATCGCCACAATCCGCTCGTTAGCCCTTCCAAAACCACGACTTATACCGTAGAAGGTTCTGGTGGTGCTGGCTGCCCCGCCAAAACAGCGACTGTAACCGTTACGGTAGTGCCTAAGCCAACCCTGAACCTGAACGACCGCGACACACTCTTTGTTTGCGACCAGAGTTCAGCGACATTAGACGCAGGTTCTACCTTAGCCGACTCACGCAACTTTTTGTGGTCTACAGGGGCCAATACGCGCTCTATCAAAATTTCTAAGAGTGGTCTCTATACCCTGCGCGTTATAACAAAATTCTGTCAGGAAGCTCTCTTTGATACCGTTTTTGTTCAATTTGGCAAGTCCGCCAAAGCCTCTTTTGAAGCCAACGTAGCCCCAGACAATGCAGCTAGTTTTGTTTTTATGAACAGCTCTAAAAATGCTATCAAATATAGCTGGGACTTTGGCGACGGCAGCACCAGCACAGACGAAACGCCTACACACACCTTCAAAACCAGTGGTACTTACAAAGTGGTGCTCATCGCGCAAAGCGATTTTTGCGGAGCAGATACGCTCGAAAAGCTTGTAAGCGCTACTGTTACGGGCATCAATGACCCCGTTTTCAGCAAAGACATTACGGTTTATCCAAACCCAACCAACGGTACTTTGAACGTCCTTTGGCAGGAAGCCCAAGGCGAAGCAGTAGTACAAGACCTACTGGGCCGCGATTTGCACAAGGCTAAATTAGTGAGCGGCGAAAACACAATGACTCTGGGCAATATCAGCAAAGGAGTTTACATACTACGCATTACTGATGGCAAACGCATTGCCGTTAAGCGGATTGTGGTTAATTAGTAACAAGTAGATTATTATAAAAAGGCCAAAACTCCTAAGACATTTCTGGTCTTAGGGGTTTTGTTTTTTGAAAAATAATCCGCTATAAAAATACTATTCTTGTATATTATTATAAATTTGCCGAATATTCAAGACGCACGTTATGCACTACGCCAACATCAGAGAAGAAGAACTTAAAAATAAAGTCGCACAAGATTATTTTTGGTTATTGGATTGTACCCAAATAATAGGAAATGTGGATTTTTGTGTGTCTTTGCACAATTCAAAACCTGAACTTGATATTCCGCCTCTTTTGTGGGCAGAAGCAAAAAAAGGTATGGCAGATATTCAAAAATCTATTAGCCAACTTATCCTTACCATTGGCAAGGCTCGTACTTTTGACAAAAGCCTACCGCCTGCGTTTTTGGGTGCTTTTGATGCTGAAAAAATTGCTTTTGTGCCTTATAGTGAAATCAGTGATGTTTTTTATCAAAATGATTTTAATTGGAAAGTTACGCCTTCTAACCACGACACACGAGAATTTAAACTTATTCATACCAAAGTGCAACATACGCTTGATGAACAAGCCTTGATTTTTTATTTTGGAAAAGATGATAAAGAACTACATTATTTTATCAAACATAATTTTATTGCTGGCAAATATGGCATCAATAAAACTCGAATTGATAAAAATAATTTTATGGTCATTTATAACAAATGGCTTACTGCCGTAAAACCAACTATACAAGCAGATTGGGAACTTGCCAAGAAAGCAGGAATTATTGATGGCGATTTTTATCTCGCTGATTTGCTTTCTGAAGAAAATACAACCCTCAAAGATAAACTTTTTGTATTGCTTAAAACCGATACTTATCATTTAGATAGAAAATTGAACGAATCGGGTATGTTTGTTACGACCTCTACAGGTTTTACTGACAAACAAAAAGCACACAATCAATTTTGGAATATATACGAAAGACCACCCAAAGAAGAATATTGGGATTATATCATCGGGCGTAGGGACTTGCTCGTTCCGCAAGATGTGCGTGAGCGAAAAGGGAGTTTTTTTACACCTCAAATTTGGGTAGAACTTTCTCAAAAATACCTCGCTGATACCTTAGGCGAAGATTGGCAGGACGAATATTATATTTGGGATTGTGCCGCAGGAACAGGAAATTTATTAGCAGGATTGACGAATAAAAATAATATTTTTGCTTCTACATTGGATAAACAAGATGTAGATGTGATGCACGACCGCATCAGAAATGGGGCTAATCTTTGGGAAAATCAAGTTTTTCAGTTTGATTTCTTAAATGATAGTTTTGATAAATTACCCAAAAGTTTAAAAAAAATTATTGATGACCCCGAAAAAAGAAAAAAATTAGTCATTTATATCAATCCGCCTTATGCAGAACATGGTAATAGAACTACTATTATAGCAAAAGGAGAACACAAAACAAGTGTTTCAACAACAAGCAAAGTTTATGACAATTTTAATAATATTGTTGGTACAGCAACTCGTGAATTATTTGCACAATTTTTTTTACGTGTTTATAAAGATATTTCAGATTCAATATTAGCCACATTTTCCACATTAAAATTAATAAATTCTCAAAATTTTTTTAAATTTCGCCAATATTTTAAGGCTGAATATAAAAGAGGTTTTATTTGCAAAGCAGATTCTTTTGATAATGTTAATGGTAAATTTCCAATTTGTTTTTCAATTTGGGACTTATCAAATAAAAAAGATATTATTAAAATAGATGCTGATATAATTTTGCATAACATCAATAATAATATTTTTTGGAAAGAATCAATAAAACCTATTCATTCTTTTGGTAAAGATGATTTCATAAGTGGTTGGTTACGAAAGTTTTATGATAAAGGAAATAATATTATTGCTTATTTAATATTACCAGGCGTTGATATGCAACAACAAAGTGGTGTTTATATAACTTCAAGCCCAACAGAAAGTGATGTAAAACAACATAAATTGACAAATATAACAAAAAACAATCTTTTTATAATGTCAATATATTTAACGGTAAGACAATGTATTGAACACACTTGGATAAATAATCAAGACCAATTTTTATTCCCAAATAATGGTTGGGAAAAAGATTTTGAATTTCAGAATGATTGTTTGGCTTTTGCGTTATTTCACGGACAAAACAAAATCACTACAAAAGGTGGTACAAATCATTTTATACCATTTACCGAACAAGAAATAAATGCACAAGAGCGTTTTGAAAGTAGTTTTATGACAGATTTTATCAAAGGAAAACTCAAACAAAATACTACAAGTGATGTTTTTGGGAATGTAACCAAAGCAGGTACTACGCCACTTGAATTTTCAGCAGAGGCAACCGCCGTATTTGATGCAGGGCGAGAACTTTGGAAATATTACCATAAATCTATCAACCATATCAATACTTCTCTCAATAAAAAACCCAATGCCAATGCAAGTTTGTATGATATACGAGAGTATTTTCAGGGCAGAGGCGAAAAAGGTAGAATGAATACAAAAAGCGAAGATGAAATTTATACAAAACTTGTTGCAGATTTGCGCGAAACATTGAAGGTTTTAGCCAAAAAAATAGAAGTAAAGGTTTATGAATACGGTTTTTTGAAGGGGTAATGTGGTTTTGTTTTTTTGAAAAATAATCCGCTATAAAAATACTATTCTTGTATATTATTATAAATTTGCCGAATATTCAAGACGCACGTTATGCACTACGCCAACATCAGAGAAGAAGAACTTAAAAATAAAGTCGCACAAGATTATTTTTGGTTATTGGATTGTACCCAAATAATAGGAAATGTGGATTTTTGTGTGTCTTTGCACAATTCAAAACCTGAACTTGATATTCCGCCTCTTTTGTGGGCAGAAGCAAAAAAAGGTATGGCAGATATTCAAAAATCTATTAGCCAACTTATCCTTACCATTGGCAAGGCTCGTACTTTTGACAAAAGCCTACCGCCTGCGTTTTTGGGTGCTTTTGATGCTGAAAAAATTGCTTTTGTGCCTTATAGTGAAATCAGTGATGTTTTTTATCAAAATGATTTTAATTGGAAAGTTACGCCTTCTAACCACGACACACGAGAATTTAAACTTATTCATACCAAAGTGCAACATACGCTTGATGAACAAGCCTTGATTTTTTATTTTGGAAAAGATGATAAAGAACTACATTATTTTATCAAACATAATTTTATTGCTGGCAAATATGGCATCAATAAAACTCGAATTGATAAAAATAATTTTATGGTCATTTATAACAAATGGCTTACTGCCGTAAAACCAACTATACAAGCAGATTGGGAACTTGCCAAGAAAGCAGGAATTATTGATGGCGATTTTTATCTCGCTGATTTGCTTTCTGAAGAAAATACAACCCTCAAAGATAAACTTTTTGTATTGCTTAAAACCGATACTTATCATTTAGATAGAAAATTGAACGAATCGGGTATGTTTGTTACGACCTCTACAGGTTTTACTGACAAACAAAAAGCACACAATCAATTTTGGAATATATACGAAAGACCACCCAAAGAAGAATATTGGGATTATATCATCGGGCGTAGGGACTTGCTCGTTCCGCAAGATGTGCGTGAGCGAAAAGGGAGTTTTTTTACACCTCAAATTTGGGTAGAACTTTCTCAAAAATACCTCGCTGATACCTTAGGCGAAGATTGGCAGGACGAATATTATATTTGGGATTGTGCCGCAGGAACAGGAAATTTATTAGCAGGATTGACGAATAAAAATAATATTTTTGCTTCTACATTGGATAAACAAGATGTAGATGTGATGCACGACCGCATCAGAAATGGGGCTAATCTTTGGGAAAATCAAGTTTTTCAGTTTGATTTCTTAAATGATAGTTTTGATAAATTACCCAAAAATTTAAAAAATATTATTGATGACCCTGAAAAAAGAAAAAAATTAGTTATTTATATCAATCCGCCTTATGCAGAAAGCAATGGAAAAACAAGTATAACACGAAGTAATGTACAAGTTTCAAAAATTCATACCAAATATTCCCCAAAATTAGAAAAAGTTAGTGCTGAATTATTTGCCCAATTTTTAGTAAGAATTTATTTTGAAATTCCTGATTGTATAATTGGACAATTTTCTACATTAAAATTGTTAAATGGCACAAATTCAAAAGTTTTTAGAAATAATTTTTTAGCAAAATTAAAAAAATGCTTTATTGTTCCTGCTGATACTTTTGACAATGTGAATGGTAGTTTTCCAATTGGTTTTTTTATTTGGGATACCAAAATAAAAGAAAAAATCGAAGAAAATAAAGTAGATGTATATAATTCAAATGCAATATTTTTAGAAAAAAAATCATTCTATTCATACGATAATGAAAAAGGTAAAATAAATGATTGGTTAAATTTATTTAAAAAAGATAAAAATGATACCCAAATTGGCTTTTTAATGGCTGATGCCCCTGATTTTCAGAATAATAACCTTATTGCTATTCTAAATGAAAAAGGTAATAGACATGGTATTTTTTTTGCAATAAACCAACAAAATTTAATAATAGCCTCTATTTATATTACCGCAAGAAAAATTTTTGAACATACTTGGATTAATCATAACGACCAATTTTTATTTCCAAATGATAATTGGAAAACAGACTTTGAATTTCAGAATGATTGTTTATCTTTTGCACTTTTTCAAGATAAAAATAGAATTACAGCAAAAGATGGCACAAATCATTTTATTCCATTTACCGAACAAGAAATAAATGCACAGGAGCGTTTTGAAAGTAGTTTTATGACAGATTTTATCAAAGGAAAACTCAAACAAAACACTACAAGTGATGTTTTTGGGAATGTAACCAAAGCACGCACTACGCCACTTGAATTTTCAGCAGAGGCAAAAATCGTATTTGATGCAGGGCGAGAACTTTGGAAATATTACCATAAATCTATCAACCATATCAATACTTCTCTCAATAAAAAACCCAATGCCAATGCAAGTTTGTATGATATACGAGAGTATTTTCAGGGCAGAGGCGAAAAAGGTAGAATGAATACAAAAAGCGAAGATGAAATTTATACAAAACTTGTTGCAGATTTGCGCGAAACGTTGAAGGTTTTAGCCAAAAAAATAGAAGTAAAGGTTTATGAATACGGTTTTTTGAAGGGGTAATGTGGTTTTGTTTTTTTGAAAAGCCAAAGCTGCATTCCTCTTTGAGGCTTAACTGATAGAGTTTTTGTCGCTATTTTTTATCCAAAAAAACAGGCTCTTAACTAGTCGTCCCTTAAAAAGGCGCTAAGTTATTCTTTATGAATAAATTATTATTGAATTTATCTGCGAAAGACTGCCAGTTTTAGGATATTTGCCTTGTGAACCTTGCAAATAATCATGATGATTCCAATGATGGTGGACTTGCTGATGCTCAAACACCTTCTTTCCTTGCGAAGCCTCTGAACTGGTGCGCTTTAGGAAAAGAATTGGCGAGGCCGGGATTGCGTTAATTTTCAAAGAGAGCATCAGAGTTAAAGCGTAGGCGGACAACTCGGAGTATCCAAAAGATTTGGTGCTAGTTTTTATAAGGGAATAATGGGCGATGACATCAACGTCATGCTGGTGGCTTTGGCCTAAAAGTATAACAGTGAATCCAACTAAAATAAAAATACCCCTAAAAGGGGCGACAAAACAGCATTTACGCTTTTAGAAAAGGTAAACTAAGGGTCTGAAAGATGCCAAGAATGACGGGCATTTTACTCAGGCTAAATGATTATTCAAGACAGCCCAAAGGGACATAGTCGGAAAAAATGCTTTTCTAAGCGCAATTTTTGGCTCATAGATGACAAATCAAGTTGTGCAGGGTTTAGGCGCGAGCAAGAGCGCGGTCGCCTACTGCTGTTTTTAGTTTGCTAATAAGCCCTTCCCAAAGGCTTTGTAATTCGGCCAGATGATTCATCTCTGAAAAATCTGTAATCCGCAAAAAGGAAGTGCCTGTCAGTTCACTGTAACCAATTTTAAATTCTAAATAAGACGGCTCTTGTCCTACTTGTTGTAAACCGCCGAACTGGTATCTTACTAAACCTATTGATTTATTGACTGTTAGGCGTGCTTGATGATGTGTACTGTCCCAAACGATGTCTAGTTCGTTTTTGTCGCTTGAAGCAGGTGTTACATCTTCGGCAAACCAGGCCAGTAAGCCACTCGGTGTAGCCAGATACGGTAAGAGCATTTTGGGTGTAGCTCTTATTTCGTACTCGTCGGTAAAAGCAAACTTTTCCATTAGAAGAAAATTTAAGTTGCTGATTTTTAAAATATTAAAATTTAAGTAAATTCATTTGGGGGCTTTTAGTGGTTCAAAGATGGTTTTAGAATAGTGGAATAAAATAGTGCTGAGATGCTACAAAGCCTCCCAATAGTACATACGCAAAAATGTTGCTAAGGTTTATTTTTGAACATTTATTTTTTGGGGGGTAGCGCCAAAATACAGAATGTAGCATTATGGAAAGCATTTTTTTATCAAAACTTTACAAACATGGGTATGAGGATTTTTATTTAGGTTATAGAAAAATATCAAAATAATGTAACTTTAGTAATGAAATACCTGTATCTTTCGTTATCAATCTAAGCTAATCGTCTTTCATTCGCATTTTTTTTGTAAACCTTAGTAGAAAATGGCTGTATCTGCCCTGAATAACAATAGCGCTGAAACCAAGCATTTGCAAAGCCTTGCAAACCCTACACACGTGGCCTTGCATCAACTTTGGGAGCTTCAAAAAGCAAGAGCGGCTAGCAATAGAACCGCAGGCACAGAGTGGCGAAAAACCTTACTCAAAAAACTCTATGCGGCCATAGAACTTTTTGAAATTCGCTTAACAGATGCGGTTTTTCAGGATTTTGGGCGCGTAGAAACCGAAACGCGCATAGTAGAAATTTATCCTCTGCTGACCGAAATTCAGTTTAACCTCAAAAATATAGAGAAGTGGACAAAACAACATAGCGCTGGCCGAACTATTATGACCCTGACAGCAAAAGCCTGGACAAAAGCCGAACCCAAAGGCGTTAGTCTTATTATTTCGCCTTGGAACTATCCAATTTTTCTGACACTCGGGCCGCTTATTTCCGCGATTGCGGCGGGCTGCACGGCTATTTTGAAAACATCAGAGCTGACTCCGAAGGTATCGGTGGTGTTGCAAGAACTCGTGCGCGATGCTTTTTTGCCCGAAGAGGCTGCTGTCGTGCTGGGTGATGCACAAAGTTCACAGGCACTATTGGACTTGCCCTTTGACCACATTTTTTTTACAGGGAGTACGCAGGTAGGCAGTATCATTATGCAAAGAGCGGCTCAGCATCTAAGTTCTGTTACGCTAGAACTGGGTGGGAAATCGCCGGTTATTGTGGACGAAACCGCCAATTTGAAAGATGCAGCAAAAAAAGTTGTTTGGGCTAAGTTTGTTAATGCAGGCCAAACTTGCATAGCGCCAGACTTTGTTATGGTGCATCATGCCGTACAAAAACGATTCTGCGAGGCGCTTATTGCTGAAGTCATGCGTGCTTACTCCGATAAAGCGCCACACCACGACCTGGCAAAAATTGTGTCGGAAAGACATTACACAAGGCTTAAAAAAGCTGTTGAAGAAGCGATAGGCATGGGTGCAGAAGCCTTGCTGCCTGTTCAGGCACACGACGAGCAACGCGCCATTTCGCCTACATTGTTGCTGAACGTAAGCCAAGAAGCCTTGCTGATGCGGGAGGAAATTTTTGGTCCCGTTTTGCCTATTAAAACTTATACGAATATGTCTGATTTGGTGCATTATCTGAGCACCATGCCCTCAGGAAAGCCTTTGGCCATGTACATTTTTTCGGAAAGCGAAGTGCATCAAGAGCGACTTTTGGCAGAGGTTTCGGCGGGTGGTGTGTGCATCAACGATTGTTTGATTCATTTGGTGCATAAAAGATTACCCTTTGGTGGGGTCAATCAGAGCGGTATTGGCAAATCCAAGGGCGAGTATGGCTTTTGGGAGTTCTCTAACCGCAAAGCGGTTATCAAACAAAAAAGCGGTTTGGCACCTTTTAGTCTATTTTTTCCGCCTTATACCGAAGAAGTCAAAAAGCGCTTGGACTGGCTCTTTAAGCTCAAAATATGATTGGGGATAGCGTCCCGTTTTTTTTATACTCAAAGAAAATGCTGAGTGCTTGTTACAATAACGACAAGAGTGAGGGCTTTCGGCCAATAAAAAAAATTGGCAGACAGCGTATTGGCTATATGCCAATTTTGTGCGTAACCGCTTGGCTGGCTAGTTTTCCCTTAAATAGTCGCCTCTGAAATAGTACATTCAACAGATGCAAGCTAAATTTAAGGAGGACAGTTTACCTATTTTGGGAACACCTTGACGGCCTTTGATAAACTTCTCTTCTCTAATTTTTGTATCAAGGCAAAAAGTAGAGAGAAAAAGCCCCCAAAAATTATGAGAGTGTTCCTAAAGCAGATAAATCAATTGATGTACTTGTTCTTATGCAGACTTTTTAAGGGAAGACTAGCCAGTCTTATTCAATCTGAATCCTTTTACCTACGCGGTTATTGCCTATTAGAATCTCCAAAATAAACAATCCTTTTGGCAGGTTCAGGGGGAGTGTGGTTTGTGCCTCATTTGTACCATAAATAGGCTTAACGTTGAGTTCTGCTAGTAGTCGGCCAGAGGCATCTTTCAAATAGGCTTTTTTGAGGTTCGGTGTGCCATTGAGGGCTGCTGCTGGTAGGCGTATGGCAAGTGTTGCACCCTGTGTAGCGGGGTTCGGGAACACGCTCACCTGCGCTTGTAAGCGATTCTGCTCGTTGATTGCTGTCGGCGGGTCAGTATCGCCGTCGTCTTTCACTTTGCGTTTAGGTTGGCGTTTTATTTTGAAGTCCCACGCACCGCGTCCGTAAGTAGCAAAACGCACAGTTTGGCTCGTATGCAAAAACTCCACTGCCCAATAAACTTGGTCTGGAGCACCACTGCCCACTAAGTCATACCACATATCATCTTCCACCACATACATAAAAGGACCTACTTCTGTGGCAGCAAAAAGCAGTGTTTCGTCCGTATTGGCTGTTATGGCATAAACGTGTGTGGAAGGCAACCCCGCGCTGATGTCTGTAAAAGTTTGACCATAGTCTTTGGATACAAAAACAGGGGCATTGGAATAGCCGCTGCCACAAACGTAAACAGTACCGCTATCTAACTTAGAGACATAGATGTCCGAACCATAGAGGTAGTGTGGCGAAGGTCCCGAGAAGCCAGAACTGCTCTCCTGCCAGTTAGAACCTTTGTCTTTCGAAACAAAGAACCGTCCGTTTGAAGTTATAGCATACCAAGTGTTGAGATTGTTAGGGTCGTAGGCAATAGCGCTTACATCGCCTTCCGATGCTTTTTTGAAATCAAAAGACATGGCAGTAGCGTTGATAGAACCACCACTCGCTGTTAGTTTTATAATTTTAGAATCCTTACCGCCGTTTGTTAGAGAGCCGCCAGCCAGAAAGGCTTGTTTGTTGTTGGTAGGATTGGGCATGAGGAAGGGAATCCAGGCGGACATAGTGCCCTTAAAATCCCAAGAACCGGTTGGTGGGCCTGTTTGAGCATTACCCAAATAGACTGCGGAGCCTGGATAAACAGCCCATAGCGATTTGCCTCCATCGCTAGAGCTCAGATGGCCATAGTCTCCACTAAAAATTTGGTCAAAGCTAAGGACGTTGCCCGAATCATTTTGGCAGCGCTGAAAACCTTGGTCTTGCGCACCCAAATACACATAGTTTGAGTCATTCTGATTGGTATAAACGCTGTAATATTGGCTGATATTGAGGCCGTCCAAGGCAATGTTCTCTACGGTTTGTAAGCCATTTTCAGAGTAATAAATGCCACCATCTGTGCATACATAATGAATTTCTTTGCCATCTGCTCGTTTGAAAGGAAAAACGCCAGGAATGTCTGCGTGTAGTGTTCCTTTTATGTTGTCATAATAATCATACCATTCGTTTTGCTTGTTCCATGTTTTGGCAGCGTCCTTGCTCTTCCAGCATTCTATATCGCCAAAGAACAGGAAGTTGGGGTCTTCATAAGAGCAAGAAAAACTTGTTTTGAAAAAAGGATAGCGTCCTGTTTTTGAGCGCAACTCCCAAGTTAGGCCAGCGTCTTCGCTCCGGTAAATTGTGGCATTAGCATAAGCGTATATGGTGGTTTTATCGCCTTTTTTAGCTCCAGTAAGCATATTTGTTCCTTTGGGTGCGCCTGTTATTGTGCTGAGGTCGGCGGGCGTACCGGTGGTTTCATCAAGCGTCATTACCTTTCCGTCATTGATGTAATAGATGGGTGTATTGCTGTAATAGTCCGTCCATAAATCGTGGTTCTGACCATAAGCGTAGGGATTATTGAAAGAAGTACTTACTTTTTTAAAGTTTATGCCAGCATCAGTGGAGTAATAAAGTGCCGTTCTGCCACTTCCCGAAACAGCATTCCATTCAAAAGCAACCACAGCTATATTTTTGCCATTGCTATGTATAACCGCTTTTTGAATGCTACCACCGTCTTTCATGCCGTCTATTCCTTTTGCAGGCTGCCAGGTGGCGCAATCGTCCGTAGAGCGATACACATTGCGATTTTCAGCCATAATAAAAACGGGCTTTCCGCCTTCTTCTACGCGCTTCAACAAGCAAATGCCATAAAAACGCTGCTTATCGTTAAGCACCTTCCAGTTTTTGCCTTTAGGGGTGCCCTTCCAGAAATTACCGCCGTCCGAAGCACAATAAAGTACATTGTTCTTAACGTCTAATTCGGCCAAAAGAACACGGCCAGAGCAATTCTGGCTGCCTTTTTCGCGCCAGTCTCCTTCTACCTTGCCGCCTGCAAACTCATCTCCGCTCAAACGGCCATTTTTCAGAGCTTTAAGGAGCATTTCTTGTCTTACACGCCTTGTTTCGGTATCTATGGAGCGCCAATCTACGCCTGGTGCTGCACGGTGCATTTTTTCAAACCACTCCAAGCGCTCTCTTAGCTCTTCGCGCTCATCGTGCATACCCTCGTGTTCTTTTTTTTGCATGACAATCGTCTTGCCATTATAGGGTAAAAATTGTGTTTTTTGCACGGTATCTGTGCGCTGTAAGGCGGCATAGAGTGCCCCCGACAGACTCAGTACAAAGCAAAGCCAATACATATTTTTGATTTGAAACGTTCTCATTTTTTTATTGTGTTGAGGAGTGCAAGATTGGATTGCAAAAATACGATTGGATTCCCATATAAACCAAAGGATTAGATAAAAAAAGTAAAAAAAAATATTAAAATATTGCAATTTATTCTTGCTTACTTTTTATTAATTTGGTCTGAACCAAGATTAACACATCAACACATTTTGTTCAGCTACTCCATGCCCAAATCTCAGTTTGATGCGTATAATTAAAACCTAAGCGCATTAATGCTTTCTGACAAGCGGTGTTTTCTAGCTGTGTGTTGGCATAAGCGCTTTTGCAATCATTTTGTTGTCCAAGTAACAAAATATTGTATAGAAGTTCATAAAAAGCGCCTTTGCTTTGGCTTGCGCCTACTTGAGGGACTACCACAGCCCATTTTTTATGTATTGTGTAAGCCACAAAAGCCCTTTTAAGAGGTTCGGAAGGTACTAAAATGCCTGTGCAAAAACCACGTAATGCGGAAGAGGCGTATTGAGCCAAATAGGCATCAGCTGTTTTCTGGCTAAAGGTAGGTTCTGCATGATGTCTGTCAAAGTCATTTCTTTGATTAGCGGCTATTTCACGCAACCAACTCTCATCGGAAGAGGTAGCTTGGCGCGTTTTGAAAGCATTGTATGTTAAATGACTGATTTTTGTATGCACATAATGCAAACGTGTTTCTACTAACCTAAACCCTAGATTTTGCAGGCTTTTTTTTTGAACCAATCCATAAGAATAGGGCAATGAAGCGGCCTCAAAAGAAAATTCTCCATAAAGGTAAGTGTTGGTTGGAAAAAAACTGGCCAATGTGGTTGGTGCGTCTGTTATACTGCTTTTGAGGTGTTTTATTCTGAAAACAGGCCGCTGATAATGCAGACTCTCAAAAGTTTCTGGCCAAACAAAAAGTAGGTTTTGGAGTATAAAAACTTCTTGGCAGTTTATAAGATAGTCTTTTTGTACGGCTTCAAAATAAGCCTTTTGCAGTTTTTCGTCCGTTATTGCATGATAGAACGGTGTTGCTGGCAGCATAACGGCATATAAAAACCAAAACTGCTTCTTTTTTTAAAACAGCCTTGTTGTAAAGTTTATACAGAAAAACTTTCGCCACACCCACAAGTGCGTGAAGCATTGGGGTTTACGAACTGAAACCCCTTCCCATTGAGGCCGTCAGAGAAGTCAAGGGTAGTACCTAAAAGATAGAGCAGGCTTTTTTTATCTACCAAAATACGTATGCCATTGTGCTCAAATACTTGGTCTTGAGGCTCAGAAGAGGCATCAAAAGCCAAATCGTACATTAATCCGGAACAGCCGCCGCCTTTGACCGATACGCGTATATGATGCTGGTCGCTGAGGCCGTCTGTCTGGCGAAGTTCTTTGATTCTGTGCTGTGCTTTTTCTGAAATCGTAATCATTTGAGTCGTGTTTTATTTCGTGTGCAACTTAGGAACGCAAATATAAGCCAAAAGGTTTTGTTTACAAAAGCCAAGTTCTAGTTTTTATTCTATTCCGTTTAGGCGCATTGCCACCCTATGCTGTTGCATTTTGAGAGTAGAAGTTTTTATCTAAAAAGAGTGCAGCCCAATGCCATTTATTGCGCGAGCCAACCATAAGAAAAGGGCACACTCAAGTATGCCCTTTAATCAGAAAGTTGTTTCACTACAACTCAAAAACCAAAAAATATTAGTGCTCACAGGGCGACTCGAACGCCCACAGGCTAACGCCCACTACCCCCTCAAAGTAGCGTGTCTACCAATTCCACCATGTGAGCAAGTAGTGAGGGAGGGTGTGATTTCGCCGGGATTCGAACCCGGGACCCATACATTAAAAGTGTATTGCTCTACCAGCTGAGCTACGAAATCGTATTTGGATAATTGAAAGAACTTTTCTTATTTTGCGGTGCAAAGGTAGGAAGTTAAATTTTAACCACCAAACACTATGTTAAAATATTTTATATTTTTTTTCTTCATATTGGGTTCTTTTACCAGTTTATTTGCTGAAACTTCCGAAAATCAGTTGGCAAAGGCAGACAAACTCTTTGCGCAAAAGAAGTTTACAGAGGCCTTTAAGTTGTATGAAAGTATTTTGGGGCAAGAGCAATATAGCCCCCAAATGCTTTTGAAAATGGCCTTTATCAAAGAGGGCTTGGCCGATTATCCTTCCGCATTGTATTTTCTTTGTCTTTATTATAGGCACAATTCAGAGAGTACGGTTCTACAAAAAATAGTAGAAATAGCCGATAAGTATGAACTCAAAGGCTATGACTATTCGGACACAGAGTACTTTGCAGCCCTTTATAACCAATACAAATGGATTGTTTGTACGGTAGTGCTTCTTTTGAGTATTTATTTTTTGAACAGCGCCTGGCGTAGTGCTAGCAAAAGGACAGCACAAAGTTGGCTTTTGGGGCAGGTAGCGCTTTTGGCGGTTTTGGCTTTGGTACACAACTTGGCTGTTCTGGAAGCCAAAGGCGTGGTGCGTAGTAATAATGTTTATGCTATGAATGCGCCCTCGGCTGCAGCAAACGTTTTTGGGGTACTCTCCAAGGGGCATCGCCTAACCGTTTTGGAAGAGCATGATATTTGGTATAAAGTGTTGTGGGAGGGTGAATTGGCTTATGTACGCAAGCATCATTTGCTTATTGTAAAATAGGCTCCGTTTGCTTTGAGTTGCTCTTCGCGTAGGGTAGCACTAAACAGATTGAATGTTCGGTACTCGTCCGATACTATATCGGCGTAACGCTGCGAATAAAACGGCCCTGCTAAATAGGCATATCCACCTGGTGCCTCGCTTTTACGCAGTGGCGGCGTTAGCACCAAGACTGCATCTTCCTGCGCTTGGTTTTGAGGAATGATAGCGACATAGTAAACAGAGGTGCTCTGCTCTTTATGACAATAGGCTGAGCAAAGACCTGTTAGTTCTTCTAACATAAGTGCCTCGGCATCTGCCACGTTTCCATCAATATTAACCAACATGGTTAGTACATCGATGAATTGAAGCACTTGGGCTTCGGGCGGAGAGGTTGAAAGATAGTCTGTCATGGATTTACGCAGGACATCAAAGTTGAGACTCCCTTTTCTTAAAGAGTCTGAAGAACCCTTTAAAATATCCCAATTCAAATTGATGTTCCAATGCAGTGCGAAAGAATTAACAAATTCTATTTCTTTGTCGTCTAGTTCGCCGTCAATCCAAGCCACTTGCTCTAGAATATGAATGAGTTTGTCGGCATGTGAGGGTCTAAAAAACGATTTGGCGAGGTCACCTACTTCCTTTTGCTCCATCCTTAAGGAGAGCTTAACCAAATCCCAAAACTTTTTTGTTTCTTGGCCTGCCACCCAAAAACCACTACCCACCGCCACGTGTACAAGGATTAAAAAAATAATGAGGGTATTGTAGGAAAAGCCCTGCCAGTTTTCTTCCATGTAGGCGTGTATGGTAAAAACGAGCATAGGAAAAAGACTCACGAAACGCGCTGTGAGAGAGATACTATCCGCTACCACGCGTTCATGCTTGCGTTTCCAGAGTTTATTGACCGTTAAATAAACCTCTATGACAATAAATACTATCGCAAAATAAGCCAGTTCGCTGACGAACTCTTCAAATGTAGCGGGCATGAGTTCTGTAGGATAGTCAAATTTGGTTTATAAAAAAGCACTTCAAAGCGATGGAGTCTTTATGACCTTGAAGTGCTTTTTCATTCAAAGATTTTAATTTTACAAATTAAAGTCTTTTTTTATTCATAACCAACGCTTCACCTTCTATTGTAGATTTTCCAGATTCAACGTCGTAAATTCTTGTTCTCAAAAGCGCTGTATTTTTTTCGCGGTTTACTTCCGTAACCTCCAACACGGCGTTGTAGTTGCTACCTACATACATAGGTCGCGTAAAACGCATATCCTGCTTTAGGTAGATAGTGCCTTCGCCCGGAAACATTGTGCCTAGTACTTTTGAAAATATACTCCCCCCCAAAAAACCGTGAATAATTGGCTTCTTAAATACGGTATTAGCTGCATAGTTGGCATCTAAGTGAATGGGATTGTTGTCGCCGCTCACATCCGCAAAAAGATTAATTTGTTCCTGGTCAAAGCTAAAGCTATGCTCAAAGACATCGCCCACTTCAATCAGCTGCTCTGAAAGTTGCTCTTTCATGTTGCTTTTTAAAAGGATTTAAGTTACTTATTAAGTTGATTTGCAGACACTTAACTTTTATGTTTTGTATTTGCAGCCCAAATATACGTCGTTTTTTTGGAATATTAGATAACATATAAAGCCTCTCTGATATTTAACCCAAAGTTCTCATGGAAAGTTGGGCAGAGGCTAAGCGTTATCCGATAGTGCTATATTCCTAAAAAAGCCAAGTCCACGAAGTAGTGCTCTGGATTTTTTGCATCTATAAACACGTACACGGGGCGGCCAGCAGCTAAGCGTGGGCTAGGGTCAAAGTTCAAGGCATGGCTGCGATATGAGGTGTTCTTGATACCTGCCGTTTCGTGTTCAGACTTCGTGTAAACCACGTAACGAACACCACCGAGCCATTTGCTGGCTGGCTCCATACCGACGGAATGAAAAACACTCATTACTTTTAACCCATTTTTGATGAGCTGCCGAATACGCCTGACACGCCACCATTCTGCACCAATAGTAACAAGCCCCAAAACCAAAAAAACACTGCCAGCTATGCGCAAAAAAGATATTTCAAAACTCTTATCCTGAATCAAATAAACATCTTCGGTATTAATAAGGTCGTATTGTAGTTGTATCACGTCCCCAATCTTATATCTTGGTTTTATATGCGCCTCACGTTTGGCTTTATAGTAAACCTTTTGGCTATCAGGCTTAAAAAACAAAATAACCGGGTAGTAGTGCTGTTGTTCGTCTTTGGCTATGTCAATCACGCTGCCTATGGTACTTTCATACTTGCGAACATCTCGCCTTTCTTGCTCCTTGAGCTTGGAAGCGCAACTGTGCATACTGGCCGCTACCAACAAAAGCATAACGCCAATGCACCAAAGCCAAATATTATGTTTGTTCATGCTAAAGTTTTGTCTGCTAACTCTTAAAACGAAGAAACAGAGCCTAGAATAAAAAAAATAAGCCCTGTTTCCTGTCGGAATCTATGAAAATGAATTATTGCAAATTGGCATTGTTGATAGAACCAGGCATTTTGTTTTGATTCAGCTTAAACCTAAAAACACCTTTGGTGGCCATTATCAAATTGCCAGACGAACTCGTCATTGGCCCTTCAAAAGTACCAGCCAAAATATTGTTTTCATACTTAGTAAGTGTTATTTTGAACTCGTCAAACTTGGGCTTAAAAACATCTGCATACTGCTTTTGTCCCATTTTGGCATAAGTCATTTGAATACGAACCGTCCGCTCATTGAACTTGCCCATTTCATTGATGGTTAATGGAAACTCCTTGATTTCTTCGGGGTATAGATAGTGAATAGAAATCATAAACTTCTCTGTCAGGTACTGGTCTAAGTGCCTTTCCATACGAATCATGCTGTATGTTTTGTCTTCTTTAAAATCGTAGTCGTTGGCTTTTATGCCACCCATAATAGGGTTATAAGAAAAGTTTTTGCTTACTCCAGCCAGCGATACGTTGATATAGCTTTGGGTGGTGTCTTTTTCACCTTCTACACGTTTATTTTGAGTAGAATCAGAGCCGTTTTCGGTGCTAGAGCCGCCGTTGCAGCCCATGAAAGTAGCGGCAAGCGCAATGAGGATACAATAAATGAGCCTTAACATCACAGTAAGATATGTTTTTTTTGAGTTTTTGGGCCTTTATGGCTGTTCAAATCGGGCGCAAAGATAGCGCTTCTTTCAGATTTTTATGCTTAAATTTTGTTAAATTATCTATTGACAAATTCAATAATCGGTATGTTTTGAGAGTCTATGGAGAGATGGCCTAACTATGATAGTTTATTTAGGCAGCTAGCTTGGCAGGCCAACATCAGAAATATCTATACAAAACATTTAAGGCGCGATTACGTTCAAGACCTATACATAAACATCATCAAGTCTATGAACGAAGGTTTTTCTGAACACGCTGGCCAAAAGGTCAACTTTTTGAGTGATAGTCAAGGCTCTTTACTATGGCTAGTAGGCATTGCTATCTGTACCGTAGTGCTTTGGTATGTGCCTTACGGCTATTATGTACTTTATCCCTTTACCATTCTGAGTACATGGTTTCATGAAATGGGGCATGGCCTAACGGCAATTTTGATGGGTGGGAGCTTCAAAAAATTAGAAATTTTTTCGGACGGTTCGGGTTTGGCAACACATAGCTCAGACCTCTTTTTAGGCCCTCTTGGGTCTGCCATTGTAGCAGCGGGTGGGCTTTTAGGGCCAGCAGTTGCAGGCAGTGCTTTACTCATGCTGAGCCGCTCTCAAAAAGCCAGCACTGCTTCTTTATGGGTTTTGGGCTTGTTTATAGCCTTGAGTTGTGTTGTTTGGCTTCGCAGCATTTTTGGTTTGGGCGCTATGAGTCTTTGGGCAGTAGTCATTGTTCTGTCTTCTTGGAAAGCGAGCCCAAGTATTAAGCAGTTTTTTGTGCGTGTTTTGGGTGTACAGGCTTCTATTGCTGTTTTTATGCAGTTTGATTATCTGTTTGTGGACTCTGCCACCATAGAGGGGCAAACACACCACTCCGACACGGGCGCTATCGCAAACAGTCTGCTGCTGCCTTATTGGTTTTGGGGATCTCTAATTGCTACTATCTCTGTACTTATGCTGGCCTACTCTCTTTATGTGGCACATAAACCACGCAAAGCGTAAGAGTGTGTGGTTTGGAGGCTTGTCTTGCTATTTATTTTGCAGCTTTTTCTGGCTCTAGTAAGCCGTCCATATTGGCATAGTTCTTTTTGTAAGATTTAATTTTATCTTTTGGTACGATGTCCAATATAAAAAACTGAAATTGCAAGGATTGGTACTCGCCCAAATTTTGCTTGCGGCTACTGCCAAAACAGAGATGTGAGGGTGCCCAAAAAACCCCTACAGCACCTTTGTTCAAGATAGAACTAAAGATGGTTTCCCATGCTGGAATCAAACCACGCTTGGGGTTAGTCCTATCAAAAACAAACCCAAAGGGCTTTCCTTGCATTTTTTGAGAGTCGTCTATCGTCAGACCATTCAGTAAGCGAGTGTTGTAGTGCATAATAATGCTATCACCATCTTGTGCAAAGGGGCCTTTGCCTTCTCGTTGTATCATAAAGAAGAGATTGTTGGGTAGCTCAAAAACAGAATCTTGGAGTTCGTTGATAACAACGTTTTTGCGTATAATTTCAGGTTCGCGTTCATGGTGTGAGGCCGTTTTGACTTCTTTTCTTTGTTTGTCAAAAGCCACAAAGGCTTCAAAGCTCATGATTTTATGAACACGGAGGCACATACGAATTTCGTCTGTATCTTTTATCGTTTTGGGGCGCACCTCTTTGTCTGGTAGCGCTATGGCGGCAGGCTGATAGATAACCATGCTGTCCCCCGCAGATAACAGACGAAGCGCCTCAATAACATCGCCAGGCGCACCGCCCGGTATTAGTCTCTGTCCAATAGGCTCTGAAAGCGCGCCGCCTATAGAATAGGTTGTAAAGATAATCTCACCGTTTGGTGCCAAAAACTGAATATCCATGAGCACGCACTGATAAGGCTCTGGTTTTGGGCCAGGCATACTCTCGCAGTGCATATACCGCAAACCACCTTCCGTAGTACGAATATCTAGGCTACGTACAGGCTCAGGGTTAGAGTTAGTTTTATCATCACTGCAACTCGCCAAAATGCTAAAGGCTAAAAGCCAAACAGATAGATACTGTTTAGCAAAAGATTTTGTGTCATGTAGAAGCTGCATAAACTAATTAGGATAAATGAAATAAGGCTTGTGAGTCGGCAAAAATACTATCAAAAACTGAAATATAGAAACCTTGTTATGGAATCCATGTAAAATCTTTGTGTATGCGAACAATAAAAGTACACTATCTAGCTGCAAATGCACAAAATTCTATTCTCCCACCATCACAAAAGCACCCCAGTAGTAAGGCTCTGGGAAGCGTTTTTTGAGGTTCATTTGGGCTGTTTTGAAGGCTTGGCGCTTGCTTTGGCCTTTGAGCAGGGCGGTATAAAACTCAGTCATCAGGGTTTGTGTGGCCTCGTCGTCCACCTTCCAGAGGCTCATCAGCACGGACTTTGCGCCCGCTTGCTGAAAAGCGCGTTGCAGGCCAAAAACGCCCTCGCCCGCCTGTATGTCGCCTAAGCCCGTTTCGCAAGCAGATAGCACGACGAGTTCCGTATTGTCCAACGTCAAATTCATGACTTCTTCGGCTGTTAAAATGCCGTCTTCGCCTTCAGGATTCGGTTTTTGGCAGCCAGCCAGCAGTAAACCAGAGCGCATAAAAGGGTTTTTGAGTAAATTTCTATTCATGGCATCTTGTATGCTTTTAACTTCTTTATCAGATATTTCAGGGATAAAAAAACCATGCGTGGCCACGTGCAAAATGGTGGGGCTTTTGAGGTTTTTAAGGGCTTCTTCGGTGGCATTTTCTGCCAAAAGCAGGTTTACTTTCAGCTTTTTCTGATTGAACAAACCAAACACATTTTCCACTTCTTTTTTTGTTCCGGGCAGCAAGGAAACCGAACCAGACATACCTATTACGGACTGCATACTAGAGAAGGCTGCATCTCTGTCTTGGTAGTTGCTCGACAGGTTACCTGGTCGGCCATAGATTGGATAGCCAAGCAGATACGCCTGATAATTGGCAGCGTTCTGGCTTAAATCCTTGCTTTCTTTATTCATTTCAAGTAAGTCGCGACTGCTGCCAATGAGTTGAATATTGGTTTCTTCCAAAAGAAATTTGCCCGTTTGAGTGTTTTTTAATGTATTGAGGCTAATCTGGTGATAAACACCATCTGGTGAAAAATAGATTTTTTGAAACCCTTTTTTGTTTATAGCAAATAGCTTGTCGGCAATAGGCTTCCAGAAAACTCTGTAGGATATGGTGTCCTCAATTTCAAATTGAATACAATTAGTATAAAAAGTAAGATATGGTTTTTCCATTTCGCTAGCCTTTGTCAATTCATAAAATTCTGGATAGTTCTCCGTACTAGCAGTAATAAAAAGCGCAATGTAGGCCGAATCTGTTTTAATAACTTCGATAACTACCGCATCTTTGTCTAGTTTTTCTTTAACGTCTTGCCATTTATGATGTTTGACCTGAACGTTCTGACCAAAAAGACTGGACTTTTTAGACAGCTCACGCTCCAAATCATTGATTTGGCTCTTCATGTTTTTCAAATCTAAATTTTTCTTTTTTTGCTCATCTATAGGTAGTTGGTAGAATTTAGTATAGGTTTCGCGTTGTTTTTTCCACTGATTAAACTGCTTGATAAGGAGCGTATCGCCACTATTCAGAATGGCATTTTTCATTTTTTGGGTAGAGGAGAAAATGATGCCTTTAGTGAAAAGTATCTGGTCGCAGAGCTTACTCATAATGGCTGGCTTTTGAACAGCGTAGTGGCGCGAAAAGTTAGAAAAACTATTAAAAAAAACTTTTATAGACTGCCAATAGGCTTGCTTCTCTTGTTCGGAGAGTATAGGAAACAAAACTTTTATTTGTTCGTACTTATTTTGAATAGCCTCATCATAAAGTACTTCGGCTTTATCATAAAACCCTAGCTTATAGTACAAGTCTGCCAAATTATTACATGATGTAGCATAACTGGGATGCCTTTTTCCTAAAATCTCCTTTCTTATATCTTTGGCCTCTAAAAAAAGATACTCTGATTTTTCATAGTCCTCGAGGCTTTTGTACAATAGCGCTAAATTATTACAGGATTGTGCATAGTCTGGGTGTTTTTTTCCCAAAACTGTTTCCTGAACAGTTTTAGCTTCCATGAGCATTGGTTCGGCCTTGCTGTAAAAACCTTGATTAAGATACAACATAGCCAAATTATGGCATGAACTGGCATAACTGGGATGATTTTTTCCTAAAATATTTTGCTTGATAGTTTTAGCCTCTAAATAGAGTAACTCTGCCTTGTCATAAATGCCTTGTTTGTTGTATAAAAGCGCCAAATTATTACAAGAAGCGGCATAGTCTGGGTGTTTTTTTCCCAAAACAAGCTCTCTATTGTTTTTTGCTTCCAAATACAGTAGCTCAGCTTTTGCATAGAGGCCCTGGTCAATGTATAAGTTCGCTAAATTGTTACAGGAGCTGGCATAATCGGGGTGCGTTGGGCCTAGTGTTTCTTCTCTAATACTTTTGGCTTCTAGATAAAGAGGTTCTGCCTTGTCATAAAAACCTTGCTGATGATACAGATTTGCAAGATTATTGCAGGAACGTGCATATTCAGGAGTCTTTTTGCCAAAAATATCTTCTTTAATATTTTGGGCTTCTAAATAAAGAGGCTCTGCTTTGTCATAAAGCCCCTGCTCGATGTATAAATTTGCGAGATTGTTACATGATTGGGCATAGCCTTGATGTTTTGTGCCCACTGTTTCTTCCAAGATTTTTTTTACTTCTAAATAAAGAGGTTCGGCTCTGCTGTATAACCCTTGGGCTTTGTACAACATACCAAGCGCACTACAAGATTGTACATAAAGAGCATGTTTTTTTCCAAAATATTTTTTTCTGATATTGTTGGCCTCTAGCCAAAGAGGCTCTGCCTCATGGTAAAGGCCAGCAAAGAACAGAGCGCTTCCTAGATTATAAGCCACTTTGGCATAACTCGTATCCTTACCGTGCTGCTGCTCCACTTTTTGGAGGGCTAGCTGTAAAACAGAGTCGGCCTCGTTGAATCTTTGCTGCTTGGCAAGCAATTGTCCCAAACTATCCAGAGTCTGCCAAGTTTGGGCTTGGGCTAAGACACTCATAAAGAGAAAGGTAATTGACAAAAGTGTATTTTTCATTTTTTTTATGAGCTAATATTCATTCGCCCACCATCACAAAAGCGCCCCAGTAGTAAGGCTCTGGGAAGCGTTTTTTGAGGTTCATTTGGGCTGTTTTGAAGGCTTGGCGCTTGCTTTGGCCTTTGAGCAGAGCCATGTAAAATTCGGTCATCAGGGTTTGCGTGGCCTCGTCGTCCACCTTCCAGAGGCTCATCAGCACGGACTTTGCGCCCGCTTGCTGAAAGGCGCGTTGCAGGCCAAAAACGCCCTCGCCCGCCTGTATATCGCCTAAGCCCGTTTCGCAAGCGGACATGACGACGAGTTCCGTATTGTCCAACGTCAGGTTCATCACTTCTTCGGCTGTTAAAATGCCGTCTTCGCCTTCAGGATTCGGTTTTTGGCAGCCAGCCAGCAGCAAACCAGAGCGCATAAAAGGGTTTTTGAGTAAATTTCTATTCATGGCATCTTGTATGCTTTTAACTTCTTTATCAGATATTTCAGGGATAAAAAAACCATGCGTGGCCACGTGTAAAATGGTGGGGCTTTTGAGGTTTTTAAGGGCTTCTTCGGTGGCATTTTCAGCCAAAAGCAAGTTTACTTTCAGCTTTTTTTGATTGAACAAACCAAACACATTTTCCACTTCCTTTTTTGTTCCGGGCAGCAAGGAAACCGAACCAGACATACCTACTGCTGCTTGTACACCTGAAAAAACCGCTGCACGAGCAAAATCGGGGCTGCTTTTATCCACTGGGTAGCCATAAATGGGATAGCCCAGCAAACAAGCCTGATAATTGGCTGCGCTCTGGCTTAAATCCTTGCTTTCTTTATTCATTTCAATCAAGTCGCGGCTGCTGCCAATGAGCTGAATATTGGCTTCGTCTAAAAGAAATTTGCCCGATTGAGGATTTTTTAAAGTGTTCAAACTCAGTTGATGAAAAACACCATCTGGCGAAAAATAGATTTTCTTGAAGCCTTTTTTATTCAGATAGTGCAATTTATCTGCAATGGGTTTCCAAAAAGCATTGTAAGAAATAGTGTCCGTAATTTTGAACTGTATGCAGTTGTTATAGTACGTGAGATGGTCTTCTTCTAAGCTCCTGACGTTTTTGAAGATATAAAAATCAGGGCAGTTGTTTGTTTGTGCGGTCAGAAAAAGAGCGATGTATGCAGAATCAGAGGCGATGATTTCAATGACTACTTCATTTTTAGCCAACTTGGCCTTTACTTCTTGCCATTTATAATTTTTGGTCTGCACGTTTTGTCCAAAAAGCGCCGACTTTTTAGAGAGTTCTTTTTCTAAGTCATTGATTTTGCCCTTCATCGCTTCTAAGTCCAAATTTCGTGCTTTCTGCTGTTCTAAAGGCAGTTGGTAGAGTTTGGTATAGGTTTCGCGTTGTTTTTTCCACTGATTAAACTGCTTGATGAGGAGGGTATCGCCGCTATTCAGAATGGCATTTTTCATTTTTTGGGTAGAGGAGAAAATGATGCCTTTAGTGAAAAGTATCTGGTCATAGAGGCTAGCCACTACTTCGGATTTTTCGATGGCATATCTTTGAGAGAAGTTGGACAGGGCAGTAAAATAAAAACGAGTATTCTTCCAATAGGCTTGTTTTTCGCGCTCCGAAAAAGACGGAAAGAGGGTTTCAGTTTGTTCTCGCTTAATTTGCGCTACGTCGTGGTAAAGAGCGTATGCTTTTTCATATTTTTTTTCGCTTTCGTAAAGTTTTGCTAAATTATAACAACAATTAGCAAAGCTAGAGTGCTTCTTTCCTAAGGAGTTTTCCTGAACGTCTTTAGCCTCTAGTAGCAAACGTTCTGCTTTTGTATAAAATCCTTGCGTTTTGTAGAACACACCGAGATTTAAGCAAGACAAGGCATAATCAGGGCTGTTTTTGCCTAATAAGTCTTCACGTATTTTTTTTGCGTCCGAGTAGAGCAGCTCTGCTTCATTGTAACGCTTTTTTCGGGTATATAATGTTGCTAAATTGGTGCATAAAGTGGCATAAAAAACATCTTGGGTCGCTTTTTTAGCTTCGCAAATCAGTTTGGCCTCCAAATAAAGTTTTTCTTCTTCATCATAACGCCTCAAGTCGCCATACAAAATAGCCAAATTATTGCAAGCTGTTGCATATTCAAAGTCTTCTTTTCCTAGAAGCTCTCCTACTATATTTTTTGCTTCCAAATAAAACGGTTCTGCTTTTTCATAAAGCCCTTGGTCTGAATAAAGAATCCCTAAATTGGTACAAGAGGCCATGTAATCCATATTTTTTTTGCCCAATACCGTCTCTCTAATCGCTTGAGCTTCTTGGTGGAGTGGCTCTGCTTTAGCAAAAAAACCTTGATAGCGATACAGAATAGCGAGATTGTCGCATGAACGCGCATATTCAGGATGCTTTTTGCCTAATAACTTTTCACGAATATTTTTTACTTCCGAAAAAAGTGGTTCTGCTTTATCGTAACGGCCTACATAACAACGCACTAAGGCCAAATTTCTCGCCACTTTCGCATAACTCGTATCTTTCCCGTGTTGGCCTTCTACTTTTTGGAGTGCCTGGAAGAGTGCAGAGTCTGCAGCTTGAAATTTTTGCTGCTTTGTAAACACCTGCCCCAAACTATCCAGAATTTGCCAGGTTTGGGCTTGAGCTAAAGTACTTACAAAGAGTAAGGTGATTGTCAAAAGTATATTTTTCATTTTTTTTATGAGTTAATTTTCATTCCCCCACCATCACAAAAGCGCCCCAGTAATATGGCTCTGGGAAGCGTTTTTTGAGGTTCATTTGGGCTGTTTTGAAGGCTTGGCGCTTGCTTTGGCCTTTGAGTAGGGCTGTGTAAAATTCGGTCATCAGGGTTTGCGTGGCATCGTCGTCCACTTTCCAGAGGCTCATCAGCACGGACTTTGCACCCGCTTGCTGAAAAGCGCGTTGCAAACCAAAAACGCCCTCGCCCGCCTGTATATCGCCTAAGCCTGTTTCGCAAGCAGACATCACGACGAGTTCCGTGTTGTCCAACGTCAAATTCATCACTTCTTCGGCCGTCAAAATGCCGTCTTCGCCTTCTGGGTTGGGTTTTTGACAGCCAGCAAGCAACAAACCTGAGCGGAGGAAAGGGTTTTTCAAAAGATTGCGGTTCATGGCTGTTTGCATATCTTGCACTTCAGAATCCTTGATTTCGGGAATAAAAAAACCATGCGTGGCCACGTGCAAAATGGTGGGGCTTTTGAGATTTTTAAGGGCTTCTTCGGTGGCATTTTCAGCCAAAAGTAGGTTTACCTTCAGCTTTTTTTGATTGAACAAACCAAATACATTTTCCACTTCTTTCTTCGTGCCAGGCAGCAAGGAAACAGCCCCCGCCACACCCACAGCGGACTGCACACCTGAAAAACCTGCTGCACGGTCGCGGTTTTTGATGGGTTCTCCATTTTCAGTCCCATAAATGGGGTAGCCGAGCAAATGCGCCTGATAATTCTCGTAGTTTTGGCTCAAATCGCGGCTTTTTTTGTTCAATTCAATCAAGTCGCGGCTACTGCCAATGAGCTGAATGTTGGCTTCTTCCAAAAGAAATTGATTGGTTTTAGGATTTTTGAGAGTATTCAGGCTGAGTTGATGAAAAACACCATCTGGCGAAAAATAGATTTTTTTGAAGCCTTTTTTGTTCAAAGTCGATAACTTATCGGCTATAGGCTTCCAGAAGGCGTTGTAAGAAACCGTATCTTCTATTTTGAACTCAATGCAGTTTTTGTAGAAGCTTAAATAGTTCGTTTCCAAATCTAAGACATTTTTGAAGAGATGAAAAGCTGGATAATCCTCCGTCTGGGCAGTTAGAAAGAGGGCAATGTAGGCCGAATCTGACTTGATGATTTCTATAACCGCTTCATTTTTAGCTAATTTTGCTTTCACTTCCTGCCACTTGTAGGATTTTGTTTGCACGTTCTGGCCAAAGAGAGCGGATTTTTTGGACAGGTCTTTTTCCAAATCATTGATTTGGTTTTTCATGTCGTCCAAGTCCAAATTTTGCATCTTTTGTTCTTCTAAGGGCAGTTGATAGAGCTTGGTGTAGGTTTCGCGCTGCTTTTTCCAGTCGTTGTACTGATTGACAAGAACGGTATCTCCGCTGTTTAGAATGGTATTTTTTATTTTTTGGGTGGAAGAGAAAATAATGCCTTTGGTGAAGAGGGTTTGGTCATAGAGGTCGGCCATGATGACGGGATTTTGGTGGGCAGCATCTTGTGAAAAATCAGAGTAGCGGTCAAATAAATAGCGAATTGACTGCCAGTAAGCTGTTTTTTCTTGTTCTGAAAGTATGGGGAATAAGTTTTTTATCTGGTCGCATTTACTTTGAATCATTGCCAGATAACATGAATAAGCTTTTTCATAAACACCTTGCTTTCTGTATAAATTCGCTAAAAAAAAATAATTGTTTGCATAGGTGCGGTGGTTTACGCCGAAAATCTTTTCTTCTATGCTTTTGGCTGTCAAAGCAAGTATCTCAGCCTTATCGTATATACCATAATTGCTGTACAAAATGGATAAATTACCACAAGAAAGTGCATAATACGGATGTTGATCCCCCAAAACGGCTTGATAGATGTCTTTGGCCTCGGAATAGAGCGGCTCAGCTTTAGCAGAGTGTCCATAATCTACATATAGAGCACCTAGATTATTACACGAATTGGCGTAATCAATGCTAGTTTTACCCATAGTCTCCGCCATTATGTCTCTGGCTTGGATACAAAGCAATTCGGCTTTTGTATAATTACCTTGTATGTTATAGGAGTTGGCTAAAGCAATACATGACATTGCATAACTTTGACTTTTCTGGCCTAGCACCTCCTCTCTGATGTCTTTTGCTTCCAAATACAGTGCGTCTGCCTTATAGTAAAGCCCTTGCTCATAATACAATATTCCTAAATTATGACACGAAGCAGCGTATTGAAGATGCTTGTTACCTAATAACTCTTTTTGAATGCTTTTAGCTTCCAAGTAAAGCGACTCTGCCCTATCATAAAAGCCTTGTTCGCTGTACAAAAACGCCAAATTGGTACAAGTTCCGGCATACGCCGGATGCTTTTTGCCAAAAATATTTTCAAATGCGTTTTTAGCCTCTAAATAAAGTACTTCTGCTTTATCATAAAAAGCCTGCTCACGATACAACGCCGCCAAATTATTACATGATTGAGCATATTCCACGTGTTTTTTACCTAAAACTCTTTCTCTGACGCTTTTTGCTTCCAAATACAAAGATTCTGCCTTATCATAAAAATTACGTTCAAAATATAAAATAGCCAAATTGTTGCAAGAGGCTGCATAGGCTTGGCTATTTTTACCCAGCATTCTTTCTCGTATCTCTTTAGCTTCTAAGCAAAGCTGCTCTGCTTCACTGTATTGCTGAGTAATAGAATACACAACGGCTAGACTAGAAGCCACCTTCGCATAACTCGTATCCTTTCCGTGCTGCGCCTCCACTTTTTTAAGTGCAATTTGCAGAACAGAATCCGCCTCTTTCAGCTTTTGTTGTTTAGTTAGGGCTTGCCCCAAACTATCTAACTGCTGCCAGGTTTGGGCAAAAAGAGGTGTTGTGTGTAGCAATAAAAACAAAAGGTAAAATAGGTTTTTCATGATTTTAAGTGTGCTTAAAAGATTAAAGATAAACTTTCATTCTCCCACCATCACAAAAGCGCCCCAGTAGTAAGGCTCTGGGAAACGCTTTCTGAGGTTCATTTGGGCTGTTTTGAAGGCTTGGCGCTTGCTTTGGCCTTTGAGTAGGGCTGTGTAAAATTCGGTCATCAGGGTCTGGGTAGCCTCATCATCTACCTTCCAGAGGCTCATCAGCACGGACTTTGCGCCAGCTTGCTGAAAAGCGCGTTGCAAACCAAAAACGCCCTCGCCCGCCTGTATGTCGCCTAAGCCTGTTTCGCAAGCAGACATCACGACGAGTTCCGTGTTGTCCAACGTCAAATTCATCACTTCTTCG
>JAAFJX010000047.1 GCA_013299045.1 Cytophagales bacterium | reverse complement strand
AATTTTTACAAAAAAAATAGCGAAGCCTAATTTTAGCCTCGCTCAGAATGGTTTTATGCAAGCCGAAATCTTTTGAAATTCTTGGTTTTTGAATTTTTGTCGTAGTTGTGCAACGGTTACCCTTGTTAGCGGTAGTTTTTTCTTTCGCAGTCTGTCCTATTTGTCATTTGCAGGTTTCCATAACGGTCCAACAGCAATTAATAAAATTATAATATTAAAGAATGCGTTTGAAGTGTTTCCTGATGCAATAGAGCCCGAACTGTCCAAAACAAACCAAGACAATAAACTTACAAGAACTGTTTTACGAATTGGTTCTGGTGCTTTGTCGTAAACCCAAGATGATAAACACCAAATCATTACTCCCCAACCAAGCAAAAAACCACCTGTCAATGCAGAAAGAAATTTTGTTGTCGTGGCTTCATAATTTTGTACTCCATCAAGTGGAAAACTCAATAAATCAAGTGTCCACCTTGCAGGTTCAGAAGTTGAAATAATTGTACCTAAGAAAAATACTGGTCCAAAAGAACCTACAACTATGGCTGTAATTTTAAGCCAAAACTTATGAAATTTTTGTGTCATCATTTTATTCAAAATTTAGATTGAGCCACAAAAATAGAGTTAATAAATGTTTCATTTTAGTCGCTACCGTACAATTGTGTCTAAATAAAATTGTTCGCTATTTTTTTTAAGTTGACGAAATATTCTGATAGCCATTCACGATTTAGCGTATCAACATTTATTTGTAGGTAAAAATTTTGCAATGCCAATGTGAAAATTCCTTCAATTTGTCTGACGTTAAGTTTTAAGTTTAGGTCTTTAACCCAAACATTTTTAAAGGCTTCTCCAATAATTTTATTTGAAAAACACAAAGTTTCATTGAATAACTTTATATTCTGATTTATTCGTAATTGTCTATTGAAAAGTAAGTCTGTTTGGTGTTCTAATAATACGTTTATTAAGTCTGGGTCAATTTTATTTGCTGTCTGTTCTTTGTCTGCTATTACATAAGATTGTTCAATATGATATTTTAGCAAAGTTTCAATAAACAAATCAATGTCAGCAAAATGATGGTAAAATGAAGACTTACTTTTTCCAACTTGTTTTGCAAGTCGTTCAATTTTTAGTTCACTTTGTCCTTTGAGAGCAAATATTTCGTAACCTAATTTTATCCAAATTTCTTTACTGTCTGATGTCATAGGGTGTTGTCTAAAATTACCGCTAACGGACAGGGCTTGGCGCAGGTGGGGCAAACCAGCACAAAAGCCCAAATTTAGCACATTGCCCCAATATACATTCAAAAGTTCAATTTAGCACATTTGCCCCGCTTTCCGCCAAGCCTATGTTAGCGGTTTGGGCTTCTATTTCCGCAAATTGTTTATTCAATTGGTATGTTTTTATTGTGATTGTTTAATGTAGTCGATAAATTTTGTCTGAGGTGTTCCCAATTTTTGCCAAGTTGTTTTGGCTTCAAACTTTTCAGGATAGTTGTTTAGTGCTTCTACAATATTTGCCCCATAGTTAAACTTATTGGTAAAAAGTCCAAAAAATTTAAGCATACTAATTGGTGCTTTCATTATTTTCACCCTTTTCTTATTGTAGTTTTCAATATAAAATTTGGCTGCCTCGTCTGCTGTAAACCCTTCCTGCCCCTGAACAATATAATCATTATTCCCATTGTCAAGTTGAAAGTCATTCACTACTTGTTTGCCGTAGTCGCTGCCCGAAATTAGAAACATTTTGTATTTAGAAGTACCTGCGAGCATTATGTTGTTACCTTGTCTATATGCACCTTTGTCAAAACTTTCCATAAAAGTTGAAGGATAAAATATAGAATATGGAATGCCACAATTTTTAATTTTCTCTACAGCCTGTTTTTTTATGTCAAAAACCCACCAATTAAAACCATTTTGTCCTTGATAAAAATGAACTAACGATGACAAATAGCCAATCCTTTTGATGCTGGATTGTTTTGCAATATTTAAAATATTGTCAAGCCCTTCCCGTTCTGGTTGAAACGCAGATTTGCTACTTTTTTGCTCAACTGATAAGTTCAAATAAAGTCCATCTTGTCCTTGTAAGACTTCTCTTATTTTTCCTGTGTCTTGAAGGTTTCCCTCAATAACTTGAATTGAAGTTCCAAAGATTTGCTTAGATTTTTGCATATCTCTTGCAAATAGGGTTACTTCAAAACCTGCTTTAATAAATTCTTGGGTAACAGGTTGCCCTAACATTCCTGTTCCTCCAATTATTGCAATTTTTTTCATTTTACAAAATGATTGTATTGTCTTTTTAGCCTAACCGCTAACGGAGCGGGGATTTGCGAAGTTACAAAAAATACGAGCGAAGCGAGTAAATTTTTTGGAATTTTGCAAATCCCTTGTTGTGCGAAGTGCCGTAGGCACGAGTGCAACAAGGGTGTAATCCCCGCTCCGTTGTGGCGAAGTGCCTGAGCGAAGCGAAGGCATTTCGCCACAACGTTTTGGGGCTTTGCGAAGAAGCGGAATTAGAAGCACAAATGTTCGCTTTAGCACAAATGTTTATTAGAATTCCGAATATTCAATTTAGCACTGAACCCGCTTTTTTGCAAAACCCCTGTTAGCTGTAGTGCTTCTTGTCGTTAAGATTGATTTTCTACTCTGAAAAGTTTGTAAAAGTTTTTCCGTCATAATTGTCCAAACTTGTGTTTCTTGCTCCTACCCAAATTTTACTACTTCTGTCTTCAAAAACGCAAAACACAGAACTGTTAGATAAACCTTGTTTAACATTGAAATTCTTTAACGTTGTCCCGTCATAACTCCAAAGACCTTTGTTTTCATCAGAACCAAACCAAATATTTCCTTTTTTGTCTTGTATGATTGAATATACGACAGCATTGTCAAACCCAAGGTCTTGAAATTGTCTTGTGAAAGCCTTGCCGTCAAATCTGAAAACACCACTCGTTCTGCTTCCTGCCCAAACATTTCCGTTTTTGTCTTCAAACAGTCCAAAGAACCACGTTTCATTGTTAGGTTTATAATTACTGATTTTGTTTCCGTCAAAACAATAAACACCTTCTGCTCTAGTAGAAAACCAAATGTTGCCTTTATTATCTTCAATGATATTTACAACATTCTTCGGGTAAAATTTATTGCTTTTTTCAATATTTGGATTGTCTATAAAACGAGTAAATACTTTCGTGTCAAAGCAGTAAATTTCATTTTCAGTTGCTAACCAAAACAGTCCTTTTTTGTCCTGCAAGATTTTACTAACGCCTATATCTGTCGTTGGTTTGTGAATAAAATTACTATTCTGTTTTTCACTTACTAAAATTGGATAATGAGTAAATACTTTCCCATCAAAACTGGATAAGCCTTTTTCAGTCCCAAGCCAAATTGTTCCTGCTTTGTCCTGAATGATAGAAAAAACACAATTGCTATTAAGTCCATTTTCAATTGTGTAATTTATAAATGTCTTTCCGTCATAACGATAAACTCCATCGCCTGTGGTAGCAAACCAAATAAAACCTTTTTTATCCTGAATTATCGAATGAACATTATCTCCTTCATTAGAGCTTCGAGATTTAATAAGTTTCGATTTTTCTATCGAAATAGTCGTTTCTTGTGTTAAATTTTCTTTTTTTACTTGTCCATTACAAGAGGATAAGAACATTGTCGCCAAGAGAGCGAAGAAAATATTTGTTGTTTTAAACTTTGTCATTCTGTCTAAACTTTTTTTGATTTTTCAGTTCAATTTGAGTGTTGTCTTAGCATTACAGCTAACGTTTTGCGGCTTGGCGTAGTGGCGGATTTTTAGCACAAAAGTTCATACGAAGAACTGCACTTGAACTTAGCACAAAACTGTCATACGAAGCACTGAACCCGCCATTACGCCAAACCGCTGTTAGGTGCTGGCGTTCTTGTCCTATGTCGTTGGTTATCTTCATATTCCGCTTTTTCTTCTGTTGTCGTCCTTGCACAACATTTGGCAATTGTCAGCAGTCGTTTTACCGCCTAAATGCCAAGGTGTAATATGGTCGGCTTCCATTCCTTCAATTTGATATTCTTCTGTGCAAACTGGACAAATTCCTTTCTGTCTTTCGTATGCTTCTCGTTTTTGATTGTCTGTAAATGCACGAATTTGTAAAAACCTTTCTTTGCGTGTCAAAACGTATTCGTAAATTCCTTTTTTGTTGGTCACGTCTTCGTCTTGCATTAGTTTGGTGATTTCTTCTTCAAGTTTTTTGTGGTCAAATTTCTTGTCCTTAAACTCGTTGTAAAGAAAACCCCATTGTATGCCTTTCATTTCTTTGCGATACTTTGGAAAAACAACCTTAACCCAATTAATTACGCTTTGGAAATACAACCACAAATCATTGGCATTTGGCTCGTGTTGTTGTTTAGCCATATAATGCTCAATGTCGTCTTTGCTTATCCATTTGATTGTTGTTTCTAAATAGTCTTGTCTTATTGGTGTTCCGTTCAAGTAGTCGCCACCCAAACCGTATGCAGCACAACCATTTTTACTGAAATATCTTTTAGCGTCTGAAACCCACGAACCTGAATAAACAGCGTTTCTTAGTTCTTGGTCGGTTAGTTTTTCTCCTGCAATGTTGATTGTCTTGAACCACTCTAATTTTTCGCTGTCCGTTCCGCTACACAGATAAACCATTATTTTATAGTTTAAAATCTGTTCTTGTTCGTCTTTTTGAAGATTGTGAAAATATCTGCTCTTAAAAGCAAAATCGCCTTCAACGTATTGGCTAATTGAAATTGTCCGTTGCTGTCCGTCAATTACTTCAAAGTTTCCATCTTCTTGAACTGCCCAATACATTACGTTCAGAGGATAGTCTTTTGTAATAGTGTCTATTACTGCTTCACGTTGCTTGTCTTTGTAAATAAATTCACGTTGGTAGGGTGGGCGAATGTCTAATTTGCCACCGTAACCAATAACTCCGTTTTCTTGGTTGTCTGCGTAACCGTTTGTAAGGTCTCGGACTGTTATTTCTTTAAGTTCAATTTTCATTTTTGCAGTTTCTTATTCTTGATTACAATTCTGTCGTAAAGTCGCTGATATGTTCCGTCTCCACTGTCTAAGTAGAAACGAGGTCCACCTGCCATATAAGTTCCTTTGCTTGCTATTTCTGACATTCGAGTTCCAAGTGTCATACTTGAGCCAATTATTTCAAACTGGTTTGGATTGTATTTGTCCAAAAAAGTAATTGGAACACCCATTTCGCCTTCGTAATCAATAGGAATATCTTTTACTTTACTAACTTCTATTGCATTATAATTAACATAGTTAGGATAATCAGTTTCGTTCCCCTTGTAAGTTTTATACAAGATTAAATCTTCGTGTCTTTTGGCAATGTCGAGATTTGTATACCAGCAAATATTTCCGAAAACTGCATACTTAATTCCATCTTCAACCTTAACGCTATTGTGTTCGTAGCTATCTGGCATTGTGAATTTCTTAACGGTGTTATAACCGAACCAAATTTTGTCGTCTTGAATTAGTTTGAATAGTTCTTTATAAGAAATTGAATTTTGACTACCTATTATTAAGAAGTTTTTGTCGTATTCAATAAGTTGAGCAACGTATTCACGAAAAAGTGAGAAAGGTGGGTTTGTAACAACAATGTCGGCTTGCTTTAAAAGTTCAATACATTCTTTGCTTCTAAAATCTCCGTCACCTTTTAGTTTTTTTATCCCTATTTCGTTTGGGTCAGGAACGTTATTTCCGTTTTTGTCGCCTGTGTATTCTAAATAAATCGCCTGTTCAGAGTTGTTTTGGCTGAACAAGTCCATATCTTGGTTTTTGTAGCAAGTCGCAATAAGTTTTTTAAGTCCAAGTTTTTCAAAGTTGTATGAGAAGAAATGAAAGAAGTTGCTCACTCGTGGGTCGTCACAGTTACAGTAAACAACTTTGTCCTTAAAGTGCTTTTTGTAATACTTTAACTCTCTTTCAATGTCGGAAAGCTGTGTATAAAACTCGTCCTTTTTGTTGGTCTTCGCTTCTTGTAAGTTTTTATTTTTTGCTTTCTCAGTCATTATGTCGTTTACTTTTTTCTTTCGGTTTCAAAGTTAATATTTTGTTCTTCTGTCGGTCGGTTTATGATTGCTCTGTCGGTCGTCCTACGCTTGCACCTAACGAACAAGGCTTGGCGAAGGCGGGGAAATCTTAGCACAAAAGCCCAAATAATTACAAAAGCCCCATTATATTCCAAAAGTTCAATTTAGCACTTCTGCCCCGCTTTTGCCAAGCCAATGTTAGGCACAGTTTTCATTGTTTTTCGTGGCGTAACTGTTCTATCTGCTCGATTGTTAAGTCTGTATCTTCTGCAATTTCTATATTTGATAAGCCTCTTTTAAGTAGTTTTTTAGCAATTTCAATAGAATTTTTATGTTTTTCGTCTTGTCTAACTTTATCTTCTGCTTCCATTTGCAAAGTAAATGCCTCACTTGCTTTTAGGTGTAAAGAGTCTAAATAACGATTGTAGGCATAATGTTGGTCTTTATCTAAACGCATAATATCAAAAGCCTCCTTTGCTTCTGCCAAACCTTTTGCTTTGAAGTTATCTTTCACTTCGCTATTTTTTAGAAAATAAATC
The DNA here is from genome assembly GCA_013299045.1 of Cytophagales bacterium. GTDB lineage: Bacteria > Bacteroidota > Bacteroidia > Cytophagales > Bernardetiaceae > RDZD01. The sequence continues at coordinate 2,285 of JAAFJX010000047.1, read as the reverse complement.
CACTCATCAAGCGTATCTGTGGCTATATCGTTAAATTTATTAACTTTAATAATATAGTATTCAGGAAAAATATCTGAAACATTCTGTTTTTCAAATGTCTTTCTTTGCTTGTTTGAAAGTTGTAACAAGTCTTTTTGGTGCAAACCTTCAAAATTTGTTTTGCCTCTATAAATATAGTCTTTGCCTTGTCCTAAGTCAAAATACACAATATTGATAGAAATTACTTTTTTAATTTCAACATAAGATGCTCCCAAAGCCAAATTTTCAGTCAAGGCTTTAGACGCACCATAAGCCATTCTGTGAAAATAATCTATTTCGTAGGTATTTTGAATTTCAATGACAATCAATTCATTTTTAGCATTTTGTGTCAAAATATCTACTCGGTTATATTTATCTTTCTCCGTTTCTTGGTTGCTCTCACTATCTAAAATCTCTTTGATTTTGACATCTTCAAAAAGAAGTTCCGACAAAAAACCCTCTAAGACAACAAAGTTAGCCTTATCACGCAATAGCCTCTTGATAGCCCAATCAAAACGGATTAGTTTCTTGCTCATATTCGTTGCTTGTAAAAAATGTGATGCAAAGATACGAATAAAATACAAAAGCAAGCCCTATTTTGGCTTGCTTTTGCTAAAATTTTTACAGTTGATAGAGTTGTTGTATCTCCGCTTCACTCAAAGCCCTGTTATAAATACGTATGTCATCAATTTTACCCTTGAAAGATGAATACTCAAAACCTGATAGGGGTTGTGTTGCACCTATTCGCACAGGTAGGTTATTGACAGGTATGAACTTTCTTGTAATGGTTTTGGTAGCATTTAGCACACCATTGTAGTAAACTTTTATAACACCATCTTTGAATGTTACAACAATGTGCTGCCAATTATTGAAACCATAACAAGAGTTTGCACTCATACCTTCACCACCAATAAAACGTATCCTACCTTGATTAGAACCACAATAACTTGGTTGTGAACTTGAGGCAGAATGAATAGCATCTATCAAATAACCATTGTCTATGCCCGCATTTCCTTTTTCAATAATTCTACCATTGTACGCATTGTTCCCTGTATCATAATTGATTGCAGTTTGATAAATCCAAATAGAAAAAGTTGCTTCTTGGGTTACATCAAGGGAATTAGCATCTGTAATGTCAATGTAATTTGTACTTCCGTTAAATTCGTAAGCACTGTTTGCTTGCCCTTTTCTATCAGTACCCAAAGTAGCCCCAAAGTTTGTTCCGTGATTGTTGTTGCCACTCAAATCTTGAGTATTTCCACTGAAAGGCATATTCAAAACTAAACCATTATTCAGGTCATTAGGTGTATTTTCATTCAAAGGATAAACAATGTATGCCTCAAAGACTACAGTAGCAAAATAGTTGTAATCCAACCAAGTGTAGCCTGCATCTCCCCAATTTTTACCCCAAGAATTGATAACACGAAAAGCATTTTTGCTATCATCATAACCGCAAATAGCCATTGCGTGATTACCTACAAATCCCCCGCTTGCATTTTTCCAAACAAAAGAATTACTGGCTTGCATAAATCCATCGTCTAATCTTGCACCAATAATAACAGGAAATTTATTGAGCAAAATGGTTTTCAGATTGTTGGTTGTAAAATTCGTAATTCTTTCAAAATCAATAATTTTACCACTTTTTGCATTGTTTTTTTGGGTAGTATTGGGCAATGTGTTGCAACTTGCATCAGTATAAGGCATATCTGCCCACGAACACACTCCTTCCTCTTTGAGTAAATTTAACGCACCTTTGTAATTTCCTGAATTGACAAAGTAAGAACCACTTTCACACCCTGCCACTTTGATTTGATTGTAAACATATTCAGGACTACGAATAACACCATTATTGTAGGGCTTATTTGGCATATGATAACTTCGAGTTGCGTAAGCAACTGCCCACGCCACACAACTACCCTCTCTACCTTGATTACCTACTTCTGGCATTTGCAATAAAAAATTTGCGGGCATTGTACCTGAAAAACTTGGTACAGCAAAAGGGGAAACATTAGCCAATGCACTTGCGGAAGTTTGGTTTAATCCAAATGTTTCAGGTGGGGTATCTTCTTTTGTGGGTTCGAGATTATCTTTGTTTTCCTGACAAGAAAATAGAATACTTGTGAATAAACCAAGTAAAAGAAATTGTTTGAGTAAGTTTTTCATTTGACTAACTATTGTTTAAATTGTGGAAGTTCAATTTTCAATAGTTAGGCTGTCAATTTTTGGGCTTGTCCTTTTCCGTTGGGTTTGCTTAAAATTGTGCCTAA
>JAAFJX010000052.1 GCA_013299045.1 Cytophagales bacterium | reverse complement strand
ACTTTGAAATAATCTGCAAAAATTAGGTTATGTTTGTCATCTGAGGGGGGCGTTTTTTTCCACCTCAAATATTGACTTTGAATTAAAACATTCTTAACCCCTCAATATCTTTTTGGACGGGATTAATAATTTTTTATTACTATTTTATTTTTTTAAAATTTTATTGCACTTTTGATTAATCAAACAATTACATTTGCTAAATCCTCAAAATATCTCGCTTTTTATCAAAGGTGCATACAATTTTCGTTTTGGCATGATATTTTGAGTATTCCTCTTTAACTCTTTGTTCATTGAAAAACTCACTTCCAAAAATTAAAACTAATGTTTAAAAAATTATTTGCAAGCATGGGCTTTGGCTCTGCCGAGGTAAACACACACTTACATAGCAACGTGTGTATGCCTGGTGGCACTATTTCAGGCGTTACGCACGTAAAGGGCGGTAGCGTGGACTTGGACATTGACGACCTCTGGCTGCACGTCATTGCGCGAGTAAAGCGTGAAAGCGGCGATAGCTACTACTACGAGGATATTTCGTTCCATAAAATCAAAATTTCGGATAAGTTCAAATTGCCCGAAAAGTCTGAGCGTCAGTTTCAATTTAATATTGTACTGCCTTACGAAACGCCTATTACCCGTTATCACGGTTTTAGCTTTGGTAGTGGCGCACCTCTAGGCATAAGAACTGCACTGGACATCGATGATGCTGTGGATAAGGCTGATTTTGACGCGATTATCGTAGAACCGAACCCTGCCATGACGCGCTTTTTACAGGCTGTAGATTCTATGGGCTTCAATCTGGTGAAAGTTGATTTAGAGTATGGTAAAATACAGGGTGGCACTTTGCCATTCTACCAAGAATTAGAATACAAAGCCTATAATACTCGTTACGCTGGCCGTATCAATGAGTTGGAGGTTACCTTTATTGGTAAAGCGCATGGTTGTGAGGTTGTACTTGAAATTGATAAGCGTGTGGGCTTTGGTGCGAGCAGAGACGTATTTAGGCGTGTGTTTATTGATTACAATAACTACCAAAATATAGATTATATGGCAGAAATAGACCGTGCTATTAATTCATAAATGTTGATTTCAAGCAAAAAAAAGCGGAGCTGTTCATCTTTGAACACTCCGTTTTTTTTGCTTAATGGCGGACAAAGCCAGCCACAAATGCCATTTTGCTTTTAACCAATAACTTTTTAGCTTTGCGGATATTCTGTAATCTTGATTAACTTTACACAAAAAACAGTATAGATGGCTTCTATCAGCAAGGCAGACTGCTTACTCTTGGACAGCAATACCGCCACTTTTCGTTCAGATTTTTATTTTCCGCAGCACAAGCAGCAAAATGCTCGTTATTTTTGTGGTAATTCTCTGGGTTTACAGCCTAAAGGTGTGGCCGCTTTAGTGGACGAAGAATTAGAAAAGTGGCGGCATCATGGCGTAGAAGGACATTTTTATAAAAAAAATCCTTGGAAAAGCTATGAGCAAGTTGTACAAGCAAGTTCGGCTACTTTGGTGGGTGCAAAGCCCAAAGAAGTGGTAGTCATGAACAGCCTAACGGTAAATTTACACCTGCTTATGTTGTCTTTTTACAAACCAAGCGGCAGGCGCTGCAAGATTTTGATTGAGAGCGATGCTTTTCCTTCAGACCGCTATGCGGTACAGTCTCAGGTGCGTTTTTATGGCTTAGACGCTTCCTGTGTAGTGGAAGCCACGCCGCGTGTGGGTGAACATTTGCTCCGCACCGAGGATATCATTGACCTCATAGAGCAACATCAAGACGAATTGGCGCTGGTCATGCTGAGCGGAGTCAATTACTATACAGGACAACTTTACAATATGCCTGAAATTACGCGGGCTGGGCACAAAGCTGGCGCAAAAGTTGGTTTTGACCTAGCGCACGCCGCTGGCAACGTGCCTATTCAGCTCCATGATTGGGGAGTAGATTTTGCAGCTTGGTGTACCTACAAATACCTTAATTCGGGGCCAGGAGGTGTCGCGTGTGCTTTTGTGCACGACAAACATCATGGACAGGCCGCTCTGCCCCGCATGGAAGGCTGGTGGGGGCATAATCCCGAAACGCGCTTTAAAATGCCGCGTCAGTTTGAGCCTGCACCAACAGCCGAAGCTTGGCAACTGAGCAATGTACCAATTCTGTTGCTGGCCTCTTACAGGGCTTCTTTAGATGTTTTTGAAAAGACCAGCATTGAAAAGTTGCATCAGAAATCCCGCATGATGACGCGAACGCTAGAAAAACTCATTCTTGATTTCAATCAAGAACAAGATAAAGTTTTTATAAATATAATAACGCCTAGAAATGAGGAGGAACGCGGCTGCCAATTATCTTTGGTCTTTGACAAACACGGGCGCGCTGTACACAATTTTTTGAGTGAAAACGGAATCATTACAGATTGGCGTGAGCCAGATGTAGTGCGTGTGGCCCCTGTGCCGCTTTACAATAACTTTGAAGATTTGTACGCTTTTTATGAAACCTTGCACCAAGCAGTTAAAACACTGTAAACCCTCTATCTACCTCTTTCATAAAAGATAAAAAAAGCGACAATTTTAGTTACCAAAATTATCGCTTTTTTTTGTGTAATATTTCAGGCTAGTTTAAATATTCCTTTGTTTAAAAACATAAGTATTGTCATTAAACAGTATATCAAAAAAACACAATTTTAAATTCCATAAATTTAATTGATATTCAAAATAACTCCTCCTGAAACCTCCAAAAATGCCGCTACTAAATGCAAATATCAGGATTAAAAAAAAACAAATATCTTATAACAAACAACTTATACATTCAATAGACTATACAATTAGCATAACAAGCTAATCATTCTTTGTTTTCCGACTGGGCTTTGAAGGACGCACAAGATAAGGTTCAAAAAAGCAGCATATTTTTTGTTGTATAAAAAAAATTATATATTTGCGCTGTTATTTGTACATTATGCTTTGTATTTAATTTTTTGAAATTATTAATGTACACTTGAGTGATAAAATACACTGACCTTAATTCAGTCAATCATTGGCAATTGTATCAATTATCTTCTACTACTAGTTGTTTCTTACTAAAATTTACGATTATTTCTCATGACGAAAGTATTTACCGCACTTGTCTTTGCGCTGCTCTTATTGGGGCATGGGACAAGCTATGCACAGAAGGTGGCCGACCTAAATGAACAATGGCTGCTGATTACAGAGGAGTATGGCGTAAAGGTTTTTGCAAAAAAACTACGCTGTTTTGACCCCTCAGTTGGTGTAGATGCCAACAAAGTTATTCTAAAAGTTGAAAACACTTCTTCCAGCAATATGATGGTAAGTTGGGACTATCAACTCTACCACACCCAAGAGGTTCGCCAGCAAGGTGAAGACGAATCTAGAGTTAAACTAATACTATCTCCTGCCTCAGTGCTGGAGGGTAAGCCTCAAGGCGCAGACACCAACAATCTGACGCTTTTTCATCGTTTTAATGGTTACCCAGGTAGCCTTGAACTCACTACTTTCATATTCAAAAACCTGACCATCAAAGCTATCTAGTTCACAAAACCATGAAAAAGTACTTTAATTTACACCTCTTAGGCTGTATCATGTTGTTGTTGGGTAGTTGGCTTGGTGTTTCAAACAAAGCACTTGCGCAATGTTCGGCTACCATAACACGCACCCCAACGGGCTTACAGTGTCCTTTAACGCCAATCAACTTTACAGGAACAGGGTTAGGCATCGCTACAAACTTTGACTTCAACGGTGGTTTTCCGCCGGGCTGGACAGCTACTACTTTCGTTGTGGGGCAGCCCTGCGACCCTATTCCAGGCGATACTCCTGATAATACTGACTACTTTTGGGCCAGCGCTACAGGTACAGGGCCAAGACTCATTTCTACTTCCGATGTAAACACCACTGCTGGTGGTACGATTAACTTTTTGTTACGCTTTGGTAACAACGACCCTAGCGCTGGTTGTGAGCAGGTAGATGCACCAGACGAAGGTGTATGGGTTCAATACTCAAACGACGGTGGCGGTAGTTGGAACAACATCCAATACTACCACCCCACCATTGCGGGTGTTGGTTTGGCTGTTGGCTATCTTTGGAACTCTTACAGCTTACCCATTCCTCCTGCAGCCATGACGCTCAACACAAGGTTTCGTTGGATACAAACTACGCACAGCGGTACTGGCTTTGACAACTGGGGACTCGAGGATATTGCCATCACAAGAGTAGTTCCTGTAGTTTCGCATTCATGGAACTTTGGAGATGGCAGCCCTGTTGTAACTGGCACAAACACCCCCACACACGCTTTTGCAGGGCCTGGTACTTATAACGTTGCTTACACGGCTACTTTCACCGATGGCTGCGTAGCAACCGGCACGCTACCTGTACAAATTGGTAACTTGCCTTCCATTACTTGCCCGCCAACTCAAACCTTGGCTATGGGGAGTTCGTGTAACGCTCCTTTGCCTGACTATCGCTCTCTCGCGACCGTTACGAACTGCATAGTCAGTACGGGTTTTACTGTGGCGCAAAGCCCAGCACCAGGTACGATTGTTGCTACCACAGGGGCTACGCCTGTAACCCTGACGGTTACAGATGCAAGTGGTTCAACCGCCTCTTGTACTTTTACGGTCAATAGAGTGGACAACACCGGGCCTGTCATGAGCTGCCCAGCCAATATAACAGTTCCTGCTACAGCAGGAGGTTGTACTGCCCCTGTAACCTATACAGCTCCTACTGCCACAGATAACTGTGTTTCGCCTACACCAGGCTATTTGCGCACTACCTGTGCAGCTGGCTTACTGCCTACAGGTACAGCGATTGCGCTTACTAGCGGAGACGATAATACATCAGCCGCTGTTGCTATGCCATTCCCTTTTTATTTCAATGGTGTTTTAGCAACAGACTTCCGCGCTTCTACAAATGGCTTTATTTCCATAAATGCGCCTCTATCAGGCAGCGGCTGTTGTTCAGGCCCACCTTTTCCTACGGGTGCTTGGCCTAATGTAATTGCTACTTGCTGGACTGACTTGATAACAACTGTTACTTATTCTGTAACAGGCGTTGCTCCTAACCGCGTTTTGATTGTTAATTATGTAGGGGATTTTTGTTGTTCAGGCACCCCCTTGTTTACTGGTCAGATTGCCTTGTTTGAAGGGACAAATGAAATTAGAACCATAGTAGGCCCCACAGTCTCTGATACTCGTACAATTACACAAGGCATCAATATCAACGGTAGCACCTCCTACAATGTGCCAGGTGTAAATGGGAACTCAGGCGTAGCAGGCATTTTGGCCAATACCTGCCAGAGTTTCATGCCTACAGCCAGCACTTTGACGGTTACGCAAATTGCAGGCTTGCCAAGTGGTTCAGTGTTTCCTGCGGGCACAACGACCAATACCTTTCAAGCGACTGACCCCAGTGGTAATGTAAGTACTTGTTCGTTTACAGTTCGTGTAGTAGATGCTAACAATCCAACCATTACCTGTCCTGCCACACAAACTTTAGCCTTAAACGCTAGTTGCTCTGCACCGCTGCCCAACTATACCAGTTTGGCTATGGCCTCTGATGCTTGTTCAGCTGTTACAGTAACGCAAAGCCCAGTAGCTGGCACTACCCTAACTGGTGTAGGGACAACAGCAGTTACCCTAACGGCTACAGACGCAAGCGGCAATACGGCTAGTTGTACCTTCAACGTAAACCGTGTAGACAATATCGCACCCACTATTACTTGTCCTGCTACACAAACACAAAACCTGACAGCCTCTTGCAACATTACCTTGGCGGACTACCGCAGCATGGCGACTGTTGCTGATAATTGCACTATAGCTGGCTCTCTAACAGTAATGCAGAGCCCGGCAGTAGGCACAGTTATTTCTGGTACAGGCACTACAATAGTTACTTTAACAGTTACAGATGCGAGTGGTAATAGCGCAAACTGTACTTTTAATGTAAATCGTGTAGATAACATTGCACCTAGCATTACTTGCCCTGCAAACATCACGGCAAACACGGCTGCTGGTACTTGCGGTGCAGTAGTAACTTACACAGCCCCAACAGGCACAGACAACTGCCCTGGTGCGATAACAAACCAAACAGCGGGGCTGCCTTCAGGCGCTACCTTCCCTGTTGGTGTTACAACTAACGTATTCCGTGTAACAGATGCTGCTGGAAATATGACAACTTGTTCGTTCAATGTAACGGTGGTAGATAACATTGCGCCTAGCATTACTTGCCCTGCAAACATCACGGCAAACACGGCTGTTGGTACTTGCGGTGCAGTAGTAACTTACACAGCCCCAACAGGCACAGACAACTGCCCTGGTGCGATAACAAACCAAACAGCG
>JAAFJX010000030.1 GCA_013299045.1 Cytophagales bacterium | reverse complement strand
CTTTTTTTATGATGATTAATAAGCTCCGTTTCTTGTTCAGATGTCAAGCTAATTGTTAAAACTCTTCCCATAGTTTTTGGGGCAAAGATACAAAATAATCTAAAATAATTTATTCTTAATACTTAAAATATAATAGCACAGAAAATCTCATTCTCTGACCTTTGAGCCATTCGCTTTTGTCTGATGCGAGGCAGTGCAGGCCGCAAGAAGCCCTTGAGGTTTTGCCAGTTATTTGATAAAATAGACTAAAAACTAAGACATTTTAAAGTAAAAGCACTTGCTTAATTTAATGATAATAAATACTTTAGATGTATTTTGAGGGGCAACAAGATAGTTACGGAAAACCTTTAACAGGAACTCCTAAGAACTTTAAGGTTTTTGATGCCTTTATTGAAACAGCCATCGCTCACGTGAGCCTTATCTTTTTTCGCTCGGAACAATCAAGTGCCAATATTGCCCAGAGCGCTGTTCTAGCAAAACCTCTGTGAATGATTTTACAAAACTTTCGCTCTCTTGCTTGTAGTTTTTGATTGTAACAAGCTCTAATTTTTCTTGTATGCTGAGGTCAAAATCATCTTCCAAAAGCGGCTTTATGGTGCGAATCTTAGACATATCCGCATTGGCGCAAATAGAAAGCGTTACGGCAGAGCTCTGTACCAAATTCACCACCACGTCATGACGCTCCAACAAATTAAAAATCAAGGCCATAGAGCTATCGCTGATAGCTGACAAATTTTTGCGCAGCAAGTGCAATAAGCATTGGTCAGGTTTAAAAATAACAGCAGGCATATCAGGACTGGTTCTGACCTGCCCAATAACAGTACCTACATCGTTAGGCTTAATGAAAGAACGGACGTGCAATGGTATCTCTTTGTTTGCCAGAGGCTTAATTGTTTTTGGGTGAATAACCGATGCACCATAATAAGTCATTTCGGCAGCGTCCACATAAGAGAGTTGTTCATACATAGCGGTCTCAGACAGGCGCTTAGGGTCTGCATTAAGAATACCCGGCACGTCCTTCCAGATAGTAACGGACTCTGCTTTAGTACAATACGCAAAGATAGCAGCCGTATAATCAGAGCCTTCACGACCAAGCGTAGTGGTTCTTTTGCCTATAGTGCCGCCAATAAAGCCCTGAGTGAGCAAAACGTGGGTTTCGGCCAGTGCTGAAATTTTATTTTCTATGTTTCTTTCTGTAGAAGCCCAATCCACTTTGCCTTCGCGCCAGCTTTCATCTGTGCGTATATAGGCACGTGCATCAATCCAAAGGCACGCCAGTTGAGTTTTGAGATATTCTGCCACAATCCTGCTAGACAGAATTTCGCCCACGGACACTACCTGGTCATATTGCTTGTTATAATTTTTGCGAGGAGCACGCACACGCCTTTCCAACTTCAGAAAAATTTGCTCCAAGAGTTCATAAATGCGGCTTGTTGGGTCTGGAAAAAGCTCTTTGACAATATCTTCGTGGTAAACACGCAGGGCAAAAAGTTCTTTGTTAAGAGTAGAAATATCCTGCTTCTGTGCAGCATTGATAATCCGCTCTAGGGCGTTGGTTGTTTTGCCCATAGCCGACACTACCACGAGGAGCTTGTCCCCGTCTTCGGCGTGTTTCTTAACAATGGCACTCATGTTCTGAACTGCCTCTGCACTTTTGACCGAGGCACCACCAAATTTAAATACTTTCATTATTTTCTGTTTTTGCCGCAAATATAGAGCAATAATACTTTGTGGCCATATTTTTTGTGTGAATGGCCAAAACTTAATATTGGGCTTTTACCCAAATTAGCTCATGATGAGCACCTATCCGCAGGCGCTCTTGGCTATTTTTGTACCATGCTTGAAATGCAGAATCGTCTTTAAAAGCAATAAGCAGCAATAGTTCTTCCCCAACAAGAACCGCCTCAATTTGATGTTCTTTTACAAAAGACCACCAATTGCTACGTTTCTCGGAAGCCAAAATAGTTTTAACCAAGGGCAGGTAGGCATCAAAACTTCCAATGGAACTCAAAATAACTGTTCTGTCTCTAACTTCACGGCGTAACTGATGCACCATGCGGCGGTTATCATCTAACGGCATCTCATATTGGCAAAGCAGTGGCCAAATGCTCTGATAAAGAAAAAAAGAGAGTATGACACAGCGGAGTATTAACAATGTTGTGGTCTGCCGTAAGCGCCCCAAAAACATCAAACCCATTCTGTTTTGTAAGCCCTTAATAAACCAAAAACCTAAAAAGAAACCCCCAAAGAGCCAAGACCAAATGTAATGTGTGCGCGGAAAAATGAGAATGCTTATGCTCATGGCAGGCAGCATACATAGAAATCCCATTACATAAACATTTGCGTTCTTATCTCTATGAACCCTTTTGAATACGGCTTTGGCATAGAGTATTTCTAAAAGAAAGGTTGCAAAGAACGCTATTTTGTGGTAAAATGGCCACATTGCAGGCAAAAGACCACGCAAAGTATGGAAAAGCTGCCTCAAATTCCAGCAAAAATGCTTAAAAACAAGCTGCAAATTGAGATTATTGATAGAAAAAGGCGCTTTGTAATCTCTGAAAAGATGAACTTTAGCTGCTTCATATTCTAACCAAACGTTCGCCTTAAATAAGCGCTTTTGCTGTAAATTATAGGCCAAATGCTGTAAAAACGTAATTTCTAAACGCTGGCCGCCGTCTGCCTCTTGAAGCGGAAATAAGCAATACAGGCAGCCCATCAGAAGCGCAAAAAGCGCCATAGAAGGTTTTTTTTGCCAAACAAAAAAGAGTGTAAGCAATACAATCAACAGATAACATTCTTGCCGAACAAGGGGAGACAAGCATAAAAGAAAAAGAGCTGGCCAGTGCCGATTAGTTGCATAAAGCCCAAAAGCGAGCATTAAGAAAATAGCCAAGAAGCGTGTCTGATAAGGGTACGCATACAGCCATAAAGTACTGCTCATAAACCAGATAAAAAAATAGACTGAAACCCACTGTGTAGCAGCAGCCCTTGCTAACAAGCTATTTAAGAGCAGTAAGGCCAAAAAGTTCAGCAGCCAAAAGTTAAGAGTGTATACAAACAGAGGGTCTGTGCATAAAAGCCCTAAAAATTTTAACCAAAATAAATAGAGAGAATTATCTGCCCAAAAAGTAAGGTTCTGCTGACTCAAGTAGAGATAATGACTCTCGTCCATGAGGTTCAGCGGTATGCGCATAGCAACCCACCACAATACCCAGCCTACTAGTATCCAAAAGCTAGCAGATAAACCTTTGCGGGCAATTTTGCCCATAGCGCATTACGTTTTGAGTTTTTTTAGCGAGTGCCCCAAATAGAGCTGCGCTTTTTGCGTTTGTTACGTTTGGTCAGGCCAGGAACAGTAGAATAAGACTTGTTGGTGGCTGCTTTTTTAACCGCTTTGTCTTCTTCCTTCATTTTTTCTTTGAAAGATTTTTCAGTAAAAAAATCGGAATCCTGATAGGTGGGGCATTTTGACCGTTTGTGGCAGCTCATTGATGTAAAAAATAATAACAAAAGAACCCAAAAAGTGCTCTTAAAAACTACGCTCAGTACTTTGGTTGTTTTGGTCATTGCCGAATAGTTTAGGAGGTGGACGCAGAAATAATAGAGGGCTATTCTAAACGCTTATTCTTAATTTTTTGTTCAAGAGCTTGATTATCAGTGTCTATCTGGAGTGCTTTTATCCATTGGCTTAGGGCAGCCTCTACGTTGCCGAGCTTGAACAGGATATCGCCATAGTGTTCGAGAAGAGTGGCACTTGGTGAGCCCAAAGCGATGGCCTTTTCCATGTAAGTACGCGCCTGCTCATAAGAACCAAGTACATAAAGTACCCAAGCGTGGGTATCTAAGTAATTGGCATCGTTGGGGTATAAGCGCACCAACTTGATGGACATTTGCTGAGCAAAATTCAGGTTTTCTTTGCGCAAAGCAAGATAGTAGCTGTAATTATTCAAGGCACGCGCATTATTAGGATTTGCTGTGAGAGCAGCCTCATAAGCACGGTCAGACTTTGGATAATCTTTGGTTTGGTGATACAAATCGCCTATCAAAGCCTCAAAATTACTAATCAACTCTTTATTATTGACAGCCAAAGCACGTCCTTGTTCAAGAGCCTCGAGCGCCTCGTCATTCTTTTGGGCTTCTGAAAGCCCCATACCATAATAAAACCAAGCCAAAGCCTGATTAGGAAACAAGTCTGTTGCTTTTGCTCCATGTTCCACCAATTTATCCGTTTGGCTGGCGTTCCAATCTATTTGTAAGATACGCTCCCAAACGCGAAAATTATCGGGATTAATGGCTACGGACTGCAAATAAATACTTAGTGCCTCCTCTTGCTTTTGGCTTATATACAAAAAGTCTCCATGCAAGGCGAGCAAATCAGCAGACTCTGGGTGTGCTTTTGCAGCAGCTTGTGAGAGGTTTAGGCCTTGCTCACGCAAAGAATTATTGCGTTCAGCCTGCTCATAGTAGTTGGTAAGCAAGATACGCACTTTTTGTTCTGGGTTGAGGTCGCGGTCTTCAAAAGCCATCTGTAAATATTTGAACTGTGCGGCGTTATCATTTTCATTGGCTGCAATGTCGGCCAGCATCAAATAAGCATAAGGGTGCGAAAAGCCACTATTTAGATATTTCTGAATAATAGTTTTACCGTCCTCCACACGTCTATTATTCAGCATCAGTTCTGCTTGCATGAGCATATAGTCCGGAAAGTCAGGGAAAGCATCAATCAGTTTTTGACCTTCCTTGAGAGCAGCATCGAGGTTACCCGCATTCAAATAAATATCCTGTTTTTTTCGTATCATCTCGTCGTCAGGGCCAATAATTGCTTCGGCTTGGTCATAAACTTTAATAGCGTCTTTGGTTTTGCCTGCCTGCCTGAGCAAATCTGCCAAACTATGGTAATACTCATCGTTACGCGGCTGCTTTTGGATAAGCGTTCTCCATGTTTTTTCGGCATTGGCGTTATCAGACAAGTCTTGATACACACTGGCCAAGAGCTGTAGGTAATAAATATTTTCATTTTTAATTTTGGCGGCCATTTCGGCGTGTGGCAGAGCGCTACGCGGTTCACCTAGCCTAAAATAGCACAAAGCAAGCTGATAACAAGCTGCATCATTTTTATCATCAATTTTAAGAGCTGCCTCAAATGCAGCAGTTGCTTTGGTGTACTCTTCGAGCATATACCATTTCATACCTTCAATCAAAGACTGTTCAGCAAGTATTTGCTTGGGTGCGATGTCGCTGGTTTCGCCCGCAACAGACTTTGTGTTTTCGTTTATTTCTATCAAGCTACCCGGATTCTCTAAATCCTGGTTGATTTCTTTTTTATTTTTATTTTTATTTTTTTTCTTTGACTGCGCTTGCGCCTGCTCAAAAGCGACCAAACCAAAAAGTAAGGTTAAGCTAAAAAGTATAAGTCTGATGGTCATGATGCTATTTTTTGGGATATGTGCCGTTTGGTATTCTAACGAATTTATTGAAATGTTAGTTATATGAATTAAACTTTTTTATTCTGAACAAAACACCTTACAGCATAATTTTTTTTTATTCGCGGTAAAGATAAAACAAATTAAGATATACTCCAAAAAATATTGCCTAAAAAAAAGCATATTTTTTTACCTAAAAATACAATTCCTCTAAACGTTTCTCTACTTAGTAGCAGCACCTTCTTTACTTTTCCAAAAAGGACTTATCAAAGCTGCCACCATACTTAAAACGGCAATCAGTGCGCTCATTTTACCTATCAAATCTCCGTTCTTCGTATAGAACGTGAGGCCGTCGTTGAGGGGGATGGAAGCGCGTAGCGAGGTAGTTTCGCCGTACTGACTGCGTTGCAAAATATTGCCTCGCTGGTCAATAAAGCAAGAAATGCCTGTATTGGCAGCTCTTGCTATGCAGCGTCTGTTTTCAACCGCACGCATAACCGAAAAGTTCAGGTGTTGTTCGGGTGCTATGGACTCGTCCCACCAACCGTCATTCGTGATAACTGTTATCAAGTTGGCACCTTTACGAATATAGTCCGTAACATACTCACCATAAACAGATTCGTAGCAAATAACAGGGGCGACAATGCCACCCTCATTGCCCTTAAATACTTCGCGTTCTTCTTGTGTACCGAGCGTAGCCCAGCTTTCTTTGAACATCATTAGCAACTGCGAAGTAGGCAAGATGCTGATGAATGGATTAGTTTCTGCACCAATCACCAGTTTAGACTTTCTATAAAATTCTACGTCTTCGTTGGGTTTTATTTGAACTGCCGCATTAAAAAAGTCATAAGCCATGTTGGGGTCTGAACTGTAGATATTGGCAGTCGGAGTAAAGTTTTCGGGGCCTTCATAGAAACAGTAAGTATCTACCCCTGAAATGAGAATTAGGCCATGCTTTTTTACAAAATCTGTCATAATGGCTCGTAAATAAGCATTTGAATAGGGACTCTTCTCGTTCACGTCATCGTGTAGGGCGGTTTCAGGCCAAAAAACATAGCGTGTTTGTGGTGTAATTAATTTTTCGCTAAGCGCTATAAGATTTTTAACTTGTGCTTCGTAAGGCACGTAGGTAGCATTAGCGTTGCCAGTTGCTGGATTATTTTCAAATTTTTGGGTGTAGCAATTATAGTTCGGCTGAACCACCACACACTCTACTGCCGTACCTTTTTGAGGTTCGTAACGATAGTAAAGCAAAAGAGAAGCCGCAAGCGGAATGAGTATGGCCACCCAAGGCGACCATTTGGGCGCACGGTTTAGAAAAAACGCCTCATAAAACAATACATTTGTTCCTAAGAGCCAAACGCTTACGCCCAGCGTGCCTGTGTATTCTACCCACTGTACCCAAGTGTGTTGGCTGGCAAGCGTATGTCCGAAATTAGCCCAAGGCCAAGTTAAGCTCCAGTTCAAGTGCAAATACTCAAAACCTACCCAAAAGCTAATAAAAAGGACGTAGCGTAGCCGAAAATCTTGCGCCCAGTGCCTAGACATTCTAAAAACACCTATCGTAGAGGCCAAAAAACCAGAATTAATAAACCAAACCGCTACAACAAGCCAGCTTATGGCCTTAAATAACCACCAGTAAATCCCAATATTCCAAATGACAATAAGCAACCAAAGCCAAAAAAATGTCTTTTTATGAGATTCCTCTTTTTGGCTCAAATCTTCTTCCAAAATCAGCAAAGGCACTAACCCCACAAAGGCCAAAAATGAAAACGGCGGATACCAAGCAGCAGAAAGTATACTACCGCCTGCAAAAGCGAGAATAAGCCTATAGCTGGGCAACTTTTGAATTTTTTTGAGTAGTGGGCTCGCTTCGTTCATATAGGGTGGGTGCTAGCAATAGCCGTGTAAAAGATTGTTTTCTTTATGAGGAGATATTTTCAAGAGATGCTTGCCCTGATAGCTTCTTCTATATCTTGGAGCAGATTTTCGGGCTGCTGCCTGACAAAAGACTTGCGAAGCATCATTTCGTAAAGCTCTATATAACGGCTGCTGATTTCGGCTACCCATTCATCGCTCATGAATGGCTGTTGTTGCCCTTCTTGCCCTTGAAAATTATTATCCATAAGCCATTCGCGGACAAATTCCTTGGATAGCTGCTTTTGTTTTTGATTATTACGTTGTTTTTCATGGTAGTTCTCCGCATAAAAATAGCGCGAGGAGTCTGGCGTATGTATCTCGTCCATGAGCATAATTTCGCCCTTGTGCAAGCCAAATTCATACTTCGTATCCAATAGCAAAAGACCGCGTTCATAAGCCTTCTGAGACCCAAATTCAAACATTTTGTGGGTATATGCCTCTAATTTATCATATTCTCGCTTTGTAACAATCCCTCGGCGCAAAATTTCGTCTTTTGTAATATCCTGGTCGTGTCCTTCAGCGGCTTTGGTAGTAGGGGTAATGATGGGGAAAGGCAATCGGTCGTTTTCACGCAGACCTTCGGGCAGTTGCTCGCCACAAATAGTCCGTTTTCCGCTTTTGTATTCACGCCAAACGTGCCCAACCATGTAAGCGCGAATCACCATTTCAATTGGAATAGGCTTACATTTTAGGCCAATGCTCACTTGGGGGTGCGGGCTGCTTTCCAACCAATTCGGTACAATGTAGCGGGATTCCTCCAGAAAAGTAGCAGCAATGCTGTTCAGAACGCTACCCTTGTATGGAATGGCTCTTGAAAGCACTACATCAAATGCAGAAATGCGGTCGGTGGCTACCATAGCCATCTTTTCACCAAAAAAATATACATCACGTACTTTGCCTCTGTAAAAATTGGTCTGCTTTGCAAACTGAAAATGAGTGGCCGAAATGCTTGCGGGAAGGGACATAGCACAACAAAAGAATCTAATAACAATAAGCAATAAGCCACAAAACTAGACATTTTTTAAGAGTTTGCAAAATTATTTGTAGGCATACTGGTGCTTTCAGTATCAAAAAAACACACAATGTTCCTGGCCAATAGGTTCTTTAGAAGCAGTTAGCTTCTTTTCAAAGATGAGAAAAACGACCTAGTTTTGATGCAGAACCTTTACATTTAAACAACACTTTGTTTGGCTAGTGCTAAATAAATGAATAATTTTGGGCACTCTTCACCTTCAAAATTTGTATTTATTTATGTACCAACTCCTTAAAGGCAAACGCGGCATCATTACTGGTGCATTGGATAATAATTCTATTGCTTGGAAAATAGCAGAAAGAGCCTATCAGGAAGGCGCTACCTTCACTCTTACAAACGCACCTATCGCCCTGCGAATGGGTAAGATAAATGAATTGGCAGCAGAATGTAAAACGATTGTTGTGCCAGCAGATGCCACATCAGTAGCAGACCTCGAAAACCTCTATAAAACATCAGTAGAGCATTTGGGCGGCCCTATTGACTTTATTTTGCACTCTATTGGCATGAGCCCAAATGTGCGCAAAAAGAAAAGTTATACAGACCTTAACTATGAATGGTTAAACCAGACTCTGGATATTTCGGCAATTTCCTTTCATAAAATGCTGCAAGTGGCCGACAAACTTGATGTTTTGAACGAACATGCTTCCATTGTAGCGCTCTCATACATTGCAGCACAACGCACTTTTCCTGATTACGGAGATATGGCACAGGCCAAAGCCATGCTAGAGTCTATTGCACGCAGCTACGGCTACTTTTTGGGCAAAAAGAAAAAAGCCCGCGTCAATACCATCTCGCAGTCGCCAACCATGACCACAGCTGGCACGGGCATCAAAGGCTTTGATGTATTTTTTGATTACGCCAACAAAATGTCGCCGCTCGGCAACGCCACAGCAGATGATTGTGCCAGTTATGTCTTGTCGCTATTTTCCGACCTAACCCGCATGGTTACAATGCAAAACCTCATGCACGACGGCGGCTTCTCTAGCACGGGCATTTCCGAAGACCTCATTCATTCGCTTACTGCCAACTCATAAAAATTGTGCAAAGTGCTGTTTGCTCAGGAATAGAACAGGCAGCACTTTTGTTTTTCTTTTGACAAAAATAAAAATGACTCGTTTAATTGTAGAAGACTGGGGGCTAATACCCTACCAAGCAGCCTGGGAGCGTCAGGACGTGTATTTTAACCGTCTTCTTACCCAAAAGATTGAGAAGCGGAAAGCAGGTCTTTCTTTGCCATTGCCCTCTTATTTGGTCTTTTGTGAACACCCACACGTCATCACGATGGGCAAGAGCGGTGCAGATAGCCACTTGGTTAGGAGCGAGGCCGAACTCAAGACCCTCAACATAGATTTTTATAGAATTAACCGAGGCGGAGATGTTACTTATCACGGGCCGGGGCAAGTAGTAGGTTATCTTATCTTTGATATAGAATCCTTATACCAAGATTTACACCGCTTTCTGCGCGATATTGAAGATTGCATCATGCAATTATTACAAAGCTACCATCTTGTAGGTGAGCGCCTTGCAGGCTATACAGGCGTATGGTTAGACGCTCAAAAACAAAATGCGCGAAAGATTTGTGCCATTGGGATACGCGCCAGCCAATGGATTAGTATGCACGGTTTTGCGCTGAACGTAAACACAGATTTGTCATTCTTTGGAACGATTGTGCCCTGCGGTATTAAAGACAAGGCGGTTACCTCTTTGGCAGCAGAACTTGGCCAGCGTATAGATGAGCAGGAGGTCAAAGGGGAGCTCAGTCATATTTTTCAGGATTTTTATGCAGCAAATCTCAAAACAAGTTGAGAGCTTCTAGCCCTTGTGCGCTTCTAAAACAGCGCGAACGCTGCCATGTAGCTTGAGCAAATCAGCCGCTTCTTCAGAGGAAATATGCAATTCTTCCACCAAAAAATTTTGGCCGCGTTCTGCCAATTTTTTATTTGAAATAGACATATCCACCATTTTGTTGCCCTTAACGCGCCCTAAACCAATCATAATAGACGTAGAAATCATATTTATGACCATTTTTTGGGCGGTTCCGGCCTTTAGGCGCGTGCTACCCCTCAAAAATTCTGGCCCTACCACAACTTCCACAGGCCAATCAGACACAGCCGCTACTGCCGAGCCAGGATTGCATACTACGCAGCCCGTCAGTAAACCCGCTGCACGTGCTTGTTGAAGCCCCCCCACCACGTAAGGAGTACGCCCCGAAGCAGCCAAGCCCACCACAGAATCTAAGGGGCTGGGCTGGTGTACTAAAATATCTTTCCAAGCCTGTTCCGTATCATCTTCGGCAAACTCTACAGCCTTGCGGATAGCGCCGTCACCGCCTGCAATAAGCCCTATCACCAAGCCATGTGGTACGCCAAAAGTGGGTGGGCACTCCGAAGCATCTAACACGCCCAGCCGGCCGCTCGTACCTGCACCTATATAAAACAAACGACCACCTTGACGCATACGTGCCAAAATAGCTACAGAAAGGGCTTCAATATGCCCCAGCACGCTTTCTATGATTTGTGCTACGCGCTTATCCTCTTGGTTCATACTCTGGACAATTTCCAAAATACTCATGCTTTCAAGATTCTCATAAAAAGACGCAGATTCTGTAATATTTTTCATATCTTTAGTGAATGACAGTCCCCTCAAGACGAAATTTGATTGGCTCAAGCCCAAAAACTTTTTGTATGCCTTCTATTTGATAGCCTTTAAGTTGGTTATTTTTTAAATCCAAAGCCATCTTTCTTTCTATTTCGTAGAGCTTGCTTACCTCTTTAAAATGTATGGTTAAACTTTTAGGCGTTTCTGTACCCTTTTCAAAAACAATACTTATGCGCCTTACTTTGAGTTCCTCGTCTAGGGCACTATATTCGGCTTTATCTGTATCTTTCTTGAGTGTATAACGGTCTTTAAGAAGACCTTTGTTGATATTTGCTTCACTGAACATAGAAAGCTCATGCGCCCAGTTAGGCTTATCTAAGGTTAGCGTTTCGCCACTATCTGCTACTTTTTTTAGTTTGAATGCTTTACTTTGAAGTGCAACACACTGTTCTTTAATAAATTCGGCGCTATCAAAAACTGATAAACCATTTTGTAGGCTCATAGGTGCGCAGGCGCTGAGCATTAGCAAAGAAACCAGCAAACAATAAGACAAATAAACGAAAATCTGTTTCAAAACGGATAAAGTTTTTTTAGGAATGACACCGTAAAACTATAAACTAGACTTGGACACCTTCATTGATTGCTCGCACCCAATGCTGAATCCAACAACGCAAATCTAGCAAAAGAAACCGCAACATCAAAAAAAAAGAGGCGTGGTAGGACTCGAACCTACAACCAACAGCACCCATAGCTAGAAATAAGTTTTATTTGGCCGAGCAAAACCCTACAATTATAAAACTTATGCCGCTCTAACCAAATTGAGCTACACGCCTCGCCCGCAAGTAGCACATTTTTTTGCTCAATTAATAGCCTCTGAGCAGATAAATAAATAAAAAGCCACAAAGCGAGTGTGTTGAATGATGGGTTGATAGTTTTCAGAATAATGCAAGACGAATTGTTTGGTTATTTTATGGTATTTTTCCTGTAAAAAACTAAAAAAATCTAGTTTCAACCAATTTTTAGCGCTATTGTTGTAGCATTATCCGAAACCCAAACAGCAATCGCAATGAAAGTCTTGATGTTTTCGCTTTTTTTTCTGTTTCCTACAACATTTCTCTCCGCCCAAAGTTGGAAAACTGATTTGCAAAAAGCAGATTCTCTTACAAAAAAGCGCGATTTTGAGGGCGCTATCGCTTTATATGAACAAGTTTTGCCCTTGATAGAAAAGGATTCAAGTAGAAAATCTGAAGTATATTTGAAGGCTCGAAATGGACTGGGTAGCGCTATTGTCTCTATCAAAAGTAAAGGAGAAGCAGAGACTTTTCTACTAGAAAGTGTAGAACTAGCAAAAAAATTTGGTAGAAAGAGCCTTGTATATGCGTCCTCGCTTAATAGCTTAGCAAATTTTTACTACAATACAGTCAATTATGCTTCAGCGGAACCACTTTATAAAGAAATTTTAGACATCAGAAAAGAAGTTTTAGGCGAAAAGCATCTCGACTGTGCCGCTTCAATGAATAATCTTGCTAACGTAAAAAAAGCGACAGAGAAGTTTGCCGATGCCGAAAGCCTGTATCTTAGCGCCTTAACTATCAGAAAAAATGCCTTGGGCGAAAAACATCTAGATTACATTCAAGTGTTAAACAATCTGGGGGTGCTGTATTGGCAAATAGGCGATTACCCCAAAGCTGAATCATTCTATTTGAAGTGTGCAGAACTGCGCAAAGAAATTTTGGGTGCAAAGCACTCAAGCTATGCTTCAGTCATCAACAATTTGGGAGTTCTGTATGAAAGCATGGGCAATTATACAAAATCAGAAAAATTGCATAAGGAAAACCTGGATATCCGAAAATCTATTGCCGATACAGTAAGCATTGAATACATCTACGCTCTAAATAACTTAGCGGGTGCTTATATGTTGCAATGCAATTACTTGCTAGCTGAAAAAAATTATTCAGATGCTATGAAAATATATATAAAACTTTACAGTACAAAAAATTTAGAATATGCAATCTTACTGAATAATCTTGCAGTTATTGCCTATATGACAGGATACTATACCAAAGCTGAGCGTTTTTATATTGAGAGCAAAACAATTCGCAAGGAGCTTCTTGGTGAGAAGAATCTTGATTATGCACAATCTCTCTACAACCTTGCAGATTTGTATGTCTATACCGAAAAATACGCTGCCGCAAAGCCACTTTTTGAGGAAAGTATGAAGATTAGAAAAGATATTTTGGGTGAGAATAACAGTCTTTATGCAGCGTCTCTAGAACGTCTTGGCAATATGCATGAAGAAATGGGTCATTTCTCTGTTGCTGAAAAGTTGTTTAAAGAGAGCTTAAACATTTACGCAAAGACTCTTGGAGAAAACAATATAAATTATGCAATAAGTCTTAACAGTTTGGCGTATTTGTATGCAAATATGCACAGATACGACTCTTCGGCATTGTTACAGAAAAAATGCCTTCAGCTTCAGAGTGATATTCTAGGAAAGGATAATCATTTTTGCATTCAGTCTATCAGCAACTTAGCATTTATAGATTGGGCGAGCGGCAATAGAACCCAAGCCGTCACGAATTATAAGCTCATCAAGGACTGGAGTATTGCGCGCACAGAAAACACTTTGCCATACATGAACGAAACTCAAAAAGAAGATTTTTACCAAGACAGGCTTCAAAAATACATCAAAAATTATATGGGCTTCGCTGTCGAAATGCCTCAGATAAACACCAAAGAGCTATATGATTTGCAACTCTCTACGAAGGCTGTTTTGATGCAAGCCGCCCAAAAAGTTAAAACACGCATTTTGAACAGTGGTGATACTAGTTTAATAAGAAAGTATCAGGATTGGAATCAACTCAAAAACCAAATTATGAAGGCTGAGGAAATGAACGAAACCACTCGTCAAGAAAAAGGCATCAATTTGGACTATCTTGTAAACCAGAATGAATATTTAGAAAAAGAAATTTCTCGCGAATCTGCTGCTTTTGCATCTTTGACCGACAAAAAGCGCACTACGTGGCAAGATATTCAGAAAACACTCAAGAAAGGCGAGGCAGCTATAGAGATTGCCAAAATCAATAAATACGGCCTTGCAAAAATTGTAACAGACACCTCAGATGTGGCCAAAGCTCCCAATTTCCCTCAATATCCAATCTATGGCCTCACCGATACCGTTTACTACGCCGCACTGATTGTCAAAAAGAACAGTAAAGAACCCGAAATTATCCTTCTCAAAAATGGCAATGCGCTTGAAAAGGAATTCGTCCTCTATCAAAAAAATGCCATTCAATACACGCAAGAAGATTTAATTTCCTACGACCAGTTCTGGCTGCCCATCGCACAAAAACTAAAGGGCATCAAAAAAGTTTTCTTTTCACCAGACGGCATTTATAACCAAATTTCCCTGAACACTCTGCAAAATCCTAAAACCAAAAAGTTTGTTCTGGACGAAATAGAGCTGCATTTGGTAACCAACACCAAAGATATCTTGGCCTTCGGCAAATCTGAAAATAAAACCCTCAAGGCCGAACTCTTGGGCTACCCGCTCTACGACCTACAAACGCAAAATGCGGACGCAGCCCGAATGCGCGAAGTTTTGGCAGACAGCACACGTGCCTTTGCCAACTTTCAGCAAGTGAGCCTTTTGCCCGGAACAAAAAAAGAAGTAGAAACTATTTATGAGATTCTGAACAAAAAGAATTACCAAACAAAAGTTTTGATGGAAAAAAACGCCACCGAAGAAAATATCAAAAAAATAAAGAACCCCAAAGTTCTGCATCTTTCCACGCACGGCTTTTTCATTGATTCCAAAGAAAAAAATGAGAAGGTGAACCCTATGTTGCGCTCTGGCCTCTTGCTCACAGGTGTCAGCGACTACACGCGTGCGGAAATGAAACCAGACGTGGAGGACGGTATCTTGACCGCCCTTGAGGCCGCAAACCTAGACTTAGACGAAACAGATTTAGTGGTTTTGTCGGCTTGCGAAACAGGCCTGGGCGACGTAAAGGCAGGAGAGGGCGTTTATGGCTTGCAACGGGCTTTCAAAGTGGCGGGTGCAAAGTCCATCGTCATGTCTATGTGGAAGGTGGACGATGCCGTAACGCAAAAGTTGATGACCACTTTCTACCAGAAATTTGCAGAAAGCAACAAAGCCCGACAAGCCTTCAAAGAAGCCCAAGCAATCATCAAAAAGCAACACCCAGAACCTTACTACTGGGGCGCTTTTGTGATGGTGGGGGAATAAAAGGCTTAGTTTTTGTAGTTTGATTTGCAACTAAATGCTCATTGTATGAAATACTGCCTTTTCATTTTCCTACTCCTGCAAAGTACACCCCTTTTAGCCCAAACTTGGCAAGAAACCTATAAAAAGGCTGATTCTTTGATGCAAAAACGGGATTTTAACGGCGCTGTGCAATTTTATGAGCAAGTTTTGCCCTTGATACAAAAAGATTCTACCAAAAAATCTGCTGCTTATCTGAATGCTAGAAATGGGCTGGGGCGTTGTATGACTTTTGTAGGTGAGAAGGAAAAAGCAGAGGCGTTTTTGTTAGAAAATATTGATTTAGCAAAGAGTTTTGGCGAAAAAACAGCTGCTTATGGCACAGCCCTGCAAAATGCAGGCTCTTTTTATAGCCCCAAAGGAAAAGGAAATAATCCTAAAAAAAGCGAGGAGTTTATCAAGCAAAGCATAGCAGTACGGGAAGAAGCGTTGGGTACAAAGCACCTTGATTATTCCAGTTCTCTCACTAGTTTGGGCATTTTGTACTATGATATGAACAACTATACAGCTGCTGAACTAATTTATAAACAAGTCATTCAAATTCGTAGAGAAGTAGTGGGTGAAAAACACGCAAGCTATGCTGCTGCCTTGAATAATTTGGCAAATTTATATTGGAGCATGGGCAAGTATAGTCTCTCAGAACCAATCTACAAGCAGGCCATGCAAATCCGCAGAGAAGTGCTTGGTGAAAAACATCTGGACTATATTGTTTCGGTAAGCAATTTGGCGGGTTTCTATCTCGCAACAAGCAATTATAGCGCGGCAGAACCCCTCTACAAACAGGTTGCGCAAATCCGCAAAGAAATACTTGGCGAAAAACACCCTAGTTATGCTGCTGCTTTGAATAATTTGGCAAATTTGTACTGGAACATGGGCTACTACAGTGCGTCGGAGCCGCTCTACAAGCAGGCCATGCAAATCCGAAAAGATATTCTGGGTGAAAAGCACCCAGATTATGCCTCCTCTATAAATGGTCTGTCTATTTTATACTACGACATGGGCAACTACGTGGCTGCTGAGCAGCTCTACAAACAAGCCCTTCAAATCCAGAAAGAGGTTTTCGGTGAAAAGCATCATACTTATGCTACATCTCTAAATAATTTGGCGAATTTATACCTTGCTATGGGCAACTATGGGGCTGCTGAGCCGCTATACAAACAAGCTATGCAAATCCGCAAAGAAGTTTTGGGCGAAAAGCACCCTGATTATGCTGTTTCTTTGAATAATTTAGCCCTTTTTTATGAGAAAAATGCTGAGTACAACGCTGCTGTACCTTTGTACAAACAAGCAGGGCATATCCTCAAGGATATTTTTGGAGAAAAACACCCAGACTATGCTGCCTCTTTGAACAATTTAGCAGGTCTGTATTTCGCAATGGGCAATTACTACGCGGCAGAATCGCTCTATAAACAAGTTCTGCAAATCCGCAAAGAAGTTTTGGGCGAAAAGCACCCTGAGTATCTTAGTTTAATGGGCAACTTCGCGATTCTCTATCGGAATATTCGCAACTATAGCCTCGCCGAATCATTTCTGAATGAAGCCATGCAAACTCAGAAAGAAGTTTTGGGCGAAAACCACCCCAATTATATCTTTTTGTTGGAAGCTCAAGCACTCTTAAATTGGCATTTAAGAAAAAAAGAAATAGCATACAGGGAGTTTACTCATGTAAAAAACTGGTGCGTAAAGCAAACCGAGCTGCAACTTCCTAGCCTCAGCGAGGTGCAAAAGGAGGCATTCTACAACCAAAAAGTAAAACAATACCTCAACATATACAGCAGCCTTGTCATAGAAATGCCCAAAATAAATGCTACAGAACTCTATGATTTGCAACTTTCCACCAAGGCCCTTCTGATGCAAGCCTCCCAGAAAATAAAAAACCGCATCTTGAATAGTGGAGATACGGCTTTGATTCAAAAATATTGGGAATGGAACACGCTTAAACAACAAATTATCAAAGTCAATGAGATGAGCCAGAAAGAGCGGCAAGAAAAAGGCATCAAGTTGGATTCTCTCGGTGAATTAAGCGAAACTTTAGAGAAAAATTTATCTCTAAAATCTGAGACATTTGCCTCCTTAACCGATAAAAAAAGTACTTCATGGCAAGACATTCAAAAAACGCTTAAAAAAGGCGAAGCTGCCATAGAGATAGTCCGTATCAACAAGTACGGTGTCCACAGAATTATAACTGATACCTCAGATGTAACCCAAGCCCCGATTTCCCCCCAATACCCACTTTGGGGTTTAACAGACACCATTTACTACGCCGCTCTCATCCTCAAAAAGAACAGCAAGCAGCCCAAAATTGTCCTGCTCAAAAACGGCAATGAACTGGAAGAAAAATTTGCGGTCTATCAAAAAAATACAATTCAGTTCATGCAGGAAGATTTAATTTCCTACGACCAATTCTGGAAGCCTATTGCACAGAATTTGAAGGGTATCAAAAAAGTTTTCTTCTCACCAGACGGCATTTATAACCAAATTTCCCTGAACACCTTGCAGAACCCCAAGACCAAAAAGTTTGTTCTGGACGAAATAGAGCTGCATTTGGTAACCAACACCAAAGATATTTTGGCCTTCGGCAAATCTGAAAACAAAACCCTCAAGGCCGAACTCTTGGGCTACCCGCTCTACGACCTACAAACGCAAAATGCGGACAACGCCCGAATGCGCGAAGTTTTGGCAGACAGCACACGTGCCTTTGCCAACTTTCAGCAAGTGAGCCTTTTGCCCGGAACAAAAAAAGAAGTAGAAACTATTTATGAGATTCTGAACAAAAAGAATTACCAAACAAAAGTTTTGATGGAAAAAAGTGCCACCGAAGAAAATATCAAAAAAGTGAAGAATCCTAAAATTCTACATCTTTCCACGCACGGCTTTTTCATTGATTCCAAAGAAAAAAATGAGAAGGTGAACCCTATGTTGCGCTCTGGCCTCTTGCTCACAGGTGTCAGCGACTACACGCGTGCCGAGGTGAAACCAGACACCGAAGACGGCATTCTGACTGCCCTCGAAGCCGCAAACCTAGACTTAGACGAAACAGATTTGGTGGTTTTGTCGGCTTGCGAAACAGGCCTGGGCGACGTAAAGGCAGGAGAGGGCGTTTATGGCTTGCAACGGGCTTTCAAAGTGGCGGGCGCAAAGTCCATTGTGATGTCTATGTGGAAGGTGGACGATGCCGTAACGCAAAAGTTGATGACCACTTTCTACCAGAAATTTGCAGAAAGCAACAAAGCCCGACAAGCCTTCAAAGAAGCCCAAGCAATCATCAAAAAGCAACACCCAGAGCCATATTACTGGGGCGCTTTTGTGATGGTGGGGGAATGAACTTTGTTATTTTTAAGATTAAAAAAATTAAAACTGACGAATATGAAACTTATCTTTCTTTCTCTGTTTTTATTGCTACACACAACAAGTATTTGTGCTCAAGTTTGGAAAACGGATGTGCATATACTAGATTCTTTAATCCAGAACAGATATTTTGGAAAAGCCACCAGTCTTTGTGAGGAAATTTTGCCTCAAATAGAGAAAGACTCTACAAGAAAATCCGCAGCTTTTTTGAAAGTGAGAAACTCCTTCGGTCAAGCGAGTATCTACGTTTCGGATAGCGCAAAATCTAGCGCACTTCTCTATGAAAATGTGGCCTTGTGCAAGGATTTTGCACCTAAGAGTGAAATTTATGCCCACGCACTAAATAATTTAGGTTTATTTTTTGTGCCTATATACAAGGGCAAACAAGCTAAATTGGCCGAGACTTTTCTCAAAGAGGCATTGGCTATTCGTACTGAAATTTTTTCAAAAAAGGGTGTTGAATATACGTCATCGCTCAAGGCTTTAGGAATGCTTTATTATGAAACGGCAGATTATAAAAACTCCGAAGTTTATTATGATGAATATCTCATATCAAAGAAAAAGACGTTCGGTGAAAAGCACCTAGAGTATGCCGATGCGCTCACCAGTTTAGCAAGACTTTACAAAAAGCTAGGACTTTATGAAAACGCTAAAAAGTATTATCTTGAAGCTTCTAATATTTATAAAGAGTCTTTAGGCGAAAAGCATACAACCTATTCAAGCAATCTCTTTAATCTGGCTACTTCATACAAAGATATGGGCTATTTTACTATAGCAGAGCCGCTTTATAAAGAAAGCCTTAGATTGAAAAAAGAACTAGTAGGGCGCAAACACCCAGACTATGCACTCATCGTCAATGGCTTAGCCAATTTATATAGACAAATGGGTTGTTATTTACTTGCTGAACAGCAGTATAAGGAGAGTTTGGCAATCTATAAAGAAATATTTGGGGAAAAACATATCAATTATGCTGGTCTTCTTAATAATCTGGGTATAGTTGCTACTATGAATGAGCATTATGCCGAAGCAGAGACTTTACTCAAGAAAGCTGCTGCCATACAAAAGGAAATTTTAGGTACAGAACACCCTGATTATGCCCAAACAATTGGCAATCTGGCCAATATCTATTCAGCGGTGGGGCACTTTTCTAAAGCTGAGGCCTTTCTGAAAGAAGATATAAGAATTAAAAAAAGTGTATTAGGCAACCAACATGAGCAATACGCCAGGAGTCTTTTAAGCCTGGCTCTTTTTTATATGGATACTCAAAACTATCAACTTGCACAAACACTATTTGAGGAGGCTCTTCAGATTTTGAAAGCAAGTTTAGGAGAAAAACACCCAGACTACGTTTATACACTACAAGGATTTGCTCGCTTAAACTGGCTAAAAGGGAATAAAGATGTGTCATTTAAAGAGCAGACCTCTATCAAAAACTGGGTCTTAGAACAAATCTCGCTACAATTTCCATATTTGAGCGAACTCCAAAGAGAAGGTTTTTACAATGAAGTATTGCTAAGAAAGATAAGCGTTTATGGCTCCTACGCTATTGCGAGACCTGAAATTGATACAGAGGCGCTTTATGACCTCCAGCTCGCCACAAAAGCCGTTTTGATGCAGGCGACTCAAAAAATACGAAATAGAATTTTGAATAGCGGCGACTCCGCTCTAATCAAAAAGTACGCAGAATGGAATAGCATTAAAGAAAAAATTATTCGGGCTAGCCAAATGACTCAAGAAGAACGCAAACAAAAAAGTATTGAAATGGAGTCCCTCCAGAGCTTGAACGAGGATTTAGAAAAAGAACTATCCCTAAAATCAGAAGCCTTTGCTACCCTGACCGACAAAAAACAAACGTCTTGGAAGGATATTCAAAAAACACTCAAAAAAAATGAAGCAGCCATAGAGATAGTTCGTTTCAATAAATTTGGAGTCCATGATAGCATTACAGATACTTCTGATGTAGCGAAAGCGCCCAATTTTCCAAAGTACTACATCTATTATTTGTCCGATACCATTTATTATGCCGCTCTCATTGTTAAGAAAAACAGCAAGAAGCCCGAAATTATTCTGCTCAAAAATGGTAAAGAACTCGAAAAAGACTTTGCTATTTACCAGAAAAACGCTATACAGTTCCTCCAAAAAGATTCTTTATCTTATGCTCAGTTTTGGCAACCCATAGCCAGTAATTTGAAGGGCATCAAAAAAGTATATTTCTCACCAGACGGCATTTATAACCAAATTTCCCTGAACACCTTGCAGAACCCCAAGACCAAAAAGTTTGTTCTGGACGAAATAGAGCTGCATTTGGTAACCAACACCAAAGATATTTTGGCCTTTGGCAAATCTGAAAATAAAACCCTTAAGGCCGAACTCTTGGGCTACCCGCTCTACGACCTACAAACGCAAAATGCGGACGCAGCCCGAATGCGCGAAATTTTGGCAGATAGCACGCGAGCCTTCGCGAACTTTCAGCAAGTGAGCCTTTTGCCCGGAACAAAAAAAGAAGTAGAAACTATTTATGAGATTCTGAACAAAAAGAATTACCAAACAAAAGTTTTGATGGAAAAAAACGCCACCGAAGAAAATATCAAAAAAATAAAGAACCCCAAAGTTCTGCATCTTTCCACGCACGGCTTTTTCATTGATTCCAAAGAAAAAAATGAGAAGGTGAACCCTATGTTGCGCTCTGGCCTCTTGCTCACAGGTGTCAGCGACTACACGCGTGCGGAAATGAAACCAGACGTGGAGGACGGTATCTTGACCGCCCTTGAGGCCGCAAACCTAGACTTAGACGAAACAGATTTAGTGGTTTTGTCGGCTTGCGAAACAGGCCTGGGCGACGTAAAGGCAGGAGAGGGCGTTTATGGCTTGCAACGGGCTTTCAAAGTGGCGGGTGCAAAGTCCATCGTCATGTCTATGTGGAAGGTGGACGATGCCGTAACGCAAAAGTTGATGACCACTTTCTACCAGAAATTTGCAGAAAGCAACAAAGCCCGACAAGCCTTCAAAGAAGCCCAAGCAATCATCAAAAAGCAACACCCAGAACCTTACTACTGGGGCGCTTTTGTGATGGTGGGGGAATAGAGAGTTCAGTAATTAAAACAAAAAAACACAATGAAAAACACGTTTTTAATACTCTTTTTGCTCTTTGTGAGTACATTAGTTCAAGCCCAAACTTGGCAGCAATTAGACAGCTTGGGGAAAGTTCTAACTACACAACAAAACTTTCTGGCGGCAGATTCGGTTCTGAAAATAGCCCTTGAAAAAGCAGAGGCACAGTATGGGCGGGATACGACCTACCTAAGAACCGCCAAACTACGTGCCCAAGTTCTTATGAATTTAGGCAAGTATCAAGACCTTGTTACGCTGCAAAAATCTATCAAGGATATTACGGAAAAACTATATGGTAGAAACAGCAGTGTTCATATCAAAGAATGTGTTAGCTTGGGTATGCTTAAACGCCTTTATTTGAATGAATACGCTGAAGCTGAAATATATCTTAAAGAGGCAGCCAGTATTCTTATCGAGAATGGTGAGAAAAACACCACTTCCTATGCAAAAATATGCTACTACTTGGCCAATAGTTATCTAGAACAGAGTAAATACAGCGAGACTGAAACTATTTTGCAAGAAGCAATGGCGATACTTGAGACTAAAATAGGTAAAGATAGCTATGACTATCTCTTGATTAGTAATGCGCTAGCAGCTCTGTATTATCAGCATTCCATTCATGATAAAGCAGAAAAAATTTGGTCAGATATTAAAAGTATAACAGAAAGAGTCTTTGGTAAAAACCATGAAATGTATGCAACGGTTTGTAATAATTTAGCAGGAAGCTATTTTTGCTCTTTTAAACTAGACAAAGCAGAAGAACTCTACTTAGAGGCTAAGAATATTAAGGCGCAAATAGTAGATACGAATAGCCCTGAATATGCGATAGCCTGCACTAATTTGGCCGCAGTTTTTGCAAAACAAAAAAAATATGACCTTGCAGAGGAATTAAATTTGCTATCTATTGAAATAGATAAACAGAATATGCCGCTATCGCTAGATAACTACGTGAATAGCTTGTCAAATCTTGCAAACATATACAGTGAAGTAAAAAAATATGATAAAGCAGAAGCCCTTTATTTAGAGGCCATAAGCATTTCTGAACGAATAAAAGGGGCAAACCATTTAACTTACATATCAAATTCTATTAATTTGGCTAAACTTTATGAAGAGGTTGATGTAAATAAAGCAATACCTATTTATCAAAAGGTAGAAAACAATCTACAGGCTAATGTTCATAGTGTATTCCCCATACTTTCGGAGGCAGAAAAGCAAAATTTTTGGATACGGATTAAATCATACTTTAATGATTTTGCACATTGTTATCCAATTTACGCCATCCAGAATCCCGTCATCATGGCCGACCTCTACGACCAAACCCTCTTCACCAAAGGCATCATTTTCTCCTCTACCCAAAAAATAAAAAATACCATTCTAAACAGCGGAGATACCGTTCTTGTCAATCAGTACAACAACTGGAAAAAACAACGTGAGAGCTACACCAAACTCTACCAACTGCCCCTTGAAGAACAAAAAAAGCAAAATTTGGACTTGGAAGGAATGAAAAACCAAATCAATGATTTGGAGAAAGACCTGTCCAAAAAATCCGCTCTCTTTGGTCAGAACGTGCAAACAAAATCCTACAAGTGGCAGGAAGTGAAAGCCAAATTAGCCAAAAATGAAGTGGTTATAGAAATCATCAAGTCAGATTCTGCTTATATCGCTCTCTTTCTGACGGCTCAAACAGAAAACTATCCAGCTTTTTATCTCTTCAAAAATGCCCAAGAACTTGAAGACAAATTCTTGAACTATTACAAAAACTGCATTGAGTTCAAAATAGAAGATACGGTTTCTTACAACGCCTTCTGGAAGCCTATAGCCGATAAGTTATCGACTTTGAACAAAAAAGGCTTCAAGAAAATCTATTTTTCGCCAGATGGTGTTTTTCATCAACTCAGCCTGAATACCCTCAAAAATACTAAAACAGGCAAATTTCTTTTGGAAGAAGCCAATATTCAGCTCATTGGCAGTAGCCGCGATTTGATAGAGCTGAATAAAAAAAGCCGCGATTTGAGCCAAAACTACGAGAATTATCAGGCGCACCTGCTCGGCTACCCCATTTATGGGGCTGAGAATACAGAAAAAGAGCCAGAAAAAAAGCGCGACCGCTCGCTTGGCTTTTCAGGAATGCAGTCCGCTGTGGGCGTGGCGGGGGCTGTTTCTTTGCTGCCTGGCACGAAGAAAGAAGTGGAAAATGTGTTTGGTTTGTTCAATCAAAAAAAGCTGAAAGTAAACTTGCTTTTGGCCGAAAA
The DNA here is from genome assembly GCA_013299045.1 of Cytophagales bacterium. GTDB lineage: Bacteria > Bacteroidota > Bacteroidia > Cytophagales > Bernardetiaceae > RDZD01. The sequence goes on along the minus strand of JAAFJX010000030.1, from coordinate 18,294 downwards.
CGCCACCGAAGAAGCCGTTAAAAATCTCAAAAGCCCCACGATTTTGCACGTGGCCACGCATGGTTTTTTTATTCCCGAAATCAAGGATTCTGAAGTGCAAGATATGCAAACAGCCATGAACCGCAATCTTTTGAAAAACCCTTTCCTGCGCTCTGGCCTTTTGCTAGCTGGCTGCCAAAAACCCAACCCAGACAAAGAAGACGGTATTTTGACGGCCGAAGAAGTGATGAACTTGACGTTGGACAATACGGAACTCGTCGTGCTATCTGCTTGCGAAACGGGCTTAGGCGACATACAGGCGGGCGAGGGCGTTTTTGGTTTGCAACGCGCTTTTCAGCAAGCGGGTGCAAAGTCCGTGCTGATGAGCCTCTGGCAGGTGGATGACGAGGCCACACAAACCCTGATGACCGAATTTTACACAGCTCTACTCAAAGGCCAAAGCAAGCGCCAAGCCTTCAAAACAGCCCAAATGAACCTCAAAAAACGTTTCCCAGAGCCTTACTACTGGGGCGCTTTTGTGATGGTGGGGGAATAGGAAGTAACTTGTCAAACAGTTTTGTTTACAATCTTACTACTTTAAAGAAACATTCAGCTATTTTAAACCCTGATTTAGATACCATTTAGCATAAGACGGCCGTCAAAGCCTAAATCAAGAATAGACCAAGCCTTTCTTTTATCATGTTTTAACATTTTTTTTGCAGAAAACAAATCATTGTGTTGCTTTTTTGGCTAAGACTACATTAATTTGGCCAAATTAAGAATCATAAAACCAGAAGTCTTCATGTCTAATTTTGATGTATTGGTAATTGGGGCTGGCCCCGGCGGTTACGTAGCTGCTATTCGCGCTTCTCAGCTTGGATTGAAAGTAGGCGTTATAGAACGCGAAGCGCTTGGCGGTATTTGTTTAAATTGGGGCTGTATTCCCACCAAAGCACTTTTAAAAAGCGCGCAAGTGTATGAATATATCAAACACGCCTCAGACTATGGCATCAAGGTCAATGGTGCAGAAGCCGATTTTGATGGGGTAGTTAAGCGCAGCCGTGATGTGGCGGGTGGCATGAGCAAAGGCATTGAGTTTTTGTTTAGAAAAAACAAAATTGAAAAAATTATGGGCACAGCTCAATTGCTTTCCAAAGAGAGTGTGGAAGTAACAGACGCAAGTGGCCAAAAGAAAAATTATACAGCCAAACATATTATTTTGGCTACTGGCGGGCGTTCTAGAGAATTGCCCACCATGCCCATCGACGGCAAAAAAATTATTGGTTACCGCCAGGCCATGGTGCTACCTAGCAAGCCTAAATCGATGGTTATTGTAGGTTCAGGTGCTATTGGGGTAGAATTTGCCTATTTCTATAATACAATGGGCACAAAGGTTACTATCGTGGAGTTTATGCCACGCATTGTACCTGTTGAGGACGCTGATGTGTCCAAAGAACTTGAAAAGAACTTCAAAAAGGCAGGAATGGACATTCTTACCAACACCGAGGTTACATCTGTAGACACTTCTGGCGAAGGCTGTAAAGTCCACACAAAGGGCACTAATGGCGCTGCTGTCATTGAATGCGACCTCGTTCTTTCGGCTGTGGGTGTAGTAACCAATCTAGAGAACTTAGGTTTAGAGCAAGTGGGCGTTAAAACCGAAAAGGGCAAAGTCCTCGTGGACGACTTCTATCGCACCAATATAGCTGGTGTGTATGCCATAGGCGACATTGTGCGTGGGCCTGCTCTAGCGCACGTAGCCTCTGCTGAAGGCATCATCTGCGTAGAAAACATTGCGGGGCACCACCCAGAAGCCCTCAATTACGGCAATATACCAGGCTGTACCTATTGTTCGCCCGAAATAGCCTCGGTGGGCATGACCGAAGAGCAAGCCAAAGCGGCTGGTTATGAGGTGAAAGTGGGTAAGTTCCCATTCGCGGCTTCTGGCAAGGCTAGTGCTGCTGGAGCAAAAGACGGCTTCGTAAAAGTAATTTTTGATGCCAAATATGGCGAGTGGCTCGGCGCACACATGATAGGCGCAAACGTTACGGAAATGGTGGCAGAGGTGGTTGTGGCTCGTAAATTAGAAACCACCGGCCCAGATATTATCAAAGCGGTTCACCCCCACCCTACTATGTCAGAGGCCATTATGGAAGCCGCGGCGGCAGCTTATGGCGAGGTAATACACATTTAGAGGAGAAGAACCGTGCCATAATCATTGCGGTTTAATCTTAAAACTAAATACTTGCAGTTTTAAAACATCAGTCATAGCTCTTTCTTGCAAATGATGGCTGATGTTTTTGTATGATTGATGTTTCCAATTAGCTATGTCCTGAACAAATATTTAGGGTGAGAATGTTTTAGCTCAAAACTTATCTTTGAGATGCAAAAAAAACAATCCACGCCACTCAGACGACAAGCATAACCTTATTTCTATATCTTACTTAATCCTGCAAACCTAAAATTTGTATGCTAGACTAAAAGTATTTTAGTAAAGTTTGTAATTTTTTTATATAATAAATAGCTTTGCTAAAATGTAATGAAGCAGGATACTTGAGAGAATGTTTGCTTCGCATAGTTAAAATATCCTAAAGTTGCTCTACCTTTGCGGGCAAAATTTATCCTTTCTTATGAGTAGTTCAGATGGTCATAGTACCAACAAAGTTAGTGCAGGTGCATTATTAGTAACATTAGGCATTATTTTTGGCGATATTGGCACCTCGCCGCTCTATGTATTTAAGTCCATTGTCGGCACGCGTGAAATTACTGAGAGCCTCGTACTGGGTGGCTTGTCCTGCGTGTTCTGGACGCTCACATTACAAACGACACTCAAATACGTTTTGCTCACATTACGAGCCGATAACAACGGCGAAGGCGGTATATTTTCTCTTTATACACTTGTCCGCGCCCACCGTCCAGGCTTAACTGTTGTGGCCATGATAGGCGGCAGTATGCTGCTGGCCGATGGTATTATCACTCCACCCATCACTGTAACTTCGGCCATAGAAGGATTGGATAAATTACGCGCCGATATTCCCGTCGTTCCCATTGTTATTCTTGTCATTATAGCAATTTTTGTCATGCAGAGCTTCGGTACGTCCATGATAGGCAAATTTTTTGGGCCTATTATGTTGGGTTGGTTTGGTATGCTGGCCGCTGTGGGCATTTACAATTTGGGCGGCTCATGGTCTATCGTGTTAGAGGCTATCAACCCCGTGAATGCGTACAAATTGCTCATGGAATATCCTGCTGGCTTTGGGCTTTTAGGCTTTGTTTTTTTATGTACAACAGGAGCGGAGGCGCTCTATTCGGATTTAGGGCACTGTGGGCGCAAGAATATACAGATTACATGGTTCTTTGTTAAGATATGCCTCTTGTTGAATTATTTTGGGCAAGGTGCTTGGCTACTGAATCAGGATAATAAATTTTTGGGAAAGGCCAATCCTTTCTTTGCTATGATGCCAGAAGGCTTCTTGGTCTTTGGAATTGTTATGGCTACTTTGGCTGCTATTGTGGCGAGCCAGGCGCTTATTTCTGGCTCTTATACCCTCGTAAGCGAAGCCATGCGCCTGAACCTTTGGCCGAAGGTAGAAATTGTTTATCCTACCAACATACGTGGCCAGATTTATATACCCAGCATCAACTGGCTCTTGCTTTTGGGCTGTATTGGTGTCGTGTTGTATTTCCAGAAGTCTGAACACATGGAAGCCGCCTATGGCTTAGCCATCACGGTTACGATGCTAATGACCACCATTCTGTTATTAGCCTATTTCCATGCCAAAGGCTGGAATCCTTTTCTGCTGACTCTGTTTGGATTGTTGTTCTTGGCTATAGAGGGCTGCTTCTTGGTTTCTAACTTAGCTAAGTTCATGCACGGAGGTTATGTATCTTTGGTATTGGCAGGCTTTATATGGTACGTTATGCATATGTGGCTAAACGTTCATTTGCTGAAAAAGGAACTGACTGAAATGGAGAATATTGAACGCTATGTTCCGCATATAGAAAGACTCAGCGATGATAAAGCCATTCCTAAACTCACTGAAAACTTGGTCTATCTAACCAGTTCGGATAGCCCACAAATGGTAGAAATGCGAATTTTGGAATCTATTTTTGACCACCACCCCAAACGAGCAGATATGTACTGGTTTGTACACGTGGATACGGATAACCAACCTCATACAGAAGAATACAGCGTTCATAGATTCCCGAATGCTAAAAATATGATACGCCTGACCTTTAAGCTGGGCTTTCGTGTGGATATGCGTATAGACTACTATATGCGCAACATCATTGCAGACCTAGTAAAAACCAATGAGATAGAGATTACACCTGCTGCTCAGGGATACGAGGAGGTAGTACTTGAAACCCGCACAGGCGATATTCAATTTATCGTTATGCGTCGCTCCGTTTCGCACGACAGTCTTTTGAGTGGTTATCAAGACTTCCTGCTCAACTGGTTCTATCGTGTCAAAAAACTTACAATTTCTGAAGATGAATGGTTTGGCATAGACCCCAATAACATCAAAATTGAAGATGCACCGCTTGTTATCAACCCATACGAAACGCGCAAACTCGTTCGGCGAGACCACTAACCTATTTTCTTGAACCTAGCCCACTAGTACTCATGCCAGCTTCTACTGACCTGTCCGTTTTGGTGATGTCCTGCGACCCTTTTGATGATGTTTGGAAGCCTTTCTTTACGCTCTTTAAACGTTATTGGCCTAATTGTTCTTATCCCAAATTTTTTTGTACTGATGCCAATCCTGTCCAAGAAGCTGGTTTTGTGCCGCTTACACCTGGCAAGGGCTTGGCGTGGTCTTTTCGCTTGAAGTATGCCGTAGAGCAAATCCAAACCCCCTATGTTCTCTTTCTTCAAGATGACTTTTTCTTAGAAAAGCCTGTTCTAGAGGCTGATATTGAGGAAGTTCTGACCATTCAAAGACAAGAAAAGGCGGGGCTTATGCGGATTTTTCCTACCCCAGGCCCCGACCGCCCCTACAAAGCCTATCCACAAGTAGGGCTTGTTTCTCAAAATGCAGACTACCGCATTTCCTGCCAAGCGGCTATATGGGAACGCAATACGCTGCTACAACTCATTGATGAAACTGAAAATATTTGGCAGTTTGAACTTGAGGGTACAAAGCGCGCCCAAAAACTGGATAAACTTTTTTTGAGTGTTTATACCCACTACCACAACGGCCACTACCCAGTTCCATATTTTTGTACAGCCGTTCTAAAAGGCAAATGGATGCGGTCAGTTTTGCCATTGTTAGAAAAAGAAAACCTGAAAGTAGATTTCAAGCGGCGCGGTGTGCAAAGTCGTTATGAGGCTTGGCGCGACCGCGTGTTTGCTAACAGCCCCAAGCCTGTTCAGGGCTATGTGTGGCTTATGCTTTACAAGTGGCCTAAAAAAGTGCTGGGTGTAGGGTAGAGACAGAGCTTTTCTAATATATCCTATTTCTGTTTTAAACCTTATGGGGTGTTTGCGTTCTAAGTGAATAGTTGTTTCCACCAAAAATATCCAATAAAAATGAAAACAGTTATTTTAAGCCTTTCATTGATGTTTGTCCTTGCGTTCGCAACTTTTGCTCAAAGTAGCAATCCGAAAGGAACACCGCAAGAGCGCGCCACCAAGCGCAGCACAGCTTTGACTCAAAAACTAGCTCTTTCTGCCGAGCAAGCTGCCAAGGTGAGCGCAGCCATGTTGGTTAAATTCACTGCTTTTGATAAGGCCCGAAGCGTGCAACCCGCTGATAAAAACAGCATAAAAACTGCTAGAACCGTTTATCAGACTGAGATGAAGAGTATCTTAAACCAAGAGCAATACGCGAAGTGGGAAGAGATGCGCAAAAAAGCTCGCGAAAAGGCAAAGGCCAAACGTGATGCCAAAAAAAGCACTAAAGAGGCTGCCAGTACCGAAGAAGCGCAAGACGAAGCCGAAGACGAGATATAAGCCTGTTTCTAAAAACAGCAAAAAAAGTTCAAAGGCTGGTGCTTTTGGGCTTTTTTTTGTATAATTGCCGTTCCAAAGCAACACCATGAGGCTTTTAGCCTTTATTGATACTCTTAAAGAATGAACGGAACTTCTGAAAACGCGGCGAATCAGCCAGAAAAATGGGTATTTTCACGCTACCTAAAGGGCGACCCCATTATTTGGTTGGTTGTTTTGATGCTTTCAATCATCAGCATTTTAGTAGTTTATAGCGCTACTGGCACGTTGGCATTCAAAAGAGCCGACCAAAACATGGAGTATTATCTATTCAAGCACGCACTGCTCATGGTATTCTGCTTTTTGGCTATTTGGGTTTGTCATAATATTGATTACCGTTACTATTCGCGGCTGTCGCGCTTTGCGCTTCTGGCTTCTGTTCCTCTGTTGCTTATCACGCTCAAGTTTGGTACTACCGTCAATGAAGCCACACGTTGGCTCACAATTCCATTCATCAATCAAACTTTTCAGCCCTCTGACTTAGCTGGTTTTGCCCTTATTGCCAATACAGCCTCTATGCTTTCTAAGCGCCAACGCAACATTAAAGAATTTCAACGTGCCATTATGCCTGTTCTTTTCTGGTGTGGGCTTATTTGTTGCTTAATTAGTTTGAGCGATTTTTCAGGTGGTGCCTTGTTGTTTTTGAACTGCATGGTGGTGATGTTTATTGGGCGTGTGCCTCTTCGTTACTTGCTTATACTGGGTTTAGTGGGCGCTTTGGCCGGTGTTGTAGCCTTTAAACTTGGCGAACGCGGCGGCACAGTACGTAACCGAACGGCTGCATATCTGAGCTCTGATGTGCCGTTTCAGGCGCAGCAGGCTTTTGTCGCCATCGCTACGGGCGGCGTAACAGGCAAGGGGCCAGGGAATAGTACCCAGCGCTCTATTTTGCCTTATCCTTTTTCAGATTTTGTATTCGCTATTTTGGTAGAAGAATACGGTATGCTTGGCGGCTTGGTGGTAGTGGCCTTGTATCTGATTTTACTCTTTAGAGGAATGAAAGCTATGGCGCACAGCGACACTGCTTTTGGTGGCCTCTTGTCTGCTGGCTTGGCTTTTTATTTGGTTATGCAGGCTATGGTACACATAGGCGTAACAGTTGGACTCTTGCCCATAACAGGCTTGCCGTTGCCCATTCTGAGTATGGGCGGAACATCTTTGCTTTTTACTGGCGTTACTATTGGAGTTATTCTGAGCGTAAGCAGAGGGGTAAGACCAACACAAGTTTAGCAAAACCCTGATAAAACATCTGTTGAAGACCCAAACAGGCCGAAATGACTGGGCAGCTCTAAGCATGACAGCGACCTATTGAAAATATAAACAGACAAACTAGGCGTGTTTATCTAAAATAAGTAATTTTGTACGTATCTTTTTTCACTATATAATCCATCTCAAAAAAAGAACTATCCTTATGAAATACATCTTTTTCGTATGTTTTCTATGGTTTTATGCAACTGGTTTGGTTTTTGCCCAAACGAGCCAGTTTGCCAAAAATGGTGAAGCAATTATTCACTATCGCGTTTTTGGGAAGGGAGAACCACTCCTCATCATCAATGGTGGGCCTGGCCTGGACAGCGACGGGTTTGTTTACTTAGCAGAAAAATTGAGCAAACATAGCCGTTGCATTATTTATGACCAGCGCGGTTTGGGCAAGTCTAAGCTGCCCCGAACAAATGCTGAAAGCATTACGATAGACAACATGGCCGAGGATATAGAAGCGCTGCGCAAAACCCTCAAAATAAAGACATGGTCCATACTGGGTCATTCTTTTGGCGGTATTATGGCAGCCTATTATGCACATAAATACCCACAGAGCATCAATAAACTCATTTTTTCTTCTTCGGGCGGCATGGATTTGAGCTTTTTGAGCAGTATTGGTAACGAAATAGATAAAAAACTCAGCCAGCAAGAACGCGACTCTCTCAACTATTGGAGCAATAAGATTGAGGTGGGCGACACCAGCTACCAAACCCGTCTTGCTCGCGCTAAGATTCTGGCCGTTCCCTATTTACAAAATCGGGCGCATATACCTACGCTAGCGGAACGTTTGACGCGAGTCAATTATGCTATAAACGCATGGGTCTTTGAAAGCCTAGAAGCCCTGCCTTATGACTATTCTCAGAAGTTCGCCAGTTTTAAGCGCCCAGTGTTGGTTTTACACGGAAGGCAGGACGTATTGCTGCCAAGCATAGCTGAAAAGACAGCTAGCGCCTTCCCCAATGCGCGTCTTGTATTTATGGACAACACTGCCCACTATGGCTGGCTAGATAGCCCTGACCTTTATTTTGGGGAAATAGAGGCTTTTTTGAAAATGCAAAAATAAAATACAGATGGAATTTGGTAGAGTGCTTGACCCCAGCGGAATTGTACACCAGCTACCGCCCGACCACCCCATGACGGCGCGTGTATTGGCTCGGCAGACACCGCTTTTGCCTCAGGAATATGCCCCGAATATCTTTATAGGCTGCCCCGTATGGACGCACAAGGCATGGCGTGGTAGAATTTTTCCGTACAAAGCAGCCGAAAAAGACTTTTTGAGGTACTATGCGCAGCAGTTTAATACCATAGAACTTAATGTTACCCATTACCAAATTCCCACACACGAGCAGGTGCTACGTTGGCTGGCCTCAACACCGCCCAATTTCTTATTCTGCCCCAAAGTGCCTCAGAGTATTAGCCATTATAAGCAACTCAATAATGTCCGAGAGCTAAATACTGCCTTCTGCGATGCTATTTTGGGCTTTCAGGAGCGCTTAGGGCTTACGTTTTTGCAGCTATCAGATAGATTCGCGCCAAACCGCATGAATTTACTCAAGAAGTATATCTTAGATTTTGATGCCCCAATTCCTTGGTCTTTAGAATTGCGTCATACGCAATGGTATCAACAAAACATGGAGATTGAAGCATTTTTTGAGTTCATCGTACAGAATAGGGTAGGCACAATTATAACCGATACGAGTGGTCGTCGTGATGTGTTGAGTATGCGTCTTACAAGCCCTACAGCTGCCATTCGTTTTTTAGCAAACAACAGACATTTGTCTGATTTTCAACGCCTTGAAGATTGGGCTTTTCGTATTCAAGCATGGTTTTCGCAAGGCTTACAACGCCTTTATTTTTGGCTGCACGATTACGAAAATACCCATGCGCCCGATTTGGCAGACTTTTTTATACAAAAATTAAATGCCTTGTTGCAAACAAATTTGAAGCGGCCATCTTTCTACGACTCGTCCGACGCTCAACTATTTTAATAAATTTGTTATGCTTGAAATACTTATTACTTTAGACAAAGCGCTTTTTATCTTCCTGAATAGCCTGCATCACCCTTTCATAGACCCTGTTATGCTTCTTATAACTGGTAAATTGACGTGGTTGCCTCTTTACGTTTTTATTCTTTGGTGTTGGATTAAACATTATCAAAAAGATTCTTGGAAACCTATTCTGGGCATTGCTCTAGTGATTTTACTTTCAGACCAAACAGCATCTGGCTTTTTTAAGCCTACGTTTATGCGCCTGCGACCATGCCACGAGCCTGACGTTATGAATGTAAGCCACTTGGTAGGCACTTGTGGCGGGCAATTTGGTTTTGTGTCCTCACACGCCGCCAACACCTTCGGCTTGGCCTTTTTTGGGCTACTGCTTGGGCGCGTAAACACTCAAAAACATTGGGTTTATTTGTTGCTTTGGGCATTTTTGGTTACGTACAGCCGCGTTTATGTTGGTGTTCATTACCCCGCTGATGTTTTGGTAGGAGGTTTGATAGGTGTATTTTGGGCTTGGCTCGTTTTCAGGATATGGCAGTTAATAGAAAACTCTGCTGCCAATAAGCAAAGGTTATGAAAACACCATAAAAGAAAACTAAATCTTGTATTGATACCTGCAATTCAATATTTATGCGTGGCTGTTTGTATAGTCATAAGCAGAGGCAGCGCATACAACAGCACCAGTACAGACCCAAGCAGCCCCAGCGCCGTGCAAACCGCAAAAGCAAACCAAAAAGGCACTTGGCTATCCAACAAAAAAGGAACAAGACTTGCTACCGTGGACACTATGCTCTGGGCCAAGATAAGTCCTTTCTGCACCACCACTTGCTTGAAAAGCAATATCTTGCGAATTGGGCTGCTCGCTCTTTTAACATTTTGTTGGTAATTATGTACCAAGAAAACACCGCCGTAGAGGACATTGCCACACAAGAAAAGCATAGCAGCGTAACCTCCTTGGTCAAAATTCCAATCAAAAAAGTAGAAACAAATAAAAATACCTATAAAGCACAAGGGTAGGCTCAGTAAAAGCCACAAAGCGGCTCTCCATGCGTTCAAAATAAAAGCCAGAAGCAGATAAAGCACCAACATCAACAGCGCTAAGAGTTTATAAAAAGCCACTTTTTCGGCCTGAGTCCATTCCCAGCTGTGTTGCTTGGCCGAAAAACCCAGCGGAGCAGCCTCTTCCCATATCTGCAAGCACTTTTGCAGGTGTTTTTGTCCAAAATCATAGCCACCCGTATAATCAAATTGAAGCATTTGCACGTAGTTTTGATTCTCTTTGAGAATTTGGCTCGGTACGCCGCTTTTTTGCAAGCTAGCCCATTCTTGCATGGCAAAAAAAGCGCTGTCCTGCTCCAAAACTCCATTCTGAAACTCATAAAGCGTTTTGGCAGGCGTGTTTTCTAGGCGCGTGGGCAAATAATCCTTGCCCAACCACAAATAAAAATCGGCCTCTGTGCGCCTCGTATGCGTGTGTAGGGCGTTTGCGAGTGTGCCTGTACGCACAGGACTGTGGGGAGCGAGGCTCAATTTATAAACGAGGAGCGGGCTTCCGTCAGCGTTCAAAGAAGTTTGGGTGTCCACGTTTTTTACGCGCTTATGTTGAGCCAAAAGTACTTTAAGGCGCTCAGCTTGCGCTTGCAACTCGTCATAATTGTAGCCTTTCAGTTGTACGCGATAATGCGAGATTTTGGCCTGCTCGCCGGTGTCGGAAAAACCCTGCCCTACCCCATAAATCTGCCAACTGATGCCGTCTGTTTGCAAAGCAGCAAAGCGCGTGGCCTCGGCCTTGATGAGAAACGGCAAAGCGCCGCGCTGGTCTTGCGCCTGAAAGTAAATAGCCAAGTAACCAAAACTCTTCTGCGGAATATGGCAAGTTATGCGCTTAATACGTTTTTGACGAAGCAGTTGCCACTCTAACCTCCGCAAAGTACTATCCAGTTGGGCTAGCGTATAGCGTGGTGGCAGCTTGGCTTGTACGTAAACCACCGTTTCGGCCTCTGAGCCAAAGTGCGAACCTTCATAAACGTATTGTACTAAAAGCCGCAAAGTGCCACCTGTGAGCTGGTTAAGCCATGGGCGAACGTGCTTTTTGAAGCCTTCGTTATTAAAAATTTGGTTGTAAATTTTGGCAGCGCAATGTTTGCTTTCCAGCTGATTCGGTAGCATAAAAAGAGGCGTTCCGAAGGCTAAAAGAAGCCCCCAAAGGCATTTTTTGCGATGATTGCTCATCAATAGCAAAAGCAAAACATAGCAACGTAAACGCGAAGTTTGGCCGTTATGGGCTAGCTTCATGGGCCAAAAACCTTGCAGGGCAGGCACAAACCACCAAGACACCAGCACCGAAAGCCCCAACGTTATCAGCAGCATATCGGCAAACTCCCTAAAAACAGCCTGCATGGTTTCGGGTAGCAAAAAAACAAGCCCAAGACCCGCACACGTCAGCACCGTACCGCCTACTAGCGGCACAAACTGACGCTCCGCGCTCATACAAAGCAAAACGTTGTCTATCATAATGCCCAGCGCAATAGCCAAAGCGGCTAAACTATAAGAGTTGATAGGGAGTTGCGCATAATAAAACACCAAGGCGGACAAACCCAAAATGACCACAAGCGATACCAAAGAGGTTATAAAGCCCCATATTTGGCGCTGGCTCAGCCACAAAAAAAGCAGCAAAACGCCCAGTGCCAAAAAGAACTGCCGTGCCTGATTATCTATGTTCTTGGCAAGAAACTCCGAGCTATCAGCCTCAACATGATAAGAAAACTTTGAGGTGTACTGGCGGCTTAGGCTAGCCAAAACCCTTTTGAGCGCCTCAGAAGTCCGTAATTCGCTCTGACTGACATTGGCATAAAAGTTCAATAAAATAGCATTTTGTGCATTAACCCTAAAAATAGCGCTGGGAGCTTGGTAGCGGAGCGAGGCCTGAGCAAGGTCTTGGAGTTTGATACAGCGCCCCTGCCGCTCTGCCACTACACTTTGGTTCAAATCGGCCAGAGAAACCGCTTTTTTGAGGCGTACACGCACCTCCCCCTGCTCAAAAAATTGCGCTTGGCAGAGTGTGGTCAAATGCTGTTGGAGGCTCTGGCGGCTCAGCCCCAAAGCGTGCAGCACGGCCTCGTTGTAACGCAAAACGCACTCACGAACAGGCAGGCCATGCAATTCGCTGCGCTTTAAGCCCTTAACTGCATTCAGCTTAGGCAAAAGGTCTTGCTCTAAAAACTGCTCAAAGGCCTGATTGTCAAGCTGTGAGTAAATTTGTACCGTCATTAGGGCTGCCTCGCTCTGCTCTTCTTCGGGCTTAGAAAAATGCACTTCAGGGAAACTGGCCTCTTGCGGAAGCAGCGGATAAATTTGGCGTAAGCGCCCCACCAACTCAAAGCGAAAAAGTTCTGGGTCTGTTTGAGGCTTGAGGTAAAGCTCTATTTGCCCGCTGCCTATGCCCGACACCGACTTAATCTTTTCTACGCCTCGCATTTGCCCCAACAAACCTTCAAGAGGGCTCGTGAGGCGCTCTTCTACTAAAAGTGGCTCTGCATTAGGCAGCCCAAAACTCACCAGTAGCATTTTTTGGCTCGGTTTACTAGACCACGTAAAAGGTAGTTTGGGCAGTAAGAAAAGCCCCCAGAATGTCAGTAACAAAAAGATAGCTATTGTATAAGACGGACGCATAACTGAACTTTTTGGTTTGTTTCGTTGTGGGTTTTATTTCGTCTTAAACTGAAACCAGCGATAAAGCAAAGGCAGAAGCGTCCAGGAGAGCCAAACGCTAAAACTAAGCCCACCCAAAACCGCCACAGCCAAAGGACGCTGCAAGTCTGCACCCAAACCACCCGCAAACAAGATAGGCAGCAAACCCAAAACCGTGGTCAGGTAAGTCATGATTTGGGATTTGAGACGGCGCAAGCCTGCCGTTCGCATGGCGCTTTGCAGTAAACTGCTCCCACTCAATTTGTTCATTTGGTCTATTTTTAAAATGCTGTCATTGTCCGAAAGGCCAATCAGTACGATGAGGCCAATGACCGAAAACAGATTTAAACTGGTGTTGCTTAACCAAAGGACGCACAGCGCACCCGAAAGGCTCATAAAAGCCATCAAAATAACAACCAAGGGTTGTACAAAAGACTCAAATTGGGCTGCCAGAATGCAGTACATCAGTAGCAATGAGAGGAGAATAGACCATAGCAACTCCCTGAAGTAGATGCTTTTCTGCAAAAAGTAGCCATGGGCGCTTAATTTTGCATTTTTTAGTGGGTTTTCTTGGCTGTTAATGCGGTCGCAAAATACCAAGGCTGTTTCGGGCGTTAGGGGGGCTGCCAAATAAAGCGGTGTGTAGCTGCCTTCTTTGCCGCCAAAGCGGTAGCGCAAATCTGCCACTGGGCTTTTGTACGCCAACTCCCGCAAAGGAACAAAATGACCGCTGTTGCTCCTGACGCTTAGCTCTGCCCAAAGGCTATCCACATTGGCCGAAAAACCGCCATATCGCAGCAGAACAGGCCATGATTGTTGTCCACGTTGCCAGTCCATCACGCGCAGGGCAGGCATAGCAGTTTGAAGGACTTCCATAAGGCTTTGATGCGACACCCCATACAGGCTCATGGCTTCGTAACGCGGACTTATTTCCAGGATTTGGCGCACTGCTGGCGCTTCCGTAGCCAAAGCATTTTTTTCTAAAAAGAACCTGTATGCGTTCAAATCTTGCGTCGTCATTGGATAAGAGGTTTGCAATTTTAGCCAAACATCGGGTTCATTTTGCCCAAAAATTTGCTCAAAAGCATTTTTTGGCTTTTTTAGTTCCAAACTTGCGAGTGGATAAGTGCGTTTGAAAGCTGAGGACAAGGCGTTTTGCAGGCGTTGCTGGGCGTTTTCGTCCACACACTCCAATACCGCATAAAGCTCCTGCGCGCCCTGCTCTGCCAGTGGGTTCAGCAAAAAGGATTGAAACCCTGCAAAAACAGCACTCTGTACAGGTTTTTCGGGCATGGTGGCCAAGATACTCTGTAAGCGCTCTGCACTGGCCGTAGCGCTCAATGGTTCTGCCCAAGAAATACGGCACTCAAACGTGCGTTGTTGGGTTTTGGGCATGGCTTCCCGCTCCAAAAACGGCCATACTGCCACTGCACCACCGAGCGCCAAACTACCACACAAAAGCGTAAGCCAAACACGCCCATAGAAAAAATCAAAAAACCATCTGTAAAATGCCTCTATGCGGGCGTAGAGCCATGTAGGCCGCGCAGACGCACGCACGTATAGCACGGGCACAAGCACGTAGGAACAGAGCAAAGACACCATCAACCCTATCGTAACGCTCAAGGCTTGTTCATAGAAGATATCGCCCGCTATGCCGCTCATCAAAATCAATGGCAAAAAAACAGCAGAATTGGTCATCACGGAGGCAAAAAGCGGCTTGATGATATTTTCTGAGCCTCTTATGCAGCTTTCCTCGAGGCTGTGCCCATCGGCCAGTTCGTCTTCTATACTCTCAATGATGATGACGGCACTGTCAATAATTTCGCCGACGGCGAGCACCAAACCAGCCAAAGATACGATGTTGATGCTCACTTTGAGTAAAAAGAAGACCAAAAAAACCACCGCTAGGGCCACAGGAATTATCAGCCCAATGATGAAAGGCTGGCGCACGCTCCGCACAAACAAAAAAAGCAACAAAAACGTCAGTAAAGCGCTCGTTAATAAACTGCTTATCAGGTTATTGATAGAAATACTGAGCAGTTCGGTTTGGTCTTGGTTGATGTCAAAAGCGAGGTCGGGATAGTCCTGGCGCATGGCTTCCAAGAGCGCATTCATGTCTTCTTTTAAGCTCAAAATTTGTGCGTCTGACTCCTTGACAATGGCCAAACACAAAGCCCGCTGTCCTTGGTACTGAAAAATGCCTTTGGGTGTAGCCTGACGCACTTTTATGCTGGCAATGTCCTTGAGAGGAATGCGCCTGTTGGACTTAGGAATGGGCAGTAATAAATTTTCTATTTGGCTGAGTTCGGTCAGGCGGTTTTCAATGCGGAGCGCATATTCGTAAATACCTGCTTGTAAGCGCACCGTCCCAAAATTTTGATTTTGTTCCTGCAATAGCTGCTGAATTTGCGCAATATCAAGCCCTAGGCTTTGCATTTGGAGGGGGGCTAAACTGATGTGTACCTCTGTTGGGGCTGTGCCGCTCAAATCCGCAAAGGCAACGGACTCTAGCTGTTCTATGCGCTTTTTGATGACCAACTCTACCAAATGAGATAAGTCCTTGAAACTCTTGTTACTGTTCGCTTTGGAACGCACCGCCAAATAAAAAACAGGAATATCCGAGGCGCTGCTTTTAAGAAGGCGCGGACGCTGCAAAGTACGCGGCATATTCTGCATGATGCGGTCGGTTTTTTCGTTGGCTTCAATATAAGCCAAATCCATATTTGAGCCGTGCTGAAAACGCAAGGAAATAGTGGCTGCTCCGTCTTCACTGCGGCTTTGCAAGTCCTCGAGGCCATAAAGTTGTACAAGCTGAGCCTTGAAGGGCTGCACAATTTCGGAGTCAATTTGCTGGGCTGTGAGCGCTGCCACCTGAAAGCGCAACGTGATGTAAGGAGCATCTATGGGCGGCAACAAGGACACAGGCAGACGCAAAACAGCCAAAATACCGAGCGCCGTTAAGGAAAAAAACAACACCGACACCGACACACGCCGCTTCAGGATAAAACGTATCATGGCTGCTGGCGTGGCTTGGGGTTCAGTACTTCTACGGTGGCATCATGCGCAAGGGTTTCGTGACCTTCTACTAGCACGGTGTCTGTATCCTGCAAGCCCTCGCTGATGGCTATTTGGGCTTCGTTTTCGTAGGCTACTTTTACTTCGTTCCAATGGGCGCGCCCCTGACGCAACGTAAAGACTACCGCTCGCCCTTCGCGCTCTAGCAAAGCACTGCGCGGCACAAAACGCTGATTGGCAATGTTCTTTTCTAGACGCACACGCACCTGCATTCCGCCCAAAAGAGACTGCTTGACGCTCTGAACCGAAGCCAGCACCCGTACCAAACCGTTGCTTTCTACGAGAGGATTCATGGACTCAATGACTCCACGCGTCGCTAAGTTGGGCTGCGCATGGGGCGCTAAACTCAAAGGCATACCCACCTCTGCAATGAGCGCCTCAGACTCCAATAAATGAAAAACTACCTGCATGTCTTGGTCAGATACCAACAAGCACAACTCCTGCTGCACCTGCACAAACTGATTTTCCTTGAGGCTCAAGCCCGCCACCATGCCGCTCTGAACCGCCACAATGCGCGTAAGACTGAGCTGGTATTCGGCCTGACGCAGGGCATGGTAGCTGCGCATATAACCAGACTTCACTTTGAGGGCTTCCAGAATACGGGCACTCACGCTGAGCGTATCGCCGTCCTTGCCGCCGTATTCCACCAGCAGGCCGTTAAGTTCGGTGCGCGCTTCCTGAAAGGCCGTTTGGGCTTGCGCAAGGGCTAACCGCTGAGCGCTGTCGTCTAGGCGGGCTAGTAGCTCTCCGCGCTGCACGCGCTGGCCGTTCCGCAAAGGCAGATAGGTGAGCATACCCGCCGCCATGCTACGCACCTGCGCCTGGTGTCTGTAGCTCAAAGTGCCTGTGGCGAAGCGGCTCAAAGCAAAAGCACCCCGCTCCACCAGAGCCACACGCACCCGCATAGGCGCAAGCGGCACGCGCTCTAGGGCTTGCTCTGCTGCCGCACCCGCTTCCGTACTGCCTGCACTACAGCCCGCCAAGGACAAGCCAAAAAGCCCTATAAGAAACAGGCTGCGCTGGTAAGAAAATAGAAAAAAATAGGCTGTCTTGATTTTGGCAAACATAAAGGGGATTGGTTTATTTGTAAAACAAAAACAAGAACTGCAAATGTATAGGCTATTCTGCTAGAAAACCGCACCTACAAGCAACTAATTTTGTCTGTAAAAAAATTAACACTTTTTATGAAAAAATAATTGCCTAAAAATTTGGAGGTCTTTACCTTTACCTTTATTTTTGATTGGCCGTTTTGGCGGTAATGGGGTTGGGGGTATTTAACGTAAGCAATACGGTTGATGCCTGTGCTGGTGGTACTGGTGGTCGTTGCCTAACATTTATTAATCCGAATGGTGGCTCTTCTGCCTCAGATTGCTATAACGGTGTTAAGCATGGCGTATCAAATTGTGGTGGGCAAACGCTTGACCCGCGACCAATGTAAGTTTATTTTTAATCTACTGCTGTTATATAAACACACAAAAAAAGATAACAGTAGTAGATATCTATGATAATTTTGGAAAAAGTATCTTACATCCGTAATCTAAGGTAGCTTAGCCAAAAAGTATAGACACCTTAATATCTTGACAAACAAAGTTATTATAAATAGCTTACTATGAGAGAGTCAAATAGAAATCATTAAAATAGAAAAACTACACTTTTACAGTGTTCATTTATCCATGAAAACAACCTTAATCATATTTTTTGGTATTTTTATTCCTTTTCACAGCCTTTTAGCGCAAGAAAACCTCGTCCGCAATCCGCAGTTTGCGGAAGTCTTTATAGATTATAATGCGCGTGATTGGTCTGCAGTGTATAGGACATTTATAAAGTACTGGGATGAAATTGGCTTGTATGTGAATAATAATGCTTCTATACAGATAGAAGAAGGCAAATACTATACGGGTTTAAGCTATATTCGTAAAAAGCCAGAGATACACCGCAAAATGATGACACATATGAATGATTTTCAAAATCGTTTCATGACTCATAACGATACTAACGGTTCATTACACCTACCTTTAAATGATGGTGTGCTTCGTCTTGCCGCTTATGGTGACCCGATAGCAACTAAATTACGCGAACCCCTCCTCAAAGGGGATTTTTATGAGATGAAGGTTCGGATTATTCCTGACTTAGCAAGTAGATATACTGTCGAAAGTAGTATTCTTTCAAAATTGCATTTTCAAAATTTTTTCTTTTTGCTCACCTACGGAAGTACCAAACACCTGAAGACACGCGACGGCACGAGCAATAAAAGTAACTTTGACACCCTTTCTCAGTCCCGCTTTTTTGAGCAACGCCAGC
>JAAFJX010000009.1 GCA_013299045.1 Cytophagales bacterium | reverse complement strand
AACCAGAAGACTATCTTTCTTTTGATGACCTTCAATATGCAACTACAAATTGCTTAAATCTGGTTGGTAAAAAACTTACGATTAAGTTCTCAAAATATTCTTAATTAATTTTTTGCAGTTACTTATAAAATTTAGATACATAATTTTTAAGATGGTTATTTAACCATGGCATTCTTTATCTTTTGAATGTACTCTTTGGCGTTTTTGTTGTCGGGTGCTAGAGCTAGAGATTTTTCATAGCAAACGAGGGAGGCAGAGTAATTTTTGGCTTTCCAATACGCCTCACCCAAGCTGTTATAAGGGGTATAAGCATCAGGAAACAGCATGATATTGGCCTTAAATATATTAATGGCAGCCTTGAGCTTCTTTGTACGCAAAAGATGATGACCCACTTTATTTAGATAATTATCTAATGATGGATAAGTTTCTAAAAGTACAGGAATGCTTGGTTTTATCCTCTCGGCCAAAGCCATAGATGCCCTTGAACTTTTATTTGTTTTGGGTAAATTAAATTGCTCAAGAAGTTCTGTTAAATAGGCTTTCTCCTGTATTCTGGTTTTAAAATCGCTTGCTTTTTGTGGGTCTAGCGAGAAGCACAAACTGTTGTAGTAGGCGCTCATTGGTGCTACTGATTTGAACAAATGAAAACCATGTAACTTAAATGCACTTAGAACGTCATCTATTTTTTCTGCCTTTATCTTACAACCGCCGTGTTTTGTTTGTGCATACTGATTAGAGAATGCCTCGTCCATTACCCAGATAACCCCATTAGGCTTTAGTTTTGTCTTTATATCCATCAGCATAGCGTTTTTGTCCTCAAAATGGTGATAGGTATTCTTTATCATAATTATATCAAAAAACTTTTCGGGGAGTAGCGTTTCATTAGCTTCGCCTATAACCAGCCTAAATTTATTGGTTTGAGGTCTTTCCCTTATGGCTGAAAAATGCTTAACAACTGCTTTTAGTTGGCCGAGGCTTGTGTAAGCGGTATCTATATCTTGCACATAGTATATTACACTATCCGTAAAAACAGAAAGCACACCCTCATACCAGCCGCTGGCCGCGCCTATATCTGCTATCACATCGCCATTTTTGATGCCATAAAGCGCTATATCTGATTTAAACTCTTCGCACTCTTTTTTATTATAATTAAAACCGTACATGAATGGCCTACTGGGGTGTGAGCTTAGAACAGATGTAGAATCTGTAGAGATAGTGAAAGTATACTCTTGTGCAAAGCACACCGAGCTAATATTCATGAAGCCGAGAATAAATAAAAAAGTCCAAAGTGGACATAACATAAAGTGCTTGCGTGTTTGCATAATCTTTTTTTGATGCGTAGTTACAAATCAGATTCAACCAACGAAACGAGAGCTAAATCCAAACTGAATTTTACGAAAGAAAATTAAAATCCTCTGTGCTATTTTTTATTCAATAAGCCCATTAAATACTGACCGTAGCCGCTTTTCATCAGTGGTGAAGCCACACGCTCCAAGCCCTCTGCATTAATAAAGCCGCGTTGATAAGCAATTTCCTCAATACAACCCACTTTAAGTCCTTGCCGCGCCTCTATGACTTGCACAAACTGGCAGGCGTGCGTAAGAGAGTCAAAAGTACCTGTATCTAGCCAAGCTATGCCTCTGTCCATGATTTCTACTGAAAGGTGGCCGCGTTGCAAATATTCACGGTTTACGTCCGTAATCTCGTACTCGCCTCTGGCCGACGGCTTCAGGTTTTCGGCAATTTCAATCACCTTGTTGTCATAAAAATATAAACCCGGTACTGCATAGTTGGATTTGGGCTGTTTTGGTTTTTCTTCGATAGAAATTGCCTTTCGGTTTTGGTCAAAATCTACTACGCCATAGCGCTCAGGGTCAGAAACATGATAGGCAAAAATGACCCCACCATCGGCATCATAGTTGCGCTGAAGCATGGCTTCCAGGCCATTGCCATAGAAAATATTATCGCCAAGAATAAGTGCTACTTTGTCCTTACCAATAAAAGATTTGCCTATAACGAAAGCCTGCGCCAAACCGTTCGGTACTTCCTGAATGGCGTAAGTAAATTGACAGCCAATTTGTTTACCATCGCCCAAAAGTCTCTGAAAATGAGGCATATCATGGGGTGTAGAAATAATCAGAATATCGTTTATGCCCGCCTGCATAAGCACCGATAGCGGGTAGTAAATCATGGGTTTATCATAAACGGGTAGGAGCTGCTTGCTCATAACGAGCGTGAGGGGGTGTAGGCGTGTACCTGAGCCGCCCGCAAGAATAATGCCTTTCATGGTTGTTTTAAAATTAATAGCTTTCGCAAAGACGATTTATACAAAAGATTGATTTATAGTTATTTACGTCCAATACCTTGCCTATTGCTTTGCGCAAAAATAGTTCATTTTTTTGATAGCCAAGTTATTTTTGATAGAAAAAGTAAAAGCCCTGAGCATTCTTGCCTACTCTTGGTTGATAACGTCCACCGGATTTTGTTGCGAAGCCCGAATAGTTTGAATACTCACTGTAATAAGCGCGATGTCAAAAACAATGATGCCGCTTAAAAGCAATAATCCCCAATTCAGATTGACGTGGTAGGCAAAACTACCAAGCCATTGATTTAGAGCAAAGTAGGATACTGCCGTCCCAATAAAAATGCTTTGCAGAACTAAGATGAGAAAATCTTTATTCAGCATAAAAACAATACTCAAGCTACTTGCACCCAATGCTTTGCGAATACCAATTTCTTTTCTTTTGCGCGCCACCACAAAAGAGGAAAGCCCCCAAAGTCCTAAGCAGGCAATGAGAATGGCAATCATAGAAAAATACGCCGTAATTTCACTCAAACGTTGCTCTTTGATGTACTGACTGTTCAGTTTTTCGCTCAAAAAGAAATACTCAAAGGCTTTAGGCTCTGAATAATTAGCCCATATTTGACTGACATAGTCTAGGGCTGCTTCTGTATGCCCTTTCTTAATGCGTATAGCCAAATAGTAAGTATAATTCTTACCTCTGCCGCTAGAAAGCACGAGTGCAAAGGGCTTCATTTGGTCATATAGAGGCATAAAATGAAAATCCTCTACTACGCCAATAATGCGCTCTTGATGTGGCATTTGGCTGTATAATTTACTTTTAATGAGCAAAAAGGGCCTACCTATGGCCTCTTGTGGTGTTTTATAACCCAAATACTTGGTCATTTCTCTGTTTACAATGATGGCCTTAAACTCATCGTCTGTTGTGGTGCTGTCGGCCCAGCTGCTGTTTTTGGTTAGGCAATTATTCTTGGAACGCTCTGTAAGTGGGTAATCGGAGTTAAAGAAACGTCCTGCCAATAATTTAAGGCCCATGGTTTTCTCAAAGTCTGGTCTTACCATCATGGCATGGTGAAACTGCATTTCTAGGCTATCAGACCTCTTGCAGCTAGGAACTTGAAAAGCAAAAATATCGCGATTGTTACCAATCAACTCACCCATACTTGTAACTCCGAGTATGTCGGGATACTCCAATAAATCGGCCTTAAAGCATTCGTACTGACGCATAAGTGGAGCATAAGGGGCGGGTACTATCACAACTTGGTCTTTATCATAGCCTAGCTTGGTGTGTTTCAGAAATTGGAGCTGGTTGATACACACAAAAGTAGTCGCGAGTAAGCAAAATGAAATAACAAATTGTACCACAACAAGCACTTTACGAAAACCCTTTGAATGGACGCTCAAAACAAAGTTGCCTTTAAAAATATCGGTGGCCTCCATAGACGAAAGATAGTAAGCCGGATAAAGCCCCGCCAAAAAACCCACAGCCAAGCCTGAACAAAGCGCTGCCGCCAAAATTTCAAAGTCCATGACATAAACCTCAATGACTTTGTATTCAAACAAGTTGTTGATAGATGGTAAAACCCACTCCAACAAGATGAGGGCAACAAAAATAGCCAAAAGGCTCAAAAGCATGGACTCGCACAAAAATTGCTTCATCAGTTCACCACGCGCCGCACCAAGCGCTTTGCGGACTCCAATTTCTTTGGCACGAAGCGAGGAGCGCGCTGTGGCTAAGTTCATGTAGTTGATACCAGCCACCACCAAAACAATGAGCGAAAGCCCCCAGAAGATATATACGTAGCGATAATCACCATTTTCGCTCACTTCATAGTCTAAATTGGAGCGCAAGTGTATGTCTTTAAGAGGCTGTATGCCCATTTCATAGTAAGCCGAAAAAGTTGAATCATAGTATGTTTTGACCACTTTGGGCAAATTAGCCTCTATGTTTTTAATATCAGCGCCTTCTTTGAGCAAAAAATAAGTCCATACTGGCAGAGAAGTCCAATTTTTATTGATTCTAGCAAAAATAGGTAAATCGTAAATACTAGAAAAAGAGGCCAGAATATCAAACTTGAGGTGGGAGGGGTTGTCTGTATCTGCAAAAACGCCCGTAATGGTTAGTGTATCCTCATTGCGCAAAATAAGTTTTTGGCCTATTGGCGAGGTTTCTTGAAAATACCTTTTGGCAATCTTACTAGATACTATTGCACTATTCGGCTTCGTTAAGGCCGTTTTAGAACTGCCAGCACTCAGTGGCATATCAAATACCTCTAAAAAGTTACTGTCGGCATAAAAGACGAGTTTTTCATGATAGTTTCGCCCATTTGCCCACACATTCTGAAAAGGCAAGTTGAGTTTGAAAAGTCGGCTCAAATGAGCAATATCTTCCGGAAAGCTCTTACGCATCTTGTCGGCCAGAGGATAAGCCGAACGTGGTGTTTTGATGCCTATGCGGTCTTTGATGACGTTGGAGGTAATTCTGTAAATACCTTCGTAGTTTTTGAACGAGAGGTCATAACGCATTTCGTAGCGAATCATGGTGTGCAGCACCGTAAAACAGGCAATACCGAGCGCCAAACCCAAAACGTTGATAATGGAATAAACCTTTTGGTTATAGAGATTACGCCAAGCTATGATGATGTAGTTTTTGAGCATAGTCCAGCCTCTTAAATGGTGATGAGTGCGTCTGTAACAATATGGCCATCAAAAAGATGTATGACGCGGCGGCTATAATTGGCATAAGCTGGAGAGTGCGTAACAATGACAATCGTTGTGCCCTTTTCATTAAGACGGCTAAGGAGGTTCATGACATCTTGCCCATGTGCAGAGTCCAAATTGCCGGTGGGTTCATCTGCCAAAATGAGTTCTGGGTCTGCCACCACAGCCCGCGAAAAAGCCACACGTTGCTGCTGCCCACCCGAAAGCTGTTTTGGAAAATAATGTCGCTTATGACTAATATCCATCTCGTCCATAATGTCATAAACCAGTTTGCGACGCTCCTGGATAGGCACCTTTCTATAAATGAGCGGGAGCTCTATGTTCTCATAAACAGTTAATTCATCTATCAAGTTAAAGCTCTGAAAAACAAAGCCAATGTGCATTTTACGAAGCGTGTTGCGTTCGGCAGCACTTAGCTTGGAAATAGCCTGCCCCATAAAGTACATTTCACCAGCGGTAGGCAAGTCCAAAAGCCCTAAAATATTCAACAAAGAGGATTTGCCGCAGCCCGACTGCCCCATGATGGCCACAAACTCTCCGCGTTTGATGTTCAAATCAACGCCATCTAGCGCTACAGTCGCCACGTCAAAAGCTGTATAAACTTTACGAAGGCGCTCTGTCTTGAGCAAGTAAGACATAAAATTGTGAGGGTGAAGTATAAATGCCTGTCAATAAGCTAGTTGCTGAAGTGGGGCGCTTCATTAAAACCTTTTGCCTGTAAATGTAAATGCAATGCGCGTAACACGCAAATTTTTTAATTAATATTCTCGTCCCTTAGTGCCGTTTGTTTCATAAAGCCATGCGTAAGCCAATTCTGCACCCACAAAATGACGAATAGGGTATTGATTGCGCAAGCGCATATTCAAGAACTCTTCAAAAAGTAGTTCCACCGAGCGCTCTGCAAACAGATTGGTTGGGATAACGTGTGCATAACGCTTAACACCTGCTTCTACCATGCCCGCGTTCAAAATATTGGCTGCCCAAAAAATTTCATCACTAGAAATGGCGTAATAAAAATCTATGCAAATATCGAAAATATAAACAGGCCTGCAACTTTCAATAGCCTTGAGCCACTCCAGCATTTCGGTTTTAAAGCTAATGGAAGTCATGGTTTTTGTACCATCAAGCCATTTAGAATACATAGTTTGCCGCTCTGGCTCATACCAATGTTGCGCGTGTATGGACGAGTACAAAACTTGTTTATTCAAGCTGTTATCGGACGTTATCATACGAACTGAAAAAGGGTCTTTGAGCGTTTCCATAGAAAAAAATTAAGCATTTGTAACACAAAAAACAAACCATAGCCGCAATGTAAGTATTTTAAATGAATAGTACAAAAAAAAGTAGTATTTTTTTCTAAAACGACAGATTGTCTTGCTACAAAATCTCCCAGCGTTTATCATATTTAGTTGTCCCTTAAAACATATCTAAGGTATTTATTGCCAGCAAATTAAACAAGCACTTCATCTTCAAAATATATTAGATGTATTTTAAGGGACGACTATGTATCTGAAAAATAATCTTGATTTTATTTTATGATATTTGGGATACTGCAAACTTTGCCTTACCTCAATTGAGGAATTACACACATACCCTCTAACAAATAGCAGCTAGAGCCTCGCGCCCTAAGGGATATTTTGATTTTGCACTATAGAAAAAAATAACTAGTTTTGCGCTCCTAAAAATGTATTTGCGCTATGTCTCCCAAAGTTATTCGCCAGCAGTTCTTGGATTTTTTTGCTTCTAAAGGGCATTTGATTGTGCCTTCAGCCCCTCTTGTCCCTAAAAATGACCCTACTTTGATGTTTATTAACTCTGGTATGGCGCAGTTTAAAGACTTTTTTTTGGGCAACGGCCAGCCTACTGCACCGCGCATAGCGGATACACAGAAATGCCTCCGTGTATCTGGTAAGCACAACGACTTAGAAGAAGTGGGTATTGATACTTATCACCACACTCTTTTTGAAATGCTAGGCAATTGGTCTTTTGGCGATTACTTCAAAAACGAGGCCATTCCGTGGGCATGGGAGCTGCTGACCGATGTCTATAAATTGGACAAAAACCGCCTTTACGTAACTGTTTTTGGTGGCGATGCGCAAGACGGCCTGCCCAAAGACGACGACGCGTTTGCTCTATGGAGTCAGCTCATCAGTCCAGACCGTATTCTTTACGGGTCAAAAAAAGACAACTTTTGGGAAATGGGCGACACTGGCCCCTGCGGCCCTTGTTCCGAAATACATATAGATTTGCGCCCCGATGCCGAGAGAAAAGCTCTGAACGGCAAAGAACTCGTCAATAACGACCACCCCCAAGTGATTGAAATTTGGAATATCGTTTTTATGGAGTTTGAGCGCAAGGCCAATAAATCTTTGGTCAAACTCCCTGCCAAGCACGTGGATACAGGTATGGGCTTTGAGCGTTTGGTGCGGGCTATTGGAGGCAAAAGCTCTAACTACGACACTGAAATATTTGGCCCTTTGATTCGTAAAATGGAACAAATTAGCGGTGTGGCCTATGGCAAAGCAGAAAGTACTGATATAGCTATGCGTGTAGTGGCAGACCACATTCGCGCCATTGCTTTCACGATTGCAGATGGACAAATGCCTTCAAATGCCAAGCAGGGTTATGTTATTAGGCGCATCTTACGCCGAGCAGTGCGCTATGGCTACTCTGTTTTGGGCTTACGTGCTCCTTTTTTGTGCGAACTAGTGCCTACTTTGGCAGAGCAGTTTAATGATATTTTTCCTGAGCTAGACCGCCAAATGACTTTCGTAAGCAAAGTAATTATGGAAGAGGAAAGCTCTTTTTTACGCACCCTAGAGAACGGCCTCAAGCGCTTTGATTTGCTCAAGAATACGCTGCAAAGCAAGCAAATTGCAGGCAAAGATGTTTTCGAGCTTTATGATACCTTTGGCTTTCCGCTAGACTTAACGGCGCTTATTGCTCGCGAAAACGGCCTCAGTATTGACGAAGAGGCTTTTAAAGCTGAAATGGAAATACAAAAACAACGCTCTAGGGCTGCTAGCGAGTCCGAAAAAAGCGACTGGATTTGGCTGGACGAAGAAGAAGACGCTTGCTTCGTAGGCTACGATTTGCTAGAATGCCCTGCAAAAATACTGCGTTACAGAAAGATAAGCGATAAAAAGCAAACGCTTTATCAAATTGTCATTAGCCAAAGTCCATTCTATGCAGAGAGCGGCGGCCAAGTTGGTGATGCTGGTACGCTCACGATTCGCGACAAGGCTTTTTCTGCTCCAAGAACAATCAAAATTATTGACACCAAAAAAGAAAATGATTTGATAGTTCTCATAACGACCGATAATTTTGAGGCTATCTGCAAAGAATTTGCCAAGCACTATCCGCTAAGTAACGTCTTTGTGCAGGCAGAGGTCTTTGCGCAAGTAAACAGCACCAAACGTAAACTGACTGAAAATAACCATTCCGCTACACACTTGCTACACGCTGCTCTGCGCAATGTACTGGGCGTACACGTGGCTCAAAAAGGCTCTTTGGTCAATGAAGAAGCCTTGCGCTTTGATTTTTCGCACTTTGCAAAAGTAGGCGAGGAGGAATTGGCTAGCATAGAACATATTGTTAACGAAAGAATTAGGCAAAATATTCCTTTGGAAGAACGCCGAAACGTACCCATAGAAGATGCCAAGCAGATGGGCGCTATGGCTCTTTTTGGTGAAAAGTACGGCGACTTTGTGCGTGTTATTACTTTTGACAAGGACTTTTCGGTAGAACTCTGTGGCGGTACGCACGCCAAGAATACTGGGCAAATTGGTTTGTTGAAAATTGTAGCCGAGAGTTCGGTGGCAGCTGGTGTACGCCGCATTGAAGCCATCACAGCTACCGAAGCAGAGCGGTTTGTTAATGAAAAACTTGCTTTAGTACAGCAGCTCAAAGAAGCCCTTAAAAACCCGAAGGATTTGCTCAAAGCTGTTATAGACTTACAGGATGAAAAAACTCGTTTTCAAAAAGAGGTAGAACGCCTGCAAACCAAAGAGCTACAACTCCTCAAAGAAGCGCTGAGTAGAAAAATTGAGCAAAAAGGAGGGGTCAATTTTTTAACACAGCTTGTAGATGTACCGAATACAGACGCTCTCAAAACGCTTTCCTTCCAACTTCGGCAGCAGTACCACAATTTGGTTTCGGTATTGGCGGCTGAAATAGACGGAAAAGCCCATATAGCACTGATGATTTCGGATAGTCTGGTGGCTGAAAGGGATTTAGATGCGTCTAAGATTATCAGAGAGCTGGCCAGCCTTGTGCAGGGTGGTGGTGGTGGTCAAAAGTTCTTTGCAACAGCTGCTGGAAAAGAGCCTAAGGGCTTGGAGCTTGTACTGGAAAAAGCCAAGCAACTTTTGTAATATCAGCCCCTAAACGCTAAAAGTGTATCTATTGACAAGATATCGATTGGGTTTTGTTCAAATCGTGTTAATGTTTTTATTCATTACAAAAACATTAACATAATTTGAACAAAAGTCTATATCTTTGTCAAACAGCGTGGCCGTATTTTTGCGGAGTTGTTATTAAGGATACACTTTAACATTATTTAGTCATCAAACTTCTATCATTCTGATTATGAAATTCAAACCACTTCACATCTTCGTGGCTTTGGTCTTTGCGGGAGTCGCCTGTCTTTCTATGACACAAATACAAAGCAGAAGCATAACAAGCCTTGCAGACAACACGGCAATACAATGGACAGATATTGAAACAGCCATGGAGCGAAGCAAAAAAGACGGGAAACCTGTTTTTGTGGACGTTTATACCGATTGGTGCGGTTGGTGCAAGGTCATGGATAAGAACACTTTTAGCAATGCTGAAATCATTGAATATGTTAATAAAAACTACCATGCCGTTAAGCTAAACGCCGAAAAAAATGAGGTGCTTACTTTTGGCGGACAAAATATGAGTCCTGCACAACTTTCTCGCGATGTCTTCAAAGTACGTGGTTATCCTACCATTGTGTTTATTCATAAGCAAAATATTAATCCTGTACCTGGTTATCAAGATGCAACCGCCTTCAAGGCTCTTTTGGTAGAAAAAGCAGCTCAGTAGCTATTAGCCTAATTGTGTGGGTAACGTTAAGGACTTTGTGGTAGATACTTTGGCAGAGGCAAATTGTTAGAGGCAGAGTCCTTGTGGTATGAATGACTTAAATTCAGCAAACAGAGCAGAGTTGGCAGAGTCTAAAAATTTAGGATTTTTTAGGAGTCTAGTTCCCACAAAAAAATATTACTTTTGTGCTCTGTTTTGTACGCATAAAGGCTCATTCATGTATTCTAAAAGTTTGGTTAATTGGCTTAAAAACGCTACCCTTTATAGGGGATTTAGTTGTTTTTTGTGCTTTCTGCTTGTTTGTTTAAGCGCCTGCGTGGGTTTCAAGATTTCTTTGAATGGCGCTACGATTCCGCCCGAGGCCAAAACTTTGAGCGTGGCTATGTTCTTTGATGAGTCTGGCACGGGGCCGCCTAATTTGGCCATTACAGCCACCGAAAAATTGCGTAGCTACTTTCAGCGAAACACCCGTCTAGACGTTGTGGCGGGCAACGGCGACTTGCAATACGAAGGCCGCGTAACAGGCTATGCCGTAACACCTGTAGCACCTACGGGTGATGAAACTCAGCAGGCTGGCTTACAGAGACTTACAATAACACTGCAAGTACAGTACCTGAACACATTTGATGAAGAGGCCAACTTTGATGAAAGTTTTTCTTTCTTTGCAGATTTCCCGCCAGATAAGAACATTACGGACGTAGAGCGCGACCTCATTGAAACCATTTTAAACCAACTGATGTTCGACATCTTCAACCGTTCTTTGGCCAACTGGTAGTCTTTCTCTTTTTTGGTCATAAATTTATTCAAAAGTAATTAAAGTGTGGTATAATTCTTTAATTTTGCAGCCCGCGCCCCGCATTTTCAGGTTCTTATTTCAAATACACTCTCGCTTATTTTCTCAAAATTATTGCACAGCATGAATTTAATAGCCAGAATATCAGTGGCTCTTGGGCTTTTTGTTTTTTCTTTTTCGGCCTCGGCGCAAAGCAAATGGACTTTGCAGGCTTGTATTGATTACGCCCTCAAAAATAACTTGCAACTCAAGCAGAGTGCATTAAGCATAGATAACGCGCAAGCTAATTTGGATTTATCTAAACAAGCCTACTATCCTAGCCTTAACGGCAGTACGAGCCTAGGCTCAAACTTTGGTCGTTCCATTGATGGCTTTACAAACACCTTCGTAACCAAGCGTATAGAAAGCGTGAATGCGTCTCTGAATGCGAATGTAACGGTTTATAATGGTGGCACTGTTCGCAATACGATTCAACAGAATGGAATCAATCTAAACACCGAAAAAGAAAATTTACTGCGCGCTCAGAACGACCTCATGCTGAACGTAGCCTCGGCTTTTTTGCAAACCGTGCAGAACAACGAACTTTTGAACAGTGCTCGTCTGCAAATTGTGGCCACCAAAGAACAAATGGATAGAACAGACCGCCTCATTAAGGCTGGTACGCTTGCAGAATCAGCCATTTTTACGCTCAATGCGCAGTTGGCTACCAACGAGTTGCAAGTTGTAAACGCTGAGAATGCGCTTATGCTAGCCAAGGTGCAACTCAAGCAACTGATGCAAATGCCCATAGGTGAAGCCTTTGAGGTAGAAATCCCTATCCTGCCAGACGTTGATGCCAGCACCGCTTTGCAGACGGTAGAAGCAGTTTATGCAGTAGCAGAAAGCACGCTGCCTCAAATCAAAGCAGCAGATTTAGGCATTAAGAGCGCCCGAATAGGTGTGAAACTGGCTTGGGCGAATCGTTTGCCAACTGTTTCATTTGGTGCAGCAGCTTTTACTGGTTATACAAGCGCACAAAATAAGTTTTTTGAGGGAGATGGTACAAAAAGAACGTTGAAAGTTCCTATTGGTTTTTTAGGCTCAGACCCCACCGACCCTAACCAGATTGTTTATACTTTCCAAGAAATTCCGAATGGGAAAGTGGTAGATTTTGGCTTAGGAAGGCAATTTGCAGAGAGCTTTAGGCATAACTACGGCTTTTCTGTGCAAATTCCCATCTATAATCGTGGGCAGGTGCAAAATGCAGAACGCTTGGCAAAAATCCGCGTCAGTAATTCTGAACTTGGTGCTCAGATTGTACGGAATCAAGTGCGTCAGACCATAGAGCAGGCTTATATGGACGCACGAGCAGCACAAGCCACGTTTCAAGCCAACAGCAGGCGTGTAGAGGTTCTGAAACAGACTTTTGATATGACTGACAAGAGTTTTACGCTTGGTCGTTCTAATGCCACAGATTTCAACTTAGCAAAAAACAATTTAGATTTGGCGCAAAACGACCTTATCAGAGCCAAATACGATTTTATTTTCCGTCTCAAGGTATTGGACTTCTATATGGGTAAGCCTATTACGCTGTAGAAATACCGTTAAAGTAAGTATTTTTGTTAGGTTTTGGTGGCACTTTGAGGGTTCTTCCACCAATCTGAGAACAGGTTGTGAAAGATTCCGAGAGGGCAAGATTTTTTTATGGTTAGCCTGGTCGTATTTCTGTTTTGGCCGCCTTTGTCCTTGCCTTATCTTGTTGAATCTAAGCAGTAATGTTGTTTTACTCTATTCTAAAAACCGGATAACGGTTGTGAGATTTTTCGTAATAAATAGAATTTCGGTAAATAAGGTCTAATTGTTTGAAAGGGTCTTGGGCTAGTGCGGGGTCTTTTTTCTTTTGTTTTTCGAGCAAACTGCGCAGTTTTTTATTTTCAGCAAGCAGCTTTTCGGCTATGTCCTCAAAAACATAGTCAGAGAAGCTCTCTTTCTGTTGTAAAATACTATCAAAAAAATTCCAGTTAAAAAAAGAGTCTGTGGCGCGTGGTTCTAGGGTTTCCATGATGTAGCGTATGGCATCTTGTTGTGTTTTGATGATGATGTCGCCCTTCCGAAACACGACGCGCTGCGTGTCGCTGAATGTTTGGGTATTGTAATGCAAGTAATGTCCTTCATAGGGCTGTTGAACCGTTTTGTAGTCTTTTATGTAATAAGAAGTTACGGTCATGCTGCTATCTTTGAGTAAGTACTCTAGCTTTACTTTGTTGCGTTCCAACAAATCAATGACATTGTGCCAAGCAGCCGAAACAACATAGGCTTGTGGACGACGCACACTTTCCATAGGTACAAATTTATTAAAAAAAGGAATTTTGCGTGCAAAAGGTTTAGTGTGGTTATAAAAAAGGCGGTCTCGATTAGTTATGGCACTTTTTTTCTGTTCGCCTTCATAACCCAAAAAAAGTATTTCTTGAAAAATAGCTGGATTGTTTTGCCAAGAAATGGGCAAGAATTCTTGTTTCATCAAGGTTTCACGGTCTTTGCGTCGCGCTTCCTGAAGTTGCTCTGTCATGCTTGAAGCCCAGATGATACTTTCCAACAAAAGCGCATAAGTAGATTCTACCCTTATCTTGAAGGGTTTGAGCATATGGGACTCCAAAACCAATCCTATAGTTTGAAAAAGGGCAGTATAACCAGATGAGTAACGCGGTGTTTCTAAGAATTGCGTAATGCCCTTGTCGGGTGTTGTGCCCCATACATTTACATAGGGGCACATAGGAAAGCCCTTTCCTTTCATTTTTTGATTCAAAAAAGGCTCCATACTTTGGCGTATTAGGCCAGCAAGTTCGCCGCCAAGTTTATCTTCTTGTGTAAAGAGATAGGTCATAACGTGTTGATAGTCTGCACCATTAGTAACGTGTGGTTCAAGATAAACACTGGGCTGCCATGTATGAAAAATATCGTAAAAGGTCTTTACATTTTTAGAATCCGCTTTTATAAAATCTCGGTTCAAATCCAAATTCAAGGCATTGCCGCGGAATCCATAACTGATAGGGCCTGTCTGGTTGGCTCGGCTGTGCGAATTGCGGTTGAGCGTGCCGTCTACATTGTAGAATGGGATACAAACAATGACAATATCCTTCAAAACTGTTTCATAAATAGGGTTTTGTAGCAAGTCGCGGAGCAGCATGAGGCTAGCATCAACGCCGTCTGGCTCGCCAGGATGAATGTTGTTATTAATCAAGACAACGGTTTTGCCTTGCTCACTCAATAATTTAGGGTCAAAAATACCGTTGTCGGATAACACAGCCACGTGCAAAGGATAGCCAATATCGGTACTGCCATATTCTGATAGTTTGAGCTGAAAAGGATAAGCATTGGCGAGGGAGTCTAAAAATGCAATGCCTTCTTGATAGGTAACTGTTTCCTGGCCTGCGCTCCGTTCAAATACAGTTTCAAAACGCTTGGTTTGCGCAAGGCTATTCTGAGCTAAAATAAGACAGCAGAAAATTATAAGAATGCAAGATAAAGCGGCACGGTTTCGTTTCATTAGCTCTGTATGAGATTAGACTACGCATTTTAGCAAGTCCATGTTTACTTTTTTTATAAGTGTACTATGCTGCAATATTACATTCAAAGCCTTTACAAATTACATTCATAAAGAAGCTTTTTCATAACAAAGGCTTATTTTTTTACTAAGTACTGCTGCTGTTTTTCAAAAAAGCGAGAAGGTCTGCTGCATACAGTTCTGGTTCATTATGCGTAACCACTTCTCGTCCTTTAGCAATCAATTCATGGCGAAGGTTTTGGTCTTCATAAATACGCAAAATTTGTTCTGCCATCATTTCAGGATTATCAGGCTCAAAAAACAAGGCACATCGCCCTGTTTGCTCATAGTGCCCCTCGAGTGCAGAACAAAGCACAGGGCAGCCCAGCTGCTGCGCCTCCGTAAGCGGCATATTTGTAGGCCCCAGAAAAGTGGGCATAATCAAGGCTAAAGCATTGATATAGAGTAATTTTAATTCTTCAGTAGCAACAAAACCTAAGAAATGCACGTTCTGGCTTAAATCTAATTCAGCAACCAATTCTTGTACAACTTTTAGATGTCCTTGGTCTGAACCACACAACACCAGATGTATTTCTGGTTGATGTACATGGGCTATTCGGAGGGCTTTTAGCAAGTTATCATGGTTTTTGTGTGCCCAAAATTGTGCTGGATAAAGCAAGAACTGCTTTTTAGCAAAGGCTTGCTTCTGAAACCAAGTATTGGCCTTATGTTGGTCTGCATTCAACAAGGCAGCAGAAGCAAACATAGGCATCAAAAAAGTTTTGGCAGCCTCTAAACCAAAAAACTTTTGCAACTCTCTAAGGCCAGCTTCTGACTCTACCACTACACCGACGGCCTCTGAAAGTGCTTTTCTGAACCATTCTTCACGTTTTTCGTATTCGCCGTTTGCGCTCACTTCTGCAAATTGTGGAATGGTGCGGTGGCCGCAGTCCCAAATGGTAGTAATGTACGGCACTGCTCTGCAAGGTGTATAAAATGGTTTGGGGTAATAAAAGAGGTTTATCTGATATTCTAAGGCCACTTCTTTAAGCAGGTCATTCAGATTGATATATTTTTTTTTATGCACACGAATGGCCTCTGCCGCTTTTTGTTGCCATAGCTTAGCCTTTGGGAGCTTTAATTTAAAAAGCATCACTTCTGCCCACCACAGCTTCTTTTGCAACTTTTTTAACTCTTTTTGGGCACTGATATCTAAGGGGGCGGCTTCGGTGTTCAGTATGAGATTGTTCTCTTCAAAAGTTGCCCATTTTTTATTGTTATAATCTTCTATAATATTGATAATCAATATTTTTGACGCTTCGTTTTTTTCTCTTAAAAGACCAGTAAGCGTTTGTATGTAACTGTATGCGCCGCCTTCGGTTGCGGACAAATGCCTGAACACTATGCCAATTTTCATTGTAATTCTATGTTTTTAATACACACACATAACTATTCTAAATATCAAACTAAGTTGATTTCAAGAAAGTTATTCTGTTTTACGACTACAAACAGATTGCAAAAATAGATTTTTTTTTCACTTCTGACTGCCAAAAATTAGAATCGTGTTAGCATATACTTATAACACACTATAAATGAGTTTTTTACAACGGGCTGTATTGTTTTACGAATCAAACTGATTGGCCGTTCTGGCAACCTAGCAATGCACTAATTGGCGTACTGTTCTTGGGCTATTGTGTTTAGATACACCTTGTTAAGATGCTCGGTGTAAGGGTCAAATAGTATTTTTTGGGTATTATAAAGCCTTATTGCTTCGCTTTTTTCTTTTTCAAAAGAAGCACTATTGCCGTTTATCTTAGCAATTTTAGCTTTGTAGAATCTATTTTCAGCGAGGTCGTTTATGGCTGTTTGCTTATCTAAATACTTCGTTGCATTGTTCAAATCATTGACCTGAAAATACGTTACGGCAAGTTGATAATAGTCAAAAAGACCGACCACGTAGTCAGTTACTGTAAAGAGATTTTCCATAATGCGAATCGCTTTTTGTTTATCTCCTAATGCGCTATAACACATTGCTTTAGCCATAGTCAAATGATAATCACCTGCTGCCGAGTAACCCGCGTTGAGAATTCCAAAACGTTTTTCGGCAAACTCAATGTCTTTTATAGCACCTTCATAGTCTCTAAAAAATTGGTACTTACACCAGCCACGGTAGCCAATATATGGCAATGTATCATACTCTACTGCCTTATCAATCAAGTACTTCCATGTCAGAAAGTCTCCACTTTTTAAATAGGCTGTTGCTTTGGCCTGATAACCAAAAGCAAAGTGTGGACACTTTTTGATGGCTTTATCAAACTCCTCCTGAAATTCTTTGGTGTATTGATAAAAAGGCACATTTTCTATACTCTTACACACTTCATATTGCACTGTATCTTTGTTGTAGAGATACACGTTGCAGTTTGGCGGCTGGCTAAACCCAAGAGCTGGGAGCAAAACGAAAAATAAGATTAAATACTTCTTCATGGCATTATTTCTATGATTTGACCATTTTTTATTTTAAAGATGAGGTACTGATAATAATCCACAGCTCTGCCGTCTAGCTTTTTGGGTATCCAGCCATCAAGACTCTTACAAATAGAAATCAGTTGTCTGGTTACTTTTTTTCCGAAATTTTTTCCTTTGTAGTCATTATCCATAGCAATAAGCCTGAATCGGTCTGTTTCGCCCTTACAATTCACCACAAAGCGTATTCTGATAAGCCCCGAATCCTCTTCCTGATTCGTTGGCACATACTTTTTACTGAAGGTATTGACAAGAGCTATCTTCTCACCCTTATACTGCAAGCCCTGATAATCATTATGATACTGTATGATGTTTTCGGCATCACATAAATAAAATTCCTTTTTATCAAGAGTTTTATCGTGAGCAATATCTCCAACAGACTTTATGTATGCAGATTTTTCTGTTAGTTGCTGGCTTTTGCACGAAATAGTAGTTAGCAGAAAGATAAGCAAAATATAAAAGCTATGACCCATGAGTTTTGTCGTTTTTTTAGTGGTTTTTAAGTTAAAAATAGGTAAACCAAACTTTTAAGAAAGATTTTTATTGAGCATAAACTCCCTGTTCCAAAGCCTATACACAAAGAAAATAAAGGTCAGAGCGACTAACCCATAGATAACAAACAAGGGCCTAATAACGACCTCTCTCAAGGAGTTATAAATAACCACATCATAGTATTGACAGAGATTATGGCCTGTAGCCAAAAAACTCCCCACTATCAACACACGCACCATGATGTATCCCAAGTGCGCAATCAGTACCTGCTTATTCTTAGGTGCTTGATAAAAGACGCGATAGAATTGCCCTTTTTTATTGAAATATCCTTCAGAGATATAGTCTGTGAGGCCACCGCCCTCCATAAAAACCTTCTGAACAAAATATTTATAAGAATAAACATAGAAGGCATAAATGATTAAGCCAACAAGAGCAATATTGACTAAAACTAAACCATTCCAACCAAAGCCTAGTACACTGGTGAGTGGATTCGTCTCGTCGGTTGGGCGCTTAAAGAACCACAGACTTGTTGAATAGAAATCGCAACCTCTTGCAACGAGAAGTAGAAAAGTCAGAAGAAAGAATCGCAGTTTCATAAAGTTTTACTTAGGTTATCGCTTTGCTCTGAAAGCAGATTATAGACTGCTGCCCCCAGATAACTTCGCAAAATTGGTTTATTTCTCTTTGCAAAAAACAAGAGTCAATGAACACTCGGTAAATATAGCGCTTTCATTTAGTTAAGTATCTGATTATTAGTTTTTAAAAGAATAGTTAATTGTTCTTAAAGAGATATAAAAAGTGTTAAACGTCTATTCGTGCCTATTCATTACTTTAAAGATTGCGGCATTGTGCTTTTTTAAAAATTTTTAAATGTTACGTTGCTATTTGTTAAGATTATTTTTAAAAATATAATTTTAGTTATACAAGATAAGACTAAATCAATAAAAAATAGTCATGCTAACGCTTTTTTAACGCCATTTTTTAGTATTTTACCTCCATCATGCGTGTATATTGTAGAAAATTTCACACAAACCATTTTTCGCTCATGACATAAATTATTTGTTTTTGCTTTTTTGCTAGTGGTTACGCTGCTTGCAGGTAGTGCTCACAGGCAGGTGGCTGTCAATGCCGACAACCCCTCACAAATACAGCTCAGCCATGCAGAAGCAACAAGCCACATTGAAGCACAACAAGTAACTATTGATAAGCTAAAAATGCAAGTTTAGATGCCAAAAGTAAACGAACCCTACGCGCTCAAGGCCGAGACTGAACACCAAACCCCTTTTGCAATATGAGGCTTCTAACAAAAAGTGAAATTTTTACCTCCTCATGACAAAGAAAAACAAGCAAATTTATGTTTAAAAGAACTTTTCTAAAAAGATGAACTGGCTTGTAAAATTTAAAACCACTCATTAAGCCTCAAGTTAAAAAATTAACGCGCTCAAGGCCGAGACTGAACATCAAACCCCTTTTGCAATATGAGGCTTCTAACAAAAATTGAAATTTTTACCTCCTCATGACAAAGAAAAACAAGCAAATTTATGTTTAAAAGAACTTTTCTAAAAAGATGAACTGGCTTGTAAAGTTTAAAACCACTCATTAAGCCTCAAGTTAAAAAATTAACGCGCTCAAGGCCGAGACTGAACATCAAACTCCTTTTGCAATATGAGGCTTCTAACAAAAATTGAAATTTTTACCTCCTCATGACAAAGAAAAACAAGCAAATTTATGTTTAAAAGAACTTTTCTAAAAAGATGAACTGGCTTGTAAAGTTTAAAACCACTCATTAAGCCTCAAGTTAAAAAATTAACGCGCTCAAGGCCGAGACTGAACATCAAACCCCTTTTGCAATATGAGGCTTCTAACAAAAATTGAAATAAAAAAAAACTTTTTTGCAAGAGTAACAGAAATATCATCTTTTGAGTAGTTTTGACAGAACAACAAAAGCACTTTTGCAAAAAGGTTTTTTTTTATAACTCAACACGAACCCCGTCCTGAATAAATGACTGAAGGCTTGGGAAGGTTTTAACTCAAAGATGCCCCTCTTATTACCTACCAAAAGTCTTGGGCAGCAAACACCATCAATAAACGTTATCAAGTAAGGGGCAGATTGAAATCTTTTTTAGAGAAATTTAAAAACGTTTAGGACGGCATTATTTTTTTTATTACGCTTGCTGATGTTGCTAGCTCATTTTCTATATTTTTTTGAGCATGGCTTGTAGTTTAAAGATTTGCCATTAAATTGCGAGCGTAATCTATTGTTCAATCGGAAAGCCTAGGCATAGACCAGTATGGCATGATATAACTTACAACTTGTATGGATATTGAATACAACAAAAACGAAGACGTAAATAAGCAGTTGGCTTTCCAACTAAAGGCTAAAATAAAAAAAGCGCACCTGGGCGGAGGCGAAAAGAGAATCTCAGACCATCATGCCAAGGGTAAACTCACCGCACGTGAGCGTATAGAAAAACTGACAGACCCTGACTCTGAATTTCTTGAGGTTGGTACTTTTGTCGCCGAAGGTATGTATGCTGAGCACGGTGGTTGCCCCTCAGGTGGGGTAGTTATGGGTCTTGGGCGAATACACGGGCAGCTTTGCATGATTGTAGCCAATGATGCGACTGTCAAAGCAGGTGCTTGGTTTCCAATAACTGCCAAAAAGAATCTGCGGGCGCAAGAAATTGCGATGGAGAATAAAATTCCTATCATTTATCTGGTGGACAGTGCAGGCATTTACTTACCGCTCCAGTCTGACGTTTTTGCGGATAAAGAACATTTTGGGCGCATTTTTCGCAACAACGCCATGATGTCGGGCATGGGCATTGTGCAAATTGCAGCCATCATGGGTAGTTGTGTGGCTGGTGGTGCTTACTTGCCCATTATGTCTGACGAGGCCTTGATTGTAGAAGGTACGGGGTCGGTCTTCTTGGCAGGCTCTTATTT
The DNA here is from genome assembly GCA_013299045.1 of Cytophagales bacterium. Classification (GTDB taxonomy): domain Bacteria; phylum Bacteroidota; class Bacteroidia; order Cytophagales; family Bernardetiaceae; genus RDZD01. The sequence continues at coordinate 127,893 of JAAFJX010000009.1, read as the reverse complement.
GGTGAAATCTGCCATAGGTGAAAGTGTAGATAATGAGACTCTCGGCGGTGCTGTTACACATTGCGAAATATCGGGGGTTACTGACAACAAATATCCAAACGATGCGGCTTGTTTGGAAGCTATTCGCCGAATTGTGTCTAAAATGGGCAGCTTGCCTACGGCAGGTTTTAATCGGGTAGCCGCCTTGCCGCCACTGAAAAACCCTAAAGAAATCTATGGGATTTTGCCTTCTACACGCATTAAGCCCTACGAAATGATGGAAATCATAGAGCGCTTAGTGGATAACTCAGAGTTTGACCACTATAAAGAAGGTTATGGCAAAAGTATTATTTGTGGAACAGCCCGTATAGATGGCTGGGCTGTGGGCATAGTGGCCAACCAACGCTCTGTTCAAAAGAGTAAGAAAGGCGAAATGCAAATGGGTGGGGTTATTTATTCTGACTCAGCTGATAAAGTTGCTCGCTTTGTTATGAACTGTAACCAGCAGAAAATTCCTCTCGTATTCTTGCAAGATGTTACTGGTTTTATGGTTGGCAGCAAATCAGAACATGGGGGCATCATCAAAGATGGCGCTAAAATGGTCAATGCTATGGCCAATTCTGTAGTGCCAAAGTTTACGATTGTGGTGGGGAACTCTTATGGTGCAGGTAACTATGCCATGTGTGGCAAGGCTTATGACCCCCGTCTTATCTACGCTTGGCCTTCGGCACAAATAGCCGTCATGAGTGGTGGCTCTGCTGCCAAAACACTGCTTCAAATCAAAGTAGCGACGCTCAAAGCAAAAGGTGAGGTCATTACGCCAGAGGCTGAAAATGCACTTTTGGAAGAAATTACTCAAAAATATGAGTCCGAACTCTCGCCCTATTATGCAGCCGCACGCCTTTGGGTGGACGATATCATAGACCCGCTTGATACCCGAAAAGTCATTTCTATGGGCATTGAAGCTGCCAATAACGCTCCCATTGAGAAACGTTATAATGTTGGTGTTATACAGGTTTAGCAGATTGATTTAGTCAATTTTCCTCAATCATGAGGTGGTTACAAGCCCATTGAACTGTTTGAATATCATAATCTAGGAACTTTAAGCGGATTGACTGACCATGTCTTGTTTGAATGACTTTTTGGGTATCAAAATTCCAATCATACAGGCTGGTATGGTCTGGTGTAGCGGCTGGAAGTTGGCATCAGCTGTCAGTGAGGCCGGCGGCTTGGGAGTTATAGGGGCGGGTTCTATGCGGCCAGAAGTTTTGGCAGCGCATATTGCCAAGTGCCAAGTAGCAACAGACAAGCCTTTTGCTGTCAATTTACCGCTTATTTATCCTCATGCAGAAGCGCATATAGCACATATCCTCGCTATGCGTGTGCCTGTTGTCATTACCTCTGCGGGGAGTCCGTCTAAATACACAGCACAACTCAAAGGAGCAGGTTGCAAAGTTTTGCACGTAGTAGCCAGTTCGCAATTTGCATTAAAGGCGCAAGCGGCGGGTGTAGATGCGGTCATCGGAGAGGGTTTTGAGGCGGGTGGGCACAACGGGCGTGAAGAAACCACAACTTTATGCCTCATTCCTGAACTTGTGCGGCAGGTGCGCATACCAGTAGTGGCGGCTGGAGGCATTGCTTGTGGGCGCTCAATGTTGGCTGCTATTGGTATGGGCGCGTGCGGAGTGCAGGTAGGTAGCCGCTTTGCAGTAGCCGAAGAGTCCTCGGCGCACAATGCTTTTAAGCAAGCCGTATTAAATGCCAAAGAGGGCGATACTGAACTGATAATGAAGCTAATAACGCCAACAAGAATGCTCAAAAATCCGCTCTATAAGCGCCTTAAAGAAGCTGAAATGGCTGGTGTAGCTCCTGATGCCCTCCGTGAGTTATTAGGGCGTGGGCGTTCTCGCTTAGGTATTTTTGAAGGAAACTGGGAGGAAGGAGAACTAGAAATAGGCCAAGTAGCTGCAAGTATTCAACGTATAGAGCCTGCAAAAGATATTTTGGATAGCATTTGGACAGAGTTTCATATCTATAAAAAACGGCTCGCTGAAGACTGGCAGTAAGCGCAAGCACGTGAGATGAGTATTGTTTTGCTTCCCACGTGCTTGTTTGCTCGATTCACTACCTACTGTCCCAAAGGGGTATCAAGGCATTTGCATAAGCCAACGGCTTCTAATCTTCATTTGTGTTACAGAGGGGTTATTGAGGCTCTCAAAAAAGAATACTTTGTTTATATCTGTTTTGAGTTTTATGCTCAAGTTCAAGAGAACACCACCACGCGCCACAAGGATTTTGAGTACATCATTTTCTTTTTTATCCAGCAAAATTTCGCTTAGTTGTGCGCGGCTCAGGGTTCTGAAATCATTAACGGCTATAATCTCGTCATTGACGTTAAGACCGTCGGCATAACCTGCTCCGCCTTTATAAACGTTTTTTACCAGTAGTTTGCCGCCAGTATCGTCCAGAGAACAGCCCAAGGATACATTTTTAGGTGTTTCTTGTTTAAGCTCTAAGCCCGCATAACCAAAAATACGGTTGTAGTCTGGTACGGTTGTTCCGCCAACATATTGCTCGAAGAAGTCTGTCATTTTTTTACCCGCCATTTTTTCGCAGGCTTCTTTAAATTCTTCATCGGTATAGCCTTTATTTTGCTTTTTATACGTTTCTAAATAAAGTTCTCGCATCAGTTCGTCAAGCCCTTTTTCGCCGTTGGTTGCGCCCAAAAGCTCTAAGTCCAAGAGCGCTCCCAGAATTGAGCCATAAGTGTAATAAGAAACTGTGGCATTAGCCGAGTTCTCATCAGCTCTATAAAACTTAATCCAAGCATCAAAGCTAGACTCCGTTACAGGCTGAACGCGCCTTCCAAAACGGTTTTCTATGGTACCAATACTGCCACAAAGCGTGTTGAGGTAGCCGTTATGGTCGTTATAGCCAGCTCTCATGCTCAAAAGTTCGTCATAGTAGCTCGTAATCCCTTCCGCCACCCATAGCATACTTGTATAATTTTCTTGGTTGTAGTCAAAAGGGCCAAGTGCTTTAGGGCGCAAGCGCTTTACATTCCATAAGTGGAAGTATTCGTGAATGATTAAACCCAAAAAACCTCTGTAACTATCCGGATTCGCATAACCAAGGCGGCTCATCAGCACCGAAGTAGAGTTCAAATGTTCTAGCCCCCCCCCACCATTTTGTGTATTATGCACAATAAAGACATAGTTTTCGCAAGGATTTTCTTTAAAGACCTCCGTACAAACGTCCACGCAGCGCTCAAAATCTTTTACCAACTTTTTAGGGTCGTAGTTGCCGCCCCCATATAGCGCAATTTCATGCGGAATGCCCTTGTATTTGAACGCTAAAATATCGTGGTTACCAATCTCTATTGGTGAGTCTGCCAGAACATCGTAGTTGGGCACAAGGCGTGTCCATTTATCAGAGCCGTCTGCTTTGAGCGAAGTGCTAATGTTTTTAAACTCCTTAAATGGCTCAATGATGAGCTTAGATGGTTTTTCTGCCATACCAACCAAATACATAAAAACGCTTGTTCCGTTGATGTAAGCGTGCGAAGCGTCCAAAAAACTTGTCCGTACTGAAAGTTCATAAGCATAAACGCGGTAATTGAGGTCAAAATTCTTCTGTCCTTCTGTACTGACTTTCCATCGGTTTTTGGCCAATTTTTCCACTTTCAGGCTTTTGTTACCGCTACTAGCCACTACGGATTCCACATTTTTGGCATACTCGCGAACCATGTAGGAGCCAGGAATCCAAACGGGTAGCTCAAAAATAGCCTCGTTTTTGTTGTAATCCGAAATGGTAATCGTTACCTCATAGTAGTGTGTATGCGGCTCAGGCATACCAAGCCTGTAACTTTGACTTTGCGCCCAAACCGCACTTTGAGAAAGTAAAAACAAGAAGAGCACCGCATAACAGCGCAGGAGAGAGTCCAAAGAATGGCTTAACATGGAAAAGATACTTTTTGCTGGGTAAAATTAAAGAGTTTTATTTTGTGTGTTTTTGTCAATATTTTATTCTTGTAGTTTAACCATTGTGTGGTCTTTGTCTGAATACACGAGCAGAACTTTGTCTCCTATCTTTTTATCGTCATAAAACTGCTTGGTAACGTCCAGACTAACATCAAGTTGTTGATTGTTTTTATCCGTCCAGCTCATATCCAAATAGTAGTGCGTGCCACGATTCTCCCCAGTACGCTTGCCGGTTATGTTCGCTGCCGCATTCACACTAAAGTTCTCATAATGATAGGTTTCGTTATAGGAAGTAAAAATCATAATAATAGGTACATTAGCAAAAAACGAAATCAGCGTGGCTAGTATCACGACGACTGAAGCGGTACGATGCGTTTTTTGAAAGGAAAGCGCCTTTTTAGCATGAGAGTCGGGTTGTCTAGAAATGATATAATCCTCACTATTTTTATTCAATAATTTTTTGAGTAAAAATTGCGCTATTTTTGAACCAGCTATGCCCCAGAGCGGAATAGTAAAAAAGAGAAAAGGTGTGTACCAAAGCTTTAACACTAGCCCATAGCATAGCAAACTATGCGACGAAACAGTAGCAAAAACTGCCGTTAAGATGATAAAAATGGCTTTCAAATATTTCATATCGTTCTTTATGGCTTGTACTCAATCAATAAATCATGCCTCTGTATGCCTATAAGTAATTTCCAGTCTTTTACTATTCTTATATTCAAGAAAATAAACAAATTGAATATACGCGCAAATATACACAAATGCGCAACTTTTCATAATAGCGCATAGCCCAAATTTTGGATACTTTTGATAAAAATAGTTACAAAAACAATGCAAAGAAGATTTTTTTTTTACAAAGTTTGCTTTGAGGGGCAAAAAGCTCAATAAATAGAATAGGTAGCATTTAACTAACTGAAATAGATAGTCGTTTATTAAAACCGTCCTTTCCGCAGAGTTGCGGGGGGGGTTGAACGAAAGCAACCTCTTAAATTAACCTCTCTTGAGTCGTCAAAAAGCCCTTTTTGAGTTTTTTAAGTTCCAAATACCCTCTTTTTACTTTTGTAGAGGCCATTTTCTCGCGTTTTCAAATAACTTTTTGCCAAATTCATTACATCTGGCTTTTTGACGTATTATTGTTTTTGTACAATTTCTTGGGCGTTCCCGCTTCGCGGTCGTTCGTCTTTGGGCTTCGCTTCGCTTCGGTGCTACGCACTAAACCCGCCGCCTCACTAACGCAAAATACAGGCCTTAGCCCTAGTATAGCCGTAGTTGGCCGTACTTTAAAAGTAAAGTTCCTATGGTATAAAAATACAATTATTCCATTCCCAAAACTTACATCTCTCAGAGAGGTTAATTAAGAGGTTGTTTTTTTCTTAATCTAGGTTATGGAGAATTGCTCTTCAACAAGGTACTTTTGTAACGGCTGAAACATCAAAAAGTGTTTTCGTACAAACAACAATCAGATTATGGACAGAAAGAATTTTCTTAAGTTAGGCATTGTGGGCATTGGTATTTTTGCTACTGGCGGTGCTGCTGCGGCTGTTGTTACTAACAGCATAGACGAACTAAAACCATTAGAACTACTTGGATTTAATCATTTACCCACCGAAAAAACAAATATTATGGCGAATACTGTTTTGCACAAATCAGATAAGCGCGGCTATGCTAACCATGGCTGGCTCAAAAGCTACCATACCTTTAGTTTTGCGAGTTATTATAACCCAGAACAAATGCACTTTGGCGTTTTGCGTGTTCTTAACGACGACGAAATTGCAGGTGGCGCAGGTTTTGGAACGCACCCGCACGATAACATGGAAATTATCAGCATTCCTCTGCTTGGGGCATTAGAACACCGCGACAGCATGGGAAACACCTCCGTTATTCATAAAAACGAAATTCAGGTTATGAGTGCGGGCACCGGGATTCAACACAGCGAAAAAAATAAAAATCATAACGAAGAGGTACACTTGCTCCAAATCTGGATTTTCCCAAACAAGCGCAATGTTACGCCACGCTACGACCAAATAAAGCTCAACCCCGAAGACCGCAAAAACCGCTTACAGCAAATTCTATCGCCTAATCCGAATGACGAGGGGGTATGGATACATCAAGACGCATGGTTTCACATAGGAGATTTTGACGCTGGCCACAAGACCACATACAACATAAAACGCAACGGAAATGGTGTTTACGTGTTTGTAATGAGCGGTCAGGCCAGCATCAATAGAATAAGTTTGAACAAGCGCGATGGTTTAGGAATATGGAACACCGATAGCATTAGCATTGAAGCCAGCAACCAACTAGAAATTCTGTTGATTGATGTGCCAATGACTATTTAGTCGTCCCTTAAAAAGTACATTCAATAGATGTAAGCTAAATTCAAGGAGGATAGTTTACCTATTTTGGGAACACCTTGACAGCCTTTGATAGACTTCTCTTCTCTACTTTTTGCCTTGATGCCGAACTGAAGCGCGAGCTGAAAGTTCCGACCGTAGGGCATAGCAAAAAAATCAAGCCTCGCAAAAGGCCAATTTAGATGAAAAATAACTTTTTCATCTAAACCAGCGAATGGCTTTTTCTTTGATTTACTCTCTTGCAAAACAGAGTTGCACAGAAAATCTCACCCTCTGACATTTGAGCCATTCGCTTTTGTCTGATGCGAGGCAGTGCAGGCCGTAAGAAGCTCTTGAGGTTTTAGCTGTTTTTTGACAAAATAGGCTAAAAACTAAGAGATTTTAAAGATGAAATGCTTGTTTAATTTTCTGATAACAAACCCCTTAGATATATTTTAAGGCACGACTATTTAATTCTGAATAGGGCAGAGCCTGATGGTAGGCACTAAAAACTGAAAAAAACGAGTAGCATGACATAGCGTGGTAAAAGGTTGCTTTGATACATACTAAATCCGTAGTCGCTGGTTTGGATTTGCCCAAAGTTTTTTTTGTTTAAAAGATTCTTCCCCGTAAGCATAAAATTAAATTTGCTTTTGGGCGGGTCATAAACTATTTTTGCATCTAAAAACCAGTAGGCATCGTTCTTTTTATTGAGGTTGGGTATGTAGTAGTCCGAGGTTACTGCCATATAACTGCCTTTTATGAGTCTGATGATTGTAGTGAAACTATGTGTAAAACTCTCATTCTTGAAAGTACTGCTAATACTTTCGGTACTGGCGAGGTTCTGCCTGTATTCCAGCTTGTTATGAAAATTAATTGGTGAATTAAATATTGTTGTAAAGTCTAACTTTCCATGTAAGTTGCGGCTTTGGTTGTTGCGTAGCTGAGAGCCGTTTAAGATGTTTTTATAGCTTAGGACGTTGTAACCAGAGCTTATATCAACTTTAAATAATTGCTCTTTAAAAAGTTGTTCTATTGAAAACAGCAGTTGCAAGTTATCTGTAGGTTCAGGCAGAAAGAAGTTGTTGAGCTGGGTGGTGCGCTCTCTAAAAGTCCAATTTGTAAAAAAGTTGCCCATCAATCTGCTGTATGTGGCCATCGTATGCAGAGTAAAAAATTTTCCCATATTACTGAAATAGTAGTTTATGCTATAAAATCTATGATTCTGTAGCATGAGGCTGGGTGTGTTTTTTATACTGGCACGCGGATCAACCAGCACTTCATTGCTGAAGAGATAGTTTTGAGCTAAAGGGTTTTGCTTATAGCCAGCTGCTAAAGAGAATAAAGAGTACTTTTTTAGCCTGTATTCTATAGTCAGTAAAGGTTCTATGATAAAAGCCTGTTTATTTTGAGGCATACTTTCATTTTGCAGTTGTTGGTACAAATAACTGACTGAGTACTCTACACCCAATTTCCATTTTTTATAATGCGTTTTGTAAACTCCGGTTTGATAGACTGCTTGTTGATTGTAAATAAGATTGTTAGAAGCCCCTAAACCCAACTTTCCGTTAGAAAATAGACTTGAGAGCAAAGATGTATAGTGGTTCTTATCATGCCTTAGTCCCAGTGAAAAGGTGTATTTGCCACGTCCAATAGCACCCAAAAGTACACATTGAGCCTCGATGTAATTTTTTTGAAACTGGCTTTCCTGTCTGTCTAGATGAGCCGTGTCGGGGGATAAAACTGAGGGCGTGAGGGTTAGTATCTGTGGAACAGAGTTGGTAGATTGCAAAACATGGAACTGTAAAGCGCGTTTTTTACCAATTTTTTGAGTAAAGAGCAGCTTTTGTTGTAGATAAAAATCTTGAGAATTTAGCCTTGACTCAAATTTGAGCGAATCGTTTAGGCGTGTTTGGATAGGTGTTTTGATATTTTCTTGGCTAATTCTAAAGTTATATTCCAACAACGATGTTTTGGACGTATTGTATTTCATTTCTAAGTCGCCTCTATACATTACAGGTCTTTTGTGCGTTTGGGTTTGGTCAGAAAAATTAAATTCAAACCCATCAACTGCAAATGCCATTTTTGAATACTGATAGCCGTAAATATCGTCCTTCATAAAGTACAAGTTGTTCTTGATACTCCACCGCTTATTTATCTTAAAAACAGCGTTGTAGCTGGCAAAGTACTGTTTATTCACATTGGCACGGCTATCGGCAAGAGGAGTAGAAGAGGTTTTTTCAGGAATAATTTTGGGAGCGTGGTATGGCATCTCCTTCGAGCGTTCAGCTGTTTGAATATTCCCGAAATGGTCAAAAGGCGTGCTGTTAAGCCCCACGTTATTGAAGGCTAGCAATGCAAAGGATTTGTAGGAGTGTGTGATGCCTAAAAGCGTGTTGTTAGTACTAATGGCGGTTTTCTGTTCTGTCGCCAGGCCTAGCCCTATATTGGAAGACCCTGACAAATCAAATTTATTTTTCTTTAGTTTAAGGTTAAGACTCACTTTACCATTCTCTTCTATGCCTTTGAGCAAAGGGTTGGCAGAGTAGTTGTCTATGGCTTGGACTTGCTCTACCATATCTACGTTGATGTTTTTGGTGCCTATGGCGTAGTTTTTGCCAAAGAGGTCGTCTCCTTCTAGTGTTACAGTTTCTACCTCTTTGCCTTTATAGGATATTGTACCACTATTTTCATTTACCTTAATGCCAGGCATTTTTTTTAGTACGTCTTCTATCTTTTGCTCTGTCCCGTTCCTGTAAGCGCTTACGTTGTAAGTTACTGTATCTTCTTTAACATCTATAAGTTTTTTCTCACTCATAACTACCACTTCCTTGAGCTCCTGAGCTATAAATGTCAGCTTAAACTGAAAGAAGTAGGTGCTGTCTTTGTGCGGGTTAAGTACAATAACGGAGTCTGATGCGTGGCTAAAGGCCGTAACGTCTATGCGTAAGTTCTGGTAGCTTTTTTTGAGCGTGAGGCTGAACTTTCCTGCCTTGCTCCGCGTAAACTCTAAAATATTTTGGGGCTGGTTAGCTTCCTTGATGAGGATATTGGCCATAGAAATAGGCAAACCCTCCTTGTCTGTAATAGTACCAGTAAGGGTTTGCGCCATGAGCCTGGGCAAGAATAAAAAGAATAAAAAAATTACCAATACAAGCCGCATTCTATTTTTTCTTGTTGTCCTTTTTGCCCATATTCAATCTCTCGGCAGTCTTTTTGAGTCTTTCCTCTATCCCTTTGAGGCTGCTATCCGTTATATCTTCGCCTTCCATATCATCTTCTATACGCTTATCAGACAAAAAACTAAATGGAAGCGGTGTATCTGGGAGGTATTTAGCCAAACCAGCTTTGATAAATTTATAATAGTCTAATCTTCCTTGTCCAAAGACATATATATATTGCTCTCTGTTCAAAGTCTCTTTTGAGAGTTCTCTGTAAGGATTCTTGATGGGGTCTAAAGTGGCATTCAAAACAATCTTGTAGGGTTCAATAACAAAGAACTTTTCATGGCACTGCACTTGTAAGATAAGACCCGGCAAGCCATCAAACTTCCAAGGACCACCAAAGGCATGGAGCTGAGGGCTGAAATAAGCCGTGTAAGTTCTGCCGCGAAAATCAGCCTTGGCTGCCTGGCACTTGTAACCCAGTATGAGGGTGTCGCTGTTTGGCAAGATATGCCAATCAAATAGTTGCAAGCTCTCACCAACCAATTCAAATCGGCCAGTATGCATTAACTCCGCGTTGTAAATAATGCTGTCTTGTTCATAATTCTTATACAGCACATCTTGAGCAATAACAGTTGTATGATTATCACTCAGTTTAACTTTTGTACCAATTCCTATTTTTTTGGGCTGGGCAAGAATGGCCTTGTGTGGAAAATCGCTCATGCTATCTATGAGATGGTTGTAGTAAATGGACTCATTCTTGACAATTACCAAACTATAAATTTCTTTGGTTCTCATCACGATATCATCAGTATTGACACTGACTATATACTGAATACCCACACTAGGAACTTGTGTATAAGCCGCAGGTATTTTTGCTACAAAAAGCCAGAAAAATATAAAATATTTGAGATTCATGGTATTGAAATTGTTTGAGAAATTTATGAGTAGTACCTATTCCCACTAGTTTTTTTGTAGTACGCCAAGGGGAATAGGTACTATACTTGCGAATAAAGGAGAAAATTATATCCTAAGCAAGATTATTTCAGTTACATCATGCAAAAATGTATAGGTTATCCTGGTGTAAAACCTAAATCTACAAGTAACTGCACTATTCCACAAAGCAAGGCGTTTACAGAATCACTAAACTGATTTGGCATAGGAACAGGAATAACCTCTCCATTAACCTTAAAGTTGCAGATATAAGCTGTAGTTACTACTTCTTTTTTCTCTTCTCTCTCTTTTAACACGGCTTCAGTAGCGCTAGGTGCAACTTCTTTGCTTACTTCAATGCTTGCAAATGAAGTCTCATCTTTTCTCTCTTCGCTGCCCTTTAACAGAACTTCAGTAGCGCTAGGCGCAACTTCTTTGCTTACTTCAACGCTTGCCGCGCTGACGAATGTGGTGCTCGTCAATAAACAAGCCAATAAAACATACTTTTTCATGTTTTTAACGTAAAATTTAAGAGTTGAACATTGGGTTAAGTATGCCAAAACACGCAACACGAAAACAATTACTGAGGTAATAAGCGCGCACGTTTTGACGCACAAAAAAAAAAAATCTACTCCACCAAATTTTAGACAATTTTTTTTTATAAAAATATAATTTTAAAAAAAATTATAAATCAAAAAAAATTTGAGTGGTTCAAGAGGCTGTTTAAAAATTTATAAAAGGTCTTTTATGGATTTTATAAAGCGTTTTTTGTTGATAGAACGTTTATTTTTCGTAAAAAGCAAGCACATTTTTACCTTTTCACCAAAATTTTGTCCTCAAAAAAGAAGTAAATATGAAATTTAAACCACCTCTTAGTTTTTAAGCTGCTTTGTCAGATAACTAGCAAAATCTCAAGAGCTTTTAAGCCCTGCCTCGCATCAGACAAAAGCGAATGGCTCAAACTGTCAGAGGGTGAGATTTTATGTGCAACTATGTTTTGCAAGAGAGTGAATCAAAGAAAAAACTACTCAAAATCAGAGATGTGCTCCTAAAGCAGATAAATCATATCAATCAATTTATCTGCTATGTCCTTGCAAAGGCTTTCTAAGGTAATTACCTAACAATTAGCATTTTTCGCGATGCTTGACCTTTTTCGGTAAGTATCCGCACTTCATAAAGCCCATTTGTCAGAGTGCTCACATTGCTGCTAATTTGATAAGTATTGCCAATGCGCTGCTGCTCCCACGTTGGTACGCTCACCACTTGCCCTAGCATATCCACCACTTCTACACGCTGCGGAACGCTCTCTACTTGGATAAGTACCTGTGTCTGGGCAGGATTCGGGAAAAGGTTCATTCTAATCTTTTCTGCTTGATTCTCCTGAATAGATGTAACCAACTCTATATCTTCGTCGCCTGCTTTGTATGGTATGTAGGAGAAATAGACCAAAAACATTTCTTCAGAGGTACTTTCGCCCCAGCGCATATCCTTAGGTGGACTATTTGGATTGTGATGGTTGGCTTCTGTGTTATCATAAACAGCCTTGGCATAGAGTTTTGAGCCGCGCGGAATTTTTATCAGCTTGTTAAAATTGTATTGTCCTTGCCAATGGAAATCCCACTCATTGATGCGTATAAGTTTAATGGTATCGTTGCTGCGTGGAGGAATAGCATAAACCTCAAAACTTTTGCCTAAATTGTGAGCGTGCGGTGCTACACCCAGCAAAGATATATCTCTTGGAATGGTGAGGTCTGCTCTAAAGGTTTTGACTGTGTTGGCCGGAATAAGAAACTCCTCGTTCAGAAACAGGGGGTTAATAACAGGCTGTGTAACAATCGTTCTTTCAGTAGGTTCGTCTGCATAATAGATATAAACCATGCTCTGGTCTGTGGCATCGCTATTACTGGGCGCATAGTGCATTTGCATGAGTAAGTCGGTATTTTTGAACAAAACCTTGCCCATATTTTTAGGGAAAGTAGTCAAAAAAGAAGCTCCCGGCACCCAGTTATGAAAGTTATTGGTGGCTGTTTGAAAGCCAAAGCCACCATACTGTTCGTAGCCCTCAAGCGGGTCTGCAGCATCAAGAATGCGGGCTTGCCCGGTGGTATCTAAGGCGGTTATAACGTGGTGAACAATATCGCGGTTTCCTGGCACAACCGCAATGGCCTTAATCATTTTGTCTTCTTTGAGGCCAGTAGGTACAACCATAACGCGGTACATATCTGTACCAGTCCCTTTGTGCGTGTAAGCTGTTTTCATTTTTAAAACAAGGTCTGGCGTTCCCAAATCTTCAATTTCGTCATACTTGGGTTTAGCTGGCTCTTTACTGGGGTCGCCTTGCGGCATACCCTTATCTATCCAAGAAACAATTGTTTGAATTTGTACGTCAGTAAGCGTTCTTTCGTGCTGAAAACGACTGTAGCTAGGGTCTGGAGGCCAAGGCGGCATTTCACGCGAAAGAACAGAGCCGCGTATGCTTGTACTAAATGCTTTGACCTCCTCGTAGCCTGTTAGGCTAAAAGGTGCAATGTTGCCGCTTCGGTGGCAAGACGTGCAGTTGTTGTAAATGATAGGCGCTACGTCTTCTACGTACGTTTGCCCCCAAACAAGGTGGTTAAAGGCCATAAAAACAAGCAGCAGGAATAAACGGACAGTATGAAACTTAGCCATAGGCGTGTGATTAATTTTAAAGTTGTAAAACAACGGTTTTTGGCTTAGATTAGAATCAGCTTGTAAGGTTTAAACCCCTACAAAATTATTACCACTTCATGAAGCAGCATCTATTTTATTTGTATTTTGCAGTCCAATTTTTTTTCTAAGAAGATATAGCAACAAGTATGGGTTTGGGTATAAAAGTGCGTGGTTTCTGTCTGGTCTTGTTTTTTTTATTGTGGCAAATAAGCGGAGCACTGGCTCAGGGTAGTTGCTGGCAAGCTCTTATGAAACAAGCCGATAGTTATATAAAAGCAGAGAAGTTTGTGATGGCCAAGAAGGTGCTTGAAGCAGCCTCTGGTTGTCCAGACCGCCCCAAGAACTACCGAAATCTTATACAAGACCGTTTAGACGACTCGGAAAACCAGACTACAGAAACCATAGACAAAAAAAATAAAAGCCTTGAAAGCAAGCTGAAAGAGCTGACCGCCGCCAACGACAAAGCGGATTCAACGAGCAGGCAAGCCCAAATAACGAGCTACCAAGCCCAGTTGAATGCTCTTATTAATTTGGCACAAAATATTGAAGGCAAAGACCCGAATATGGCCTTAGACCTACTGGGCATGGCTTTTAATCTTAATAAATTTTTTACAGACAATTACCGCTTTAGGGAATCTGCCTTGCGGATATTGCATAACTCATACAGGCTGCCTGCTCAGAAAATCTATAATGTGCCTACCAAACAGCTTGCACCTGCATTTTTATACAATAGCAACGAAGTCTGTTACATTGAAAACGATGTTTTTCTTACAGTAAAAGACCTCAAAAACAAAAATGCCTCCTACACCATACGAACAGGCGACATACCTATTACTGACTTTGAAATTTTAGCCAATAATCAAATTGCGGTGGCTGGCCAAGAGCGATGTGCCCTATTGGCCAGAGACGGCACCGAAATAACCTCATTTACTGTACCTGAGCGCCAGTTTACCAATATAGAAGTTACGGCAGATGGAAAAAAAATATATCTGACGGATAAAAAAAACAAGCTCATGGAAGTCTATGATTGGACTGGCCGCTGCGTTAATTCTGTCCAAAACAACAATACAGTTCAAGACCGTGGCCTCGTTCTGTATGAATTTGATAACACACAATTCTTGATTGCAAGATTAGAATACGAAGGCGACAGCGAAACCCGAACCCTACTGCTTAATGCAGACTTGACCGCCCACAATTCAGTGGCTTCTGGCTATAAAGCTGCTACTTTCAGGCGCTCAGATAACGCTTTTTTGGTTTTGAGTAACTTTGGGCAGGATTCTTCGCGCACACAACTGTCCGAAATAGATGTTACAACTGGCAAGGTTATCAACAATATCACGAACTTTGAAGGCAATTATACCGAAATTATTTCTTTAGGTTTGTTTAGCATGATACGTTCTAGCTCTAAAATTTTAATTCTTAACCAAGCCTTTATTCCGGTCAATGAGCTTTGTACGATGTTCGAGTCTAGTGAAGGCGGGTTTGAAAATATTGCTTTTAGTACTGACTTGCAGTGGTTTGTGGCAGCAGAGGGAGGTTCTAAGCCACTCAAGCGTCTGCGTGTCTGGGAGCAGAATGGCTTTGTGAAATTACAGATTCCACCCAAGGAAGACGCTTGGTATGTGTATGCGACCGCCAATGCCAGCGGAGAAAAAATTATAGCCTGTTGTACTGACAACACCGTTCATATCTTGGATATGAATGGAAGTATCTTAAAAAAAATTCCTTTTAAGGCTACACCCACCGAAGCGCTTGCTCTACCAGCCGCTGATTATATGATGGTGAGAACAAACGATGGCCAACTCCATACAGTCAGAGAGGATAAAATTGTTTATAGCCGCCCCTATGAAACCAACTGGAAAATGCCGCTTTCTATGGGCGATACCAATGCAGTATTGATGCAAACCGCTAATAATGAGATTGCCGTGGTTAAGCTACTAAGCCCTGAAAAACTCAGAACTTTCTCTACCAAAGGGCGAATCCGCAATATGCGTTATGCTTCTTTTACTCATGAGCTTTATGCCAGCTCAGACCCCTACGAAGACAGTCTGCTGTTGAACATCTTTGACGTTGAAACAGGTTTCTTAAAAAATCAAGAGCGTCTTCCGCTTCGGAATATTGACTTTGACATTTGGCGCTCCAGCAATCTCTATACGCTTCAACGCACGCTTCGCTCCTCTCGCTCCGAAGCCCTGCTCTATCGCGGCTTGAGCTATTTAGAACAAGAGGTTTTTTTAGAGAACCGCGCCATCAAGCTAGAAACCGACCAGAATAATTTTAGAAACCCTTACATACTTGTTCTTTTGGACAAAACGCGGGCAGAGCGGTATAATGAATATGGGCGCTTAATGGACTACTACCAGTCTGGTATTGAAGGAGATAAAATGTATTCGGTTTGTTTCACCAATAACAATTTGGTTATAACTTGTTCCAGGCAGGAAGGCATTGTGGTATGGAATTACAATCATCTAGAAAATGTTATCTCTGCTGCCAGTGATGTACTACCCAAGTTTTCCTTAGAGGAAAGAACAAAAGCAGGCTACATACCGGCGCTTTCGGAGGTTTATAGAAGTGAAGACCCCTACTTTGTCGTGCAAGGTTTAAAATACTACCACGAGGACAAGAGCGTCCGAAAGGAGTACACCAAGCAGGATATTCTGACGATAACTGAGGGTTTAAAAAAATATTTGTTTGCATTGATTAAAAAACAGGCAGAGGAAGAGACCAAAGGAATTCAATATACTAGCTCTGCTTTGCTTTATGAGGCTATTTATACCGAAATTGATACCTTTATTACGGATAAAAATTACACCAAAAAGTTCTTAGACGTTCTCTACCAAAGTTGTTTGAACGACAAGGTTATTCAAAAAGAGGCCGCAACTCTTTTCAAAAAGAGTCATTTGCTAAGCACCGAACAAAAGAAAAAACTGTGTGAACACTATGCCCAAATGCTTCTGAACGACGATGATATAGAAAAGTTGCTTGAGTTTACGACCTATATCAACAAAACGTCGTCTGCCGAATATGCTACTTTGGAAGCTCAGACGCTAAATAAAATACTGAAAGACAATTATTTATACAGGGTCAATTTTGCCTATACAAAAATATTCAAACTTGAGGCTAGCAAAAAGCAGTTCAATGACGCATTTAATCAAAAACTGGAGCAAGAAGAGTCTATTCTTGAACTCACTAAACTGTTTAAGCCCTCTCTCAAGAGTGGAGACGATTATAAGTCTAAGCTGATTTATAACAAAATGGTGAATTATATCAAAACCTCTGACAACGAATACAACCTTACCCCTCTCTATCATTTGAACGACGCGGGTAATATGGCTTATGATTTGAGTCCGCATTTGGACGAGCGTTTATTACAAATTGTGATTCAGAAAAATGACTGGGCTACCACAAGTTACGTCTTAGACCGCTTTGAGCGTGCTCAGAATCAAGTAGCGGTGGCCAAAATACACAATTTGCTCTACAGCCAAGTGCCTCATACAAGGTCTCTACTCGTATTGGAAAACTTTTATTATCGCTTTGCTGGCCAGCCTGACAAACGCGCAGGGGTTTTGGGCCGCTACATACAGCTCATGAGAGGAATGTACCTAAGCCCCAATACAGATAGCCTGAAGCGCGGCGCTACATTTTTGCTTATGAAAAGGCAAATAGAAAACACCAATGAAGTACTTGGTGCTTGCTATTGGCAAATGAAAAGCGCCAAAACAGATTCCTTACTGCTCGAAAATGCCAAATTCATGATACATTTTGCTACGATGTCTCCGCCAGAACTTTTACCCACTGTGTATTACTACGCATCGGATTTGCTCAAAAGAAGCGCTCAGAGAAGCAAAGACAACACCGAAGCAACCGCCTTGCTGACTGAACTGCGCATCAACCAACTTTATTATGCGCTAGACAATAACAGAAAAAATGAGCTTAAAAAACTTGCCCGTAGCTTGCTCAAACAAGCCCCTACCGACAAGCGCGTGCAAATTCTTGTCCCTACGGCCTACATGGCTGCTGGCAGCACGCGCCGAGCCATTGCTCTATGTGAGGACTTTCTTCAAGCGCGCCTTACGGCAGAGGAGGATTCTGAAATGCCGCTCAATAACGGCAATAGAAAAGCAGCAGATATTATGCAAGAAATGAGCGTTACGGCTGATTTAAAAAATAGCTACTTGCAGATGGCCGAACGCTATTTTAATAAGGCCAAAGTACCGCTAGGAAAGCAAGAGGCTTACCGTCGTGCGCTTGGCAGATAAAATGACCGCTTTCCAGAACCAATAAAATGTTATATTTGAGCATCAGAGCCAGAGGTTCAGCATAAAAATAGAGATGGAAGTCAATTACCGTTGGCTGAAATCAACAGACTGAAACAAGAAATGGATAACCAACAACCACTCCAACTAGAGCTAGGTTTTCCGCATCAAAAATACTTGTATATTTAGTCGTCCCTTAAAAAGTACATTCAATAGATGTAAGCTAAATTTAAGGAGGATAGTTTACCTATTCTGGGAACACCTTGACGGCCTTTGATAGACTTCTCTTCTCTACTTTTTGCCTTGATGCAGAAGCGAAGCATGAGCTGAAAGTTCCGACCGTAGGGCATAGCAAAAAAATCAAGCCTCGCAAAAGGCCAATTTAGGTGAAAAAAGAACCTCTTAATTAACCTCTCTGAGAGATGTACGTTTTGGAAAGCGAATAATTGTACTTTTCTAAGATAGAGGCTTTACTTTTAAAGTACGGCCAACTACGGCTATGATACGGCTATCATACGGCTATGATACGGCTATCCTATAGCTAAGGCAAAATAGGACAAAAGGCATCAAGCGGGTTTGCGGCTTTATCTTTTTTTTTGTTATTGAGTACGTCTATTGGCCTGTATTTGCGTTAGAGAGGCGGCGGGTTTAGTGCGTAGCACCGAAGCGAAGCGAAGCCCAAAGACGAACGACCGCGAAGCGGGAACGCCCAATAGTATTGTATAAAAAGAAGAAGTATTGAAAAGGCTAGATGTAAGAGATGGGGGTGGCAGGCCGTAAGAAGCCCCTTTGAGATTTTGCCAGTTATCTGACAAAATAGGCTAAAAACTAAGAGATTTTAAAGATGAAATGCTATAAATATCTTAGATGTATTTTAAGGGAAGACTAATTAAACAAAGTGGCCTACAAATGACTGAACTTAGTCTTTGGCTGGTGTTTCTCCTTTTTCTGAAATACACCAAAGCCCCAAGAAGGTAACGAAGCCTGTCAGCAAAATCATTTCGTCTGTAAATTTGTAACGGATATTGCTCGCCAGCCACTCGCTCAAGAAATAGCACAGGGCAGGAGCAGCTAAGCAGATGTATGGCACGAGCGCGTCCCGCAACTTGCGCTTGGTGAGCAGCCCCAAAGCGTATAAGCCAAGCAAAGGCCCATAGGTATAGCCTGCTGCCCTAAAAACAATGCCTATGACGTTGGTGCTGGGGTATTTTTCTACCAAAGCCGCAAAAATAAGCATCATAACCACCAAAAGCGCTGAAAAGCCCAAATGTACATAGCGAATTTGCTTTTGCTGTTTGTTTTCGTCTGTTTGCTTATAAATACTCAAAAAGTCCACACAAAAGGAGGTGGTCAAAGAGGCCAAAGCGGAGTCCGCGCTCGCATAAGTAGAAGCCACCACCCCCAGCATAAACAAAATAGCAATAGTTAAACCGAAATGCTCAAGCGCAAGAAAAGGAAAAACCTTGTCTGTAAGCACCAAACCGTCTTTCGTGGGCAGGCTCAAGCCCTTTTGCTCGGCATAAAGATAGAGCAGCGCGCCCAAAAGCAGAAAAATAAAATTCACGATTACCAAAATAATGGTGAACCAAAACATATTCTTTTGGGCTTCGCCAATGCTGCGGCAAGTCAAGTTTTTTTGCATCATGTCTTGGTCTAAGCCCGTCATTACCAAGGCAATAAAAGCACCAGCCAAGAACTGTTTTGGCAAAAACTTGAGGTCTAAACTATCGTCCCAAAAGAAAATTTGCGTCAGTGGCGAAGCGCTCAGTTGCTGGGCTGCCTCGCTCAAAGACCAGTTTAAATCGTTCATAATCAAAGCCACACAACCTACTATAGCCGCTATCATAAAACTGGTTTGTAGAGTGTCTGTCCAAATGATTGTTTTGATGCCCCCTTTGTAGGTATAAATCCATATCAGGGCAATGCTCAGCATACTCGTTTGCCAAAAACTGAAGCCCAGAGGTTCAAAAAGAGCGATATGCAGCACCATAGCGGACAAATAGAGCCGCAAAGAAGCTCCCACAGTCCGTGCCAGCAAAAAGAAAAAAGCCCCTGTTTTATATGACCAAAAACCAAAGCGCGTTTCCAGGTAGGTATAAATGGATACCAAATTGAGGCGGTAGTAAAGCGGCATCAGCACAGCACCAATGATAAAATAGCCCACCAAATAGCCCAAAACCATCTGAAAGTAAGAAAATGATTTCGTTAAGACGCTGCCAGGAACAGAAATAAAGGTTACTCCCGAGAGGGACGCGCCTATCATGCCATAAGCTACCAGATACCATGGTGCGCTGCGGTTGGCCACAAAAAACGTGTCCTTTGTAGCGCCTTTGGCAGTAATTTCGGCCATGATTATCAGCACTGCAAAGTAAGCGACCAGAATACATAAAAAAATCCAATGCTGTTCCATGTTCTTGCTAAATCGTTTTAGGGAAAGAAAAGGCATAAAAAAACACCAATGCGCAACAATGCGGCTGATTGGTGTTTTGAGTGAGGTTACGAGCGGATTCGAACCGCTGTAGCAGCTTTTGCAGAGCTGAGCCTAGCCTCTCGGCCACGTAACCTTTTGTATTGAGAGGCAAAATTAGCAGCAAATTTTGAATCTACCAAATAATCCCAAATATTCTTTTGAAAAAACCTGCCTATAAAACAGGCTCAGAGGCGCAATGATGAGGTAAATGGCTGTTAAAGAGGGAGGAATAGCCTGAGTTCATTAAAATACTTATCTCCAATAATCTTGCTTTTCCGCGCCAAATAGCCTTTATTTGCTGGCCAAATTACCAAACACTAAATCTAATCCTGTGCGTCAAGACTTTCTGCGATATGTAGCGCAAACCTCCGACTTCCCGCTTATGTTGGAAGTTCTAAGGGCAAAGGGTATTTACTTATACGGGCGCGGCGGAAAAAAATACATAGATTTGATTTCTGGAATAGCAGTCAGCAACCTGGGACACTCCAACATCAAAATTCAGAACGCTATCAGGCATCAACTCAAAAAATATACGCATTTGATGGTCTATGGTGAGTTTGTACAAAGCCCACAGGTGCGTTTGGCTAAGGCGCTCATCAAAACCCTGCCAAATGGTTTTGAGCAAGTTTTTTTTG
Organism: Cytophagales bacterium; assembly: GCA_013299045.1. GTDB lineage: Bacteria > Bacteroidota > Bacteroidia > Cytophagales > Bernardetiaceae > RDZD01. Next base: position 107,452 of record JAAFJX010000009.1, on the reverse strand, counting down.
TTAATTCGGGCAGCGAAGCCATAGAAGGTGCTCTAAAACTGGCCAAAAGAGCCAACAAGCGCTCTAAAATAGTGGCCTTCCGCGACAGTTACCACGGTTCTTCACACGGTGCGCTCTCAATTTGCGGCAATGAGGCTTTCAAAGCAGCTTTTCAGCCACTTTTGCCCAATGTTCATATCCATAACTACAATGATTTGAGCGTTTTGCCGCATATTGACCAGCAAACAACAGCCGTAGTTGTTGAGCCCATTCAGGCCGAATCGGGCCTACACTTGCCAAACGAGGGGTATTTGGCTGCTCTGCGCCAGCGTTGCGACGAAGTGGGCGCGCTCTTGATTTTTGACGAAATTCAAACAGGTTTTGGGCGAACAGGGCGCTTTTGGGCGCTTGAACACAGTGGCGTGGTGCCGGACGTAGTCGTCATGGCCAAGGCGATGGGTGGTGGTATGCCCTTAGGCGGCTTTGCGGCTTCCGAAAAACTGCTTTCTTTGTTCAAAAACGACCCTGTTTTGGGGCATATCAGCACTTACGGTGGCCACCCTGTGTCTTGTGCGGCTTCCTTAGCTGCTTTAGAACTCCTGCAAAGCACCAAAATTTTTGAAGAGGCTGAGGCCAAAGCACAACTATTTATCAGCCTGCTCAAAAACGATAACATTAAGGCTGTCAGGCATAAAGGCTTGATGATGGCGGTGGAGTTTGACTCTTTTGATATTCTGAAGCCTCTCATTGACAAGGCCATAGAAAAAGGCGTTCTGACGGACTGGTTTTTGTTTTGCAGCAACTCCATGCGGATTGCCCCGCCTCTGACTATCAGCACGGTAGAGATAAAAAAATGTTGCAAAATTCTTAACGAAGCCATGCAAGAAGTTTTTGCGAGGTAGTGAACAGTCGATGCCTTCCGCATACAAAAAAACCTGTACAAAACTTTTGAAGTTCTGTGAGGTTTTTCTTGATAAAGGAATAAATGGCGTTTTATTCCACGTTCAGGCGCAGGTATTCTATGTTTGCGCCATTCTGAACGCACACGATGTAGATGCCCGCTTGCAAGCTGCTGATGTTGAGCGTCGTTTCGCGGGTTTGGCTCTGTACGACCAGTTTTTCTAGACCGAACATCTCCTTGATGCGGATATCCAAACCACCTTTCGCAATGACTACCTCCTCTGCTACTTTCACTGTAACTTGGCTAAAAACTACGATATTTTAAAGATGAAATCCTTGTTTAATTCAATGATAGAGAATGTTTTAGGTGTATTTTTAGGGACAGCTACTTAGAAGGTTTCAGAAGGTCTTTGAAGTACTCATAAGTGCGGCGCAAACCTTCTTTGCGGTCTATTTTAGGCTCCCAGCCCAAAATGCTTCTGGCCTTGCTGATGTCTGGGCAGCGCTGTTTGGGGTCATCTTGTGGAAGAGGTTTGTAAACAACTTTTTGGTTAGCTCCCGTTAGTTTAATGATTTCTTGAGCAAAATCATTCATCGTAATTTCGCTTGGATTGCCAATATTGACCGGCAGATGATAGTCGCTCAGTAAAAGTCTATAAATACCGTCCACCAAGTCGTCCACATAACAGAAAGAGCGTGTTTGAGAACCATCGCCAAAAGCTGTCAAATCCTGCCCCATAATAGCTTGGTGCATGAAAGTAGGCAATACACGGCCATCATCTAGACGCATACGCGGGCCATAGGTGTTGAAGATGCGAATAATGCGGGTTTCCAAGCCATGAAAATTATGGTAGGCCATGGTAATAGCTTCCTGAAAACGCTTGGCTTCATCATAAACGCCACGTGGGCCTACTGAATTGACATTGCCCCAATACTCTTCGTTTTGTGGGTGTATGGTGGGGTCTCCGTAAACTTCAGAGGTAGAAGCCACCAAAATTCTGGCTTTTTTGGCCTTAGCTAGTCCAAGTAAATTGTGTGTGCCTAAAGAACCTACTTTAAGCGTTTGGATAGGCATTTTGAGATAGTCAATGGGGCTGGCTGGTGAAGCAAAATGCAGGATATAATCCAAGTTACCGGGCACGTGTACAAATTTGCTCACGTCGTGGTGATAAAATTCAAATTGCGGTAGCGGAAAAAGATGCTCTATGTTGCGCATAGCGCCAGTAAGCAAGTTGTCCATGCCTATGACATGGTAGCCTTCCTTAATAAAGCGGTCGCAGAGATGTGAACCTAAAAAGCCTGCTGCGCCTGTTATTAAAATTCTTTTCATATTTTGTGGGTCTGAGTGCTTTGCAATGATAACTTAATTATTTAGAAAAGCCTAGCGGAAAGGCATAAAATATACATCTAAATTTTAATGAGCCGCACAGTATAAGCAAGGTCTATGACCAAAAGTAACACACCTGCCGCTAAAAAATAAGTGTATTTGTTGGCAGTAACATCAATCCGCTTGGCATCGCGCAACTCTCCTTGTATGTTATTGATAGCCTTAATGAGGCTTTCTGTGTCGTTTCGCGTGTTGCTAATTTCAAAGTAGCGGCCTTCTGCTTGGTCTGCGAGGGCGCGCAAATCTACTGAATTAAGTTTTGTTAAGATAGTTTGCCCATTTTCATCTTTTTTGAATCCATGATGTGTAGGAATGTTTCCGCCTATTTCTGTTCCAACTCCTAATGTAAAGAGCCTGATGCCTTCCTTTTTAAACTCACTGACAACCTCGCTGGCTTCATCGCCAAAATCTTCACCATCGCTGATAAGAATTGCAATTTTAGATTGTTTTTGGGTCGTATTGTCCTTGGAGGTCATTTTTTCAAATGTAAGTTGGAGGGGCGGGCCAAAGTCAGTACCACCTAGCGGTACGAGGTTTGTATTTGTTGTTTCTAATAACTGAGCAATGGTGGCATTGTCAAACGTTAGTGGGCATTGCAGGTAAGCATCTGCTGAGAAGATGACTATCCCCAGCCTATCGGCGCTAAAGGCTTGCACTATTTTTTTGAGTTCGTATTTAACCTTTTCCAATCTACTCGGCTGTATATCATTTGTATTCATAGAGTTAGAAAGGTCTATGCAGAGCATAATGTCCTTTCCTACGGTTTTTACGGTGCGCTGTGTTTCGCCAAAAGAAGGCCCCAGTAGAGCGATGATAAAGGCACAAAAATAAGCTGTTCTTAAAACAAATTTGGGTAAATAGTGCACTACTGGTGTTCCAATATGTTTTGCTAAGGTTATTGTACGCACAACGAAACGCAAATAAAGCCCCAAAAAAAGCACAATCAATGCTATTTCGGTTATGCCAATGCTATTATACCAACTCAGACCCATATACTTTAGCCGACTGTTTACAAAAAATCATGCAAACGTATGCTTTTTTTCGCTTTTTTACAAAATGAAAACTCTGCTTTTGTTGCGTGTGGGTTAAATAGTCGTCCCTTAAAATACATCTAAAATTTTTATTATCAGCAAATTAAACAAGCATTTCATCTTCAAAATAGCTTAGTTTTTAAGCTGCTTTGTCAAATAACTGGCAAAATCTCAAGGGCTTTTAAGCCCTGCCTCGCATCAGACAAAAGCGAATGGCTCAAAGGTCAGAGGGTGAGATTTTATGTACAACTATGTCGTTTATTAAAATCGTCCTTTCCGCAGAGTTGCGGGGGGGGGTGAACGAAAGCAGCCTCTTAAACTAACCTCTCTTGAGTCGTCAAAAAGCCCTTTTTGAGTTTTTTAAGTTCTAATTGCCCTCTTTTGTCCCTTGTAGAGGCCATTTTCTCGCGTTTTCAAATAACTTTTTGTCAAATTCCTTATATCTAACTTTTTGACTAATGATTGTTTTTCTACAATTTATTGGGCGTTCCCGCTTCGCGGTCGTTCGTCTTTGGGCTTCGCTTCGCTTCGGTGCTACGCACTAAACCCGTCGCCTCTCTAACGCAAATACAGGCCAATAGACGTACTCAATAACAAAAAAAAGAGATAAAGCGGCAAACCCGCTTGATGCCTAAAAATTGCTTTTGTCCTATTTTGCCTCAGCCATAGGATAGCCGTATCATAGCCGTATGATAGCCGTATCATAGCCGTAGTTGGCCGTACTTTAAAAGTAAAGCCTCTATCTTAGAAAAATACAATTATTCGCTTTCCAAAACTTACATCTCTCAGAGAGGTTAATTAAGAGCTTGTTTTGTAAGAGAGTGAATCAAAGAAAAAGCCATTCGCTGGGTTAGATGAAAAAAGGCTATTTTTTCACCTAAATTGGCCTTTTGCGAGGCTTGATTTTTTTGCTATACCCTACGGTTGGAACTTTCAGCTCGCGCTTCAGTGCTGCATCAAGGCAAAAAGTAGAGAGAAAAAGCTACCCAAAAATCATGAGGGTGTTCCTAAAGCAGATAAATCATATCAATCAATTGAGGTGCTTGTTCTTATGCCGACTTTTTAAGGGAAGACTAAATAGTTTATATCCAACTGATAAATGCAATGTTTGGAATAAAGGGCTTGGATTCACTTCGTGAAAAAAATCTAAACTTTCTTGGGTTCAAGCTCCCTTTGATAGGCTTTCTTTAGCAGATACTTCTGGCTTAAAGAGCTTACGCATAACAGGGCCGCTAGTGAGGCTTGTTACGAAGGCCATGATGACAAGCGAAACAAACATTTTTTCGTCAATGAGTCCGTTCTGAAGCGCCAAAGTAGCCAAAATAATTTCCATAGCACCGCGGGCATTCATACCAAAGCCGATAATCAAGGAGTCGTTGAGCGAAAATTTGCTAATTCTTGCACCTGTTACGCAGCCAAGTAGCTTGCCCACAAAGGCCAGTGCTATGATGACCAAAGTGAGCGTGAGGTCAAAGTTTGCAATAAAATTAACTTTTAGCCCCACTGATGCAAAGAATAGCGGCGCAAAAAAATTATTGACGAACTGATGAATAATCTCTTTGGCTTTTTCGGTTAGGTTAGAAGTATCTCCCATAGCAATCCCGACAATAAACGCCCCAAAAACAGCGTGTATGCCCAAATATTCCGTGAATGCAGCACCCAGCAGCCCCAGACAAATTGTGATGGATAAGAAACCACCTGGCCACGCAAAGTGCTTGTTAATCCAAGGCAAGATGGCATCAAAAATACGTTTGCCAAAGCTCAGCATGAACAGCACAAAACCTACTGTAAGCCCCAGTGTATAGGTTATACTATGGGACTCACCCGACCGCCCCAGCATAGACAAGATAATAGAGAAGAGTATCCAGCCGAGTAAATCATCTATCATGGCAGAAGTAATGATTGTAATACCCAAACGTGTTTTGAGCATATTCAAGTCCATCATAATTTTGGCAATGACGGGTAATGCTGTGATAGCCATACCAGTTCCTAAGAATAAAGAAAAGGTAAGGAGGTCTGAGCGACGATAATCTTCAAAAAAATCGGGGAAATAATAAGCTGCTCCAAAACCAATCAGAAAGGGAATTGTCATGCCTAGCAGGCTAATTTTCATTGATGCGCGGCCATAGTGCCAGAGCAATGGCAGTTCTATTTCTAGGCCAGCCACAAAGAGCAGAAGCACGACAGCAATAGTCCTAAAACCATCAAAAGCAAGCGGCATTTGGCCAGTATCTGCATAAAAAGCGGCATACCACTCTGGTGCAACCATACCCAAAAGCGAAGGGCCAAGAACAACACCAGCCAGAATTTCGCCCACCACCACCGGAAAGTTGAGTTTACGCGCCAACTCGCCCATGAGCCGCGCCATAAGCAGCAGCACACTTAGCAGTATGAGCAGGGATACTATCTCGTGATGGTCTAGCTTCATAGCAATTAGTGAATATCTTTAAGAATGAGCAAATTACAAGGGAGCTCTTCCAAAATATACTCGAGGTCGTGCTGAAAAAGTCTGTCAAAAAGCCCGAAGGATTTTTCAGGTGCTTGAATTATCAATAAATCTAAGAGGTTTTCAAGCGCAAAGTTCCTGATTTCATAGCCAGACTTTCCAAAAAGCAGTTCTGTTTTGGTAGGAACGCGCAGTTCGCGGCTAAGCTCTAAAAAAGGGTTAAATACCTGCGACTCCTCTGCCCGAATGTCCTCCTGTAGTTCATTGATTTCCTCTTGGCTCATGTTCTTGCTCATCACGGCACTTAAAAAGCCTTTTGTAACCTCTTTACTCATAAAAAGAGTTTCAGAACTTTCTTTGTAAGCGAGTTCTATACCAAGATGACCTAAACGGCGGGTATCCCTGCCTTCATTGAAATTAATACCAATGCGCTTGAAAGGCGAGGGTTCTAGCTCTGGCTCGGGCATGACCAACACCGAACAAGGCGCTTTGCGTATAATTTGCCTTGCTACTGAGCCAATATAATATTCAAAAAAACCCTCTTTATAAAGCGCACCAGTAACCAAAAGGTCTGCACGGGCAGCTGCACAAACATTTAAAATCTGTTTGACAGGATTGCCCAAAGTCCAAACCAGTTTAACCTGATGAAGGCCAACTTTATCACAAACATTCTGAATCGCCTTTTCTTTGTCCGAGGTGCGCTCGCCTACGTGTATAAGCGTAACTTCAGAGCCAAAATGTCGTTGTATGCGTCCCAGTTCGCATAAGTTGGCTTCCATGCGTGGCGAAAACGCAACAGCCGCTATGAGTTTTTGGAATTGTTTTTCAAATGAGTAAGACATAACGTTTATCCGAAAACTAAGACTTGTTTCTTTGCATACCTGCTTATGCTTCAAATTCAATAATTTGGAGAGTATCTTACCCCCATAAGGCTGCAAGGATTGCCAAAGTAACGCCTTTTTGACACACTTTGCAAGGCTTCGCGAAAAAACTAACAGGAAGATTTTTAGTTACAGCAAGCAGTTGGCATATAATTCATGTTGTAAATTGTATAATTTTTGAATCATTTTTACTAGCTTTGCGGCTGATTTTAAACAAAGGCTATATATGAAGATTGCAAAAGCGTTTTGGCTTATTTCTCTGTTCTTGTTTTTGGGGCTTTTGCTATTTAATCATGCCAACGCACCAGAGTTAATGGTTTTGCCTTTTAGCGAGTCCTTTTTTAGTCATGCCATAACCAAGAACCACTTTTTTTACGGTTCATTGAGTATTTTTATGCTTTCAAACTTACTTTTTATGATTACAGGCCGTGTTTACCCATTGGCTTCGGACAAACTGCCCATTCCTCAAAAAGCTATTTGGCTTACAAATACTCAAACTAGGCGTTTGCTTTTTGAGATGCTCAATGACTGGACTAAAGGGCTTGCATTTCTTTTTAACGCCCTCATTATGACTATCATGGGCATAATCATAGATTTCAATGACGTTTATATGCACTATCAGTTACACTTGGTAATTGTTTTAGAACTAATTTTGCTGCTGGCATGGCTTGGCGCGTTTTATTTCATTTTTAATAAAACAGAAAACGTCCGCGAACTGTTAGCTGTACAATAAAAACCTAGTCTATTGGTTTCCCGTCTAACTTACTTATGGATAATTTACCCGGCTTTCTAGGCCATTTATTTGTTATAACTGCATTTGTTAGTGCTGTTCTGGCTGCAGTTGCTTACTACAATGTAGAAATAGCTCATCAAAAAAATGACTCTAACAATGCCAAAACATGGCAGGGCTTGGCAAGATGGTCATTTGGAGCACACGCTGTATGCGTATTGGCGATTATTCTAACTCTTTTTAGCCTTATCTATACCCATAATTATACCTATCATTACGTTTGGAGTCACTCATCTAATAACCTGCCTGTTTATTACATGATTTCCTGCTTTTGGGAGGGGCAGGAAGGCAGTTTTTTACTCTGGATTTTTTGGCACGTTGTTTTGGCCTTTTTCGTCGTTAGGCGCTCTGCCGCCTGGGAGTCCAGCGTTATGTGGGTTTTTGCGAGTGTGCAAGCGTTTTTGTGTTCTATGATTTTGGGCGTAGTTATTCCGTATCTAGAGGTCAAAATTGGCAGTTCGCCTTTTATTTTGCTGAAAGATGCTATGCCTAATGCTCCAATTTTTAAGATGAATCCTGCCTTTGTGCCTACTGATGGCAATGGTCTGAACCCTCTTTTACAAAATTATTGGATGGTCATTCACCCTCCTACGCTCTTTTTGGGCTTCGCCATTACGCTTGTGCCTTTTGCTTTTTTGATAGGCGGAATGCAAAAAAAAATGGTCTCGGATTGGATAAAACCCGCCTTGCCGTGGGGGCTTTTGGGTGTAGCTGTTTTGGGCATAGGCATTATGATGGGCGCTTACTGGGCTTACGAAACGCTGAATTTTGAAGGTTATTGGAATTGGGACCCCGTAGAGAATGCGGTATATGTGCCTTGGCTTGTTCTGGTAGGGGCTGTTCACCTCATGTTTTCGGAAAGACGACGGCCTTCAGCCAGCAAATGGGCAGCCATTTTAGTAGCCAGCACTTTTATTCTGATTCTCTACTCTACTTTTTTGACTCGCAGCGGCATATTGGGCAATGCTTCCGTCCATTCTTTTACTGACCTGGGGCTTTCTGGCCAGCTTTTGATTTATCTATTGTTCTTTACGCTGGTGGCTATCGCTTATATGGCTTATGCTTGGAAGGCTTTTCCTGAATCAGAAAAAGAGGTGTCTGTTTATAGCGGTGAGTTTTGGGTTTTTATGGGCGCACTCGTACTCTGTTTAGCTGCCTTTCAGGTATTAGTACCCACTTCCATACCTGTTTACAATGCTTTGCTTAAAAACTTTGGTATCGCCTCGAACGTAGCGCCGCCCGCCGACCAAGTAGAGTTTTATACCAAATTTCAGCTTTGGTTTGGTTTTGGCGTGGCGCTCTTGTCTGCTACTGCCCAATTCTTCTGGTGGAATCGTGCTGAGGCAAAAAATTTATTAGACTTATTAGCCATTCCGCTTATGCTGACCATGTTGGTCTCGGCTGGTATCATCTATGCGCAAGGAATCAAAGACTGGCAGCAAATTAGCCTTCTGACGGCAGCTATTTACTCGCTTGTGTCCAACACAGCCGTACTCATACGCATTGGGCGCAGCGGTGCGCGTCTGTCAGGCGGGGCAGTTGCGCATGTGGGCGTTGCGCTTATGCTTGTTGGCATACTCATTTCTTCTGCCTTTTCTGAGGTTATCTCTCTGAATACCACGGGCTTGCTTTATAGCAAAGAGTTTTCGGACGAAACCAATAAAAACAACTTGCTACTTTTTAGAAACACGCCTCAAAAAATGCAGGCTTACACCATTACCTATAAAGGCCCCCGTGTGGACTCACGCAACGCACGAGGTTACATTAACCGCGATGATGTTCAGATACTACCTAAAAATGAGCGCATGATAGCTAGAAAGAATATTTTTGACAAAGACAGCAGCCTGATAGCTAAAAAAGGGGATACGCTTCAGGTTTATGGCGAAAATACTTATTACGAAGTGGATTTGGTGGACGAAAAAGGTAAAAAATTTACGCTCTTCCCGCGCGTACAACTGAACCCAGATATGGGCACGGCAGCCAGCCCTGACATACAGCATTTCTGGGCTGGCGACTTGTATGCGCATCTTTCAAATATACCAGACCCTGACAAGGAAGTCAAATGGAGCAAGGCGGACACATTTGAAGTAGCTCTAAGAGACACTTTTGTGGTCAATGACTTTATTGCAGTCTTGGAAGAAGTTTCTAAAGCTCAGCCAGAAGCAGATGAAGATTTTTTGATTTATGCCAAGGTAAGGATTCTAGACAACGGCATAGACTATGAGCTTCGTCCTAAATTCAAGCTAAAAGGCAATATGGCGAGCCGTCCACCTGAAATTTCGGAAGCAGCAGGTATCAGAATGGTCTTTGAAAACATTAATCCAACAACTAACCGCTTTAAGTTTTCCGTGCAGAGTACTCAAAAAGATTGGGTCATTATTAAGGCGCTGAACAAGCCTTTTGTGAATATTCTCTGGATAGGCACTATCCTTATGGGGCTAGGCACACTTATAGCGGTTTGGCAGCGCTTTGCAGACTGGCGGCGCGCCAATGCTTAAATGACAGAAAGGTGTAACAACATATAAGCACTTTTTTAAGTCATTTGTGCGCTCAAGAAATGTTCGCCCGCATAGTCGCCCCCTCAAAATACATATAAGGTCTTTATTATCAGCAAATTAAACAAGCATTTCATCTTCAAAATAGCTTAGTTTTTAAGCTGCTTTGTCAAATAACTGGCAAAATCTCAAGGGCTTTTAAGCCCTGCCTCGCATCAGACAAAAGCGAATGGCTCGAACTGTCAGAGGGTGAGATTTTATGTGCAACTATGTTTTATAAAAGCGCCCAATCAGAGAAAAAGCTACCCAAAAATCATGAGGGTGTTCCTAAAGCAGACAAATCATATCAATCAATTGATGTGCTTGTTCTCATGCCGACTTTTTAAGGGACGACTATCTACAGCCCTTGCAAAACTTCTCGGCCTCAGGATATATCATGCGCATTCCCGCTACATTTTGTTGATGCCTCTACAAAATATTTCATATAACCATTTTATTATCAGAACAATATCAGTTAAAACTCTAATGGTTTCTCACAAATTTTGCTACAGACAAGCGCATAACCTCTTAGCAAATAGACAAAAAGATTTGCAACAAAAAAGGAAAAAAGTTTGCAAGTGGCAAAACTATTCATACATTTGCAATCCAAAGAACATAGATTGTTCCCAAGAGTTGCAAAAGTAGCTGATTTTCAATTCGTTCAACGAACAGATATTTCTAAAAAGCGTTTCTACAATGCCTACCATTCAGCAGTTAATTCGTAAAGGTCGTGTCATGCAAACGGTGAAATCTAAATCACCTGCATTAGATAGCTGCCCTCAACGAAGAGGGGTTTGCACAAAGGTTTACACCACAACCCCCAAAAAGCCTAACTCTGCGCTTCGCAAAGTGGCTAAGGTTCGCCTCACCAATTCCCAAGAGGTTATTGCTTACATACCTGGTGAAGGACACAACCTTCAGGAGCACTCTATCGTGTTGATTCGCGGTGGTAGGGTAAAAGACCTTCCTGGTGTTCGTTACCACATCGTTCGCGGTGCTTTGGATACGGCAGGTGTGGACGGCCGTCGTCAGTCTCGTTCTAAGTACGGCACCAAGAAGCCTAAGCCACAAGCAGCGGGTGCAAAAGGTGCGCCAGCGAAAGGTGCGCCAGCAAAAGGCAAAAAGAAGTAAGTCTAACTTAGGCAGTATCTCACGCAATTTTAAAACATTAAAATCAGCTCTAACTCTTTTTCAATTATGAGAAAAGCGAAGCCTAAAAAAAGGGAAATTTTACCAGACCCTAAATTCAATGACGTGATGGTTACAAAGTTTGTAAATAACCTCATGCTTGACGGTAAAAAAAGTACAGCTTATGGCATTTTTTATGACGCACTTACTAAAGTAGAAGAGCGTCTTGCCAAAGGTGGCGTAGAAGCCAGCGGCCTCGAAACCTGGCGCAAGGCTCTCAATAACGTTATGCCGGCATTGGAAGTACGTAGCCGCCGTGTAGGTGGAGCTACTTTTCAAGTACCTACCGAAGTGCGCCCTACGCGCAAAGTGGGTCTGGGTATGAAGTGGCTCATCAATTATGCACGCTCACGCAGCGAAAAAAGCATGGTAGATAGGCTTGCTGCCGAAATCATTGCGGCCTCTAAAAATGAAGGCGCTGCAGTTAAAAAGAAAGACGATACGCACCGTATGGCAGAAGCAAACAAAGCATTCTCTCACTTCCGTTTCTAATTTTTTTTAGAGGCAATCCCACAAAAGAAAGGCTGACTTTTACGAGTTGGCCTATTTTTTTATCTTTTATGCAGTGTTTTAGCACAAAAAACATCAAAATAGTTGGCCAAAGGGTAACTTATCTCTTTTTTTTGCGTTATATTTGCACAACGTTACGGCGTTTTGATGATGAATGGGGCCGACCGGTTTTGACATCAGGCGAGGTAGCAGGTATAAGCATGTAGGCTGGTGTGAATGACGGCCTTGAAAAACTGTTCTCAAATATACTCGACAACAACGAGTACGCATTGGCTGCCTAGTTTCCGGGTGAAACGGCATTTGCCACGTTCCACAGGCTTTCGTTTCTTTGGGCCTGAGCATGGAGCGTCGATACAAAGAAAATAGCTTGCGTGGTGATTCGGAGCGCTAGTGAAACTCAAGAAAATAAGGTAGGCGAATGTGGTGGCTGCGACCCACAAATACCCGACAATTAAACGGCAGATAAACATGTAGAAGGCTTGACTATCTTCTTGTTTGGACGAGGGTTCAAGTCCCTCCGGCTCCACAAAGAGGCTGCTCTAAAAAAGTAGCCTCTTTTTTTATGACCTGATTCTAGCCCTCAAATTCTGAAAAAGTAATCAAATACAAAGTAGCTTGTAAAGGGCAAAAAAGCCATTTATCTGCATATAGCCAAAAGCAAGACGGCTGATTGCCTGCTTCAAGTAAATTGAGATTAAATCTTTTTTGGGCATCAAGCCCTACCAGATAGATTTGATTTTCAGTAACATACTGGACGAATAAGTACTCCTCCAGAGCCAAAACCTCAAAAATCCCTGTTGCTTGCTCATTAGGTAAATATCTTTGCAGAATACGTAGAATCAAGGTTTGCTCTTCTTTATTTTCTGCCTTTTGGCTTGTTTGGATTAAATCAAGTGCTTGTTGATGTGGTGAAGGATTCCAATAGTTTTGCGTAACAAGGCTATGGTCATTGTTTTTGCGCCATTTGAAAGAAAAAACACCAAAGGCTTCAAAACAAGCCTCTTCCTGTTCAAAAACGTTCTGCATTGTGTCTAACTCATATACGGCGCATCGTTGCACACGCGGCACGTTAGCCAAAGCATACTGCTGCACGAACAAATGGTCTCCTGCAAAAAAGAGTGTATCAAACCATTCACTTTGAGGTAAAGTACCATAAGGACGACTTTCAAGATGATTTAAATCTAATTCGTAAAGATGTATTTGCTTGGTTTGCGCGCACCTACACACACACAAAACCCGATGCGTTGTGAGAGCATCGGGCAGCATTTTCCATATCGGATATTCAAACTGAAACGTCTGCTTTTTCACAAAACGGTTCTTGTGTTAGCTAGAAGCCAAAGCTTCTGCACCACCCACAATTTCAAGAATTTCCTTAGTGATGTAAGCCTGACGAGTTTGGTTATAAGTCAGTTTCAGTTGTTGCAGGAGTGTACCCGCATTTTCGGTGGCCTTATCCATAGCTGTCATACGCGCACCATGTTCAGAAGCTAGCGATTCCAATACAGCCTTATAGAAAGTAATTTTTAATGACTTAGGAATCAAATCAGTCAGGATATCTACTTTGTTGGGTTCAAAAATATAATCTGTGTCTAGTTCAGCACTGGCTTTGGGTGTTCCAACTTTTGGATTGGTGCTTTGTTCTGTGCTTTTGGGTGCTATGGGCAAAAATACTTCACGGCGCACGACTTGCGTGGCTACGTTCTTGAATTCGTTGTAAATAATTTCTACAGCATCAAAACGGCCTTCGGCAAAGCCATTCATAGCAAATTCGGCAGCAGGCTTGATGTCATCAAAACCAAAATCGCGCTTGCCAAGCACAAGGGCAAAGTCTGAGTTGAGAGTAAAACCACGTTTTTTGAACGCATCAAAGCCTTTCTTACCAACAGGCAAAATGGTAATATTACCTTTCTGAGAAGCCTGAGCATACTTTTCATTGATAAGAGCTATTGCCGACTTTACCACGTTGGCATTAAAGCCACCACAAAGCCCCTTATCGGAGGTTACAATCACTATTAATACATTCTGAACTGGCCTAACCTCAGAATAAGGGTTTTCAAAATCTCCACCGTCGAGGGTAGCGCTTACATTCTGTAAAATGGAACCCAATTTATCGGCATAAGGGCGCAACTGCATCGCATTATTTTGGGCTTTGCGCAACTTGGCTGCAGCAACCATTTTCATGGCCTTAGTGATTTGCTGCGTAGAATGCACTGAGGCTATTCTGATTCGGACTTCCTTTAAATTAGGCATTGTTCAGACGCTAAAAACGTAGGTTTTGTAATGATGCCGCAAAGGTAGCGTATCTAGTCCAAACAAAAAAATATACCGCAAAGGTTTTTTACATTTACAAGCCAAAGTTTCTGCTCAAATGTGCTCTAAAAAAGATAGGGTGCTACAAAGTCGTATGATTTTATAGGTTTGAATGAATACTTCTTCTCAAAAAAAATCTTGCGGCAGGTGCGGTTAAATCCTTAACAACGTTTAGCTTTGTGCTTGATTAGCGTTCACTCTTTATTTATTAAACCTATCTAAAATTATGAAAAGCACTTCTCAAATGGTCTATTGCTGTTTTGCATTTATGCTGAGCCTATTCTGTTCTATGCCTACTTGGGCGCAGGAGAAAAATACACTTTCTGTAGGTGTTACTCTGGGTCCTAATTTTATGATTTTTACTGGCGAAAACGGCAGTGGAACAACTTATAATCCACGTTTGGGGATTGCAGGCGGCTTTTTATTGAACTACAGCGTGAGCAACAAAATAGGCGTAACTGCAGAGTTTAACTACGCCAATCGGGGCACGGCTTATAACAATCAAAACGCTGGCGTTAATATGCAGACCAGCGCAAGACTGAATTATTTGGCTGTTCCGCTTTATGTAAACTGGTTTGGAGGGGGCACGGAGTCTCGTCCTAAATTCTTTTTCGGTGTGGACTTAGGCCTGTTGCTGAATGCTAAACTCGTTACAAAGAGCGACGGTAAGATTATTGGCGAAATAGATGCAAAAAATGCCTACAATGCTACTGACGGTAGTTTTCTAATAGGAGCAGGCTGGCACAAACGCATTGGTGAAGGCTACTGGCTCATTCTTGATGGGCGCTTGTCTTATAACATGAACACAATACTTAAAGCAAATATTCCTGGAACCAACCCCGCAAATATCAGAAATCCTATTTTAGGTTTGCGAGCAGCACTTACTCTGCCTTTAAACTTACCTAAATAAATCCGTAAGATTGGTTGTAAAAAAAATAAAACCTATTTTGGCAAAAGGAGAATTAGAAATGTTTTGGTTCTCCTTTCTAAATCTTGCTTTGCTATGAAAAGAATGCAATTTTTTCAAAAGACTGCTCTTTTTCTGCTTATTAGCCTGTTTTCCTGGCCTTAAGACGTATGCGCAAGAAGAATTTGCGCTTGGCTTAGGCATGACGTGTGGGCCAAATTTCTCGACCATGACAGGCCGCAATGCAGATATGTATGAGTATAAAACACGAACAGGACTTACATTTGGTTTTGTTTTTAATCATAATTTTTCTAGAAAACTAGGACTAACCGCAGAGATATGCCATACAAGCCGAGGTGCAAACTACACCTCAAAAGGCGACAGATGAACTATTGGACTCTCCCTCTTTATGCCAATTTTTACTTAGGGAATCGCGGCACACGCGCCAGAATGTTTGGTGGACTCAAATTTGCTTCCTTGATGAATTCCCTTTTGTACTATGACAGAAATAACAAGCTAATGTATCGATTATACAATACGCCTAACTACAAAAAACGCGATTTGAGTTTTCTTGTGGGCTTAGGGTTTAACCAGCACCTTGCAAAAGGCTATTGGCTCAGTCTTGACGTGCATTACTCCCACAATTTGGGTAATATACGTACGACAGTAAAGCCGCAAAACTACCCCGAAGTGCTATAAAATCCTGTTCTTGCTTTGCGAACGACTATAACGCTTCCTATTTACTACTAAGGGGAACGCGGTAGCTCTTTAAGAATAGTTTTATCTTTTTTGTTTTGACTTTTGTTGAAAAAGGGCTGCTAAGAATTATTTTTTTTTGTAAAACTGCTCAAAAAAATACTACATTTGCGGCATATTTTGACTTTCCGTTACTATGCCCAAACGTTCAGATATAAAATCGGTACTCATTATAGGCAGCGGGCCTATTGTTATTGGTCAGGCTTGCGAGTTTGATTATTCAGGTTCTCAGGCGGCGCGTTCGTTGCGCGAGGAGGGAATTGAGGTGATTCTTATCAACTCTAACCCCGCCACCATTATGACCGACCCCCTCAATGCCGACCACATTTATCTGAAACCGCTCACCAAAGAGTCTATCGCCTCGATACTAGAAAAACACCGTCCAGATGCAGTTCTACCAACTATGGGTGGCCAAACAGCACTTAACTTAGCCATAGAATGCGACAAAGTGGGGCTTTGGGAAAAATATGGCACTCAAATTATTGGTGTGGACTTAGATGCCATCAACACTACCGAAAACCGCGAACTTTTCCGTAACCGAATGCAAGAAATTGGCGTAGGCGTTTGTCATGGCATTACTGCTACCTCTTTGTTGCAAGGCAAAAAAATTGCTCAAGAAATTGGTTTTCCGCTTGTTATACGTCCTTCTTTTACGCTGGGCGGCACAGGCGGCGCAGTGGTTATGAAGCCAGAGGACTATGATGCAGCACTCGCACGCGGCCTCAAAGCCTCGCCCATACGCGAAGTTTTGATTGAACAGAGTGTTTTGGGCTGGAAGGAATATGAACTTGAGCTTCTGCGCGACAATGCTGGCAACGTCATCATTATCTGCTCCATAGAAAATTTTGACCCTATGGGCATACATACAGGCGACTCCATTACGGTAGCGCCAGCCATGACTCTGCCAGACACCGTTTATCAAAAAATGCGCGATTTGGCTATCAAAATGATGAACTCCATTGGGCAGTTTGCGGGTGGCTGCAATGTGCAGTTTGCCACCAATCCTATCAATGACGACATTATTGCCATAGAAATCAATCCACGTGTGTCTCGTTCTTCGGCGCTAGCCTCTAAAGCCACTGGCTACCCTATTGCCAAAATAGCCGCTAAGTTGGCCATTGGTTACAATCTTGATGAACTAAAAAATGCGATTACAGGTTCTACTTCAGCTTTTTTTGAGCCTACTTTAGACTATGTCATCGTCAAAATTCCGCGTTGGAACTTTGACAAATTTAAGGGGGCAGATGCAAGATTGGGCTTTCAGATGAAATCCGTAGGCGAAGTCATGGGCATAGGCCGTAATTTTCAAGAAGCGCTCCAGAAAGCCTGTCAGTCTTTAGAAATTCGCCGAAATGGCTTGGGGGCAGATGGCAAAGAAATGACCGACCAGCAAGAGATTTGGAAGCGTTTGCAAGTGCCGAGTTGGGATAGGCTTTTTAGAATTTACGATGCCTTCAAATTGGGCATTACGTTCAAGCGCATACAAGAGCTTACCATGATAGACAAGTGGTTTCTGCATCAAATAGAAGAACTTGTTTATCTGGAAAAAGATATAGAGAAGTATAGCATCAATAATATTCCGCAAGGCTTGTTACTTGAAGCCAAGCAAAAAGGCTACTGCGACCGTCAAATAGCGCATTTGCTTCGCTGCTTAGAAAGTGAAGTATATAGCAAGCGCGCCGATATGAACATCAAGCGTGTTTACAAGCTCGTGGATACTTGCGCGGCTGAATTTGAAGCCCAAACTCCTTATTACTATTCCACGTTTGAATACGAAAATGAATCGGTGCGCTCCAGCAGGCCCAAAGTGATTGTACTTGGCTCTGGGCCTAATCGCATTGGTCAGGGCATAGAGTTTGACTACTCCTGCGTGCATGGTATTTTGGCTGCTAAAGAAGCCGGCTATGAAACAATTATGATAAATTGTAACCCTGAAACAGTTTCTACAGACTTTGATATTGCAGACAAACTCTATTTTGAACCAGTTTTTTGGGAACACATCTACGACATTATTCAGCATGAAAAACCTGACGGCGTGATTGTGCAGTTGGGTGGTCAGACGGCTCTTAAACTGGCCGAAAAGTTGCACCGCTACGGCATTAAAATATTTGGGACAAGCTATAACAGCTTAGACTTGGCCGAAGACCGAGGCCGCTTTTCGGACTTGCTCAAAGAAAGTAACATTCCTTATCCGCGTTACTGCTCAGTAAGAAATGCTGAAGATGCTATTGAAGTGGCCAAAGACCTCAAATTTCCACTTTTGGTGCGTCCTTCGTATGTTTTGGGTGGGCAGCGCATGAAAATTGTTATTAATGAGGAACAACTTGAAGAGCACGTGGTAGATATTTTCCGCGATATGGGCAATGATATTTCTGTTCTCATTGATGAGTTCTTGGCAGATGCTATTGAGGCCGAAGCAGATGCCATTTCGGACGGCGAAGAATCTTATGTGATTGGTGTTATGCAACACATAGAACCAGCCGGCATACACTCTGGCGACTCTTATGCGGTTTTGCCGCCTTTTAGCCTCAGTGCAGAAATTATTGCAACGATAGAGAATTATACAAAAAGAATAGCTGTTGCTTTAGGTACGGTAGGAGTTCTCAATGTACAGTTTGCCATCAAAAATGGGATTGTTTATGTCATAGAAGCCAATCCGCGTGCGTCGCGCACGGTGCCATTTATATGCAAAGCCTATCAAGAGCCTTACATCAACTATGCTACCAAGCTGATGCTGGGTGTAAATAAACTGAGGGACTTTCAGTTTAACCCTATCAAAAAAGGCTATGCCATCAAAATACCTGTGTTTTCATTTGAAAAGTTCCCCGATGTAAACAAAGAGCTAGGCCCCGAAATGAAATCCACAGGCGAAGCTATTTATTTCATAGATACTTTACAGGACGAGTTTTTTGTCAGTATTTACAACGAGCGCAACGTGTATTTGAGTAAGTAGTTGTTCCTTAAAAGTCTATTTGCTGGTTTAGGTGAAAAAGAACTTTTTTTATTTAAACCAGCGAATGGCTTTTTCTTTGATTCACTCTCTTGCAAAACATAATTGCACAGAACATCTCACCCTCTGACCTTTGAGCCATTCGCTTTTGTCTGATGCGAGGCAGTGCAGGACGTAAAAAGCCCTTGAGATTTTGCCAGTTATTGGACAAAATAGGCTAAAAACTAAGCTATTTTGAACATGAAGTGCTTGTTTGATTTTCTGGCAGTAAATATGTTAGATATATTTTGAGGGAAGGCTAAATGTTAGCGGTAGTTTTTCTTTTCGTCAATTTCATCTCTAATTCTTTCTCTGATGTCAATCTTCGCACCTATAAAAGCAAATATTGCTGTACCATATTCTCTTGCATATTGATTGGTTATTGAGTCAGCAAGAATTGAATTTTGAAAGAATGGTGATGTTTCTTGCAATTCTGCATTTACTTCATCGGCTTCTTTTACTCTAATTAAGTTTACCAATTCTCTTGATAAGTCAAACCAATTAATATAGTCTGCATTAAACGAAACTGCATTTAATTTTTGTTTTGTGTAGTAATTAATAGCCCCTGCCTGTCCATAATTATCACAAAGTATCAGTGTATTATTTTTGTTGGGTAAGTTCAAATAAATACTATCCACTTTCAAGGCTAATTCTTTCCAGCCAAGCATATCTGCAAAATCCTGTGGTAATAAATGATCTTTACCATCTTCCCAACGAAGCATACCCAATTTTTTGTAGTTTTCTGAATGCTGAATTATGTATTCAGGGCTTTTATTGGGAAATGCAACATTAAAAATTGGAATAAATAAAAGTAAAGGCACAGCAATGGCAACTGGTTGTAAATATTTTTTCCAACCGTCTTTTAAAATTTCTGACAGATAAACAGAGCCAAAGGCAATGTAAATTGGGTAGATACCAATAGCATAATAGTCTTTTGCCTTAAAGTAAATAAAGGCTATTAAAGTAAATAGGATAGCGTAAAAGAAAATTCTATACTTACTGAAAGGCTTATAAAATAGCAAAGCATAAAATGATGAAAAGATTACTATGAATGAGCCTATGAAAAAGAGCAATTGATTCTTCAAAAAGTCTAATCTATTCACATTCACTAATTGAGTTTCTGCTAACTCTTTTAAGTGGTGAAAGACTGGAAAATTGTTTTTGTATTGCCAAACCAAATTAGGCAACATAAGAAATACGCCCAATACAATTGCAAAATACAGACTTGGCTTTAAAAATATTTTCCGATGCTCTGTAATTAAAAATGCTGGCAAAAGTCCAATTAATAAAAAAGCAATATTATACTTATTCAAAAAGCCAATTGCAAATACTGTCGCTCCGATATACAACCATTTTAAATTATCGGTTTTGATAAATTTTAGCAGTATAAAGTATAAAACTGTCCAACTCAATACGTCAAAGGAATTGGGTTGGTACAAAGTATTGAGTCGCAAAAGTGCAGAAAATAAAACACAGGTTGCACCTAAAATCAACGCAAATGAGTTTCCTCCTAATTCTTCTATTGCTTTCCAAACTACATAAATTGTCAAAGCACCATATAAGGCAGGAAAGAATTTAATCCAAAAAATTGAATTGCCGAGTAATTGAATAATGTATGATGTCCAAGAAGTAAAAGGGGGGACGGAAAGATAGCCCCAAGCCAAATGATTTGCCTGGTCAAGATGCAAATATTCGTCCCTTTGCAGGTCATACTCACTACTTAACAGTAAAAATTGCAGTAAGAATTTTAATGCAATAAAACCTAATAGTATTAAACGCTTTCGTGTCATAAATTGTGGGGGTGTCAAAATTCCTGCTAACGGTTTTGGGCTTGGCGATGTTGGGGATTAGAAGTACAAATGTTCATATCAGCACAAATATACAATAGAATTCCAAATGTTGAACTTAGCAATTCTGCCCCACTTGCACCAAGCCCATGTTAGTGGCATCCGTTTTATTGCTCAGACTTGTTTCTTGTCCATTTGCCACCAAGAAATTCTCTTTCCGCTTCTTCGCCATATTCAAGGTCAAAAACTTCGTTTAATGTTTGGTCTTTGTTTACTATTTGTTCCAATGCAACAAGTTTGATACTGTCTTGAATTTCATCATTTGTTAGAAATTGCCAATCTCCGTCATTATCGTGAATAACTTTTAAAATAGGTTTGTTAAGTTCTAACCATTGTTGGGTTGTAAATATTCCTAAATTTTTCGCTTCTCTAAACTTAAATTCAGCATTTCTGTCAAGCAAAGGTTGTCTGTAAATAAATTCTGTTTCAAAATCAGTTTCCCAAGGAAATTTGTTATTCCTATCTGTCCAAACTATTTGTAATGCGGGAAAATTTGAATTGTAGAAGTCTATTCCTGTTCCAAAATAGTTACTCAAGTTTCTATTATCAACTTTCAAAAATTCTGTTTTACTATTTTCAAAGATATTATCATATGTTTCATTCGGTTGAATATACTGCCCACTTTCTATAAGTTTCGCAGTGTCATTGATAATTGTGTGTAGTGTTTTAGTGCTTAATCCAAAACAAATTAATTCTGGGTGTTTGTATTTTTGCCAAAGTCCAATACTGTAGGCAAATGAAGGCAAATATTCAGTTGCTTCAACAACGATTACAGAAAGTCCGAACTTATCAATGTCAAGTTGCGTTTTTTTATGATTTTCACAGTTGTGTTCTTCGTCTGTTAGCATTGTTGTTTTACAGTATTTTGTTACGGTTGCCACTAACGAACAGGGCTTGGCGCAGGTGGGGATTAGGAAGCACAGAAACCCAGCATTTGCAAAATGTCGGTCAGCATAAGTTTTTATTTTGTTAGTTCTAAAATTACTGCCAGTATTCCTATTGCTAAGCATAATGGTGAAAAATACTTCGTGTCATTTTTCCCAAATTTCGTTTGTTTTATTTTCTTAAAAAAACCAACATAGTTAAAATCTCCGATTGCTCTTAACATGAAAATACCTGCTATAATCCAAAGACCGTATTTTGAAAGCCAATGAGGTACATTAAAATCTATAAGTCCTGATATTATTAAAACAAAAAGTCCAAAACCTAAAAAGCCAAATGCAACAATTAATGTTGGCAAAATGGTAGGATTTAACACTTTTGTATTGTTGTCATCTTTTGTGGGCAATACAGCATCGCCTCCCCATTTTCCTCCAAATGCCCAATAAAAGTGAATAGAGGAAATGAACACGAAAATCAAAAATAATACAATTGCTATTGCTGTTGTCATATTAGTTCAGGTTAAAAATCATATCTGTTTGTTTTTTGTTGGCTGATTTTGGGATATTTTTCATTGCAAAATTTCGCAACCAAACTCCCAAACTATTTTCTATATGTGCCATTTTCCCGACTGACCAACTTGTGTTTACAATTGTATGGGCTTTTTTTCGTCTTAAATTTTCATATACTGCAAATGTATTTTGTATTTCAAGCCCACTGTCAAGCAATTTGCCTAATACGTAAGCGTCTTCAATGGCTTGACAGGCACCTTGTCCCAAATTGGGTGTTGTGGCGTGAGCTGCATCTCCAATCAAACAAACATTTTCGCCTTGCCATTTATTTATTGGTTTTAGGTCAAAAATGTCGCTTACTATAATTTGTTCTTTTTTAGTGGCTGAAATAATAGATAAAATAGTGGAATGAAACTCGCTGAAAAATTCTGTTAGATTTATATCGCTTGTTTCTACATTTTTTGAATTTGCCAAAGCATACCAATAAACTTTTTTATCGCTAATTTTAACAAAACCAAAACGCTTGCCTTTTCCCCAAGACTCGTTCAGTTCGTTATGATATTTTTCTGGTAAATCTATTTCACAAATACCCCTCCAACAGATTTGATTTGCGTTTCGCAATGTGCTTTTTTCAAATAATTGATTTCTAACAACTGATTTTATACCGTCTGCACCAATTACAATTTTACTTTCAATCATTGAATTATCTTCAAAGGTTAATTTGTAAAGTGTATTTTTTTTAATTTTTGAAAGTTGTTTTGAAAGGTTTATGTTGTCAAATCCAATTTCATTAGCCAATATTTTCTGCAATTCTCCTCTGTGAATGGCAATATTTGAAACTCTGTATTTTTGTTCGTATTCTGAAAGATTGACAACTGAAAGCGGTTGAAGTTGGTCGTCAGTAATTTTCATAAAGGAAATTTTATTTCCTGCTTTTTCAATTTTGTCTTGAATGCCTAATTTTTGAAATACTTGCATTGCATTGTTTGCCAAAATTATTCCTGCTCCAACAGGTTTTATTTCTGCCGAACTTTCAAAAATGTTTACATTCAGCCCCTTTTGTTTGAGTGTCAAAGCTGTTGTTAGCCCTCCAATCCCGGCTCCAATTATGCTTACTGTTTCTGTCATTTGTTCTTTCGTTTCTTGTAGTGAGATGTTTCGTTAAACTTACTGGTAACGGACAGGGCTTGGCGCAGGTGGGGAAATTGAAAAACATCAGCCTAAATTTTGTACAAAAGCCAAATAGAATTACAAATGTTCAATAACTTCCGTCAGCCCCACTTGCACAAAACCCCTTGTTACCTGCTGTTTTTTTTTGTCTATTCCTTGCCATTAAAGAGTCGTCCGCAGCAAGTTTGTCTGTTGAGACTGTTTAAATTAAAACTGTTTGTTCAAATTGTGATATTCAATTTTTGCCATATAGGGAAAGTAAGGCAAGATTTCTATAAGTTCTTTTGTCCTAGTTTCATCAACATTCTGAAATATTAAAACAGCGTCTTTTTTGGTTACGGATATAAAAAAACTTTCCAAAATATTTTCTTGTTTCCATTGGTTTACGAATTCCATTTCCTTTTTGGGTAATTCAGGATTTGATTTTATTGTCTCAATTCCGCTGTCTGATAGAGTAATTAAAACTAATATTCTGTTCATAATGTCTTGATTTAAATTTATTTAGCAAAGTTACAATGTGATTTGATTGACTGTCTATAGTTAAGAAGCCCATGTTGAACAAAGCCTACGGCAATTGCTCCGCCCCAGGCTAACTCCGTGCAAATATACATCGAACTTCTATCTTGGCGCATTATTTCAATTTAAAATTCTGTGCAATATGCTAGAATTTATCAGATTTACTGCCTTTTCTGTATGCTATCTGGTTTTTAGTATTCAATGCAGTCTGTCTTCACAATCCAAGGTTTATGTAGTCGTCCCTGAAAAAGTACATTCAATAGATGTAAGCTAAATTTAAGGAGGATAGTTTACCTATTTTGGGAACACCTTGACAGCCTTTGATAGACTTCTCTTCTCTACTTTTTGCCTTGATGCAGAACCGAAGCGCGAGCTGAAAGTTCCGGCCGTAGAGCATAGCAAAAAAATCAAGCCTCGCAAAAGACCAATTTAGATGAAAAAAACAACTTTTTTCATCTAAACCAGCGAATGATGGCTTTTTCCTTGATTCACTCTCTTGCAAAACATAGTTGCACAGAAAATCTCACCCGCTGACATTTGAGCCATTCGCTTTTGTCTGATGCGAGGCAGTGCAGGACTTAAAAAACTCTTGAGATTTTGCCAGTTATTTGACAAAATAGGCTAAAAACTAAGATATTTTAAAGATGAAATTCTTATTTAATTTACTGATAGTAAATATCTTAGATATATTTCAAGGGACAGCTATATTGTTTCAATAAGTCCTCTCATTTCCCATGCCGTCTGTTGCGGAGTTCTTGCAAAAGCATTTTGCGGAACTCATGTTCGGCTTGATAAAGCTGTAATAGTTGCTTCCAGCTAATCACTTTCAAAAACTTATCCTGGTATTTTTTATCTAACTCAATTTCGGAAGCCTTGAGCGTATGATGCTCCTGTATTTGCGCTTTGGCCTGCTCGTCGCTGAGCATATTGACGTTCAACTTATTGATGCGTTTAATTTTACGCACCAGCACCTGTTTTTCTGCAAAAAAGGTATTAAAAATAGGCCAAAATTGTTGGGCTTGGGCTTCGGTGAGGCTCAATTTTTGTGAAATAAAGCCAATTTGCATAGCCTTGAGTTGGTCGTTTATGGGTGGGTCGTCATCGTCCTGAGCTTTCAGTATAGTGTAATGCCCCCATGTGAGGCCAATCGTGAATAGCAGAACATAAATAGTTTTCATTTTTTGACTGTTGTTTGGCTTTTATAGATACTCTTCTAAATCCTCTTCAAGCGCTTCTTCAAGGACTTCTTCTGGCACTTGATTGAGATTGTTCTGGGCAGTTAGGTCTAGTTTTTCGGAATTGGCAAAATCTATAATGTCCTCCTGCGAAAGATTTTGTTCCAAAAGATAATTTTGAATATCTTGTTTTGGTATGCTTTTGAGCTGCGCTTGCAATTCCGTACTAGGCACATCGGTCGTCGGCACTGTTTGAATGCTTGCCCACCAAAAACCTATTAGTAGTGCTGCCGAGGCTATTGGCAATGAAAACTGTGGTTTTATAAAAAAACTCCAGAGTTTGTTTGGCAAACTTTTCGTTTTTTGTTCCAGTATTTTTGAACGCACCTTTTGCGGAAGCTCATCAAAATAACGGCTTTCGTTAGGCGCTTCAAAGAGGTGCTTGGGCGGTATCTGTGGTAGTTTTTTCATGGTTATCAGAATTCTTTTTGTAGTTGGTCTTCTATTTTTTTAACGGCATGGTGGTAAGAGGCTTTGAGCGCACCAACCGACGTACCTAAAATTTCGGATATAGCCTCATAGTTGAGGTCTTCATAATACTTCATATTAAAAACCAAGCGCTGTTTATCTGGGAGCTTCAGAACGGCTTTTTGTAGCTTATCGGCTACCTCATCGGCAGAAAAAGGCATACTTTTATCCAGCTCTGTGGCTAGGCGTTCGCTGATGTCTAAAATGGGTACACCTAAAAAACTGCGCTTTTTTTGTAAAAAACGCAAGCATTCGTTGGTAGCGATTCTATAAACCCAAGTGAACAACTGCGCTTCGCCTCTAAAGTTTTCTAAACTCTGCCAAACTTTTACGAAAGTATCCTGAAGCAGGTCGTCCGTATCTTCGTGGCTCACTACCATTTTTCGGATATGTTGGTACAGACGCACTTGGTATTTACGAACCAGCATATCAAAAGCCCAGTTTTTGCTCTCATTTTGCTTAAATTTGGCCAATATTTCCTCATCACTGATGCTCATAACCATACCCAACTTTGAAGTATTTGTAGGATAAGAGGGCTCTTTAGATGGTTGTGGAGCATGGTAGCCTTGCGGGTTCATAGCGCTTACTGTTTACGCCTTTTATGATGATTATAATACATAAAGGTTTAACGTGTAGCCAAATTTTTTACGGAAGTTGCCTAAAGGCAAAATATTCCATAGCCCATGCCACGCCTATATGTATGAAGACTCCGCCCATCACGCTGCCTGTCCGCAGGGCAACTACACCCAAAATAAAGCCGCCAAAAATAGACCCTAAGGCTTCAGGCATAGGTTTGCTAAAATGAATAAAAGCATAAATCAAGACCATAGGGTAAACCGCCCCCTGTCCTAAATACTTGCTGAGCGCAAAAATAAAAAAGCCACGAAAAAACAGCTCCAAGCTCAAAAACTGTAGGGCGTAACTCAACTCATAAGCACCAATCGTAAGCCACTTTGGTACATCCCAATAAAATTCTGCATGACTTGGTTTGTAGCGTGGGTAAGTATTCAGAAAATCAGGACGGTCGGCCACAAACCATAGAAGAGGCAGCATAATGGCTAGCATGATAGCATAAGTCCGCCAGTCAAAACCAGTGGCAGTAAAACCAAAAAAAGTCTTGCTATGTGGATTGTACTCATAAATAAACATCAAAAGGCAGGGAATAGCCAGATAAACCACCGAGCAATGTAAATTAAAGCTGACCTTCCGTACAAAATAATTGATTTCAAACACACCCCAGTCGCGGTAATAATTTGCGCAATCATTCAAAGTAGGTACGAGCAGCAATGCGCCCGAAAGCACCCAAAATTCAGGCTTAGACCAAAAATTCTGTTTTTTAAAGACCAGAGCATAGCCTACCACCCCCACAAAATAGGCCAAACCATAGAAACCATAAGTACGGAGCCAGTAGAGCCAGCCACTGTATGACAAAATAGGTTTTTGTGCATAATTGATGTAAAAAGAGAGGCCGAGAAAAAGCGTAAAAGCCATTAACAGCCACCAACTTCCGTGTGCTTTTTGGTGTTCTAGCAGGTAGTTCAGAATTTTTTTCATGCGGCTTAGCCTATTTCTTCAAAAGAAAAAATCTTGCGTTTGTACTCATAGTGGCGGCCAAAATAGTTTGCCTTCACGTTATCATTAGAGGCCACCTCTTCGGGCGTACCTTGTACAAATAGCTGCCCGCTGAACATGACGTAAACATGGTCTGTTATGGACAGGGTTTCGTTGGCATTGTGGTCAGTAATCAGTACGCCAATATTTTTTTGTTTGAGCTTGGCTACCAAAAGCTGGATATTTTCTACAGCCACGGGGTCCACACCCGCAAAGGGTTCGTCTAGCAGAATAAATTTAGGGTCTGTGGCCACTGCACGTGCAATTTCGGTTCTGCGGCGTTCACCGCCAGAGAGCATTCTGCCCAAACTTTTGCGGACGTGCCCTAGTCGGAACTCTTCAAGAAGCGACTCTACCTTTTCCTTTTGCTCTTTTTTGCTCATATCGGTCATTTGCAAAGGAGCAAGGATATTCTCCTCTACGCTCAGGGTACGAAACACAGAAGCCTCCTGGGCTAGGTAGCCTATGCCAAGTTGGGCACGCTTATACATGGGCAGCTCAGTAATGGCTTTATCATTTAAAAAGATTTCGCCACTATTGGGCTGAACGAGGCCCGTAATCATGTAAAAAGAGGTTGTTTTACCTGCTCCGTTTGGGCCGAGTAAGCCCACAATATCTCCCTGCTTAACTTCCACCGACACGCCGTTTACGACGGTTCTGCCTCTGTATTTTTTTACAAGTTTTTCGGCGCGTAGCACCATTTGAGGTGGTTTTTCTGGTATGTCGTTTTCGGTCATGGTAGGCGCTTGGCTAAGAAATAGGCTATTATTGCGTTGCAAATTTAGCAATAAATTGCGCAAATGCCCAGTTGCCGAAACGTTAAAATTCGCTAAAATTGTAAAGAGGGCAGTCGTTCTGGTTTCTTGAGCCTCCAAAAACTTATACTTTCATGCCCACAAGCGTAATGTCGTCGCGCTGCTCCATACCTTTTTCAAACTCTTTAAGATACTTATCAAGATTGTATTCTTGCTGGCTGAGAGGGAGAGAGGCGTTCAAAGTCAATAACTCAGCAAATTTTTGTGTGCCCAGTCTAATCTTTTGTGGATTGTGTTGGTCCACAAAACCGTCCGTGAAAAGATAGACGATGTCGCCGCGTTTAAGATGATGGTCGCTTTGGTTAAATTCAAAAGCTACTTTTTTACGCACGCCAATAGAACGATGCTGCCCCTTGACGTGTTCTAAAACTTGGGTTTCGGTATGATAAATGTATGCAGGCCGTTTAGCACCAGCATAGCGCATCAGAACGTGCTCATCTTCTAAAAAATCAAAGGTACAAAGTGAAACGTCCATGCCATCTTCGCTGCTAGATTTGTGAGCAATGAACTCATTGAGTTCTTCGTTCATCAAGTTCAAAATACGAGCAGGTTCAGTAATGCCTTGCACTTTGATAATCTTATCCAATAAATTGTTGCCAATCAGGGACATGAAAGCACCTGGTACGCCGTGCCCTGTGCAGTCCACAACGGCCATAACAACGCGGTTATTGGCTTTGGTCAGCCAATAAAAGTCGCCCGAAACGATGTCACGAGGGCGATAAATGGCGAAGAAATCTTGAAACGATGCTTTTTTGAGTAAATCAGAGGGCAAAATAACCTGCTGAATGGTCTGGGCATAACGCAAACTGTCCGTAATTTGGGTATTTTTGGCATTGATAATGTCATACGATTTGGCATTGGCTACGGCAATAGAAATATAGGCAGCCAAGTTGCGCAAAAAGTCCAACTCATAGCGTGAATAAGCGTCTTTTTTGAAGCTTTGTACAGTACAAACGCCAATAACGCGGTCTTTTACCTCTAGGGGTACATAAATAACAGACTGTGGCAAGCGCCCAACTTTAGGCAAAGGGACTCCCTCAATATACTTATTATAGTCGCGATAAATATCATGAATAATAATTTCCTTACTCCTTGTAAAGCAGAGTGTTGAGAGGCGATTTTCGCTGTCTAGGTAGTCATAAAACGATGGCAATACTTCACCGTCCTCTACCGTACCCGAAAACTCTAAGCGGTGATTTTTTTCGTCATAAATACCAATCCCGAAGGTAGCGGCATCCATAAGAGCCGTTACGGACGAGTAAACCACCATAGATAAATCTTCAAAGCGTAGGGTTGCTGTAATGCGCCTGCCCATGCCAGCCAGTACTTTTACATTCTCGTAGGTGCGTTCTACTTCTTCTTTTTGCTTCTGGATTTGAGTACTTTGCTCAATAATCGCTTCATTTAGTTTGCGAAGCTCGTCTGCCTGCTTGGTTATAGACTCTTTTTGCTCACTTAACTGGGCATTGAACGCCAAAATATCCTCTTTTTGTTTATTAAGTTCTGCAGTACGTTCGGCTACAATGTATTCTAGCTTAATATTTTTGCGTTGTATGCGTTCTGTATTGGCCGAAAGCAATCCCCAAATGATTAGACCCAAAATGACTAAATAGCCCAGATAAGCCCAGATAGTTCTGTACCAAGGGGGTAGCACCACAAAAGTATAACTAGCCTCCTCGCTTACTATGCCGTATATATTGCGGCAGCGCACTCTAAACGTGTATTCACCTTCGGAAAGATTGGTGTACTCTTTTTGATTGAGCCTGTTCCAATCGCTCCAACCTTTATCGTAACCCTTTAAAAGCACGCTGAATTGATTGGCATTAGGCTCATCAAAAGAAGAAGATGAAAATTTGAACATCAAGGAGTTATTACTGTACGCAAACTCCATTAAGGCCGTTTTGGCAGTATTCCCTCCCCACGAAACGATGGAGTCATTTCTTGAGAGCTTGACGCTCCTGACCAAGGCAAAAAATGTATTGTTCCTGCGTTTGGACATGGTTAGGTCATATCTGAAAAGGCCTTCCGTACTGCCAATCCAAAGAAACTGCCCGTCTTTGAGCATAGAGGCATCTGTAACGGTCATGTTTGGCAAACGCCTAAACGTAACAGAATCTGTTTCAAACTCACCTTTTTCTGTTTTGTTGGCTGTAATCAAAAAGCGCCTGTTGGGTAGTTCTGCAAAAACAAAAAGGTTATTTGCATCTGGCGCTATGGCCGCATTTATCTCAAATGTTTTGCTGTTCAATACTTTCTTTTGCGAAGCAGTATAAAAACTAGAAACCTCAAACTTATTTTTAGTTTTGTTAAACTCATAAAACTGCCCATGCGAGCAAAATATGATTCTGCCATCATACTCAAAAAGTTCAAGTTGTTCAGTACTGGGCAAACCGCTTTTGGCATCATATATTTCAGGAATAGCCGGCGCTGCTACGTCTGCCGTGTCTAGCTTAATGCGTATAACACGGCCTTTAAAAGCAGTTACGAGCCATAACTCGCCGTCCCTGTCCTCGCCCATATCTGCGATGGACTCTCTGACGCTTGTAACTTCGCTTTCATAAATCCATTCTTGGTTGGCTCTAAAATAGCATTGTAGGCCAATTTTAGGCACTACAAAAAGCCTATTGGGGTTAATCTTGGACTGATAGAGGCGGCTGATGCTTTCTTCTCCGCCAATGTTCTTAGCGCTGTTCCCTTTTATTTCAAAAACACCGTGCGTGGTGGGCGCTAGTAAAATTTTTTCTTTAGCATTTTGAAAAAGCGTAAGCCCCCAAACCTGTGTATTCAAGCCATCTATGGGTTCTTTTCTATTATTTTGTATTCTAAAAACTCCTTTGCCCGTGCCAATATAGAGCCAGTCTTGGTATTTTTGAATGGCGTAAACTGCACCGTCCAGACCGTTCTGTTCGTTCCACATTCTAAAGGGCGAGTAAACCTCGATGCGACTAAGCCCATAGTCGGTCATAGCCCAAAGCGCATTTTCCTTATCCATAAAAACACCAAAAACTGTTTCATTGATAAGACCCTCTTTTTTGCCAATATGCTGAACCAACTCGCCAAATTTATTAACAATATACACACCATTTTCTACAGAGCAGAACACGAAATCTCCATTGGCAGCCACAGTGCCATGATATATTTTGTGTTTAATCAAATCTTTTTCTACTGATGAGTTTAACTTACTGACAGCATTCTTCTCTGCTTTGGGGTTATAGGTATAAAGCCCTGCCTCGTGTGTGGCCAAAAGCAGGCGGTTACCGCTAATTGGTAGGATAGCATATACATCTAAATCCTCATTTAAAACATCTTTTGCGCCTTTTAAGGGCTTAAAAGTAGCCTTATCAAAAACGGTTAGTCCCACGCCTTTTTCAATATGATAGATTTTGCCATTTACCATGTTGAGCGGCGAGTGGTAGTGAATAGGAATAGGTGTAATTTTTTTGCCGTCCCAATAAAAAATGACTTTGCGTGTGAAAAAATAAGTGCCATCATCATTGCTATAACAGCGCCATACATCTGCAAAATGTTTTTGCTCGGGGGTTAGTAGGTCTGAAAGCGACTCGTAGCGCAGCGCACCATTTGCTTCAGTTTTTATGAAGCCGAACTCACCTTGCCCCCCTACATAAATTTTTTTGTCTTTTCTACTGTAACTCAAAGACCTGCAAATACTGCTATTTGTAAGCCTGACGCGCCGCCATTCTGCACCGTCAAATTCCAGGACTCCGTCATTGTTTCCCACATAAATCAAGCCGTTTTCCGCTTGCGTCATAGCCCAGTTCTGAGCACCAGCCCCCATATCCTCGGGCGTGTAGTTTCGCATGAACAAGAAGCCGCTCTGGTCTTGTGCGAAAACGTTACTCCCTAAAGCTAAGCAAATGCTTATTAGAATCAAGCGTGTTATGTGCAAAAAGAAATTCAAGAATTCTGGGCGGGTTAAATTTTATAATGATTAAATATTTTAGAATACATATTACTATACGATAGTAGCTATCCAATTTTGCGCCAAATATACAAAAAAGCATAAAAGTACTATTTTGTTTCTTGAAATTATGACTATCAAGGTTTAAACTTGTATTTTTTTAACTCTTCAAGACAACGCAAATAAGCAGAAGTTTTGTGAGGCTGCAAAGTACGGCGCGCATAAGAGGTGAAGTAGGCATGACCTTGCAAAAAGTCCAGATTGTTCTTGCACCATTCTTCTTCGGAATAAAAAGCAACTTTTGTGTTTTTCCATTCTTGTCGCAGCAGGAGTGAGCGTTCCCAGAAGTTTTCTTTGGCCAGGCCAGCCAAGTCTGCATCAGCCAATATTTCAGCTAAGTGCATAGCAGGGGTTTGAGGCAGGCGCGTGGCTTCTATACACGCACAAACGGCTTGTATATAATCCTCTGATGCGCCATTGAACTTCAAAAAGTCCGTTGCTATTTTTTGGCTGAAGTCCTCATGCCCCGCCTGCGTGTGTAAAAAACCCACATCATGCAACCAAGCTGCTACTTGCACCAGCTCTAAGTCCTCGCGGTTAAGCCCCTCTGCAAAACCAATTTCAAAAGCAGAGCTGACCACCTGCTCCGTATGAGCCAGATTATGGTAAACAAGCTGCGCGCTTAGTTCATTGATAAGCAGATTTTTGCAATATGATTCAGTAAGGGCTAAAATACTCGGCGTGGACATACAAGGCTCGCATAAGGTTGTGTACTAGAACTTGCAAAAGCAATACCATTTCCATAACTTAGGCTTAAACTCTCAATAAAAAAGGCAAAAACAGGGCACAAGCATTCCCAAAGCACAAAAAAACCTCATAAAAGTCTTTGATACTGTGTGAGGTTTTCTATATAGAAGCGTTTTAGTTGATTTTTAAATTACACCGCCAAATACTTTTAAAGATTTTTTTATTTGTGGGAGCAGCGTTTGGTGGGCTTTAATCGTATTGGTAGTTGAGTGCACAAACCGCGCTACAAAACGTCAAAAAAAGACTACATCATAAAGGCCCTGGCTAGTAATGGCTGGGGTTTTTTTATGAATTTTCAGCCAAGCTTTTAAGCGCCACCAAACTTTTGTCAAAATCGTGCCCAAGGAGCCCTTCAGCAAAAAGCCCAAAAAAGCGCATGGTAGGGAAGGGGCAACTTCCTGTATTGGTCCATATCACCCGCGTACCGTTACCTTCCGGCACAAACTGCCAAACGTCCTGGGCGACGATGTCCATAGGGGCAGAAAATTTAAGTTCACCTTCCATTGATTTGCCAAAATCAGCCTTCTTGATACTAAAACTGCCTTTTCCCATCTGCTCACTCTCCCAGCTCCAAGTATGACCAACTTGCATTGGTATCCCTTTGATGCTCAATTTGGCATTTTTTGCTTCCAAAGCCCATACGTTCCATTTTTTATATTGGCTAAAATCTGTAACCAATTCAAAAACTACTTCGGGAGGGGTGTTTACCAAAATAGACCTTTCAACGACGTATGAGTTTGGCAACAAGGCTGCAAAACCCATAGCGATAGCTGCCAGAACGGCAAAAATTAGTCCTAATATTTTTAAAAGTTTCATGCTTGGAAGGGTGTTTTGGACGGCGATAGGAATGGCTATCAAAGCATCTAACCGCGTATTCTAAGCAAAGGTAAAGTAAAAATAGCTAATTCAAACTATTTTCTCTTTGGAAAACTATGCATAACATTGCGTACCTTGTGCTCTAAATCATGAACAAAAGCCCAGAACGACGATGCAAAGTGATTATTATCAATATTTTGACCTTATAACTGCTGGTGGTGCTCAGCCCGAAAGTAGTATTTTGCTTATTTACACAGGTGGCACAATAGGCATGGACACGGACGAGAACGGCGTACTAGTTCCCTTAGATTTTGAACGCATCATGGACAAACTACCCGAACTTCGCCGCTTCAGGTATCGTTTGAGGCTTATTGCGCCTTTTGTGCCATTGGATTCGTCGGACATGGGCACGGCGGAGTGGCTACTTTTGGCAGAGGTTATTAGAGCGCATTATGCTGAGTTTGACGCATTTGTTATTTTACACGGCACAGACACGATGGCCTTTACTGCCTCTGCCTTGAGTTTTTTGTTAGAAAACCTTAAAAAACCAGTCATATTAACTGGTTCGCAGATTCCGATAGGGGCAAGCCGAACCGATGCGCGCGAAAATTTTATTTCGGCATTGGAGGTAGCCGCATCGCGTACAAATGGACAAGCGACTGTGCCAGAGGTTTGCATTTGCTTTTCCAATGTTCTTTTGCGAGGTAACCGCAGCAGCAAGGTGGCTACTAGTAATTTTACAGCCTTTGCTTCCGAAAACTACCCGTCTCTGGCTCAAATAGGCATACAGTTAGACTTCAACAAGAGCCACATCATTAAGCCAAATTCTTTGCCTTTTTTGGTACACACGCGCATGGATAACCGCGTAACAATTCTCAAAATGTTTCCTTCTATGATGCCAGACCTTGTCAAGGCGCGCCTGAGTAATCCTGCTCTAAGAGGCGTTGTGTTGGAATCTTACGGCTCTGGCAATTTTCCCACCAGTCCTTGGTTAGTGGCAGCGATGCAGGAGGCTACAGAGCGGGGCGTTTTACTCTTGAACATTTCGCAATGCTCGGGCGGGGCTATTTCTCAGGGGCGCTATGCCACAAGCAGTCAGTTGAACCGCATAGGGGTTGTTAGTGGGCGCGACCTTACCACGGAAGCCGCTATTACAAAAATGATGTTTGTACTGGGCCAGAGCGAAAACAGCCATCAGAACAGGCAGTTATTAGAGCAGGTTTTATGTGGTGAAATGAGCGAGAACTAGTTGTTCATCACCGTAGAATGCGCCGCAAAGGTCATGCGCATTTCTTTGCCGCCATTGGCAATGATGAGGTTATCAGCAAGATGTTTCATTAAAAAAATGCCTCTCCCGCCCGGGTTCAACAAGTTTTCGGGAGCGGTGGGGTCTGGTAGTTCATCAGGATTAAAGCCATTGCCTTCGTCCTGAACAGTAAAATGCAAGGCGTTCTCCTCTATCTGCAAGGATAGCCAAACGTTTTTGTTTTTATCACACTTGTTGCCGTGTATAATGGCATTATTAACAGCCTCGGTAACGGCCACCATGATATTCCCATAAATATCGTCGCTTAAAGAATAACGGTCGCGAGCATTGTCTATAAAACTTTCTACAATGCGTATATTTTCGGTAAGCGAAGGTATTTGAATTTTTAGGACATTCATAGTGGTCTGACAGAATTGGGCAAGAATGCTGGAGTACAATAAACCTTACACAAATTACAAGAGTGTAAACGCAAATAAAAAGCAAAAGTTTATGGCATACAAATAATTACAGAAAAGATTTTCTATAACATTCATTGTGCTAAGGCGAAAGGCGTTCAGAATGGGCTTTTCTAGGCTACAACAGCCTCTTTTTTAAGGTCTTGTTCTATGCGTTCTAGCACCAAGCGTGAGCTAATCACGACGATAGGCAAACCTGTTCCGGGTACTGTGGACGCACCCACATAGTAAACGTTCTTGTATTTATCGTCCTTGTTGGAAGGGCGCATAGCTGCCACTTGGTTCAAGCCGTGTGCTAAGCCCAAACCGCTTCCCCTGTAAAGATTGAAAGCGCTCTGCCATTCTGTGGGGGGCATCACCTTGCGTGTCAGAACGTTCTCCATGAGTGGGTAGCCTATGCGCTTGCCCAAATCTTGGATGATGTTGTCGGCGAGTTGGTCTGCATCGCTCCAGTCTTTTTTGAAGCGTAAATCTGGCACAGGGCACAATACAAAGAGGTTTTCGCAGTTTTCAGGTGCAGATGCAGGATTGTGTACCGACGATACATTGACGTAGTAATATGGTTTTTCGGGCGACACCGAAGACTTAAAAATTTTGTCGGCATACTCACTAAAATTGGTGCCCAAGAAGTAGTTGTGGTGATAAAAGTTAGGAATACGTCCTTTAACTCCCAAATAAATGGTGAAAGGTGCGAGCGTCCAGTCCATCTTGTCTAGCTTGCTTTCGCTGAACTTCTCTTGTTTTAGAACTTGTCCTCTGAAGGCCGCCGCATCTGAATTAACAACATACAAGTCTGCGGTATAAACCTGGCCACTTTTGTCAATAAGGCCGCTTAAAACGTTATTTTTGTCTTTGTAGGTTACTATTTCAGTATTGTAGCGGATTTTTACACCTTCTTTATGAAGTTCTTTGAGCATAACCTCCACGATTTGGTACATACCGCCTTGCACATTCCAGTAGCCGTCATGTTCCAGTTCAGTGTAATTGAGTAAGCTATAAACGGCAGGAGTATCAAAGGGAGTAGAGCCTAAAAAGAAAGCAACTAGCGAGAAGATGACCTTCACTTCTTGAGTCGTAAAATGCGCTTCTAGCTCTGCCCACATGGTTTTGAAGAGCTTAGGCGCGTGCTTGAGCGGCACGGAGGCCAACGCTTTGGCATAACTCAACAAAGATGAATAGTTGCGCTTGACAATACGGTGTTCGGTATCGTGGAAAATACTTTTGGCAGAGGCCAAGTAACGTTTTACTTTGGCTTCAAAATCAATTTCGCTGGGGAACTCTTTGCCCAACTTTTTGAGGTCTTTGTGTATTAGGTAGGGCTTAGCTTGATTAGAAAAATAAACCGCATAAAGCGGGTCTAGTTCATTAAAAACCAAAGGATTTTTGATGCCGCAACTTGTAAAGAGCTCGTCAAACTCATAACTCATGCTAAAAAAAGAAGGACCCACATCAAACGTGAAGCCGTCCTGAGTGAGGCGATTGAGCCTGCCGCCTGCTTGATGGTACTTTTCTATGATTTCTACTTCAAAACCTTGTTTTGAAAGACGAAGTGCCGTACAGAGGCCGCCTAAGCCTGCTCCCACTATCAATACTTTTTTGCGCATGATGTTGCTCTATTCTACTTTGTTTGGGGTATTCTTTGAATGTTATACCAATTTAAGCATAAAAACTGATTCGGCTAAAAACTGTTTTGCTTTTTGCATAAATAGTCGTCCCTTAAAATGTATCTAGTCGTCCCTTAAAATATATATAAGATGTTTATTGTCAGAAAATTAAACAAGAATTTCATCTTCAAAATAGCTTGCTTTTAAGCCTGTTTTGTCAAATAACTGGTAAAACCGCAAGGGCTTTTTAAGTCCTGCACTGCCTCGCATCAGACAAAAGCGAATGGCTCAAAGGTCAGAGAGTGAGATTTTCTGCGCAACTCTGTTTTGTAAGAGAGTGAATCAAAGAAAAAGCCATTCGCTGGTTTAGATGAAAAAAGGTTCTTTCTTCATCTAAATTGGCCTTTTGCGAGGCTTGATTTTTTTGCTATGTCCTACGGTCGGAACTTTCAGCTCGCGCTTCAGTGCTGCATCAAGACAAAAAGTAGAGAAGAGAAGGCCGTCAAGGTGTTCCCAAAATTGGTGAATCATTCTCCTTAATTTAGCCTGCATCTATTGAAAGCACTTTTTCAGGGACGACTAAATAACAGGAGAGCAGAGAAGCAAATAAAATTTATTCATTAGATTACCTTGTCTTCAGTCTAAAAAACTATATTTACAGCCTTGATATGTTTAAAAAAGCAAGGACGATGCGCACTCTTACAACAATCTTTTTCTTTTCTTTTCTAGCGGTATGCTCTCTAGCCCAAGCCCAATCATGGCAGCAACTGGATAGCTTAGGCAGGATATTGATTAAACAACAAAAGCATCAAGCGGCAGACTCTGTTTTGCGCAAGGCTTCTAAAGTGGTAGAAGAGCTACATGGCAAAGATTCAAACTATGTGTCGGTGCTAGAAGCTTTAGGCAAAGCAAATTACTTTTTAAAAAAATATGAGTATGCAGAGAAAATCTGGTTAGATGGCAAAACAATTGTCTCTGAAAAATATGGAACCAAAAATCGGATTTATGCAAACTTGTGCTGGGGACTTGGCCATTTGAACAATACACAAAACCGTTTTAATCTAGCAGAGGAATATTTTATCGAAACAAAAAAAATAAAAGAAGAAATTTTTGGAAAATACGGTATGGCTTCTGCCGATTGCAATAATGATTTAGGTCTGCTCTATAGCACCTTAGGAAAATATGACCAAGCAGAGCCTCTTTATTTGGAGGCCATAAAAATTCGAGAGCAAATTTTTGGAAAAAGAAACCAGGACTATATCATAGGTTTAAACAATTTGGCCCTTTTATACGCAAAACAAGGGCTTTATGACAAAGCAATGCCTCTTTTTGAAGAAGCGAAAGAGACCAGAGAGATGCTGACAGGCAAAAAAAATGCTCAGTATGCGTTGTCATGTAATAATTTAGGGCTTTTATATAAAAAAAAGGGAGATTTCGGAAAAGCAGAGCAGTTATTGCAGGAAGCTAAAATGATTAGAGAGGAACTCTTAGGAAAAAAGCACCCTGACTATGCAATTTCTTGCTCAAATCTAGGCAATCTATACGCTGAATACAAACTTTATGATAAAGCAAAACCATTACAACTAGAAACCATGAAGATAAAAGGCGAAGTAGCTGGTACAAAAAGCCCATTGTACGCAAATGCTTGTGGGAATCTCGCGGCGCTTTATCATCAGATAGATTCTGTCTACACCGCTTTAGCACTTTATCAGGAAGCATTAAAAATTTTTGAATATCTTGGATTAACGTCTCATCCTGACTATATTAGCACTCTGGATAATTTTGCTGTACTACATCTGCGAATGGATAGTTTAGAAAAAGCTAGACCTATTTTCAAGCAAGTTGCTCAGAATAAAACAAAAGAGGTAGAAACGCTTTTGCCTATTTATTCCGAACAAGAGAAACAGGCCTACTGGCAGTCTATAGGCTACTTTTTTGCTCATTTTGCTGATTTTTGTGCGAGTTATATCAAACAAAACCCTACCATAGCGGCCGACCTCTACGACCAAACCCTCTTCACCAAAGCTATCATTTTTTCCTCTACCCAAAAAATGAAAAATGCCATTCTAAACAGCGGAGATACAGTTTTGATTAACCAATTCAACAACTGGAAAAAGCAGCGCGAAACCTATACCAAGCTCTACCAACTGCCCTTAGAAGAACAAAAAAAGCAGAATCTAGATTTAGAAGCCATAAAAAAACAAATTAACGAGTTAGAAAAAGACCTTTCTAAAAAGTCTGCTCTCTTTGGTCAGAACGTGCAAACAAAATCTTACAAGTGGCAAGAAGTAAAAACCAAATTAGCTAAAAATGAAGCGGTTATAGAAATCATCAAGTCAGATTCGGCCTATATTGCACTGTTTCTGACCGCCCAAACAGAAAATTATCCTGTTTTTCATATCTTCAAAAATGCTTTAGATTTGGAAACGAAATATCTTAACTTCTATAAAAACTGCATTGAGTTCAAAATAGAAGATACGGTTTCCTACAACGCCTTCTGGAAACCCATAGCCGACAAGTTATTGACTTTGAACAAAAAAGGCTTCAAGAAAATCTATTTTTCGCCAGATGGTGTTTTTCATCAACTCAGCCTGAATACCCTCAAAAATACTAAAACAGGCAAATTTCTTTTGGAAGAAGCCAATATTCAGCTCATTGGCAGTAGCCGCGATTTGATAGAGCTGAATAAAAAAAGCCGCGATTTGAGCCAAAACTACGAGAATTATCAGGCGCACCTGCTCGGCTACCCCATTTATGGGGCTGAGAATACAGAAAAAGAGCCAGAAAAAAAGCGCGACCGCTCGCTTGGCTTTTCAGGAATGCAGTCCGCTGTGGGCGTGGCGGGGGCTGTTTCTTTGCTGCCTGGCACGAAGAAAGAAGTGGAAAATGTGTTTGGTTTGTTCAATCAAAAAAAGCTGAAAGTAAACTTGCTTTTGGCCGAAAACGCCACCGAAGAAGCCGTTAAAAATCTCAAAAGCCCC
The DNA here is from genome assembly GCA_013299045.1 of Cytophagales bacterium. GTDB lineage: Bacteria > Bacteroidota > Bacteroidia > Cytophagales > Bernardetiaceae > RDZD01. The sequence continues at coordinate 67,942 of JAAFJX010000009.1, read as the reverse complement.
ACGATTTTGCACGTGGCCACGCATGGTTTTTTTATTCCCGAAATCAAGGATTCTGAAGTGCAAGATATGCAAACAGCCATGAACCGCAATCTTTTGAAAAACCCTTTCCTGCGCTCTGGCCTTTTGCTAGCTGGCTGCCAAAAACCCAACCCAGACAAAGAAGACGGCATTTTGACGGCCGAAGAAGTGATGAACTTGACGTTGGACAATACGGAACTCGTCGTGCTATCTGCTTGCGAAACGGGCTTAGGCGACATACAGGCGGGCGAGGGCGTTTTTGGCCTGCAACGCGCTTTTCAGCAAGCGGGTGCAAAGTCCGTGCTGATGAGCCTCTGGAAAGTGGACGACGATGCGACGCAAACGCTTATGACCGAGTTTTACACGGCTCTGCTCAAAGGCCAAAGCAAGCGCCAAGCCTTCAAAACAGCCCAAATGAACCTCAAAAAGCGTTTCCCAGAACCTTACTATTGGGGCGCTTTTGTCATGGTGGGGGAGTAGTCAATAAAACAGCTTATTAAGATTCATTCCAAATTTTAGTTTAGTCTTTTCTGATTTAAATTATTCAACTATCTTTGTTTCTTAAGGTATTAAACGACAAGATTATGAACAGATGGCAATTTCTTAAAAACATGGGACTTAGCGGCGCAGCTATTTTTGCGCTCACTTGTACAGGTGCTTCACTTGGCTCTTGTACCAATGAAGACGACCCGCCGCCTACACCAACAGGCGTAGATTTTACCTTAGACTTATCCGCACCTGAAAATGCCCCTCTATCGGCCATAGGCGGGTTTATCATTAAAAACAAAGTGGTAGTAGCCACTGTTTCAGCAGGTTCTTATGTGGCGGTTACTCAGATATGCTCTCATGAGGGCAATCCTGGAATTACCTACAAAGCCTCTGCCATGGAGTTTGTGTGTAGTGTGCACGGAGCACGCTTTAACAAAGAGGGGCAAGGCATTAACCCTAATGGTAAAAATAATCTAAAAGTTTATAAGACCAACCTAACAGGAACAAAACTACGCGTTACTGAATAGCAATTGTATTTTTTTAGATAGGCTCGTCAGGTATTTTTTTTTGCAGCAACGAAATACCTGATGAGTTTTTTTGTGGCACTCTGAAAATCTATTTTTTTTTATAAGAAAAACTTATCTTTTTCTTCTTCAACTCGTATAATTGCTGGTTATCTTTTAGCGCTGTTTCCGAGCGCTGTTTCTTATTCGTTCTTTTCAAAACAACAAAGTTCATGAACATCTCCTCCGTAAAAGTTTTTTTTGCTGCTCTGTTATCTGCTGGCCTGCTTGCCTTACTTGCAGCAAGTTTCAGCGCTTGTTCTGGTTCTTCTGATAAGGCGCAAGACTCCGTTGCAGTCAATACGGATAGCCTCAGCGAAGACGCACTCTGGGATAAAACCGAAGCCACCACACAAGACACCATGCCGCTGCCGCAAAAAATTAAAATGCTACAGGATAGTTCGGCTGCCGCTTGGAAAGCCATGCAAGACTGCGAAAACCAGAAGTTTGACAATGTAAAGGGCTTTTTGGCACAACTCAAAAACGTAAGTGGTTTTAGCGCTTTCACACAAGCCAAAAAAGTAGAGAAGCTTCTACAAGAAGTCATCAAAGCCCGTTTTACCAAAGAAACCATGAGCAACGAGACCTTTGTGGACGCTTATGACAAGAAAACAGAAGAGCTTATTGTGGCTATCAATGCCTTGGCTGATGCCACACCCAGCTTAGAGAATTACCCCGCCGTAACCAGAGTCAAAGATGAAATTTTAGGTCTTGACCAGGCTGATTTGATGAAAAGAGCCAGATATTCAAGTTTTACAAGCAAATATAACCAACTTTTGCAAGATAAAAAAGCAGAGATAGCTGGCTTAGGGGCTGAATTTGCTGCCCTGTCCCCACTGCCAGACTTCAAGCCAGTTCAAGCTATGTAAGCTCGTTTAGTTATCAAAAACAAACAAAATCCCCAAGAATCACAAGGCTCTTGGGGATTTTTGTTTGTGTAAGAATGACTAGCAATCAAATAGTTACGTTATCTTTCTGTAACTCGGTTACATTTTTCTTTTTTGCGGGTGTGGCACGTGCCGAATCGTCTGGATACTTGACGTGGTGTGGTACGGGGTTTAAATCCCAAATCAAACCAAGCCACGAAAATGTTTTGAGAACGTAATAGGTGATGTCTATCTCCCACCAGAAAAAGCCGTTGCGTGTTGCGCTAGGGTAATAGTGGTGGTTATTGTGCCAGCCTTCGCCAAGTGTAACGAGAGCCAAAATAAGGCTGTTCCTAGATTCGTCTCCTGTCTTATAACGCTGGCTTCCAATATAGTGCATCAAAGAGTTGATGAGGAAAGTGCCATTATAAAGGATAACCGTGCTCAAGAAAAAGCCCACAAAGAGCGTAGAAAGGCCATGCGAAAACATATCCTGTATGCCGTTACCGTTTACAATTCCGCCTAGCATAGTTACAAGCGTACCCATGACAACTCCCGGCACGTAATGATATTTGTTCAACCATACCAATTCTTTAAAACGAGCAAAGTCTTGAATAAGGCCGATGCGTGTTTCTTTGTAGTCTGGGCCAGCAATCCAGCCGATGTGCGAGTACCAAAAGCCATACAACTTCATAGAATGTGGGTCTTCGGGTGTGTCGCTGTGGCGGTGGTGTTCGCGGTGGTGTGCTGCCCACCAAAGCGCGCCTTTTTGCAGAGAGGTTTGTGCCATAAAGGCCAAAAAGAACTGAAACCAGCGAGAGGTTTTGTAGGTACGGTGCGAAAAATAACGGTGGTAAGCACCCGTAATGAAGAACATTCGGATAAAGTACAAAGCACCGCAAACAGTCCAGTCGAACCAAGTAACTGTTGTCCAAAAAGCGGCAATAGGCACTAAATGCACTGCCAAAAAGACAAGTTCTTGCTTTAGACTAGCTTGATTTCTGTGTTGTTTTTCCATTTAGGATAACTTCTTTTTAAGTTAAATAGTGAGTAAAGTGGTCGTTATTTGAAGTTTCGCCGCCTGGTAATTTTTATTCAAAATCCACGCTGTTGGTTCGCACGGGGCTTCCTCCCGCCAAATGCTCTACGGATTCGCTTTCAATAAGCACTTCAATAGCTGGGGTAGTGAGACTATTGGTTTTGAGCATGAGTTTTTCGGTTAATTTGCCTAAGCTGCCAGGTGTATAGGCTACTTCTAAAATAGCCTGTTCATTGGGCTTAACAGGATTGATGTAACCCACACGCTTGAAGCAGTTGCAAGGGGAAGTCGTTTCGGTCAGCATCAAGTCCATTTGTCCCATATTTTTATAGGGAATTTTGAAAGTAATCTCCTTACCTTTTTGTACTTTACCCAGTTTAAAAACCACCTTGTCCAAAACAAGTTTTGCATCTTTTGCAGGGTCTCTTACTATATTACCCTTGATGTTCAGTGTTTTAGAGGCTTCGCTGGCGTTAGAAGTTACTGTAACGGTTTTAAAAAAGTTACCAGGACGGCCACGGCTATCAAAGCGGGTTTTTACTACCCCTTTTTGGCCAGGCAGAACGGCCTCACGAGTCCAGTCTGGTGTGGTACAGCCACAAGAGGCTTGAACGGATTTGATGATAATTGGCGCATTGCCTACGTTTGTAAAAGAAAAAGAGTGTTCGGCAATAATGCCTTCTTCTATCGTTGTGAAGTCATGGGTCTCTTTTTCAAACTTGAATATGCCTTGTGCACAAATAGACTGAAACTGTAAAAAGAATAACAGAAAACAACCAGCTGCTATAAAATTTTTCAACATAAGCGTATTGAATAAGATTTAAAACAAACGATTAGATAGAGTAGGTGATTAAAACCCTGAATATGGTTTTTATTATTTGAACTTTACAAAAAACTGCCAAGCGTCGCGGCTTTTCTCCATTTCTGCGAGCGGAATCTCATAAATTAGTTCCGTTGGTGAGTTTACTTTTACTTTAGATTTACTGTACTTTTTTGTAGCACCACTCGTCCGTACAACACATTTGTAAAGCACCTTGCCCAATATCTGTTCTACTTCGGGGCCTCCACCGCCGCCGCCTAAGTTAGCGCCACGGTCGCTGAATACCTTACTGACAAAATACTGGTCGTGCCACTTACGCGAAAAGCCAGTTTTTTTGTTGAAAGAGTAAAGAGCTGGCGGCATATCGCCCGTAACGCTGTCGCGGCTCATAATGCAAAGGGCCTTATTTAAGGCATCTATGTTGGCAAAATCAAACTGCGCACCAAAAATGAAAGTTTCTTTGTCATTGATAGAGATAATGTTCGTAATGCCTTCAATGCCCTCAAGGTCTTTGGCACTGCCTTGTGCTACTATGTTGCCCATACTTCCATCACTTTCTTGCTTGGCTGAATCTGGCATACTTTCTTGCATGGATTTCATCATTTCACCCATTTGAGCCATGTCCATCACAAACTTATAAGTACCAGAACCATTGGACTTTATGTCAAACTCTTCGCGGATTTCAAAGCAAGAGGTTAAAAATATAGCCACTACAACGCCCAAAAGCGGGTTGATAATTTTTTTGAAAGAAACCATCATAAAGATATAAGAATTAAACAAATGTGAGTTGGAGAAGCGCCTTATATATGACCAAACTAATTTTATTCAAAACAACACGTAAAATTAGCAATAAATTATTAAACAAACCTACCGTTTGGTGTTATATTTTTTATTGCGGTGCGGTATGTTGCAAAAAATAAGCAAAGCACTGCATGACAATAAATTCATAAAAAAACGCCTCATAATTCGGTTAATGAGGCGTTCAAGTTCTTTTTTTTATACAAAAAACTATGGCCTGCCCTCTGGATTAATAACAGTACCTGTTTCTTCGGGTTCTGCCGTTAGACCATACTTTTGAGGGTCTAATTTCTTGAGAGCCTCTTGTGCCGCAAACTTAAAGTCGCCGTAGTTGGCAGTGGTGGTATAAAGTTCTTTAGCCTTTTCCTTATTGGTTTTTTCATACATCATAGCGAGCGCAAAACCGTACATGGCCTTTGTTTGTGGGTCCATTTCGGGGGCGGTTATGACAGACTCTAATGTTTTTGTAGAAATAGCAGACTGTTTCAGTTTGTACTGCGCAATAGCTTTGTAGTAGTTCACCATAAAGTTTTTGGGCTGCACCGTCAAGCAAGCATCTGCAGACTTGATTGCGTCTTCAAAGCGACCAGCTTCTAGTTCTAACTCGCACAAATCGCTGTACTTGACTGCTTTTTTGGCAGGGTCGCGCTCCATTTCAATAGACTTTTTTTGGTGCTCAATCACCTGGTTTTTATCCGTTTGTGCTGTAGCTATTTTAGCGAGTAGGTCGTGTGCACGAGCAAAATCTTTTCGCATTTTAAGAGCCTGATTAACAAGGTCTTTACTTTTTTCAAATTCAAAAACATCATAGTAAGCCAAGGCAATAGAGTGATAATATTGTGGCGACATTTCTAATATTTTGCGTGTAAAAGGCCCCCACTTGGCTTTTTCAAAGGCTTCGTCTTGCTTGGCGTAGTCGCTCAACAAAAAGTAGGCATTACCCAGCTCAAAATAATAGCGGGCAATCTCTTTAGGTTCTTGGGTTTTAAGCAAAGAAGTCGCTTTTATCATGGCATCACGCGCTTCGGTAGGTCTTTCGGTGGTGTTTGCCAACTTAGCAAAATAATAAAGCACTTCAAGATTGTCAGGGCCAAGCACTTTGGCTTCGTCTATATGCGTACCGGCTTCTTTGAGACGGTTTTCTTTTTGCAAAATTTTAATGATATTTAGCTTATAGCCAAGTTTTTTGGCATTCTCCTGCTCATACTTATAAGCATTATCGTAGGCTTTAATGGCCTCATTGGCTTTATTGTTTTTTTGGTACAACTTAGCCAAAGGCAAGTAGGCCTCCAAATAATCCGCTTTGAGTGCAGTTGCTTTTTCAAAGGACTCAATGGCTTTGGCATCTTCGCGCAGGCTTACGTGGCACTTGCCCTTGCTGAAATGGAACTTGTAATTGTTGCCGTCTAAAGCTATGGCTTTATCAAAAGAAGCCACTGCATCGGCAAATTTACCTGCATTGCGGGCATTTTCGCCAGCCACGTACAAGTCTAGGGGGTCGCCCTGCGCCATGACGTGTCCTGCAAAAACACAAAATAACATAACAAGGGCAATACCCTTGCTTATTTGCTTAACAAATTGATGTGGGCGATACATGATTTTTAACAGTTTTGGCTGAACCTTTTATATTTGTTTAACGAAATTTTCATCAACAAAGATGTGAACTACAGATAAATGTATCCCAAAAAGTACAAATTGAATGCCTAAAATTAAAATTTAACATTTTTTTGGGCTGCTGCATAGTCCTGTTCCAGCGCAACTGGCTTATGCTTCACGCTGCAAAAGTAATTCTAAAACTCAGCAAAACAGATACAAAATAGAAATTTATTTAAAAAAAACAGCGACTTCTAATAGTGTTTACTCTATTATGTGCTGTTATGCCTCGCCTTTGTGCAAATTATGCAGAACTTGGCGGCTTTAAATTTTAAGAGATTTCTTAAAGTTTTTGTGTGCTACTAAAAGGTTATTCCCTAAATTTGCGTTCTACTCCTAGAGTATGCGGCCAACCAAAATGCTCTGAAAGTTCAATCATGCTCTTAAAACATCGTTCAAAAGTTTAAAATTCAGGTTTCTGATGAAATATCTTTCTCTTATTGCTGTGCTTTCGCTTTTGCACCTGGCAGCATGGGCGCAGTCCCTCAACAAAGCAGAGTCTCTTATCACTCAAAAAAAATACAAAGATGCTGTTAATGAGGCCGCTCTTTGTATTGCAGACGTAAAACAACAAGTTAAACCTCGTACATGGTATGTGCGTGCACTCACGTTGGCAGAGTTGGTAAGCAACGACCCCAGCAGCGCTCTGGCTATGCCTACTTTGGCCAAAGACTTCAATGAGGCCGATGCCAAAGTAAGAGAACTGGATAAAAAAGGGGGTTCTTGGGTAGGTAAAATGGACGTTACCGTAGAAGCACTTGGGCTTATGTCTGTTCGCGATAAGTTCAAGGCTGGTCTTTTCAATGCGGGGGTAACCTACCAAGATACCGACAAGGCTATGGCGTACAAAACGTTTGATATGCTTTCTGACGTGTTCACAACCGATACGACGATTATCAAAAATGCAGGTATTTTGGCCATTAATGCCGAAATGTTGCCCGAGGCCGAAAAGCAGTTCCGCCGTATGACGCAAATAGCTGATTACAAACGCTCAGATGTATATTATAACCTCTTGTATTGTCTTTCGCAACAAGACAAAAAACCAGAAGCCCTTGCAGTAGCCAAAGAAGGGCATCTGAAGTATCCTTCCGATTCAGAATTACTATCTACCATCATTAACCTGCTTGTAGAAGACGAAAAAATGGACGAAGCCCTCGAATTTCTTAAAAAAGGGGTATCAGCTAATCCAAAACAACCTCAGTACCAGTATATGATGGGTGTTATTTTGTCAGATAAAAATGACCCTGAAGGCTCTATTGCGGCATACAAAAAAGCGCTAGAGATTAAACCTGACTATTATGAGGCAGCTTTCAATTTGGGCATCATTTATTACAACCGAGGTTCTTTGGTTTATAAAGACATCAACCAACGTGAATTCAATGACCCTAATAACGCCAAAACAAAAACGATTAAGGAAAACATGGCTTTAGCAGTTCCTTATTTAGAAACTGCATTAAGCATCAAACGCGAAGACCGCAAACTACTTGAGGCTCTCCGTCTCTCTTATGACCTACTCGGCCAAAAAGACAAGGCAGTCGCCATCAAAGCGGAAATTGACAAGTTGTAATAGACTTGCTTGTTTTGATTCCTTAAGCTCTCTTTTTGTTGTTCTTACACTTAAAGAGAGCTTATTGTTTCGTCGTTCTGCCATATAGCCCAGGCTGCTTCGGCTTGGTTATGCAGCATCGTTAAGCCATTGAAAGTTTGCGCACCAAAAGCACTAGCCTTTTTCATAAAAAGTGTTTCAGACGGATTGTATACCAAATCGTAGGCTATGTGTTGCGGCGTAAAGCTCTGATATGGAATCGCTGGGCAACTTTCTACATTAGGCCAGGTGCCGAGCGGTGTAGTTTGTATGATAAGCAGATGGTTGGCCATTATTTCAGAGCTCAGGTCTTCATAGCAAAATTCTTTATGAGGGCTTCTTGAAACAGTTTTTGAAGTAAAACCAAGTGAGCCAACAGCAGCACGAGCAGCGCGAGCAGCACCGCCGTTACCCAATATCAAGGCTTCCATGCCTTTTTGTTGCTTTAGCAAAATCTCAAGATGCTGCTTCAAGCCAATAAAATCTGTATTATATCCGCGTAAATCATTGTTTTTGAGTCTTTTGACCACATTAACCGCTCCTACTAAAATGGCAGAATCGTCCAGGCTATCTAAGTAAGGAATAACAGCAATCTTATGCGGAATTGTAACATTTAAGCCTACCAAATCACTATTTTTATCAAAAATTGTACGGACAGCAGAAACTGCCGGCTGTTCAAAAAGCTGGTAACTAAAGCCATAGAGCCCCAACGCTTGAAATTTGCTTGTAAAATAGGCTTGCGAAAAAGAATGAGCCAAAGGAAAGCCTAAAAGTCCATATATTTTTTGCATCATTTAAGTTTAAGTAAGCGTAAAAAAAATAAATAGTTTTCCCTTAGAAAGTACTTTCAATAGATGTAAGCTCAATTTCAAGGAGCATAGTTTACCTATTTGGAGAACACCTTGACGGCCTTTGATAGACTTCTCTTCTCTACTTTTTTTGCCTTGATGCAGAACCGAAGCGCGAGCTGAAAGCTCCGACCGTAGGGCATAGCAAAAAAAATCAAGCCTCGCAAAAGGCCAATTTAGACGAAAAGACAAATTTTTCATCTAAACCAGCGAATGGCTTTTTCTTTGATTTACTCTCTTACAAAACAGAGTTGCACAGAAAATCTCACCCTCCGACCTTTGAGCCATTCGCTTTTGTCTGATGCGAGGCAGTATAGACCGCAAGAAGCCCTTGAGGTTTTACCAGTTTTTTTGACAGAATAGGCTAAAAGCTAAGAAATTTTAAAGATGGAAACTCTATTAATTTGCTGATAATTAATGGCATATTTGTATTTAAAGGACAACTAAGTGAAACGAAAATCCCCCAGAAAGGCTATTCTGAGGGACTTTTGTTTAGTTGTCTTAAGGTTTGTCATCTATAAGAAGTGGTGCATTCCCATTTGTGATGATAACTTTGGCGTTCGGCGAACGAGAAAGTTTGTCAAATACTTCAAGGCTCTTGTATTTAATAATCAAGTCATTTAGCCCTTCCGTTATGATTTTATTAGCATTTCGTATGCCTTCTGCCTCTATACGCAAGCGTTCTGCCTCTTGTGTTTCTTTCTGAAGTACAAACTCCATAGTTTGTGCTTCTTGTTCTGCTTGGAGCTTGCGTTCTATGGCACGTGCTAAGTTTTCGGGCAGGCTTATGCTTTTGAGCAAAACAGCCTCTACCACAAAGCCGCGGTCGCCGAGTATGCTGGTCATTTTTTCTGCAATGGCTTGTTCTATTTTTTCACGCTCGGAGGTGTGCATATCCTTCGCAAAAAACTGCGCCGTAACGTCGGCAGCAGCCGAACGCAAACTGCTCAGAATGATGCCCTCTCCATAACGCACTCCTACAGTTTCTACAATCTTAATGGCCGAAGCAGGCTCTATGTGAAACAACACGGCCAGTTCACAATCAATGCTCAAGCCTTCTTTAGAGGGCAAAGAGGTTAAATTGACAGGCAAGTTGATGGTTCTGGTAGGTACTTTGACAACCTTAGTGGTAAAGGGACAAATGCCATATACACCTGCCTTGAGTGGTGCCTTGCTCTTAATTTTGCCAAGCCTTTGCTTAACGCCAACCTGACCAGGCCGAACTATCGCACAAGCATTGAGCGAACAAATGCAAAAAGCCAGTACAACAATTTTGATAACTGATTTGAGAGTGTTTTTGGAGCTAATAGTCATCTGTTAGAAATAATTTATTTTAAAGTCAAATTTAAGTAGTTAATCTGGTTTAGCGTCGTTAATTGAGTATGGCATAACTGATATGCGTTGCTTAGGTTTTTAATGCAATCATTAAGCGTTGCGCATTAGTAACCCAAATTTTATATATAAACTATTTTTGTTAAAGATTAGATGCTGTTTTTTGAAAATTATTTTATTTTTGTTCAACTCACCTTAGCCTTGTTCATATATGTTGCTTTTGTCCGTTGTTATTTATTTGCTCATAACTATTGCAATAGGCGCTTATGCCTCGCGTTACGTCAAAACTGCCGATGACTTTATGCTGGCTGGCAGACAATTACCATTGCACATGGCCACTACAACTGTTTTTGCTACTTGGTTTGGTTCAGAGACTGTTCTGGGCGCATCGTCTGAGTTTATTCAAAAAGGGCTTATTGGCGTTATCGAAGACCCTTTTGGCTCTTCTTTGTGTCTCATCTTGGTGGGTCTATTCTTTGCAAAAGCCTTTTATAGAATGAACTTACACACTATGGCGGACTATTTTGGCCGGCGTTTTGGCAAAGGCTCCGAACTGGCCTCTAGTATTTGTCTGATATTTTCTTACTTTGGCTGGACAGCCGCACAACTCGCTGCCTTGGGTATCATTATGCAGACAGTTACGGGTGGCGCTATTGTCTTGGAGTGGGGCATTGTTTTAGGGGCTGCTGTGGTACTTTTCTATACCTACATAGGTGGTATGTGGGCAATTTCTATCACAGACTTTTTTCAAACCATCGTTATCGTTCTGGGCATGGCAGTTATTGCTTATCTACTTACTGACCAGGCTGGTGGTCTTTCTGTTGTTTTGGACTCTGCGCCAGAAGGCTTTTTTAGAATGTACCCCGAGGGCAATGCACACGCCATCATGGAGTATATGGCAGCATGGATGATAATGAGTTTGGGCTCAATTCCTCAACAAGATGTTTTTCAGAGAGTAATGTCTTCAAAGAATGAAAAGATAGCTGTTCAAGCCTCTATTATTGGTGGACTAATGTATTTGAGTATTGCATTTTTGCCTCTCTTGGTGGTTTTGAGTGCTAAGGTTTTGTATCCTCATTTATTAGCCAAGGGAGCAGAGCAGTTTTTACCACGTGTCATTCTGGAGGCTTCGCCTCTGTATTTACAAATCATCTTTTTTGGTGCTTTGCTTTCAGCTATTTTGAGCACTGCCAGCGGCGCTACGCTTGCTCCCGCTACAATTTTGGCCGAAAATCTTATAAAGCCACACATCAAGCCTATGAGCGATAAGTCCTTACTACTAACTGCACGCCTATCGGTTTTGTTTGTAGTGGTTGTAAGCCTTGTTTTTGCTCTACAGGGGCAGGATATATACGAGTTAGTGTCTAGTTCGTCTCAGCTGAGCTTAGTTTCTCTGTTTGCGCCTTTGGTGGCAGGAATGCTATGGCAGCAGTCTAATGCTACTGGCGCTATTAGCGGTATGGCGGCTGGCATGGTTGTATGGCTACTTTTTGAGCATTACAAGTGGGGGGAAGTGCCCAGCATTCTCCCAGGTCTAAGCGCAAGTATTTTGGCCGTTTGGCTAGGAAGCATCTGCACAAAGAAAGAAGAATTAAGTTGAATAGTCGTTCCTTAAAATGTATCCAAAACATTTACCATCAATAAATTAACTGTTAGGCAAACGCTTTGCAAAGCGGGAATAATTTTTTAGAACAAGCGCCAAAATCCAAACTATGGCAACAAGAACTTGCCCAGCGGCCCCTGCCAAAGATAAGCACCTAAAGGGATTCCGACGAGCGCTGCTGCCCAAACAGTTGCCCTTTCTGTTGGCTTCAAAAGATACCAAAAAAGATAATATAGACCCGCAAGACCAATAACACCCGCAAGACCAACAAAAAAATAGTCCCAGTATGTTTGCTCTTCAAAAAAAATATGACGGAAATAATAGCCCATATTCATGCTATCGCCTTTGTGCTTTGTGGGCTTGTTCTTTAGAAAAAGAAGTAATACAGAAAGAAAATCTGCTAAAAATTGTGGCAAAGCCATTGCGAGCGCAAATTTTAACTTCTGATAGAAACTGCCCAGAATGTCAATAGAGCCTCTTTTACCCAAGAGTACCGCCGCAACAAGCCCTATAAGCAGATTAACGAGTTGTCCGCCAGAAAAAATCCAGAAACTAGGGACATATAACTGATGAACCACCTCTTTAGAAAACTCTGGATAGACGGGGTGTTCTTCCATTTTTTCAAAAGGGACAGCCGACAACACTTCACCAAGACTGTCGAGCCGTTTTGTACTGGGATAATCGCCCGTCTCTACGCTCACGTGATGCAAAATAATCTTTTTGCAACCGAACGCATGAGCGAAGGCAAAATGCCCCAACTCATGCGTGAAGACATGAAAGCAAACCGATAACGCAAGTAATGAGGCCAAGATAGCCCATTGTTTTAAATCAAAAGCGCGTATATCAACAAATTGCTTCATTAGAGGAATGATTAGTAGCTAGCTTTGATTGCAGCCCATGCTTGTACGGCATTCAAGCCTACTAAAGTGTTTAGATTGAGTTTATTTATCATGAAGTTCAAATCTGTAGCTAAAGGGCTTTGCGGACTACTGGCTGAAACGATTTGATTGATAAATGCCTGAATTTGTAATACAAGTTCAGACGTGATTAGCGTAGCGCTATTGCTGTTATCATTTGCGAAGTCTAGCATATATGGTGTCAGATTAACCATTAAATTATAGGCAGCGAGCATAAGTGCGCTATCATGAAGCAAAATATCAGTAACTTGGCCTGGATGACCATAGTAAATAGTCAGTATATCCATACTAACAGAAGAACTATCCGCTAGTAATTTATTCTTTACTAAGTGAAAGGGGTTAATGAAGGCATCATAATTTGACGCTTTTGCCCGAGCGACTGTTTCACCTTCACATATACCACGAGTAGGGTTAAGTATTGCATCACAATCACAATGATTTGGGCAGCCAACCCCTTGATTTTTACAGCAATAATCACAGTAATTTTCATACTCATTGTTAGCGGCAAGTATTTTGGTTTCTTCTATGATAATTTTTTCGTCTTTGCCGCAGCTACTTAATAGAAACAAAAAGCTACAAGCTACAACGAAGAACGAAGAACGAAGAACGAATTGTGTTTTTCATAATGCTAAAGAATTTAAGAAAACAAAGGTTTATTTAATGTACAACCAAAAGTTTAAATAACAAAAAGGGAGTACACCCCTAAAACGAGAAAAAAGTAGATTTATTGCATAACAATAAAATTTCTAATAGCTGCCAGCCTTTGCTTAGTAAAAAACTATTTTAAGGGTATCTTGTTCCAAACTATGGCAACAAGAACTTGCCCAGCGGCCCCTGCCAAAGATAAGCACCTAAAGGGATTCCGACGAGCGCTGCTGCCCAAACAGTTGCCCTTTCTGTTGGCTTCAAAAGATACCAAAAAAGATAATATAGACCCGCAAGACCAATAACACCCGCAAGACCAACAAAAAAATAGTCCCAGTATGTTTGCTCTTCAAAAAAAATATGACGGAAATAATAGCCCATATTCATGCTATCGCCTTTGTGCTTTGTGGGCTTGTTCTTTAGAAAAAGAAGTAATACAGAAAGAAAATCTGCTAAAAATTGTGGCAAAGCCATTGCGAGCGCAAATTTTAACTTCTGATAGAAACTGCCCAGAATGTCAATAGAGCCTCTTTTACCCAAGAGTACCGCCGCAACAAGCCCTATAAGCAGATTAACGAGTTGTCCGCCAGAAAAAATCCAGAAACTAGGGACATATAACTGATGAACCACCTCTTTAGAAAACTCTGGATAGACGGGGTGTTCTTCCATTTTTTCAAAAGGGACAGCCGACAACACTTCACCAAGACTGTCGAGCCGTTTTGTACTGGGATAATCGCCCGTCTCTACGCTCACGTGATGCAAAATAATCTTTTTGCAACCGAACGCATGAGCGAAGGCAAAATGCCCCAACTCATGCGTGAAGACATGAAAGCAAACCGATAACGCAAGTAATGAGGCCAAGATAGCCCATTGTTTTAAATCAAAAGCGCGTATATCAACAAATTGCTTCATTAGAGGAATGATTAGTAACGAGTCTTCCTGAATAACTCAGATTTAAGAAACATAAATATATTGGATATTTATGAAACGCTTTGCAATGCGGGAATAATTTTTTAGAACACGCGCCAAAAAGATGCTTTCCGTATGACAGCTTCTATATCTGCTCTTTTTTTATGCGCCTCACAGAGTTTTTTTTCTGGTAATAAGTACTTGATTTTTAGGAATAAACATCTCTGTAAGCACGCTTTCATCGGATACATTACGAAGATGTTTGAACTCAGCAAGCCCACCATGAAGCGAATGGGTTTTGCCCGGATTGTGGTTATCAAAGGGGCAAATTCCGTTTCAAAAACCGTCCAGTCTATCTTGCTGGCAAGAGATAGAGCAGGTATTTGGGGTTGAGCGTATCCAAAAAACAAAAGAACAAGCCATTTGGTTTTCTGCTTGCAATCATCACGATTATTTGCAAGGTTTACAAGGCAAATATCCTAAACCTAGCAGATTTTTTCAAACAAATTAAATAATAATTTATTGATAACGAATACCTTAGAGGTTTTTTAAGGGACGACTAATTAGATATGCCTATACAGCCTTTTTAAAGGAAGACTAAACAACTCGTTATAAAATTTTAAAACTTTGTGACGTTTTTTTCATGCGGAAGTGCTAAAAATATCAAACAAAATGTTTGGCTTTTTAAAACAAAATAGTAATTTTGCAGCCGTTTGTGAGCTATTTGTAAGCAAACGTTATTTCACGGTTTAATTTTAAGTATATGTACGCCATTGTAGAAATTGCCGGACAGCAATTTAAAGTAGAAAAAGACCGCTTCATCTACACACACCAACTCCCAGGAAACGAAGGCGACAACGTTTCTTTTGACAAGGTGCTTTTGATAGATAACGGCGGCGCTGTCAGAGTAGGAGAGCCTACCGTATCCGGTGCTAAAGTGGAAGGCAAAATTTTGGAGCATCTCCGCGATGACAAAGTGATTGTCTTCAAAAAGAAACGCCGTAAGGGCTATCAAAAACTGAACGGCCACCGTCAGTGCCTCACAAAGGTTCATATTGATGCCATTATCGGTTAATCCGCTCTTTTCTTATTTCTAACCCATAAAAAAAAAATAAGTACCATGGCACACAAAAAAGGTGTAGGTAGTACCAAAAACGGGCGCGAATCAGAAAGTAAGCGTCTTGGAGTTAAAATTTTTGGCGGTCAGAACGCTAAAGCTGGCAATATCATTTTGCGTCAGCGCGGCACTAGTTGCCACCCTGGCAAAAACGTTGGTTTAGGCAAAGACCATACTATTTTTGCCCTTATTGACGGCAAAGTAGAGTTCAAAAAAGGCTTTTTAGGCCGCACTTTTATCAGTGTTGTCCCCTACGAGTCTTAGTCATTGATAAGCCTTGCACAAAGGAAATAGCCTGTTAAAATGATTTATTTTAACAGGCTATTTCCTTTTTAGTAACAAAAAAATATCGTTATTTTAGATTATTACTTTTATTTGTTTTGTATAAAAAAAAATTAGAATGTTTATATTTTAATTAATTCTTTAATTATATTTGAGCGCAAAAATTTATCAATCAACCCTACTATGTCACTCTATTCCATAACAAAAAACCGCTTTAAAGCATCTCTGAGGCCAAATGCCCTCGCTTTGCTTACGCTCCTTGCGTTTTTGGGGCTTAGTCTGAAGGCCCATGCACAGGGCGATGACTTGCTCTTCAAGAACGGAAAGCGCCCACTATTGCCCAATTTGGAAAACCTTGAACAGAGCGGAACGCTGCCCGCAAGAACCCTCTTTAAAGGAGCTTACCACGTCCTTTTGCAATTTGTAAAGTTACCTTCTGATGCAGAACGCCACGGTATGCTGGGCGCTGGTATTAGGCTTCTGGACTATATGCCTACCAATGCCTATTATGCACAGGTCAGTGCTCCTATCAATTGGGCTTCCCTCAAAAAATACGGAGTAAGTGCTATTTATAGCCCTGTTTTTGGCGAAAAGACCAGCGAAGTCTTCCAAACCCGCCCTTTTGCCTCTTTTGCAACCAATAGTAAACCTGGTTATGTAGATTTGCGCGTAGACATTTGGGGGGCTTACAGCCGCAAAGACATAGAGGCTGATGTTTATGCACTTGGCGGTCGATTCATACGAAATGAACCCCTCTATGGCACCATAGAATTTAGAGTGCCTTTACACAAAGCCGATGATGTTGTAGAACTGGCTTGGGTGCAGTATGCAGACCTTACCTCTCGCCCTAAAGTGGCCTACAATTTTGTAGAAAGAGGCAACCACCGTTCAGCTGCAGTTTATTCAGCAGCCACTTACGGTCTTACTGGTGCGGGTGTTACGGTTGGCGAGTGGGACGGCGGCTGTGTAGATTCACATCTGGATTTTACTAGCCGACTGTTTGTTAAAGAAGGCTCACCAAACGACCACGCAACTCACGTAGGAGGCACAACAGCAGGAGCTGGTTTGCTCAACCCTTTGCGTATGGGCATGGCCCCTAAAGCTAAACTTTATTCATGGGATTTTGATGGCGACACAAACCTTGAAATGAGCAATGCCATGCTGAATCCATCTGACCGCTTTGAGATTACCACCAACTCGTGGGGGAACGGCTTCTTTGGTTGCCCTACGCCAGGCGTGTATGATGCAGATGCACGATTCGTAGATATGTTTTGCAACGACTACCCTTTTATGTCCGCGCAATGGGCCATAGGCAACTCACAAGGCGCTGGCTGCGTGGCGGGTGGTTTCCGAAGCATCACGAGCGGCTGGGAAATATCCAAAAACTGCATTGGCGTAGGTGCATTGAATAGTGCGGACGGTATGACGGGTTTTAGCAGCTTTGGCCCAGTTTCTGATGGCCGTATTAAACCAGAAATTTGCGGAATCGGCGAAAACGTTAATTCCACAACACCAGGCAACAATTACGGCAGCATGAGCGGCACGTCTATGTCCACACCTGGTGTCTCAGGCACTATTGCTCAAATATATGAGTGGTACAAAAACGTAAAAGGCGGCGGAGTTACCTTCCCTCAAAATGCTTTGATAAAAGCAACCCTGCTTAATAATGCACAAGATTTTGGCAATGCTGGCCCCGACTACCGCTTTGGCTATGGCAGAATCAATGCTTTGAATACCATCAAGGCTATGGAAGAAAACCGTTATGAAGAAAACATGATTTCAGGAGGTGGCTCTTACAACAAAACGATAACCGTGCCGGCTGGAACAAGCCAGTTGCGTGTTATGATTGTTTGGCGCGACCCTGCCGCAGCAGTCAGCGCTGCGCCAGCCCTTGTCAATAACCTGAACCTCACTGTTACTGACCCAGCGAGTGCCGTGTTTAATCCTTGGATTCTGGACCCAGCCGTTCCCTCTGCTACGGCAGTACGCGGGGTGGATAATCTCAACAACATGGAGCAGGTTACTATTAATAATCCACCTGCTGGCGACTATACCATTAACGTTGCAGGAACAAGCGTACCAACAGGCCCGCAGTCTTATGCTTTAACCTGGAGCATAGACCAGCCCTATATTCGTGTTACTTATCCGATAGGCGGCGAGCAATTGGAAACAGGCACAAACTATACCGTAAACTGGGACGGTTTGGGCATAGCAGGTACACAGACACTTGAGTTCTCTCTCAACAATGGCGCAACATGGACTACCCTGAGTTCTTCTTTAGCCTCAACGGCACGCTCTTTCAGCTGGACAACTCCTGGCACTATTAGCAATCAAGCCCTTATTCGCGTTACGAGTGGCGCACTCAGCGACCAGAGCGACGCGGTATTTTCCCTGCTTCGTCGCCCTACTGGCTTGGCTGCTGTTACAGGTTGTGGTACAGCCAATTTGACTTGGACTGCCGTAACAAGCGCCACTTCTTATGATGTATTGAAGCTGAACACGACAACCGGCAACTACGATTTTGTAGCCAATACTGCCGTAGCCAGCTATAGTGCCACTGGCCTTGCGCTAGGAAGCCATTGGTTTGCAGTGGTGGCCAAACACGCCGGAACAGGCGCTGTGAGTATACGTTCTAATGCCATAAACGTTAATATTGTACTTGCTGCCAACGATATGCAAATGGTCGCTATTTTAAGCCCCACCTGCGACTTTGCCGCTCCAGGTACACAAGCCGTAACCATTCGTTTGAAGAGCAATGCTTGCGCAACGCTCCCCACTGGCACCATTATTCCCGTCAGCTACACACGAGGCGTTACAGTTTCTGAAAACATGGTTTTGGCAGCGCCCTTAGCATCGGGTGGTTTTGTAAACTACACCTTTACAACTTTGGCAAGCTTTCCTGCACCAGGCACTTATTTCTTGGACGCGGCGGTGGCTTTTCCTGGCGATGTAGTAGCCTCCAATAATACCGTTACTGGCTACGAGGTAAAATCGGCTGTTAATTTACCGCTCTACGAAGACTTTGAAAACCCTAACCCAGCCCCTTGCTGGACACGCACACAAAATGCTGGCTCTGATGGTTTCATTTATAGCCCAAGCAACAGCAGCGGTTCTTTTAGCATTCCGCCACACACCCAGTATGCCTCCTCAAACGATGATGCCTGCGACTGCAACATGGCCGCTGACTTTCTCATAACGCCACGCTTGAACTTTAGTGGGCACGTTGGCGTAGGTTTGAACTTTCAGGCGGTTTATCCCAATGATAACTTTGGCTCGCAGGCTTTCGTGAAGGTGAGTACTACAAGCGCCTCAGGGCCTTGGACTACTGTCTATACCTTGACTGGTGTAGACGCTACTTGGCAGAATATCAATATCAGTCTTTCTGCCTATGATGGTGCTCCACAAGTCTGGGTAGCTTTTCATCATGACGACGACGGCAGTTGGGGCACTGGCCTTGCCGTAGATGATGTCAAGATATGCTCTAGCAATGCGCCTAGCTTGGTATCTTTGAGTCCTACAAACGGAGCTACTGGTGTGGCGGTTGGTGCAAACCTTATGATGACTTTTGACCAAGAAATCAGCGCTGGCATTGGTAACATCACCATTACAGACGGCGTAACGCCTATTGTCATCCCAGTAACGAGTTCGCAAGTTACGATTGCTGGCAATGTGCTGACTATCAATCCCACAGCAGATTTGGCTTTTAGCAAAACCTATTCCGTAAGTATAGCGGCTGCAGCCATACGCAACGTTTGTGGCATTAACTACACGGCTGGTACGTGGTCGTTTACTACAGTGGCTCCTTCAGACGTAACACCACCCGTTTTTGTGGCACTAAGCCCTACAAACGGTGCAGTGGGCGTGGCTCTGGATACCGATTGTAGCATTACGTTTAGCGAAACCGTGCTTGGCACTGCTGGCGGAACGGTCTCTATCTTTACGGCTGCGGGTGTTCTGGTTCAAACGTTCCCTTTAGCTGGCTTCTCAGGCGGCATTTTGGTCTTGAACCCTACTGCCGACTTACTACCAAGCACAGTGTATTACATCATTTTTGCACCAGGCTCTTTGCAAGATGCCGCAGGCAATGCGTTTACCCAAATACAGATGCCTACGGACTGGCGCTTTACCACAGGGACAGGGGCAAGTGGTAGTGCAGGCGCACCAGCCATCAGCCTTACGCCTCCGCTTTGGATTAAGGCAGTTGGTATCAATACAACATCTATTGATTTGCGCTGGTACGACATGACCCCTAACGAAAGCGGCTACCGCATATATCGCTCTACGGCCAATGGCTTCGAGTTTGGGTTACTGACCACCGTTCCGGCTGGCTCAGGTGAAATGAACTTTGTAGATACTGGTTTGCAGCCCGATACGCGCTATGTGTACTTTGTGCGCCCTTATGTAGGCGAGGTCTATCAGACATCAGACGAGGCCATTGGTTTTACCTACCCCAATGCACCTACTTTGGTGTCGGTCAGAGATGCTTGTTTGAATGCAAGTGGCCAAATTGAAGTAAAAGGAACACATCTCTCTGGTGAATTTTACTGGTACGAGTCCGAAACAGCAATCAATCCTTTGGTAGATGTAAGCGGTGCTACCATAACAAAAGGGCTTTTTACGACTAGCCCACTGACTGCCGAAAAGCGCTTCTACGTAACGGCCAAGGGGCAAGGTTTTGAAAGCGCACCGCGCACCGCTGTTACGGTTTTAGTGAAACCCTTGCCTACCTCTAAACTGATGGGCTTGCCTACGCAATTCGCTTGCACCAGCAGCTATAATTTGGCTGCCGAAGAAGTGCCGGGCGCTACTTACGATTGGTATCTAAACACCGTTAAGATAGCCACGACGAGCATACCGAACTACGTAGCCAGTCAAACAGGTTCTTATACCATGAGCGCCAATTTGAATGGGTGTAGCTCTATATCCGAAGCCGTGCGTGTGGTGTTGAACTACCAGCCTGAAGCCCGTATTTTGGAAGGTACAACGCCTACTTTGTGTGCGGGCGGCTCTCTGAATGCTAAATTGCTGAAAGACGCTAACTACGAATGGTTCTCTGGCACAGCGCTCGCGGGTACTGGCCCTAGCCTACCTGTTACGGAATCGGGTGTTTACACGTTACTGGTTACCAAAAATGGCTGCTCTGCTACGGCCGAAACAACAGTTAAGTTTGGCACACTCCCTGCCAAGATAGAAATTTCGGCGACTAACACTGAGGTTTGCCCCAATGGCACAACCGAACTCAGCGCACCGAGCATAAGCGGCGCTACTTACGAGTGGCTCAGAGACGGCAAACGCGAAGCCCTTACCAACAGCAACACGCTTGAAACCAACAAAACAGGTGTTTATACGGTGCTTATCAATAATTTGGGCTGCACAGGCACAAGCGACGAAATAACCATCAGGCGCATTGCTGTTCCGAGCGTCAAAATTACTGGCTCTGGCTTTAATGAACTGACTGCTAAGGCTTCGGACGGTTCTATCAGCACTGAAATTACTTGGTTGCTGAACGGCGACGTACTGCCTGAATTTACGGGCAAAACGACCATTACACCTACCCAAAACGGCACTTATAAAGTCGTTTGGGGGACGGGCGGTTGCGAAACAGAAAGCGGCAGCATTCGCTTTGTCCTCTCTGTTTTGGGCACGGACGACAACGAAGCTGAAAAGCTGGGCTTTAAGTTCTATCCCAACCCTACGCAAAAAGACTTCTTCATTACGCTGCCTACGGACTTGAGGGGGACTGTGCGTATAGAACTCATTGATGAACTAGGCCGCACTTTGCAAACCAAAGAACTGGCAGCCAGCGGGGTTGCGCAAGTGGTGTCTTTGGATTTGGCCAAGCTGGCCAAGGGCTTGTATGCTGTCCGTATTATGAACGAAGGGACTATTTACACGACCAAGGTGGTAAAAGAATAGGCACAACCGCATATTTTCAGACCTAAAAAAAAACGATTCATTTGGCGAAGCAAAAAGCTCTCCAGATGGGTCGTTTTTTTGTCTGTGTAGTTGTCCCTGAAAAAGTCTGGATAAGAACAAGCACATCAATTGATTGATATGATTACTCTTCTTTAGGAACACCCTCATGATTTTGGGGTGCTTTTTATCTCTACTTTTTGCCTTGATGCAGAACTGAAGCCGCCCTTCTTGAATAAATGTAGTATGGGGCGAATCGGACTTTTTTTTAGTTTAGATGTGCATTTATGTTGTTCAATGCTATTTGAATAAATTTTTGGTTGGTAAATAAGGTTTTCTTTCTAACATTCCAATGCTCTAATTCTCTGATAATCTTTTCTTCTGTATTGACGTTCTTTTCCGAAACGATAAAATCTACTGTTGAAATTAATTCTAGCGCAAATGATGAATAAAATCCTGCTAAGAACAATTTAGTCATTTATTCAAACCGTGCTTTCCGCAGAGTTGCGGGGGTTTTTGAACGAAAGCAAGCTCTTAAATTAACCTCTCTTGAGTCGTCAAAAAGCCCTTTTTGAGTTTTTTAAGTTCTAATTGCCCTCTTTTCACTTTTGTAGAGGCCATTTTCTCGCGTTTTCAAATAACTTTTTGTCAAATTCCTTATATCTAACTTTTTGACGTATTGTTGTTTTTGTACAATTTATTGGGCGTTCCCGCTTCGCGGTCGTTCGTCTTTGGGCTTCGCTTCGCTTCGGTGCTACGCACTAAACCCGCCGCCTCTCTAACGCAAAATACAGGCCAATAGACGTACTCAATAACAAAAAAAACATAAAGCGGCAAGGCCGCTTTATACCTTTTGTCCTATTTTGCCTTAGCCATAGGATAGCCGTATGATAGCCGTATCATAGCCGTAGTTGGCCGTACTTTAAAAGTAAAGCCTCTATCTTAGAAAAGTACAATTATTCGCTTCCTAAAACTTACATCTCTTAGAGAGGTTAATTAAGAGCTTGTTTTTATAACAGACTTTAATAGGTTTTTCGGTTTCACAAGTAAAGCCTTGTGCTTTGAGTTCGTAAAACATTGCATTTTGGTAAACTCTTTCTAAAAAACCAAATCCCAATTCATTGTAAACTTGGTAAAAAGTTTTCAGCACTTTGTCTGTAATTTCTTTGTGTAGTAGTTCCATACGACTTATGTTGTTTTTATTTGCACACGGATAACGCACATTGTGCTGATTTTTACGGATTTTAAACATCTGTTTTTATCTGCCTAATCCGTATTAAGCGCATCTCTACCTGTATTTTGATGAACGCATAAAGGGTAAAAAGTTTGTATCAAGTGAATGAAATCATATATTGGTTATGGCAGAGTTTCTGATGCGTTTATCGGGAGTATAATCTAAGTAAAACGCTATTTTTAAAAAATTTTATTTACCTTTGGCCGCTAAAAATACTTTCCTAATCCGCATTCTTATTGTGTATGAGCAAGTCCTTTGACCCTAAATCCTTGTTGCCACACGGCTTGGCTATTTTGTTTTTCTATGCCCTCACGTTTTTTTACTTCAAGGCTGAACTACTTGATAACAAAAAGATTAGGCAGGACGATATGCTCAAGTATCAGGGTATGGTGGCTGACCAGGCAGAATTTTACAACAAAACTGGTGAGGTTTGTATGTGGAATGCTAGAATGTTTGGCGGTATGCCGGGGTATCTTATTTTTTCAAAATTTGATTACGGCCCCATCACCATTATTGAAAAGGCTACTTACGGCTTTTTTGCAGACAATGGTTCTGCACATTTGGTGTTTTTGCCTATGCTTTGTACGTATCTTATGCTCTTATGCTTTGGGGTTCGGCCTCTTATAGCAGCGGGTGTAGCGGCGGGCTTCTCTCTGACCACTTATAACCTAATTCTGATTGATGTAGGGCACGTTACAAAGCTCCGTGCTATTGGCTATTGTCCATTGATTCTGGGCGCTATGCACCTTGTTTTGCATCGCCAAAAAATATGGCTTGGAGGGGCTTTGATGGCGCTTGCTATGACCCTAGAGCTCCGCGCCGCCCACCCTCAAATTACCTACTACCTGGCCTTTGTCTGTGCTTTTTATGGCCTTAGCGAGGTGTTTTTTGCTTTTCAACAAAAGGCTTTCAAAGAATTTGGTGTCCATGCGGCTGTGCTTCTTATTTCGGTGGGTTTGGGTGCAGCCACCTATGCTGGGCACTTACTCACCACGCTTGAATACACGCCCTACTCCACACGTGGCTCGGCGCAACTCACGCCACTAGCGGGTGAAAAAAAGGGTGCAGAGGGCTTGGATAAGGATTATGCCTTTGGCTGGAGTCAGGGTATAGGCGAATCTTTCACTTTATTGATACCAGGGCTTTATGGAGGCTCAAGTTCCGAAAAGCTCTCTGATAAGTCCGAAACCTACAAAATGATTGCGAGCCAAGGCTCACCCATGCAAGCTGAAGAAATGATAGCCTCTATTCCGCTTTATCATGGCAGACAGCCTTTTACGGCAGGGCCAATCTATGCGGGCGCAATTCTCTGCTTCTTGTTTGCGCTGGGCTGTGTGGCCTTAGAAGACCGTCTTCGCTACTGGATTATTGCGGGCTGTATCATAACCCTTTTCTTTGGCTGGGGCGATAATTTTGCTACATTTAACTATTTTTTATTTGATAACCTACCTGGTTTTAACAAGTTCCGCTCGGTGTCTATGGCTTTGAGCATCACGGTTTTATTGGTTGCACTACTCGGTGGCTTGGCTTTGGAGTGGGCCTGTGAAGAAAAGTGGGACAAAGTTTTTCAGAATAAATTGCTCTATGCTGCTGCACCAACAGCTGGTATTGCCTTGCTTGTTGGCCTGATAGGTACTGGTATAGTGAGCGTACAAAACCCGGAGATAGACCCACGTTTAGGGGGCATTCTGGACGCTGTTTTGGCAGACCGCAAATACCTCCTTCGCCATGACTCTATTCGTACTTTTTGTTTGATTGCAGTTTCTGTTGGGCTTTTATGGGCTATTATGAACCAAAAATTGAGCAAGGAGCTAGGTCTTTTGGGCATTGGCTTGCTCATGGTAGGCGACCTCTGGCTTATTGGAAAACGCTATTTGTTGGCTACCGATTTTGAAGAGAACATTGCCCAAAAAACAGCCGTGGCCTCGCCTGCAGACCTCAAAATCAAAACCGATAAAGCCTTGGCCTATCGCGTCCTGACTATGAACGACCCCTTCCAAGATGCCTCTGTGTCCATTCATCACCGCTCAGTGGGCGGCTACTTTGCCGCCAAAATGCGCCGTTATCAAGACTTAACAGAACGCACTTTACAAACGGAAATACAAGGCTTTGGCAATATGCTGAATGCTTCAAAAGGTGATATTAACAAAATTACCTTCAGTGGTATTCCCGTTTTGAATATGCTCAACACGCGCTATTTTAAGTTCGGCGACGAGGAAAATGCTGTTTTACAGAACCCGGCCGCCCTTGGTGCAGCATGGTTTGTGGATAGCCTCCGTTTGGTACAAAATGCAGACGAGGAGATAAAAGCCCTAGGCCAAGTTAATTTGCGGAACTACGCCATTCTAGATGCGAGTAGGTTTAAGGCCAAGCAGAGCGTTTACAGTGCTGACAGCAGCCGTTCTGTCCTTATCAAAGAATTTGCCTCCAACAAAATTGTTTATGAAAGCAATAATAGTGCAGACGGTTTTGTAGTTTTTTCAGAAATTTATTATCCTGAAGGCTGGAAGGCTCAAATTGACGGCAAAGATGCAGAGATACTGGGTGTAAACTTTGTGCTGCGCGGTATGGAAATACCCAAAGGCAAACATACCATTACCTTTACCTTTGAGTCGGATTCCTATGAAAAAGGCGCTTTTTATACGCTTGTAAGCTCATATTTGGTATGCGTTTGGGTATTGGTGGCGCTAGCAATGGTTTTTTGGGGCACTTTCAAAGCTAAAAATGATGAGCCTGTAGCCTAGATAATTGATGTTTGACTTATTGAAGGCGGTTTTATGAAAATATTTGATTTTACACCCTAAAGGAAGCCCAGAAAGCAAGAAACCTACCAAAAAGGAGAACTCTTGATAACAAAATGCTGGACAGCAGAAGGAGCAGATACACTTTGCACCAGGCTAGCATTATATGCCTCGCATTTTTATTGACACATCAAATATATTTACATCAAAAAAAAGATGGACAAGTTAGATAAAATCATTTTTTACAGCATAGAGAAAGCCATCAAAACTTATCGGCAATTCGCACAAAAGAATATCAAAAATGCAGGTTTTAATATCACCATTGACCAGTGGCTCGTCCTTAAAACGATTCAGGATAATGCAAACATGAGCCAGCAACAACTGGCGCTAAAGGTATTTAAGGACTTTGCTTCTATTACCAGAATCATAGAACTTTTGGTAAAAAACGGTTACTTGATACGCGATTTCCACAAAGAAGACCGAAGACGCTTTGAGCTAACTCTGTCCCAAGAGGGTAGGAACGTTATCAAATTGCTTGAGCCAATTATCAACAACAACCGCACGGCAGCGCTCACAGGCCTATCGCAGCATGATATTGAACTCCTGAATAGCATCCTTTCTAAAATTATATCAAACGTTGGCCAATAAGCAATCAAAAATGCCTGCTTTTTATAAACGAACAGTAGTAGGCAACTGGGGTTCACCTTGAACGCACCCAATGGTCTTCCAAAGAGTAGCTGAAACCGAAATCAAGCTCTTTGAGTCGTCGTAAAGTCTAAGTTTCATTCATAATAAAGCATATTTTCTTGAAAAATCCTATGTTTTTGGTGCTTTTTGTATAAAAAAAAACTTCTCAAAATCTCACTCACCACCAAGAAAAGCGAGCTAAACTTGAGCAATAACTCATACCGAAGGATAGATAATTTGAAGCGGAAGTCTGAGTAAAATGACCATTTTTTTTGTTAGTTTAGAAAGAGTCTTTATATTTGCTCAAAACATTTTCTTTTGAAAGCCAGATGACCAGCCGCGACAAACAAGCCTCGCCCTCTCCAGCCTTAGTCAATACTAAGATTAAAAAGATTAAGGTGAGTACGGGCATTTATTGGGTGGAAGTGCCCGAAGCGCAAATCTATTTGCTCTGCGGCTGCCCTGCCGACACCGTCAAGCACCTCAAAAAACGAGGTCTTGTAGAATCGCAAGATACGAGCGGGGTTTCTTTTGAATCTGGGCCTAATGCTATTTTGCTGTCAGACGTACTCATTCAGAATGGTTCATTTTCTAACCTGACGGAGTTTCCTGTTCTGCAAATGCTTTATTTGCAAGGCATGATTATTCCGAACCACCCCAACAACACAGGTGTAAAACCTATGTTGATTGGTCTTGAAGAGCAGGTACGCGCCCAAATTGAATATATTTTTAGAGGAAACTATGGCCTTGTCAATCTGCAAGAAATCATGGACGCGGGCATTGAACCTAAGCTAGCCGAAGAAATGATGCGCATTAAGCTCAACTTTGCTTTTGGCAAAATATCCTCTGCAAATGAACTCTTAGATAACCGCTTTTTGGGCAGCAAGCCAGTAGAACTTCGTAACTCGGTTTTTGTTAAACGCCTGGGGCTAAACAAGTACGAAATTTCTTATAAAGATGAAAAGGTACAAGTGGACTTAAACTTACAGCCAAATGAAAAATATGAAGCGCCTTATCAGCTTGGTTTTCATACTGTTAGGCGCGAATATATGGCGGTAGTGCATTCAGGCGAAGGCGACGGCTGGGACATACACCGTCCTTGCATGGCAGCCGTGCTCATTTTTCAAGGGAAAGTGTATCTTATAGATGCGGGGCCTAATATTTCGGCTACACTCAACTATTTAGGAATCAGCATGAATGAAATTGAAGGCATTTTTCATACACACGCCCACGACGACCATTTTGCAGGGCTAACCACGCTCATTCGTACGGACAGGCGCTTCAAGTATTTTGCTACGCCGTTGGTGCGGAGTGCTGTTACCAAAAAATTGTGCGCACTTATGTCCATCAAAGAAGAACATTTTTCTAGTTTTTTTGACATCTGCGACCTTGAATTTGACATCTGGAACGCCGTAGAAGGGCTAGAAATTATGCCTATTTATTCTCCACACCCCGTTGAAACCAATATCTTCTTTTTTAGAGCACGCTGGGACGGTGAGTACAAAGTGTATGCTCATTTGGCTGACATAGTGGCGCTTAATACCTTTAGCAAGATGGTAGCTAACGACCCTCAGATTAGCCTTGAGCGCTTCAAAAAAGTAAAAGAGCATTATTTAGCCCCGGCCAATCTCAAAAAAATTGACATAGGAGGCGGCCTTATACACGGAGACCATGAGGACTTTAGGCACGATAAGTCCGATAAAATCATTCTGGCACACACACATAAGCCACTTACCATGAGCCAGCGCGAAATAGGCTCTTCCTCTGCCTTTGGTATGGCAGACGTACTCATTCCGGCCTCGCGTGATTATCTGGCCGATTTTGCATACCAGCACCTTAGTTTTTACTTTCCCAAAGCGCCAAGCTACGAAATAAGCTACCTCCTCAACCACCCCATACGCTCTTTCAATGCAGGTTCTATGATTTACAGAAAAGGGCAGGTGAATCGTTACGTTTACTTGCTGCTGACTGGCTCTGTAGAGTTTACGGATTCGCAGTCAGGTGGAGTTCATGTATTTTCGGCAGGCTCCTTGATAGGCTTCTACTCTGACTTTTTGGGCATGGACGCACTAGAAACCTACTGGGCTGCCAGCAATATCAGTGTTTTAGAACTTCCCTCGGAAGCCTATCACGATTTTGTGGAGCGCAATAAGCTATATGAAGATTTGCGCCTTCTGGAAGCCAATATTGTGTTTTTGGAAACTACCTGGTTATTTGGGGAAGTCGTGTCTTTCCCTATACTTTCGGGAATAGCGCAAAGAATGCAGCCTATGGAAGTGCCGCAAGGGCAAATGGTGGTGCTAAGCCCCAAAGAGTGCCTTTATATGATACTAAAAGGTGAAATAGAGGTTATTTATGAAGAAAAGCGTATTGCCAAGCTCAAAAAGACAGACTTTTTTGGTACTGACACCATACTATTTGGAACTCAGAGCGTCTGTGAATTTAGCGCCAACAAAGACACTATACTTTATGTCATTGAGGCTGAATATATTGTAGATATTCCTGTTGTGTATTGGAAGCTCATAGAAACCTACGAAAAACGGCTGCGCAAAATGCGGAATGCCAAATAAATGGTTGTCCTTAAAAAAACATATAAATATTTTATTGTCAGCAAGTTAAATAGTCGTTCCTGAAAAAGTACATAAAACATTTATTATCAACAAATTAACTAATATTTTTAGCTTTAAAATATCTTAGATATATTTTCAGGGAAGACTACCTAAAAAAATCCTGTTTCAGAAATAATCTAAAACAGGATTTTTTTTTTGATTATGGCATTTTCGCGCCTAAAATTCTATGATAAAGCCAATGGTGGGAATAAGGGTGTCGGCTTCGTCGTCCAGAATGAGCGGAATAGCATTGCTGCCGTCTGCAGACAGAGGCTGGCCATCGTTGGTAGCAAAACCGCTGTTGTCTGCATTGCGCTCAAAGGTATATTGCGGGAAAGCCGGATTATTCGTAAAAGGTGCGCTGAAGTTGGTAATATCCAAAAATAAGTCAAAAGTAGCGCGTTTAAAGTTCCATTTTTTGTCTATGCGGAAATCTAGTTGGTTAAAACTACCCAAACGCTCTGCATTCAAGCGGCTGTTGTCTAAAATACCCACACCAAAAGTGGCATAGTTGCGTTGCGAGGCAGCTAAGTCAAACGGGGTAAAGGGCGCTCCGCCCGCAAAACGGTACTTTAGTCCTAACTCCCAGCCCTTGCCCAATTTTTGACCAAAAAGCGCGGATACCAAATGGCGGCTGTCCCATGCAGAGGCAATGAACTTTTCGGTATCTGTTCCGGTAAACTCGCTTCGCACAAAGGTATATGAAAACACCGCAAAAGTGCCCTTTGTGAGTTTTTGTTGCGCAAAAAACTCAAAACCATAAGCGCGACCTCTGCCATTTGGCGTAACAGCCTCATTGCCCACTACACTAAAATCTCCACCCAGATTTGCCAACGAAATGCCATCGCGAACCGAAACTGGATAGCGACGATAATCTTTATAGAAACCTTCCATCGTGAACCGCGTACTGGCCCGCGGGATCCACTCAAAACCACCTGTGTAGTGCGTAGATTGCATATAACGGCTGTTTTTATTGGCAAAGCTGCCGCTAGAGTCTTGGTAGCCCAGCACGGTGTAAATTGGCATTTTATAATACTGCCCCACCGACAAATTGGCGTTCAGAGTGGTGCTAAGCGAGTAGGAAAGCGCCACACGCGGCGAAATAGCTTCAAGCGGATTCATGCCCTTGTCTGTAAAGGTATTCATGTCTGTCCTGATGCCAGCCGAAAAGCGCAATTTATCGCTCAAAAAGGCTCTGGAAGTTTGGTAATAAACCCCAAAACGTGCAAAATTGATGGCCGTGCTGAAATTCACTTCTAAGGCAGGCTGAATCAAGTTGCCGCTAGAGTCCCTAATGACTTTGAGAATGCGGTTGTAGGTATCATTTGTAAATTGAACATACTGAGCTGCCAAACCGAATTGATGCTTCCATGCGCCTGTGTTTTTAGTCAAGTTAAACCTTAATTTATTTTCTGCCTCACGCGAACGTATTTTCAAAATTCTGCCACTTTCTTCTTCTTTTCCATCTTCAAAGCGGTCTATGCTATTGTTGAAGTCGTTGCGGCTAAGGGCTATGTCCCAGAATCCTTTAGGAATGAGCCTTTTCAGAATAAAGCCCGTCGTGTAGTTCCATTGTTCGATGCTGGGCGTGGCGCGAAGGACGTACTCCTTGGAAGGTGAGCTTTCGCGCGGCACTCCAAAGCTAAACTCATCAATAGCACCCACACCAATAGCGGTTAGCGTTGTTTTGGTGTTCAGTTTATGGGTAACTTTGTACTGAAAGTCCCAGTAGTTGGGGCGGATAGGCAAATCAATAAGAGCAAACAAAAATTGTAGATAAGAACGGCGTGCTGACACCAAGTAGCTAGTCTTTTTGCCAACAGGCCCTTCTAGGGTCAGGGCAGCTTCTGTACCGCTGAGGCGAAAATTACCTTGAAAACGCTCTTTGTTGCCGTCGCGCTGTTTGAACTGCAAAACAGAGGCCATGGCGTTATCGTATCGCGCATCAAAACTACTGGTAGTGAGCGTTACATCTTCTATAAAAGACACGTTCAGCATACCAGTAGGGCCGCCAGCGCTACCTTGGGTAGAAAAATGGTTGATGACGGGAATCTCTACACCATCCAGATAATAAACATTTTCGTTCGGCGCACCACCGCGAATAACGATGTCGTTGCGAAACCCCCCACCGCCAGTAGTACCGCCTACACCAGGCAGGCTCTGAATGACACGAGAAATATCAAAGTTCCCGCCCGGATTACTCTTTATTTCTTCGGTAGAAAGGCTCTGAATGGATAAAGGCGTTTGGGTACTGGCAACCGAAATAGAGCGATTAAAAGTTACCACCACTTCGTCCAACTGGCTTACCTCCTCAAGCAATTCTATCTTGACTGTGAGGATGTTACCAGATGTAACGACCAGATTGTAACGTGTTTCGGTTTTGTAGCCCACAAAGCTCGCCACGAGATTAATACTCCCTGTAGGGACGTTTTCAAGCCTAAAAAGTCCTTCCGTATCGGTAAGTGTGCCTGTGGTAGTATTTTCAATTTTAATGGTAACGCCGGGCAGTGCTTCTTGCGTGTTTTTGTCCAGAACGGTTCCTGTAATGATACCTGTTCGCTGTGCAAAGCTATTGGAGCATAATAGCAAGCCCGCCAAAAAAAACAGAATACCGCAATACTTTTGAAGTTTTTTGTAGAATAACATGGATAGGAGTGAATGAGAAACAGCCTCTTAAACCCAAAAAGTCGTTTTTTGTTTGCGCAACAAGTACAAATAAGATAACTATGCTTCAGAAAAACCATCTGGCAGTACCTGCAAACGTTTTCTACAAGACATATCTGACCAATTAAGCCTTTATCATTGAATTATTTTAAGAATACCCAAGATTTTGAATGGCTTTTCTTTGATTGGGGTGCTTTTACCAAACATGGTTGCACAAAAAATCTCACCCTCTGACATTTGAGCCATTCGCTTTTGTCTGATGCGAGGCAGTACAGGACTTAAAAAGCCCTTGCGGTTTTACCAGTTATTTGACAAAATAGGCTAAGAATTAAGATGTTCTAAAGTTGAAATACTTGTTTAATTTACTGATAACAAATATCTTAGATATATTTTTAGGGACGACTAAAATAGCGTCAAACCTTCTTTTGATTTTTGCCGCTCATCAACAAAAAAAGCCTGCTTGAATTCATTGCAAACAGGACTCTTTTGTCAAATCTCCTCAATATGTTTCAGCCTTCTACATTTGTAGTACGCGCTTCGTTTTGTTCTACATAGGTTGTTGGCTCATCTTCAGATGTAGGCTTTTTGCCATTGACATAAGCATCATAGGCAGTGGGGTTATCAAACGGCCTCTTGCCTAGTAGTTTTTCGAGGTCTGATTGAAAAAGCACTTCTTTGGATAAAAGCTCCTGCGCTAATATTTCTAAAGCCTCGCGCTTAGAAACGAGCAAATCAAAAGTACGCTTGTAGGCGCTGTCCACCATCTTTTTTACTTCTACATCAATGGTTTGGGCAGTGGCTTCAGAATAAGGCTTATTGAAGTTGTATTCCGAACTTTTAGAATCGTAGAAAGAGATATTGCCGACTATATCGTTCATGCCATAAACACTCACCATACTGTATGCTAGCTTCGTAACACGCTCAAGGTCGGAAAGCGCTCCTGTGGATACCTTACCAAAAACAACATCTTCTGCCGCTCTGCCACCCAATGAAACACAGATATCATCTATAAGTTGCTCGGTAGTGTGTAAGAACTGCTCTTTTGGCAAGTACTGAGCGTAGCCCAAAGCAGCTACACCACGCGGTACGATACTTACCTTTACAAGGGGGTCTGTATGCTCTAAAAACCAGCCAGCTACTGCATGACCAGCCTCATGATAAGCTACAATTCGTTTTTCTTCGGGCGAGATGATTTTATTTTTCTTTTCCAAACCACCAATAACGCGGTCTACTGCGGCTTGGAAGTCGTCCATATCAATAGAATGTTTGTCGCGGCGTGCTGCAATAAGAGCGGCTTCATTACAAACGTTTGCAATTTCAGCACCAGCAAAACCAGGTGTTTGGGCAGCTAATTTTTTAGCGTCCACCTCGGGGTTTAATTTAAGACCTTTGAGGTGAACTTTAAAGATGGCTTCACGGCCTTTAATGTCTGGTTTGTCCACGCTAATCATGCGGTCAAAGCGGCCTGGGCGCAACAAGGCGCTATCCAGAATATCGGGGCGGTTGGTTGCTGCCAAAATGATAACGCCAGA
This sequence comes from Cytophagales bacterium, assembly GCA_013299045.1. GTDB lineage: Bacteria > Bacteroidota > Bacteroidia > Cytophagales > Bernardetiaceae > RDZD01. Next base: position 35,078 of record JAAFJX010000009.1, on the reverse strand, counting down.
GTCCGTGCCGAAGCCGTCCATCTCAACCAGGAGTGAGTTGAGCGTATTTTCACGTTCGTCATTAGAGCCAGGCATACGCCCACTACCTCTTGAGCGGCCTATGGCATCAATTTCATCAATAAAAATGATACAAGGTGCTTTTTCTTTGGCCTGTTTGAAGAGGTCGCGCACACGAGCAGCCCCCACGCCTACGAACATTTCTACGAAGTCGGAGCCTGAAAGTGAGAAGAACGGTACACCAGACTCCCCCGCAACAGCCTTTGCTAGAAGCGTTTTGCCCGTTCCGGGAGGGCCTACAAGCAGAGCACCTTTTGGGATTTTCCCGCCCAGATCGGTGTATTTGGACGGATTTTTAAGAAACTGCACAATTTCTTCAATTTCCTCTTTGGCTTCGTCTAGCCCTGCCACATCTTCAAACGTAATCTTTACACGGCTTTCGGCATCAAAAACAGAAACTTTGGCTTTTCCAATATTAAAGAACTGTGCGCCTCCTGCCCCGCCCGTCATTCTTTTGAATAGTAGCACAACGCCAACGCCAATAATCAAGAACAGCGTCCACATCATGAGCAAATTGCCCATATCTTGGCGCGTCTCCACCCTATAAGCCACTTTTTGGTCTTTGCCTCTTTGGGCTTGTAGGGCTTCTAAATAAGCCTCAAAGCGCTGTGCAGATGTTATTTCAAAGCGATAATGCGGGCTTTGTATGGAGTTAAGCGGCATTTTTTGCTGTATTTCGCGCTTGTACTCTGTTTTCTGGAGGGCTGTATTGGTAAGTACAATTTCAACGTATCGTTTATTTACTAAAATAACTTCGCGTACATCACCTGCCAGAAACATTTTTTCAAATCTATTCCTGATAATCTCTATAGCACTGCTGCGGTTAAAATATGTAAGACCTAAGACTACTATCAACAAAGCCAACAGCAACCAAATTTGATAACTGCCTCGGGAGCCTCCGCTTGGCTTTGGCATAAGGTTTTTTTCGGAATTTTTATCAGACATTTATGTTTTGTTTAATCAGTTGCGTAAGCATTTCACGCCATTAATTTGGCTATGTAACGTCTTTTGCGGCCTATATGTTTTGGTTACCAATAATTTTACAAATAGTCATTGAACAATAACTGTTCCGTTAAGCAGGAAAAAACTACCAACAAGCCTTAGATGCCTCAAATAAAGGCGCTAAAATTGGCAAAAGCAATAGTTAGGGTACAAAGCCTCGTCATTTTGGTCAAAAAAAATCCGTATCTGATTTTTCAGCGTTCCAAGTCATTGATGTGCTTGCTATGGCATTTTATCAGACTCAAAAGGGATAATCTGCCAAAATGGCGCGATACAAAAAAATGAACCTACTCCTCGGGCAGGGGAGGCATAGTAGCCAACACTTTTTTCTCTTGCGTGTAATTGCTCACAGTGCGAGAACCTTCATACTCATAAACAGAGCTTTGTAAAACATCGTCTTGATACACTTCTTGATTTCTTGTATGGACTTTGCCGTTTAGCTGCTGCGTCATATCTATGGTTGTACGACCTTCGGCCTCATACATGGTGGTTGTGGTTTGCACAGAAAGCTGGCCATCTTGCTTGTTTTTTATGGTTGAAACCATCTTGGTTTGTGTAAGCCTTTTGTTATTGTCGTAGCTATTGTTTGTGATGCGGGTTTCATCAACTTTGCCATTCAAGTAGGAAAGATACTTCTCTTGTGTAAGAAGTCCTTTTTCATAGGTATTGGTGGTTGTGCTAAAAGGCTCCTCGTTGGGTAAGATTAACTGTTTAAGTTCAAGAAGCAAGCCTTGCTGGTTGTAGCTGTATAGGATACGGTATGCGCTCGTCATATTTCCTGATGGAATTTCACGCTCCACGTACTCATAAAGCGTTATCTGGCCTTTCTGATTAAATTCCTTTTTGTGGATTATTTCAGACTCTGGCTCTCTAATAATTTCTGAAATCATAGAATCCCGCTCGTCATAAATACGCACAATACTTGTTTTACGCTTGTAATTCATATCTTCCATGACTTCACTTTCGGTACTTTCGTCTATGGTTATGCTTGTAATTAATCCTTTTTCATTTAATTGAGTGAGTGAATTTGTAATGCGCTTAAAATGGGCTGTTTTTGCCGTACAAATCACTTCCTTCATTCTTTTTAGCGGCATTTCTGCATAAACGTAGGAGTATGTGCCTTCGCCACCATCAAAAGATTCGTAACCATGTCTATAGCTTTCTTTCATCAAATAGCCGCTTCTTTCATCATACTCGCGTTTAAAATATTGGAGTTCTCGGCCCTGCCCAAATTCACGATACTCCACCAAGCGCCCTTGAGAATCAACACAGCTAACCGTTTCGCTGTCAAGATAAGGTTGTCCTTCGGTATTCACTGCATAAATTCTTATTTGCTGACAAGGCAATTGCGCATAACAGGCAGCGATAGAAAAAAAACTCCCAAATAGACCAAGAGTATTAAAACAAATAAGAAAAAGGAATCTCATAGATGCAAGTCAAGTATTAAAATATTCGTTATTATAAACGCAGTTTGGTAGCGTATTGTTTCTACTTCTGCACTTGTCTTGAATTTATTTTTAGTAGTTGATAAGGAAAAACCTCTTCCTTTTTCTTTATAAGATTTTTATGGGTAGTTCTTACAATTTTACCCGTTTTTTGACAAAATAGGTTAAAAACTAAGAGATTCTCAAGATGAAATGCTTGTTTAATTTACTGACAATAAGCACTTTATGTATTTTTTAAGGGAAGGCTAATTCGCAAAATTTATAGTTCTTGAAGGTGGTGGTGTTTGAAAAGTCTTTGGTAATTATTTTTAATGAAAAAAGAAATAAGCCAAAAGTACAGCTCCCAAAATCCCTATGGCATCTGCAATAAGGCCACAAGAGAGTGCATGACGGGTATTCTTTATTTTTGCTGCGCCAAAATAAACTGCTAGAATGTAAAAGGTGGTGTCGGTAGAGCCTTGTACTACACAAACCGCTTTACCCACAAAGCTATCCGCACCGTAGGTTTTCATGGTTTCTAACATAAGGCCACGTGCACCACTGCCGCTGAGTGGCTTCATAAAAGCCGTAGGTAAAGCGGGTACAAAATCTGTATTCACACCACAAGCACTTAGAAGGTAGGCAAGTGTATCCGTTAGAACATTGAGCGCGCCAGAAGCTCTAAAAACTGCCACGGCTACCAAAACAGCTACCAAGTAAGGAACTACGCCAATGGCAGTCTGAAAGCCCTCTTTTGCGCCGTCTATAAAAGCCTCATAAACATTGATGCGCTTAATTGCACCTGCCGCTACAAAAAGCGTGATGATGCTCATCAAAACCGCACCGCTAATGAGTGCAGACTGTGTATTGAGAGCGCTTTCGCTCAATGTACTGAAATACCAAACCAAGCCAGCAGCCCCTCCAAAGATACCCACAAAAGTAAGTACTACGCTTCTATGCCAAAGGCTAATACGCTGTACCCAAGCCGTTATAATAATACTCAAGGTAGCCGCTACCAAAGTAATGAGCAGAATTGGAATAAAAACATCGGCAGGATTGGCAGCTCCGAGCTCCTTGCGGTACATCATAATGCTGATTGGAATAAGCGTAAGACCAGCTGTATTGATAACCAAAAACATAATTTGTGCATTGCTAGCGGTTTCTTTGTTTGGATTCAAACTTTGCAACTCTTGCATGGCTTTGAGGCCAAGAGGCGTAGCTGCGTTATCCAATCCTAGCATATTGGCGGCAAAATTCATAATCATAGCGCCCATGGCCGGGTGGTTGGCGGGCACTTCAGGGAAAAGTTTTGTAAAAAAAGGGCTTACCAAGCGTGCTAGAGCTTGTATAACGCCTGCTTGTTGCCCTACCTGCATGAGTCCTAGCCAGAACGTCATAAGGCCAGTTAAGCCAATGGCGATTTCAAAACCTGTTTTAGAACTGTCCATGAGGGCAGTTACGAGTTCAGAAAAAATGGCGGTATTGCCTTCAAAAACACATTTGAAGAGAGCCACAGCAAAAGCAATGATAAAAAAGGCTATCCAAACATAGTTCAAAACCATAGCTATAAGTTAGGCTTAAAAGCCTTGTTTTAATCGTTTAAAAGGACTTCTTGCTGACGATGTATATCAAATTTTATCATGGTAAACAGCAAAAGCGTAAAAGAGACTAGTGCAGAGCCACCATAACTAAAAAAGGGCAATGGAATGCCAATAACGGGCAGATAGCCTATTGTCATGCCCAAGTTTACAATAAAATGAAAAAAGAAAATGCCTACCGTACAGTAGCCGTAAACCCTTGCCAAACGCGCTTTTTGACGCTCCGCCAACACCACCAAGCGGCAAAGAAGCGTAACATAGGCCGCTACCAAAAAGAAAGAGCCTACCCAGCCATGCTCTTCGCCTATGGTACAAAAAATAAAGTCGGTGCTTTGGTCTGGCACAAACTTGAATTTGGTTTGTGTGCCCTCTAAATAACCGCGTCCCCAGATTCCACCAGCGCCAATGGCTACTTTGGATTGCTTAACCTGCCAGCCTATACCCGCAGGGTCAATTTCTGGATTGACAAGCACCATCAAGCGCTCACGTTGATAGTCGCGCAGAATGTCATTAATAAAATAGTGTAGGCTATTTGCGGCCAAGTAGGTAAAAGCTGTAAGCGAAAAAATAACGACTACTAGCTTAACTTTACGCTTAAAAATGCTATACAAGACCAGAGCTAACAGCAATGCGCCAAGTATCGCCCAAAGTTGGTAAGCATCTTCTAGCAAATAAGCGGCCGCGCTTACTGCCAAAATAGCCAAGACTTCCAACAAAATTTGTAACCAACCTTTTTTGTAATCGCCGCGCTCGTAACGAATACCGTAGAGCAAGCCCAAAAACATGAGCATAGCTCCAGCATTCAAAATGTGGTTAAGCAGTTCTGTTTTAAAATCATTCATGATGACGGTTACAATCAAAAGAGCGGTACAGAAAATGCCTGCCAGCATAATTTTGCCAGACATTCCTTCCCTATAAAGCATGGCAGAAAAGCCCACGAAAACCATGGCAGAACCCGTATCGCCCTGCATAAGAATCAGTACAACAGGAACAATAAGAAACAACAAAGCCAAGGAAATGTCTGCAATTTTGTTCATTTTAAGGTGAGGATAGGCCAGAAAACGCGCCAGAGCCAAAGCCGTAACATATTTGGCTAACTCAGCAGGCTGAAATTTAAAAACACCTATTTCAAACCATGAACGAGACCCCGAGACTACACCGCCAAAAATCAGTACCGCGACGAGCAACAAAATACCTAAACCGTAACTGATATATGAAAAATTTGTAATAAGGCGCACGTCTGATACGACAAGAAACCAGGCAACAGCAAAACTTACCGCTATAAACACCAACTGACGGCCAGAGTTAAGGCTAAAATCAAAGATGGGACGCGGGCTATCCATATCGTAAACCGCCGCATAGATATTCAACCAGCCTAGAATGACCAAAACAACATATAAACCAACCGTAAACCAATCTATTTGCGTACTAATTCGCTGTCCGTAGTCGTCCATGTTTCTGAGAGGTAAACTTTTCGTATTGTTTTAGGCCACAAAAGTAGTAAAAATTTTAAAAAAAGCGGCGACTAATAATAATCCATCGTATGAATGTGTGCGCTTGTGCAACATCAATAAATGTAGTTAGTAAAAGTTCCAAAAACAAAGAAAAAGCGGTCTTATTGGAACTGACAAGCCCTTTTGCCTAGTTTTTTGTGCATTGTCTTGATTTTAGGCTTTAATCAAAAGTAAAATCTTATACCTTTGTAGGCCAAAACCCTGTTCCGAATTAGCGCCTGTCGCCATGACTCTCACGCCCCACTCTCGTCCTTATATTTCTGTCGTAAGTCCTGTTTATGGCTGCAAAGCCTGCTTACAAGAGCTGTGTATGCGCCTCAAACAGACTCTTTCTCAAATAACACCGCACTATGAAATAATTTTGGTGAATGACGGCAGCCCCGATGGCGCTTGGGAAACGCTTGCCGAACTCGCCAAAAATGAACCGAAGGTAGTGGGTATCAAACTCTCCCGAAACTTTGGGCAGCACTACGCCATTACAGCAGGGCTAGACCATGCAAAGGGTGATTGGGTGGTGGTTATGGACTGCGACCTCCAAGACCAACCAGAGGAGATTTTAAAGCTTTATGCCGCCAAAGACAAAGCAGACATCATTTTGGCCAGCCGCCACGACCGACAAGACAGCCTGGGCAAACGCATGAGTTCGGCTGCATTCTATAAGGTACTTTCTTACTTGACAGGAGCAAATTTTGACCCCAGCGTCGCTAATTTTGGGCTTTATAGCAGAAAGGTCATTGAAGCTGTGTGTTCTATGCGCGAGAGTATTCGGGTTTTTCCTGTTATGGTGAAATGGGTGGGTTTTGGCCGGCATACTGTTGCCGTAGAACACGCTGCCCGTGCTGTTGGCCAAAGCAGTTATAATTGGAAGCGTTTGCTCATGTTCGCAACAGACATCATGCTGGCTTATTCGGACAAGCCGCTTCGCCTAACTGTCAAAATGGGCTTTGTCATTGCCTTTACAGCGGCTATTTCAGCGCTGATTATTCTAGTTTTGGCCGTTATGAATAAGATTCAGGTGGTGGGTTATGCGAGTCTTATCATTTCTATTTGGTTTTTTTCTGGGCTTATTGTTTTTACATTAGGTATCATGGGGCTGTATTTGGGTAAAATTTTTGATGGCGTTAAACACCGCCCTATCTATATCATTTCAGACAAGATAGAGCAAGGACAATCATGCGATGTTTAAACGATAGAGTTGCTCAAATCAATGAGCTAAGTGGTGCTTTTTGATAGACCTTCATGCTCTTTTGCTAAACCAAAGGGCATCAAAAGACTTGGCTTCAGAACTTAAAGGCATAACTTACGGACGGAATAATAGGAAAGAGCGTAATTTGTTTGAGGACGTTCGTGCCATCCACGTTCTCGATGTAGTAAAAAAACGGGTTCTTTTGGCTATATGCGTTATAAACACTCACTTCCCACACACTTTCGTAGTGTTTGTTACGGCGATGAAACTGCGCCGAAAGGTCTAGCCTATGATAGGCTTTCATTCTAAATCCATTTTTTTGGCCATATTCATTGACTACATTTGAACCAAAATTGTTACCACGGCTAATGTCGGTGGGGTCGTGCTCGGGTGCAGCGTAGCTCGCTAAAGGCAGCGTGATGGCGTTGCCTGTGCCATAAACCCAAACCGCCGAAAATGTAAAATTCTTGTTAGGCTTGTAGATAAGCACCGCTTTGGCATCGTGGCGGCGGTCGTAGCGCGCATAAAACCATTTGCCAAAATTTAGAGAGTCAAACTGCAAGCGTGTCCAAGAGAGCGTGTAGCCCAGCCAGCCACTCACCTTACCCACTTTCCGCTGTAGGAGTAACTCTACCCCATAGGATTCGGCCTGCCCAGCTGTAATGTTACTTTGCCAAGAGAGTTCATCATTGCTTGTGGGGTCATCTAACAACAAAAAGCTCGCTCCTTCCTTATACCCAATCACGTTTTGAGATTTTTTATAATACGCCTCTGCCGTAAATGAAAGCCGCTTGTGAGGAATGTCTTTGGCCAGCCCCAGTGCGTACTGCGTAGAACTTTGCGGTTTGACGCGGGTGGTGGAAGGCACCCAGAGGTCGGTTGGTAAACCTACGCCTGTGTTTGAGAGCAGATGAATGTACTGGTTCATACGCGCATAAGAGGCTTTTATTGAAAGCTCGTCATTAATCAGATAAGCCAAAGATGCACGCGGCTCAGGCATAAAGTAGCTGGTTTCTTTGTATTGAAAAGCGCTCAGTCGTATGCCCAAATTGGCGGTTATCTTGCGCGTAGGCGTGTAAGTATCCTCTGCATAAATACCTGACTCAACGACATCTATGGTGCTTTTTTCATCTTTAAACTCAAAATTTTGGTTATCCTTATACACAATAGCGCTTGGCGTAAAGCGGTGGGCGGTGCTGGCCAAACCAAAACGGAAATTATGCTTAGCAGAATGCGCATACTCCAAGTCGTATTTTGCGCCCCAATCCCTAATGCCAGAGCGGTAATCCAAATTAAAGCTGTAATCATCTTCTTTTTCAGCCATAAAAATATTGAACTGATAGCGGCTAAAAATTGCTGAAAGATTGGCAAAGCATTTTTTGTTAAACACATGATTCCAACGAAGCGTACCCGTACCATTGCCCCACTCAAAGCCACCCTTAATGCCCACTGTATTAAAATAAAACTTGTCTTGACCAAAGTATCCACTCAAATAAATGCGGTCTTTGGGTGTAATCTGAAAGTTCACTTTGGCGTTTAAATCATAAAAATAATAACCACCATTATCATCTTTGGGCATGAACGGGCGAATGAGAGCATCTATGTAGGTGCGGCGAGCAGACACAATGAAAGACGATTTTTTCTTTTGGATAGGCCCCTCCAAGACAAAACGCGAAGCAATAAGGCCAATGCCGCCTTCACCGCGTATCTTTTCTTTGTTGCCGTCTTTGAGGTTAATATCCAAAACAGATGAAATACGTCCGCCATACCGTGCAGGAAAGCCGCCTTTGGTGAGTTCCACACTCTTGATGGCATCGCCATTAAACAAAGAGAAAAAGCCGAACAAATGGAAGGCATTATAAACAACGGCATCGTCGAGAATAATCAGGTTTTGGTCTGGGCCACCACCGCGCACATAAAGCCCCGCATTGCCCTCGCTACCACTCTGAACTCCTGGCATGAGCTGTAAGACCTTAAGAACGTCTTTTTCGCCCAAAAAGGCAGGTATCTCTTTAATTTGTTGAATCGGAATGCTCAGTTTGCTCATTTGAGCCGTTTGGCTTTGGCGCTCGTCATTTTCTGGGCCAATAACCACGACCTCCTCGCCCTGTTCTACCACCAAATTGATGTTGAATTGGCTTATATCAGTGGTGGTAGAAACCTTAAAGGCTTGTTTCTGATAGCCCACCATTGAAAAAATGACCTGCAAAGAGTCTTGCGTAGCCGGGACGCTGACCGAATAAAAACCATAAGTGTTGGAAATATTACCCTGTTTGAGGCTAGGAAAATAAACGGTTACCCCTATGAGTGTTTCCATACTTCCCTCTTCATAGACAAAGCCACTTAGAGTAAAGTTTTTCTTAGCCTGCGCCCAAAGCGCTAGGTTGCTCAAGAAAAAAAGAAAAGTAAAAGCCCAAAAGGCAGTCAATTTGTGCTTAGGAATGAATGAAAGCATAGTTTTTTGAGAATTGTGCGTATAACGTCTGCAAAAATACTTTTTTTTATACAAATTGCTGCTCTTTAACACACAAAAAAACAAAACCATTTGCTTGCACAGATGGTTTTATTTCGTTTTTAGTAAAAAAACTTTTAGTTCTCCCAGAGATTACTCTCATACTCTGCCAGCTCATGCTCATAACGCTGGCTTTCTATGAGTGCGCCCATTTCATTATTCTGGCTCAAGTCGCTTATTGAACGGTCATCTCCATTGCCATATTTGGCTACTCTTGCTGCAAAAAGGCGCAAATCAAATGCTTTTTCGAGGTTCAAGTGGCTGCGTTGATTCACGTCGCTATACCACCTGGCGTTAGGGTTATCTCTAAAGAGGTTTTGGCAGAGTTCTTTGTAGCTGAAAGAGGCTATGGGTATTTCAATCCCTTTGCCAGATACATCTCTCTCGGCAGGCAGAATAAGCGTAATGGCTTGAAGGTCGTGAATCATTCGGGAACGTTTTTTATCAAACAGCATATCCTCACGAATTTCCATCATGTAGTAATCTGTCATAAAATACTCATTGACGATAGGCGCTCCAGAACCGTCCGTACCCCAATCTTCGTCTTCGTTGTCATTCAAGGGAAAGCCCATTTCTAGCTCTTCTGGATTGAGAGTAGGCTCGCTGCTCGGTATTTTGAGGGCCTCTAAAAACCTTTCATTGCTTTTGCGCGTTTGTAAAGAGTCGTTTTCATAAGGACGAATAATGCCTAGTTTAGCCGCTTCAATGATTAAGCGCGAGAGTTCGTTATTCTTAGCAAATAAGGGTTTGTTTTGCTTTTCTTTCAAAGACATTCTGTACCAAAGTGTTTTTTTGTACATGATGTGCGGCTCTTGTACTGGCCTAACAGAATGATGATTGTAACCGTCGTTAAAATCTATAAATTCCTGAGAATAGGCTGTTTGCGAAATAAGAAGCGCCGTAAACAGAGAGGCTACTAAGAGATGAGTTTTCATGGTGCTGGTTTTAAGAGTTATTGCAAATACTTGTTTTTAACAAAAGATAATCATTGTGCTTGTTTGCAGACTAATGCCGCAACCGACTTAAAAGGTAACCCGTCTGTTCGTATTTTGCATAGGCATAAGGCGGTCTAACTTTCGTGTTTGGCCAAACATGGCTTCTTTGTCATTTTGGCTATGTTAAAAGAAAGCGTCTTATAGCTTACACGGGCTTTAACAAAGTATTCATTTTTTCATCAAAAATTCATTCAAATTCAACCAATAAGCGCCAACAAAATTGTACTTTTGCGCAATATATTAACTTAAAAAGTGCTATATGGAAGCCACTGGGCATAGAATACTGATTGTTGATGATGAACCTGACATTCTGGAACTCTTACAATACAATCTAAAAAAAGAAGGTTACAACGTCCGAACAGCTGCGGACGGCCTACAAGCCTTAGAGGAAGCCAAAAAATTCCTGCCACATCTTGTGCTTATGGACATCATGATGCCACATTTGGACGGCGTAGAAGCCTGCCGCCAGATGCGTACTATCCAGGAGTTGAACGATACTTACATCATCTTTCTTACGGCCAGAGCCGAAGAATATTCTGAGGTAGCGGCTTTTGAAGTAGGTGCAGACGACTATATCACAAAGCCTATTAAGCCACGTGCCTTGCTTAGCCGCCTCAATGCCCTTTTTAGGCGAGAAACCAAGAAAGACGCACCAAGTTCTTCTAACCAAGAGGTTATCAAGATTGCAAATTTTGTTATAGACCGCGCCAGCTATACTTTCTATCTGGACGGTCAGGCACTTGCCCTACCCAAAAAAGAATTTGAGCTGATATGCTTTTTGGCATTGCACCCCAATCGTGTATTTAGCCGCGAAGATATACTTATAAACATCTGGGGGACTGATGTTTACGTATTGGCGCGTACTGTGGACGTACACATAAGGCGCATACGCGAAAAAATTGGTGAAGGTTTTATAAAAACCGTCAAAGGCGTAGGCTATAAGTTTGAAACTCCTAATACTTAATCCGTTTAAGCCATGTTTGTAAACGCCAAAGCGGTGGCACTTCTGCTCGCTACGTCCGTATCGCTCATTACGGCAGCTTTCTTGTCTTTGGTGAGTGGTACACCTCAGCTAGCCGTCTTTTTGAGTGGGATATTATCCTTTGGGGCTTGCTTTGTCCTGACCTTTGTTACTTTTGAATTTCTTATTTTTAGGGAAGTCAATAGCATTTACAATAAGTTTAGCAAAATTAAAAAGCGCGACTATGCCACCGCTGATTTTCAAATAAATAGCCCTGACGTTAGCCATGCTGTCGGCTTTTTTACGAACCCCATTAGGCAAGTAAACGAAGAAATAACGGCTTATACCACCGAAAAATTACACGAAATAGACAAACTCAAAAAACTAGAGCAGTACCGTCGCGAATTTATTGCAGATGTATCGCACGAGCTTAAAACGCCGTTGTTTGCTGCGCAGGGCTTTATTCATACGCTCATAGACGGCGCGATGGAAGACGAAACCGTACGTATGACTTTCCTGGAAAAAGCTGCCAAAAATTTAGATTCTCTGACGCGCCTGGTTAAAGACTTGCTTACGCTTTCACAGATTGAGTCAGGTGCTATTACCATGATGCCGGATATTTTTAACTTGCACGAGTTAGGAAAAGATGTCATTGAACAACTAGAAAACCATGCCGAAAAGCGCAGCATACAGTGTAAACTAGTGCTGAAAGCCCGAAAAACAGATGGAGATATGCCTTTTAATGTATGGGCAGACGAGCAGCGCATTAAGCAAGTTTTGATTAACTTGGTTATTAACGGCATAAAATATGGCAGAGAGGGCGGAACTGTTTGGCTGGAGCTTAAAGCCAATGAAAATGCTGTTAAGATTACAGTCCGCGACGACGGGCAAGGCATTAACCCCGAGCATTTAGGCAGGATTTTTGAGCGCTTCTATAGGGTGGATAAGAGCCGCTCCAAGATGCAAGGCGGAACTGGCTTGGGGCTTGCTATTACCAAACATATTTTAGAAAAGCACAATTCCAAAATTAATGTTTCTAGTCAAGTCGGTTTAGGAACTACCTTCAGTTTTAAGCTACCCAAACACTTGGAGGCAGAGAGCCAAGAAGATTAAATCTAATTACAAAAAAATGCCTGTCAAAATTCTAATTCTTGTCGCTACTTTTTTATCAATGAGTGCTTTTACAAGAGCTATTGCCCAAAGCAAACCGATTCTGGCCAACAAAAATCAACTTGCGGAACTTCTCAAACAACCTAGCAATAAGCATTTAGTTATCAACTTCTGGGCTACTTGGTGCAAGCCCTGTGTGCGAGAATTGCCTTATTTTCTGGCTGCTGACTCCGCTTATTCTGCCCGCAACGTGCACGTTATACTCATTTCTTTGGATTTTGATACAGATTTAGAGACCAAGTTAGTGCCTTTTTTACAACGCAAGGGCATTCATACAGAAGTTTGGCTTATGCGCGACCTCAACTACAACGACTGGATGCCCCTCGTATCTTCCGACTGGGACGGTGCCATACCCGCCACGCTTCTGGTGTCGGCAGACCGTCAAGAAAAAACTTTTTTTAGTGGGGAGCTCAGTCAAAAAACACTTTTTAAAAAAATAGAACAACTCCTCAAAGAGCACTCAGACTAAAATTAAGAGGAAAGCAAAAAAAATGCCACTTCAACACTCAGTTTTTTTGTTGCTCAACTTTCGGCTTAATGACTGATAGTTGTTATGCCTGCCGTCTGTCAAAACCAAGTCCATAATACTCGGCAACTTATTAAGAGGTCTGAAAAAAATATTGCGTTTGGGCTTCATTAATTTGACTTTGAAGAATCCTTGTATTAAATTGCCCAATACTTTTGATGCTATTCGAATAATCAGCCCCATAATTCTACACCGTTGCCGCCTGTTTGCCAAAAATGTAGTTCCCAATCTATGAGAAAAATAGGTTTATCATGGTATTTTGTTTGTTTGGCGCTTTGTCTGAGCGCTGAAATTAGTTTTGCACAGCGTTTGTTTTTAGGCACTTATGGTACAGAGCAAGGCTTGCCACAATCCGAGTTATGGTCAGTTTTTGTAGATAAGCGCGGCTACCTTTGGGGCGGCACGAACGGTGGTGGTTTGGTCAGGTTCAGAGGCAATGGTTTTGAAGTTTTGGATACCAAGAATGGTTTGCCAAGTAACCAAACAAGACCCGAATTTCAAGACAAACAAGATAGACTTTGGATAAATACTTTCTTGGGGATTGCCTGTTATGACGGTCTGAACTTTAAATCTTATGGCAGCGAAAAGGGGCTTTCTGTCAATGGGTTCAATGCTCTTTATCAGGACGATGCCCAAAATATATGGCTTATTGACTTCGTTACAGGCGTACTAAAACGTTTTGAAAATGAACAATTTAATCCAGAAACACGCTTCAAGGAACTAGAAAACAAGCCTATCACTTTTTCTTCCGAACTGCAAAATGGCCGTCTTTATTTGTTTGTTTCGGCGCAAGAGTCTTATTTTTTGCATAAAAACAGGCTTGAGCGTGTAACTTTGGGCGAGCGTTTTAAAGAACTAGCCCAAGGTTTTGCTGTTTTGTTCGAACAGAAAGACGGCACACTCTGGCTTCAGAGCAATGGAATCTGCTACTTGCTCAAAGACAATCAACTCAGGAAGTTGGAAGTTCCGGAGGGTTTGGTCAATAATTTTGGTGGCTATAAACCTTTTTGGGAAGCTGTAGATGGAAAAATTTGGATTGCAACGGCGCGCTCTACAGGGGTTTATATCTATGAAAAAGGCAGTTTTACTGCTTTGAATGAAAGCAATGTCAGCAATCGGTTTATTGTAACAACACGCTGCATAACAGGCGATAAAGACGGCAACATTTGGTTTGGAACGAGTGGGCGCGGCATTTTGCGCTATTCCGGTGCTGGTATTCAGCAGTTCTGGCCCAATGATGCCGTGCGCGCTTTTGCCAGAGATAGGGAAGATAATTTTTGGGTGGGAACACTCGGCTCAGCCATTAAACGAAACCCCAACGGCACAGAAGAACGCTTTTTAAAGGACAATCCTAATATTGCGATGGTCAAACACATTTCAGAAGATGCGAATGGCCGTATTTATCTCTCTACCATGGGAGGTGCTGGTATTTTTGCATATAAAAATGGACAATTAAGCAACGTTACACAGGAACTAATGCCTAATCTGCCAGCAGGTGCTGCTGTCTCTTTTGTCAAAAATATAGACAAAGACTATTGGTTAGGTACATGGGGAGTTGGCCTTTTTAGAAAATCAGGCGCTGAACAAGAGGTCTTTAATGTGGCAAATGGCAAAAGCAAAGCCAATGTCATTCACTCTTTGTTGCACGATACCAAAGGCCGCTTGTGGATAGGAACGAACAATGGCCTTATTTGCCGAAATGGCAATGATACCAAGATTTATGCTGAAAATTCTGGTATATTGAACTGCATTTGCATAAGCATTAGCGAGGACAAAAATGGCACGCTTTGGGTAGCAACTTATGGTGGTGGTTTACACCGTTTGAATGGCGAACGTTTTGAGCAGTTCAATACGAGCAACTCAAAAATTGAGTCGGATATTCTTTATTCTGTTATTTCTGATGAACAAGGAAACCTCTGGATAGGCACACAAAATGGTATCAATCATATCGTTTTGGACGAAAAAAGCCAAATTTTGAACATCAGGCATTATGACAAGGCAGATGGCTTCCTGACCAACGAAACGAATGGGGCGGCCATTTACAAAGACAAAGACGGCAGTATATGGTTCGGAACTATTGCAGGGGCTTTTCGTTGCGACCCTGCATTGCTCTCCCAAAAAATAGAAGCCCCGAAAGTCGCCATTACCAATATTCGTCTATTTTTCAAACCAATAGATTGGCTTTCTGATGTTTACAAAGAATTTCATCAAGGGCTAATTCCGTGGCTCAAAATTCCTCAATTTTTAAAACTGCCCTATGCTTATAACCATATTTCTTTTGATTTTGAGGCGGTGCATTACAAAACCCCCGAAAAGGTTTTGTTACAATGGCAACTTGAGGGTATAGATGCGGAATGGTCGCCTGAAAGCCAAAAAACAGAAGCCTCTTACCCTAATCTGCCTCACGGAGCTTATGTTTTTAAAGTTCGCGCACGTCATCATAACGGCGACTGGACACAGCCCATACGCTATGAGTTCACAGTAAGCCCGCCTTGGTACAGACTCTGGTGGGTACAAGCCCTTGGGCTTTGCCTCTTCATAGGCATCATTTTGGCCATATTTCGCGCTAGAACCGCCTCTCTCAAGCAACGCCAGCTAGACTTAGAGCGCATCGTCAATGAAAAAACAGCAGAGGTACGCCTACAAAATCAACATATCTTGCTCAAAAATACCGAGCTGGAGCAACAGAAAGAAGAAATTTTGATTCAGGCCGAAAATCTCAAACAAGCTAATCTAGAAATTGTTGAAAAAAGCCTGCTCATTAACCAAAAGAACCAAGACATAACCGCCAGCATACTTTATGCCCAGCGCATACAACGCGCCATGTTGCCTTTTACGGAACGCATTGCACAGGTGCTAGATGACTTTTTTGTCTTTTACAAACCAAGGGATATTGTTTCGGGCGACTTTTATTGGTTTGCAGACCTCACCCAAGCCAACATAGCCCGCCTAGATGGCCGCGAGCTGAGTATTCTGGTTGTTTCGGATTGCACGGGGCACGGTGTCCCTGGCGCGTTTATGTCCATGATAGGCAATCAACTCCTCTATGAAATTATCATTCAAGAAGAAATTTTTGAACCAAATAAAATCCTTGTCCGTATGAGTGCCGAAATTGTGCGCTCCTTGCGCCAAGAGGAAACGCTCAGCCGCGACGGCATGGACATAGGCATTTTATTGATAGACAAAACACACAAAAAGCTCTTTTTTGCTGGTGCAAACAATGATTTATTTCTGGTTCAAGACGGTGTTGGTCGTTCTGTCCGTGGCGACCGCTGGGGGCTAGGCGGCGTGGAGCAAAAACGACAAGATTTTATTTTGAATACGATTGACCTCAACCAGCCAACAGTGTTCTTCCTGTATTCAGATGGCTATCAAGACCAGTTTGGTGGCGAAAAAGGACGCAAGTTTATGTCTCGAAACTTCAGACGACTTTTGGAGAATATTGCCAGCCAGCCAGCAGCCATACAACACAATATTTTAGAAAAAACACTTCAAGACTGGACTGTCAAACAACATAGACAAGTAGACGATATTCTTATTTTTGGTGCAAGGCTAGAACTTTAACATTTTTTCTGTCAAGTAGGCTTGTCTTAGCCTAGAGCATTTTTAACTTTGCCACCCAGACAAAATTTTGTTTTTTTTGGTGCAAATTACCGCTCAAAATCAAAACATTTTGTTATGTTTGTAGCATGGTAGAAAACTGTATGCTCCACCTTTATATGCCTAAGTTCTTGACCCACATTTGTCCAAACTCCTTTTGTTTTTGTAGAATGTAAGCAACTGTTATGATGAAAAAGATTATTCTCTGTACCCTTCTGATGCTGGCCGCCGCTTTTGGCGCACGAGCCACGCACATTGTGGGCGGTGAAATAGAAATGATTTACATTTCTGGCAACCGCTACAAGGTTTGTTTGGCCATGTACTTTGACCAAGTGAATGGCAACCCTGGTGCTATTGACCCAGACGTAACCGTCAATATTTTCCGTAAGGTGGACAACTTCAATATGGGAGCAATTTTGCTATCTCAAGTGTCTAACACACTCGTACCTTATACGCAGCCTGCTTGTGCCTCGGGAGACTTGATTACGCGCAAAATTTTATATTGCGCTGAGGTTACTTTTAACAGAGACCTATACACCCACCCACAAGGCTACTACATATCATGGGAGCGCTGCTGTCGCAATGGTACGATTGTCAATATTGTTGACCCGGGTGCGGCTGGGCAGGCTTTTTATTTGGAGTTTCCGCGTTTGAAGGATGCTTCTACAGGCTTTAATTTTATCAACTCTTCGCCTACGCTTTTCCCGCCTTTGAGCGATTACGCTTGCGTAAACCAACCTTTTTATTTCAATTTTGGTGGCAAAGACCTAGATGGCGACCTGCTCAAATACCGCCTGGTAGCCCCTTTAAATGGGTTTAGTTCTAGTACAGTACCTCTGCCACCGCCTTCACCAGGGCCTTATCCTAACGTCATTTTTTGGCCAGGTATAGGCGTTAGCAATATGATTCCTGGCTCTCCCCCTCTCACCATTAATCCCAGTACAGGCGTTTTAACGCTTAAAGCCTTTGATGTGGGGCTTTATGTTTTTGCTGTGGCCGTTGACGAGTTTAGAGGTGGCGTAAAAATTGGTGAGGTGAGGCGCGAGTTCCAGCTCTTAGTCTTGAACTGTCCTGGCGCTAATGCTCCTACAGCCCAGCTTTTTGAGGGCACAGGCACCACCCCCTACACTGAAGGTAGTGTTATCACAATAGAACCCACCGAAGACCGCTGTGGACGCATCGTTGTTAAGGATATTGATGCCTCCACAACCGTTGTCGCCAAGATAGAACCTATCAATTTTACGAGTTCTGATGTAGTCATTACGCCCTCTTCTGGGACTATTGCTGGTTCAGGTAGCCAGTTAGATATGAAAATTTGCTTCCCAGAATGCCCTCTGCCCTCAGGTGAGCCTTATATTTTTGACATCATTATAGCAGACAACAGTTGTGCGGTGCCGCTTTTGGACACCATCAAAGCCAAAGTTTTGATTAAGGCACTGCCTAATGATGCTCCAAAGATAAGTACGTCCTTGCTCACGAAAGGCGCGGATAGCTGTTATTCAGCCTCTGTGGCGGTAGGCGAAACACTCTCCTTTGATGTTATTGGCAATGATGCAAACTTTGACGACATTGTGATAACAGGTAAAGGACGTGGTTTTGATATTGCTTCGGTAGGCGTGATGAGTTTTGACGGTGCGACGGGTAAACCTATTCTTAAAGCGCCTTTTAAGTTCAAACCCGCCTGCGACCTACTGAAAGCCTCAGAAAAAGAAAAGTTCTATACCATAGACTTTGAGGTGCGAGACAAACGAAAATGCGACAGTGGGCTAGTGGCTAAGACCTGTGTAACCATAAAAGTTACTGCCCTGCCAGATTCTAACAAAGCACCAATCATGACCCCAGACAAAATTATTTTTGACCCTGTGGCCAAGCTGTTTAACTATCCGGATACACTCTTTGTAGGCCAGAACGCTGATTTCAACATCACCTGCCTAGACCCAGACGGAGATTCCATGAAGCTGAGTATGAACGGCGTAAATTTTACAATTACTGGCCGCGATATTACTCTGACCCCAGATGCAGGGCTGGCCTCTTTCAAAAGCAAGTTCCTCTGGCGTACCAACTGCAAAGATTTGAAAGACCTCAGCAAGTCTCAAGAGTTTATTCTAGACATCTTCCTGCAAGATTTAAAGGCCTGCAACCGATTGGGAGCCAAAGATACTATTCGTGTACGCTTCATCATTGCGCCAGTCAAAAACACAAAACCTATTGTTACTACAAGCCTTTCGGCTACTGACCCAGCACCCAACTGCTACCGCGATAGCGTGGCGGTGGGCAGTTTGGTCAAATTCACCGTAAAAGGCTTTGACCCTGATGCCGACACGCTCGAGCTTACTGGTAAAGGCAATGGCTTCAATTTTGCAGATTTTAAAATGAACTTTGAGAATAAAACAGGTGTGGGTACTGTAACTTCTGAGTTCACTTGGCGCACAAACTGCGATATGCTTAAAGACCTCACCAAACCGCGTGAGTTCAATATGAATTTTATTGTCAGGGATAAAAAAGGCTGCAATACAAATTTGAGTGATACCACCTGCGTTACGCTTGTTTTGTTGCCCAATAATGCCCCCAACACAGCACCTAAGCTGAGCGCTTCGCTCTTCTACAATGCTGCTGAAGATTTATATATGGATACTGTTATTGTGGGCAACTCTACCGATTTTGAGATTATCTGCCGCGATGACGAAAACGATAGTGTGTCTATCAAAGCCCTGCCTGATGGATTTGCTTTAGCGGACTTCAACATGATTTTCCGCGACACGGCTGGTTTTGCTACACTCAAAGCGCCTTTCTTTTGGCAAACGCTCTGTGAATATTTGGGCATAAAGCCAGATAAAACCTTTGAAAAAGCATTCTTTATTAACTTTGTGGCCAGAGATTACAACGAGTGCAAGACCTCACTCGGCGACACCATTCGCGTCAAAATACTTTTGCGCTTCTTGGATAAACCAAATGCAAAACCTGAAGGTACAGCCATCGGTATTGGTTTTGATACCAGTAAGGGGATGTATTACAGGCGGGTGAAAGCGGGTGAAGTCGTCAAATTTGACATCAAAGGCACCGACCCCGAGAACAATACCGTCAAGATAGAAGCTGTCCCTCGTGGATTCTCCTTGAGTGGTGTAGAAATGGATTTTGAAGACGTGATTGGTTTGCCGCCTCAGATTGGCAAATTTACATGGCCAACAAGCTGCGAACTGCTCGGTAAGCTGAACCGCGACACGGTTTATATCATTGATTTTGTGATAACAGACCTCACCAACTGCAAGGTAACCTCTACCGATACCGTTACAGTACGCTTGGATTTGACTGCCAACCCAGATAACAAGCCGCCAACCATTACAGCAGAGGGCATAGACCTAAACAGCACCACGGGCGTTTATGAAAAAACAATTATTGTGGGGCAGTCTATCAATTTTGACCTCATTGGCGATGATGCAGACAATAATCCTGTTACTATTAGCGGTGAGGGGCTTGGCTTTGACATGAAAGCGCTCGGTATGCTGTTTGAGGGAGTAAGTGGGCCACCTAAGCAAAAAGCGCCTTTTGAGTGGACTCCTACTTGCGAGATGCTGAATGGTGCTACTAAAAAGGACTACGTCATTGAATTTAACGTCAGCGACCAGACCCAGTGTGGCTTAACGGCTTCGCAACCAATTTTAGTAAAAATTACGGTGCTGGACGAGGCCGACTCGCGGGCTTTCCTTCCTAATAACGTCTTTACGCCAAATGGAGACGGCAAAAATGATTTTTATGAAATCAAAGACTTGCCCTTAAACACTTGCCAAGATGCTTTTGAACGCATTATTATCTATAACCGATGGGGTAAGCAAGTTTTTGAAAGTGACTTGCGCGACTTCAAATGGAGTGGCGAGGGTTTTCCGGCTGGTATCTACAATTATATGATTAAGTATGTTTCCAAAACATACAAAGGCACGGTTACTCTACTTCGCGACTAGATTCTAGGTCAACTGTGCGTACAAAAAAGCAAACCATATTTATTTTGGTTTGCTTTTTTGTTTTAGCACCTTTTTTGGGTTTATATTGCGCTCGTAAAAACAAATATTAAAAATAGCAATCCAATGGCATCTTTCTCTAAGCCTTCTGCTTTTATCATTGACGGTGTACGGACTCCTATCGGCAATTTGGGTGGCGCACTAGCCAACGTTAGACCAGATGACCTTGCGGCTTTGGTCATTAAAGCATTGTTTGAACGCAATCCGAAAGCCCTGCCCGAAGCCGTAGCAGATGTGCTTATGGGTTGCGCTAATCAGGCCGGCGAAGACAACCGCAACGTCGCACGTATGGCTGTGCTTTTGGCGGGTTTGCCCCAAACGATTCCTGCCGAAACAATCAATAGGCTTTGTGCATCGGGTATGTCGGCGGTGGCAGCAGCGAGCCGTGCCATTTGGGCGGGTGAGGGTTCTTTGTATGTGGCGGGTGGTGTAGAGAGCATGACCCGTGCGCCCTATGTGTTGTCTAAATCCGCGGCTCCTTTTGGTCGTGATGCGCAATTCTTTGATACGTCTTTTGGCTGGCGTTTTATTAATCCGAAGCTGCAAGCGCAATATGGCACACACAGTATGGGCGAAACTGCTGAAAATTTGGCAGAAATGTATCAAATTTCGAGAACAGACCAAGATGTTTTTGCGCTAAACTCTCAGTTAAAAGCGGCAAAAGCACAAGAATCTGGCTTTTTTGATTCTGACATTATACCTGTTTCTATAAGTAAAGGCAAGGGCGAGCCTGTGTTGGTGCAAAAAGATGAGTTTATCAAGCCTCAGACTTCCTTAGAAGGGCTAACAAAGTTAAAACCTGCTTTTAAGAAAGACGGTAGCGTTACGGCGGGGAATGCCTCAGGTCTCAATGATGGGGCTGCGGCTATTTTGATGGCCTCTGAAGCGGGTGCAGCACAATTTGGCCTCCAGCCTGTAGCCCGCGTTTTGAGTTCTGGTATAGCTGGTGTAGAACCCCGAATCATGGGTATTGGCCCTGTTAAAGCCTCAGAGATGGCCTTAGAGCGTGCTCGTTTACGCCTTGAAGATATGAGCGTGATTGAAGTGAATGAAGCCTTTGCAGCACAAGTACTGGCCTGTACACGCCAAATGAAATTAGCGGACAACGACCCTCGTTTGAACCCTAACGGCGGCGCTATTGCACTAGGACACCCTCTGGGTATGTCTGGTGCGCGCCTTGTGTTACAAGCCGCTCGTCAGCTACAAAAAAGTGGCGGGAGATACGCGCTTTGTACCATGTGCATCGGTGTTGGGCAAGGCTATGCAGTGGTTTTAGAAAAGGTCTGAACCTTGTCTGTCCTTATTGTTTGTTTCATCAAAAAAGAGCAGCCTGTGTCAGAAACAAAAGCTGCTCTTTTTAACTTTTTTCAACAGTAGTTGGTTGCCCCTTAAAAACACGGATTAGCGCGGGATAAAATGACTAGTTTGAATTCGTTAATTTTGTTTTGAATGATTAAAAATATCTTGTTCCGAGGAGCATTCCAAATTAGTTTTTTTAGGGAAATATTGCCTAGTAAGCCCATTTAAATTTTCATTGGCATCTCTCCGTCAGCGTGGAATGGGGCTGCGAATAAACAACTGATAAAGAGCACTTTAGTAATTTTTTATAGTTTACAAACTCATTGCCATTGTCTGTGTAATGGTATGCCAATGAGGCTTCCAATCTTGTAAAAGTTTGATTGCTTTTGTTTGAACAACAGAGGCTTCTTGAGTGAGAATCTTAACCATACCCACTACTTTTTCAGGGCTATAATCAAGGGCTAAATGGACTGTTCTGCTTTTTGGTCAAATGCAATTTTCTTGGGTTTCTGTTTGTGGTGCAAATCAGTTTTTCTGAGCCAAATCAGCCTTGTATTTGCGCTTTATTTCTCTGCTAACCACTGATTTATCCTTGTTAATGGCCTCTGCAATAGAAGTTATTGCGTGTTTTTTTGCAATAAGTTGCGCAATCATGTACCTTTGCGCTGTGTGAGATGTGCCATCTGTCTTTTTGAGTAGGGAAAACCCAAAGGTACAAAGGAAACGTTGAAGCACACAGGCAAAATCGCCTCTTTATTCCCCTATGCAAAACGTTGCATTTATCTGTTGAATCTAAGTAATTTTACAAACAAAAAAAGACCTTCAAAAAAAGACCAAAAACTTTTTTTATATATAACTATGCACTTAAAATGCGTTTACTAGCAACGTTTCATACTTTTTAAAACTTCTACGATAGCCTATAAAAATTGCCTTCTTACATCAAAAACACATCTTTTACAATTTATGCGTTCCAATACATCAAGTTGCTTTTATTTTGCCAAAAGATTTTTATTCAGTTTTCTATTTTTGTTGCTGGCTATGCAGTCCTATGCGCAGCAAAAAAATACTACCGTCAGCGGGCGCGTCATAGATGCACAAAGCGGCGACCCTGTGGCTTTTGCGAATGTTTATTTCAAAGGCGCTACTGTAGGCGTTATGACAGATTTTGAGGGATACTATACCCTCACTAGCGCTAATGCCAACGATTCCTTGTTTGCCTCTTTTGTGGGCTACGTGGTCAGACCCAAATTTGTGGTGATAGGCACAGTCCAAACCATCAATTTTCAGCTAGAACCAGAAATGAACGAAGTGGTGGTTACCTTCCGAAAAGGTCGTCGTAAGGCCGAAAACCCCGCTTGGGATATTTTACGCAAAGTACAAGACTTTAAAAAGATGAATGACAAACGCCGCCTCAATGCCTATGAATATGAGAGTTATTCAAAGCTAGAGCTAGATGTGGACAACATTTCGGACAAGTTCAAGAACCGAAAAATGATGCAAAAAATTATTTCGGTTGTAGACAGCATAGAGCAAATAGCGGGCGATGACGGCAAGCCTGTTCTGCCTGTTTTCTTATCCGAAACCATTTCTAAGTATCATTTTCGCAACAATCCAGAGAAAATTCGTGAGGATATTCTCAAAACCAAAATCAATGGTATTGGCGTACAAGATGGCAGCACAGTTTCACAAATCATAGGTTCTACTTTTCAAGATTACAATTTTTATAAAGATTGGTTGCCTCTTGTCAGCAAGGATTTCATGTCGCCCATAGCCGAAGGCTGGCGTTTGATGTATGATTATGAGCTAGACGAATTAGCTAAAGATGTGATAGATGGTGTGCCTTGCCATAAAATTTCTTTTGCACCCAAACGCCCCAAAGACCTCGCTTTTACCGGCATCATGTGGATTGCAGACTCCACGCACAACTACGCCCTCAAGCGCATAGATGCCACCATTACTAAAGAGGCTAACCTAAATTTTATAGAGAGAATTAAGGTGCAGCAAGAGCTTGTTTTTGTCAAAAATGGTGAAGAGTCTGCATGGCTGCCTGCCAAAACCCGCGTTCTGGTAGACGTGGCCGAAATCCAAGAAAAATGGGCAGGTATGTTGGCCAAATCCTATACCTCTAGCAAGAACCATATCATTAACCAACCCCATGAGCTAAAATTCTATAAAGACCCCATCGTCATTGATGAAGAAGCCAGCAGAAGCGATGCCAACTTCTGGGACAAGAACCGCCACGACTCGCTTACCAGTACTGAAAAAAATCTTTTTAGAATGGTGGACACTATTAAACAATTGCCTATCGTGAAATCATACATTGATGTAGCTAATTTTTTGATAGAAGGCTCTCAGCCAATAGGCGCATTTGAAATAGGTACTTACTCCAATCTTTATGCTTACAACAATGTAGAAGGTCATAGATTGCGTCTGCGCATGGGCACAAACAATAAGTTCAGCAAACGCTTGGCTATTAATATTTTTGGTGCTTACGGCACAGAGGACCAAACCTTCAAGTATGGGGGTAATTTCCGTATGGTGCTCAAAAGAAGACCTTGGACTGTTGTGGGTGCAAATTATAAATACGATATCAACCAAACGTCCTTGATGAATGAGAGCTTTCGCAATACGCAAAATATTCTATTCATTGCTGCCACTTATTGGGGCGACATTGAGTCCAGACGGCCTTTTATGCACCGCGAAGCCAGTGCTTTTTTTCAAACAGATATTGTAAAAGGTTTAAGACAAAAAATTATTGTCAGGAATCAGCAAATTGACCCACTTTTTCAGTTCGCTTACTTTGACCAGAAAAAAACTGATGGCACACTTCTAAGAGACATTAACACCACCGAGATACAGTTTGATACGCGAATTTCTTTCAAAGAAAAGTGGTTACAAAATGATTTGGAGCGTTATAGTGCAGGTTCTGGAGCTAGGCCAGTTATTACAATGGGTTACATCATGGGTCTGCCCAATATTATGGGTAGCCAACTCCGATACAGCAAATTTTATCTGGGTATAGACCAAACTTTTCGCTTGGGTGCGCTAGGCCGTTCGGAGTATAATTTGAATGCTGGTTACATACCAGATGCCCTGCCCTATCCGCTTCTAGAAAACCATTTGGGCAATCAAAATATTTTTTATAACCAGCTTGCCTTCAACTTGATGAACTACTTTGAGTTTACCAGCGACCGCTACGTTTCTTTGCGTTATGCCCATAATTTTGAAGGTTTGTTCTTCAATAGTATTCCGCTTTTAAAGAGAGGAAAACTCCGAACTGTGGCCGAAGGCAATGTCCTGGTAGGTCAAGCCTCTGATAAGCAACTAGCCATCATTCCTAAGCTAAATGCAGACGGTGAACCCTATCCTACTTTTGGGCGCTTAGAAATACACCGTCCTTATGCGGAAGTGGCCTACGGAGTGGAAAACATATTTAAGTTTATTAAAGTATTGGTAGTTCACCGCCTCACTTATCTCGATGGCCTCAAACAACGTGAAAAAATAGGTGTGCGCGTTTCGGCCACCTTCAGACTCTAAAAAATTCTTGCTACTATGTCAGCGCAGTTTCTTGATAACCAGCCTTTAAGCCTTTCAGGTTTTGTAGACCTCCTTGCCCACAAAGACCTTTCGCTCAGCCCGCAAACACGGCAGATAGTTCAAAAAAGCAGAAATTTTTTGAACAAAAAATTTGGGCAGGCCGAATCCGAACCCGTTTATGGCATTAATACAGGTTTTGGGTTTTTGTGCAACGAAGCCATTTCGCATACAGATTTGGCCCTTCTACAAAAAAACCTCATGCGCTCCCACGCTTGCGGGTTTGGCAACATGGTAGATGCAGACATTGTGCGCATCATGCTCCTACTCAAGGTGCGCTCGCTGGCTTATGGCTACTCTGGCGTAGCGGTAGAAACTGTAGAGCGTTTGCTCTTTTTCTACAATAAGGACTTGCTGCCTGTTGTTTATGAACAAGGTTCTTTGGGCGCTTCTGGCGACCTTGCACCACTCGCACACCTCTGCCTACCACTCATGGGTGAGGGACAAATGCGCGTGGAAAACGAGCTAATCATGGCTGCTGAGGTTCTCAAAAAAATGGACTTGAAACCGCTTGAGCTACAGTCTAAAGAAGGTTTGGCCTTGCTGAATGGTACGCAGTTTATGTGTGCATACAGCATTTGGGCTTGGCAAGAGGCGCAGCGACTTATGCGCTGGGCAGACGTTCTGGCAGCGCTTTCGTTGGAGGCTTTTGGCGGAAAACTAGAGCCTTTTGATGAACGCTTGCACCAGATACGTCCTCATAAAGGCCAACTTCATACTGCCCAAACAATTAGGCAACTCCTGCAAGGCTCTGAACTACAAAAAAGCAGCAAGAAGCAAGTACAAGACCCTTACTCTTTCCGTTGCGTACCACAAGTACATGGCGCTACAAAAGATGCCATAGCCTACTGTGAACAGGTTTTTACCACCGAACTTAATGCCGTTACAGACAATCCAAACGTTTTTGCAGACGATGAGGCCATTCTTTCGGGCGGCAACTTCCACGGGCAGCCTCTGGCACTCAGTTTGGACTTTATGGCCATAGCCTTGGCCGAATTGGGTAATATTTCTGAAAGACGTACTTTTCAACTCATTTCGGGCAGCAGAGGTTTGCCCCCGTTTTTGATACAGGCCTCAGGACTTAACTCTGGCCTAATGATACCGCAGTATTCTGCCGCCGCGCTTGTGAGTCAAAACAAACAACTCGCCACACCGGCTTCTGTGGACTCCATCGTCTCGTCTAATGGTCAAGAAGACCACGTGAGCATGGGCGCAAATGCGGCCACCAAGCTGCGCCTAATTGTTCAAAATTTATACAATATTCTGGCAGTAGAGCTACTGACTACTTCGCAAGCGCTTTCGTTCAAACTACCTCTACGTACTTCCGAACCACTGGAGCAGCTTATAACGCAGTATCGGGCTGTTGTACCGATTCTCACCGAGGACAGATTTTTATACCCTGACTTACAAAAAACACAAAGTTTCATAAAAAATTATCCTATTTTTTCCTAAGCACCTACAAAAGGAGTAACTTTGGAATGTATTTTGAACAATACTTTTACCGAAAGTGTTTTGTCTTGTTAAGGACTCAAACAATACTGCATATAGAACTAGAATCAAGATGCTGATATCCAATCTTAAAGATACTCAACTGCCTGTTTTTGAAGACGGTAGCATTGTTACTATTGGTACTTTTGACGGAGTACACCTGGGACATCAGCAGATACTAGACCAAATGCACGACTATAAAAAGCAACACGCTGGGGCAAGAACCGTGTTATTGTCTTTTAAACCACACCCCCGTTTGGTGCTTTTTCCAGAGCAAAAAGACCTTAAACTCCTTACCTCCAACGAAGAGAAAGTAGAGCTATTGGGGCGTTATGGGATAGACCATTTGATTTGGATTCCCTTTGATAAAGAATTTGCCTCAAAAAGCGCCGAAACTTTTGTAGAAAATGTTTTGCGTAAAAAACTGAATACCAAAGTATTGGTAGTTGGTCATGACCACCGTTTCGGACAGGGGCGCGAAGGTTCATTTGATTTCTTGAAGCAAAACGAAGAGCGTTATGGCTTTAAGGTTGAGCAAATACTGCCTTTTGAGTGGAACGACAAGTTGGTTAGCAGCACTCAAATTCGTCAATCGTTGTTCGAGGGCAATATACCTGCCGCCAATGAACTACTGGGCTACCCTTATCTGCTAACTGGCTTTGTAGAAAGAGGCAAGCAAGTAGGCAGAACTTTAGGATTTCCTACCGCCAATCTGCACATAAGTGAACTCAATAAACTCATTCCTCCAGACGGCATTTATGCGGTAAGAGTTAGTTTTGATAATTATTTTTTTGAGGGCGTTTTGAGCATAGGCCACAAGCCTACGGTTGCCGATAACTTGGCGCGTTGTATTGAAGTCAATATTTTTGATTTTGACCAAGATATTTATGGCGAAACTATTACACTCTACTTCAAACAATACATCAGACCACAAGTAAAGTTCGAGAATATGGAGGTCATGCGGGAGCAGATGCTTTTGGATAAGGCCAAAGCCCATAAAATACTTCGCACTGAACATTAGAGCCAGGTTTATACGAAATGAGTCATTTTTTCATAAAACAACACTTTCTTGTTTGAAACAAGAGTCTTTTTTCATACATTTGCTTCTAAGGATTTATAGAAAAGGCACTTATGGCAAAGTGGGTCTTACACGTTAAATGGCTGAATAAATTGCGGGTTCATCTCGGCTTCTCTGCAAGAGAGATGAATGGCGTGGTGGTTCTTTTGCCTCTACTCTGCCTCCTTCTATTTTTTATCCCTGCTCTCAAACGAGTTTGGCCACATGATAATCTGGTACTTACGGCACTTGGGAAGGATAAGCTAGAACCTTTGCTCATAAGCCTGGACGCAACAGCCGAACGAAAAGCTCAGTTCTATAAAGGAAAATACAGAAACGACCATCAAATCAATTTGGGCGGCAACATAGACCCGAATAAGCTATCAGCAACTGATTGGGAAAAGATAGGCTTGCGCAGTTTTTTGGCAAAACGCATAACCAACTATGTGCAAAAAGGGGGTAGATTCAGAGTAAAAACAGATTTACTCAAAATTTATGGCTTCCCTGAAGAGGTTTTTGAACTCATAAGTCCCGCATTGCTTCTGCCAGATACACTCCAGCACAAAAAATTTGCACAAAACAACTACTCCAGCAAGGATTCAGTACAGCAAAAAAACAGATATACAGATAGTTATAAAAAAAAGCGCACAACGAATACCATTGAAGTTTTTGATTTGAATATTGCCGACACCGCTCAACTTAACCGTATAAAGGGGATAGGTGCGGTACTGGCACAACGAATTGTAACTCATAGACAAAAATTAGGTGGCTTTTATGCATACGAGCAACTGAAAGAAATTTATGGGCTTAAACCAGAAGTGATAGAAGAAATCATACAAAAAACGCGCCTCACCACCAATTCCATCGTGAAAATCAATATTAACAAAGCCACCTATGCTGAAATGCGCAAACACCCTTATATCGGTAAACACGCATCAGTTATTGAAAAATACCGCAAGCACAACGACGCTTTTCAAAAACCAACCGATTTGCTTAAAATAGTGGTTATAGACGAAACGACCTTGCAGAAGTTAAGCCCCTATCTGAGTTTTTAAATGGATTCTGACTAAGCAAAATGTATAACAGTGGCACCATAGCCAAATTTTTCGCGTTTTGCGTCCTGAAAAAATTTGATTTGTGGGTGCTTACTCAATCTTTTCTGTATCTCTGTTCTCAAAACACCGTTTCCTACTCCATGTATAAATGTTATCTGTGGCATTCCAGATGCCATGGCAGCGTCCAGATTACTCAAAAAAGCATTAAGCTGAATTTGGATAATTTCGGCATTTGATAGCTTCGTGGATTCCGCAACTAAGCACTCTATGTGTAAATCTACTTCGGCAGGTGGTGATTGAATCGTTTTTTTGACAAATTGTTTGAGCGGTTCTGCCTTACTGCCTGCCATCATCTTCTCCTTCAACTTTTGTGCATCTATCTGGCTGCTTGCTGTTGTGTTAGCCACTATGTTATGAACTTTTACAAGCTCTGGCGCATAACTAAGTAGTTCAAACAAAAATGCCTCTTTGCGTAAAATAGGAGCCACTTTCAAATTGGCTTTAAAGTTGGCCGTGCCGAAGTCAAACCCCTTTTGTAAAGGCTCTTGTATTTTAAAAAGCCCTTCACGATGCAAAAGAATCTGGAAGACGAGGGCTGCTTTTTTGTCTAAATTATTCAGGCTTGTTTCTGTAATTTTATGGAATTTGCCTCTATTGATGCTGCCAACGAACAAAACCGAGTGCGCATGACTAAATTCTTCCGCTACCAAAACGAGCGCGTCCCATTCACTGTAATTAACCAGATTCATGTTATAGGTTTGGGAATTAGCCGCCGTAAAAGCCAAATACAATCCGCTTTCCGAAACCGCCACTTTCTCTACACTGCTGACTCCCAAAGGTTTTGAAAGAACAATTTTATCAGGCTTGGGTGTAGAAAAATAAAGTTCTTCGCTCGCACTCACACGCACGGCTTCCCGCTGCAACACCTGCATTCTGAAACCATCTGGAGTTTCAATCTCAATCATATTGTTGCCTAAAAATGCGACCACAACGCCTTCCACGCTGTCGTGTATAAGTCTTATTTTTTCACCTAGGTTCATTTGGGCTGGATCAATAGTAATTTTTGAGTTTTTTTTATACAAAAAAGATGTTTAAAACGTAAAAGCCAAATCAAACCGAGCAAGGCGCGATTCAATTTGGCTTTTGTCCTAAACCCTAAGTTTAGTAGCGGTAGTACTCTGGCTTATAAGGGCCGTCCATTTTAACGCCAATATAATCAGCCTGTTCTTGGGTAAGAGTTTCTAGCTCCACGCCAATTTTAGACAAGTGCAAGCGCGCCACCATCTCATCAAGGTGCTTAGGCAAAACGTAAACCTTGTTTTCGTAATTTTTGTGGTTAGCCCAAAGTTCAATTTGAGCAAGCGTTTGGTTTGTGAATGAATTAGACATGACAAACGAAGGGTGGCCTGTCGCACAACCCAAGTTTACCAAACGCCCTTCAGCCAAAATGATTAATTCACGCCCTTCAATGGTATAAATATCCACTTGTGGTTTGACTTCATTGCGTGTATGGCCGTAGTTTTTATTCAACCAGGCCATATCAATTTCGTTGTCAAAGTGACCAATGTTACAGATGATAGCCTTATCTTTTGCTGCGCGGAAGTGTTCTTCTTTGATAATGTTGCAGTTGCCAGTAGCAGTAACAACAATATCAGCCTGTTTGATAGCCTTGCTCATAGGCATAACCGCAAAACCATCCATAGCAGCTTGTAAAGCACATATTGGGTCTATTTCTGTTATGATAACCCTTGCGCCAGCACCCACCAAAGATGCTGCTGACCCCTTACCCACGTCGCCATAACCAGCCACAACAGCTACTTTACCAGCCATCATGACATCAGTTGCGCGGCGGATAGCGTCCACACACGACTCTTTGCAACCATATTTGTTATCAAACTTAGACTTCGTAACAGAGTCGTTCACGTTGATAGCAGGAATAGGCAAAGTACCTTTTTCAACTCTTAAATATAGCCTGTGTACACCTGTCGTTGTTTCTTCGGAAATACCCTTCACATGATGCGCCAATTCAGGATATTTATCTAAAACGACATTGGTTAGGTCGCCTCCATCATCAAGAATCATGTTCAAAGGCTGACGGTCTTCGCCAAAAAAGAGCGTTTGGTCAATACACCACTCATATTCTGGTTCAGTCATGCCCTTCCAAGCAAATACAGGAACACCAGCAGCTGCGATCGCGGCTGCGGCATGGTCTTGCGTAGAAAAAATATTACAAGAAGACCATTGCACATCTGCTCCGAGTGCTACTAGAGTCTCAATGAGTACCGCTGTTTGAATGGTCATGTGCAAACAACCCGCTATGCGTGCGCCTTTCAATGGCTTCAATTGGCCATATTTCTCGCGCAGAGCCATCAAGCCTGGCATTTCGGCTTCAGCCAAACGAATCTCTTTGCGACCCCATTCAGCAAGCGCAATATCTTTTACTTTGTACTTAGTGGCAGTTCCTACCGTCATCATAAATTGGATTGATTTTTTAAGAAAAGCAGATTAATATAGTTCAAAGGCTATTTAATCAAATAAAAGAGAAATATTATGCAAAAATAACGCTTTTTTCAATGATAATGTTTGTTTGTAAAGAGTTTATTTTCAAATCTTTTCAAAAGAAGAAATGACCACCATGCCAAAGCATAGTAGTCATTTTCTTTCAATCATTAAACAAATTAAACTTATCTCTTCACGAGTTTGCTAGTGGCTTTGTTTGTACCGCTTGTGAGGCTAACTACATAATTGCCTTTTGACAAAGCCGATACATTGAGAGCAGTTGAGTTAGCGCCTGCTGTAGCACTCATTTCGGACGACAACACCAAGCGGCCAGTCGCATCAAAGAGTTCTATTTTAACAGTCGCAGCTTCTTCTACATTGTAGCGTACTTCAGCCACGTCCTTAGCTGGGTTAGGGCTGATGCTCAATATACCAAAGCCTGTTACATTTTTATTAAGCACTATCACTTTGCTGAAATGCTCTTTGCCGTCCATCGCCACTTCTCTCAAACGGTAGTAAGAGTTCGTCAATGGATTAACATCTGTGAAAGTGTAGCTATTGTTTACACCGCCTTTGGCCGCTACTGTACCGATTGTGGTAAAGGTTTTGCCATCAGCAGAACGCTGAACTTCAAACTCCTTTGTGCCATACTCGTTTGCAGTTACCCAATCAAGCAAATTGCCATTGTTGGTGCGTTTGCCAGCGAACTTCACCCAATCTACATCCAAAAGCGTAATAGGGAAGATGTGTAATACAAAGTCGTCTGACTCAGAAGCGCCTGGGAATGCGTCCATACGCGAGCCTTTAGTACCCGCTGCTACACGCCAAGCACCGTCCACTTGGAAGTAAGTCGTGTTACCTGCTGCAATAGAGCCGCAGTTGAAGGCAGAACGAACACCCCATGGGCCGTGAATAGCCGGCGCAAGAACACCGTCGTCATTACAAGCCACTTGCGTCAGTGCAATAGGGCCTGCACCCGTAAAGTTAGGGTTGCCTGCGCAAGAACCGCTTGCAAGAGTGTACATTGCCAATTCAGAGTCAAACTGACCACCCGTAGGAACGTTGGCTGCATCTGTGCCGTAGTAGATACAAGCACCATAAACCTGTGTTACTGGGCTGGTAAAGCGGAACCATACAGAGTGGCTTACACCTGGGTTTGTGCCACCATTGGTACGGAAGCAGCTTGTAGGTGTGCTAGGCTCGCTGGTTTGTGCGTTTGCGCAACGGTTTGAGTGGAAGCTGTTGTAACCTACAAAGGCAGCTGTTGCATTACAGAAGTTGTTGTTTGTTGGGCTTGTGTTCACGTTCACAGTGTACATACGGCGAGGACTTGTACAAGAAATAGCGGGGCCACCATTCAAGCGTACCCAATCCAAATACCAGCTACCTGTTGTTACTGAACCGTCATAGTAGGCATAGAACTCTAACTGTATATCAGTAGCAGCGCCTACAGCAATGTTGCCAGAGTGGGTAGAATATGCAAGAGAACCCGCATAAGCATCTTCTGTTGTATTTGTACAACCTGAATATGGTGTATTGTTAAACCAAGTAGCCAAAGAGTTATAAGCACCTGTAGTAGGTGTGAATTTTATCCAAGCACCCCATACACCGCCTGTACGCAAACGATACCTTACAGTACCTTTATCGCAGCAAGACTCGGTGTTCAAACGATGATTGTAGCTCAAAGTCAAGGTGGTCATACCAGCAGGAAGCGGTGTAATAGGCGAAGTCAGTGTTTGGCTTGCATTATTAGCGTTAGCACACATGGCAGCACCCACACCACCGTCTGATGCCCAGCCCCATGTGCCAGCACCTGTTGCACAAACTTGTGCTGGTGTCCAACTATCTAAGCCAGCCGTAAAGTTCCATATCTGGTCTATGCCTGGAGGTGAGTTCTCTTGTGCCCAATAGTTGTAAGTCCCTACGCCCAAAACAGGTGTGGTGTAAGTGGTACTAGGGCCTGCCAAAAGCGTTCCGCCTGAAGCAGCATTGTACCAGTTTACTTGATTAGCCGCAATGCCTGTTGCGCTGTTAGCGGTTAAGGTTACAGACGTGCCACTACAAATGGTATTAGCATAAACACCTGTAGGCGATACAGGCATGGCCAATGGGTTTACCGTAACTGTTACAGGTGAGCGGTTGCTACGGCAAAATGAAGGCGGTGTATTTTCTGTACCTTCAATCTTGATGTCATCAAAAGACACACCATAGTTGGTCGTCATGCTCGCCACGGTATTGTTTGAAGTAACCGAGAAACGTACTTGGAAGGTAGAAGTAAAGCCTACGCCCAGAACAGCGTCTAAGTCAAAGGTAGGCGAAACAGTCCAGGTGCCTGAAGCGCCCCATAGGGCAGGGCCGCCGCCGCCAGCAATAACTGTCCAAGCGTCTGAGCTATTTTTACGGGCGTAAACCACAAAATCTGCTGGTGTAACTGCACCGTGCTTGCAATAAGCAAAGGTTAAACTCATGTTCGTAGCCGTAGAATAGCCAGCCAAGTTCAAAGTCAAAATAGCATCGCCTGTTACTGGGCCGCCAGCACTAGAGCGGTCTAGAGTCATAGAACGCACACCACCTACATAAGGAGTTACGCCTGCCGCACCAAAGCGCAAACGCGATTGTGCAGAGAAGGCTGTGTAATTCCACTCATTCATAGATGTACCAGAGCCAGGTATAGGCGACTGACTTGTCGTGTAAGTTGCTACCGTAGCCCCTTCAAAGTTCTCTAAATAAGGCAAAATACCATTGCCAGAACCAGGGCTGAAGGTATATTCGTCAATGTGATAAGTGTAAGTACCTGCCGCTAAGAATGGTGTGATGTAGGTATTGCTATTATCACCTAACTGAGTACCAGCAACAGAGGCTGTCCACCAATCGATAGTACCACCTGTAGAAGGTGTGGCAACTATAGTAGCTGACTGACCGCAGAAAATAGACAAGTTAGCTGCTGTTGGCGGAGTGGCAGGAGCAGTTGGGTTTACTGTAATTGTTCTAACAACAGTTGGATTACAAGGGCTTGTGCCTGTTACGGTATAGGTAATCGGTGTTACACCTGTGTGCGTACAAGTAACCGACGCGCCTATTGTTGTGTTCAAATAAGTGCCAGGCGACCATACCCAAGAATAACCAGCACCACCTGAAACTACTAAGTTAATAGGTGTGTTGCGGCAAGCTGATGCTGCACCAGAGTAAGAAATATCTGCACCGTCTGCTGTAGCTGTTGTACTAGAGGCTGTCAAATCCAATGCTTCAGACAATTCTGCCTGGCTCATGGTGTAGGCAAAGGCAATTTCGGTAGAAGCACTTGCTGCCATTGTACCAATATTGAAAGACAAAGAGTTGCCTTCATCTGCGCTGTTGGTAGCACCCAGTGTGCCTGTAAAACCACCTGTGGCGTTCCATACTGCTACAGGGTCAGTATTGGTAAAACCACCAAAGGCCGCTCTGGCACGGGTATCCTTAGCGCCCAAGCCCAAATAACAGCCCCAGTTAGTTCCAGAAGTTACTCCTTGAGATTCTACGTTGGCG
>JAAFJX010000063.1 GCA_013299045.1 Cytophagales bacterium | reverse complement strand
ATAGGGAGGCCAACAGGCATGGGTGGACTAAAAAAGAGCTAGAAGAGTATGATTATGCGCTTCTGCGCGAAACAGACACCGAAAATGAAAAAAAATTGGTGGAACTGCGCGGTGAGCAAAGAGGCTTGCAGCAGGGTTTGCAGCAAGGATTACAACAGGGCTTGCAACAAGGTTTGCAACAAGGAAGTATAGATGCCAAAAAAGAGGTCGCTCAAAACTTAATTCTCTTGGGCTTGACCGACGAGCAGATTATTCAGGCAACTGGCCTGAGTCCAGAGCAAATAAAGCAGTTGCGTGGGTAGCTTACAGGAATAGTTTTGCTTGTATAAGAAGAAGTTAAGATGCTTTAGCGATAGCCTTTCCAAATAATCCAAACCAAAAACGGTGCTGCCAAAAGTGCAGTTAGGACGTTTAGAGGTAAAACGGGTGTTTTGAGAGGAGAATGCGCCAAAAAATCGCAGAAAAGTAGAATAAAAGCCCCAAGAATACCTGAACAAGGCATCAAAAGCCTATGGTCAGAGGTTTTTAAAAGCAAGCGCGCCATTTGTGGTACCATCACCCCAATAAAAGAGATAGGTCCGCAAAAAGCTGTAATTGTGGCTGTTATCACACATGAAAGCAGAAGCATACCCACCCTTAGAGCGCGTACATTAACCCCTAAACTTTGCGCGTAAAAGACTCCCATTTGCAGCGCATTCAAATTTTTATAACAAAAGGGGAGCACAAAGACAGCCAACAAGATAACAGCCGCTAGCACACCCAACTCATTGTAATTCAGTCCACCCAAAGTACCCATAGACCAAATACCATAGCGCTGGAGTGCATCAGGCGGCGCAAAAAACTCCAATAGGCTCGTGGCAGAAGAGGCAAAACTGGCCAGCAAGACCCCACCCAAAAGCAATGCATGGCCACTTTGCAAACGGGCTGCCACGAGTATCAATAACAATAAAACAGCCATAGAACCCAAAAAAGCCATAAAAACCATGCCCAGAGTGGCTAGGGGGTGCGTGGAGTCCATATCTACCAAGATGTAAACGGCCACTCCTAGCGAAGCTCCCGCGCTTACTCCCAGTATATCTGGCCCGGCCAGAATATTCCGAAAGTATGTTTGCATCAGTAAACCGCATTGCGAAAGCCCCAAGCCTACCAAAACTGCTGCCAAGGCTTTAGGAAGACGCAAATCATAAAACACAAAATAATAATGATGCTCTTCTGGTAGCTTTTGAAATAAAATATCGTCAAAGCTGCTCAGCTCAATCCCAACACTGCCGTTACTGAGATTCAAAAAAAACATTCCAATCAACAAAAAAATAGCAAAACCTATTTTTTGAATGGCTCTGGCCGCAGTATTAGCCCCTTTGGACACATTTTTAGGCATAAGTTATGGCCAATATTTTAAGACAAACTCTTGCTTGGGTTGCTCCTCACGAAAAAACAGCAAGCCAAGTTGAAACAAATCAATACTTACTTTAACCACCGAATGGGCTTTTAGGCACTGCCAGCCCGCATACATATTTGCAGACCAGCGAATGTCGTCAATTACCACCACTGAGCCTTTGTGCAAAAAGGGCTTCATCGTTAGGAAGTAACTCTCCAAAGCGGCTGCACTATGGTTAGCATCTATGAAAACAAAATCTAAACTTTTGAGGTCTTCCAAAACTTTCGGGAGGGTTTCTGATAGCTCACCTACCACAAATTGAATTGGTAGAAACTGCTTGAGAGCCATTCTTTGAGCATACTGGCTGGTTACTGGGCAGCCTTCAACACTTACAATGCGGGCTGTGGGCGCGGCAGCGGCGGCCAAGTAGTTAGTAGCCTGCCCCAGATGTGTCCCTAGCTCCAAAATAGTTTGAGGCTTGCAATAATCTACTAAACGAAACAACAATTTTGAGTTGATACAAGAACTGGCGCTATGTCTAATCATGTCTGAAACACGCCTTTTCTGACCCTTAAAAACCTGTGAACCAGCACCAAAATCTTGAATTTCTAATGAGTCTTGGCTATTTTTCATGGCTTCACGCCAGGTTGCAAGGGCTTCAAAGGCTTGATAATGCTTGTCTTTTTCTTGAATAACCTGCTGGAAGAGTGCAAAAACAAAAGGAGAATGCAAGGCATTAGCCCCAGAAGATAGCCACCAGTATTGAAGAAAAGATTTTGTTTTAAACAACCAGCCAGACACCTTATCGCAAAAAAATTGTTGAGGAATAATGCGCAAAATTACGTGCTAATTTCCATAAACAAAGCCGCGCTCGTATATTTTTTGCCTTGCCTATAAAATAACCATTTGCCAAGTATTCTCCTGATAGCGCAAAGCTGGTGCTGGGAGCTTTATAAGCCCTGAAGCGCGAATCAAAAATCTGAGAAACTTACTGCGTGGCTTCAGCCGAGAAAAATTCCAGTCTAAACCTATGTAAAATTGGTTTTGTGCCATGAAACCAGCGGCTAAGTTTTGCTCAGGATTACCATAAAGCATTTGGTCTGCACCATAGCCCAGTCCAAGGTTAAATAATTTCAGAGCCTTCCATTTTTGATGACTCAAGAGATATAAATCCGCTGAAAACCAATAGGTTTGAGCATTATAGTCCTTAATGAGGCGCTCTATATGGCTGGCTCCAAGCACTTGCGGGCGTTTTGCTGCCCAGATACTAGGCCAATAAGAAAATTTATAATAAAAGTAGTCTTTTTTAAGCCAATGTGCTTGCAAAAAGAATAAAGCCGCTCCACCCGTGTTGGCAGCAAGGTCGCCCCAGCTAGCCCCATAATCGGGCGAAAAACCGTCCAGCACCTCAATAGGCAACATGGCCAAAGCGCCTATACCAGCTGCTAAAAGTGCTTTATAAGGCTTTTCCTTCAAGTGCGGATAAACCAACTTGCTCAGGTGATGGGCTGTCAGGGCGTGTCCAAGTTTGTCTAAGCTCTGCCATTGGCTGTTGTCATTAAAAAAATGAAACCTTTTTTGCATAGAGTTGCCATACCAAGACCAGCTCAGTGCCGTTAGGCCACCAACGTACACAGAAGCGGCTGCATAGCGCCAACGCTTATTTTGGATATTTTTTCTAGTAAAGTCAACAGAGTCCTGCATACTCTGTGCAGCAAGAAAATGTCCATTCAGAAGCACAAAAAATAGCAAGATGGTTTTCATTGGATTGTTTTAAATGTTTCCCCCCCCAAAAAAAAACTAAAAACGGTGCTTTCTGAACTTCCGAGGAAGCGCACAAAACACCGTTTTGATTTATTCTATCCTGTTTTATTCAAAAACTACTCTACTTTAGAGATTGTTTTGAATACCTGACCGATACTCGTACTGATTTTGAGGTTGTAAGCGGCATTAGCCAAACTGCTCAGGTCAATTTCAGCTTTGCTGGTAGT
>JAAFJX010000078.1 GCA_013299045.1 Cytophagales bacterium | reverse complement strand
ATTGAAAAAATTTATTGCATTTATGAGAGAGTATTTTTATTCTCTATATGCGAATAATTCTCTATATGCGAATAATTCTCTAAAAAAGATATATATAAAGTATATATAAGGGTTATAGAAGAGTTATTACAGGGTTATAAGAGTTACTAACCGTTGATTCTAGTTACTAACCGTTAGTTTTAATTATTAAGTTATAAACATAATTTATATTGTATTATGCGTAATCTAATTTATTTTTCTTCTTTGCATTGTTCATTCATTTCTGATATTATTTTTATAGAAATAAAAAACCCCCGCTTGTCGAAGGCGAGAGTCATAACCAACTGAACCAAGTGTAACCTATTTTGTGGCTCGAGTCCACACCCTAAGTCGTAAGGGCATTAAACTTAAAAATGGCAACCAAATTCGATAAATCTTAGCGGGCGGTTTGCTGAGGTTTCGTTGTATTACACAATTTTTTTTATACGCACAGTGCGTGTCAGTTTTCTGACCGCCAGAGCCAGAAACATAGTTCGATATGACTGTGTTTTCTGTTCCTTCTTTGTCCTTTTCGTTCAAGACTGGGGGGTGTGGTTTTGACCTCCCTTGATACTACTTACGGAATAACCTTCCGCCCTGTCCAGCACGGGAAAAACTTCATGTCAGTACCCTTTGACACTGTGACAGGCGAGGTTAATGATGGTTTTGATGCTCGATACAAACGTTATGAGCTTCAGTCTGAATCTAGGCGTTTACTTCCTGCTGAACGTGTTTGTAACTGCATGAGGCTTAAAAGAAAAGATGTTTCTGCCGTCTCGGTCATGCAACGGGATACCGGTTCAACTTATTACGCTGGTTTGACCGTTTGTGGTTTGCCTTGGGTTTGCCCAGTTTGTGCAGCAAAAATTTCCGAACGTAGGCGGGGTGAACTTTGTCAAGCTGTTTCTGAGTGGCAAGCTAAGGGCAATTATTTAGTTTTTCTTACTTTAACCGTGCCTCATACTGTCCACTCTAAACCGTTTGAATTGGTTAATAAGCTTCTTAAAATCAATGATTCCTTTAATTCTGGTCGTAAAGCTGTGTCTTTTTTGGTTCCTGGCTTCTTTGGTCAGATTCGGGCGCTCGAGGTGACTCATGGGGAGCATGGTTGGCATCCACACCTCCATGTTTTACTGTTTCTCGAGTCCAAACCTAATCTTTTGTATATCCATCGCCTTCTCTGGGGTCGTTGGGAGTCCTTGGTACTGGCTTCTGGGCTAGGTAGACCAGATAGGAGAGCGTTTCGGGTACAGGATGGCTCTGAGGCTGCCAAGTATGTTTCTAAGTGGGGGATTCCAGAAGAAATGACTAAAGGGCATTTTAAGACAGCTCGAACAAAGCGGGGACGTACTCCGTTTGCATTACTGGCTGATTCATTGCTCGGTGATAAACAAGCGGGTGAATTATTCAAAGAATTTGCAGCCATGTTCAAGGGTAAACGCCAATTGAGATGGTCTAAAGGACTCCGCGACCGTCTTGGAATTGGACATGAGAAAACAGATGAGCAGGAAGCTCAATCGGTGGATGCTTTAGACGAGAAATTGGCAAGCATAACCGCCAAAGAATGGTCTGTAATTTTGCGGTATAAGTTACGGATTTTAGTTTTAGAAGTATTTCGTTCTGGCGGTACTCGAGAGGATTTTGAAAACCTTTTGAATTTTTATCAAATCAAACGAGAATAACACCATTATTGGCATAGGGTTTAGATAGTTCTCTCCTATCTGAACCCTTGCCTAGCGGCGAGCGCTAAAGACTTGTAATTAATCTCAATGTCAAGAGCAAAACCTTA
Source organism: Cytophagales bacterium (assembly GCA_013299045.1). Classification (GTDB taxonomy): domain Bacteria; phylum Bacteroidota; class Bacteroidia; order Cytophagales; family Bernardetiaceae; genus RDZD01. Next base: position 342 of record JAAFJX010000078.1, on the reverse strand, counting down.
ATCACTAGGCTTCGATTTACTGCACAGAAATTTATTTTCTAGCTCGAGCCATTTTAGGTGTGATTAGGGTTTTGACGAAGTGAACTCTTGTACATGATAGAAGGGTGTTTGATTGGTTTCGTTTGCTTGGTGGTGCTGGTTTTCCTGACGTAGCTTTAGCGAGTCGGAAACCAGCACCACATGCTTAAAGGAAGCTAGATATTTTACTCTCTCATAATTGAAAAAATTTATTGCATTTATGAGAGAGTATTTTTATTCTCTATATGCGAATAATTCTCTATATGCGAATAATTCTCTAAAAAAGATATATATAAAGTATATATAAGGGTTATAGAAGAGTTA
>JAAFJX010000058.1 GCA_013299045.1 Cytophagales bacterium | reverse complement strand
GACACATTTTTGTAAGCTTCTTCCAAAGTGGCAACTTCCTCTGGCTCTAAATAGATGTATCGGTCAGGTCTCATGCCACAAAACTACGACCTGCGAATAGATTTAAATAATTCAGGCCGAGTACTTAAAAGCCATTACTCAAGCCTACAAAAACATACTCAATAATGGAGGAGGGGCGGAGGGAGCTAATAACGTAGTTTTAGTGATTGACGAAATAAATAGAGGTAATTCTGCTGGTATATTCGGCTCCTTTTTTCAATTGCTGGATAGGAATTCTGATGGTTGGTCTAGTTATGGCGTAAAGATATCTCAGATGGAATTCGCAAGATTTACCGAACTTGTCTTTCCTGAATTGAGAGGGCATTCCTCGGAGAAAGCTAAAGAGATAGTAGATGAAATGAAAATGATTTCAGAAACGAATAGGTCCGTAGAGAAACAAAAAAAACTAAACGTTTTGTTGGACACATTTAAAGATACTAACTACTCAGTTGACCTTAAATTAGCAATAGAAAACTTTACTGACCAGCAAATTTTGGGTTATCTTAATAAACAGGAGATAAAATTGCCTCCGAACTTGTCAATTATAGGTACTATGAATACTTCTGACAACTCAATATATTACATGGATAGCGCATTTAAACGCCGGTGGGATTGGGAGTTCATTAACGTTAAATATGGACAGGAAGATGCTGAGAAGTCAAGACGGGATGATACAGTTCCACGTAAGTTAGAGTCGACAAATACTCGCTGGGTTGAGTTCGTTGATTCGTTGAATGAATTTCTGAAATTTAATCATGGACAAATCCGTAAAATTGAAGATAAACAAATTGGTTACTTCTTTATAAAGGATGATATTATAAGCGATGAGAAAATTAGAAATAAACTTATGTTTTTTTTATGGGATAGCGTTTTTTCAACTGATAAAAGACCTTTATCCAAGCTACTGAAACCATTTGATTTGGTGACATTCGGGGACTTTTCAGAAAGATCTGTACAGTTTTGCAGAGCGATCATTGATAAACAATGGAAGCAAAATGTTTAATCCGGGTAGGTTAAATGTTGTAAAGAGTGGAGGAGATTCAACCTTCGTTGGTATCAAACGTAATACTGTTAGTAAGTCGTTAGAATTCTTCTTACCTATCGGTTTTGAAGAATTTCCAGAAGATTTCGAAGAAGCGAAGAAGTTGTTTGGATTAACTTACAAAACACTGAGAAAATTTTTGAACAGCCGAAAGAAGGCTTTTCGAAATCAAGAGTTTGATGGGACTATAGAGGAAGATAAAAAAGGGGTATCATTGACAAATCTTTATGATACCGATACATCTCTGCAATACAGTAAGTTGGTGTACTTTGATAGTATACTAGATGCGTACGATGAATTGACTATCAATTCTCTTCAGCAAAAAATAAATAAAACCAATCAAATAGATTATTCTCAAATACATAAGTATTTGCACAAGGCGGTATACTTAAATAGCCATGTAATCTATATAGATGAGATGGAACTCCTAAAACAGGTTATTGGAGATAACTATAGCAATATTGTAGAGCTATTTTGTTACATATATGTTGAAATAAAAAATTTGCTAAATGAAGAGATCGAAAACCCCGAAGCTCAAGTATTAGCGCAAAGCTTTATTGAGACACATCTAACAAGTCAAGACTCTGTATTTAATGAAGATACAGCAGAGGGTACTATTCTAATTCTAAAAGAGCAATTACAAATTATAGATCAAAGCACTTTCTACAAGGATGATGATTATTACCGGTTTTTCGACGCAGTCGAAACCTTTCTCTTTGGGGAATTTGATGATGAAAGTGCCGGAAACATTATATGGGGCGTTGACAAGTTTTCTACTGTTTGGGAAGAACTATGTTACGCCTTTGCAGAACAGCTTTATAGTGATAGTATTTTGTATGCTGACCGAAGTGGAACTATCGAGGAAGGAAGCTTCACAAGATCTTATAATTATCGAGATTTTGATCCCCCCGGAATTTATGTTAGCACAGAATTTAAAGCTCCTTTCTACCTACAATTGAACGAACTGTCTTACAGAAGAAAACTGCGGCCAGATTTAGTTGTGTCTTTTGAAAAGAGTTTGTACTTTAGGAGAGAGGCACTTTATGTAGATAAGAGTGGAAAAACTCAGCCAAACATAACACTCACTTTGATACACCCCAATAATCAGCAATATAAAAATCGCCATGATGAAATTTATGAAAATTTGCAGAATGAGTTTCATTACGATAAAATTCTGTTGAATGCCCTCCACCTTAGTTTTAAACCGTGGGGCTTTTATATACAAAATAGGTTTAAAGATAAGTTCTTACCTCACTTAGATAAGTACTTAAAAGATGGCTCAACCATGCCGCTGTCAATTTTCTGTGTAGTCGATTACAAGTATGTCAATGCTGATTTTTTTTATAAAGAAAGTAGTAAGCTAACGTTTGATGTTAGAAAACAATTGGTGTACGAATTGGCATTGCAGGAAACTATCGGAGGAGAGACGCTTAGCGAATTTTGGATTCCGTACTATTCAACCAGCGATGAATCAAACCAAGTTAAAAATAGCATCGAAGAAGGCAGCTTCTGTGAAGAATTTACCAGTAGTCAGATCAAAGGTCTCAGGTTAGATTTTGTGCAACTTCAAAATCTTTATATTTCAGCTCTATGATTCAAGTTGATAAGCAGTCAGTGATTGGCCTCCTACGTTTCATTCCATTAGAGGCTTTCAACATCAGTGTTGATGCTAATATTGAGGTTATCACAGAACAGTTTTTAAAACCCAAGATTAATAGTTTCTTCAAAAAAATTGAAGAAAATCAGCAAAATTTTGAGTATTTCCCTTATGAAAAAGTATTTAGCGACGCTGATTTTTTGAACAAGCAATTTAAATATAAGGAGAAATCTTTCGTTCAGTTCTACATATACACCCATTTGATGCCAGAAATCAAGAAGTCAAATACGGGCAAAGTAGACTTTAAAGCTAAATATTGTTTGACATTCGATAGAGATTTGACGCCCAATAAGAGTGAAGATATCTATTGGGGAACCTTGAAGCTTGGTGCGAAACCAATTCTCTATTTTATACACCTTGACTTCCAAGAGTTTCTATCATTTATCAAAAACAAATGTTAATATTTTTTTTTACAAGGCACCTTACACCTCAATCCCCTCCTCCTTCAGCAACCCCGCCAGATTCAGGACCACATCGTCCAGCACGGGCACGTCGGCGTCCCAGTTTTGGGTGAGCCAGGGTGCCGTTTGGGTGGCGACGAAAATCTTTTTTGGTTGGGTGGTCACCCAGATAACTCGCTCCACACCGAAGTCGAGCAGGCGTTGGGTTTTCTCGTGGACATAACCTGTTTCGCCACCGGCAAACTCCTCCGGCTCAATGTTCACGTCGATTTCGATAGCTACACGGGGTGGCACGTCGAAATATTTCTCAGTTAACGCCAGGCCAGCGCGGTTGAAAATGGCAATGTCGTTTGACAGATTATTCCCTTTTTCGAGGTGTACGCCCGATTCATTGGTAGCTAGCAAATAGGCTTTACGGTTAATCTGCGTGAACAAAAAACCATGAATAATCGAAACAAGAATGGCTTGTAATGAACTGCTTCCCATAATTTCGGCGGGTTTCTTCTGGCCAGCGAGTACCTCGCGGTAGCCACGCCGATAGAGCGGACGCCCGTTGAGCGTCTCATGAATCAGGTACGAAGGTACCTTCGGATGTTTTCGCTTCGGAGCTTTATGCGCGATTGATATAGTCATGCGAGTCGTTGAGAATGGGTTTGTAAATATAGATCACCCTTCCTTTATCGCCACTACTTCAACTTCGATCACCACGTCGTCGCTCACTTGCTGGGGCACGTTTTTGATTTCCGACAGCGAGGGGACATCAGATTTGTTCTGCCCAAAATACTGATTAGCCAACGTGTTGATAACCTGCGCGTTGTCGCCGTTGGCTTTTTGACCAGCGTCAGTTACGCGGTACGAAATCTGGCGGATGTTACCTGGTCCAAGCCCAACCGTGTTGAGCGATTTGGTCAGGTTCGCGAAGATCAGCGAGAGCTGAGTGTTCAGGTTGCCCTTGCCCACAACCTGCCCCTGCGTGTCGATGGGACGACTGCCACACACATAGATCTTCTTATTCGGGGCGGTTGTCTCAACCGGGTATAGATAGCCCGGCAGTAGCCGCGTGGGTTGCCCACTTTGAGCTGATGCGGTAAAGGCCGAGATGGTCAGCACGGCCGCGAGGCAAATGGTTTTTAGTATGGTGTTCATCGTGTTGTTTAGACAGTAGACTTGTTCCTAAATAGGGTTTTGCTTTTTCAAGTTTACCTTTGGGTATGTTAGATGTCAATACCGTTAAAGATGATCGACAGATGAAAGCACTTACAGGACTTTCCCTAAGCGAGTTTTG
>JAAFJX010000022.1 GCA_013299045.1 Cytophagales bacterium | reverse complement strand
TGTGATTTGAAGACATATTTAATACGTATTTACGGAATGCAAATAAAAACAAAAAAACCGACTATACAAAGCATATAATCGGTTTTTAGCATAAATTCCGTAAAATTTTTTCGGGGTTAGGGATTAAACAATCATTTCATCTTTAAAATCTCTCAGTTTTTAGCCTATTTTGTCAAATAACTCGCGCTTCATTTCTGCATCAAGACAAAAAGTAGAAAGAAAAAGCTACCCAAAATCGTGAGGGTGTTCCTAAAGCAGATAAATCATATCAATCAATTGATGTGCTTGTTCTTGGTAGACTTTTTAAGGGAAGACTAAGTATCTTTTCATTGCTCCAAATTGAGTAAGTAAAGGGTATATGCGTGCGCTTTATCGTAGTGCTTTTCTTTTACAAAAGTTTGTAGAGATTCTGGCAGTTTAGCGCCCTTTTCTACAATAGCAAAATTCATTTTGTGTTGCTTACAAAAGATTAGCTGGCTTTCCGCTTCGTTTTTGAATGCACCTTTTTGCTTTAGAGAGTCGCAGAACTGATAGAAAGCCCCACTCGTAACATACCCCTCCTCTTGTGGTCGTAAAACAGGGTCATCGGAAATCGGCACGTTCAAATCATTGATACTAATTGTTACAATCTCATCTGTATATTTTTGAAGCTCCATGCCTACAGTATAAACATTCACTGGCTTTTCATAAGGCGATAAATAAACAGCAGGGTTACGAATTGATGCGCCATAAGGACTTAAATTCTTACTTGTTATCAATTTTTTTAAACGGTTTTTAAAGGATTCGTCCTTTATTTTTGGACTATAAATAGCCACGTGCCTATAAACAAACTCTAAACTAAAGTTAGCAACTGCCGTCAGGAAAAAGATGGCAAGCGCTAAGTATCTTACCCAGGTATGCTTAGTCTCTAAAATTTCGGTCAATACCAAATAACTCCATGCCACAAGCAGGCACGAAATAGGGTAATAAGCTAACTGTAGGCTATTTAAAGTATTAATAAATAAAGCAGCACCCACCAAACCACCCAGCGCGCAACCCAGCAGCAAGCACTCCACCATAAAATTTGCTGGCCAGCGCCAACCATTTCTAAGCCAATAAATCATTGATAAACAAATGATTGGCATAAATAAAATAGAAAGCCTAAGCGATGTACCAACTACGAATTTGAAGCGCTTTAAAATACTCTCCATGCTGAGTAAGTCAGAAGCACTCAAGCTTGTATTCACTGATTTTTCTGTAAAGCCTGTTGATTGCAACTTATAAAAAAGGATCAAAAAAAGCAGTAGGCCAAGCCAAATAATTAGAATACGGCTGGCCATAGCCCAATCTATCTTTTTACTCAAAGTGCCTACAACAACAAAAAACAAAACACCACCCATCACAGATGGAAGCGCAGTATAAGTGGCTACGCTTGTGCCCATACACCAGAACATAGCCTCTTTTATATGCCCAATGCGTAAGGCCTGAAGGCTTAAAAAAAAGAAAAGCAAAGCAGGAATTTGCTTCTCGGTCATGTGCCTTAACGGATAAAAGTGTAGCCAATATTTTTTGACCAACGGCAAATAATCGCCAAAAGCATCATGGAATAAGCCGCCAAAAAACAATACGGCTATAGAGAGAAATACTGGCCACAGCATAACGCTAAACCTTTCTCTTATAAGTTCCTGAAAACCCTGCAAAACAATAACCAATAAGAAAGGAAAAGTTAAGCTAAAAAAAATGTGTAAATGAGGCCGCTCAACCCACTTGGCAAAAAGGACATTTAACCACAACTCGTAATAATGATACTCGTTCTGAACATGATAGATGTTGCTTATGCCATTCAGGCTATGATAAACGTTCTCTATTCCGTATTTTTCTAAGCCAAAAGCTACTTTGGCATAAAAGGCATAGTCGGAATAAATATTGGCAATTTCACCATTCTGAAAGTGCATAAAATAGAACCAAGCTACCAATAAAAAAGAGGAGACTGTCAAAAAAACAACATCTTGCAAACTATTTCGCCATACAGAGCGCCAATACGCACTAAAGCCCAATACAGGCGAAGGATTAGAAAAATAGCGTTTTTCTAACCAAAATGTTACAAATAGCCATAAAAAGCCCAAGAATATGCTTTGTCCAGCAGTTGCAACCAACGCAAGGCAAGTCAGTATGAGCGTGAGGCCAAGAGCCAAAGTTCGCATACTGAACGCGGAGGGTAGCTCATCGTCTGCTCGTAAGCAAAAAGAAAAACCAACTCCAACCACCGCGCAAAGACATAAAAGAATTATAATCAGGCCATAACTCAAGAATAAGACTGACATCGCGGAAAGGAAAAGGTTAATTTTAGCCACGCAAAACTACACAATACAAGCGCAGAAACCAACTATTTTGTCTCTGTTTGATAGCAAATCCATATCTTGTGCTTCAATTTAAAAATGAATGAATGCACAGCCTTTCAAAAGCTAGCCTAACAAAAATAAAGCACCTTGCGTATGGCTAAAGCATTTGTTGTGGATATGTTTTAGGCTCTTTAACTGATAAATATCTTGGCATACAGACATAGACAGTCGCCACTTAAAAAGTACATTCAAAATAGCTAACCCAAATTCTCTCTGCTAATAAAAAACCAGCACAGAGTTAAGTTCTTTGCGCGTGTAGCCCCATTTTTCTAGTTGTGTAAGCTCATATTCATGGTATTTTAGCCATTTATGAAGAATAACTACACCATATTTTTTTTGCATTAATTCTGGCTTGATGTCTTTGTAAAGGAAATTTTCGCGGATATAAAAATCTGGGCGGCTTGGATTATGGCGGTCTAGCAGTTGAATGCGGTCAGTTTTGAGATAAAAATTAAGAATATGCGCTGAGGTAGCAATAACGGGCTTGTCGCTGTTTATGAGGGGCCTAATTTTACTCAAATCTTCTTGCAGCTCTGCCTGAACTTTTTGATTTTCTGCCTCCAAAGCCTCTAAATTCATGGTTTCTAGCTGCCAGTAAGCCCAAAGCCCCAATAACAACACCAAGCCAAAATCAGCACTCATTTGCACCTTAGCCTCCGGACTCCACTTGTAGAGCGCCACGGCTGCATTCAAACTCAGAAGCCCCAGTGCGGGCAGTATGTAGGAAGGAGCCAGCATAAAAGGAGTCATCACTAACGCATAGAATGCGCCTACAATGAGCGGAACAAGCGTATAGCTCTGGACTTGCTTCTGATACACCTGCCAAATGCTCAGACCCGCGCCTATCAGCACCCAAAGGCATAACAAGGGATTTTCTAGTACCAAATTCTGCCAGTTCAAAAGCCAAGACACATTGGAATACTCGGCATTCCCTTGCCCTACAATGCGGTAAACGTACATTAAAAGTGCTTTGACTGTACCTCCAGAGAGGAAAAAGCCCATCCAGAGCACTGCTATTGGTATGACAAAACCCAGAGTAATTTGCAAGATGCGTTTTAGCCGCGCAAAAAGTGTCCATTTTTTTGCAATAAGCACTACCAAAACAGCCCCACACAAGACCGCCAGGCACATTTCAAGCGTCAGAAACAAAAAAGCAACGCTCACTCCAAGCAAATAGCAATTAGCAGCACTGGGCTTCCTCAAAAAGCGCATGAGTCCACCAGAAAAAAACAAACAGGCCGCCAAATGAAAAATATGATGACTCATTAAGGCAAAGCAACGGTAGCCATTAGGGGTAAGCAACAAAAGCCCAAAAGCCAAAGTGGCCAGAAAGGCACTTTTTATGTCCAATTGTTCAATAAGGGCAAAGGCCAAGAGGAAAGTGGCATAAATGCAAGCTATCCATAGCAGGTTACTGAGGCGAAAAGGCCATTCTTCTATATCTGGGGCATTGGGTTTATCAAAAAGTGCCCAATAGTAGTGTGGTAAAGGGGGGTGAAAATGCCGCAAATGAAAAACGTCTTCGGTTTCGGCAGCAAACTCAGTGGCTAGGCGCTTGATGGCCAGTGTATCGCCTTGTTTTTTGGCATAGCCGAGTTCTAGAAAGCGGTGTAGCGAGAGGCTATTGACTTCTAAGCTATTTTCTATAAAACCTTTTCGTGCAGCATTAATGTAATCTACCTCGTCCCAGTTGAGCGGATAGGCTCTATAAGCCCAAATGTACTGCCCCATAACGAAGAATGTAGCGACCAGAATGGCTATGAGATAAAAGGGACGCATAAGAGATAGTCGTTGGCGAATTAGTTTTGAGGATTTGGTAGGGCTTGTATGTGCAGGCTATTGACGCAAAAGACGGTATTTTTTAGCAGATTCGCAAAATTTTTGTGGGCTGGAGTCCAAAAAGGCGCGTCTGCATTACACAAACACGCCTTTTTTCATTCAAACCAAAAACAAAAGACTAGTAGCCAGGGTTTTGGGTTATATTTCTGTTCAAAAAGAACTCGCGAGCAGGTATAGGCATGAGTGTATCATTACTTGCCCATGTATCAGGATTTTCATTGCCCATAACATCCAAAATTTGCCCTGAACGTTTCAAGTCATACCATCGATGCCCTTCAAAGGCCAACTCAAGAGCTCTCTCCTCATAGATAAGAGTTAATAGGTCATCATTCACATTCACAAGTGTACTAGCACCTGCTCGTCTTCGTACAGTTAACAAGTCATTTTTGGCACCAATTTCGTTGCCTAAACGTGCGCGCGCCTCGGCACGGTTCAAATAAACCTCAGCCAAGCGTATGATTTTAACCCTATCCGTACCATTCTGCACATCTCTATACTTATTAACGTAAGTGGTAGTACCGCCACGAACGCTTGCTGGTAAACGAGCAACTCCGCCTTTGTTTTTCATAACTCTGGCTATTTCTGGGCCAACAACATACTCTAAACGGCCACCGTTGGTTGCTGTTTCAAACCAAAAGGCAAGAGAATTATTATCAGAAATATCAAAATAGAGTTCCAATATAGATTCTGCAGCAACCGTAGAAGTTTTATTCTCCTCAGTCCATAAAGCAGAAAAACGATATAAATCTAATGACGCATAAGCAGCGATGACTTCAGTTGCATAAGCCTCTGCTTCCTCATATTGCTTAGTGTGCAACAATACGCGAGAGAGAAGAGCCTTACATGCAGTGGAAGTTGGGACACATCTGTCCTCATCAGAACCAATTTCACCACCATTACCCGCTTTTAATACCTTCTCAGCATCCTTGAGGTCCTTAACCACTTGAAGTAAGACCTGATGATTAGGTGTACGAGCAATAACAAGATTTGATTCAAAATTTGAGTTTAAAGGCATGCAAGCATCACCCCAGATTAGAGCAGCATGAAAAAACAGAAGAGCTCGCACAAATAGAGCCTGTGCAATAACATCTTTGCGGACAACATCTGCTATTACAGCATCATCATCAGGAAGCGCAGCAACACGTTCTATGATGGAGTTCGCTTGATGCACTGTCTCATAAATCTTTGAATAAACTCCGCCAATAGATATATTAGTGGCCTGAACCTCATTCAATTCTAACTCTCGGTTACCTGGGTCAGTACCAACCCAAAGCAACTCATCTGCTAGTGTTCCTGTAACAGTGATAAGTCTTTCTCCATATAACGACTGATCTTGCAGTCTATGAAAAAGCCCCCTAGCTGCAACTTTGGCTTGGTTCCCATTTGTTATCGCAAATTCATCAGGAACAAGTGTAACAACTGGCTGCTCAAGAAAATTACAGGCGTTAAATGAAAAAGCCAGAACCGCTCCTAACACCCACCTACGAATTTTTTTAAATTGTTTCATGTTTTTTTATGTTTTATGAGCGGTTGAATCTAAATCAACCGCCCTTGAGAGAAGTTTTTTAAACGATAGAACTAGAATGAAGCATTAACACCTAACGTAAACATTTGCAATTGTGGCAATGTCAAAAAATCGGTACCTGCAGAAGTGTTATCCTCGCCAAAGCTGCTTACTTCTGGGTCAAAACCTTTATATTTTGTAATCGTCCAGATATTTTGGCCGGAAACCGTAAATCGTGCGCTCTGCATTTTCATCTTTTGGGCAACATTCTTAGGCACATTAAATGACAGTGCCAAGTTCTTTAAACGAGAGAAGCTGCCATCCATAACAAAACGTGAAGAACTTAAATTATTATTGATAGATGCAGCAGAGCGATATCCAGCACGTGGCAGGCTGGTTTTATCCCCTGCCTGTCTCCAACGATTAAGCACACTCGCGTCTTGATTCCATGCGTCAGTACCCATAGTCTGAATAAACTCCCAGTTGTTATTGTAAATCTCATTGCCATAGTTGAGTTGCCAGAACATATCCAACGTAATAAATTTCCATGAGAAAGTATTGGTGATGCCACCATAAAGCGGAGCAAACGCTGATCCCAAATATTGGAAATCATTTTGACTGTAGATACCGTCACCATTAACGTCTTCATACATCATCAATCCTGTTTCAGGATCAACTCCGAGAGACTTTAATGCATAAAATGCGTTAAATGGTTGTCCTATTAAGATGGCGCTGCTAAACCCTGAAAAAATAGGGTTATTGTCTACCAAAGAAACTACTTTGTTGCTTGCATAAGCCATGTTCACATTAATGTCCCATTTGAAGCCACCTTTCTGAATAGCTGATTTGTCAATGATAGTTCCACGTACTTCTAGTTCTAAGCCGCGATTATTACTTTTGCCAATATTGAATGCCTGATTAACAAAGCCTGTAGTAGACGGAAGTTGCTTAGCAAAAAGTAGGTCAGACGTATTAGTGTTAAAAAAGCCCAAATTGACATTCAGCCTGTTGTTGTAAAAAGATGCTTCTACGCCTATGTCAAACTTATGACTAGATTCCCAGCTTAAATCGTCATTACCTCTTCGCACCGTAGTTAATGCTGGATTTCCCAAATATGCTGCCACGCCCCATGCTCTCTGCCAAATATTATTTCCTATTTGGTCATTACCTACAAGTCCATAAGATGTGCGCAACTTTAATAGATTAATTTTATCTCTCAAAGGCTCGAAAAAGGCTTCGTCACTAATCACCCAGCCTGCGGCAGCAGCCCAAAAAAAGCCATAACGCCTATTCGGTCCGAATGCACTAGAGCCGTCAGCACGTCCACTGAGGGACAAAGTATAGCGCTCTTTGAGTGTGTAATTGACACGCCCAAAGTAAGATTTCAATGTCCGAAAATCTATCGTCGAGAAGGCACCGTCTTTAATAGATGCAGACCGCATATAAGTCAAGTTCTTGAAATCTTCGGGAAAGACTGATGCAGTAGCATTGGCTTGTTGGTCTGTTGTCTTTTGAAGGGTCATACCAACAACTGCATCAATATTGTAGTTATCAGATACTTTAGAATAAGTCATCACAGGTTCAACCACCCAGCGTATTATGGTGCGACTTGTATAAACTCCATACCCCTTAGGACGGCCCTGCGTAGTGGTTGATGGCTCAAAATGGTCTTCAATATAGCCATTATAGTCAGTTGATGCATCTGTCCTTAAACTCAATCCTTCGCCCTCGGTCTTTCCTTTTAGTAACTTGTATTTGAACCATGCACTACCAGTAAACTTTAGGTTTGTATTCGCATAACGCGGCTCTAAGGCAGTGGCTACAGGGTTAGCAAACTGCCAAGTCCCGTATTCGCCATCTTTTGTGTAAACGGGTACATTGGGGGGGCAAAGAATGGCTGTACTCAGAACACCATAAATATTATTATCACCATTCACACGGTTGTTAAGGTCATAACTTGCTGCGATATTCGTTCCAAAAGAAATACGACTACTTGCTTCATTCGTAACATTAGCCCTAAAAGTATAACGGTTAAATTGGGAGCCAATGATGATAGCTTTCTCGTCACGGTGCGAAAAACTTGCAAAATAACGCGTCTTACCTTCTCCACCAGAGATATTAGCTTGGTAGTCTGCAATATCTGCCACACGAAATACCTCATTGAGCCAATCCGTATTGATAGTGGTATCAATAGGTGTAATACTAACTCCATCATTCTCTTTTGCTTCATTTATCAGGTTTCTATACTGCGAAGAGTTGAGCATAGTAATTCTATTTGTTTCTTTGCCCCAAGACCTATTCATAGTAAATGATATAACTGGCTTACCTGCTTTACCACGTTTAGTAGTAATAACAATTACACCGTTTGCTGCACGAGCACCATAAATAGCAGTTGCAGAGGCATCTTTCAATACTTGCATAGACTCAATGTCATCAGGGTTTAAGCCAGCCAAGCTGGAGGTATTCTGTCCACCAAAGCCTACTTGTCCTAAGCTTCCATTAACCATGGGCACACCATCGATAATGTAAAGAGGATTGTTACCTGCAGAGAGTGAGGTCTGACCACGTACACGGACTGATATACCACCACCCGGCATACCAGAAGAGGATATCACCTGCACACCAGCTGCTTGGCCTTGCATAGCTTGGTTGATAGTCAGAACAGGAAGTTTCTCCATAGCTTCAGCATCTACTATCGCTGCCGCACCCACGAAGTTCTTTTTGAGCTGAGAGCCATAGCCCACAACTACAACCTCTTCTGTTTCGGTTAAAGAAAGCACTACATCAATGGTAGAACGATTGCCAATTTCAATATCTTGCGTAACATGACCAGCATAGCTTACCAAGATATTTGTTGCACCAACAGGTATCTCTAGTGAGAACTTGCCATCCACATCGGTTTGTGTACCTTTTTGTGTGCCTTTAATAGCCACGGTAGCACCAATGAGCATTTCGCCGTCAGTGTCTTTGACTGTACCCGTAATGGTGGATTGCGCCCATGCCTGAGCGACACCCAGCCCGAGCATCAGTAAAAACAGTAAAATGTGTTTTAATTTGTTCATAATGTTAGCACTTTTTAAATAAAACGCTTAAAAACAGTTAGTTAGTTAAGTAGTTACACAAACCAATCTCCAAATTTAACAGATACTTTTCTATATAAACAACAAGTAGCCTTTGGTTTATTCATAATTATACCAAATTTCTATAAATAATACCATATTTTTTCCAAATAATATTCGTTAAATAGCTGTTTTTCAAATATTTAATTTTTTTAACTTTTTTTAAAAATTCTTGGTATTGTGAAATTTTTGGAAACACGCCTCAAAAAGCACGAGTTCAAAAAAGCCTAACTTACAAAAAAAGAGGCGATTACACAATTCTAGCAGCCTCTTTTAGAACATTCATCTTAAACAAAATCAATAACCCGGATTTTGCTCTAGATTTTTATTCAATCTCAACTGGTGAATTCAACAAATAAATGCAAGTGAGATGCGCTTGAATACATAGCCAACCAGAACTGCATAGTTTTACAGGAAGATGATTTTTTTTATTCGCTATAAAAGTGGTACTTTTGTTGCTGAATGCTTATCCAATGATAAAGATATGAGGTTTTCGGACATTATTGGCCTGCAACAGAGCAAAGATGTTTTGGTGCAAGCGCGTCATAACAATCATGTGGCACACGCGCAATGTTTCTTTGGGAGCATGGGTGGCGGTCAGTTACAAATGGCTTTGGCTTATGCGGCTTACTTGTGCTGCCAGAACCCTCTTCCACAAGACTCCTGCGGGCGTTGTGCTTCATGTTTGCGCTTCAAAAAGCTCATTTATCCCGATTTGCATTTTGTCTTTCCTACCGCTATAGCCACCAAAGTTAAGAATGCTGACGCACGAAAACTCAAAAAGCGAGAGGACTTCACGAGCGCGTCTCTTATGCCCGAATGGCGCGAAATGATGGCAGAAACCCCTTTTTTTACGGTATCGGACTGGGCAAACCACTTGGGCGGTGATAACAAACAACTGAACATTTCGGTGTCAGAGAGCCGGTTTGTTATCAAAACACTTTCTCTCAAAGCCTATGAAGCCTCTTTTAAAGTCTTGATTCTCTGGCTACCCGAACTCTTGCACCCCGCCGCAGCTAACGCCCTCCTGAAAGTTCTGGAAGAGCCGCCAGCGGGCACTATTTTTTTGTTGGTTGCTAATCAGTTAGACCACGTTTTGCCTACTATTTTATCTCGCTGCCAGATATTACACATTCCTAAGTTCAGCGAGGAAGATGTTCAGAACATTTTGGTTGGCAAAGGCTTTAAGTCCGAAAGCGCCCTCTATGCGGCACAACTCGCAGATGGAAATGTTAGCCATGCAATCAAGTATGTGTCTGATATAAAAGACAATAGTCAAGAGCTTTTTGCTCAGTGGATGCGCGACTGCTTCAAACACGATTACAGTACGCTGCTAGGCCGAGCTGCTGAGTTTGATGAACTTTCTCGCGAAGGCCAAAAAAACTTCTTGCAATTTGCGTTGAATATTTTTAGAGATGCCTTTGTGGCACATTTAGGAGCAGTTGAGCTTATCAAGGCCTCAGAAAGCCAAAAGCAGTTTATTCTAAATTTTTCTAAGGCCATTGCACCACAGAACATGGAGCGTCTCTCTATGGCAGTTAGTGAAGCCTATCATTACACCGAGCGGAATGCCAATCCAAAGATTGTCTTTCTGGACTTGTCGCTAGAAATAGCTAACCTGATTAAACCTGTTTTTACGAATGCTTTTCCCCCACCAATCTCACAGCGAGTCTAAAAAAGATTCAAAACAGCATATAACTAACCAAAAGAACCAGAACAGATAGAAAAGACTCAAACACGGCGTAACACATCAAAAATATAAAAGCCTTCAAAAGACACCAAAACCAGCTATCTTGATAAACACGTCTTAGCATAAAAGCCAAATAAACATACATCAGGAGACAGAACAAGGCAATTAATGATTCTGCACCCCAAAAGACGACAAGTGGGATAAAGAACATAAAAAGCAGAAATACAAAGGTTTGGTAGTTGATAAGGGCGACCAAGTGCTCTACATAAAAGAAGCGCTTTCGGATATAAAGCAAATGCAACAGGAGCGCCATGATTGGGATAAAAACGGTGAAAGCGGTTGGAATATTTTTAATCGTATCGCCAATAAAAAAGCTGGCATCGTTTCGCATAAACTTCTGTGTTTGTTTGACCAGAAGCCGTGCCCAAAAGCGATCTTTGCTGATATTCAAGCTATCGGAGAGCGCATCTGGTGGCAGATTCTTGTGTTTGCGCATCAAACGGCTCATTTCGGTCATATTAAAGCTAATGCTATTGTTGCCTCCCAAGCTCAGCTTGGTTATGCTGGAATCTTGTGTTGTGCTATCCTCTGCAGCCCTATAGTCAAAGAGACCTTTTCCAATGTTTTCTGTTTGTATTTTGTCTAACTCAGGAGCAATAGCAATATTCAACACAAAAAAGAAAACAACGCTCACCACTACATAAAAACGCAAGGGGTCTACGTAACGTGTTCTCTGCCCGTCAGAGTAGGCTTTGGTCAGAAAACCTGGTTTAAAAAGCATGGGCAATATACTCCGCGCAAAGCGTGTATCCAGATTCAAGTAGTTATGAAGAAAGTCTTTTAGCAGCAAGTTAGCTGGCAGCCGCTTGTCGGTATTTTCTTGACCGCATTCAGGGCAATAATTAAAAAAATTATCTAGTTCCAACTTACAATTTCTGCAAAAACTAGATTTTCGGCGATTTCTGGACATTTTTTTTAAAAAAAGAGAATAAAAATCTGGCGAGTTTTAAGCAATCCATTCAATACTTTCTGTAGAGAGAACTTTTGCTGAAACAAAGAAAGCAAAAAAACTATTCTGATGTTCAAAACTACAGTTTTTTAGATGATAAGATTGGAATCATTATTGGGTACTTGCAGCTCCCACTCATCTTTTTTGGGGTTATAGAGATAGGTCTGACCCTCGTGTGGGCTTATTGTATTTGGAAAAATGGCTCTTGCTTCTTCCAAATGCGCCCTAGAATCGTTGTATCTCCCCGATAAATGGCCTATAAAAAGCTGCTTAGCATGAGCCATAGTCGCAATTCGAGCAGCATCAGCAGCAGAACTATGCCCGTGAGTTTCGCCTTCGGCCAAATCGCGAGCCAAAAATGTAGCTTCATGATAAAGCAGATTAACCCCTTTGATATGCGGTACAATCTCCTCATAATAAGCCGTATCCGAGCAAAAACTATACGATGCGTGCGGATACGGCGGCTCTGCAAACACAGCGTTTGCAAAATGTTCGTTCTTATACGTAATGTCTTGGCCAAGTGTCAGTGCTATGCGCTCTGCAATAGGCAAATCTTGTGGTAGTGCCTCTTTTTTGAGGCGAAACTTGTTAGGCTTTGCTTCCACCCGAAAGCCCGTGCAAGGCACTCCATGCGAAAGCGGAAAACTATGCACAACAAAAAGTGGCGTTTCATAAATTTTGGCGGCTCGTGCAGGGTCTGTAGGCTCAAATAAGAGCAAAAAGTCCCATTTGGATTGTGTAAAGTGCTTGTGCGTTTCTAGCATATTCGCTAAGGCGGGTGGCCCAAAAAGGCGCAAATTTGCTGTTCGTCCCATCATGCTCATGCTGTCCAAAAGACCATACAAGCCCAAAAAATGGTCGCCGTGCAAATGCGAAATAAAAATAGCCTCTATCTGCGCTAATCTAGCACCCGCGTAGTGCATAAGGCGCGTTTGCGTCCCTTCGCCACAATCCACGAGTAAACTGCGCCCCTCTACACTTATGAGCTGAGCTGTATGGGAGCGGCGCGGTCGCGGAATAGCAGCGCCTATACCCAAAAAGGTTACATAAAAAGACATAGCTAGCTTTAGAGCTAAGCTCTGCTATGGCAAATACCAGAACAGAACTTAGTTTTTAATAAACTTTAAAAGAGAACTTTATCTAACGGCAGTAAGGGTGTAGCCTTGTTTGCGGAGTAGGTTTATAACCCCAAATTCGCCACCTAAATGAGCTGCCCCTACGCCATAAAAGATTGACTTTTCTTTAGACATTTTTTCAATTTCGGGAATCCAGCGCACGTTGCGGTCTTTTAAAAAGGTAGTACCGTCCATTTTTTTTCCTACGGTTGGGTTTTGTGTGAAGTTGTAAAGACCCTCCATGTCGCCGGTTTTATACATAGTAACCATTTTTTCGAACATTTCGGCATATTTTTTCTCTTCTTTTATCATGGTTACCACAGATTCGGCTTGTTCCTTGAGCGGCATAGTATTCACTGCTTTCATCTGGTCTTCCACTTTTTCTACGCCCATAATCTCTTTTTGCTGTTCTTTGGCCATTTGCATAAAGGTCATTTCGTAACCGCCCACATCACAGCCCAGCAAGTCTTTCATGATGAGCGATTGTATAAAAAATGGTTTTTGTTTCTCGAACAAAGATAAATCCATTTTTATCTCCTTGGCAAAATAGTCGCTTAATATTCTATGTTGCTTTTTGCTTAAAAGCATGCTAAGGCTTTGGCCTGCTGGCATAGCCATATCTTTGAGCATGGCGCTCGCTAAATTGGGGTCGTCCATATCAATTTCTAAACAAATGGCATCACTACTAGCAAAAGCCTCTTTCATGGCTTCGCTGATAACCATGTCTTTGCTGCAAATGAGGTGTATGGTACCATAAAGATAGGAAGGTTTGCTGAGGCCATTGCCGCGGATTTCCCATAGCAAGGACTTTTCGTCGCTTGAACTGTGCATAGCAGACTGCGCCTTGGCCGCAAAACCATAAAAAAGAGTGGTAAAAACTGTCAGAGCAGCGATTGAACCACTGTACATAATTTTTTTAAACATTGTTTTAATACTGTATTAAGAGAGTCATTAAAGAAAGTCTGTTGTAGATACAATAAGCAAAAATACGTTCTGGTTTACTCATCAGTTTAATTCACCCACCAGTTAAAAGGCCGAGCCTTGTTTTTAGCTCAAAACTCGGCTTTGCGGTTTATTTTTGCAAACGGGACTCTAAATCAAGTCCATGCTTTTTGGCTACGCGCTGTGCAATATCATAGCCAGCGTCCGCATGGCGTATAACTCCAATACCTGGGTCATTTGTCAGAACGTTTGTCAGGCATTTTTTGGCGCGTTTGGTGCCGTCTGCCAGAATAACCATGCCAGCATGAATGGAATAACCAATACCTACACCGCCCCCGTGATGCAAGGAGACCCAGGTAGCCCCCCCAGCAGTATTCATCAAAGCGTTCAAAATTGGCCAGTCTGCAATGGCATCAGAGCCGTCTTTCATGGCTTCTGTTTCGCGGTTTGGCGAAGCCACAGAACCTGTATCAAGGTGGTCTCTGCCAATAACGATGGGAGCTTTAAGAATCCCTTTTTTTACCATTTTGTTAAACATCAATCCTGCTTTGAGACGGTCGCCTTGCCCCAGCCAGCATATACGGGCGGGAAGCCCCTGAAAAGCAATACGTTGTTGTGCCATTTTGAGCCAACGCGACAAGCCCTTGTCGTCTGGAAACATTTCTAGAAGCGCCTTATCGCATTCAAAAATATCTTGTGGGTCTCCTGAAAGCGCCACAAACCTGAACGGGCCTTTGCCTTCGCAGAAAAGCGGGCGTATATAGGCTGGTACAAAACCAGGAAAGCTAAATGCGTCTTTGATATGCCGTTGGTCGTGTGCTTGTCCGCGCAGATTGTTACCATAATCAAACACAATAGCGCCGCTTTTTTGCATTTGCAACATCAAATTGATATGCTCGGCCATAGTGTCCAAAGAACGTTTGATGTACTCTTCGGGCTGAGTTTCACGCAGTACTTTAGCCTCTTCCACACTCAAACCGCTAGGGAAATAACCAACAAGTGGGTCGTGTGCTGAGGTCTGGTCGGTTAGTACATCAGGCACTATGTTTCTTTCATTCAGGCGTTTGAGTAAGTCCACAACATTACAAACGACACCTATTGAAACTGAATTTTTGTGTTTTTTTGCGTCTAGGGCAGCGTCTATGGCTTCGTCAATATTTTTATATTTGATATCTAAATATCTTGTATCCAAACGCTTATCTATTCGCCATTCTTCCATTTCGGCAGCCAAGCACACACCTTCATTCATAGTTATAGAGAGTGGCTGAGCGCCGCCCATACCTCCTAAGCCTGCCGTAACGCAGAGCTGCCCCTCGAGTGTGCCGCCAAAATGCTGCTTGGCTACTTCGGCAAAGGTTTCGTAAGTACCTTGCACGATGCCTTGCGAGCCAATATAAATCCAAGAACCAGCCGTCATTTGGCCGTACATAATCAAATCTTTACGCTCTAATTCTCTAAAGTGTTCCCAGTTTGCCCACTTAGGCACCAGCATAGAGTTTGAAAAAAGGACACGCGGCGCTTTTTTGTGGGTCTTGACGATTCCAACAGGCTTGCCAGACTGAATGAGCAGGGTTTCATCATCTTCAAGGTCTTTGAGGGCTTGCACAATCAAGTCAAAAGCAGCCCAGTTGCGAGCCGCTTTACCTGTGCCGCCATAGACAATCAAATCCTGTGGTCTTTCAGCAACTTCTGCATCTAGGTTATTAAAAAACATACGCAGTGCGGCTTCTTGCTGCCAGCCTTTGGTGTTGAGGCTACTGCCTGTAGGAGCTTTGATGTAAAGCCCGCGCTCGGATAGCGTTTGCATATAAATTCTGAGTGTTTGTTTGTAGCAAATGAATAACTTAACACCTACAAAGGTAATCAAAATTACAAATTTTAAAGTGTTTTGTATGGCATTTTTGTACAAAAAGCCATGCGAGGCGCTCTCTTGGGTATTCAGAATGAAGATTTTTCATTTATTTTCTTTTTCTGCAAAACTTGCTTTTTTCATTAAAGCGTCCTTATTTTGATGCAATAAGTTTCACCTGCGTTTAGGCGCTCTAGTAAAGCATCAGAAGCCATGTCATTTTACTATAAATTAGGACAAATTCCGCACAAGCGGCATATACAGTTTCGCCAGCCTGATGGCAAGCTCTATCACGAGGAGCTTGTTAGCTCTATTGGCTTTGACGGCATTTTTTCTACCATGTACCACATTTATCCACCCACGCGCATCAAGCAGATTTTGCCAAGCGTTCCGTGCGTGGACAAGGAAGCTGAATTGGGTTTACAGCCGATACATCTCAAAACATCTGTTTCAGGCTTTACAGGCAAGGACTTCTTGGACGCACGACAGGTGCTTTTGATGAATTCAGACTGCAAAATGGCCATTTGTAATCCTGAGCAGTTTAGTACAGACTACTTCTATAAAAACGGGGAGGCAGATGAGGTTATTTATTTACACGACGGCGACGGCTGGCTTATCTCGCCCTTTGGGAAACTGCGTATTCGTAAAGGAGATTATGTGGTTATTCCACGAACAACAATTTATAAGTTGGAATTTGACCGCATGGTCAGTCCACGAATGTTGATTATTGAGTCCAGAATGCCCATAGAAACCGTAGGCCGCTACCGCAACGAGCTTGGGCAGCTTTTGGAGCATTCGCCCTATTGCGAGCGGGATATGCACTGCCCTACTGAGTTGGTGATAGAAAAAGAACCGAAAGAGTGTACTGTTTACGTTAAAAAGCAAAATGCTTATCATCGTTTTGTGTATGAAACGAGCGTTCTAGACGTAGTGGGCTGGGACGGCTTTTTATTTCCCTACACGTTTTCTATCTACGATTTTGAGCCAATTACGGGGCGCTTGCATCAGCCACCACCTGTTCACCAGACCTTCCAGTCGCGTGGTTGCTTCGTGATATGTTCTTTCGTACCGCGTATGTTTGACTACCATCCGCTTTCAGTACCAGCCCCCTACAATCACTCTAACATAGATTCTGACGAGGTGTTATTTTATGCAGAAGGCGAGTTTATGAGCCGCAAGGGTATAGATAGAGGCTCATTTACGCTGCACCCAGGCGGTTTGCCGCATGGCCCTCACCCCGGAACTATGGAAAAAAGCCTAGGCGCAAAAGAAACCAAAGAATACGCCGTTATGCTGGATACTTTTAAACCTCTAAAAATTACAGAAAAAGGCTTGCTTTATTTGGATAAAAACTATCCTTTTAGTTGGTTATAGCGCGTTGCTGAAAACCATAACCATTCTGACCCGTTAATTTATAACCTTTCAATCTGAATTTTCGGAACAGAATTTGACAAGAGAAAATACATATTTTTTAGTAAAATGCCGGCATGAAAACACGCGAAAAAGACCTAAGAGAAAAGTTGGCTAGTGCGCAAACTGTTGATGATAAAGTAAGTGCTTATTTTTGGCTAACCTGGTACTTGCTGACGGGAGGCGAAATGGGCGGCTTTAAATCAACCCTTGATGAGTTTAAAGCCTATGCTTACAGGCAACACAATCAGCACGGAATTGGCCTTAGTTTGGTGCAAGAGGGTTTATCTTATATTTTTATTGGCGATGTTCAGTCTGGTTTCAATCTCTTCAAAGAAGCCTTAGTAATTTTTGAGACTACCAATGACCGCTATGGTTTAGGCATTACTTACGGTCGTTTAGGCTCTGCCTATTGGTCTTTCGGAGACCACCAGAAAGCATTTGACTATACGTTAAAGTCCATAGAAATTTGCGAAGAGCAAGGCATTTATCTGGCCAAAGGTTGGTCTTGTTACTTATTGGCTGGTTATTATTTTGACCTTAAAGAATATCAGAGTGCACAAAAATATTTTGCAGATGGTCTTGATATTTTTACAAAATATGATGAAGTTACGGGCGTAGCGCGGTGTATAAATGGTTTGGCAGATGTTTTTCTCAAAACAGGCGACCACGACAATGCTTTAGAATATAACTTCAAGGCTTATGAACTCATCAAAGACGATGAACGCAACGTTACCAGCTTATCGCGGGTTTATAATGATTTTGGGCGCATTTATAGAAACTTAGGCCAGCAGCAAGAAGCGCTGAACTATTATCAAAAAAGCCTCGAAATTCGTACTGAAATGAACTATGTGCAAGGGCTTATTACGACCTACAGCGAAATTAGTGAGCTTTATATGGATATGGGGCAGATAGACATTGCCATCAGCTCCCTCAAACGCGCCGAAGAACTTGCAGTACCAGCCAAAGCTAAGGCAAAACTGATTGCCATACATCGGTTATTTGTTGCAGTTTACAAGCAAGCGAATGACCCATGGACAGCTCTCAAGCATTATGATATTTTTGAAACCATGCGCGAAGAGGTAATGGGCGACGAGAACACCATGAAAATCAATAACTTTAAGATTTTGCATGAATCCGAACGCTCCAAACAAGAAACTGAAATTTATAGATTACGAAATATTGAACTCAAGGCCGCCTACGACGAAATAGAACAGAAAAACCGTGATATTACAGCCAGTATTACTTACGCCAAGCGTATTCAGACAGCCGTTTTGCCACCCAGAGAAGATTTTAACCAAATTATCCCTGAAGGATTCATATTTTTTAGACCCAAAGACATTGTTTCAGGCGATTTTTATTGGTTCTACGAGGAAGGAGAACAAGTTATTGTGGCGCTGGCGGACTGCACTGGGCACGGTGTACCGGGTGCTTTTATGACCATGATGGGCAACGATATGCTTAATGACATCATAGTAGAGCGAAATGTTTTTTCCCCAGCTCAGATTCTGGCTCTACTAGACCGCCGTCTTCGTGAAACGCTCAAGCAAAATAGCGCCGATTCTGCCATGCACGATACTATAGACATCAGCATTGTAGCGATTGATAAAAACCAAAGAAGCATAGCCTACGCAGGTGCGCGCCAATCTATGCACTTCTTCCACAAAAGCGAATTGCTCAAAATAAGAGGGAGTAAATTCCATGTGGGTGGAGACCAACACAATCAAGAAAAAGACTTTGAAGAACATCAATTTAAGTACGAATTGAATGATGTTATTTATTTAAACTCTGATGGCTACCCTGACCAGTTCCATGGCACCACAAAGGAAAAATTCAAGTCGCGCAGGCTCACCAGCCTTTATAGAGAGATTCATGCAGAGGCTATCAAAGAACAAGAAAGCACACTGGCAGATGCGCTAGACTCATGGAAACAGGAAGGCAAACAGACCGACGATATCTTAGTGATTGGCGTTCGTCTTTGCGAGCAGTTTAATCCCTCTAAGCAGCCCAAGAATAAAATTTTTGCCTGATTTTCGTGTTTTCAGAGATGATGCTCATTCAGCATTGGTGGCCATTTTGGTAGGTATGCGCTTTATCGTTGGTCGTCGTCTGCACAAGAACAAGCACATCAATTGATTGATATGATTTTTTTGGGCTTTTTTTTGATTGGGTGCTTTTATAAAACATGATTGCACAGAAAATCTCACTCTCTGATATTTGAGCCATTCGCTTTTGTCCGATGTGAGGCATGGCAGGCCGTGAGTAGTCCTTACAATTTTGCTAGTTATTTGACAAAATAGGCTAAAAACTAAGAGATTTTAACAATAAAGTACTTGTTTAATTTTCTGATAACAAGCACTTTAGATGTATTTTAAGGGACGACTCTTTAGTACGTCTTTTGGCCTGTATTGGCGTTAGAGAGGCGGCGGGTTTAGTGCGTAGCACCGAAGCGAAGCCCAAAGATGAACGACCGCGAAGCGGGAACGCCCAATAAATTGTAGAAAAACAATAATGCGTCAAAAAATCAGATATAAGGCATTGGTCGTCACGAATGTATCATTTTATTCTTTAACTTTGCGCCCAGGTGCTAAATATCTTTTTGCTGCTCGGCGTATGCTCCTCATTACGTTGGTAAGTCGGCCTAACATAGTTAAACCTCACAACGCAATGCTACTGACAAATATTCGCATGGAACGCTGTACAGACAAAGACTTTGGTCTTTCTATGGAGATACCAACTACTTGGGCAGACGATTCTAACGACAGCTATTACGTTATTTTTTATGCCAAGCCCGAAAAGAATTATCGCTCTAATATAGGCTTTAACAAACTCAGCATTCGCATAGAAAACGAAAAAGCCTTACACGACTACACCGAGAAAAATAAAGAAAAACTCAAACGTGAGCATTATCGTTATGCAGAAATTGGCGAAAAGCATTTTTTGCATTTAGAAAAGCCAGCATACTGGCATACATTTGAGTGGCAAGACCCTGAAATGGAGGTGGCATTTTGCGCGCTTCACGGCTTTTATTGGAATAGTCCAAGTCTTATTTATGACATTAAATGCCTGACTGTCAAGCCACTTCAGGAAACGCATCAGCCAATTTTTGAGCACGTTCTTAATTCTATAAAATACGTCAAGCGCGTTTGATAAGTTAGCGAAGCAGCTATCAATAAAGCTACAACCTATGAGCAACTTACACTTCCGCGCACTTGGCGCTGGCAAGCCTTTACTGATTCTTCATGGCCTTTTTGGGTCTGCCGATAATTGGCAAACCGTCAGCAAGCGCCTTGCGGAGGTTTATCAGGTTTTTTTAATAGACCTTCGCAATCATGGGCGCTCACCACACCTCTCAACACATACTTACGCCGATATGTCTGCTGATATAGAGGCTTTTATGCGGATACAAGGCTTGGATTCGGCCTACCTGCTCGGCCATTCTATGGGTGGCAAAGCCGCTATGCAGTTTGCTGCAGATAATCCGCAGGCGGTTGAAAAATTAATAGTTGTGGACATTGCACCGCGTTTTTATCCCATTCACCACCAGACTATTTTGCAAGCGCTCAACGCTGTGCCGCTCCAAACGCTTACTAGCCGCGAAGAAGCCGAACGCCTGCTCGCCGCTCATATTCAAGGAGCAGATACCCGCCTTTTTCTCCTAAAAAATCTTTATAGACCAACACCCGAAAGTTTTGCATGGCGCATGAATTTAGCGGTTATTAGTGAGCAAATTGCTCAAATAGGCGAAGCATTGAAGAATAATTGGCCTTTAAGTGTTCCTACGCTTTTTTTGGCAGGCGAGCGCTCGGACTACATACAGGCTACCGACCACGCCGATATACACGCACAGTTTAGCAATGCAAGTATCCAAATCATTCCTGATGCAGGGCATTGGATTCATGCAGAGCAGCCCCAGCGCTTATTAGAAGCAGTTTTAGATTTTTTGACATAAAAAAATACATTTAATCCAATGCAGTTATTATTTTCAAGACGCACTTTCGGAGTGTTGATAGCGCTTTTTATGACCGCAGAAGTCAGTGCACAAGACATAGACCCTCAATTGATATTAGCGTCAAAAGACATTGATTATGAGCGACTTAAACAACACGTTTTCGTAATGGCTTCAGATTCTCTGGAAGGCCGTATGACGGGCGCGGCTGGGCAAAAAAAAGCGGCACATTACATTGCCAATAATTTTGAAGCCTCTGGCCTTCTCCCCGCATTCCATGAAACTGGTGCGCCCTCACCTTTTTTTCAGCGCTTTTCCCTAGTTTCTGGCAGACTAAGCGCCGCCGAACTGAGGATTGGCGATAAAACACTCCAATATAGTCAAGATTTTTGTATGGTAACTTTGGCGCTACCGCCAGCGCATCTTGAAGCTGTGGTTCAAGACAATAACGAACCATTGGAAAGCGCATTTACGCAACAGGATAATCCAACAACTATGGTTCTGCGCCCTTCTGAAGCGGTTTTAAATGCTTACACAGCAGCTGATTATTTTCAGGAGGTGTTAAGCAAGGCCATGCGGTCAGGTTCTAAACTGGTTTTGATTGTACCGAGTAGCGAGGCGCTTTTTCAGCGTTTGAGCGCCAAAAATACACTAGGCAGAAAGTTTGATAAGATTTGGGCAGATACATGCGCTATTGTACTAATTTCGCCTCAAAAAAGCACCCAAATTCTGTTCAAGGGAGCTTCTGCAAACTTTAAAACCAAAACACAAATTAGTAAACACTACCAAACCGAGAACGTAGGCGCATGGTTACCTGGCCAAGATACCACACAGACTGTAGTCATCACGGCTCATTACGACCACCTGGGAAAGCACAAAAATGGCAAAATCTATTACGGTGCAGACGACAACGGCTCGGGTGTGGCGGGGCTTCTAGAAATGGCTCATAACTTTGGCAAATGTTACAAAAATGGGCAGAGGTGGCATAAAAATATACTTTTTTTGGCTGTTTCTGCCGAAGAAATCGGTCTGATAGGTTCTGCCTATTATACTGACTACGCGCCGCGTTTCCCTCTCAAAGAAACGATGCTGAACATCAATACAGATATGATAGGCCGCGAAGACCCTGCCAGTCCGCGTGATATGCGCTATGTTTCTACAGTAGGTTCGGACTGGCTCTCTTCTGAACTGCACGCAGCACTTATAGGCATAAATGCGGCACTTACAAAGTTACGATTAGACCTCACCTACAACGACGTGCAACACCCTGAGCAATTTTTCTTCAGGTCTGACCAATATAATTTCGCCAAATACATGATTCCTGTTATTTTCTTTACAAGCCCCGACCACCCCGACTACCACAAACTGACCGACACCCCAGACAAAATAGATATAAGCCGTGTGCAAGCCGTTACCCAACTGATGTTTGGCTTAGTCTGGCATATTAGCCTAAAAGAAAATGCGTTAAAGATAGACCAGAAGAAATATTGACACCTTGAAAACCAAAATCCTTACTGCCGAACGGCCCTCCCTAAAAATGTATCTCAAGTATTCAGGGGCGATTATGTCATTTCCATCAAAAACGGGGACTACGTAGAACATCAGCATTTATCAATGGAATAGAAAACAATCTGATTTTTTTGTCCTGTAAAGATAACCTCACAGAACTTCAAAAACATTGTAAGATTTTTTTTGATGCACAAACGCCAACAAATTTTAATCTAAAAGGCTCATTTTTTTAAAAAAATTCTTAGCTTTGCGCTGCTTTTGCTCAAAGGAGTATACGAAGCGCTTTATCTGAACCACCGTTTTTTATGAAAACTCTCGCTCAGCTTCTTGAAACCTGTCCTTTTAAAGGCAACCGAACAGACTTAAAAAGCATTATGGAAGCCCTTACAGAAGGAGCTAAGCGCATTCATAAGGACGTAAATCGTGGTGGTTTGGCCAATATTTATGGGGCAGCTGGCTCTGAAAATGTGCAAGGTGAGGCTCAACAAAAACTAGACATTATCGCGAATGATTATCTCATAGAAGCGATGAATGGTACAGGTTCAGTGTGTGTTATTGCGTCTGAAGAAGATGAAGACATACTCCTCACAACACACCCACAAAGCCCCTACGTCTTTTGCATGGACCCGCTCGACGGCTCTTCCAATATAGACGTGAACATTTCAATAGGCACTATTTTTTGTGTTTTTGAGCGCCTTAGCCCAGCGAATGAGCAGCCTCAGTTGAGCGATGTCCTCCAAAAAGGACGGGCACAGGTATTGGCAGGTTATATACTTTACAGCACTGCCACTGTTTTGGTTTTCACGACGGGTGCAGGCGTATATGTGTTGGGCTATGATACTGATAAAGAATCTTTTATAATGGTTCAAGAAGGTGTGCAAATTCCTGAAAATGGCAAAATATATTCTTGTAATGAAGGCAATATGCTCACTTATTCTGCTCAAGTGAGAGGCTATTTGAGCCTATGCAAAAGCCGCAAATACTCTGCCCGTTATATTGGGTCATTGGTTGCTGATTTTCACCGCAATATGCTCAAAGGTGGCCTCTTTATGTATCCGAGTACTGAAAAGGATAAAAATGGTAAGTTGCGTTTGCTTTATGAGTGCAACCCCTTGGCTTGGATAGCCGAGCAGGCGGGAGGTAGTGCCAAAACCCCCGAAATGGCTGTTTTGGACGTACAGCCTGAAAAACTACACCAAAGAATCCCATTTTTTATCGGCTCTAAAAATATGGTACAAGAGGCGCTTTCAATTTGAGTTGCAGAAAACAACACCTGTGTAGCCACGCAGTTTGATATGAATGATTTAGTATGGAAAAATTCTTTCAGCAAATTAAAGATTTGATATTCAATAAATTGGAATGGTGGACGACCTCTTTTGTTACACATCTGCCCAATGTTATTGTTTCTCTTTTGGTGCTGATTATCTTTTTTAAAGTAGGGGGTTTTTTCAAACGTCTGGCTGACCAAACTATGCGGAAAACCTTTGATAATAGCTTGGTTATCAAAGTATTTGTAACGGTTTTATACTACCTCTTTTTATTCTTTGGCTTCTTCAGCGCCCTCAAAGTATTGAATTTGGACGGTACGGTTAGTTCCTTGCTGGCAGGGGCTGGCATAGTAGGTTTGGCGCTGAGTTTTGCTTTTCAGGATTTGGCCACCAACTTCATTTCTAGTGTTATCATTATCATTCAAAAACCGCTTAAAATAGGCGATTTTATAGAAACAGGAGAGTTTTTGGGTTATGTAGAGAAAATTGATTTACGCTCCATAACTATCAGAACACTAGAGGAGTTACACGTGATAGTGCCCTCCAAAGATGTTTTTCAGAAGGCGCTCAAAAATTATAACGTGAATGCCCTGCGATGCCTGAACTTGGCAGTAGGCATTCCTTACAGTGCTGATTTAGACTTAGCGCATAAAACTAGCCTTGAAGCAGCTCTGGCTCTAGAAAATACGCTTGATGAGCGTTTTCCGCCCATGGCCAATTACACGGCTTTTTGCGAAAGTTCTATTACCTTAGAGTTGCGTGTGTGGGTACGTAGTTCAGACCCCATCTTTTGTTTGCAAGCTATTAGTTACTTGATTATGAGCCTAAAGAAGCACCTTGAGGCACAAAATATTCATATTCCCTATCCCATTCGCACCCTGCATTTGCCGCAGTTACCGCAGGCGTTTTCAGTTTCCACTACTCCTAACGCTCAGTAAAGCCCAGAAACATGAATTTATCTCAATTTACTGCTTTTTTGGGAGAACATGGTTTTTTTTTGAGTACAGAAATTGGGCTTTTGTCGGGTTTCATTTTTTTCGTGGGCTTAGAAGCAATTTTTCCGCGCCAGCAAAATAATTCTGTATTGGCAGTAGTTTCTCTATTGTTTTGGTTTTCAATATTTTGTATTTCTTTTGTTTCCCGTTCAAATGTTGTAGGCAAGGCATTTGTTCCTTGTTTGGACGGCCTTTTTGTTTTAGATTACTCGCAAATTGCTTGGAAACGTTTACTCTGTGTTATGGCTTTTTTTTCTAGCCTTTTGCTGGGTGCCGAGCGCCAAAACTATCGCAGTTTTTGTGGTTTGCAGGCAGTTTTGTGTTTACTATCGCTTTGCGCTTTGTTGTTGCTTGGCAGCAGGCATTGGCTACTGATTTTTTTCTTACTGGGGGCTTTATCTTTGCTGTCCTATGGTGTTTTTGCGTGGGCAAGCGCAAAAGAAATGGCTAAAACGATGCAGTCCTATATTTTGCAAGGGCTTATTGCTTTAGGTTTAGGACTATTTGCCTTGAGCTTCTGGATTTTGGGCACTAAAAGCCTTTTAGCAAATAGCCCCTTTAATGGCGAAGTAGCGCACTGGTCGCCTATTTTATGGTTTCTGGTTCTGGCGTTGGCTTGGCTCAAAATTGGTTTAATGCCCTTTCATGCGTGGGTGCGCCCTGTGTATGCGCAAACGGGGGTGGGTGCGCTGGCATTTTTGATTCTTGTACCCAAAATAGCCATTATAGGCGTGTTATTGCCTTTGTTTAAACCCTTTCAAACGCATTTAGAATTGCCTTTTGGAGTACTTTTTGCATTAGGCTTAGCTTCAGTTTTTATTGCCAACAGCTTAGGAATCAAGGCTGAAACCACACGCGACCTTTTGGCTTATTCTGCTATTTCGCACTCGGGACTTATGCTTTTGTCTATTCCTATAGGACTTTTCCAAGAAAGTACACTATGGTTACTAATGACTTCTTATGGATTAAGCGTCTTGGCATTTTTAAGTGTAGAGGTACTTCTAGGTCAAAATTTCGAAGATTGGCCCAAGCAAAAATGCCCTAAATGGTTACTTGTTATGGCCTTTTTAGCGCTTCTGGGCTTATCTGGCTTGCCGCCAATGGGCACTTTTATAGCCAAACTATTGCTTGTGTTGGCTTTTATTGAGGCTATGCCCACCGCTTTGGGTTTATGGCCAGTTTTATTACTTTTGATGTCGCTTCTGGTCGGTGTTTATATGTATCTGAAGCCCATTTTATTATTTTTTAAACCGTCTGCGTCTCATGATTTCGGTTGGGAAACTAAACTTTCATGGTCTTGGACAGTTTTAAGTTTCTTATTCATTGTTTTATCTTTATGCTTGTTTATGATTGCTGACGCTTTTTTGATGCTTCTTAACTCCTAGCAGCCAGATAGCATTTAGTTTACAAATACCATAAGACTTTAAAAAACTTATGCCCTTGTTGGACGACAAGATAACCTTTTCTCGCGTTTTCAAATAACTTTTTGCCAAATGCCTTACATCTGGTCTTTTCAATATTTCTTCTTTTTCTACAATTCTATTCGGGCGTTCCCGCTTCGCGGTCGTTCGTCTTTGGGCTTCGCTTCGCTTCGGTGCTACGCACTAAACCCGCCGCCTCACTAACGCAGATACAGACCAAAAGACGTATCTAGTTGCCCCTTAAAAAGGCGCTAAGTTATTCTTTATCAATGAATTATTATTAAATTTATTTGCAAAAGACTGCCAGTTTTAGGATATTTGCCTTGTAAACCTTGCCAATAATCATGATGATTCCAAGCAAAAAAGCAGAAAACCAGCTCGGTTTGGCCTTTCGTTTTTCGGATACGCTCAATCAAAAAAGCCCCTCTATATGTTGGCAACAAGATAGATTGGACGGTTTTTGAGAGGTAATTTACCACTTTGTATCGTCCAAATGGGTAGGCTGGCTAAACCCATTCGCTTGATGGCGGGTTGGCTGATGCTCAAACATCTTCACA
Source organism: Cytophagales bacterium (assembly GCA_013299045.1). Classification (GTDB taxonomy): domain Bacteria; phylum Bacteroidota; class Bacteroidia; order Cytophagales; family Bernardetiaceae; genus RDZD01. The sequence goes on along the minus strand of JAAFJX010000022.1, from coordinate 43,555 downwards.
ATCATTTTATCTCTCGCAAAGCCGCGTTTTTAAGAAACGACTACGCAGTGTATCAGAACAATAGTCCGAACAATAAAAGACCTATCGGAATACCTATCGATTTATTTGAGGCGTGTTTGCATTTCCCATTGCTTGAATTTAAGCTCTGCACCTAGCGCTTTGGCCAAGTATATGACAGAGGAATTTCGTGCGGATACATTCAATAAACGCAGAGGGGCTTTGCCTAATTGTTGCTGTACAAAGGCCAGCATGAGTCTCCCTAAACCGTGCAAACGTTGTTCAGTCAGAACATTTAGATATTGGACGGTATTGGTATCTGCTCTGAAAACAACCAGTGCAGAGAGTTCGCCTGTATCTGGTGCATACCAACCATAAGCCTTGCTAAAGCCGGACTGCAAGCCAGGAAGTGGTGCATTTTGCCAGGCGCATTCTGCCCCAAAAATTTTCTCATTGTTATAGAACTCAAAAAAATCTGTATAGCTGAGCGGCCTGATACCTAAAAAATCAGTTTTAGACTGCTGGGGCAGTGTCAGGAAAAAAGTGTAAAGAAAATCTGTTTTCTGCATACCCAAGCGCTCATAAAGCCTAATGCCTGAAGTATTAGCTTCCAAAACTTCTAATATATGGGTTTCTAGTATTCCATCATTCAAAAAGTGTGTTTTGGCATAATCATACATAGTATCTGCATAACCCTGGCCTCTGTAAGCAGGCAGAAGCCCAGTACAGGCATTATAAGAGGCCGTTCCGCGATAGCCCAGTAAGAGAACGCCCACCAGCTCGTCCTCATCATAAAGCCCAACTGACCGCTCTAGGTCAATGCTTTCTGCTTGGATTTTGCGAAGCAGTACATCAATGGTCATTTGAATAGACACCGCATAGCCTTGGAAAGCTCTGTTTATGAGCATACAGATATGAGCAAGGCTTGTGTTCTTGAGCGATTGCGGGCACGCAAGAGGCATAAAACTCTGTTATAAATTAACTAAGGGGCTTTTTCTAGTTTCAAAATAACGGGCGATGTCCGTGCAGGAGAGGGCGTTGAGGGTCTGTTGAGATTGGAGAGCTGCTTTTCGTGCCATAGCCACACCGTATTTGATGTCCTGATAGCCTTTTGTAGTATGTGCGTCTGGATTAATACTAATCCAAATTCCTTTTTTAATAGCATAAGGCAGCCAGCGCCAGTCCAAGTCAAGGCGATAAGCATTCGCATTAATTTCTATACCCACCTGATGAGCCGCACAGGCATCAATGATGCGCTTGTAGTCTACAGGGTAGCCCTCTCGTCTGAGCAACAAACGGCCAGTTAAATGCCCCATAATTGTTGTATGCGGGTTCTCGATGGCACCAAGCAGGCGCTCAGTGGCCTTTTCTATGGGCATACGGAGGTTTTGGTGTATGGAAGCAATCGTAAAGTCAAAGGTATTGAGGATAGTCATGTCGTAGTCGAGGCTTCCATCATTCAGGATATCTACTTCTATCCCTTTGAAAATTCTAAAAGGCGCTAGTTTAGCATTGAGTAGGTCAATCTCTTGCTGCTGCTGTCGGACGCGGCCTTCACTCATACCATTGGCATAAAATGACGATTGAGAGTGGTCAGTAATCCCGATGTACTCAAAACCCATATTTTTGGCATGAAGGGCCATTTGCTCTAAGGAATCTGCACCGTCGCTGTAGGTGCTATGCAAGTGCAAAACCCCTTTTATATCCTCTTTTTGCAAGGCTACAGGCACAGAACCCGCCTTTATCCAGTCCTCTTCAAACAAACCTTCGCGCTGTTCGGGCAAAAAATGAGGCCAGTTGGCTGCCTCATAAATAGCTTCTTCTGACTCCCAAGTCTTTTTTGCTTTAACAATTTGATAGAGATTCTTTGATGAACCCTCGGCGGCTGCATTCAAGAATAAGTGTGCTTCGGTGGCTGTTTCCAAAAAGAGAGTCTTTTCAAACGATTCTGAGTCAGCGCAATGTATAATAATTTTGAGTGCGGGTGTTTCGTCAAAATGCCCCTCCCAAATAAAAGGGCTTTGGTGCGTACATGAAAAGCGCTCGGAACTGTTTAATGACGCAAAAAAATCTGCTCTTGAAACTACTTGCACCACAAAGGAGAGTGTGTCTATGGTTTCGGTGCGCCTGCGCCACTGGCCGCTCGCAGACCAACGCTCTACCCCCACGGCTGTTTGCAGATAAGCTTCCAGAAAAGCCTGATAAGGTTCGGCTTCGCTGAGCAAGAACTTCCCACTACTTACATTCATAAAGGAGATATTCTCCAGAATTAGCTTTTGTGTTTTTTCGCCAAAACCTTTGAGTTTGGCCACCATACCCGCTTCGCAAGCATCGCGCAAGGCTTCTAGGTCTTCTATTTGGAGTTCTAACCATAGCGTTCGCACTTTTTTGGCACCAATACCCTTAATCTCCAATACGTCTAGCAGGCCAGAGGGTGTTTTTTCTATGTAGCTTTTGTGCTCTTCAAAAGTTTGGCTGTTTGCCAAATCAAAAATTTTGGCCGCCATGCTTTTTGAAAAGCCAGCTCTCTGAATACCCACCACGTCTTGTGTGGGTAGCTCCTCGCTAAGCTGGTCTAGCCTATAAATGGCGTTACTAAAAGGCTTGATGAGCGTGGGGTCTGCATCGTGTAACTCCATGAGCGCGACCAGGAGCTTCATGGCTTTTAGAATATCTTTGTTGCTCATGGCCAAATACGCTTGGTATTAAAATGAACAGGTTTGTTGCAAAGCAATATGATTTTATCCAGAATAGAAACTTTTATTCAAAAAAAAATCGTACATTAGAGCGTTCAAAGAACCAACTCATACAGAATAGAACACCCAAAACAAAAATCATTACAGAAGAATACATACAGCACAGCTTGTAGATTCTCTTGATAACTCAAAAAAAGTGACTCAATGAGGCTTTGAGGAGTCTGACGGTTTGGCTGTGCGGACAACGACTGAAAAGCCGTTTATAACAATAAGTCCTCTCATTGCGAAAACGTAATTTTTTTGAGCATGGAAACAACATTTGAAAACTATGAAAAATTATTGATTGCGTACTTGACGCGAAGTGTGGAAGCCATTGCCGCACAGCAGCAGTATGAGCCAGAAAAACCTGAAGGCTATGAGGACTTTAAACAAGAACAAAGAAAAATCTTTCAGGAATATGAACTTCATTTACAAATGTTCATAGACTACGGCGCGGACGACCACGCAAGGCGCGAGGTAGGCGAACCCAAAGAACCAGACGGCTATGCCGCACACCAAACCCTCATAGAAGCCCACCAAATTGCCAAATTTATTTACTACGATTATCACTCGAAGTGCTTTAACGAGGCCAAAGATGCCTATGAACGGCATGTTATAGAAGAACCCATAAAGCCCAAAGGTTACGATGTTTACAGAAAAGCGCAAGACAAATTGCTCTTGAAAAAACAAAAGGTGCAAGCAAACCAAAACGTGGCACAAAAAGGCATTAATTACGACCCTGAGGGTATTCCTGAGTACCTGAGCGCTGACGACCATTATAACGGCAGGCAGAACCCCGAGTGGGTGAAAAAGCATCTTGGGTAAGCCATTCTTTGGTACTTAAAAAAGAAAAAACAAAACCTTTTTTAGAAAAAAAGCGTAAACGAATCAAATTAAAAACAAAAATGATGAAGATAAGTATTTCTCTTAGTGTGTTTTGGGTCTTAATAGCCTCAAAGATATGCGCTCAAGACTGGCAAACCTATGATTTTTCGGCTGACGGCGTTGGCGCGAAGGTCAGTCTGCCTGCACCACCCACCAAAACAGTCAGTCAAAACGGAAACGTCATTAACTATACCTATAAAAGTACCACCACCACAGAAGTTTATATGGTGGTAGCAAGTACTTCTACAGGTGTTTTTCCAAAAGGAAATGCCAAGCAATCCTTTGATAATTCCTCCAAGAATATCAAAAAAATACAAAAGCAAGAGGCAAGCACTTATCAAGGCTATGAGGCTTATAAAGCACAAGGCGAAATGAATAATGGCAGTTTTTTGAATGCCCAATACGTGGCGCATTCAAAGATAAATATACAAATGCTTGTTATCTCTAGCGCTAACACCTTTAGCAATAGCGATAAGTTTTTTAATAGCTTGGTCATTACTGCTGCACCTGTTGATGAAAGTACGGGTGTAAAATCTTCTTTTACGGTGGGAGACAGGGTAGAAGTCTTTTATAAAGACCCTGTACGGGGCGATTCTTGGCTGCCCGCCATGGTTTTGAAAGTACAACCAGATGGTAAGTACTTCGTGAATTATGATGCCTATGCTGAAAGCTATGATGAGGCCGTAGAAATAAAAAACATACGCCCAATGAATTTGAATATTCAAGGAAAAGTACAATTCATTCCTGCTTTGAGAGGCCAAACAGTTACGGTTAATGGTAATCTTTCGCAAGGCAATATTATGGAAGACCTAGAATGGGCAGAGAATAGCTCAAATGCGTGCTGGGTAGGTATCAGAAATGTAGAATTTCAGGGCAACCACGTCTTTTATTGGTTTGATTTGCCAAAAAAATCCACGGTAAAAATTACGGTTGTTCCTAAAGGGAATAAACCAAGAGTAAATGTTTATGGCTTTGTGAGCTTTGACTTCAAGTTTATCCCGCCAGATTTACCGCGTTGCATTAGCTGTGAGGCTGGTTTTGAGCAATGGGTAGCCAATAACCCGCCAGATTTCACGAAAAGTGCTGGCGAGCAAAGCATAGAGTTTAATGCGATTAGCTCAAGGATGAAAGTCTTTGTGGGGGTAGTGGGCGCAAAAGGCTTTACATCAGGCGACTATGAGCTGAAAATAGATATAAAATAGTCTGGCAAGTACTTCAAAAAATGCCTTGTGAGAAAACAAACAATATTGCAAGGCATTCTTTTTAAACCGCATCATAGAAAAATGCGTTATTATGTCCACAAACGCAGACATCAAAGATTTGGGCAATGATTTGTATGAATTGAGTTGCTCGTGTGCTTTTTACATCATGTTTCAGGTAGAGGAAATCTTGCCTGTAGGCGAGGTAGTGGGTGGTGGATATGAAATAGCAAGTTGCAGTACAGAATGTCAAACATTAAGCCTTTCGGTAGATTTTACTTGTAAAATCGTAGAAATCAATCAGCCTTTTGTAGATTGTTTGCGCGAGGTGGGAGGCAAGGATTTTGAATACAAAGGCTTTTCTCAAACGGATTGGATTTGCAGGGTGCAAAAAGTAGATTATAAGGAAAATTTACATGGGTATTTTAGAGAAATACGTTTGTATGAAACCCACCCAACTACAATTTTAGCCAACACTTGGCAAAATTATCTCAAGCCCTATCCATGCGAGTTGGGCTTTTTCAATAAATATTTGCCTTTGGAATGTTATGTGCGCAATTTTCAAGTTTTAGGCGAAAATATCAAGAAAAAAGAGCCTATTATCAGTTTTGAGTATTACCCAAAATACCATAATTGGGATAACAAAGATGCTTGGCAACTCGCGGAAAAGTATAAAAACCTTGCCTACCTGTATGCCCCTTACGACATCGAAACGGTAACTTTCAATGAAAATTTATTGGCTGAAGCCCAATATAATCCACAACCAAACGGTTGGATTTTGATGAATATCAAAAAGGATTTTATCATAAAAGTGGAGCGAAAAGTCAATTATTATGTAGAGGGATGGCATTGGTACAAATTGGAAGAGGATTTGATTCGTGTAGGTTTGAATACCAAACAAGAGTATATTCGTGGGCATTTGCCTTGTTATCCGCTCATGTTTGCCCCTGTGGGCAAGGTTTTGAAAGACCAAAATACAGAATATTCGCCATTGGCAGAGTTTGACGTTGCTGGACCTATGATGGTGTGCTTAGATGTGCTTTTTGATATGGAAGTGGTTGAGATAAACACGCATATTTGGAATGAAGCACAAATGAATGAACCTTGCGAATTGTTGGAAAAAGACCCTTTTGGCGAAGGTTGGCTTTTTGTGGTAAAACCACTTAATCCTAAAAAAACAAGCAAAATGTTTGCGGAATGGTATGAAAATGGGTGGTTTAAATAGTTTCTTTTGACATAAACAAACGGATTATGGAGAAAACGCGCAAAAGAAAAAGCAAAAATACAAAACAACCCCAAAGGATTTGAACACGAATAACCCCATGTGTAACGTGGGGATAACACACGAAAACTGTCATCAAAGAGGTAGGCTAGGCAAGTTTATAAGTAGCAATTACATTGTTGGCGCATTGCACCACAGAAGAACTTTGGGGTTGCTAATTAGTCTTTCCTTAAAAAGTACATAAATTATTTATTATCAGTAAATTAACCAATATTTTTATCTTTAAAATCTACTAGTTTTTAGTCTATTTTGTCAAATAACTGGCAAAATCTCAAGGCTTCTTGCGGCCTGCCATGCCTCGCATCAGACAAAAGCGAATGGCTCAAAGGTCAGAGGGTGAGATTTTCTGTGCAACTATGTTTTGTAAAAGCACCCAATCAAAGAAAAAGCCACCCAAAATCATGAGGGTGTTCCTAAAGCAGATAAATCATATCAATCAATTGATGTGCTTGTTCTTATGCAGACTTTTTAAGCGACGACTAATTAAACAATAGTTTTGTTTTATTCCTATTGTTCAATAAGCAAATGAACGCTTAGCTCAATCAGTTTAATTTTTTTAAAATAGCAATTAGTTTTTCTATGGAAACGTACCAGATAATGCCTAATAAGGGCGCGGAGCAAAACCAAGTGTACCGATAAGATCTCCTATCCAAGTATTCAAGTACTTGTCGCGCGGCCATGCTGCAAAGCCACCCTCAAAATCACGCTTTAAAGAAGGAACTAGATGGCCAAAAATTGGAGTATAGATTCTTGACGGGATTGTTGCCCCGAAAATAGGGGGCTTGGGTTACTCTACGATTGATACCACTGTGTGGATTACCCCAAGGATCCACAGCTGCCAGAACAAATTTGAGGTTGGTGTCGCCCGAAAAACTAGGCAAAAATATAGGATTGATACTATCCTGCAAAGAGTGAGTACCTGCAAAATATTGATTTAACTCAGCCAGTGCTGCCTTTATCATATTATCATCAAGAAAAGTATCCTCGTCAGGATTATAAACAATATGAAACACAACAGGAATGGTGAAGGGTTCGTTTGGGCAGTCTGCGTAGGGACTTTCGCAGTAGGCCATGCATCCATTTTTTTTCTTTATGGCCTCCTTTTCTTTGATGAACATAGGGTTAGGCTCATCGTAACCACAAAAACTTTGTGCTAGTGCGTTTGTGCGAATCAGGTTGTGCTTATAAGCACAATAATGCCAACCCAAAATTTAAGTATGTGCATTGTAGAGGTAGATTTAATGGTTTAAGATACAGTTTAACAGAGAGTTTAAACATACAGAATTTAGGTATCAGGACTTTCGTTTATAGACCAGATAGTAAATGTAATACTCAATCCCACGATAATCGGTATAATTATTTCCACTATAAGTGAAATCTTGCACCAATGTCTGCCCATCTTTACACAAATAGTAATAAACACGTTTCTTACGGTCTGTCATCACCATCACATCCATGTACAAGCCTATTTTTCCTAAAGGTGTAAGACCAATATTGTATTTTATCACTGCTGGTTTTAATGGTATCGTATCACCCAACTCAATGCTGTACCAATTATAAATATAGAGGCTATCATCAGCGCGGTATTCGCATTCCCTGATTTCATACATACGTAGCTTGTAGGAAGGTTTTTTAGAAATCTCTCTGCTATACTCGCCTACTAACTGCCATTTTCCGAGTAGGGCAGTTTTAAATTCTTCTGCTGTTTTAAAGTCCGCTGCCTCTGCTTCCTGGCAGAAACCAAGGTCTTCTGCTGGCTCAATCGGTGCATCAACGGAAGTTTTTTTGCAGCCAGCCAAGCTGAGGCCAGCGAGCAGAAAGGCCGCTGCCAGCAAAATTTTCATGGTTTTTAACATGAATTTTGTTTGTTTTTGGGTTAAAATTTAAAAGAAAAAGCCGAAACAAGAGCGTTTCAGTTTGCAAAGACAAAACCTTGCCTAATACATAGACCCAAAAAGTATGGTAAAAGAAATAGAAAAAGTAAATTTTTTTTAATAGTTACATGAAGTCTTTATTTAGAGAGCCTCAAGCTATTTTTTGAGTTAAAAATTCCTTGATGAGTGCAATTTTGTTTTTAGGCCACCCCGTGCGCGAGTAAACAGAACAAAGGAAAATTTATGATGGACCTGTTTTACCTATTTTTTTGGAGCGCTTTATGAGCCAAAAACCAACAAGAACAGCAGGGACGCTCAGAACCTGCCCTTGATTCAAAGAAAAAAAGTAAAAGTTATACCAGATATCAGCCTCTTTCAGAAATTCTACAAAAAAACGAAAGCCAAATACAAGAACCAAAAACGTGCCTAAATTTGCGCCTTTATTTAGCCAATAATTTTGCTGTATATAGTTATAGCCCATAACGATAAAAACAGTAAGATAGAAAAATGCTTCGTAGAGCTGGCTAGGGTGGCGAGGCTGTCCGTCGTAGTGAATGAACTGTACAGCCCATGGCAAATCTGATGGTGTACCGACGGCCTCACTATTGAAAAAGTTACCTAAACGTATAAAAAACGCTACCATCGCAATAATAAATACCAGCCTATCAATAACCCAATAAAAACTTTGTGTAGGACGGCTTTTGCCAAAATGCGCAATGGCTAATGGCATCATAATCAGCGCACCATGACTAGCCAAGCCTCCTTCCCATATTCTGAAGAAGGCGAGTGGATTTTGTATGTAAAAATCTAAATCATAGAAAAGGCAGTGCCCCAAACGCGCTCCGCCTATCATGCTAAAGAACAAGTATAAAACAAGAATGTCTAGCTGGGGCTGAGGTTTTTTTTCTATTCGGTAAATGACAATGCCGATATAGTAGCCTACCATAAAAGCGCCCATAAAGAACACACTGTACCAACGGATATGCAGAGACCCAATACTAAAAATAGCGGGTGTTAAATGCCAAACAAAGTAAGCTAAGTTCATGGCTAAGACTATGCCGTGCGGACTGTGCGTTGTTCTATGCGTTTTTCGTAGTTCTGTCCCTGAAAGATACGCTGCACATAGATACCCGGTGTATGAATGTGGTTAGGGTCTAGCGCGCCAATAGGTACGAGTTCTTCTACTTCAGCAATCGTAATTCTGCCAGCAGTCGCCATCATGGGATTAAAATTACGAGACGTGCCTCTAAAAACCAAGTTTCCGGACTCGTCGCCTTTCCATGCCTTGACGATAGCAAAGTCGGCACGCAGCCATTGCTCCATGAGGTACATTTTGCCGTCAAACTCTCTAAATTCTTTCCCGTTAGCAATTTCAGTGCCATAGCCAGCAGGGGTAAAAAAAGCAGGAATGCCAGCGCCACCAGCTCTAATTCGCTCAGCAAGAGTGCCTTGCGGAATCAAATCCACTTCAAGTTCGCCTGATAACAGTTGTCTTTCAAACTCTTTGTTTTCGCCCACATAGGAGGCCATCATTTTTTTTATTTGGCGTTTTTCTAAGAGCAAGCCTAGCCCGAACCCATCTACACCAGCGTTATTTGAAATACAAGTGAGATTATTAATACCGCTATTGGAAAGGGCAGCAATACAATTTTCAGGAATCCCTGAAAGGCCAAAGCCACCAAACATGATAGTTACACCACTTTTTATATCTGCAATCGCTTCTTTCGCACCCGAAACAGTCTTCTTAATCATTGAATAAATGTGAATGTTGGTTAATTTGATGATGAATAAGGGTATACACCTCGTCTATGTTACAGTCCAAATAATCCATACGGACCAAATAAGGCGTTTGATACAACTCCATGCGTTTATCGGCTACTTTTTGGGCTCGTCCATTCAAACGCGCTATGTATTTTTGAGGATGTTTTATTTTAACGGCCAGCAAATGTTTACTGCCTTGACGAACAACATGAACACTTTGAATATTCTCCCAAGGCATAAAGCCACATGAGTAAAACGTGGAGTTATCACGCAAGCCCATTCTTGATACAGAAAGCCCAGGTGCTTGCTCCAACAATTTAAAAACAAAACCAAAGGCATAAATGACACTTGCAATCAGGCAGCCTACGAACAAAACAAGCGCCACAGTACCCCAAACCCATTGCAGGGCGGTGGTATCATAGTAAGACCAAAGGGCTAGTAATGAAAACGACAAGAGCGCAAAGCCCAAAGCACGAAGCCCCAGCTTGCGCTTATGCAGAGGAATGTGTACCTCAGTCGTCAGGCGAACTGTATGATTAGTGTCCATCAGTGCAGACGATAGCAGTTTTTGATAGAGCGGATTGACGTGCATAATTTTACTCTGCTTTTAACGGTGTTATTAACCAAAATAGTACCAAACGCCCCCAAGCCAAGTCCGTTACGTCAATTTCTTGACGTAAGCTGCTTAGCGGCTGCAATTTAGTACAATTTTATAAAAAAAGTTACTTTTTTTTATTCTTTTTTATTCTTTTTTTATTCTTTAGTTTTGGGATAATGACTTATAATGGTTTGAGTTCCACTCATCAAAAAAAATATTTGGATTTGGTTCACTGCCCCTAAACATTGTCATTTTAAGAAAAGCGCATTATCCTCGTTTTCGTTTTCTAGCTGGGCAATTTTCTGCATGAGGCAGCGCTTCGTAATAGGCAAAACCGTTTCGGAAAGAGGGCACAATAAGGCAGACTCAGCCAAGAAGGTAGCAGGATTGCCCGCAATTTGATGGCGCTTATTGAGCTGTACCTTCAAGGACTCATATGTTTGTAACAAGCCTTTGGGGACGCGCTCCAGCCACTTCAAATACAAACTTCGGTAGCGCTCATTGGCCTCTGTAAAAACTGTAACTTGATATTCATAGACTTCCACACAACGGTTTTTGAAGGCACTAAGCAGTAAAATACCACTTCTGAAGCTTGTAGGTAGCAAACCCACCGTATGCAGTTGTATTTTTTGAGCGACATCTTCATAAATATTTTGGCCAGCCTGGGTGGCTTGCAGAAATTTTGGCAGCGCAAAGTCCATAATTTTGTTAAGTTCTTGCATAGCGCTATCTGCCTCAAAAAGAGGTTTATAGCTCAGTTCATTCGCTTTGATGCCACTTAGTTGCTGAGGGAAGCGCATTTCTAAGCTCTGTTGCTGCTTTTGAAGGGTCTGTAAATGCCGCGTATGCGCAACGAGTTCGCCAAAAGCCGGATAGAGCTGAAGAGCCTTAAAGTGTTTTTCAACACCCTGAAAATAAGCCAATAATAAATACTTTTTGTATTCAAAATCCAATATTCCTTCAGTAAGCCAGTTTTGATTCAGCATAAAGTAATGATTAAAAGCCCTTACTAAAATAAAATATAATGTGCTTCAAAAACGAAAAATAGGAACGCTAGGTTGCGTTTAGAGGCAGTTATTGTCGTTTTATTGTATCTATTCCTTAATCCATTACTTAATCCATTACTTGCCTACTTCGCAGTGTTCTGTACAATTTTACACTACAATACAAAAAGCAGGAAGAACCCGCAAAGATTTTCCTGCTTTTTGTATGATTTTAAGAACAACAGGCGCTAAAAAAGCAGAAGGTTAAACCAAAACAGCTTTAGATTTGGCCATACTACTTTCCTAACAATACATCAACGGCCTTATCTATTTGCTCGTCAATACCCTGCCCTATTTTATCAGGGCTTTGAGCTACTTTTACATCTGGTTCAAGTTGCGCATTTTCGGCAAATTTGCCATCACTGCCACGAACGCCTACCTGTGGAATCCCGAAAACGAGTTCACCATTCATGAGCGTTTCCCACCATACGGCCGTTCCTGTGCCAGGTACGGGCATACCAACCAATTTGCCAATTTTGAGTTCTTTGTAAACCCAAGGGAAAAGATGCGCATCAGAGTAATTGCCTTCACCCATAAGAACCAACGATGGCTTACACCATTTGTCTTCGGGCTCGCTACCAATTTTTTGACCACGTGGTACGAGTTCTGCATAACGCTTTCCGCTCAAAAAAGTGGCGAGGTCGTCGTGTAACCATCCACCACCATTAAAGCGTGTATCCACAATAAGTCCTTCTTTATCCGCATAGCGCCCCAAAACTTCTGAATACACATGACGGAAGCTGCTCTCGTCCATACCTTCCACGTGCACGTAAGCCAAGCGTCCGTTAGAGCGCTTGTCCACCATTTCGCGCATTTTTTTGAGCCAGCGTTGGTAAAGCAAGCCGCCTTCTTGCCAGTTGTAAATAGCCTTTACGCGAACGTCCTTGCGGCTGCTCGTTTTAGGGTCAAGAATGCTCAAAAGTACATATTTGCCTGCTTTTTGGTTCAAAAACTGATAGAAGTTGGTATTCGCGTTGATGTCCTGACCGTCAATTTTTTCAATAATACAGCCAGCACTCACCCCCAAACCTGCTTTATGTAGAGGGCCTTTTTCCATAATTTCTTCAATTCTGATACCATTTCCATTGAAACTATGGTCGTAAAACGCGCCCAAAGAGGCTGTCTGGTCGCCATTAGGCGAACCACCACCAAAGTAGAAACAACCAGTATGCGAGGCATTTAATTCGCCAAGTAGCTCACTTGTCATTTCGGAAAAGTCATGATAGTTATTGATGTGTGGCAGAAAGCGTGCATACTCTTTTTTCATAAAAGGCCAATCAACGCCGTGTAAGTCTTTGACATAGAATTTTTTATCTACTTGTCGCCAGATGTGCTCAAAGAAGTAAGCGCGCTCCTCTTCAGTCTTGAGCTGCATCTGAGCATTATACATCACAGGCTTCTGCTCGCCAGAGGCAACATCTATGCGTGTGATATTGCCACCGCTTAGCATAAAAAGGTATTTGCCCTCTTTGTCCATGGCGAGTTGGCCGCCGTAGGCTTCTAGCTTTGCCACAATTTTGGTGCGCTGCTCTTTAAACTCATGTACCCAAAGGTCGTAGCCTTTTTCAAATGCGCTAAGATAGTAGAGCTTGTCGCCGGAAGGAGTCAATATGGCATCGCCAAGGTTTGAAGAATGTATTGTGAGGCGCTTAATGCGGTCTTGTAGGCCGTCCATTTCAATTTTGAGCGGTTCAGCCTCTTTTTTTTCTTCTTTCTTGTCGTCCTTTTTTTCATCTTTTTTTGCATCGTCCGGCTTTGCGTCTTTGGCTTTCTGCTCGTCTATCAGTTTTTGAGTTTCAGTTACCAAATCTGCTTCGGCTTTATTCATGGAGAAGGTATCCATAGCTGCTTGCGTAAAGAACATACCATAAACGTCGCCTTGTGAACCCCAGCTACCATGCGAACGCATACCGCGGCGGTCTGTAAACCAAATCATCATTTTGCCGTTCATCATAAAGCGTGCGTAGTCGTCATTATAACCGCTGACAGTGAGGTTAATGGGCTTCTTGCCCCCAACTGCTTCAACCAAACCTACCTCTGAGCGCCAACGACTTTTGTCTAAGAAGGTAACCAAAAACCATTTGCTGTCTGGTGCCCAGTCGTACCACTGGTCGCCGTCGGCATAAGAATAATTATGCGTTCCTGCCATAACCTCACGTGTTTTCTTGGACTCAAGATTCAAAACTTTCAGGGTAGTGCGTTCTTCCAGATAGGCTACTTCTTTGCCGTCAGGCGAATACTTCGGTTGGAAGGTTTCTTCAGGCCCCTCAAGTAGTGCTTTTTCCTCAATTTGGGTGGCAGCATACATATACGGCTCTGTTTTGTTCAGAATCTTGGACTCGTAGATATTCCAACTTCCATTGCGTTCGGCAGCATAAACCAGGCTACGGCCATCAGGGCTAAAGCTCACAGAGCGCTCTTGTTCTGGTGTATTCGTAATCCGTTTAGTAGTACTGAACTCGGCAGAAGCTACAAAAACTTCGCCACGAACAATAAAAGCAACCTCTTTACCATTAGCAGAAATAGCCATTTCGGAAGCCAACATGGGATTGTTTTCATTGCTGTAAGCATTGTTTCGCTCATCAGTAGCAATGCTTATACGCACCTTTTGAGATTCGCCGCTGGCTGTTTTGGTATAAATTTCACCATTAAAACTGTAGCAAATTGTTCCGTCTGTAGCCATGCTCAAAAAGCGTACTGGATGCTTGCTGTGTTTTGTAACTTGCTCTGTTTTATCTGGTTGTGCCAGTGGAAACTTCCAAACATTGAAAGTGCCACCTTTTTCGCTCAAATAATAAACATCTTTTTCGTCTGGACTCCAAACAGGGTCACGGTCTTCGCCCTCAAAGCTGGTTATCTTACTGTATTTGTTATCGTTCCGTGAGAAAAGCCACAAATCGCGTGTTACAGATGAAGTATGATGCTTGCGCCACTCGTCTTCATAGCCTTTACGGTCGTAGTAAAGCCAACGATTACCACTTTTATCGGGTGTTACGCGCTCTAAAGAGTTGGTGTTTTCAAACTTTTCAAGTCCACCCGTTGTAGCCACGCTAAAAATTTGGCTATAAACATCGTTTGGATGTGCCATGTTTTTAGCATCAACAAAACGACTGCTTTGAAACAAAATACGCTTACCGTCAGAGGTAAAAGCGCTTGGATGGTCACTGTCCGAATGAAAAGTAAGGCGTGTAGGCTTTCCGCCTTCAGCAGGAATAGTAAACACGTCATAGTTACCGTAGCGATTAGACGCAAAGGCAATGCTCTTGCTGTCTGGCGACCAAACGGGCTTGAAATCGCGAGCTTCGTGGAGCGTAAGCGCTGTAGCTTTTCCGCCTTGTGTAGGGACTGTATAGATATCACCCTTATAACAAAAAGCAATAGTTTTGCCGTCGGGCGAAATAGCGGAATAACGTAGCCAGAGCGGTGCGTCATCGGCTTGCGCAAAAACTGGTATACTGCCAATACATATTAGCAGCAATACAAAAGAAAATACTCTCATCTGTTTTTAAGGAAAGTAAGCTGTAAATAATTCTGACTAGCCGAAATTTTTATTGGTTAAAAAAGCAGCTAGGCAAGTCAAAACTGTTGGGTTTTCGTTCAAGTACCAAATATATGCCAAACAAAACATTTTTTTGCAAACTGTACCCTTTTTTTGCGCGTTGGTTTCTTAGATTCAACAGATAAATGCAGCAGCTTGCATAAGTGAATAAAGAGGCAGATACCTCTGTCCGAAAGAGCCAAAGAGGCGATTTGGCCTGTGTGTTTCAGCATATCCTTTATATCTTTAGGCTTTCTCTACTCAAAAAGACAGATGGCACATCTCACACACGCGCAAGGGTATATGACTGCAAAAAAAAAACACGTAACTAGCTATACTATTTTAGAAGGCTGACCAATCAATAGACAACACTCAAAAATAAGACTACAACAAGAGACGCATCTCTGTTAATAGAGATTTCATTTTTGCGAAAAGTAAATAATAGAAAAAAGTATAAATAGTCTTCCGTTAAAAAAATTCAATGTAGGTGCAAGACTGATGACTACAGAACTTTTTGTGCAGAAATATCTCCCTTTGTATTGGTATCGCATAAACTGTGGCTGCACCAAGTCTTGAGGTTTGTCAAAAACCTTAAGCACGAACACAAAAAGTAAAAAAAGAGTGTTTTTGGTATGTAATAAAAAAAAGAGTTTTGATTAAAAAAAGTAAGGCGGAAGTGTTTGTTTTTTCTTTTCAATAAACAACTTAAAATCAATATATTAAGAGTATTTTTTTTCTTTGATTATTGTTTTTTATAAAAAAAAGAAAATTATTTATCAATAAAATTATAAAAAAACATTCTATCTTTGGCACTGCTAAAGCCTAACTTGCATTTGTATTTGGGCATAAAAGTAAAAAAAAAGTAAATTTTGTTAAGGCTTTCTAAACAAAGTTATTAAGAATGCGTTTATCTTAAACAAATTCTAAAGCCAGTTATTATTGGCTGCAAATTTGTAACTTTACGCTTTGGTGGTATTTGCAAATAACGATGTTATAGTAAATTAACTGCTACTCGTAAGATAACGAGTCCTACGCATTTGAAAAAATTAAATTTTGAAATGCACCAAACAAAGAATATCAACGTTTAACAATAAAAATTCGTGAATAACCACCTGAGTTTTGACCTTATGAAAGATTTACGCAAGTCAATAGCCGCGTTTTTGATTGCGCTCGGTAGCCTATCATTTTTTAGCGCAAACGCACAGGACGGTGAGAATGTGATGAACTCCATTCCTTCGTCGCTGGAAATTTCTCAAATTGTAAAGTCCCTGGGCGACAGTTACTACAAAAAGGATAATTTGAACAATATATCCTATGTGAGTAATTATTCCACAAACTATAAAAAGGCCATTAATCTAGGAATTTATAGCACAGACTTGGGAATGGCTAGTCTCTACAAAAAAAATCAAGATGTTCTCAATTACCTTGATGCCGTCAAGTCTCTCTCGGACGGATTGAGCCTGAGCCGTTTCTTTGACATAAAGGCTCTTAGCGAACTCGCCAATGGCAGCAACATAGAAAAGCTCCTTCAAGAAACTACCAAAAATTTTTCTGAAATCAATGACCACCTCAACGAAACGAAAAGAGGCTATCAGAGCGCTCTTCTCATAACAGGTGGCTGGTTAGAAGCTACGTACCTGACCACACTCGTGTACAACCAAAGCAAAGACGTACGTCTCAAAGAAAAAATTGGTGAGCAAAAGTTAATTCTTGAAACCATTATGGCTGGCCTACAGCCACACACCGCCCAACAAGGTGTAGCAGGTCTGCTCGCTGACTTCAAGGCGTTGCAAGTAGCTTACAATAAGGTTACTATAACCACTAAGACGGGTGGCAAACCCAAAGTAGAAGAGAAAAATGGTGAGTTGGTCATCAGTTCTACTGCCGAAACGGTGGTAACTGTTTCAGACAGCGACCTTAACACCATTATCAGCGTCATTGCTGGTATTCGCAAGAAAGCGGTCAACTAATTGGAAGTCAATCATAATATTAACAAAGGCTTTCGGAGTAACTTCTGAGAGCCTTTGTTGCATATAAATCAAAGCGCAATGTTAGAGTATATCAAAGATGGCGATACCATACTCGCTATCATAGTCCGAGCAACTTATAAACACGAAAGCGTTAGTTTTTTTACGCCCAATAATTTTTCGCAGCAGCTCGGTTATATGAACAGGGCGAAGGGGTATATTGTGGAGCCACACAACCATTTACAACAAAACAGGGCAGTGCACAATACACAAGAGGTAATTATTATACGGTCTGGCAGCGCCCGCGTAGATTTCTACTCTCAGCAGAACGCCTATCATAGCAGCCGAATACTGTATCATAACGACATCATTCTGCTGGCAGCAGGCGGGCACGGGTTTGAGATGTTGGAGGATACCGAACTCATAGAAATCAAACAAGGCCCTTATAATGACACAATTGACAAGCAGCGCTTTGAAGGACGAACAGATAATTTTTTGTTGAGTTGAGCGTCATTTGAATCTAAGGATTTCATTTGGGGCTATTTGATTTTTTGATATTGTTAATCAAATATAGATTTGTACATTTGCCAAATGAACACCCCAAACTAGCTAGTCTTCCCTTAAAAAGTATCTAAGATATTTTAAAGTAGAAATGCTTGTTTAATTTTCTGATAGTAAGCATCTTATATGTATTTTAAGGGACGACTAAATAGAAAAGTTTGTCCTGCTTACTGGAAAACATACGAAGATATTGTTCCAGAGCATACATACGTTCAATTCAAAATAGAAAACTTAATGTTATTCCAAGACTGTTTATATGCTTGTTTATTCTATCAAACGCTTGATGTTCAAATGAAATAACAAATTATCTATATTTCATTAACAATCTTAAGAGGCTATCGTATGATTGAAATTATAGATTAACCACCTAGTCCAAGCTAAACCTGTGGGCATAAAAAAAGTTAAAGGTGCTCAAACAAAAATCTATTCAAATGGCTTGCAGTCTTTAGAGGTGGTCTTCAGTGTTCTTGTTACGGGCGAGGATACAGGCAGAAAATAACCAGATTCATTTCAGAGGCTTGCTCTTATCCGATAGAAAATAAACTTGTACAACATAAGCCCCTATTCCATAAACAATAGCACGCGCCAAAAACGAACCATAGTCTGGCTCATCGCCTGTTATCTGGCCATAAACAAAAGGAACGAAAGTGCTGACTATCAATACAATAAGTAACGAAATGATAATTTGTTTGAGAGTGGCTTTTTTCATCTGCTGGGTTCTTTACTATAAAATTTTAGTGGTCTTTTTCTTCTTCCTTTTTTTCAGGCTCATACATGGCATAATGAACGGCAATGGTCGCCGCAAGCATACCAAAAGCGGCAGAAAAATAAGAACCATAGTTTACTTCCTCTTCACCTGCAATAAATGCCCATAAATTAGGAACTACATAGCAAGACACCGCGACAAGCAGTACTGCAAGAATAACTCGACGAGTGGAAGGTTTCTTCATATCTTTATCTTTTGTCAGGTTAGATTTAAGCAAAGAGGCACTTTTAAAGCCAAAATTTACCACCAAATTTAGAGAAATGAAAGCAATACCAAAAATATAGTTTGGTCAGGTTTGTTTTTTTTGTATTAAATATTTGATAATCATTTTTGTTGTTGTACTTTTGCGCTTCGTTTGAGAGAGGACTCAAACGATTTTCATTAACTTAATCAACAAAATGGACAGTCTGAGCTACAAAACCCAAGTTGCCACTAAAGCTTCTATCAAGAAGGCGTGGTTATTGGTGGATGCTGAGTCCATGGTATTAGGTCGTATGGCTAGCCAAGTGGCGCGTTTGCTTATGGGCAAACACAAAACTTACTATACGCCTAGCATGGATTGTGGCGACAAGGTGGTCATTATTAACGCCAGTAAGGTTCGCCTAACAGGCAAAAAGATGACTGACAAAAAAATTATTAGGCACACTGGCTACCCAGGCGGGCAGCGCATAGAGTCGCCTAAAGAAGTACTTGCAGGCAAACGCCCTGAAAAACTCGTAGAACTCGCAATACGTCGTATGTTGCCAAAGAACAGAATTGGCCGTCAGATGTACACCAACCTTCATGTTTTTGCTGGTGATAAGCACGAACACGAAGCACAACAACCCAAGGAAATTAAATTCGCATAATGGAAAGAATTCAAACCATCGGTAGAAGAAAGACCGCTGTGGCTCGCGTGTATATGCAGCCGGGTAGCGGCAAAATCACAGTGAACAAAAGGACGTTTGAAAACTACTTTTGCACTGATGTTCTGAGGCTCATTGTTATGCAGCCTTTCGCCCTCGCCAAAAAAGAGGCCGCTTTTGACCTGACCGTAAATGTAGATGGTGGTGGTGTTAAAGGGCAAGCCGAAGCGCTCAGACTCGGTATTGCTCGTGCGCTTATTACTGCTGACCCAGAACTTCGCAGTGCGCTCAAAGCCGAAGGCTTACTCACACGTGACCCACGTATGGTAGAACGTAAAAAGTATGGTCGTCGTAAGGCGCGTAGAAGATTCCAGTTTAGTAAACGCTAATCCTCAATTCACACTCATCACAAATCCCTTTAAGGTCTCCAATTTTATGGTTGAAATCGGATATAAAGAACTCTTAGATGCTGGTGTGCATTTTGGCCACCTCAAGCGCAAATGGAACCCGAAAATGGCACCGTACATTTTCATGGAGCGCAATGGCATCCACATTATTGACTTGAACAAGACCCTCGCTTGCCTTCAAAGCGCAGCAGCGGCCCTTCAGGACATCAGCCGTAAAGGCAAAAAAGTATTGTTTGTGGCTACTAAAAAGCAAGCCAAGGACATTGTGGCACAAGAAGCTCAAAAGCTCAAAATGCCTTATGTTACAGAGCGTTGGCTCGGTGGTATGCTCACAAACTTTGCGACTATTCGCCGCTCTATCAAAAAACTGTCTTCTATTGACAGAATGATGCGCAGCGAAACTTTCAGTAACTTGGCTAAGCGTGAGCGCTCAATGGTAGCACGCGAAAAAGAGAAGTTGGAAAAGGTGTTAGGCGGCATTGCCGACCAAGCACGCCTCCCATCAGCTCTTTTTGTTGTGGACGTTAAGCGCGAGCACATCGCTATTCAAGAAGCACGTCGTTTGAATATACCTGTTTTTGGTATTGTAGATACGAACTCTGACCCTACGATTGTGGACTTCCCAATCCCGGCCAACGATGACGCTTTCAAGTCTATTGAAATCATTACGTCTTTCATTTCTAAGTGCATTGAAGTTGGTGCTTCAGAGCGCAAAAAAGACCGCGATGATGCCAAGCGTTCAGAAGACGAAGCGGCTAAGCGTGCGGTTGATGAAGACGAAGACGAAGACTAGTTTTAAAATTGTATTTTAGAGTTACTCGTCTAAATTTCTTACTCATTTTCCTTACGCAATCATGTCTAAAATTAGCAAAGAAGAAAAAGCCAACTTAGAAAAACGCCTCTTGGCGCTTAAAGGCCAACAAGCGGATTTCTTCAAGCTCAAAAAGAGCGACAGAGCTGGCAAAGAAGAGGCGCTTAAAACCGCCCGCGAAACAATGAACCGTTTGAAAAGCATTATGAAAAGTGCTAACAGAGGTTTGGCTATTTCGCAAGAAGACCTAGACTTTATAAAAGGCTAAGTGTCTTAGTCAGTGGGTTTTCTAATAAACCTAACCCAAAAAGGGGGCGATTGACCTCGCCCTCTTTTTCTAATCTTTTAATGCGTTTTTTATTCAGTTTAGTTCGTTTTAAACTAAAGCTATTCAAAAAAATATGTCTGCTGTTGTTATTTCTGCTCAAGATGTAAATAAACTCCGCCAAGTAACTGGCGCGGGTATGATGGATTGCAAAAAAGCCCTTTCTGAGGCTAATGGCGACTTTGAGGCTGCCGTTGATATTTTGCGCAAAAGAGGCCAAAAAGTATCGTCCAAACGCGCAGACCGTGAAACCACTGAAGGCGTTGTGTTTGTAAAAACTTACGAAAATGACACCAAAGGTGTTATATTCTCTTTGGGTTGCGAAACAGACTTCGTAGCGCGTAACGAAGAGTTTGTAGCTATTGGCAAAGCGCTTTTAGAGGCTGCTACTGCCAAAGATGCTGCTTCTGCTGAGGCGCTCTTAGCTATTATGCACGATGGTCGTCCTTTTAGCGACCACATTACAGACCTCATCGGCAAAATTGGTGAGAAAATAGAAGTGTCTAACTATTCCCTCGTTCATGGCGAAAAGTTGGCCTATTATGTACACTCTAACCTTAAAGTGGGCGTTTTGGTGTCTCTTTCTAATGTGGGTGGTGCAGACTACAACGCTGCAGGTAAAGATGTTGGTATGCAGGCTGCTGCTATGAATCCGGTTGCGGTGGATAAGGGCGACGTGGACGCTACCATTTTGGCTCGTGAGTTAGAAATTGGTAAGGCCAAAGCCCGCGAGGAAGGCAAACCAGAAAATATCATTGAAAAAATTGCACAAGGTTTTGTAGAAAAATTCTACAAAGACAGTACACTCCTTAATCAGCAATTTGTAAAA
Organism: Cytophagales bacterium; assembly: GCA_013299045.1. Classification (GTDB taxonomy): domain Bacteria; phylum Bacteroidota; class Bacteroidia; order Cytophagales; family Bernardetiaceae; genus RDZD01. Next base: position 22,132 of record JAAFJX010000022.1, on the reverse strand, counting down.
GACCCTAAACTTACTGTGCGCCAATACTTGGATAGCCTCAACAAAGGCATGACTGTTTCTGTATTTAAGCGTGTATCGCTTGTAGCAGAGTAAGGGTCAGAGTTTTTATTGTTTATTTTAATCGTTTTCATAGTTTTTGCATTAAAAAATCCGTCAAATCTTTTGTCGGATTTTTTTTTGTCTATTCAAACCCAATAACGTCTGCAATGCAAAGCATACCAGGCTTATAACCGGCTTATTAAAAGTTTAGAGAACCATACAAAATATCTGTTTTAACGCCACTTTGGGAAGGGCTAGATGCCGTAACAATCAAACATAACAGACAACTTGCAAAAGTTACAGGGCAAAACTAGTAGAATTTTATTAGCGACTTGTCTAATTGCAGAGCAAACTCTATATTGCATCTTTGAAAAGCCTAAAAGCCTAGCCAATCAATTAGTTAAAGAGCAAAATGTGGCAAATTATTAAAACATGGGACTGGAAGGCCATTGTGGTCTGCTTGCTAACTTCACTGGTGGTTTGGGTGCTCAATGCCTTGAATGAAAGCAATTATAGTACGCTTATCAACTACCCCGTGAGTGTAGAAATCAAGCAAAACGACAGCATTGTAGCCCTTCAGCCACCACCCGAATTTTTGAGTGTTCTGGTGAGTGGTTCTGGCTGGCAATTGTTGCGCAGTAGTTTTTCATTCAGTTTACAACCGCTTACCATACGCATACAAAATCCATTGGAAAGCCGTCCCCTATCTACACTGTCCTACCACTTATTGCTATCAGATTTACTCAAAACAAAACGCCTGAAGTTTTTGGGCATACGCGAAGATTCAATCCGTTTTCGCTACGACAAACTAGAAACAAGGCTTTTACCCATCTCTTTTGACTCTTCTTCAGTGCAACCAGACAACGGTTATCTAAAAGTTTCACGTGTTTTGATTAATCCGAGTTTTGTGCGCGTAACTGCCCCACAGTCTGCATGGAAAAATGCACCCAGTATGCTGACTGTAGCACCAACGCAGCCCAATGATAATTTGCAAGCGAGCTTTCAGGCAGACCTATCTTTACCTATGGCCACCAAAAGCCCTTTGGAACGACGAAACGCCCAAAGTGTCAGTGTTTCTTTTGAAGTAGCTGCTTGCGAAACGCGCATCGTCGATTTGCCTATACGCGCTGAAGGGCAACTCCCTCAAAATGTAAGGCTGGCCTTAGAAAGCATAAAGCTGCAATGTTTTGTTAAAAAAGGCTTAGCTTCTACAGACTCGCTCGCGAAACTCTATTATAGACTGGATTTGGGTGCAGTAAAAGAAGGCGCAACAAACCTAACAACTTCAATTGAGAATGTTCAAAATATCTTTGTTGGCTGCTATTATCCTCATTTATTAACGGATTCCCTACGAATAGACTATGACAAAAAGAAAAAAGCGGGTCGGCATAACGGGCGGTATAGGTAGCGGAAAGAGTACTGTTTGCGCTGTTTTTCGCTTATTGGGTATTCCTATCTACGACTCTGATGCACGCGCCAAGCATCTTATGGCCACCGATGCCGCACTTATAAGTGCTCTAAGAAACCTGTTAGGTACGGAGGCCTACAACTCAGAAGGGCATTGGAATCGAGCATTCTTTGCTAAAAAAATTCTTAATGAGCCAGAAACAGCCCAAAGTATTGAGGCTATAGTACACCCTGCGGTAGCCAAAGATTTTGAGGTTTGGGCATCTTCACAGCCCACAAATGTCCCTTTTTTGTTGCGTGAGGCTGCTCTAATGATAGAAGCAAACGCCACAAAAGGCTTAGATGCTCTTATTGTAGTGCTAGCCGACGAGAGCGTTCGCCTTAGGCGGGTACTAGAGCGAGACCCGCACAGAACGCAGGCTGACGTAGAGCTGATATTCAAAAAACAACTGTCCGACAGCGCTAAAATACAGCACGCAACACATCTCATTCGGAACGACCATAGCGAGATGCTTCTTCCACAAATCATCAGGGTTTTTAATCATATACAGCAAGGGGAATCCTAATGACTTTTTTTTCCTATTCATTTCCTTCGTGAAAAATATAGTCCTCTTATATTTTGGGCGGTATTCTAACTTAGATTCAACAGATAAATGCAATATTTTGAATAAGGGAATAAAGAGGCGTTTGCTTGTGTATTTCAATATATTCTTTGCAACTTTGGGTTTTACCTACTCAAAAAAAACGTATGGCGCATTTAACACACGCGCAAAAGCAAATGATTGCGCAACTTATTGTAAAAAAGCACACAATAACTTCTATTACAGAGGCTGTCGGCAAGAATGAATTAGGAGCTAGTCTTCCCATAAAATGTATTCAAAATATTGATTATCAGAAAATTTGAAGATGAAGTTCTTGTTTAAATTTCTGATAATAAATGCTTTATGTACGTTTTGAGAAGCGATTAGTTACTAGAGGAACAAAGCACCTTGGCAAATGCACTAAACTCATGGAAACAGGAAGGCAAACAGACCAGCTATGTTTTTAGTAACTGACGTTTGCCTTTGCAAGCAGTTTAACTCTTCTACGCAGCTCAAGAATAAGATTTTTGCCTAATGTTTGTATTTTCGGAAACCCTTGCTATTCAGCATTGGTGGCCATTTCTGTAACCAGGCGCTTGCTTAAAAACAAGCTCTTAATTAACCTCTCTAAGAGATGTAAGTTTTAGGAAGCGAATAATTGTACTTTTCTAAGATAGGGGCTTTACTTTTAAACTACGGCCAACTACGGCTATCATACGGCTATCATACGGCTATCATACGGCTATCCTATGGCTAAGGCAAAATAGGACAAAAGCAATTTTTAGGCATCAAGCGGGTTTGCGGCTTTATCTTTTTTTTTGTTATTGAGTACGTCTATTGGCCTGTATTTGCGTTAGAGAGTCGGCGGGTTTAGTGCGTAGCACCGAAGCGAAGCGAAGCCCAAAGACGAACGACCGCGAAGCGGGAACGCCCAATAAATTGTAGAAAAACAATCATTAGTCAAAAAGTTAGATGTAAGGAATTTGGCAAAAAGTTATTTGAAAACGCGAGAAGATGGCCTCTACAAGGGACAAAAGAGGGCAATTAGAACTTAAAAAACTCAAAAAGGGCTTTTTGACGACTCAAGAGAGGTTAATTTAAGAGCTTGCTTTCGTTCAAAAACCCCCGCAACTCTGCGGAAAGAACGGTTTTAATAAACAACCCATTTTGAACATTTGTGCTTTGTAGCTATATTTGTGCGTATGGAAAATGCAGCACAGAATAAACGTCTTGTGTTTAGAAACAAGGCCGCATCTGTATCAAGATAAGTGCAATAGACTGGAGGCTAATCCTATAACTATATGATTTTAAAGGAATTAAAACCAAGACACGCGCTCAATAAGGCCTTTCTGAAACTGAAACCAGGCAGGATAGACATGAACCGTTTCAAAACCAATTTGCTAACCTTGCTAGATAGGATAAACAATACAGAGAGTGAGGAGTTTCATAAAAATATAGTTTCTGACTTTCTTAAAGACACTTACTACAAACAAAATCATTTTATCAATACCAAAGGCCGCAACGACCTTGTTGTTCATAACAGTCCTGTGGCGAGCAGCTCGGTTGGCGTAATTATTGAGGCAAAAAAGCCGACCAACAAGGCGGAAATGCTAAGGAATAACAGGCTTAATAGTAAGGCGTTTCAAGAACTGGTGTTGTATTATCTCCGCGAAAGAATTACGCACAAAAACCTAGAAATAAAGCACTTGATGGCCACTAATATCAACGAATGGTTTGTTTTTGATGCCCATCTTTTTGACCGTCTGTTTGCTCAAAATAAAAGTCTAGTGAAGCAGTTTACTGATTTTGAAGATGGGCGATTGGCTGATAACAAAACCGATTTTTTCTACAAGCAAATTGCTGAACCTTTTATCAATAAAATTGCCGAAGAAATTGAATTTGTATATTTCAATTTGCAGGACTATGCCGCCCAGTTGCGTGCTGATGAAAACGAAAATGATGCGCTGCTGATACCTCTGTACAAAATTTTTTCGCCAGAACACCTCTTAAAACTCCCCTTCGCAAACGATAGCAACAGCCTAGACAGAGGTTTTTATGGCGAGTTATTGCACATTTTGGGGCTTAATGAAGTGCAAGACGGAGCAAAAAAACTCATTGAAAGAAAGAAAGCACAAGACAGGCACTCAGGGAGCATACTTGAGAATACTATCCTAGAACTTGATAGTTTAGACAAACTAAGCAGGCTCAAAAGACCAAGCCAATATGGCAGCAATACGGAAGAGCAGTTGTTTACGATTGGCCTAGAGCTGAGCATTACCTGGATAAATAGAATTTTGTTTTTGAAACTATTAGAGGCTCAGCTTGTTAGTTATCATAAAGGGGATAAATCTTATTTTTTCCTTAACTTGAATAAATTGCCAGACTATAATGCTTTGAACAGTCTTTTCTTTCAGGTACTGGCGCGAGAGCATGAAAACCGTAACAAGGACGTAAAGGAAGCCTATCAGAAAGTGCCTTACCTCAACTCCTCGCTTTTTGAACCTACAGAAATGGAGCAGGTTACCCTGTTTATCAGTAACTTGAAGGACGATAAAACCATTCCTATTTTTCCACATACCGTCCTGAAAGACCAACATGGCAAAAAACAAACAGGAACTTTAAGTACTCTCACCTATTTATTGGCGTTTCTAGATGCTTATGACTTTGGGACGGAAGGCAATGAAGAAATTCAAGAAGACAATAAAACCCTCATAAACGCCTCTGTACTCGGTTTAATCTTTGAAAAAATAAATGGCTACAAAGATGGCTCATTTTTTACACCTGGCTTTATAACCATGTATATGTGCCGCGAGACCATTCGCAAGGCCCTTGTGCAAAAGTTCAATGAAACAAAAAAATGGAATTGCACAAGCATTGAGGAACTTTGCGCCAAGATAGAAGACCGACTTGAGGCCAATCAAATCGTCAATAGCCTCAGAGTTTGCGACCCCGCCGTAGGTTCGGGGCACTTTCTGGTCTCGGCACTCAACGAAATTATTGCCATCAAGAATGACTTAGGCATATTGCTGGATTTTGAAGGAAAAAGACCGCTCAACTGCACTGTGCAAGTTGTTAATGATGAACTTTTTATCACTGAAAAAGAATCGGCAGAAGAGTTTTATTACCTAGCGCCAGCGCCACGAACAGAAAAGTCAATCAGACATACTTTTGGGGAGAATCTTTCTGTCTATAAGGCGAATCAATTGCCGGAAAGGCAGGTGATTCAGCAGTCCATATTCAAAGAAAAGCAAGTTATTATAGAAAGCTGCCTATTTGGTGTGGACATTAACCCTAATTCAGTTAAGATATGCCGTTTGCGTTTGTGGATTGAACTGCTAAAAAATGCCTACTATACCGTAGAAAGCAACTTTAGTACATTAGAAACCCTACCAAACATTGACATAAACATCAAATGCGGGAACTCGCTCGTGAGCCGTTTTGCTCTGGACTCAGACCTCAAAAGAGCGTTAAAGAAAAACCAATGGACTGTAGAGGGTTATCGCCGGGCTGTGGCTACCTACCGCAACGCAGAGAATAGGGAGCAGAAACGCGAAATGATGCGCCTTATGGCGGACATCAAAGCGGATTGCCATACAGAAATCAGCAAAAACGACCCAAAACTGGTACGCAAGCGCAAGTTAGAGGGCGAGTTGAGGGTTTTCCATACCCAAATATCCGCTTTTGAACTTTCAGCAAAACAAAAAAAAGAGCAAGACAAAAAAGTTGAATGGTTAGCCGCTGAAATAGAGCAACTTGAAGCGACTATCCAAGACCAAGAAACGAATCAAATTTATGACAACGCGTTTGAATGGCGCTTTGAGTTTCCGGAGGTCTTGAACGAAAACGGAGATTTTATGGGCTTTGATGTGGTAATAGGAAATCCACCGTATATTTCAAATAGAATGATAGCGGCTGAACTAAAGACCATTTTAGAGACCAGTTTCCGAACCGCTGTCTATCAATATGATTTATACTCCTTGTTCATTGAAAAGTCCACCACGCTCACCAAAAAAAATGGTTTAAACAGCCTTATTATTCCTGACTCATTTTTGGCAAGGAGCAACTTTAAAAATATTAGAGAGTATCTATACAAAGTTACAAATCTCTATAAAATTTTACATATTGATAATATTTTTGACGAAGCCAATGTAAGTTCTTGCGTTTATTTTCTTGAAAATTCACTCTCTATGCAAACGCAACAGATAGAATGTACCAAAACAAAGAACATGGATACCTTTGTAACTGGCGAACTAACCACAAAGCATATCCAGTATCTAACCGATGAAAAAACAAATTCCTTCAGGCTTTTATTCATTGATGACAAGGAGCTTAGTCTTCTCGTCAAGCTATTTCAGAATACTTCACTACAAGACCACGTGTATATTTGGCGGGGTGAAGAAATAGGCAAAAAGAGCAACTTAATCATTGACAAACAGAATAATAAGAATACTTTTCCTATAATTACAGGAGAAAACATTGAGCGTTATGCTTTTAAAGGCGAGATAAAGCATATAGTTCAAAAAAGTGTTCTCAAAGAAATGACGCATTATAGCAAAGATAAATTAGTTATCAGGCAGTTAGGTGCAAGAATTAATGCCTCTGTAGCGGAGGGCAAAGTTGTTTCTACGCAATCTGTTTATTGCCTATATTCTACCAACAAAGACTACAGTAATATATTAATTTTAGCTATTCTTAATTCAAAACTGATACATTTTATTTATGAGCGTGTTTTTGCAGAAAAACAACAATTTCCAAGAATTTTGATTGAAAATATCAAAAGCCTAACTCTGCCACAGCTTCATTTAGCTATTTTTGCTCAAATAGAACACGCTGTTAATAAAATCCTATCCCTTAAAAAGGAATCGCCCACCACCGACACAACCGCGCTAGAAGCACAAATAGACCACTTGGTTTACCAGCTTTACGGCTTAACTGACGAGGAAATGGCAATAGTAGAAAAAGCATAAGGCATGGAAACGCATCAAATCATACTAGTTTGTGAGCGTTTGCTAGCAGAAAATCCTGCTTGCCGAAAGCAGATAGGCGCTTTTACAATAGATTTTTCACTCCACACAAAATTCAAATAACCGCAAACAGATAATTTTTGATGAGCTTTGTCCCTTTCTGTTTTGAAGTAAGAAAAAAGTAATGTTAATTGCAGTGTAATTTTTTTTGATGTTGAATAATATTGGGCGCGTTCATCAAAAACAATCATACACCACTCTGCTTTAGGGACTCAAAAAACAAGAACTTTTAGAGCATGACTACACCAAATTTTATACAAAAAAAGTGGACTACGGCCAAGTATTTGCTCGGTGCGCATTACAATGCCTTTACACTTGTGCCCGAAGAAGACCGAACGCTTATTACGGCTATCTCAGCTAATGAAGTGCATAAATTCGTGCTAAAAAAAAATAACAATTATGCTTTTTGCAACAGCACAGGCCAAAAATTTTGTATCAAATTTCCGCTTATGGGGCTCAAAAAACTGGGCACACGGGTAGAAGGCAGCATAGAAGCAACTCGGACGGGCAGCATTGTTTTTTTACATTACCGTCTCTCAAAAATTCAAAAAGGCTTATTCTATCTGCTAGGTTTTTTGTGGGCAGCAATATTGGTATTGCTAGCAACCACAAAACTGGCTTTTATGATTCCATTGGGCTTGGTGGCGGCTTTGGGCAGCTATTTACCGATTATTTATGCCCTAAAAAGACAAAAAAAACGAATTCATGATTCCTTGATACAGTTTCTGGAGGCCTAATAATGCTTACAATAAATGATTAACATCACTTTAAATAATTAGAGAATGAAGGGTTTTTTAAATTTTTGGTTGGGGCTTGCTTTTATTGGCGGTACTAGCTACATGGCTTTTGTGTTTTTTACAGATGCAGTACTGGTGGGCACTTGGCAAGACTGGGTCGTAGGTATTGCGGCTTTTGTTTGGCTAATGATTGTTGTTACTGTTCCTTGGAACGCCCACTTTAAAGCACGTGAAGTACTTGACGATGCGGCCATTTCCAAGAGAAAAGACATCTTGGTTGTGGAGGAAACACTGGCTTATGCCCAAAAAGTGGCTAAAAATTCCCTTTATGTTGCACTTGGCTTGCACGTTGTATCAGCCCTTGCACTTCTCATTATTGCGCTTACAGGTTTTACCGTGGTGGGTTATTATGCGGCAGCACTAACAGCCTTGTTCGCTGGTTTGCGCCCTTCAATACGCTACTATGAATATCTGCAACGCAGACTTGAGGGTATTCGTACAGAGTTTAGGTATCCACGCGAAGACCTTTACGAAGTCCGAAATATGCTAGAAGACTTCAAAGTAAGAATGGAGCAGGTAGAAGCTACACTCACTACTGACCACGACAAGTCGTCATGGCGGCAAGACGTAGATGCCCACTTTGAAGAGCTTAACGAAAAACTTAAAAAGATTGAAGACGATACCGAGTTTAGAATTAAATCTCTGGACGACCAGCACCACGAAGGCATGAAAAAAATAGCCCAAGATAGCGCCGTCCTGGACAGCATCAGAGAACTGGTGCGTTTCTTTAAAAAGGGTTAGTTTTTATACACCAATAATTGGCGTTCAATTAGGTAAGGCCGCTTTTGTAAAAGCCAATACCTTTCTGCAAAATGTCTTCAATTCTTTTTAAGGGTAAGTCTTCGTTAGGATTGATAAGCATAATTTTCATACGTGCACGTGCTTCTTGTATTAAAAATGGCTCGTCAAAACGCAAGCCCTCTACAAGACCAATGTAAGGCAATTTATACTTTTTATGTACCCATAAATAACAAAACATTTTGTTCTTGTAACAAAAGAATGGCATACCATACTTCCAAACTGGTGAAATAGCCTCATCTTGTTTCAAAATAACCTGTCTGAGCGCAAGCAAGCAAGCATTTATCTCTTCCTTGTGCTGGCTGTAAAAGGATATTTCTGGTTTCATAAAAGTAACAATTCAAAATAATAGCATACATTTTAAGGACAGAAAAGGCTTATTTGTTTATCAAAATTGGCCTTTTGCGGGGCTTGATTTTTTTTTGCTATGCCCTAGGGGCAGGGGCGGAGCTTTCAGCTCGCGCTTCAGTTCTGCATCAAGGCAAAAAGTAGAGAAGTCTATCAAAGGCCGTTAAGGTGTTCCCAGAACAGATAATATGCATACTTTTTAAGGAACGACTACCTAAACTCCCTACTCAAAACACTCAGCCTATATGCCCCAAAACAGCCCAGGCCACCGTCCATGTTGGTATAGATAATAGAGGGTTCAGCAAAGGGATTATCGCCGTTATAAGTCATAAAAACACTATGATAGCGATGATAGTGAACGTCTGTATGCAAAAGCAAAAAGTCCACTCGGCTTGGAGCGTCCCCCGGACTACGGTCTTCTACTATGGTGCGTGTTAGGTTTTCATCATTGCTCTCTTCGTCTGTAAAAAGCGGAAAACCACCTTCAGGAAATACGTTTTGTGTATAAGTTATTGAATCAGTACCCAAACGAACGCTGTAAACACGCCTCCCATCTACACGGTAATAGTTGCCTTTTTCAGAAAAGTCTTTCCAAGTATATTTGATACGATAGCGCATATAGTTCTCTCGTCTGTTAAAACTAGAGTCCATGGCAAGGCTGATGTCCATTATTCTTTTAAGAGGGACGGTACAGGTTGCCTTGACGGTTTTGTCCCCACGCTGGCCCACAAGCACATAAGTTTTGCCTGCTTCAATCTTAAAGCCTCGGTCGCCTACATAATAATTAAGCAGCAAAGGGTCGTACACAAAACGAGCGGTTTTTGTACCATCACTTATTGAAATATTGGCATCGGGCAGAGGTTGAGAAGCGTTTTCTGAATCAGGGCTACCAAAGAGAGGCTGACTCAAATGAGCCGTAGCCGTAATAGTGTCCGTTTCTGGTGAGATAAAGCAGGTAATGGCCAACTTTTGCTCGATATTGGGCAACTTAACGTTCGTAACAACACTTTCGCAGGCAAAGAAGGCCCAAATCAGTACTAAAAAGAATACATTTTTAAGGAATGTGGTCATATCTCTATCATTTTTTGGTATTTAGTTATGCAACAAGCGGTAAATGTTCTGGCTGATGCCACAAAAATAAACAGAAAATACCATGTTTTCAAAACGATAAGAAAAGAGATGAGCGTCTATATCAAAAATTATTATTCTATGAATATCTGAGCAGATTATCTCATTTTTTAAGCAAATAAACTCTGATAGATTCTAAATTTTAAGCATACGCATTTGAAAGTAGCATTACCATAAAAAAAACTTTGTTTCATATTTCTTAAACAAATATAAATAAGCATATATTTGCAAAAAAATAGGCACAACAGACTAACTAAGTTAGCATCTTACACAAATTGATGGCACAGATAACGCAAGACGAGCCTCTCAGCGTAGCTGAAGAGAACTACCTCAAAGGTATTTATTTCTGCGAGGAGAAAAGCACCGACCCCGAAGGGATTGTTTCAACCAATGAAATATCAGACCAGTTGGCCACCAAGCCCGCCTCGGTTACTGATATGCTCAAACGCCTTGCACAGCGCGGTTATATTGACTATGAGCGTTATTATGGCGCAAAACTCACGCATAGTGGTCGCAAGGCTGCTCTCGAGGTTATTCGTCGGCACCGCCTCTGGGAGTGCTTTCTAGTAACAACGCTTAACTTTAAATGGGACGAAGTACACGAGGTAGCCGAACAGTTGGAGCACGTACAGTCCAAATTGCTCACAGAGCGCTTAGATGCTTTTTTGGGTAGTCCACAATACGACCCACATGGAGACCCTATTCCGTCTGCCGAGGGTGTAGTGCCTGCTTATATCGGTCGTTCTGTTTCAGACCTTCAAGTAGGCGACTCTGTTATTATGATGGGAGTTTCAGACTCTTCTTCACCGTTTTTACAGCATCTAGATACACTCAAAATTGGTTTGGGGACAACCTTCACTGTTACTGCAAAAAATGACTTTGATGGTGCCGTAACCGTTCTTTTGGGCAAAGACAAACAGCAAATGTTCTTTTCCGAGAAAACAGCAAGGAGTATTTTGACGCAACCCTTTGCAAAATAGCACATACACAAAATTTCAAAATTCTTAGCTTAAAGCAGCATTTTTTACAAAAATAGCCATACTTTTGGCTAAAGTCAGAGCGGTATCTAACGCTCTCGCTTAGCCCTTTGCCTAAATATTTATCTCTATTTCAAGGTATTATGAAACAACTCATAGAATGTGTGCCTAATTTCTCGGAAGGCCGCGACCCCGAAGTGATACGCAAAATTACCGACCGCATTCAATCTGTTAAGGGGATACGCCTGCTGGACGTGGACATGGGCTATGCCACACACCGTACTGTTGTAACCTTTGTAGGCGAGCCAAATGCCGTCCTGGAAGCTGCTTTTCGTGCTATGCAAGAGGCTCAACTCCTGATTGATATGAGTATTCATAAAGGCGAACACCCACGCTTTGGCGCTACCGACGTTTGCCCCCTCATTCCGCTTGCCAATATTTCTATGGAAGAAGTGGCCGCTCTGGCGCACAAACTCGCTCAGAGAGTAGGCCAAGAACTAGACTATCCCGTTTATTGCTACGAGTCTGCTGCCAAACTGCCCGAACGTAAGAATTTAGCTTTTGTTAGGGCAGGCGAATATGAAGGCTTGCCCAAGAAACTGAAGGAGCAGCAACCTGACTTTGGCCCCGCCGAGTTCAGGCCAAGAACGGGCGCTACGGCTATTGGCGCACGAGACTTCCTGATTGCCGTTAATTTTAATCTGAACACCACCTCCACGCGCCTGGCCAATTCAGTGGCCTTTGACGTGCGCGAAGCTGGCCGCGTGCTGCGCGAGGGCAATCCCATTACAGGCAAAATCATCAACGATGAAAATGGCGAACCTAAACGCATTCTTGGTACTTGCAAAGGCACAAAGGCCATTGGTTGGTACATAGACGAGTACGGCATTGCGCAAGTATCCATGAACATCACGGACATGAAAGCCACGCCTCTGCACGTTGCTTTTGAAGAAATTGTTAAAAGTGCCCAAAGCAGAGGACTACGCGTTACTGGAACTGAAATTGTCGGCTTAGTACCGCTGCGTGTGCTGCGCGATGCAGGGCGCTATTTTCTGCATAAGCAAAAGCGTTCATCAGGAATTGCAGAAGCCGAACTGATTAAAATTGCCATCAAATCTATGGGGCTGGACGACCTCAAACCTTTTGACCCAAACAAAAACATCATCGAATACCTTGTGAAGGACGAGCAGGGATATGCCCCACTCATCAAGCAAACCCTAGAGAACTTTGCAGATACAACCGCCTCCGAAGCGCCCGCGCCTGGTGGTGGCTCGGTGGCTGCTTATGTAGGCGCACTAGGTGCTGCACTCGGGACTATGGTGGCAAACCTCTCTGCCCACAAACGCGGCTGGGAAGAGCAGTGGCAGCTTTTTTCGGAGCAGGCCGAGTCTGGTCAAGACCTCGTTCGTCATCTATGCAGCCTGGTAGACGAAGACACGCTGGCTTTTAACGGCATCATGGAAGCATTCAAATTGCCTAAAAATACACCCGAAGAAACCCAAATTCGCAAAAATGCTATTCAAGAGGCTACCAAAAATGCCATTGAAGTTCCTTTGGCCGTCATGAAAGCTTGCCTCAAAACCTATCCTTTACTCTTAGAAATGGCTAAAAACGGCAATCCCAACTCGGCCTCTGATGCGGGTGTGGGGGCGCTTTGTGCCACAGCCGCTCTAAAGGGCGCGTTTTTGAACGTCCGCATCAATGCTGGCTCATATACTGACAAAGCCTTCGTGCAAAATCTGCTCGCTGAGGCTCAAATAATGCTTCAAAGCGCCGAAAACGCCGAAAAAGAAATTCTGGCAGCTGTGGATAAAAACATTGAGGCATAAAAACAAAAGACCATGATAAAATCTAAGTTGGCGCTCCTGCTGGCGCGTTGGGTCGTTAAGCAACAACAAAAATGGCTCAAACAGCCAGCAGAGGCGCAACAACGCACTTTCAAGACCCTTGTGAGCAAGGCAGCCAGCACCCAGTTTGGCCAAGACCACCACTTTAAGGACATCAAAACCTACGAGGACTTCAAGCGGGCTGTGCCCATACGCGACTACGAGCAGCTTTCGCCTTATGTGCAGCAAATTCTTGAAGGCAAAGAGAACGTCCTCTGGCCAGGACGGCCCATTTATTTTGCAAAAACATCGGGCACTACCTCCGGAACAAAGTACATTCCACTTACCAAAGACTCTATCCCCAACCACATTAACTCTGCCCGCGACGCGCTTCTCTGCTACGCTAACGAAAAAAATAGTGCCGCTTTCTTTGACAAAAACCTCATATTTTTGTCCGGAAGCCCAGAGTTGGAAACTAAAAACGGCTACCATATTGGCAGACTCTCTGGCATAGTCAATCATCATGTGCCGTCTGTACTGCGCCGAAATCAAAAGCCTTCCTTCAAGACCAACTGCATTGAAGACTGGGAAACCAAGCTAGAGGCCGTCGTAGAGGAAACCCTGCACGCCGATATGTCCCTCATTTCGGGCATTCCGCCGTGGGTGCAAATGTATTTTGACCGCCTGAACGCCAAAACTGGCAAAAAAATCAAAGATATTTTCCCTAACTTCAATCTCTTCGTTTATGGTGGAGTCAATTTTACGCCCTACCGCGACAAAATTTTTGAGTCTATTGGCAAAAAAATTGATTCTATTGAAACCTTTCCCGCCTCCGAAGGCTTTTTTGCCTACCAAAACCAGCAAGATGACCCCAATCTGCTCTTATTATTAGACACGGGCATTTTCTTTGAGTTTGTGCCTGCCGACGAGTACTTTAACCCAAACCCCACGCGCCTGAGCATTGCAGACGTAAAAATTGGGGTCAATTATGCCCTGATTATCAACAATAACGCAGGGCTTTGGGGCTATTCCATTGGCGACACCATCAAGTTCGTGTCCAAAGACCCTTACAAAATTGTCTTCTCAGGCCGAATCAAGCACTTTACCTCCGCCTTTGGCGAACACGTCATTGCCGAAGAAGTAGAAAAAACTTTGAAGGCCGCCCTAGCGCAATACCCCGAAACCAAAGTCTTGGAGTTTACAGTAGCACCGCAAGTAAACCCCCAAGAAGGGCTGCCCTATCATGAATGGCTCATAGCCTTTGATGAAAAACCGCACGACCTCAATGCTTTCGCGCTGCACCTAGATACAACTTTGCGAAGCCTAAATCTCTATTACGACGACCTTATTCGCGGAGCAATTCTGAAACCTCTACAAGTCAAGTGTCTTCAGAAAGACGCATTCCGCAGCTATATGAAAGAACTCGGCAAACTAGGAGGCCAAAACAAAGTGCCCCGTCTTTCAAACGACAGAATAATTGCCGATAAGTTGTACGCCTATGCAGAATAATTCCTATTAATTTTTTTCTTTTGCTTTGTGGAATCTGAATTGTCTTTACGTCTTTTTATAAACCTTCATTTGTTTTTTTGAGTTTATAATCTTAATCGCCTATGAAAACCATTGCAAATGGGCTTTTGCTTTGTGCAATTTGCCTACTCTTTTCTGTTTCTTTGCTTCAGGCACAAGACCTCAAAATACTTGTTCATAAAACCGACTCACTCCTTGCTAGAGGTTTACTGCTCAATGCTGATACGACTAACAGGCTCGTTTACAAGCTTGCAAAACAACAACAAAACCATGATGTGTATGTTCACAGTTTAGTACAGCACTATGCAATTCATAGCAGAAAGTCCGAAGACCCTATCATTGACCACATCAAAATGCTTTTGCGTGAAGCAGACTCTGCATCGCTACCCTCAAAAAGTATATTGCACGTGTATATAGGAAACTTGTTTGTAGATTATTTGAATCAGAACAGTTACCGAATAGCACAGCGTTCGCAAACAACAAACTTTGACCTGGAAGATATACAGACCTATACGTTTTTTGACTTATCTAAAGCTGCTTTGGCGCACTTTCGTATGGGAATAGCACAACCTCAAGCGCTAGCAGAACATAAGCTAGATAATTTCAACTTTTTGCTTGGGTATCACTTAAGGGTGCAAAGTCCTTACGTAAACCGAGCTATGCGGCCTTCACTATTGCATTTGATGGCCTACAGCATCATAGAAGTACTTCCTACATTGACCGCTTATATCCCAAAGAACGATAAGTCTTTTGCAATGACTAATCCTGCTTTTCTGGCAAATACCAAAGATTTTGCAAATTGTCTTATTCAGCCCATAGACACCCTTTCGGCAGAATACTTTTCGCTTAATTTATTTCAAACATTGGTCAATATACACTTAAAGGACAATAATTTAACCGCACTTTTAGACGCTGAGCTTGCGCGAATTAACTATACTTATAGAAACATCAATAGTGAAAATAAAAAGTCTCTTTATATAAATGCCTTGTCTTATTTGGTACAAACCTACCCCAATAATGAGCAGGTAACACGTGCCATTTATGCCTTGGCAGAGTTTTATGCGAGTGAAGCAAGCACTTATAATCGAGGACAGAACCCAGATAAACGCTTCTTTTATAACAAAAGCCTAGAACTTTGCCGTACTGCTATAGAAAAGTTCCCTAATTCTTATGGAGCTGAAATGACTAAAAAATTACAGAGCGATATTAAAGCACCACATTTGCATCTGAAAATTGAGCAAAGCCTTCCGCAGAATTCAAACAGTCTCTTCGCAATTACTTACAAGAACGTACAACGCGCATTCTTTCGTGTGATAAAACTAACAAACAAAGAGTATCAAGACTTTTGTAACTATCAATACAATGAAAAGAAGTTTCATGTCATGAACAGGCTTCTGCAAAAAGAACAGACTCTTGCTTTTTCTTTGCAGATGCCCAATGATAGCGCAGACTGCCAACTGCATTTAGTAAATTACTATCTGAAACCCTTAAATTTAGGCAATTATATTTTGTTAGCTTCGCCTGATTCTAACTTTCATCAAAAAAAATGGAGTGAATCAAGCCTCGTACACACTAGTTTTAGAATTACAAATTTTGCAATAGCACATTTAAAAGACGAATGGAACAAAGAAACCACTCTTTTTGTTCTTAACAACAAAACTGGCGAACCTATTAGCGGTGCAAAGGTCAAATACATTGCTTCACGCTATGATTACAATTCTGGTAAACGACAAACTATTACACTTTACGAAACAGTATCCGATACTACGGGCTTTGTAACGCTTAAAATAGATGCCTCAAAGCTAACTGCAAATACATGGGAGTATAGTTACGGTGTTGAATGCAGTAAAGACAATGAGGAAAGCACTACTGTTTTATCTTCCTACAACTTTTCCTTTGATAAAAACAGAGAAGCGTCGCGTGCAATCATTGCACACAATTATACAGACCGTACTTTGTATAGACCAAATCAAAAAGTGTATTTTAAAACCATTGTACTCGCTTCAGACGGCAAAAATGCCGAAGTTATTGCCAACAAAGAGATTATTGTAACCTTTACAGACCCTAACGGACAAATTATTGAAACCAAATCAGGCACTACTAATGCCTTTGGGTCTTTTGCAGCAGAGTTTACAACCCCTACAGGAGGCCTTTTAGGCAGAATGACGCTTAGTGTAGGCTTTAAAGACAGTCCTGATTTTTATACTACAACAAGTATAAACGTTGAAGAGTATAAAAGACCTTTGTTTGAAGTCAATTTCGACCCTGTTAAGGCTAATTTCAAATTGAATGAAAGCCTTGAGGTTAGTGCAAAGGCAAAAGCATTCTCTGGTGCGTCTATTGACAACGCTGCAGTCAAATACTCTGTCGTTAGAACGCTTAGTGTATCAGGGTGGTGGCCTTATTGGCGCAGAGTTCCTACATCTACCGAAACTATTTTAAAAAGTGGAACCGGTACTACAGATGCTGAAGGCAACTTTATGATTAATTTCAATGCTACTCCAGACCCCTCAGTCGCACTTTCGCAAGGTGTAACTTTTAACTATCGCATTGAAATCAATGTTACAGACCTTAACGGCGAAACACAAAGCAGTAAAACAAACATACGCGTTGGTGTAACCGCGCTTGAGCTAAGTACGAACTTAGAACTTCAGCATAAAAAAGCTGAAGAACCTACCACTGTTAATATTTTTGCTAAAAATTTGAGCGGACAGCCACAAGAAGCCCGTGTTGCCGTTCTTGTAACTAAACTTAAAGCCCCCGAAACGCTACTTTTGCCTAGTAAATTTGAAGTTCCAGACCTCTTCATTCTTAAAGAACAAGAATTTAAAAGCCTTTTTCCTTATGAAGTCTATAAAGAAGAAGATAAATTCTATACTTGGCCTACTGAAAGCACTATTTTTCAAAATGAGTACAGTGTTCCTAATCAAAATGAATTTGCATTGGACTTTCCAAGCGCAGGTGTTTATTCTGTAAGCCTTAAAGCCAAAGATGCTTACGGACAAGACGTGCAATCAATCCAATATGTAATTGTTTTAGACAGCAAACAGCCTTTTAAACAGCCTGTATTGACACAAAATAACCAAGAAGTTTATAGTGTAAATGATAAAGCCTCTATTAAAATCAGTACTGGCTTTGATAAACAACGTATATTCTTTACTTTGTTTCGCGACAAGCAAAAATTAGAATCTAAGTGGCTCTATTTAAACAATAACATGGTCAGTATAAACCATACTATGACCGAAGAAGATAGAGGAGGCTTATATTATAGCGTACTTGCATTCCGTGAAAACCGATTTTTTATCGAAGAAGGTTATCTAAACCTACCTTTCTCTAACAAAGACCTTGATGTAAACTTCGAAACCTTCCGCGATAAACTACAACCAGGACAAGAAGAAGAGTGGCGAATCCTTGTAAAAGGTGCAGACAATGAAAAAGTGGCGGCTGAGCTTGTTGCTACTTTATACGACGCATCTTTAGATAAAATTGGAACACCTAATTCTTTTGAATTTGCTCCTTTTACCATGAATGCCAATTATGCAAACTTTGAAGTACTTTCTGTTGGCATAACTACGTCATCTTCGCGCCTTAAACTTTCTAGTTATTATCCTAAACTGAGTATTGCCTACGAAGAATTAGGCTTTATAAGCGATACTTATTATTATGACGGATATTATTTGGAAGATGAAGAAAAAACATCTACATCTGTAAACCGTAGAATGAACAATATAGGTTTTACTAAATCTAAAGGATTCTCTGGAGGCAGTAATAAAAAAGCAAAAATGCGTGAAAAAACCTCTGAACAAGCCTTCGGATACTCTGAAGACTCTGCCGCAATGCCTATCATGGAATCTCCAAGTGCTACTATGCTTGATGAAAATTTAGCACAGCCATTTGAAACCGATAAAGTGCCTATTAGAACCAACTTTAACGAAACGGCAATCTTTGTACCGCAGCTTCAAACCAATGCAGACGGAAGTTTAACAATTAAATTTCGTATGCCAGAGTCGCTCACGAAGTGGAAATTGCTTGGTCTTGCACATACAAAAAAGGCAGAGTTTGCTTTGTTTGAAAAAGCCTTACGTACACAAAAAGAATTGATGATTGTACCCAATGCACCCCGATTCTTTAGAGAGAATGACCGTATTGTATTCACTGCAAAGGTTACTAATTTAAGTGCAGAAGAAGCCTTAGGCCAAGTGTCTTTAGAATTTTATAATACACTAACCAATGAGAAAATTACAGACCAACTCTTAATAAGTAAAGGCTTACAAGAGTTTAGAGCAGCCTCTGGTCAAAGCGCGCAAGTGTCTTGGGAGTTGAGTATTCCTGATAGTAAATTTCAGGCTGTCTCTTATAGAATCGTTGCAGTCTCTAATAAATTCAGTGATGGCGAAGAAAAACCTATACAAGTTCTTACTAACCGTATGCTTGTAACAGAATCTTTGCCTATAGCGGTTAGTGGAGCCAGTAAAGAGTCATACTATTTTAATAAATTGGCTAAAAATCAATCAAAGTCTCTTGTGCATCACAGCCTGACGCTTGAGTTTACATCAAACCCTGCTTGGTATGCCGTGCAGAGCCTTCCGTATCTGATGGAGTATCCTTATGAATGTGCAGAGCAAACCTTTAGTCGCTACTACGCCAATGCTTTAGCTGCCCACATCATGAATGCAAGTCCAAAGATTAAAGAGATTTTTGACCAGTGGAAGAATACAAACGCGCAAGAGCTTGTGTCAAAGTTGGAGAGTAACCCTGAACTTAAACTAGCCCTTCTGGAAGAAACACCATGGGTACTGCAAGCAAAAAACGAAACCGATAGAAAGAAAAACTTGGCTGTGCTTTTTGACCTGAATCGTATTGCAAAAGAGCAGAACGCTTCGCTTAATAAACTAAAGGCCATGCAATATGCAAACGGAGGCTTTCCTTGGTTCAACAAAATGCCGGCTTCATCAAACATAACCATGCACCTAGCAAAGGGATTTGCGCACCTGATAAACTTGGGTGTAATTGACTTGCAGCGTAGCGAAATGATGATGTTCAAAGAGGCTGTTCGCTACTTGGACAACAATATAACAGACTATTACAAAGATTTACTTCGACTCTCTAAAGATAAAAAGATAAACTTGAACGATAAACACATAAACTACTTTGTGGTTCAGTATCTATACCTTCGTGCAAACGTTGAAGCAGTTAATTTGAGTAAAATAGAGACCGAAGCAATCAGCTATTTTACAAGTCAGTTGAGTAAATACTGGCTATCAATGAGTCTATCCGAACAGGCAATGGCTGCAATCGTCTTTACAAAAAGAAACATGGCTAGTGAGTCCAATAAAGTCTTTGACGCATTGCGCCAACGCTCATTATATAACCCTGAAATGGGACGTTACTGGAAAGAAATGACTGTTTCATCTTATCTTTGGAACGAAGCACCTATTGAAACAATGGCTTTAATGATTGAAGCCTTTACTTTAACGGGTAAAGACGATAAAGTTTTGAGTGAAATGCAAAGTTGGTTGCTTAAAAACAAACAAACAAACAACTGGCAGACTACTAAAGCCACTACAGAGGCTGTATATGCTTTGTTTTTGCAGTCTGCAAGCAGTACAGAATCTAGTAAACCCAAACTTTCTTTTGATTTATTGGAAGAAGACCCTAATTTAACCATTACTTTGGGCAATGAAAAAGTGGACATGAGCCAAAAAGAAGCAGGTACGGGATATTTTAAGAAAACTTTTAAAGCCTCAGAGTTTAATGAGTCATCTGCAAAAGTTGAAGTCAATAAACCAAGTAAAGGTGTGGCCTGGGGAGCTTTATATTGGCAATATTTTGAACAACTAGACAAGATTACAACCAGTAAAACGCCTTTATCAATCAGTAAAAAGCTCTTTGTAGAACGTGAATCTTCACTTGGAAAAGTAATTGTGCCTATTGAAAAAGAAACTCTGAAAGTTGGAGACTTTATTACGGTACGTGTAGAACTAACTGTAGACCGTGAAATGGACTATGTGCATCTTAAAGACATGAGAGCGTCATGTTTAGAACCTACTACAACCATCTCAACTTATAAATATCAAGATGGATTGGGTTATTATGAATCTATGCGCGACGCATCAGCTAACTTTTTCTTCGAACACTTATATAAAGGCAAATATGTCTTTGAGTATAAGTTAAAAGTAACTCATGCAGGCAACTTTTCTAATGGTATAACTTCTATACAGTGTATGTACGCGCCTGAATTTTCATCTAATTCGGAAGGCATACGTATTGTAGTCAAGTAAGTCTATTATTAAAGTCATAAAGTATTTTACTAAATTGGTAAATCATTTTAATAAAAAAAGAGATTGGTTTAATAGACTAATCTCTTTTTTTATTAAAGCAATACAGTTTCATGTATATGTAGTAAAGTTTAATATTTAAAAAGTATTTTTTTTTATAAAAATGTAATACTGATGTCATTATTTAGTAAATAAACTAGTTGATATACAATATTAATGTGTGTAAATATAACTTTAATTAGTATAAATAGCGTATTGTTTTATGAATAAATTGTATGAACTTGTGTAAAAATTATATTGATAGATTAAATTAGTGTATTAATTTATGTATTTGTAAAATTAACTTAATGATACAGAATTTTTTATTGTGATATGAGTAAATTAATTGATGTAAACAGTAAACTAACTTGTGTAATTAGTGTATTGTTAAGTGTAAAAATAATATTGCCTAGTGTAAGTAGTATATTGCAGAGTGTAAATATAGAATTGATTAATTCTAGTAAAATTTTTTATAATTGAATCAGTAAATGAGTAAGTGAATCATATACAATATTTTATTAAAATGCTAATATTTTATAAATAAAAGATAAAGTGATAAATTTTTGTATTATTTTTTGTAATTAAAGAATGACTTTAAGTATTAAGAATAAATTACTTTAGATTATTTTGTATCTTTGCCCCAAAAACTTAGTATTAATTTTGGGGAATAATTTAGCAGAAAAACACATAACTATGTTAGATATTGACGGAATTAAGAAGACATTTTTCTATATAACTGGATTTGCTCTTTTTTATATTATCGGCTACCATCTACTCAAATTTGAATACATCAATACGGGCGAAAATCCACGAAGATGCCAACAACTTCTTCCCTATTACCACAAATTGATTGCTGGTGTAGTGATTGAAGAGATAGACACCTACAAAAATTCTCGAGACCATATTCGTGTTAAGATAATAGATGATAAAGATTCCACTTATGTATTTTCTTGGATAGATATACACGAAAGACGCAAAGACTATAAGATAGAACTTGGTGATTCCGCATACAAAATGCCAGGAGAATGTTATCTAACTATTCGTCGTTTTGGCAGACTTGTAACAAGTTTTTCGGCTGTTTGTGCCCCAACAGATAGCTTGAGACGGTAAGTTGCCATTATCAGTACCTGCATAACGGGACAGCCTTAGCGCCTACCTAGAAATCTACCAAGACCAAAAACTAGTAGCCCGCCAAAATATTTCTTCATTTCCTGACCACCCCAAGCGACAAAAAGTTGTATCTTTGTCTTTGAAAAGAAACAAGGGCTATGATAATTGCGAATCCGATTTACGATGTAGTGTTTAAACGCTTGATGGAAAATGAGCGCGTGGCTAAGTTTTTTATTGGCACACTGCTAGACCA
>JAAFJX010000046.1 GCA_013299045.1 Cytophagales bacterium | reverse complement strand
TTAGAACAAAACTCTATCAATTTTCGGTCAGAATTGATATTATTGAGATAGCCCACGAGCAATATCTTAAAAAACACAACAGGGTCAATAGATTCTTGACCTTCTGTTCCGTAATAATGAGCAGTTTTTCTGTAAATAAACTGTAAATCAAGCACTTGTGATAATTTGCGATAAAAATTATCTTTGGCATTTTTTTGCAGAATGAAATTAGTTTTGTATTTTTGAAAAGTAAGTTGTGCACCAAGCACATGGTATTGGCAATATTGGGGCAATGTGCTAAATTTTGGGCTTTTGTGCTGGTTTGCCCCACCTGCGCCAAGCCCAAAAACGTTATCAGCAACCCTGACCACCGACAGTGCAACCATCAACCGACAGACAGAACCCGACAGACAATGCAATTTTCGGCAAAGCCGTTTGGCTATCCCTTCGCAAAATAAAAAGAGCTGCAAAGCCACCCACAAGCCGACCCGCTTTTGCAGCACATTTTATTTTGCCCAACCGCACCAGTGCCACCCGACAGTTTTGTGCTAAACCGACAATATTTTTCCCTATATTTGCCCCGTGAAACAAGTTTTGACACTCATATTCAGTTTTTACATTTTGGCGTTGTCCTGTATGCCGTGCAGCGACAAGGACGACTGTAATTATATGAGTGCCGACCAATCAACATTTGCCACTACCGACCACTCAGACCACGACAGCGACACCGAGAATTGCTCACCTTTTTGTATGTGTGCTTGCTGCGGACAATCTTGCAGTTTTACACACTTTCAAGCCGACTTATCGCAAAATTTCCCGACAGTAGCCCAAAAGGTTAGTGTTTATAAGGCTTTCTTTTCTTCCGAAGTATCCTTTTCCATTTGGCAACCGCCAAAAATCAGTTAATGAATTTCTGATGTTCCGCTGAAAGCGGAACAAAACAAAACAAAACTACTTGCAGTGCTAACGCACCGCAAGTAATCCTGTATTCATTCATTAAACTGATTAAAATAATGTTAGACAAAATAATTGCATTCAGCATAAAAAATAAATTCATCATTGCATTGATGACACTTGCACTCATTGTTTGGGGAGTGTGGAGTGCAACAAAACTGCCTATTGACGCAGTTCCCGACATCACCAACAACCAAGTGCAAATCATTACGGTTTGCCCAACCCTTGCAGGGCAAGAGGTGGAACAGTTGGTAACTTACCCCATAGAACAAAGCATTGCCAACCTTCCCGATTTGGAGGAGTTGCGGAGCATTTCCCGTTTCGGACTTTCGGTAATTACGGTTGTGTTTGACGACAAAGTGGACATCTACTTTGCTCGACAACTCATAAACGAACGGTTAAAAGAAGCCGAAAGCAAAATCCCTAAAGGTGTTGGCACACCCGAATTAGCACCAGTCAGCACAGGTTTGGGCGAAGTGTATCAATACATTATTCACCCAAAAAAGGGAAGCGAAAGCAAATACACTGCAATGGACTTGCGGACAATGCAAGACTGGATTGTTGCCAGACAACTTTACGGAACGGCAGGAATAGCAGAAGTAAACAGCTTTGGCGGACAACTCAAACAATACGAAGTTGCCGTAAACCCCGACAGACTTATTGCAATGGGAATAACCATTCCCGAAATTTTCACAGCTTTAGAAAAGAACAACGAAAACACAGGCGGAGCATATATTGACAAAAAACCAAACGCCTATTTTATTCGTGGTGTGGGTTTGATTGGTTCGTTTGACGACATCAAAAACATAGTTGTAAAAACAAATCCAAACGGCATTCCTATACTTATTAAAGATGTTGCCGAAGTGCATTTGGGTAGTGCCGTGCGTTATGGTGCTATGACTTACAACGGTGAAGTAGATGCAGTAGGTGGCGTTGTAATGATGCTGAAAGGTGCGAATAGTGCCGATGTGGTAAGCCGCATAAAAGATAAAATGTCAAACATTCAAAAATCATTGCCCAAAGATGTAGTAATAGAACCCTATTTAGACAGAACCGATTTAGTAAACCGAGCCATCAGCACCGTAGAGAAAAACTTAATTGAAGGAGCATTAATAGTAATCTTCGTATTGGTTTTATTTCTTGGAAATCTTCGTGCAGGGCTAATTGTAGCTTCTGCCATTCCTTTATCAATGCTTTTTGCATTGGGTTTAATGAATGTATTTGGCGTAAGTGCAAACTTAATGAGTTTGGGAGCAATTGACTTTGGTTTAATTGTGGACGGTGCAGTAATTATAGTAGAAGCCACCTTGCACCATTTAGGAATGCGAAAGGCTATTGGCAAACTAACTCAAAAAGAAATGGACGAGGAAGTTTTTCAATCAGCTTCTAAAATCCGAAGCAGTGCAGCGTTCGGAGAAATCATTATCCTCATTGTTTACATTCCAATTCTTACCCTAATTGGCATTGAAGGCAAAATGTTTGGCCCGATGGCTCAAACTGTAGGCTTTGCCATTTTCGGGGCATTGATTTTATCGCTTACCTACATTCCAATGATGTGTGCAGCGTTTTTACCAAAAAACATTTCGCACAAGCAAACATTGAGTGATAGAATGATGAATTTCTTTCAACGGATTTATGCACCACTTTTAGAAAAAGCAATCCGTTTCAAAAAATTAATTGTAGGAGTAACTGTTGCCGTATTTGTGGTTTCAGTGTTTCTGTTTTCAAGAATGGGCGGTGAATTTATCCCAACCTTACAGGAAGGCGATTTCGCTTTTCACTGCATCCTTCCACAAGGCACATCACTTTCACAAAGTTTGGAAACCTCAATGCAAGCATCAAGACTAATCAAAGAATTTGAAGAGGTGAAAATGGTAGTTGGAAAAACAGGAGCTGCCGAAGTTCCCACCGACCCAATGCCACCCGAAGCAACCGATATGATGATAATTCTAAAACCGCAAAGCGAATGGAAACGTGAAGTTTCTTACGATGAACTGGCAGAAGAATTTGAAGAAAAACTAAATACTATTCCTGGGGTTTTCTTTGAAAAGAACCAACCCATACAAATGAGATTTAACGAACTAATGACAGGCATTCGCCAAGATGTAGCCGTTAAAATTTTTGGTGAAAATATGGACACACTTTTAAGCTATGCCAATAAAGTAAATGCTGTTGTGCAAAGCGTAAACGGTGCAACCGAACCAAGTGTTGAACGAGTAGCAGGACTTCCACAGATTGTAATTAAATACAACCGTTCACAAATTGCCAATTACGGGTTAAACATTGAGGACATAAACCACATTGTAAGCACTGCCTTTGCTGGTGGAGGTGCAGGAGTTGTTTATGAAAATGAACGTAAATTTGAATTAGTGGTTAGGCTCGACAGCACCCACCGCAATAACATAGACGATGTAAGCCACCTGTATATCCCAACTACAAACGGAACACAAATTCCATTATCGCAAGTTGCCGAAATAAAAATGGAATTGGGTCCTGCACAAATAAGCCGTGAAGATGGCAAACGCAGAATTGTAGTAGGCTTTAACATTAAAGGCAGAGATGTAGCAAGTGTGGTAACGGATATTCAAAAGGAACTGAACGAAAAAGTAAAATTGCCCGAAGGATATTATTACACTTACGGAGGCACTTTTGAAAATCTGCAAGCAGCAAGCAAACGCCTGATGATTGCTTTGCCCGTGGCTTTAGCACTCATTTTTATGTTGCTGTATTTTACGTTCGGTTCTGTAAAACAAGCAACACTTATTTACACCGCAATTCCAATGAGTGCCATAGGTGGTGTATTCGCTTTGCTCATTCGTGATATGCCTTTCAGTATTTCGGCAGGTATTGGTTTTATTGCCTTGTTTGGTGTAGCCGTCTTAAACGGCATTGTTCTAATTGGAACTTTTAACCAGTTGGAAAAAGACGGAATGACTGACATTTTAGAACGCATAAAAGAAGGAACTAAAATCCGTTTGCGACCCGTGCTAATGACCGCTACTGTTGCATCATTGGGATTTTTACCAATGGCACTTTCGCACGGTGCAGGAGCAGAAGTGCAAAAACCCTTAGCAACAGTTGTAATTGGTGGTTTGCTCACAGCAACATTCCTTACACTCTTTGTTTTGCCTTTGTTGTATGTAATGTTTTCTAAAATTGGAAAAGCCAAAAACAAAATCTCTACAACGGCAATTTTAGTTTTTGTATTGCTTTCATTCAATATGGCAAATGCTCAAACCTCAACAACCAAAAATATTTCGGTAGATGATGCAGTCAGCACCGCATTGAAAAACAATTTAGAAATTCAATCGCAACAACTCAATGTGCAATCGTCCATTACCTTAAAAAAATCGGTGTTTGAATTGCCAAAAACAAATGTCAATTTTCAGTTTGGGCAATACAACAGCATCAATCAGGACAAGGCGTTACAGGTTTCGCAAAGTATTCCTTTCCCTACTTATTTCACTGCAAAATCTGGTTTGTATAAAGCCGAATTGCAAAGTAGCGAATTGAAGCAGCAAGCCACCGCCAGCGAAATAAAAGCACAGGTGCAATACTGGTTCTATCAGTTGCAGTATTTGCAAACAACCAAACGACAATTGCAATCCTTAGACAGTTTGTATAACGATTTTGTAAGTGCAGCAGGGTTGCGATACAAAACAGGCGAAACTAATTTGTTGGAGAAAACCACAGCCGAAACCAAGCGGGGACAGCTTTCGCAGTTGCTTAAACAAAACGAAACAGATTTTACTACCGCTTACAATTCGCTGAAAACGCTTATGAATACAAGTGAAGAATTTACAATAACCGTAAATGAAAATTGGCAACCGCTTGTTTTAAGCACTTCGTTTGACACCACCCTTATAGCCAATAACCCATCGCTTAAAGTATTGTATCAGCAAGCTATAATTGCAGAGCAAAACAAGAAAGTTGAAACCGCATCTACTTTGCCCGATTTTAATGTGGGTTATTTCAATCAGTCCTTAATTGGCGTGCAAACCATTAACGGAGCAGATGTAAATTTTGACGGTAGCAAACGCTTTCAAGGTTTTAATGTAGGTATCAGTATTCCAATTACTTTTTTTAGCAACGCTTCAAAAATAAAATCGCTTGACTATAAACAACAAGCCTTGCAAAAAGAAGCCGACAACGGGAAACTAATTTTACAAAACCAGTTGCAAAATGCTTTTCAGCAATACAACCAGAATTTGTCGCAATACAATTATTACAAAACCACCGCTTTGCCCAATGCTGACATAATTATCAGCACCGCAAAAGTTGGTTTCAAAAGTGGTGACATTGGTTATATTGAATATTTACAAGCCTTGCAAACCGCTACCGATGTGCAGTTAAATTATCTGCAATCCATCAATCAAATAAACCAATCCATCATCAACATTAATTTCTTAACTAACAAATAAAATTTCACAGAAATGAAAAATATAATATTCATAGCAGCCCTTGTAATATCAATAGTATTTGCATCCTGCAACAGCAATAAAACCGAAACGCACGGAGAAGAAACCGAGCATCACGATGAACACGAAAACACAAACACGGCAATGCTTACAGCCGAACAAATGAAATCCATAAAAATAGAGTTAGGCAGCATTGAGAAAAAGCAATTAACCGCTTCACTCAAAGCCAATGGAATTTTAAAAGTGCCTAATCAAAACCGTGCAAACGCCACAGCATCGTTGGGCGGAGTTATCAAATCTATTTTGGTGCAAACAGGAAATTCCGTTAGCAGAGGACAAGTAATTGCCACCATTTCCAACAATTCTTTCATCACAATGCAGGAAGAATTTTTAAGCGTTTCATCAAAAGCAGAGTTAGCACAATTAGAATTTGCCCGACAAAAAGAATTGCAGACTGGCAATGCAGGAGCATTGAAAAATTTGCAGTCAGCCGATGCAGAACTTAAAACCTTAAAGGCACGAAAAGCAAGTTTACAAAAACAATTAGAGTTAATTGGTATCAACACCTCATCACTCACAAGCGAAAACATTCAGTCCGTTGCAAACATTATAAGCCCTATAAATGGCACTATCAGCAACGTAATGGTAAACATCGGCAGCTATGTAGATGCAAACAATCCCATTGCCGAAATAGTGGACAACAGCCAACTTCATTTAGATTTATATGTGTATGAAAAAGATTTGCAAAAACTAAAAGTTGGGCAAACTATCCATTTTACACTTACCAATAATCCAGGCAAAGAATACGATGCAGATGTTTACGCTATCAGCAACACTTTTGAGCAAAACACCAAAGCTATTTCCGTTCACGCAATGGTAAAAGGCAATAAGCAAGGCTTAATTGATGGAATGAGCATTACCGCATTAGTAAGTTTAGAAAACGCCACCGTTGATGCAGTTCCTACCAACGCCATTGTAAACCACGAAGGACAAGACTATATTTTTATTGTTACCGATGCCCACGCAGAAGAAGAACATCACAATGAAACCGAAACTGCCGAACACAAACACGATGAAAGCGGACACGAACACAGCGAAAAAACAGAACCCGAACACAAGGAAGAAGGAACTACTTTTGAAAAAATACCCATTCGCAAAGGCACTACCGATGTAGGTTACAGCGAAATTACTTTGCTAAAAGAAATCCCAGCCAACAGCAAGGTAGTTGTGAATGGAGCATTTTTCATTTTGGCTAAAATGAATAACAAAGGCGAGGCACATTCTCATTAATTAATTTAAAAAAAATCAACAATGAAACTTCCAATCAACGATAAAAAATTTCTCTTTCTTCTTTCAGCAATCACAATAGTTGTTGCGTTAGAAATTTTATCCATCATTGGCATACACATACCAATGCCTTATGCACCGTTTGTATTCGCTGTTTTCATTTTAGGAATTGGCTACAATGTTTTGTGGAACGGAGTAAAAGCAATTTTTAAACTACAATTCAGCAGCATCAATTTACTAATGACTATTGCAGTTATTGGAGCATTTTATTTAAAAGAATTTCCCGAAGCAGCAGTTGTTATTGTCTTGTATGTTTTAGGCGAACGCTTAGAAGATATTGGAATTGAAAATTCAAAATCTGCATTAGATGAATTGGTGAGCAAAGCACCCAAGACAGCATTTGTAAAATCAGAAAATGCAGATGTGGCTATTGATAAAATTGCAGTCGGCACAATCATTCAAGTCAAAGCAGGTGAAATGATACCGTTAGACGGCAAAATTATTTCAGGCGAAACAATGGTTGATGAAGCAGCAATAACAGGCGAACCAATTGCTAAAGACAAACGCATTGGGGACAATTTATTTGCAGGCACACTCAACAAAAATGGTTTTATAGAAATGGAAACAACAAAACTTTCTGTTGATACAACTTTCTCAAAAATCATTCGCCTCACATTTGAAGCACAAGGCAACAAAAGTGAAACACAAAAATTCATTCAGCAATTTTCAAAGTATTACACACCGTCAATTATTGCAATGTCAGTTTTAGTTTTTGTAATTCCAGTATTTGCAATGCAATTAGATTTTAACCATTGGTTACAGCAAGCAATTACATTGCTTGTTATTGCTTGTCCGTGTGCATTAGTCATATCCACACCAGTAGCCATTTACGCAGCAATCGGAAACGCATCAGCAAAAGGAGCATTGGTAAAAGGTGGTAAATACATTGAGGCATTGGCAAAAATCAAAGCCATTGCGTTAGACAAAACACGAACCATCACTTTTGGCAACCCGATTGTTTCAGATATTTTTCCTTTAAACGGAACAAGCCGAGAAGAACTTTTAGCTTGCACAGCAGGTGCGGAAATATTTTCCGAACACCCACTGGCACAAGCCATAGTTGATGCAAGCAAGAAAGAAGGATTTGAACCACACAAAACCGAAGGTTTCAAAAGCATTATGGGCAAAGGAGCAACAGCAAAATGTTTGGTGTGTGAGGACGAAACAATTTATGTAGGCAAATTAGATTTTATCCAAGAAACACAAACCATAGACAAAGAAGCCGCAAAAATTGTAGAGCAACTTTCATCACAAGGCAAAACAAGCGTGGTAGTAAGTTTCGGAAACGGAGTTGCAGGAATTATAGGTCTGATGGACGAAATAAAACCCGACAGTGCAGCAGCTTTGAAAGAAATTGAAGCAATAAATATTGAACCCATAATGATAACAGGCGACAGCGAAAAAGCGGCAAACTATGTAGCACAGCAAGTAGGCATCAAAAAAATATTTGGCAATATGCTACCCGAAAACAAAGCCGAAAAAATCAAAGAACTTTTGCAGCAATATAAATTCGTAGCAATGGTAGGCGATGGCATAAACGATGCACCAGCCCTTGCACAAAGCACCGTAGGCATAGCAATGGGAGCAGCAGGAAGCGACACCGCAATAGAAACAGCAAACATTGCATTGATGAATGACAAACTTTCACTCATTCCGTTTTTAATTCGGCTATCACAAAAAACTTTACGCAGAATAAAATTCAACACCATCGGAGCAATAGCAGTAAAATTGATTTTCATAACCTTGGCTTTCGTTGGTTATAGCAATTTGGTTTTCGCCATAGCCGCAGACGTTGGAGTAACGCTTATAGTAATTTTGACAAGTTTGAATTTGATGAAATTTGAAAATAAAATTGTAAGCGGACAGTGACACCTGCAATCATTACTACAGTGCATACAAAGCCCACGCATTTGCACTCACATTTGCTTTTACCACCACACACAGGCAAACGCAGCAAAAGCAAAAGAGAGTGCAAGCAACCGCACCCGTTCGCAGCAGACAGAGCCTGCAAAACCCAACCGACACTACCTCGGGCGGACAGAAGGGCAGCTGATAACAAGGGCTTAAAAGAAATGGCGGGTGAAGTGGTTAATCAAACATTTGTGCTTTCTACTTACATTTGTGGTATGCTGACAGTTTGTGCATCTAAACCGCCACTTCTTTAATCCCCGCTCCGTTGTGGCGAAATGCCTTCGCTTCGCTCAGGCACTTCGCCACAACGGAGCGGGGATTACACCCTTGTTGCACTCGTGCCTACGGCACTTCGCACAACATTGGTAACCGTTGCACAACTACGACAAAAATTCAAAAACCAAAATTTCAAAAAATTTCGAGGGCTTAATATTGCGCTCTTGAGGGCATCAAATTGTTGTTTTGCTGAAAAAACAATGTTTCTACCTTT
>JAAFJX010000054.1 GCA_013299045.1 Cytophagales bacterium | reverse complement strand
GCGCTCTTCCATACCCACAAAAGACCCGCCTGCATCAAAATAACGCACCCTCAAAAAGGCTCGCGGCGTGGTGCTCGGCGGAGTGGTGGGCGCTTTCTTACCAAAAATAGGCCACAAAAAACGTGCCGTTGGTTTTGCTGGCGAAGAACACCAACAAAGATGAAGAGTTATTTCGCTAGGAAACTGGCTATACGATTCTACTTTTTAGATAAATCAAAAAACCATTTTGATTGTTCAGTTACAACATAGTTCTTGTTGTTTTTTATTTTTAATATTAAAAAAAAGTTTTTGTTTCTAATAAATTTGTCATCAACGACTGAATAGTAATTTATTTTTATATTTTTGTCATCAATGACCACTTCCTCTAGAAAATCCAAACTACCATTGTTATCAAAGTCGCCAAAAGTTTGTTCAAAAGGATATTCATTTCCGCCTGCATAAAAACTAAACATTTGCATAATTTTGTTTTTATGTAGCCCAAAAACTAACCAGTAATGCGGATTACAATTCATGCAGGGATAAATATGCCGTGCTTTAAGTATCAAGTATGTTTTATTTGATAACTCTAAGATGTACTCATCTGTTAGTTCAATATTAGCTATATTGCCAATGTTTTCTTCTGTTACACAGTTTTTTTGAGTTAGTGTATCCAGATATATAACAGAATCTCGAATGGTCAGTTGAGGTAAATATTGATGGTCTTTTATATCTTCTTGAAAATAAGTGTTAACATTGTGAGAAACATCATTCCCTAGGTCATAGCATTTCATAATTTCATCAGACTTTGGACTTTCATAGATACGCTGTAACCCCCAAATACCTAAAAGGCTTAGAGAATCTTGATTTTGATAAACGAGTTTTCGGTGACTATAATTTGTGAGTAGATTGCTGCCCACCACGAATACCCTTCTATAAGGTGTATCCCATAAAATCAAACATAACAAAATTGTAAAGATGGTTTTCATTTATTTGTAAAATCTGTTGTGTACTGTGCTTTTTGCTTATATTTAACTCCATAGGTAGAGAAAATATGATTTCTTCCTCCTGCTGTCCCAAAAAATGCTGCATTCATGTATACAACGGATTTATTGGAGACATCGCCACGCCATTGATTACATCCTTTTGTAGGGTCTAGGCTTGCATTGATTACCGACTCTATCACTGCCATAATACTCCTTCGCATCATATTGTCCATTGCTAAGCTTCTCTTATTGTTAAAGTTCCTGGCCTGTTCCCTTGTTCCACCTGTTGTTCTATTCCCCCACGTGCCTGCAAAGTATTCATTACTGGGAATTGGTTGGGTTTTGCGCACTCCCCCATCACGGCTGTACGTTTCCCGCATTAAATAATGATACGTTTTCAATTCACTGTTACCATTTGTTTCATACCCATTTTGAATCGTATGAGCGTAATGATATGCGAAACTTCCACCACCTTCGCCATAAATCCAGTTGGCTCTATCTAATAACTCTTTGTGAGTAAGCATATCATTGGCAGAAGCATGCAAAATATTCAGTTTCCCATTAGGCCCTTCCACTGCTACGCCATAATCTTTGCTGGCGGAATACGTGTCATTTGATAGATAATTTCCATTTTTATCATAGACCACAAGCGGTGTCCCACCCCCATTCCCCCAGCTTTTCGCCGCATTAAGCTGATGTTCAATGCTATTTTCTTCTGCAACAGCGCCGCTAGAGTTGCCACCCTCATCATCACCCTCAGGCTGCTCTGCAACAGGCATTTTTTCTAAAGTCATTTCGACGTTAGGCCCTGCGCTGGCGAGTGTAGGCATTTCTTTGATGGGTTCGAGCATGGGGGCATCGGGTAGGTCGTCGCTTTTAACTTCTGCTTTCACTTCATTAGCTACTGGTGCGGCCCCAGAAGTAGTACTCGGCACTACGCTCGGACTCACCTCCGCTTCCAGCCCCATGGGGTCATTAAAACTGATAGGGTTGTTGTAGGCGTATTGGTAGGGGCTGATGCCGTCGTAGAGGGGGGCGAGTGGGTCTGCTTGGTGGAAACGCCCTAGTTGTGCGTCGTAGGAACGGAAAGGCGTTTCGTAGAGGTCTAGCTCATGCAGGGTTTCTAGTTCGTTTTGGGCGTTGTAGAGCCATTTATGTTTCTTGTATTCCCGCATCAGTGCCACCAAGAATTCATTCTGAATTCATACTTCATTTTATGTGTCTTGTATGTTTTATCTTGAAGCACTTGTTCCAATTCTAGAATATCTGCATAGTTCATATCTTTTAAAGGCGGAATTGGTTTGTATAGCTCTAACTGGTATTCATCGCCTGTATCTGGTTCTTTGTGTCTGATTTTAATCATAGATACCTCCAGAGTTTTAATATCTTCATCTGATTTTCTAATCAAATATGATAGTTGCATATTTTTATCTAAGAAATATATACTTTTTATATTGTCTCGTGTAAATTCCCCTCGTTTTAAATAACGCTCAATTACAATAACTTTATCCTTCTGCTTGTCCCACAACAAACAAGACCTGTAAGTACTGGGGTCAAGCTCGGCTTGTATGAGAAGGTAATTATTATCCTGAAAAAGAACTTTGTGCCTTAGATTTCTTATTTTATGATATTTATGCCAAAAAGTACTATCCTTACAAATATAATTCTGCACACACATACTATTGATATCCTCGGGGTATTTAAACTGGGAAAAAACTACCCTACAACTGTCTGGCTCATACGCGAAATTTAATTTAACTTCTTTTAAACTTTTATCTAATACCTGATTATCCCGTTTAGTAGTTTGCTGGCACGAGAATACAATTACAAAGGAAACGACATATAAAGTGAGCCTTAACATTTTTTATTTTGTCTGCTTAAATAAAACTTAACTTTTTATAAAGAAAACTCATCTTGCATTTGGTGTAATACCTCGAAATTTTGAACCAAACAAGCGTACTGCATTTCTTCCTGATTTTATAATCATACCATTATCAGGAACAACGCTTAATCGTTTGTTGCAATCGTAAGAAAATTTTAAAAATCCTCTACCTTTTTCACTATTTTTAATTAGCTGCGAATCAAACCAGAACCAATAAATATCCTTGTCCGTGAAGCCAAGTACATTATCAGTATCATAAGAGCCTATAGTAATAGCATCCATGGTGTTCATATACAAGGTGCGATTTGTTCCAGCTAGGAATACATCTACAAATTGATTTCCAAGTCTTGTTGCTTTAATACCTTCCTTACTAATGCTGCCATAATCTTGTATAAGACAACAAGCTGTGATACAGACATTAACATTATTGGCAAGTAATGAAGAGATATATTTTAAAGACTCATTCCCGCTTGCATTCTCTAGCAAACCATCTTGAGTACAAACCATACCAGTATTCATATTGCCATGTGCATTGATAACAAGTTGATTGAGATGTGGCGCGCCACCTGCATAGTACTTTCTAAGAAGATTCTCTGCCGTTTTTATGTCTGGCACTGCCACGAAGTCCCACTGACCTGATTTTTTGTGCATCTGGTTATAATCAAATTGTCCTTGTCCATCTCTTTCCAGAATATATACCAGCAAACTTTTACTGCCTGTGAGTTTGCTGCTGCTGCCATCACCACCTGGCAGTACACCACCACCGCCAGAATTACCGCTTTTTCCCTTTTTAGGTTTATCGTCCTTATCTTTCGTGTTGCCTTTTATTTTTGGCGTAGTTCGTTTTCCTTCTAGGTCAGGGCAGGCTATACCCTTAAATAAGTTCATAATGGTTTTTGCTATCCGACCCACCATGGAGAGTTTGTCGCCTTCTTCTTTCACTTCATTAGCTGCTGGTGCGGCCCCAGAAGTAGTACTCGGCACTACGCTCGGACTCGCCTCCGCTTCCAGCCCCATGGGGTCATTAAAACTGATAGGGTTATTGTAGGCGTATTGGTAGGGGCAGTTTTTAGGCAAAACGCTTTGGCTTGAGAGGTAGGAGTATTATAAACTCTGTCTAATTATTTCTCCCAGCTAACGACGCTGTCAGGAAGAATTGTATAGCTTCCATCACGATTTCGTATGCGGCGTTTGTAGGTGTGAACAAACTTTGATATTGAATAAAAACCAGATTTATCCAACGCAGTATCTATATTTTTAATTTCAACATCTATTGGTACACCATTTAAATAATAGCCATCATGTAAAATTTTATTGGCATCCTGCACTTCAAATTTATGATAAACGGTATGAATGCCATAGTCTTGCGCATTTTTTTGTAAATAAATAGCCGGATACATACTAACAATTCCATTCTTTTTCCAATTACTGACAGTATATCCATATCTTTTGTGTGTAAATCCAAACCGGATGTGCTGATAATAATATTTGTCTGAAGTTAATGATTCTTTGCTTGGATATGTAAGACAAAATGCACTGTCTAATAATATTTCAGCAACAAATTCATTTCGTAAGTATAATGCGGGATAATATATTTTAGCATCATTGCTCATATAAAACGTATCAGTAACAATACGCCAATGAATTTTAGATCGATTAGGCGGTGGTGAACAGGTTTTTTTTGATTCCGTGCAAGTCCCGTCATCATAAAGATACAATCTATATTCAACATCAATAAAACCATTGTCCTTATTATAAGTGGGTTCAAATACAAGAATAGACAGTAGAGAAGCTCGTGCATTTTTTTGCGTCTTAGCGTCTAATTTAGAGTTTAACTTTAAGCATGAGATGCTAATAATCGAAAAGATTGTCACATACGCTAAATTAATTATAATTGTATTTTTCATTACTTTTGACAGTTTTTGTATTTATCGGGAGAAACGGGTAGAAAATCATTACCATGAAATGCTATAAGTTTTCGTAGAAATTTTGGTTTTATACGATGTCCAGGACGTTCATAATAAACCCCATAAAATACATTCTTTGCAAAATCTGTTGCGTCTTGACAACTAGCCGCTGTTTTGGAGAATACTCCGCCCATTGTCAAGAGATTTCCATTGCTTTGTGCTGCGTAAGACCGTCTGGCCTCTATACCCAATTCTTTTGCAATTTGCCTTTCTATTACGCCAACAAGTAATTCATTTGGGTTGGCTGTGTTCGTATATACTGGTAGAGAAATATTTAGGCCACCCAAACTGGCGCCTACTTTCCCATTTGAATAAGTAAAGCTGCATGAGCCTAATACGGTATTAAAACTAGAAAGTATGCCTTTAGTGTGTAAGTCTGGATGAATAAACCACAGAAAGGCATGAATAAGCTCGTGCATGAGGCTCATTCCTGGCGACATAAAAACACCCTCACTATCAAAGAAACCAACATTTCCAGAAAAAGTTACTGTAGCGCCACCTGTTTCTGCTATTGGGTAGAATTTATTGTCTTGCATAACATTTCCATATACTGCGAGGCCGCTTCCATGCGTCTCTAAAAAGTTTAAAATAGCGGTGGCAGTAGGGCTACTTTTTTTCATCTTATTGACCGTTTCATTGTAATCGGCCGCACCAGCCTTATGTACGTATATCTGACCATGCTTTTCGTAGTTTCGCGGCGAATCAAAAAGTTGTACACCGCTTTCGTTGCCACCCTCATCATCACCCGCAGACTGCTCTGGAGCAGGCATCTTTTCTAAAGTCATTTCGACGTTAGGCCCTGCGCTGGCGAGTGTAGGCATTTCTTTGATAGGTTCGAGCATGGGGGCATCGGGTAGGTCGTCGCTTTTAACTTCTGCTTTCACTTCATTAGCTACTGGTGCGGCCCCAGAAGTAGTA
>JAAFJX010000035.1 GCA_013299045.1 Cytophagales bacterium | reverse complement strand
CTCGCCGTCTGTGCCTGCTGCACCTTGCAAGGAAATAACAAAGTCCTTGCTTAAGCTAGCCGTTGCTTTGAGGTCTTGCGCCTGAGCAGATACGCTCAACAAAACAAACAAAAGCATAGTCGCCAAGACTGCTAAAATACGATTCATCTTCATAATGAATTGAGTTTGGGGAGTGAGAAGAAAAGAAATATAAATAGTTGCAATAAAATAGTAAGGAGGGTAAAATCTTAATATTAAATATACCAAAACTAATACGCTTCAAATTAAATCAAAAAAAAGCGTAATTAAAAAAAAGAGCAAATTTTATTTTACTATTTTTAAAAAAACTAACTTCTTTATTTTTTATAAGCCAACTCGGAGCTGCTAAAGAATTAGATTATCTCAAATCCCCATACCAAGATATCGTCAATTTGCTTAGTTCCTCTGCGCCAGTCTTCAAGGTAAGAATTTAGATATTCTTTTTGTTGCTGTAGGCTTCGGTCGGAGGTATCTAAGAGTAGTTTTCTGAAAACTTTGCTTTGCATACGTCGGCGCTGCTCACCTCCAGATTGGTCTTGGAAGCCGTCCGAGTACATAAAATAGCGAGTAGCTGGCTTAAGTTCTAAAATATGTTTTTCATATAGCCTTCCTACCTGACCATCAATAGCAGCGCGTGTAGATTCTACGTAGTGCCCTTCTCCTTTGTAAACATAGAAAAGAGGAGACTTTGCTCCAGCATATTCCAAGAGGTTAATGGATTTGTCAATGACGACGATGGCTGTTTCCATGCCATCATTTAATTGGCTTGACTCATCGCGCCACGCATTGCGCAAGCCGTTGTTGAGTTCTTCAAGAATAAGATTTGGCTCAAGAATATGTTTGTCTGTAATAATTCTGTTCAGTAAAGAATCGCCGATAAGGGACATGAATGCCCCTGGTACGCCATGCCCTGTGCAGTCCGAGACTATCATAATAATTTTACTATCACGGACGGAGAACCAGAAAAAATCGCCGCTGACAATATCTCGTGGCTTATAAATGATAAAATAATCTTTTATTTCGGCATAGATAGACTCTCTGGAGGGCAGTATAGCGCGCTGTATGCGCAGTGCATAGCGTATGCTAGAGTCTACGTGTTCTTTTTGGAGGCGCAACTCTTCGGTACGTTCTTCTACTTTTTGTTCCAGTTCTTTGTTAAATAGCCTCAGCTCTTCATTTTGCATAACAAGGAGCTGTTCTGTGAGGAAGGTCTGTATAGCAGCACCTATGGTAAGAACAAGGTCGTTAGCTTCCCAAGGTTTGGGTATATAGCGAAAAAGGGCTGCATTGTTGATAGCGTTAGAAACCCCTTCTAAACTCACTTGGCCTGTTAGCAATATCTTGACAATGGTGGGGTATTCTTGGTGTACACGAATGAGCAGCTCATCTCCCTTCATTTCGGGCATGATGTAGTCTGAAATCAATACAGCTACTTGATTTTTACGCTTTGCATGGAAGGCAATTACTTCGAGGGCTTCTTCGCCGCTTTCGGCGATTTCAATAATATGCGTACCGGCACCAAAAGCCTGTACAAGCTCAGTTTTGAGGCTGTTGAGTACAATTTGTTCGTCGTCGACGCAAACAATGACCAGCTTGTTGTTATTGATGGGCTTCATTTAAAACACGGTAACTTATTAGCTATTTTCAGAATGTAGCGGCAAATCTACATAAAAAGTAGTGCCTTCACCAAGTTTTGTATCAAAATAAATTTTGCCTTGGTGTTTTTCTACAATCTTCTTAACAATATCCAAGCCAAGTCCGCTGCCTTCGCCTGCTTTTTTGGTGGTAAAGAAAGGATTGAATATTTTGTCCTGTATATCGGTAGGAATACCTGGCCCTGTATCAGCGATACTCACTCTAATCAAGCTGGCCTGCACACTTGTTTTGACGGTGAGTTGGCCTTTATAGTTCATGGCCTGAATGGCATTGTGTATGAGGTTTGTCCAAACCTGTGCGAGTTCGTCTGGGTAGCCTTCTATTTCGGGGAGTTCGGCCAACCACTTGACGGTTTCTACACTGTCTTTTATTTGATTGTGGTAAAGGGTGAGCGTGGTTTCTATACTCAAGTTGATATTAACAAGTTGTTTGAGGCCAGAGTTGTCTTGGCGTGAAAAGTTTTTGAGGGCAAACACTATTTTTGAAACTTTGTCGGCGGCTACTCGCACTATTTGGTTGCTCTTCATCAAAGAAGTGAGCAAGTGCGCATTCTGAAAAATAGTGCTGATGTTGGTTTGATTGAGTGCTGCTTTAAAGTCATGGAGGTCTTCATGCAAGCCCATTTCTACGATTAATTCGGCCAATTCGTCTGCCTTACTGACGTGCTTTTGTTCCATTTCCTCGCGCAGGAGCTGTTTCTGTTTCCGTTGATCGCGTGTAGAGAGTGCTGCTGTTTTGGTGCTCGCTTTTTCTACAAGATTAGTAAACACTTGCAAATCAGTTGGATTAAGATTGTGTAAAAAGTCGGGCAGTTGGTGAATGATTTGCACGATAGAGTTGGCGCTGTTACCGCTAGAGGAGCGAATAGCGCCTAAAGGTGTGTTGATTTCATGGGCTATACTGGCTACTAGCTGCCCGAGTGTGGCCATTTTTTCGGATTGAATGAGGTGTTCCTGTGCTTCGGTAAGGTGCTTGAGGCTTTCTTCTGCTGTTTGTCGAGCTGCAATGATTTCGGTTTCGTTCTTTTTGATGTCGGTGAGGTCATGCCAAACAACAAGGAGGGTATCTTTTTCTTTGATTTTGATAGGTGTTAGTGTAACTTCTACCCAAAAGTCTGCGCCATCAGCCTTTCTATGTAGCCACTCAAAACGATGAAAGCCATTCTGGCGAGCCAGCCCGTCCATTTCTATGGATTTTTCAAGAGATGTTCGTCCGTCGGGTTGCACTTCGGGCGAGAGCACGGCTGGGTGAACTTTCAGCAAGGCTGATTTAGACTCGTAGCCTAACAGGCTAACGGCAGCATTGTTACAATTCGTGATGCCTGTGTCATCAAAAAGCAGATGCACATTACTTGAGTATTCAAAAAGGGCTTTAAATATTTCATTGGCATCGCGCTCCTCTTGCTGCATTTTTAATAAGCGTACATTCTGCTGCTGTATTTCTACTTCTTTTTGCTTGGAACTTGTGAGGTTAATGGCGAGTTTCATAATTCCAACGACCTTGCCCTCCTTGTCTTTCATGGGGCAGTAAGAGGCATACAACCAAACAAGAGAGCCGTTTTTGTGCTTGCGTGCATACTCTTGCGATATAATTTCGCCCGCAAGAAGTCTTGTCCAGAAGGATTCATAGTCTTCTGGCTTGGTTTCGTGCCAGAGCAATAATTTATGCTCCTTCAGAACTAACTCTTTTTCAGTATAACCCAACCAAGAAGCCATTTTTGCATTAATGCTTTGTATTTTCCGCTGGGTACTGAGCTCCATATAGCCTGCCGTAGCATCTGTCGCGTTGATGCGTGCTTGCAAGTGTAAATGCGCCACACTGAGTTGGTCTTGGGTGGCTTGCATCTCCTCAAGGTTTTGCTTGAGCTCCTCCTCGGAAGCCAGCAGCGCAGCGTGTTGTTCACGAATTTCCTGCGTCATGGCCTTGTGCTCACTCACATCAATTTGCAGGGACATAAAAAATTCTACCTCACCTTGGTCGTCAAAAACTGGCGTAATGTCTAATTCTGTCCAGTAGGGTTTTTTCTGTTTCGTATAATTTAAAATTTCTACTTTTATGGGTAGGTTATGTGTGAGGTATTCGCGCATGGTGGCCGTCGTTTTGGGGTCTGTGCCTGGCCCTTGCAAAACCTCGCCTGGTTTTTTGCCTATGATGTCTTCGGCAGTATAGCCTGTAAAACGTTCAAAGCCATTATTTACCCAAAGGGTAATGCCTTTTGGGTCGGTAATAATAACGGTGTTGAGCGTGCTTTGCGCCACTAGGGAGAGCTTTTTTAAGTCCTGTTCTTGTCGTTTCGCACGAGTTACATCAATTAAAAGCGTTTCTAGGAGTTCAAGTTGATTTTGCCCATCATAAACTAACTTAGTTTTGTTATTAAGCCAGCGCAGTTCCTCGTCCTTTGTTTTGATGCGAAAATAAATATCAATAGGTTTTTTGTTTGATATTGCATTCTGGTAGCTCTGTCCTAATAGTTTTAGGTCTTCGGCCAGAATTATATCGCGAAGATGTTTTTTACCCTTCAGAAAATCTTGCGCCGAATAGCCAGTTAATTCTAAAACACTTTCACTGACCTCTATGATGCGGTTTTGTTCTTTGGGTAAGGTTTTAAGAATAACAAAACCTGTATCATCAATGAGTTTGAGCAAACTCTCTTGCTTAGATTTGAGTTTTTTCTCGGACTCACTTAGGCTTTGGGTACGGTCTTGCACCGTTTTTTCTAAGGATATGCTAAGGTTTTGTAGCTTGCGCGCAATGCTGCCCATATAAGCAAAAGCTAAACCAAGCACTAAAGGGGCTAAATCTATGATGTAATGAATGGGATTTTTTGTATGGATTTGCGACAAAAAAGAGCCTGTAAATACTATTTCTTGAATGAAGTAGCCATCAATGAACCAAGCCATAGCAGGAAAGCAGCAGCCAAAAAGCACCCCCCAAAAACCATATTGTTGCGTTGTTGTCATTAAATATTTTGTTTTTAGAACGGGATTTCAACAAAAAAAGTAGTTCCTACATTGATTTTAGACTCAAAATAGATTCGGCCATTGTGTTTTTCTACGAGTTTTCTGACAATGTCCAAACCAAGCCCGCTGCCTTCACCCGCTTTTTTGGTGGTAAAGAAAGGGTTAAATATTTTTTCTCTGATATCTTCGGGAATGCCTGCGCCTGTGTCGCCTATACTCACCTTGACTATGGAGTCCAAAAGCTGTGTTTTGACAAAGAGCTTGCCCTTGCCTTTGATAGCCTGAATACCATTGTAGAGCAGATTAGTCCAAACCTGCACAAGCTCGTCTGGATAAACTTCTATTTCGGGCAAGTCATCAAACTCTCTGACGACCTCAATGTTTTGCTTAATATGATTGTGGTAGAGCGTAAGCGTTGTTTCTAAGCTCAAATTGATGTTTATAAGCTGTTTGACACCAGACTGGTCTTGGCGTGAGAAATTTTTGAGTGCAAAAACGGTCTTGGCGGCCTTGTCGGAGGCTATATTGATGGTATTATTGGCTTTGATGAGTGTAGAAAAATGTATGGCGTTTTCTAAGAAGATACTGGCCTTTTCAGATTGGCAAATGTTTCTAAATTCTTCTAAATATTTGTAAATACCGAGTTCTACCAGTATATCGGCCATTTTTTCGGGTTCTTGCACCGTCCAGCCTTCTAAGGCTTCCATAACCTCATATTTTAGGTTGCGTTGTTCGCGTGTGGAGAGCAAGTCTGTATTAGATGCAGAAATAAGCAATGTTTTTTTGAATGCCTCTGCTTCGCTTTCGTTGAGGTGCTGCAAAAAAGGCGGCAAACTCGGGATAATCTTTGTCAGGGCATTTTGTATGTTGTTGCTAGACGAGCGTATAGCGCCAAGCGGGGTGTTCACCTCGTGTGCAATACTGGCGACTAGCTGCCCCAAGGCCGCCATTTTTTCGGACTGAATGAGCTGGTTTTGTGTGATAGAAAGGTTGTTTAGAGCGGCTTCAAGGCTGTCTTTTTGTTCTTGGAGAACGTCTTGGGTAGCTTGGAGTTCTTCAAAATTTTGGCGCAACTCTTCTTCAGAGGCTTGGAGTTCTTCTAATGCAGTTGATAAATTCTGCTGGGTAGCTAAAATAAGAGCATTTTTTTCGTTCAGGTCTTTTACGTATTTTTTTGTTTGTGCAACGATTGGCCTAAATATAAAAAGTGCTTCCAAGCAAAGAATAAGAAGGGTTATAACCATCAAGATGGCTTCAATATGTTTTAATTTTTGCAGCTCTCTGTTGGCCTCTCGCTCGTATTGAGAAACAATACTATCCATCAGTTTGAGAAAGGTGGATTCATGTTTTATTATCTGGGCCAAATGGACACGGAATTCCTCCTTGTTTTCAGGTGGAAGCGCCAAGATTCGTTTACTGGCCACCGAAACGGCCTCATAGTGTGGTTTCAGGTCAGCAAAAAGCATTTTGATGGAATCACTTGGCACTCTTTTAGGCAGCTTTAATTTTTCACTTCCTTCAATAAGCCCAGTATGTGCTTCGTTCCAAAGATTGAGCGCTATGGAGGCTTGTTTATGCTGCTCTGCCAAAGCTGTAGAGTCGGAGAGTTCCCCCAACAAAAGAATATGCTTTGTAATCTTTTGACTTAACATTCTTTGCCTTCCTGCCATATTGATAACGATGGCCTCTGATTGCTGTTTTTCTAAAAAATTTTGAATAAGGATTTGACTCGTAACAGTAAATATGCCAATTAGCAAAAGAGCGACGACGTATGAAATGGTAAGTTTACTCAGTATATTCATTGTGTCATAATAGTTAAACCTGCTTGTAAAACGTTTATATCGGTTCTTGGAGTGGCGTACAAATTAAGTATTTTTTTTCTTTTGAAACTTATAGCCCAAGCCAAGCGACCATATCCAAGGCGTGGTTTTATCTCTGTAATAGAATGGGGCAAGTAAGGCCCAATTCATATAGTCAATTCGTGGAGCTACGCCCAGTCTAGGCATTAAATTGCCCTCTAGCCATGAAAGCGAAGGTAAGGCGCAGACTCCGATTTTCCATTTTTTGCCCAAGACCAAGAAAAAACTTGGGCCACCCACATTAACTGAATAAAAGTTTTTGCCGAAAGAGACAGCAACCATACCATCAAACCCTAAGTTTTGCTTGGAAGGGGTTTTGACAAGGCTGGAGTCTTGTCCTTTGGCTGCTAAGGATAACAAAGCAAACATGAGCACCATTAGCCATATTCTTGTTTTCATTTTTTTATCATTTCATTTATAAATGGATACGCATAAAATTTTAGAACGGGATTTCAACAAAAAAAGTAGTTCCTACATTGATTTTAGACTCAAAATAGATTCGGCCATTGTGTTTTTCTACGAGTTTTCTGACAATGTCCAAACCAAGCCCGCTGCCTTCACCCGCTTTTTTGGTGGTAAAGAAAGGGTTAAATATTTTTTCTCTGATATCTTCGGGAATGCCTGCGCCTGTGTCGCCTATACTCACCTTGACTATGGAGTCCAAAAGCTGTGTTTTGACAAAGAGCTTGCCCTTGCCTTTGATAGCCTGAATACCATTGTAGAGCAGATTAGTCCAAACCTGCACAAGCTCGTCTGGATAAACTTCTATTTCGGGCAAGTCATCAAACTCTCTGACGACCTCAATGTTTTGCTTAATATGATTGTGGTAGAGCGTAAGCGTTGTTTCTAAGCTCAAATTGATGTTTATAAGCTGTTTGACACCAGACTGGTCTTGGCGTGAGAAATTTTTGAGTGCAAAAACGGTCTTGGCGGCCTTGTCGGAGGCTATATTGATGGTATTATTGGCTTTGATGAGTGTAGAAAAATGTATGGCGTTTTCTAAGAAGATACTGGCCTTTTCAGATTGGCAAATGTTTCTAAATTCTTCTAAATATTTGTAAATACCGAGTTCTACCAGTATATCGGCCATTTTTTCGGGTTCTTGCACCGTCCAGCCTTCTAAGGCTTCCATAACCTCATATTTTAGGTTGCGTTGTTCGCGTGTGGAGAGCAAGTCTGTATTAGATGCAGAAATAAGCAATGTTTTTTTGAATGCCTCTGCTTCGCTTTCGTTGAGGTGCTGCAAAAAAGGCGGCAAACTCGGGATAATCTTTGTCAGGGCATTTTGTATGTTGTTGCTAGACGAGCGTATAGCGCCAAGTGGGGTGTTCACCTCGTGTGCAATACTGGCGACTAGCTGCCCCAAGGCCGCCATTTTTTCGGACTGAATGAGCTGGCTTTGTGTGATAGAAAGGTTGTTTAGAGCGGCTTCAAGGCTGTCTTTT
Organism: Cytophagales bacterium; assembly: GCA_013299045.1. Taxonomy (GTDB): domain Bacteria; phylum Bacteroidota; class Bacteroidia; order Cytophagales; family Bernardetiaceae; genus RDZD01. The sequence goes on along the minus strand of JAAFJX010000035.1, from coordinate 24,204 downwards.
TGCTGCTGTAAAGCCTCTTGAGTGGTTTGTAGTTCTTCAAAATTTTGCTTGAGTTCTTCTTCAGAGGCCAGTAGCTCTGCATTTTTTAAATCTACGTTTATTTTTTGTGCTTGTAGGGCTTCCTGGGTGGCTTGGAGCTCTTCTAGGTTTTGTTTGAGTTCTTCTTCTGAAGCTAACAAACTGGCATTCTTGGTATCTACCTCAAGTTTTTGTGCTTGTAGGGCTTCCTGGGTGGCTTGGAGCTCTTCTAGGTTTTGTTTGAGTTCTTCTTCCGAAGCCTGTAATTCTCTATTTTTGGCATCAACTGTCTTTTTTTGTTCTTGTAAGGACTCTTGCGTAACTTGGAGTTCTTCTAAATTTTGGCGCATCTCCTCTTCGTTGGCTTGAAGTTCCTCGTTTTGTGCTTGAATTTGTTTAGAGGCTTCCATCAAAGCCATTTGTTGCCTGCGGCTAATGAGGTAGCTTCTGACCACAACAGCCAAAATAAGCAAAACTAACAATAAAAAGCCTAAACCAGCATAAAGATAGAGGTTTCGCCGGTCGGCCTCTGCTTTTTCTATTTGGTCTTGCTGTGCTTCTTTCTGTAAGGCTTCTTTGCGCTTAAACTCTGCTTCCTCGGCCTCTCTTTTTTGTTTTTCAATGAGCAGTTGTTGTTCTACTTGCTTTTTTTGTGCTTCGGCGAGTGCTTGCTGGGTTTCTCGTTCTATCTTTTCGGAGAGTAGTTTTTGGCGCGATAGCTCCAGCTCTTGCTCTATCCGGACGCGTTCACTGCGTTGGCGCGCCATTTCGGCCTCTTGAAGGCGCTTGTCTTTTTCTAAATTGGCTAAGCGTTCTTTTTGCAAGGCGTTTTCTTGTTCTCGTTTTTCGGCTTCGGTTTTGGCTTGGCGGAGTTCTAAGGATTGCTTTTCGCGCTCTGCAATGGCCTGATTCAATTCATTTTCGGCGCGTTCGGCAGCGAGCTGGTTTTGAGCCATTTCTTGTTGGATTTGAGCTTTTTTCTGAGCCAATCTTTCTTTTAAGTCCGAGTTTAGCCTGTCATAGCGCTGGGCTTCTTTGAAGTTCTCTGCTTTTTTGTAAATGTCGCTGGCAGCCTGATAGCTTTCTATAAGGACGTATTCGTGTTTGTTCTTTTCACCAATAGCTATTGCTTTTTGTATGTTTGTTATGGCCTCATCATTATCGCCGCTCAAATATCTGGCTACTGCCATGTAATTCCATAATACATTTTGAGCCTCAGTATTGGCTTGCGCATTGGCAATCTCCAAAGCCTCTTTGTAGGCTTTTTCGGCTTCAGTATATCTTTTGAGATAGGTGTAAGTAAAGCCCAAATTAGAAAGTGCAGTGATGCTCGTTTCTTTGGCTACTAGCTGTTTATTAACCACAAGGGCTTTCTGAAAACTAGCGATGGCCTCATCATTTTTGTTCAAAACTTTGTAAAGAAAACCAATATTGTTAAGCGTACTGGCTTGTTTTGGCAAATTGCTCGTCGTTTTATAAAAAGAGGTCAGTTGTTCGCTGTAACTAAGCGCTTTGTCATTTTCTTTTTGAATCTTATAAAGACTGACCAAACTTTCAAGAGCCTGCGCTCTGCCTGCCTGCGTGCTTTGAGGAGGAAATGTGCTAAGTAATTGCAAATAGTTTTGTTCTGCTTGCCCATAATCTTGTTGTTGGAACTGTGTGTATGCCAAACTGCCCAAAGCTTCTTTGTAAAGCTCCATTTGATTCGTACTTTTTGCCTCTTTGATAGACTTTTCAAAATACTCTACTGCCTTTGAATAAACCTGACGAGAGAGATAACGTTTGCCGATTTGAGTGGCAATGCCTGCACGCAGACTAGGCTGTTTTTCTTTGTTAAAACGTACCAAAAGTGTATCCAGGCTCTGCCCGTTTGCGAAACAGACTAAGTTTAAATACAGAAGAATAAAAATAAATAGTCTGTTTCTCATTGTCAAGACAGCTCCAAATTAGTAAACCGAATAGTAAAGTGTGTTATGTTGTTTTGTGGTGGTGTTGGTCAGCTTTAAATTACAAAAAATAAACAATCTTTAAAATTTAACAGCCAAGCGCCCATAGATACCTCTGCCGCCACGCCCCTGTATGCTATTGACCTCCGACCTTCCATATTCTGCATAATAAATTTGGCTATTCAAAGCATTTTGAACAAAAATACTCAGAGTTGTTTGAGGAATGTTCTCAATATTGAAGACCGTACGCAAATCTAGGCTTGCATTGATGCTGAGGTAGTTGTAAGCATGAGGGTTGGGATTGTAATTTCTAGGCTCTTCGTCATGGACATGACCATCAGCGTCATGCAAATTGATAGGCTTAACTTTACTGTAAAAACTATTGAATACACCAAAACTTATGCCTCTTTGTGTATTTTTGTACAAAAGACCAGTTTTGAGCATAAAACGCGGGATTCCTGTGGCTTGCGTTATTGTACCGTGCCCCTCTTCAGGTTCGCCGCTATGGTCATCGTCTATGGCCTTGTTCATTTCTACGTCTTGCCAAGAGAATGCAGAGATGAGTTGTAGGCGTTTTGCTAAATTAAAGCGCCCTTCTAGTTCTGCGCCTTTGTGCCGCAAGTTTTGCAAATTGATATAAATAGGGATACTTTCGCCTGTGAATGGATAGATGTACAGGCTATCGTCTGGGTTGCTTAAAATGATGAGGTCATTAGACCAACTCCTGTAAGCAGTTAATGAAAGTGCTACTTTTTTGTTTGGGTGCGTATAAGCCAGATTCAACTCAAGTGTTTTGATGTTTTCAGGATTTAAGTTTGCGTTGCCAAATGCTTCTTCCTCTGTAGATAAACGCTCATAACCTGAGCCAGTACGGAAAGCCTGCCCATACATCAGCTTGCTTGTCCATGATTCATTTACTTTATAAACAAAACCACCACGCGGCACAAGACTTGTTTTGCCATTAGCTAAATTATATTGCGCACCAGCCAATATCTTCATCTTATTTTTCCAAAAGGTATAGTCTGCTTGTGCATAAAAGCTAAACCAATTGTCGTTGTAAAGTGGCGTACTAATCCTCGGATTAGGGTTAATGGGCGCAAGGGTGTAATCGTAGAGTTTTCCATCGGGTGTTCGGTGGGACTGTTCAAACTTACCAGCAATGATGTTCCGTAAGCCTCCTGCCATGATGTTTAGGTTTTTGATGGGCTTAAATTGGCTATAGCCTTCTAGAATCAAATCTGTTGAAAAGGCATCGTGGTAGTTGCCCCTTGTGTTTGAGCTCGTTAAGGCTATGTCTTCGTAGTAGTGAGAACGGTTGTAAGTAACATTAAAATTAAAAGTCCACCATTTGGTAATATCTTTCTGAAAGCCCAAATCTGTAAAAAAACGGGTATTTTGAATCTGTCTGTACTGCTCTAATTTTATAAACTCGCCTTCAGAAAACACGTTGTCTCTGGCCTGCGTCCAAAGGACATTTAGCTGGAAACTGCCATACTGTGCATTCAGATTAGCACTAGAGGCTTTGTTGCTCACTTTTTCGTTGATGAGTGTCTTGCTATGGTCATAGCTGCTAAAGTCCCAGCCTCTGGTATCAAAAAGGCGGAAGTTAGTGGCCATTTTTAGTTTACCTTTTTCAAAGCCTATACCCGCTTCGTAGAGTTGTGTGCCAAATGCACCGGCGCTCTGGCTGGCTTGAACGCCGCGCTTTTTGCCTTTTTTTAGAATGATGTTGATAACCCCCGCAAAGGCTGATGTGCCATACAAGACTGAACCTGGGCCACGCACAACTTCTATGCGTTCAATGCTGCTCAGCGCAATACCACTATAAACTGCACTGTTGAAGCCATTAAAAAAATTGTCGCGCACAGGTCTGCCATCTAGCAAAACAAGGACGTGTGTATTGAAGCCGTTTGTTACATCTCCACGAATGGAAACGATGTTATTGGGCATAAAAGTAGAACCTGTTACGTAGGTGCTAACGACTCTGTCCAGTACATCACGGATAGTCAAAGCGCCATAGTCTTCTATCTCATAGGCATTGATTACACTAATAGAGGCTGTTGCATCTCGTAGTGTTTCAGCGTTTTTAGAAGAAGTAGTAACCTTTAGGTCGGTTACATCGGGAGGCAGAGCCAGCATATCAGTTGTAGAGAACTTAAATACTGTATTGGTTGTGTCTGGTTCCTGACCAAAGACTGGTACGCTCAAAAACATGACTAAAAATAGTGTAAGTAAAAAAGATTTCATATATAAAGGATTTTTTTTGTTGAAGTAAAACAGTGCTCACTGTCATCATTGAAAGGGTATTTCTACAAAAAAAGTAGTGCCTACGTTTATTTCTGACTCAAAATAGATGCGTCCGTCGTGTTTTTCTATTATTTTTTTGACAATGTCTAAGCCGAGTCCGCTGCCTTCACCAGCTTTTTTGGTAGTAAAAAACGGATTGAATACTTTTTCTCTGATGTTTTCTGGAATACCAGTGCCTGTATCGCCTATGCTGACTGTCAGGAAGGAGTCGTTGCATTCTGTTTTCACAAATAGCCTTCCTTTGCCCTTAATAGCCTGAATGGCATTATGGACAAGATTCGTCCAAACCTGCACCAGTTCGTCTGGGTAGGCATCTATTTCGGGAATGTTGCCAAATTCTCTGATAACCTCAATGTTTTGTTTGATTTGGTGGTGATAGAGCGAAAGTGTTGTTTCTAAGCTCAAATTGATATTGACGAGTTGCTTGATGCCTGTTTGGTCTTGGCGAGAGAAATTCTTGAGTGCAAAGACTATTTTGGAGGCTTTGTCTGAAGCTACGCTAATGGTCTTGTTAGACCTGACGAGCGTGGAGAAGTGAATGGCATTTTCAAAGAACTCTGTGGCCTTTGAGGACTTGCAGAGGTCTTCAAATTCCGGCAAATGTTTATATATACCAAGCTCCACAAGCATATCGGCCATGCTCTCTGCTTCTTGAAGTTCCCATTTTTCTAAAACTTCGATGAGTTCATACTTAACACTTCGTTGCTCTCTTGTGGAGAGTAAATCAGTATAAGAGGCAGATAAAAGCAATATTTTTTTGAACATATCAGCCTCGTTTTCAGTGAGGTCTTGTAAAAATGGTGGTAGGCTAGGCAAAATCCTTTCTAAGGCATTGTTGATATTGCTACTAGAGGAGCGTATTGCACCAAGCGGTGTGTTAATTTCATGCGCAATGCTGGCTACTAACTGGCCGAGTGTGGCCATTTTTTCGGACTGAATGAGCTGGTCTTGCGCCTCAGAAAGGTGCTTGAGCGTACCAGCTAGCTCTTTGTTGGCTTCTTGGAGGGCTAGTTCTTTTTCTTTGATTTCGGTGAGGTCGTGCCAAACAGCCAGTATGGCGGGCTTAGCCTTCACGTAAACTTTACTGAGCGCCACGTTTACCCATACAAGGGTGCCGTCTGCACGCAACTGCTGCCAATCAAAGCGCACGAACCCTTTTTCTTTGAGGATTTTTTGATGCACAGTAATCATTGCGGCAGAAAGAGTGCCGTCGTCTTGGTATTCAGGCGAGAGTTTGTCTGGCGTTAGGCCAATAAGCGCTTCTTTGGACGGATAGCGGAGTATTTCTATCAAAGCGGTATTGCAGTCCAGAATACCCTGGCCAGGAAAGACTAACATATGTGGGTTAGAAGACCCTTCAAATAAAGCGCGGAAGAAAGCCGTAGCATCTTTTTCTTCTTGCTGGAGCATAAGGAGGCGCTCATTACTTTGGCGTAGCTCTTTTTCTTGGGCTTTGGCCTGGCTGATGTCTTGAGAAATACCTAAAAAGCCTGTAATATGGCCAGTTTCATCGCGCATTGCGGATACTGCCAAACTGACTGGAAAGCGCTCACCGCTCTTCCGTATAAAAGTCCATTCGCCTACATTGGGCAAATTAAGCCTGGATTTTGCGACCAGAACTTCAAACCCAAGCGGCACTTCGTAGCCTACCAATGCACTTATCTCAGGGGCGCGCGCCACTATCTCTTGCAAATCGTGGACGATAGCAAGGCTTTGCTTATCTTTCAGCTCAGCTTCTTTATAACCAAGTAATTCTTCGGCCTTCCTGTTGAGGCCAGTGATAACGCCTTCAGTATTTGTGGTAATAATGATAGCCTCTGCATTATCCAAAATTGCTTTTTGGAAACTACTTTGTATTTCCAGCTTAATTTTTTGATTGGAAAGCGTTTCTTGTGCAGCGTTTAGCTCTTCCAAGTTTTGTTTGAGTTCTTCTTCTGAAGCAAGTAAGTTTTCGTTTTGGTCTTTTATTCTCAAGGCTTGTTCTTCCATGAGTGTTTGAGCAAGAGAAAGCTGGTTAATTTTTTGTCTTAAAACAGCTTCATTAGCAGCCAAATCTCTGTTTTTCTTTTTGACTTCGCGCTCGTAAAGGAGTCTTTCAGTAATGTCTTCTTGTACGGAAGCTAAGGCAATAGGTCTTTGGGTTTGTGGGTCTTTGATAAGAAATACTGTTGCATTGGTAATGTACTCTTGCTTGGTTTTGTGATGAATGATTTGGTGCTGCCCACGCCACAACCCTTCCGAAAGAACGGTTGGTATAATTTCATTTTGAGCAACGTCTGCATGAACTGCGTCGTGGTAATCCGAAATATGCGTCTGCATATAATTTTCGCCATAGCCCGACATTTGTTTTGCCATTTCGTTCAAAAACACGATTTGCCCCTTCATATCAGCAATGGCTATGAAAGAATGCGTATATTTGACCAAGCTGACAAACTTTTCTTGCTCAAAACTCAGCTCCAAGAGTCTATCTTGTGTGGCTTGCAGCTCTTCTAAGTTTTGCTTGAGTTCTTCTTCCGAAGTTTGCAAATTTTCATTCATCAAAACAATTTCACGTTCTCGTCTAACTCTATCAGTTATGTCCGTTTCTACGCCCAAGAACTGTAGCACATCGCCGTTTTCGTCTAGAACTGGTGTAATATTCAATTCCAACCAATAAGGGACTCCATCTTTTGTGTAGTTCAAAATTTCTTGTATGAACGACTTTTTACGGGCCAAACCCTCACGAATACGTTGTACGTGTTCAGGGTTTGTATCTTTACCTTGTAGCAAAGCGCCTGGCTTTTTGCCTATGGCTTCTTCAGCTTTATAGCCTGTAATGCGTTCAAAACTATCATTGACCCATGTAATAAGCCCTTTGTTGTCTGTAATAACAACCGCGTTGGACGTTTTGGAAGCAACGAGAGAGAGTTCTTTGAGCTTTGTTTCGGCATTTTTACGCTCTGTTATGTCCGTTTCTACGCCTAAGAACTGTAGCACATCGCCGTTTTCGTCTAGAACTGGTGTAATATTCAATTCCAACCAATAAGGGACTCCATCTTTTGTGTAGTTCAAAATTTCTTGTATGAACGACTTTTTACGGGCCAAACCCTCACGAATACGTTGTACGTGTTCAGGGTTTGTATCTTTACCTTGTAGCAAAGCGCCTGGCTTTTTGCCTATGGCTTCTTCAGCTTTATAGCCTGTAATGCGTTCAAAACTATCATTGACCCATGTAATAAGCCCTTTGTTGTCTGTAATAACAACCGCGTTGGACGTTTTGGAAGCGACGAGAGAGAGTTGCCTGATTTCTTGCTCAGCGGTTCGGGCTTCGGTAATGTCTGTTACCACACTCGTATAGCGTATTTTCCCATTGCTCTTCCATTCTGGTACACCATAAGAACTTAGCCACGCAATGCTACCATCTGGCCTTTGTATATCATAAGTCATAAAAGACGGCTTCATGGAACTAATAACGTCGCTGACTCTTGAATGAACCAATTGGCGGTTGCGCACCATGCCAAAAATAGAATTAGGATTTTTTAAAGCAAATTCAGGGCTAATACCATAAACATTTTTGACGGCATTATTGACAAAGAGAACGTCAATGGCTCTTGTTTGAGTATCAACCTCCATTTCAAGCACACAGTTTGGCAGCATATTGACAATACGGCTAATTTGGGCTTCTTTTTCTTGTACTTCGGCGTAGATTTCACCTAGCTTTTCTTGTGTGGCTTGTAGCTCTTCTAGGTTTTGCTTGAGTTCTTCTTCCGAAGAGGCCAACTGCTCGTTTTGTTCCTTGATGGCCTGTTCTGCTTCTACCGCGGCAGTAATATCAGTAACAACAGTGGTGAGGCGAATATTGCCATCTGGGAGCGTCTGAAGCACGTTGTAGGAACTTACCCACAGTTTTTCGTTCTTACTTTTTTGAATTTGATAGGTTATACTGAAAGGCGACATCGTTTCGAGCGCTTTGCTCATAGCTGTACCAAAGCGTTCATATTCGCCCTTACACATTTTGTTGATGAGATTGTTTACATCAGTCAGGGCCTCTTCTTCCGAAACACCAAATATTCTTGTAACGGCTTCGTTGATGAAGTACATCTTGAAGCTGCCAGTCTGAACATCTAAAACAGATTCGAAGACGCAGCTAGGCAGTGCATTGACCACACGCCTAATTTGTGCTTCTTGCGCCAAAATTTTCTCTTGTGTTTTCTTACGTTCTGTAATATTCCGTGAAGTAGCAATCATATAGCCTCTTCCCTCTATAACGATGTAACGTACAGACACCTCCACGTAAAAGGTTTCTCCTGTAGCTTGGTTGGTGTTTGCACTTTCTATGGTAAGCGTCTTGATTTCTTTGAGTTCTTGAACGTGTGCTTCCCACGAGCCTTCTTCTTTGAAAATAGCTTCAAGGTCTTTGACGAAATATTGAGAGGCATCTTCGGGCCTAATGCCAAAACGGCTGGCAGCCACAGCGTTCATATAAATAAACCTGCCGTCTTCCGAGCTGGCTTGAATGGCATCGGTAGTTTGGTCAATGATGCTGTTTAGCAGGTTATTATGCGCTTGCGTAATCTGCATTTCTTCAATATTCTGCCGCAACTCCTCCTCTACGGACTGCACGTTTTTGAGGCTATCCTCCAGTTGAATGGTACGGCGTTTTACTTCAAGCTCTAAGCCTTTATTCATCTGCTCCACGTTGGCCATGAGGCTGTCCCGTTCTTGCATGATTTCTTCAGTAGAGCGCCGCATGAGCCATAAAAAAGACACCAAAAGCACAATGCAAGTAACAAACATGATTATTGAAAACATATCACTGGTCATCACTTTGATATCTGTTCCTAAGAAATATGCACCAACTGAACATTGCATGACTATAATTAATGCAATATTAATAGCTAATGATGCAAGCGTCCATTTTGTTTCTCTTACATCGAAAAAAACCATTGGCAAGACGCATGAAACAAGCATAAAGCAATAGATATAGTCAGGAATGGGTAAGTTTGGAGGCAAATAAGCGACAACAGTAACCAAATTTGATGCAGACAACATGGCTGCACCAGCGATACGTCCCAGTCGATGTAGTTGGAGTCCATTAAAGACAAGTGGCAAGATGTTTAATGCAATAGCGACTATCAAGAGCAATTTTAGGCTAGGTGCTATCAACAGTATGAGCGGCACGTAACTAACGCTACAGACAAGCATCACAAATATTATGCGGTTGCAGAGTTTTATCCTTCCTGCCAAATATTTGTCTAAATCATTGGTAACGCCAATGTTAGAAATGAAGTTCCATATTCCTCTGATAGCTTGCATTTATCTACGTTTTAAAACATTGCATTAGGCTTGCTGCATTAATTGCGCCAATTTACCAAATAATTTCATTCGCAAGCAAGTGAAATAGATAAACAAGTTAATTTATTCCATGAAAAAGGGTACACTACCTTAAAAAAATAGGGAAGCATCAGCCAATCGTTTTATTATTGCCTAGCTGGCTTGCTTTGTATGCAGGGAAGAGACCCGCCAATGTAGTAATGACCAAAACAGTCAATGCGACCAAGACAAAATCAAAAAATTGCAACTCAACAGGATAAGACTCCTGTACGGCCGAAGCCACTCCCATACTCACCAAACCATACTGTTCTTGTGCATAAACCAAGGCAAAACCGACCAAACAGCCAACTAGTACTCCAAAGCCACCTATCAAAAAACTTTCCCACCAAAAGATTTGTTTGATAAGCCCGCTGGAGCTGCCCATAGCTCTCAGAATGCCGATATCTCGCTTTTTTTCTATGACAAGCATCATCAGCGAAAAAAAGATATTAAAAGAAGCCACCACCATGACAAAAACCAAAGCCACATAAGCAAACAAGCGTTCAATCTGAAAAGCCCGCAACACAACGGCCTGCTGCTCAATAGCTGTTTTTACAACAAAACCATTACCCAAAATAGTTCTGACGGCATTTCTTGTTGCTTCGGCATTGCTTTCAGGTGGTATGGCCAATTCTAGTTGCGTTACAGTTTTTGAGCTATACTGGGTTAGTTCTCTGGCAAATTCTATAGGTACAAGAACCGTGTTCATATCAAACTGCTGCTCCACACTCACAACACCAATAGGAATCAGGGAAGCCTGCAAAAATGCCTTAGTAGGGTCTATACTGACCTTTTTGCCGCGCTTAGGATACCAAAAAACCAGGGGGTAAGCGGGTTCGCCTAGCGGAATGTTCAAGTTTATCATTACTCCTAAGCCCAGAACGGCATAATAGAGGCCATTTTGAGGGGTTTTGAGCAAAAACTCTCCGCGCAGCAAATGCTTCTTGAGGTCGTATTGCTGGCTATGATTATCGCCGACTCCCTTCATGCGAATAGCCAAATTTGTTTCATTGAAGCGCACCAGAGCGTTGTCTTCTATAACTTCCGTAATAGCCTTTATATCAGACACTTGTTTGATTTTTTTTAACAAATCTTCATGTACTTCAAAGGTTTTGCCTGATGCGGCACTTATCTGCAAACTAGGATTATGAGCGGCGTGTAAGCGTAAAGTCAGCGCCTGCATACCGTTAAAAACGGATAGAACTACAATCATGGCTGCCGTCCCTATGCCTACACCCAGCAAGGATAGAAAGGTAAGAACGTGTATAAAGTTTCGTTTTTCTTTGGCAAAAAAATACCTCCAGGCAATTCTGAGCGCTACTTTGAATGCCAACTTGAGAGCTTCCATGCTTTGAAGTGTTTTTATAAACAAAATTTAGACAGGGGCTAAGCCTCTGCTACTTGCAGTTTAATAAGTTGGCTATAAACGCCAGCACTGTTCTGCAAAAGATTTTCGTGTGTACCTGTTTCAACAATTTGGCCTTTTTCTAAAACATAAATGCGGTCGGCTTTACGGACAGTGGCCAAACGGTGCGCAATGATGATGGTGGTACGGTTTTTCATCAGTTCGTCTAGGGCATCTTGCACCAAATGCTCTGATTCGGCATCTAGCGAGCTTGTGGCTTCGTCCAAAATCAATATCTTGGGGTCTTTCAAAATAGCCCTAGCAATGGCAACACGCTGCTTTTGGCCTCCCGAGAGTTTTACGCCTCGTTCGCCTACGAGTGTATCCAAACCTTCAGGAAAAGACTCAATAAAAGACAAAGCATTGGCCTGGCGGGCGGCTTCCAAAATCTCTGCATCAGTGGCATTGGTACGGGCATAAGCTATATTTTCGCGGATAGTGCCGCCAAAAAGAATGACCTCCTGCGGTACAATACCAATGAGGTTTCGGAACTCCGTCATATCAAAATCCTGAATGTCAGACCCATTCAGCCAAATTTTACCACTCTCTAAACCATAAAACCGCATGAGCAGTTGCACGATTGTGGACTTACCCGCCCCACTGTAGCCTACCAAAGCAATTTTTTCGCCTGCTGCTATGCTAAAGCTCAGTTCTTTGAAAATAGGAACATCTACGCGAGTGGGATAGGTAAAAGATACCTTGTCGTAAACGATGCGCTCTATTTGTTTGGGAATAGGGACAGAGACGTTTGCAGCAGTACTTGTTGGCTCTGAAGCCTCGCCCAGAATGTGCATAATGCGCTCGGACGCACCTATTGCCTTCTGAATTTGGCTGTAAATATCGCCCAAACCACCTATAGAACCAGCAATGAACATCGTGTAAATGATAAAAGTAACTAGCTCACCAATAAGCAATTCGTTGCGCTCAATGAGCGTAGCTCCATACCACAAAACCGCTACGATACTACCGAAAATAACAAAAATGATAAAAGACACAAATAAACCCCTAAAATTAGCTGTTTTGAGCGCCATTTTAACAACACTTTCCTGAGTGCGGCGGTAGCGGCCAAGCTCAAACAATTCATTGGTATATGCCTTGACGACGCTGATAGTTTGCAAGGTTTCTTCTACAATCACATTGGTTTTGGCCAGTTCGTCCTGCGTACTTTTGGACATTCCCTTTATCTTGCGGCCAAAAAACATAGCTGCCACCACCAAAAGAGGCACAATAGACAACATAAAGAAAGTAAGCTGGTAGTTTTTGTAAAACAGTAACACCAAGCCCACCACCAGCACAATGATTTGCCTAAAAAATTCTGCCAGTGTAATAGAAAAGCTGTCTTGCAGGAGCGCTACGTCTGCAGTCATGCGGCTCATCATGTCCCCAGTTCGGTTTTTGTCATAAAACGTAAGCGGCAGCTCCAAATATTTTTTGTAGAGGGCTGTGCGTATATCTGCCATGGAGCGTTCGCTTACTTGCGAAAAGAAATAAATTCTGGCAAAAGAGAAAATAGTTTGTACACTCAAAATGCTGATAAGAATGATGGCAATTTCGTCAATATTCTTAAAACCTGCGCCACTTTTGCCCGTGGAGCTATCTACCAAGTTTCCTGTTAGCTCAGGGAAAGCCAGCATAACCACACTAGAAGCAAACAAACACAACATACCCAATACAAAGTTCCAACGGTAGGGGAACATAAAGCGATAAATGCCATTCAAGTATTTGAGGCTCTCTTTGTTAAGTTTCTTTTTTTCGTCTTTAGGTTCGGTAGAATTTGCAGCGGAGGTACGAGTAGCCATAAATTTTGCTTAAAAGCAGTAATAGAGAGTGCTGATGCGTGTATTGGAAAATGAACTGCAATATTAGCGTAAAAAATACATATCAAGAAATTTATACTTGTTGAATTGTACCAAAATCCATACAACTTTATAGCTTTGTAGTGTAGCTCAACGGTAAGACAAGGCAAGTGGCCTGAATTTTGTCCGTTTGTCAAAATACTCCTCTTACTTTCAATTTATCTTGTTCCGCAAAGTCTTACACATTTGAGGCAGCAAAAGCGGCTATTTTGCGTAGTTATCCCTCAAAAAGTACCTTCCCTAGGTTATAGCAAAAAAATCAAGCCTCGCAAAAGGCCAATTTAGATGAATAAAACAGGCTTTTTTCATCTAAACCAGCGAATGGCTTTTTCTTTGATTGGCTCTTTTACAAAACATGGTTGTACAGAAAACTTCACCCTCTGACCTTTGAGCCATTCGCTTTTGTATGCTACGAGGCGTAGCAGGCCGCGAGAAGCCCTTGAGGTTTTGCCCGTTTTTGATAAAATAGGCTACTAAAAACTAAGAAGTTTTAAAGATAAAGTTATTCTTTAATTTATTGATAACTAACCCCGTATAAATATTTTGAGCGGCCACCACTTGTACCTTTTTCAATCAAACAGAACGGCCATAAACCCGAAGCCTGAGTTAGACATTTTTGTTGAATCCAAGCTATCTGCCTATGCGCTGCCTTTCCTCTTCAGAAGCACCGCTTTGGCGTACACGCAGCACATTGCCCTTGCGGAAGTTATACCCAAAGGTAAGGCTAACAGCGCGTGTGTCTAGCTGATTCGTATAGCTGGCTGTAGCTTGGTCAAGAGCGCGTATATCGCCACCACGCTTGAAGGTATAAAAAATGTCTGTACAACTCAGTTTTAGGCTGCCCTTCCCTTTCATGATTTTCTTTTGTAGCGTTGTGTTGATGCGCCATGTAGGAATCATGACAAACTGCGCGTGATACCCCGTGCTTTGATAAAAAAAGCCCACTTCAGCCGACCACTGCTGATTGAAATTGAATTGGTTGCTTAGATTAGTCGTAAAAAGTGTCCCGTTGTTCACCAACTTTTGTCCATAAATGCGCGACGCGAAGCGGCTATGGTTTAGTTCTGCATACACTTGCGCTTGCCACCAAGTGCTTAGAGGCAAATTCCCATTGATACTCAGCGCAAAAGTCTGTTGTTCACCAATATTACCAGGACGGCTATAAAAGAAAACGTCTTGAATTTCAATCGTTTCTGTAATCATATCGCTGGTCAAATCATAGAACAAGGTGGTTGTAAAAATACCCTTGTAGGTATGTGAAAGTTCCAGCGTTTGCGAATAAGTAGGCAGTAAGAAAGGATTGCCCGAATAAATCGTGTATCTATCCATTGGATAGCTGAATGGATTAAGCATCTGATAGTCAGGCCTATTTATTCTTCTACCAAAAGAAAAGCCCAGAACGTGGTGTGAAAGGCTATCCACCTGATAAGTAAAAAAGACCGTAGGAAAAAAGCTGGTATAGTGTCGTTCAAAAGTGGAATCTTTTAAGGTAGGATTGCCATATTGCAGGCCAGCGATGTTGGTGTTTTCGGCACGTAAGCCCAACTGACAACCCAATTTTCCAAAACTTTTGTTGAGGTTCAGGTAGGCCGCATGAATGCGCTCTTCGTAGTTGTAATAGTTGGTGAGCGTAGTGTTTGGCACTAACCCCTCTTTGGTTTCGTTGAAGAACTCGGCTGTATTCTGGGCATTCACTGCACTGGTTTTAGCGCCTAATGCCCAGAACCCCGCCTTGATTGGATTGGTGTAGTCTATTTTGGCTGTCTTGATGTCTATGCTGGCGGGTAGCTGGCCGAGTAACTTGTCTTGTGTGCTTGTGTTTCCGTCTGGGCGAGTGGCGCTGTTGCTGAGCGTTTGTTCAATTTCTGCTTGGTAAATGAGATAGTCAGCGTTGGCGCTAATTTCGCGGCCTTTTTTGCCAATTTTATAGCTATAATTGATATTGCTATTCAAATTTTGCCAACCTTGGTCGGCAGTGCTAATGCCAACATTCGTTGAATCTAATTCAAGACGGGCATTTTTGAGTAAAGCACGATTGGTGGTAAGGTTTTCCTTGCGGTCTAGCCCAGCAGCCACTACCGCACCAATCGTACTTTTTTCATTAAGATAGTAATCAAAACCCACTCGCCCATTCAAATTGGTTATCAAATCTTTTAGAAAAGAATTTTGGCTAAGTTGTGCCTGTAAATTGCCCGTATCGCCAAGATAGTTCCTATAAATGTTGATGTCTTGTAGCTGCCTGATAACGCTGTAATTGAGGTTAGAAAACAAGTTTAGCTTATTGACACGGTAGTTCAAATGCAAACTATTGGTAGTGCGTCCATAAAAACCCTGCCTTAAAGACAAACTCAAGCCACCGTTAAGCCCTTTCTGAATGTTTTTCTTGAGCTTGATATTAATAGCCCCCGCGCTGCCCGCCGCATCAAACTGAGCAGGAGGCACAGGCATAATTTCTATGGCCTCAATACTGCCAGCGGGAAGCCCACGCAAATAATTAGCCAGCGCATCGGCAGCCATGTAGCTGGGTTTACCGTCCAGAAAAATCATAACGCCCGAACGTCCTATTAGCTGAATATTCCCATCTTCGTTGATTTGCAGCCCTGGTGCTTTTTCCATAACTTCTAAGGCACTCAAACCTGCATTACTTATGAGTGCGTCTGGTACAATAACGGTGCGGTCTATTTTTCTTTCAATAAAATTCTTTTTAGAAAGTACCGTAACTCCCTCTAGTTGGCTGTTAGGTGCAAGCTGATACTCCGCAAATGCAACCAAATTATTCTCCAAAATAATGACTTCTTTGACCAGGCCTTGATGCCCCACGCAACTCATCTTTAAAAAATAGGCACTTATTGGTATGTTTTCAAAAGCAAAAAGACCTAAAGAATCCGTTAATGTGGCCTTTAGCAAAGCAGAATCTTGTGCTTTGTGCAAGGATACATTCGCATAAGGCAAGGCTTCTTTATTCTCATTGACAATACGGCCTTCTAGGCGCAATGTGTTTTGTGAAAAAGCAGATTGTACGCTGAAGAAGGACAAAAAAAATACAAATAAGTGCCTGAAATTCATAGTGTTTATGTAGTGTATTAAATCAAAACCTCACAAATTTAAAATGTATTACAAGTATTTTGTTTGTCAAATCCTGCTAATTCTGCCAATTGCATTTGATGTTGCTTATAAGGTAGTCTTACAAAAGTATTAAAGCGTCTAATTCAAGCCATCTTAGCGCTTCTTGCCGTGGCTTTAGCTATAAATAGTCTTCCCTTAAAAAGTATATAAAGCATTTATTATAAGTAAATTAACCAATATTTTCATCTTTAAAATATCTTAGTTTTTAGCCCATTTTGTCAAGAAGCTGGTAATACCTCAAGGGCTTTTTAAGTCCTGCACTGCCTCGCATCAGACAAAAGCGAATGGCTCAAATGTCAGAGGGTGAGATTTTCTGTGCAACTATGTTTTGCAAGAGAGTGAATCAAAGAAAAAGCCATTCGCTGGTTTAGATGAAAAAAGCCTGTTTTTTTCATCTAAATTGGCCTTTTGCAAGGCTTGATTTTTTTGCTACTTTTTGCATCAAGGCAAAAAGTAGAGAAGAGAAGTCTATCAAAGGCCGTTAAAGTGTTCCCAAAGTAGGCAAGCTATCCTCCTTAAATTTAGCTTACATCTATTGAGTGTACTTTTTAAAGGACGACTAAATAGTCTTGTGTTACAGGCTTACCTTGGGGTCTCCGTATTTGTTCGTTTCTTAAAATGTATGTAAGGCATTTATTTTCAGTTAATTAATCAAAAAAATTATCTTTAAATTCTCCTTTGTTTGGATACATGGTGCTGTTTTTTTGAAAGATAACTTGTAAAAACGCCGCGCTTTTGTCATCTTTGGAAACACAATTAGACTGCTCTCACTCAAAAAGTTCAAAGATATGTTCGTTTTTTCTACGCGTTCTTACCAATATTTACAAGATGAATTGGCTCAAATTCAGGGTTTTGAGCACGGCATATTGACACGAAAGCAGTTTCCTGACGGCGAAACTTACTACCGAATAGAATCGGCTGTTCAACACCGCGAAGCAGCACTTATTGGCGGTACGGTCAGCGACTCCGATACGCTAGAACTCTTTGATTTGGCATCAGGCTTGGTCAGCTTAGGCATTAAAAAATTACATCTTATTTTACCTTTTTATGGCTATTCCACAATGGAAAGAGCTATTAAGCGTGGCGAAATTGTTACGGCAAAGATGCGAGCCAAGCTAATTTCTGCTATTCCGAAGGCCTATTACGGCAATCGCGTTATTATGATTGACTTACACGCTGCTGGTATTGAACATTATTTTGAAGGAGATGTCCATACCAATCATCTCTACGCCAAGCCCTTAGTGATTGAAGCTGCCCGAGAAGTAGGCGGCGACAACTTCGTTTTAGCTTCCACTGATGCTGGCCGCGCAAAATGGGTAGAATCTTTGGCGAATGATATGGGTGTAGAAGCTGCTTTCGTCTATAAAATGCGCACAAGTGGCAGCGAAACGCATATTACAGGCATCAATGCCAACGTTAGCGGCAAAAGTGTGGTTATCTACGACGATATGATACGTACAGGCGGTTCACTCGTACAAGCCGCCAAGGCATATAAGAATGCTGGCGCTCTCCGTATAAACGTTATTGCCACACACGGTCTTTTCCCGTCTAATGCCGTTCAAAAACTGAAAGACAGCGAAGTCATTGATTCTGTTACGGTTATGAACACCCACCCTAATGCCAACGCCTTCCAAAGCCATTTTATCCGTGTGAAATCTATTGTTGGTCTTTTAGCAGATTTTTTTAAAGAATAAGAAAAGACAAATTTACTCTTCTCTAGCCTTCCATGCCTCATAAAACAAAACCATGGGGCGTGGTTTGGGTAGCGAAGCTACTTCGCTGGGGCTGTACCAGTTATAGTCTTTTTCTTTCAAGCCCTCCAGATTGTCTAGTGCCCAAAAGTAGAGCCAAAGGCGTTGGTGCGTCAGCAAGTGCTTGTAAGGTTTGGCAAAAAAAAGCACGGGTTGTGCCTTGTGAATGGGCGGAATAGAGTCTTGGGTTTCTATACAAGGGAAATCGTACAAGCCTGCCCAGATGCCCCTATCTTCTCGGCGTTTAAGCGCCCATTTGTGCTCTTTCTCTACAACAAAATAATGCAAATGCCTTTCTTTCACTTTGATTTTTTTACTTTTATAAGGCAAAGCATCTTGCAAGTCTTGCAAATTAGCAACACACAAATCGCTGAGCGGGCAGCTAGCACAAAGCGGCTTTTGAGGTTTGCAATGCAATGAGCCAAATTCCATCATGGCGTAGTTGTGCTCGGCAGCATGGGCAGATGGCAACAACGCTTGCGCTAAATGGGTAAACACACGCTTTCCTTCTGAAGATGCGATATCTGTTTCATTGCCCCAAAGACGCGATAAAACCCTAAAAACATTCCCGTCTAGCACAGCAGCAGGTTCACCAAAGGCAAAAGAGGCAATGGCGGCAGCCGTGTAAGTGCCTATTCCTTTGAGTTTTATGAGTTCTGAGTAGCTTTGAGGAAAGTGCCCATCATACTGCGAAGCCACTATTTGGGCTGTACTGTGCAAGTTTCGCCCTCTAGAATAATAACCAAGCCCTTGCCAAAGTCGTAAAACCTCCTCCTCTGTTGCGGCAGCAAGGTCTTCTACACGAGGATAGGCTTCCTTAAATTTTTCATAGTAAGGTAGCCCCTGTTTGACTTGTGTTTGCTGCAAGATAACTTCAGAAAGCCAAATAAGGTAAGGGTCTTTGGTCTGGCGAAATGGTAAAGCGCGCAAGTTTTGTCTGTACCAATGCCGTACTTTTTCGCTAATAAGCGCGGCTAAATCTGGGTCGGTCATAGCGTTTTTGATGTGCTGTTTTCTAGCCATCTTGTTATAAAGGAGCTAACTCCCAGAGCTGGAGAATTTCATGGGTGGTAGGTTCTGAAAACTGATTTTTCTGCTCAAATCTATTCTTTTCTAAGAGCCTAATAGAGTCTTTGTTGTTGGGCAGGACGATAGCCAATAATTTTTCTTCTTTCAGAACCTCGAATGCGTAACGAATAGTAGCTTGCAGGGCTTCGTGTGCAAAACCTTGCCTCATGTAACTGGGCAAAAGAGCAAAACCAACGTCTTGAGCATTCAAATAAGGGCGCTTGACTAGTCCACAAAGGCCAATAGCTTCTTTGGTGCTTTGCAGCTCCATGATAGCTAAGCCCCAACTCCCGGCTTCAAACGGCGGCATAATTCGGTTATCAAGATAGTCTGCGCTCGCTTCAAGAGAGAATACATTGCGTTGGCCTATATTTTGAATAAATCCTTCGGAATTAAGCAATTCTAACAAAAAAGCTGCGTCGCTAAGAAGCGGTTTACGCAGATATAAACGTTCTGTCTTTAACATAAAAATCCTCAGGCGAGTCTATCAGGGTTTTCTTGAAGAAACTTACCCCAATTTTTTTTTGATTTTGAAGGTGCATTCTGTTGGTAATGATGACAAATAGCAATAGCGAGTGCGTCTGTTGCATCAAAAGAATCTGGTAGGGCTTCGTACTTCAAAAGCTGTTGCGTCATTTTTGCTACTTGTTCTTTTGAGGCATTGCCATTGCCTGTAAGAGACTGCTTAATTTTTCGGGGCGCATATTCTGTAATATCAATGCCATTGGCAAGAGCCGCAGCCATAGCCACACCCTGCGCACGACCTAACTTTAGCGCTATTTGAGCATTTTGGCCTATAAAAGGTGATTCTATGGCAAAATCAGTAATGGCTTCTTCTATTATAAGCTGATTGACGCGCTCGTATATTTTTTTTAAACGCTCATAGTGGTCTTTAAATTTGCTTAAACGCAGTATGCCTAACTGCCTCAATATAAGTACTGAACCTACCGCCTCTATGACTGCATAGCCTGTAATGGCAGTACCTGGGTCTATACCCAAAATACGCTTTACTGAACCAGAATCCGCCATTTATAGAGTTTCAGTTTTGTCAGAAAATAAAGGAAAGATACTTTGAGGACACCAAGCCCATATTTGCTGCTTCTTGCAAAATTAATAGACGAGGCTTCCGGAAAATACTTAGTTGGGCAGGTTACCTCCCCTATTTCAAAGCCATTATAAAAAATCTGTGCTATCATCTGATTATCAAACACAAAATCATCTGAATTGCGCTCAAACGGAACTTTCTCCAGCACATCACGTGAGAATGCCCTGTAGCCTGTGTGATACTCAGACAGCTTTTGATTCATCAGCAAGTTTTGTGTGAAGGTTAGAAAGCGGTTAGCTATATATTTGTAAAGGGGCATACCACCCTTTAATGCACCTTTGCCTAATATGCGTGAACCAAACATGACGGGGTAAAGGTCATTCCCAATAACAGAAATCATTGCCATCAGCAAATACGGTGTGTATTGATAGTCTGGGTGAAGCATAACCACAATATCCGCACCGAGTTCTAGTGCTTTCTTATAGCATGACTTCTGGTTACCTCCGTAACCTTTGTTTCGTTCATGCCTAATAATGTGCTTAATACCAATATTTTGCGCGACTTCTATCGTGTTATCGGGGCTAGCGTCGTCCACCAAAACAACTTCATCAACAACCTCTTGCGGAATTTCTTGATACGTCTTTAAGAGGGTTTTGGCGGCTTTGTAGGCTGGTAACACCACCACCACTTTTTTACCTAAGTACATAAGGTTTTGGGTATGACCCAATTATTTTTTTAGAAGGATTTGTACCAGAGCCTATAAATAAAAATTGAAAATAAAACTTAGGCCTATTAGTGGCGCAAAATTAGAGGCTTACTTTGAATTTTGCAATAAATATTGATGTTGTTTGGCGGAGTTTTGTTTTTACATCAAAGACAAAACCATCAACTAGCAGTTGTATCAACAAAACAGGCAAGCAATAAAAAAACAATGAGCTACTTTCTACGGCAGCTCATTGTTATAAAACGTACTATTAAACTATCAAAGGAGCTTTTTTATCTCTTCACGAGTTTGCTAGTGGCTTTGTTTGTACCGCTTGTGAGGCTAACTACATAATTGCCTTTTGACAAAGCCGATACATTGAGAGCAGTTGAGTTAGCGCCTGCTGTAGCACTCATTTCGGACGACAACACCAAGCGGCCAGTCGCATCAAAGAGTTCTATTTTAACAGTCGCAGCTTCTTCTACATTGTAGCGTACTTCAGCCACGTCCTTAGCTGGGTTAGGGCTGATGCTCAATATACCAAAGCCTGTTACATTTTTATTAAGCACTATCACTTTGCTGAAATGCTCTTTGCCGTCCATCGCCACTTCTCTCAAACGGTAGTAAGAGTTCGTCAATGGATTAACATCTGTGAAAGTGTAGCTATTGTTTACACCGCCTTTGGCCGCTACTGTACCGATTGTGGTAAAGGTTTTGCCATCAGCAGAACGCTGAACTTCAAACTCCTTTGTGCCATACTCGTTTGCAGTTACCCAATCAAGCAAATTGCCATTGTTGGTGCGTTTGCCAGCGAACTTCACCCAATCTACATCCAAAAGCGTAATAGGGAAGATGTGTAATACAAAGTCGTCTGACTCAGAAGCGCCTGGGAATGCGTCCATACGCGAGCCTTTAGTACCCGCTGCTACACGCCAAGCACCGTCCACTTGGAAGTAAGTCGTGTTACCTGCTGCAATAGAGCCGCAGTTGAAGGCAGAACGAACACCCCATGGGCCGTGAATAGCCGGCGCAAGAACACCGTCGTCATTACAAGCCACTTGCGTCAGTGCAATAGGGCCTGCACCCGTAAAGTTAGGGTTGCCTGCGCAAGAACCGCTTGCAAGAGTGTACATTGCCAATTCAGAGTCAAACTGACCACCCGTAGGAACGTTGGCTGCATCTGTGCCGTAGTAGATACAAGCACCATAAACCTGTGTTACTGGGCTGGTAAAGCGGAACCATACAGAGTGGCTTACACCTGGGTTTGTGCCACCATTGGTACGGAAGCAGCTTGTAGGTGTGCTAGGCTCGCTGGTTTGTGCGTTTGCGCAACGGTTTGAGTGGAAGCTGTTGTAACCTACAAAGGCAGCTGTTGCATTACAGAAGTTGTTGTTTGTTGGGCTTGTGTTCACGTTCACAGTGTACATACGGCGAGGACTTGTACAAGAAATAGCGGGGCCACCATTCAAGCGTACCCAATCCAAATACCAGCTACCTGTTGTTACTGAACCGTCATAAGAGCAGAAGTATTCCAACTGTATGTCAGTAGCAGCGCCTATAGTAATAGTGCCAGAATGCGTGCTGTAAGGCGCAAAACCATGATAGGAATCTGTATTGAACGTTGTACAAGCGTTGTACGGGTCAGTAAATACACCATCAACACCCATATAGCTACCTGTAGTAGGTGTGAATTTTATCCAAGCACCCCAAACACCGCCTGTACGCAAACGGTAATTCACATAACCGTGGTCCCAACCAGATTCCGTTTCTACGCGGTGACGGTAGCTCAAATTGATGGTACTCATACCAACAACAGAAACAATAGGTGAAGTTAAGAGTTGGCTAGAGCTGTTTGCATTGGCAGTAACAGCCGCACCTACACCGCCGTCAGATGCCCAGCCCCATGTGCCAGCACCTGTTGCGCAGGCTTGCGTAGCTGACCAGCCGTCCATGCCAGCCGTAAAGTTCCACGTCTGGTCTATGCCTGGAGGTGAGTTCTCTTGTGCCCAATAGTTGTAAGTCCCTACGCCCAAAACAGGTGTGGTGTAAGTGGTACTAGGGCCTGCCAAAAGCGTTCCGCCTGAAGCAGCATTGTACCAGTTTACTTGATTAGCCGCAATGCCTGTTGCGCTGTTAGCGGTTAAGGTTACAGACGTGCCACTACAAATGGTATTAGCATAAACACCTGTAGGCGATACAGGCATGGCCAATGGGTTTACCGTAACTGTTACAGGTGAGCGGTTGCTACGGCAAAATGAAGGCGGTGTATTTTCTGTACCTTCAATCTTGATGTCATCAAAAGACACACCATAGTTGGTCGTCATGCTCGCCACGGTATTGTTTGAAGTAACCGAGAAACGTACTTGGAAGGTAGAAGTAAAGCCTACGCCCAGAACAGCGTCTAAGTCAAAGGTAGGCGAAACAGTCCAGGTGCCTGAAGCGCCCCATAGGGCAGGGCCGCCGCCGCCAGCAATAACTGTCCAAGCGTCTGAGCTATTTTTACGGGCGTAAACCACAAAATCTGCTGGTGTAACTGCACCGTGCTTGCAATAAGCAAAGGTTAAACTCATGTTCGTAGCCGTAGAATAGCCAGCCAAGTTCAAAGTCAAAATAGCATCACCTGTTACTGGGCCGCCAGCACTAGAGCGGTCTAGAGTCATAGAACGCACACCTGTCAGATAAGGCGTTACACCCGCTGCACCAAAGCGCAAACGGGACTGTGCAGAGAAGGCTGTGTAATTCCACTCATTCATAGATGTACCAGAGCCAGGTATAGGCGACTGACTTGTGGTGTAAGTTGCCACCGTGGCCCCTTCAAAGTTTTCATTGTAAGGCAAAACACCATTACCAGAACCAGGGCTGAAGGTATATTCGTCCATGAAGTAGGTATAAGAACCTGCTGCTAAGAAAGGGGTGATATAGCTATTGGTATTATCTGCCAACTGCGTACCGCCTGAAACGGCTGTCCACCAGTCAATGGTACCGCCCGTAGAAGGTGTGGCTGTTATAGTAGCTGCCTGGCCGCAGAAAATACTTGGGTTTGGCGCTGTTGGCGGAGTGGCAGGAGCAGTTGGGTTTACTGTAATTGTTCTAACAACAGTTGGATTACAAGGGCTTGTGCCTGTTACGGTATAGGTAATCGGTGTTGCACCTGTGTGCGTACAGATAACAGTTGGACCCACCGTAGTGTTCAAGTAAGTGCCAGGCGACCATACCCAAGAATAACCAGCACCACCTGAAACGTTTAAAGTAATAGGTGTGTTGCGGCAAGCTGATGCTGCACCAGAGTAAGAAATATCTGCACCGTCTGCTGTAGCTGTTGTATTAGAGGCTGTCAAATCCAATGCTTCAGACAATTCTGCTTGGCTCATGGTGTAGGCAAAGGCAATTTCGGTAGAAGCACTTGCTGCCATTGTACCAATATTGAAAGACAAAGAATTGCCTTCATCTGCGCTGTTGGTAGCACCCAGTGTGCCTGTAAAACCACCTGTGGCGTTCCAAACTGCTACAGGGTCAGTATTGGTAAAACCACCAAAGGCCGCTCTGGCACGGGTATCCTTAGCGCCCAAGCCCAAATAACAGCCCCAGTTAGTTCCAGAAGTTACTCCTTGAGATTCTACGTTGGCG
>JAAFJX010000036.1 GCA_013299045.1 Cytophagales bacterium | reverse complement strand
CGTTTATGTGCAGAACGGCTCAAAAATAGAGTATTTGCGCTTGAACGTGGAATAATCTGTATTAATTTCATTATTAAACCTTTACAAAGTTATCCGTGCTCTGTAAAGGTTTTTTTGATGCGGAAACCTAATTTTTGTATCAAAATTTTAGTTATTTCAAAAATAATTGCCATATTTGCGGTCTGATTTTATCTAAAAAAATGTTCAGCAAATAAATTATGCTAAGACCTCAAAGATTGTCCAAGAAGCAGATTAGAGCTTCCCTCATCACGCGTGATGTTGATAAAATTGCCGAACCAGCCGCTAACGTTTATGAGTCTATCTCTATCATTTCTATGCGCGCACGCCAAATTTCTAACCAAATCAAAGAGGAGCTCAGTCAAAAAATTCAAGAGTTTGGCTCAACTGTAGATAATTTGGAAGAAATTTTTGAAAACAAGGAGCAAATTGAAATTTCAAAGCACTACGAGCGCTTACCTAAGCCCTCTAGCATTGCGCTTGATGAATTTCTGGCAGGCAAAGTTAAATTTGAGCGCCTAAAGCCAGAGGAAGAAGAAGACTAAAATTATTTTTGTCGGCCTTTCGGGCTGCCACAAAACACCCAAAGTAAAACCAAAACGTCATGTGCAAATGCTCTGAGTTTTGGTTTTTTTTGTATCAATAGTTTCATCTTATCTTTTTATAACCAACTAATAACCATGAAATTCGCTACCAAAGCCGTGCATGCAGGCGTTGAACCAGACCCAGTTACTGGCGCCATTATGACCCCAATTTACCAAACTTCTACTTTCGTGCAAGAGGGGCCAGGTATCCACAAAGGGTTTGAATACTCGCGTGCTCAAAATCCTACTCGCTTTGCGTTGGAGGCCAGCCTTGCTGCTTTAGAAAACGGCACACACGCCTATACTTTTGGCTCTGGCTTAGCTGCTATTGACGCATTAATGAAACTTCTGAAGCCTGGCGATGAGGTCGTCTGTACGAATGATTTATATGGCGGTTCATATCGTTTGTTTACGAAAATTTACGAAAATTTTGGCCTCAAGTTCCACTTTGTGGATATGACAACAGCCGAGAACATCAAACCTTTTTTGAACGCCAAGACCAAAATGGTATGGATTGAAACACCTACAAATCCTCTCATGCGTATTGTGGACATTAAAGCAGTCAGTGATATTGCTAAGGCGCATCATAAAGAACTACTTGTTGGGGTGGACAACACCTTTGCTAGCCCCTATTTGCAACAACCGCTGGACTTGGGCGCTGATGTCGTGATGCACTCCATAACCAAGTATTTGGGTGGGCACTCAGACGTAATCATGGGCGCATTAATGATGAAAGATGCCAAACTGGCCGAGCAGCTCAAATTTATTCAGTTTGCCTGTGGTGCAGTACCTGGGCCGCAAGACTGTTTTCTGGTATTGCGCGGCGTTAAAACCCTACATCTGCGCATGGACGCACACGGACGGAATGCGGCAGCGCTAGCAAAAGCGATAGAAAAGCACCCCAAATTAGCGGAAGTGTTTTATCCTGGTTTGGAGTCTCACCCATCCTATCAAATTGCAAAACAACAGATGCGCAACTTTGGCGGCATGATTTCTTTCCGTTTGGCAGAAGAGGGCATAGAGGCTGCAGCACGTTTTATGAAAAGACTGCAATTATTTGCTATTGCCGAGTCGCTTGGCGGAGTGGAATCTCTCTGCAACCACCCAGCCAGCATGACACACGCCAGCATTCCTAAACCAGAACGCGAAAAAATAGGTATTACCGATTCACTTATTCGCCTGAGTGTAGGCATAGAGGATACTGACGACCTCATACAGGATATTTTGCAAGCGCTGGACTAGTGCTGTTCTGTGAATAGGCAGCATAAGGCCAAACATAAAAAAGACAGGCCTTATTGAAAGGAATTGTTTTTCAATAAGGCCCGTCTTTATAACCTTTGCTTGGCTATGAATGACTTTATACGAATGTTCTAGTCGCCTGTCATCACAAACGCGCCCCAGTAAAATGGGTGAGCGAACTGCTCGCGGACTTTATTCTGAGCCTCATTAAAAGCCTCTCGCAAGCTCTTTTTATCGCCTAAATAGGCTTTGTAGAACGCGCTCATAAGCAGTTGTGTCGTTTGGTCATCTACTTGCCAAAGGCTCATAATAACGCACTTAGCTCCAGCGGTACGGAAAGAGCGCTGCAAACCATATACGCCTTCGCCATTTTGCACTTCGCCCAAGCCAGTTTCGCAGGCCGACATCGTAACAAGCTCAGTACCACGCAAATTCAAGTTAAGTACCTCGTAGGCGGTCAGAATACCGTCATCGCGTTTATGCGCACTGTTGCTAAAGCCTGTGTTCTGTGAAATTGTATGAGCAGCACCCGCCAACAACAGACCTGAGCGCAAAAGTGGATTGCGGCCGTCGGCTTCGCTGGGGTCAAAAAAACCATGTGTGGCAATATGCAAAATTTTAGGTGATTGAAGCGTTTTGATGGTATCTTCGGAGGCTTTCTCTTCTAATAAAACAACTGGCGCAATGTTGCTTTCTTTACAAATCATTGCGATATTCTCTACCTCCTCTTTGGTGCCTGGCAGCTCGCTGATAGCTCCTCCGAATTTGGCTAGTTCTGCCGCTGAAAGCCCTTCAATGCTCCGCTTTTTCTTAATCGGTGCATTTGTTTTAGGGTCTTTGGCAGTTTTGGTGGTATTGGTTTTCTTGGCTAAACTCTCTTCGGCCTTGCGGGCTAGCTCTGGGTGGTAGATGTAGTCCGGAAAACCCAAAAGGGCAACAGTGCCATTGTTGGGCTTGCTTAGGCCTCCTTCTATAATTTCACGTGTGTTGGAAAGCATACGTATATCTACTTGGTCTAGCACGGCCAGTTGAGTTTCGGGGTTCAGCATGGTGTTTAAATTGATTTGATTATAGACCCCGTCAGGTGAAAAATAGATGCGCTTAATGCCTTGCAACTCTGGCAGTTCTTGTATAGGCTTCCAAAAATTATCGTAAGAGATAATATCTTCCATCTCAAATTTGATAGCATTTCTGTAATAAGACGAAAGCGCGCCTTCTAGTTCAGTTCCGCTCTCAAAAACGACCACGGCAGGTTGTGAAAGTGTTTTTTGGGTAACTACAAGCGCCATGTAATAAATTTTATCTGTAAAGCCTGTGTTCTTGGTTGGCTCAAAGTAGCGGAAACGTATCATCTCGATGGCGGCTTCGTCTGCATTCAATTTAGAACGAATGCTTGCCCAGTTGATGTTTTTCTGGGTTTGGCTTTCTTCCGAAAAACGACTTGAGTAAATAGTAAGGGCTTTTTCAAGGGAGTCGGCAGAGAACTGTAGGTCTGTCATTTTGATACCACGCTTACGCAAATCATCATTACTGAGCTTGGAATAGTCGGCTAGCTGGCTCTTAACGCGCTCCCAGCGCATAAACAAATCGTGCAATTTGCTGTCTGTGCTGTTTCTGATGCTTTCCCGCACACGGTTGTTGGAATAGAACAATAAGGCTTTGGTTGCAAGCTGATAGTTATAAATGGAGGCCAAAACAGCGGGGTCTTCTTTCATGTAACTGACAGCAAAGGCATTATACTGTTCAAAGTTGGACTTGAGTGTGCCATAAAAAAGTTCCTTTTCTTTTTCGGTAAACAAAGCAAAGTATTGACGAATTTGCGTCAAATAGTCTTGGTTAGACTCATTGAACAGCTTTTCAGCACGTTTCAGGTTTCCAGTAGCCCAATTCAGTTTGGCCAAACCCATATTCACGCGGGCTTTACCTACGTTGTTGGCGGTCTTCATGTTACTATAAATCTTGAAAGCTTTGTTGTAGGTATCTTCTGCTTTTTTATTATCTCCTTTAGAAAAATAAAGCTCTGCCAAATCGTAGTAACTTTCGGCCACGCGCGGGTGGTTGCCGCCATAAATTTCTAGCTCTATGCTTAAGGCTTGTTGCAAAAGTCCTTCTGCCTGAATAAAACTCTCGCCTTTTGCATACAGAAGAGCTAGTTTATTGATGGCCTCTGCAAACTTGGCGTGTTTTCGGCCTACTGTTTGTTCGTAAATAACAGAGGCTTGTTGATAAAAAAGCTCTGCTGTTACGTAATTTTTCTTTTTTTCGTATAAAAGCCCTAACTCTGAAAGCACACTGCCGTATTCAATGTGTTGCGTGCCTAGTTTTTGTTCATAAATGCTCTTGACCTCCATAAATTGCGATTCTGCTTCATTCACTTTGCCCATAGCGGCATCAATAAGAGCTAGATTAAATAGGGAATGTGCATAACGTATATGTTCTGAGCCCAAAGCACGCTTAAAAATATCGGTGGCTTGCTTACAAAGCGGAGCAGCGAGCGTGTAGTCGCCTATTTCGTAGTCTAGCATGGCAGCGCTATTAAGAGCCGCCGCATACTCTACGCTACTTACTCCATATACCTGTTTGCGCTCACGCACATTGCGCTGGAAGAGTGTATCTGAGTTCGCATAGTCTGCCATTTCCTGATAAAGGTCAGCAAAGTTATTGAGTGTAGCAAAATACTGTTGCTCCTCATTGGTTTGCCCAAAAGCAACACCCTCAGCTTTCCCATTTTTAATGAGTCGGATAATCTCATGCTCTTCCCAAAATTCAAGTGTGTTTTTATAGAGTTCTGCTGCTTGCGTAAAGCGCCCTAGTCTTTTCAAGTTATTGGCTAAATCATGTTCGGCGGCAATATAACGTGCATCATCATTGCCCACGAGTTCGCGATTTAAACTCACCAAACGCACTAAATAGGGCGATGCCTCTAAGTAGCGTCCTTGTTTATTGTAGGCATTGGCCAGTGTTTTGATACATAGCAAGTAAAGCGTGTTTTTTTCGCCGGTGCTCTCCCTTATGGAAGAACTTGCCAGTAAGCTCGTTTCAATAGCTTGCGTAAGGCTATCTAATTTTTCATAAAAAATGGCTTTGTGTAGAAGAGGAGAGGCTTTTTGTATGCTAGCAGCCTGTATTCCTGTTTGATAGTTCAGTTCTTCGGTGGCCAAGACCAAGCCTTCGTGGTGCAATTTACCCTTACTGCATACCTGTACCAACATCAGATAGAGAGCATTGTAGGCCGTATCGGGTTTTTTAAGTTCAATACGGGCTTGTAAGATGGCACGATGCCCTTGTCTATAGGCAATATCGTGTTGCTTGAGATTGTAGTTTTCGGTGGCGCTATCTCGAAGTGCTTTCCACGACTGAGCAGATAAAGACTGGCTTGCCAAAAATACGAAGAGCCATAGTGCTATGGCTACAGTTTGCGATAGCCTTGGGCGTGGGTGTTGTTCTATTAGCTTGGAGGGGTGGGTGGCGCGCATCGTTTGGTTTCTTGTTGTAAGTTAAAAGTTTTCTCAAAGAGTGCAACAAAAATCGTACAAGACTCAATTTTGAGAGCGACGTTGTTCTACAATATCTTTGGTGAGTGCTACAAAATCTGCCACACTGAGTGTTTCTGCCCGCTTGTCTGCATACAGAGGCAATACACAATTTGTTAGGGGTTTAAGAGCGTT
Organism: Cytophagales bacterium; assembly: GCA_013299045.1. GTDB lineage: Bacteria > Bacteroidota > Bacteroidia > Cytophagales > Bernardetiaceae > RDZD01. Next base: position 15,503 of record JAAFJX010000036.1, on the reverse strand, counting down.
ACGTAAGGTTTTGCGGCGTTGATTAAAAGCTGTTTTTACAACATTTACAAAATCGGATTGCTTGCAACCGAGGTCTTCAATATGCTTAGTTTTGAGACGTATAACGGCGGAATCTACTTTTGGGGGTGGTACAAAAACTCTGGGCGGCACGGTAAACAAATACTCTGCCTCGTAATACGCTTGCAAAAGTACGCTTAAAAGGCCGTAAGTGCGGCTGCCGGGTGGGGCACAAATCCGTTCAGCGACCTCTTTCTGAATCATACAGACCATTTCGGGTACAAATTTGCGCCAGTCCAAGAGTTTGAAAAAAATAGGTGAAGAAATGTTGTAGGGCAAGTTGCCAATGATGGCAAAGGGCTTTGTAAGGCGCTCTTCAATGCTCATGTTGAGGACATCGCCCTCAAGCAAATTGATAGCGCCGTAGTGCCTACGCAAATAAGTAATGGACTCGGTATCTATTTCGGCCAAATAAAGCTGAAACCTATGATTTTGCAACAAATATTTGGTGAGTACGCCAGTACCAGGACCAATTTCTAAAACAACTTTATAGCCTCCGTGCCCTGTTAAGGCTGTGGCTATCTGCTCGGAAACTTCCTCATCTTTGAGAAAATGCTGGCCTAAATGTTTTTTGGCTTTGACGAATCGGGTCATTCTAGGCAAAAAAGTCTTTGATGAGTTTATAAATATCGTTGCCGAAAATAAACACCATCAACGCTAGTAGAATTACCATACCTACCTTTTGGGTATTTTCCAAAAATTTATCAGAAGGGGCTTTGCCGCGCACCATTTCATAGAGCAGAAAGACCACGTGGCCGCCGTCTAAGCCTGGTATAGGCAGCAAGTTCATAAAGGCCAAAACCATTGAAATCATGCCAGTTAAGCTCCAGAATTTGAGCCAGTCCCAGCCACCACCGTATGCTTTTATGAGGCCAATAGGGCCGCTCAAAGACTCACTTGGGTTGAGGTCTCCGCTAAACATTTTGCCCATGGCACGAATATTCAGCACCACAACACTGAAGGCTCTGCTCGGGCCTTCTTTTAGCGCCTCCGTGATGGTATAAGCGCGGTGTGTTTGCTGCAAACTGAGTCGCGGCAAAAAGCCTATTGTTCCCTCTGGCAGCACGTTCACGTCTAATTCCTTTTGCGAACCGTTGCGTAAAATACCCATTTTTATCGCTTTGCCTTTGTTTTCGAGGAGCTTTAGTTTGAAGTCCTGAAAGCAAGCCACAGGATAACGATTAATGGTAAGTATTTGGTCGTATGCCATAAGCCCAGCTTTGAAAGCGGGTGTTTTGGGTTCAACAGATTCCACCTCAAAGGTAATGAGAGGTTCAATAAAGCGTGGATTTTTATTGAGCGAAGAAATAAAATCGGGCTTAATAGGTACTTTGATTTCTTTGCCAGCACGTTCCAAAGTATAATAGGCATTGTCCTCAAACAGTTGCGCTGGGTCTACGAGGTCATTGAAGTTTTCGGAAGTGATGCCATTCACGTTGATTATCTTATCACCATTCTGAAAACCAGCCAAACGCGCATTTTCATAGACGTAGAGGCCATTTTTATTCACATCTTCAGTTTTATAAAAGAACTCTCCTTGTAAGTAAGTAAGTACTGTAAAAATGATAACGCCCAAAATGACGTTCATAATAATACCACCTAACATGACAATTAGGCGCTGCCATGCGGGTTTGGCTCTAAACTCCCAGCTTTCGGGTGCGGTTTTAAGGGCTTCGGTGTCTAAGGATTCATCAATCATGCCCGAGATTTTGACGAAACCACCAAGGGGTGTTGCGCCAAAGGCATATTCGGTTTCGCCGTATTTAAAGCTAAATATTTTGGGCGGAAAACCAATAAAAAATTTTTCTACGCGCATACCAAACCAACGCGCCGGCATCATGTGCCCCAATTCATGTAAACCCACCAAAATAGTAATGGCCAAGGTAAACTTTAATAACATGGCCAAAATTTCAACAATCTGCATACGCTCAGGATAGCTTTTTAGACAAACAAATAGTCTTTTGTGTTGTTTGATACCGAAAATAACACGCAAAAATAGTCTATTTGTTTCAATTTAGCAAATTTTTATTCTTTGATGGCCAGACTAAACGCACTATAGGTTTTCCGCATTAAAAATATACAAGTATTTTTGATGCGGAAAACCTATATTTTAAAGGCCGGCTATTTAGGACGAGATTATTTTTTGTACTTTTGTCAATAAAAATTTTAATGAATTATGCAATATGAATATTTAAGCTGGGACAGTAGTTTTTTTGGCTTTAAGGTGGCGCGTATAGGGCCAGAAGTATTTGATTTTGAGGCTTTAGGCGCTGTTTTAAATACGCTAAAAAAAGAGGGTTTTCAATTGGTTTATTGGTCTTCTGAATTAGAAAGCCCAGATGCCGCACTTTTGAATGGTTTTTTAGTAGATAAAAAACTCACTTACCTACAGCACCTCAAAACTGCTCCCCAAAATGCAGAAAATCCTGTTGAAGCTTATTCTGAACCAGAAGCCAGTGCTCCCCTATTAGAACTGGGCGTACAGAGCGGGGAGTTTTCACGCTTCAGAGTAGATGACCGCCTGCCCTATGCAAAATTTAAAGCGCTTTATGAAACCTGGATTGTCAAATCTGTTCGGAAGCAGATAGCAGAGGAAGTCTTGATTTATCCACCTCAAAGTGAACCACTTGGGCTAATTACCTTGGGCAAGAAGAATAATAGGGCTGATATTGGTATCGTAGCGGTCAGAGATAATGCGCGCGGGCAAGGTATAGGTAAGCAACTTATATACAGCGCCTTAAATTGGTTTTGGCAAAAAAATCAGTCCGAAGTACAAGTTGTTACGCAAGGCTACAATGCCCCAGCTTGTGCTCTGTATGAAAAAACAGGCTTTTACATAGACAAAACAGAATATTTCTACCATTTTTGGCTCTAATAAAATTTCTGCTTGAGGGTGCTGTGCACTATGCAAAAAGCCTCTTGTTTTGCAGAGGCTTTATAATATGACAGATTGTTTTTTGAAAGAACTACCTAGTCGTCCCTTTAAAAGCACTTTCAACAGATATAAGCTAAATTTAAGGAGGACAGTTTACCTATTTTAGGAACATCTTGACGGCCTTTGATAGATTTCTCCTCTCTACTTTTTTGCCTTGATGCAGAACTGAAGCACGAACTGAAAGTTCCGACCGTAGGGCGTAGCAAAAAAATCAAGCCACGCAAAAGGCCCTTGAGTTTTTCCTAATTTTTTGACAAAATAGGCTAAAACCTAAGGAATTTTAAAGACAGGATTATTGTTTAATTTATTGATAACAAATATTTTATGCTCTTTTTCAGGGAGGACTACATACTGTGCGAAATGTCCAATATTTCAAACTTGGTAACACCAGCTGGCACTTTAATTTCAACCGTATCGCCTTTTTCGTGGCCTAAAAGCGTCTTACCAATAGGCGACTGTACGGATATTTTTCCTTGCTTGAGGTCTGCCTCCTCTTCCGAAACAAGCATATATTGGAAGGTTTTATTAAGCGCCACGTTTTTAATTGTAACTGTAGAGAGTATTGTTACCTTTGAAGTATCAATTTTACTTTCATCAATCAAACGCGCGTTGGCTACCAAGCCCTCTAGCTTGGCTATGTTGAGTTCAAGCATACCTTGTGCATCTTTAGCTGCATCATATTCGGCATTTTCGCGAAGGTCGCCTTTCTCACGCGCTTCAGCAATTTGCTGCGCTATCTCAATGCGTCCTGTAGTACGTAGTGCGTGCAAACGGTCTTTAAGCTTTTGTAGGCCTTCTTTTGTATAATAAGATACGTTAGACATAGCGATAAATGATTTGTTTAGTGAGTAAAAAAACAGAAAAAATTAACCGAAATAATCATCTCGGTTGGTTCTATCTGCCATAAAATATAGAATCATAACAACACAAAAAGAGATAAATTATGCCATTAAGCCACAATTCACCTCTCGTGATGCAAAAGTAAAGAATAGGTTTGGTATATCAAAATTTTTATACTTTTTTTTATGATAGCCCTCTCAGCGCTTTGAGCCTGTTTCGTTCAAATAGTCTTGAAGAATTTTGCGCATTTCGCGTATGGCTAAATTGGTGTGTACTTCGCCGCGTCTAGCAATAGCTACTTGCCCAGTTTCTTCAGACACAATAAGGACAAGCGAGTTTGTGAGTTCGGTCAGTCCAACTGCGGCTCGGTGTCGTAAGCCGAGATGTGCGGGAATATTATTATTCTCTGAAACGGGTAGGCGGCACCGTGCTGCCATCAAGCGTCCATTGACAACAATAACAGCGCCGTCGTGCATGGGGCTGTTCTTAAAAAAAATAGACAAAATGAGCTGTTTTGAAACAAGACCATCAACGCGGTCGCCGGTTTGTATGTAGGGGTTCATTTCTAGTTCATTACCTATTGCCATCAATGCCCCAGTATTACTTTCACTCATGCTGGTGAGTGCATCTTGTAAGCCATTGATGTCCCAGAGACTGACCTCCTTGCGTCTTTTGGCGTTCAGAATCAGGCTTTGCCAACTGTTAAGCGTAGTGGTTTGGCTGAGTAGTATCAAAAACTTTTTGATTTCGGCCTGAAAAAAAATAATAATGGCAATAACTCCAACCCCCATGAACTGGCCTAAAATTTCGCTTAAAAGTTTCATTTCAGAGGCCTCAACAATCAAATAAATGAGGTACAAAGATAAAAAGCCAATGAAAACTCGTGCAGCAACCGTACCACGAACCAAGGTATAAAAGCTATATAGCAAAAGACCTACAAGCAGTACGTCTAAGACATCTACCCAGTGAACTTCTAAAAAACCAACCTGAAAGGCAAGGTGCATAGCTCTATAGACTCAATTTTTGTGTGCGCAAATTAAGCTACTTTTTTGATTAAACACACACCTATTCGGGCACACTTTTTAGTTTTGCAAAGTTTAGCATAACTGTTTTTTGGCCTACAGACTCAAAGTCAATGATGGCTCGCTTACCGCTCACGCTTTCGTCCACTTCTATGACTCTGCCTTTACCAAATTTAAGGTGTACCACCTCTAGGGCAGGTTTTATCTCTTCTACTTTGAGCAAACGCCCTCCGCTATTATAATTTTCGCGTTTTTCAACGGTTTCTACGTTATAGGTGGTTTGTGCAGTAAGTACTTTGCCCTGCTCCCGCTCTCGAGCAAAGCGCGTCATTTGTGTAGAGGCTGAATTTTGACGCATTTTGGGTGTGCTAAAAAGGTCGCGGTCTATTTCAGAAATAAACCTACTTGGCTCGCAGGGCTTTAATGAGCCAAAGTAATAGCGCTGTAAGGCATAGGAAATGCTCAATTTACGTTTAGCGCGCGTGATAGCCACATAAAACAAACGTCTTTCTTCTTCTAAGTCCGCACGGCTACCCACCATACGTGAAGAAGGAAAAAGGGATTCTTCTAAACCAACCAAGAAGACGTAGTTGAATTCCAGACCTTTGGCCGAGTGAATTGTCATGAGCGTTACTGTATCTTCGCCCTCTTCGGCATCGTCGCCAGTGGTAACAAGTGCAATTTGCTGCAAAAAAGCAGGAAGAGAATCGTCTTGATTGTCTGGATTATCGCAAAATTCTTTGACGGCATTCAGTAGTTCTTGTACGTTATCGTAACGAGCGCGCCCTTCCACGGTTTGGTCTTCATGTAATTCTTTGAGCAAACCTGAATTTTTAGCGATGAATACAGCGGCTTTGTAAGCGTCCTTTTGCGCAATTTGTTCACGAAAAGAACTCATGAGCAAACCGAATTCTTTGATAGCCTTGCTGCCCGCTGGGGGTAATTTTAAAACCTTATCTACGTTATTGATAACTTCCCAAAGAGACAAGTTGGCAGCCAAGGCCGCTTGCAGCAGTTTGTCAATAGAGGACTGACCGATACCGCGTTTTGGTAAATTAATGATACGCTTGAAGGCTTCAACATCTTGCGGATTCGTAGAAAAGCGCCAATATGCGGCCAAATCTTTAATTTCCTTGCGCTGATAAAAAGATAAACCACCAAAGATACGGTACTTAATGCCAATGTTTCGGAGCGCCTCCTCTATGCTTCGGGACTGCGCATTGGTGCGGTAGAGTACTGCAAAGTCGCTGTTATCAAGAGATTTATTAACTTTTGTTTCAAAGATGGCGCTAGCCACCAAGCGGCCTTCTTCGGCATCGGAGGTGGCACGGATAAGGTCAATCAGCTCGCCCTGCGGGTTTTCCGTCCACACATTTTTTTTGATTTGGTCTTTGTTACGCCCAATAACTTCGTTTGCAGCCTCTATGATGCTTTGCGTAGAACGGTAATTTTGCTCTAACTTAATGGTACGAAGGTTTTTGTAGTCGCGCTCAAAATTAAGAATATTGCGAATATCAGCGCCACGAAAGGCATAAATACTCTGAGCGTCGTCGCCTACTACGCAGATATTGCGGTGCTTATTTGCTAATCTTCTCAAAATTAGGTACTGAGAGAGATTTGTGTCTTGAAACTCATCTACAAGCAGATACTGGAACTTTTGTTGGTATTTTTCTGTTATATCGGGGTGGTTTTTCAATAAGACATTGGTTTGCAGCAGTAGGTCGTCAAAGTCCATCGCATTGGCGCTTTTGCAACGGCGCACATACTCCGCATACACCCGCGCAAATTCGGGGCGTTGAGCGCTACGGTCTTCGTCAAGGTGTGCCGCATTCTGGCTGTATGCCGTAGCCGTTACTAGGTTATTTTTACAGTTAGAAATTCGGGCTAGGCAACTGTTAGGATTATACTTTTTATCGTCCAAGTTAAAGTCCTTGATAACCGACTTTAGCAAGGACTTAGAATCGTCTGTATCATATATCGTAAAATTTGTGTCGTAGCCAATAAGGGCAGATTCTATGCGCAGAATACGTGCAAAAATAGAGTGGAAAGTACCCATCCAGAGGTTTTTGGCGACTGGCCCCACTAGCTCCTCAATACGATTCTTCATTTCGCGAGCGGCCTTATTCGTAAAGGTAAGCGATAAAATTTTGTACGGCTCCACCCCTTTTTGCAGTAAATGAGCAATTCGGTAAGTCAAGACACGTGTTTTGCCAGAACCAGCACCCGCCACCACCAAGCAAGGCCCCTCTGTATTGAGAACAGCCTCGCGTTGGCGTTCGTTTAGTTCTAGGCTTAGGTCTTGCATAGTGTTTCTTTTATAGCTAAATAATTATTCTTCAAAAGATTATGGCTTTCAATCTAAAATATGATTGCAAATTTATCTAAAAAAACACTAAAATCCGCTAAAACTCTATAGAATAAATGACGGGAAGCTCGCTCTCTGAATGCAAAATTGTAAAGCCATCTGGTAAATTTACCAAGTACATTCAAATTCATCAGTTTGAACTATCCAAACACATAACAAGGCTTTAAAAATACGTAAAAACCTAAACGATAACTTTAGAAAAGCGAATATCAGGCTACAAAGCACCTATTTTTTAGGTTTTTAGGAATAAATAGAAATTTGCGCCGTTCTTGTAGAATATGCCTGTTTTAAATTAATAGCTTTGCTCTAATGCCCTATCTCACTCAAACTTGGAGCGCTTATAAGCCCCATTTTAAGACTATTTTGCATCTTGGCTACCCTATTTTGGTAGGACAAATGGGCTTTATGCTTATTGTGCTGACCGATGTGGTCATGGTAGGGCACTTTAGTAGTTTGGCTTTGGCGGCTTCTGCTTTAGGGAATGGTGTTTTTTATGCTGCTCTTTTTGCCTTGGGTGGTTTTACTTTTGCGCTCAAACCGCCTGTTGCAGAAGCTGACGCACTTAATGATAAACAGTGCTTAACGAGCCTTCTGGGGCATGGTTTTTTGCTTTTTGGTGGTATGAGCTTGCTTACTTTGGCGTTCTTTTTGGCTTTTGTACCGAATGCAGACTGGATTTTGGCTGCCCAGAGGCCTGAAGTGGTAGCTGCTGCCAAACCTTACATGAATTATCTGGCATTTTCCTGTGTGCCTTATCTGCTTTATCATACGCTGGAGCAGTTTGTGGAGGGGCTTTCGCGCACTAAAATTTCTATGGTGGCGAATGTGGCAGGTAATGTTGTGCATTTGTTTTTGAACTACGCACTTATTTTTGGTGAGTTGGGCTTCCCACAAATGGGCTTAGAAGGAGCAGGTATCAGTACGCTGGTATCCCGAACGGTCATTTTTCTTACTTTTTTGGCCTACATCATTTTTAGCAAGGATTTGGTTATTTATGTGCGCCAGTTGGCTGTATTTAGGCTAGAAAAATCTGTTTTTTTACGACTCCTTAGGCTTGGTGTGCCTATTGCGATGCAAATGCTCTTTGAGGTAATGACTTTTTCGGCTTGTATGTTGATGTCGGGGCACATTGGCAAAATAGAACTAGCTGCACATCAAATTGTATTGAATGTCAGCATCATAACCTACTTGGTGGCTGCAAGTTTTGGGCAGAGCGCCACCATCGTTTTAGCGCGTTTGGCTGCACAGGGACAAGAAAAAGCGTTGCGCTATGCAGGAAACATTGCTTTGGCATGGGTCGTTTTGCTCATGGTCATTTTTGGAGTTTTGATCATGATTTTTAAAACGTTTATTCCTTTAATGTACCTAGACGTACAGGATATTAATTTCCATGAAATACATTGGCTAGCAACTGCTTTGATGTTCATTATGGCCTTGTATCAGGTGGCGGACGGTGCGCAGGTGTTACTGCTGGGTATTTTACGCGGGCTGCAAGATGTGCGTGTTCCAACCTATCTCACACTTTTTTCGTATTGGGTAGTAGGAATCCCCATGGCTTATTGTTTGGCGTTTTGGCTGGATATGGGCGTTTATGGCGTTTGGTGGGGGCTTTGTTTGGGCCTGATGCTCTCTGCCAGTTTACTTTTTTGGCGTTCACAGCGGCTTTATAAACAACGTGAAAGGCTTATCTCACACTAAGTATCTAGACCTAGATTCTGTAAAATTGAGCCAAAATTCTGATTATCAAAATATTAAGCAAAGTGTTTCAAGACATAGAACCATGGATTCAATTGATAATTTCTTATAGAAAAAAAACAGAAAATTTTTGCATAAAAATTTGGAGTATATTATATATATATATATATTGTGTCCGTATCCATGATTAATCCTTTTGAAAGGTCATGTAATACATTTTATAGTTTTAATCTCTTTCACTTAAATTCAAAGAAAATCATGATTAAAATGTGTTTATTACAAATCGCTGTTTTGATGTTTCTGGCTTTGGGGCTGGGAAGTTGCGTCAATCAACAAGAGATAAGTCAGGCATTAGCAACGAGCAGGCTTATGAACCCTACAACAAACAGTCAAGATGAGGCTCTTTTGTTGCGTTTAGCTCGTGAAAGCGCTTTGCTTGCATTTGAGAATCAGGCAGATATTTCTTTGGTATCTGTTGTACTACAAGATGAAAATGCAACGCATTTGGCTTATTTGGTAACGTATAAAAATGCGCTTAACCAGCAGAGTACTTATATGGCGGTCGCGCTGAAGGTTAATGGGATAGCAAGGTTCTCGGGGGGCTACAGTGCAGACTGCAATGGTTCATGTGGCTGTACCGAAATATTTAGCATGATACAAGCCACAGTAAGTTGTAGCTGCCAACCTTGTGCAATGAAAGTAACAACAATACCTTAACTGAATTGAGTTAATTATAAAACAGAATGGCCAATTTCTTGAATGAGGAATTGGCCGTTTTTATTGGAGGATATCGAACGCAAATTGCAGCATGACAACAACGCTTCAAGGTTAAAACAATCCAAAACCTTGATGATTTATTTACTTGTTGTACTTGAAAAACATTTTGATAAAAAGGTCAATCCTATTGACATTTTTGTTGAGGAGTGATGGAAGTTGTACAAATGGGATATTTATCGACGGTAAGGACATCGGCAATCGTTCTTCAAAATACGCCTAAAGTGTTTATTATCAATAAATTAAATTAGTACTTTATTTTTTAAATTTCTTGGGTTTTAGACTATTTTGTCAAAAAACTGGCACAATTTTAAGAGACTACTACTTATCTACAACGGGTCTTGTAGGTGCAAACAAAAGTTCTGATGCTGTTTTATAAATCAGCCTTGTCAGTTTTTCCATTTTCTGAAAATCTATTTTATCTGCTTCGTCTGATGGTTGATGATAATCGTCATGCACGCCCGTAAAATAAAAGATGACAGGAATGCCATGCTTGGCAAAGTTGTAGTGGTCGGAACGATAATAGAATTGATTGGGGTCGTCTGGGTCATTATAGGTGTAGTCTAGAGCGATGTCTGGAAAATGGGTCTTGGCAGTATTCTCGCTTACCTTGTGTAAGTCAGAGGAGAGCATATCAGAACCGATGATGTACACATAATTAGGATTATTACCATGCTTCATATCCAAGCGGCCAATCATATCAATATTCAAGTTGGCAATGGTGTTTTGTAAAGGAAAAACGGGATACGTAGAATAATAATCTGAACCGAGCAGCCCTTTTTCTTCACCAGTAAAAAATATGAACAGAACACTGCGTTTAGGCCCTTCTCCTTTGGCTTTGGCCTGCGCGAATGCCTCTGCAATCTCCAAGAGGGCCGACACACCAGAAGCATCATCATCTGCTCCATTATTGATTTTATCCTTAGCCTTGGAACTTTCAGGGAGTTTACCGATATGGTCGTAGTGAGCAGACATAACCAGCACCTCATTTTTGAGTTTAGGGTCGTTGCCTTCTATGTAGCCCAAAATGTTTTCAGTACTAACAGGCTTTTCATCGGCTTCAGCGTTGAATTTTACATTACGAACCGTTAGAGGAGACTTTTGAGGTGTGCCCACATTCATTTTTTTGACAATGCCTTTTATAGCTTTCTCGCTGGTGTTCAATAACTTAAAAAAAGAATCAGGCGACCCATAAATATTGCTGAAAGCAGCCCCCATTCCTACAAGCTCCATGCTCTCTTTATCGAGCTGCGAGCGGTATGTGGCGAGGGTGAATTTAAAATTGATGTCATCTTCGTATAACATACAAAGGCCAAGCGCACCATGTTTTTTTGCCCACTCCTCCTTCAATTCGGGGTTTGAGCCGTCCGAAGTTTCGCTTTTACCATTAATCAAATAAACGCCTTTTTTGTTTTTAGGTTCGCCTGAAAGCACTACGACAAACTTGCCTCGCACATTATGACCTTTGTAGTCAGAGTATTGGGGTAGGTCTATTCCATAACCCATAAAAACCACGTCGCGCGTGAAAGTGCCCTTTTCAAAGGCTCCCATGATAAAAAAGTCTTGCAGGTTTTCTAATTTTGTGTTGTTGGTGCTAATGTTGATGCTGCTCCAGCGGCGCTTAACCATCGTAACACGCTGATAATATGATGTATTGTTGTCTTTAACTGGCCCAATCAGTTCATCGCCAATTAGCTCTCGCATAATGTATTCGGCAGCCTTTTTTTGACCAGGCTCACCTGTTTCTCTGCCTTCCATGTCGTCGGCGGCGAGTGTACGCAAATGGCGTTCTAACTCACTCTTCAGAATGGTATTGCTGTAATCAGGAATTGGTTTTTGTGCGTGTGCAATAAGAGCCAGAGCACAAAAAAGGACTGTTAGAAAGTAGTAACGCATTGTTAAGATGGGATTTAAAAGCAAAGACTATAAGGCGGTTTTTGGATTAATAATTTTTTTGATTTCACCTTTGGGGATAATTTCGGCATCTTTTCGCATTTCTTCCAAAACACGCATCAGCTTCTCTTTACTCCAATAGTTGCCATAAAAGACACGAAAAATAATCTGACGGTCGTACTGGTCTATTTTAATGAAGGCTTCTCGGAAACCCTTGTCTTTCAGCATAGTACAAAAATCTTGCGCACCATCTATTTCGGAGTAGTCAGTCAAATGTATGACCCATGCTTTCATGTCCACTCGGTGTCCTTCTGTATTATGCAAAAATTGATTCTTAGGGTCAAATGGTGTATAAGACGGATAAAACAATTTATTCTTGATAGCTACCCCTTTAGCATCTCTGATAGGCATGAACCAGTCGTGTCCTATGGCAGTAAAAGAAGTAATGTCTTCATTTTTAGGCGAAATATAAATGTAGTAAGGGTTGCCCAAATCTTTATCCAAGTCTATCACTTCTCCATCTTTGAGGCTAAAAGCAGTTACTAAAGCGTTGGATTTCAAGTTTTTATCTTCCTCGTCTTCCAAAAAACTTTCTGGCGCACGCGGCACCACTCGGATAAAGTCAATGGCACCGTCAAAATTAAAATCGCCAAAGGACTCTGGCCCAGAATAAATACTTGAAAAAGAGTAGGATATAATATTTTTAGGGTCGGTTATATCATAAAAATTATAGCATTTGTAACGGCAGCCCTTTGTGAGGCAGTCTTCGCGAAGTGAAAGAAAACATAGATAAGTGCGCGACAGATACTTAAATTCATAAACATCTAAAAAGCCCGTTGGATTGATGACCAGGGACTGTTCCGTACTACAAAAAAAACCGAAACGCTTGCCATTAATAACAACACCCACAGGTTCAGGGTTCAGCAAACTAGAGTACTCCTCGCCATGTATAGTAAAAATGCTGAAAGGTAATGTACCGCCTGTATAAAAAGCGTAAGTGGTGTCATGCTTTTCGTAGGGGCTAACGTTACGTTTATCGGGAATTTCTTTAATGTCCGTTACGTTGGGGTGTGCTGTTATAGCAACGGATTCTTGAACAAGGCTCTTAAAAGTGTACTCTTGTTGGGCATAAGCCGTACTAAAAACAATCCAGACAAAGAAAAAAAGGCTGTATTTACGCATGATTTTTTGAGATGTTTTGGCAAATTTTAGAAGTGCTAAACGTATAGCGCTTCGTTCAGCTCAATGGTATGAACGAAAAGAAGGCTTGATTTCTTTCGTGAAGTCCAAATTAAATGCCAATTACTTGAAATTCCAAATTTTGTTATACTTTTCAATCAGGATTCAGATATTGCTGCCTTTAAGTTCAAAGCACCAAGCGCTGCTTCGCGGCAAGCAGAGCCAGTAGGGCAGCTCCAAAGGCAATATACTATCATGAGCGACTTCATAAGTGCCTATTGCCGTCTGACAGATGTAAAATGAAAGCGGCAGATGTGTTGCACTGTTCTTTTCGGAGGGTTTTAGTTGTATTACCCTTACATTAAAAAAGTGCTCACCTCTGTTTTCTGAGCACAACTGCCAGCAATTGGGGCGTGTGTGGTACTGTTTATTCTCCCAATAAAAGCTATCTACTTTGCCGGTAAGCATCAAAACATCAATACTTCGTGGTTTTTTATACAGCTGCGCTAGCCCTCCTTTTTGAACAATCTTACCCTGGCTCAGTATGCCTACATCTGCTCTTAGAATAGGTGCGTCTTGTAGTTGGTGTGTTACCCAAAGAACTGTAGTAGCACTCTTTTCAAAAACAAAGTGCAAGTCTTTCATAATCTGGCTCTTAATGGGTAAATCCAAATGACTCAGCACTTCATCTAACAGCAAAACAGCAGGTTCGGTAGCGAAGGCTCGTGCCAGTGCTACGCGCTGCCTCTCTCCTTGACTCAAACAGGCAGGATAACGATTTAGAAGCGTGTCAAGGCGCAGTAAATCAATCAATTGATGTGTTTTATAACGTTGAAGTGCAGGTCTTTTGAGTCCATATTCGATATTCTGCAAAACTGTAAGCGCTTCAAAAAGAGCAGCATCTGGCCCCAATAAGAAGACTCCGCGCCTGGGCGGCATCAGGCATACACGGCCATTTTTATTCAATAAGCGGCCGTCGAGATAGAGATTGCCTGAATTGCTTGCTAGCAAACCCGCCATGAAGCGCAATAAAGAAGTTTTACCGCTACCACTATACCCTAAAAGCACGCAAAGTTCGCCCTTTTCAAGAAGCAAATCCAAGGCATTTAGAATTGGGTTTGCTTCTTGATAGCTCAAACAGAGGTTCTCCACGCTTAAAAAAGATGACATAAAAAGCGAGTCATTAGACTGACTAATTGCCAAATATTTCTTTCAGCTTATCGCCTAAAGACGCATCACGAAGATTTTTGGCAACAATCTTCCCGTCCTTGTCTAAAAGAACGTTGGCCGGAATGCTCGTAATATTATACTTGCGACCAGCAGCTGACTCCCAGCCTTTTAAGTCGGAGGCGTGCGGCCAAAAGAGCTTATCCGCTTGTACGGCAACTAACCACCGGTCGCGGTTATCATCAAGCGAAATTCCGAGTACGGTAAAGCCCTTATCTTTGTACTTTTCATAGTTTGCTACAACATTTGGGTTCTCTATACGGCAGGGTTTGCACCAGCTTGCCCAAAAGTCCACCAATACATACTGCCCACGCATATCAGATAACTTAAATGTTTTTCCAGTTGAGTCGGTCAGTTCAAGTTCGGGCGCAATAGCACCAACAGAAAGCGCCTGAAAAGATTTCATTTTAGCATTTAATGCGTCAGTATAAGCATTTTGGCCTTCTTTTTTGGTAATTTTTTCAATAGTAGCCTGCCCTGTATTGAGCCACATATTTTCGTCCCATGCAGTGGCAATGAGGTAAAGTACAGCAGCATGAGAACAATCTTCTGCTTTTTTAGCCAGCGCATCGGAAGATTTTTGGCTAGCCGCCATAAATTTTTCAGTAAGAGCATTCTCTTCTGGCTTGTATTTTTCCGCGATTTGCTTGAGTGCAGTTTCATCAGTTCCTGCTGCCTCAAGTTCTTTTTTCTTTTTTTCGGTTAGCGAGGTGCTTTCTTCCATAATGCCTTTATAAAGGTCATCATTGAGCTTGGCTCGGAAAGCTCTAAACTCTAACCATGCGTTTAGTTCAGGGCTTCCTTTACCTGTTAATACAGGTGGCTGTGCGCTGGCATCAAAATTTAGCTCAATATTACTTTTGCCATTGTTAGGTACAACGAAACGCATTTTCTTGTAGTTTAGCATCAAATAAGGCGCATTGCTCGCATTTTTACCAAAATTATACGTTCCATTTTTTTCTAAGGTGGTCTTTGCCAGACTTTTAGGTGCAGCACCGTCTAGTGGCCAAGTCGTGAGTTCTATGACGCTTTGAACTTCGCCATTACTCACTTTGCCTTTGAAAGCAAATGGCTCTTGGGCTTTAGCGAAATAAAAACTCATTGCTAAACAGATGGTTAGCAAGTATGATTTGTATTTTAAAGTATTCATGGTGCTTTATGAGTTAATGACTATTAGCAGCAAAAATAATACTTTTGGCTTCCTCTAAAAACTGTAGATGAATAATTTTTAGATTAAATCGTGTTAGGGGCTGATGCCGTCGTAGATTTGTATGGCTTTCGCGATGGGTTCGGTCATGAGCGCGATAGAAAGGTCATCAAAATAGGCGCGGTAGAGCAACGAGCCTTATTTCTTCTCGTTCAGCTTGCGCAAAAGCTCCTCTATGAGTTTGTCTTTTGCATTAAGTGCTTGCTCTTTCTCTTTCAGCTCTTTTTTCTTTTCGGCTAGTTCTTTGCGTAATTTTCGCTCTTTGCGCCCAAATAAAGCATTGAAGGTACGCCAAGCCTCTTGCTCGTC
>JAAFJX010000050.1 GCA_013299045.1 Cytophagales bacterium | reverse complement strand
TTCTTTTCAAAGACAAAGATACAACTTTTTGTCGCTTGGGGTGGTCAGGAAATGAAGAAATATTTTGTGATGGTCATAGAAATAAAAAACGGGCAGTGAGCAGACCTTACTTGCAGCCCGCGGCGGCTGCTAGTTTTTGATAGAGCGTGTCTTGTTTGGATTCATCTCTGTACATGATTCTTCGAAGCGGAAAATAATATTCTTTTCGTATATCTAAAACGGTGGTGGGCTGCTTGTTCTTGATAGATTTTTGGGATACAGGATAACCCTTAGCTGATGCTATGTGAAAAGTGTCTAATTTATCTAGACCCTGCAAATCAAACTCTTTTATAAGAGAATTTTCAATGTAAGCACCTTTCAGCGACTTTAAATTTTTAAAAGAAGAATCCAGAGAGGTTATGTCGCAATTTGTTAAACCCAGATATTCTATTCCATTCTTCTCAGGAAAAATAATGCGTTCGCAATTAAGACCGTGTATGCCCAAGTTTTTTATGCGGCTCATATCCAAGCCACTCAAATCTATGGTGTATGGCTTGTTACTTAAAACAGTTACAGAAAGTGTTTCCAACTTGGGCAGCCCTGTAATGACTTGGCGTATTGTTTCTGGGCACAATGGCGCATGCAGTTCTTTTAGAGAATCAAAAACAAGGATATTTTCTGCCGGAAGATGTCCATAGATGGAATGGGGGTGGATTCTCATTGATATAATACCATTTGATGAGGGCGTATAATCTAGCCCAGTCTCATCACCGTCCAAACCCGTATTCATCAAACGCATTAGCTCAATTATATCAATCCTATCTTCCAGACAGACAGAGGCAAATCTAGTTCCTTTTGGGACATCAGGCGGTATTTGACGAAACATAGACTTCAGACGCAACGGTCTACCGTCTAGTGAAGCTAGATATCTATACTCGCCAAAATAAGTTGTATCTTCTTTGTCAATTGTACACTTGTATTGCACAACCTTACTGCCACATGAACTGTTCAGTATCATAAACAGAATAGTAGCAAAAATAATCTGTAGAAATCTAAAAAGATAAGACAAACTTATGTTCAGTATCATATTTATCTAAAACGTTTTTGAATTTCAGGTAAGTATTTGCCACGCATATACAAAAGACCGTCGCCCTCAAATGCGTCTAATAAATTGTAGAGGCATTTTGGATAGTATGGGTCTGAAAAATATATTTGTGAACCTCCGTTCATAATCCCACGCCAGAATATCTCGCCATTACCAGGCGTTTGGTTAGGTATATCAAAAGAATCGCCATCACGTAAATCCGCATTATGCCCCATGACGTGTAAGAATACGTAGGCTAATATCATGTGCTTGGGCACATTCGCATTGCAACCAGATTGTTTTATAAATGAAAGAACTCTACCGTAATTGACACAGCCCACATTCACATCAGAATATGGCGCAATTTCCCATGACGAATTATACAAAGTGTTTGTTACGCCATAGACCTTGAAAAAATCTTCATACCTATCTAAAATAGCAGAACTTAACAGCTTTTTTCCATATTCTGCCATAGTCTTCTCGCCTTCAGAGATAAACATAATGCCGCTGCTACTTGGCAGAGTTCCGTACCTTATAATAGGAATATTCACTAAAGAGCCAGTGTATAACTTAAAAGTTGGCAGAACGACCGCCGATTTACCTGAATACCAAGGTGCAATGTTTAGACTAATCAAATCGTTAAGTATCTTGTTTGCAGTTCTTATTGCCAAATTTAGTACGCCTTTTTCATCCATAAAGCCGCCGCCTACCCCGTCCAAATCCACTATCCAATACGTATTCGGCTGATTGAAGTTGCTGCTGCTGTTAGTTTGTGGTTCTTTACCACTGCCGCCGGGACTGCCAGCGCCCTCAGATGTGAGTCCACCGCCACTATTATCGTAGTCATGCCCTATTTTGTTACCATTTCCTTCAAACTGTGCACCTGGCGCTCTAAAGAAATTAACGATTGCGCTTATTATCTTTCCAAGCATACTCTTACCGCTTCCATTTGGATGATTCTTTGTTTCTTGTGTTTCCGTTGCCCCTGCCGCTGGTTGCGTACTGCTACTACTACTCGCCTCCGCTTCCAGCCCCATGGGGTCATTAAAACTGACAGGGTTATTGTAGGCGTATTGGTAGGGGCTGATGCCGTCGTAGTGGTTTTCTTGTACGGCTTTGGCTATGGGTTCGGTCATGTCGTGTTCTATTTCTTAAAATTCCAATTAGAACGCAGAGTATCAATGTGTTTTTCTGGCAAGTAATAAGAGCCACTTTTTGGCTTTAACATGATATAGTAAGGCAACAATTTCGGCTTACTCTTTTGCAAAGAGTAGGTACGAATAGTATCTGAATAAGGTTTTAAATGCGCAAAATCCAATATTTTGTCGTTATTGAAGTCAGAAAAAATTACAGGAGCATAACTGGCTTGCGCCTCAATAAAGTACATGGTTATATCTTTATCTATTTTTTCAAACAGCATGATGGAAAAGTGTGGATTAGAGGAACAGCAACTGCCGAAAAGAAATGACGCAAGATATTTTTTTTCTCCAAATTCAAACTCGTAATTATTGTAAATGTCTGCGTACCAACAGAGACCGTTCAGAGAATATTTTTTATTTTCTACAACCATGTAATCGCGCTCATGCTCTACTTCATCAGTACAAACATCGTTCTTTGCATTTGTAAAACGGAAATGTGTGGATTGAAAGTGATATAAAGTCATACGGTTCAAAGTATCTTCACCTTCTACTACCCATTCACTATGTTCTTTACCAACAATCTTATCTCTGCCTACTTCCTCATAGGAAACAGAATTAATAAGACTACGAAAAAAGGCTTCTGCATGGTGTGCATACAGAACTTTTGCATACAGACTATCATCAGACTCATTAATAATCTGTTGAGTGATTTTCAAAGAGTCTTTGTCTACATTGGCTTGCTTGGGCGATACTGTTTTTGCGCAAGAAAATAGTAATATCGTGCTTAACAGAATTAAAATAAAGAACCATAATTTATTTTTTGCTAAGAGATTGTTCATAAAAGACATGGTAGAAAGGGATATTTATAAGACCAACTTTAGTGGGGTAATCTGGATTATTCATTACAGAATTATACGATGTTTCTCCTCCCGCCCAAGAATTAGCCATACCTATTGGATTCTTTGAGAGTTTCAATATAGCCTGAATATTCGCTGCCATGGCATGGTCAGCAGTACCATATTTTGTTCTAAATTTACCGACGAGGCCACGAGCGCGTGCCTGTTGGAATGTCATATTTTCAGCATTAGTCTGCCCTATTGCATACTGTGGATTATTTTTTATTGCAGGATAGTTATATTTTGTTTCATTTGCCTGCCATTTGCGTATTTTCATTCTCTCTTCTGAAAAAGATGGCCCCTTACCGTTTTCGCCAAATGATTTAGCATTGCAAATCGCCCATGCGTACTCATCCATAAACTGTCCACCACCTTCACCCATGATTAGATTTGCTCTATCCAATAGTTCTCCTTGTGTCATAAACTGTATGTATGCTGAAACACGTGAACTACTGCTACCAGAACGATTTGTTTCAGCGATTGATGTCAAAAAGTCCCATTTAGATTTCCCATCGCCCTTATCATTCTCTACAATAACAATAGCATTATCATCATTTTGATTTCCAGCATCCAACTGACCGTTTACGTTGTAGAAAACAAAAGTAAGACCGGTAGTCTCACTGACCTGGCTAATCATGCTTGCAATAGTTTTAACAGCGGAGCTACTACTAGGCGCAGCCCCATCATTGTTAACAGCCTTGGTATTATCTTGATTCGCTGCAACAGGCATCTTTTCTAAAGTCATCTCTACGTTAGGCCCTGCGCTGGCGAGTGTAGGCATTTCTTTGATGGGTTCGAGTATGGGGGCATCGGGTAGGTCGTCGCTTTTAACTTCTGCTTTCACTTCATTAGCTGCTGGTGCGGCCCCAGAAGTAGTACTCGGCACTACGCTCGGACTCACCTCCGCTTCCAGCCCCATGGGGTCATTAAAACTGACAGGGTTATTGTAGGCGTATTGGTAGGGGCTGATGCCGTCGTAGAGGGGGGCGAGTGGGTCTGCTTGGTGGAAACGCCCTAGTTGTGCGTCGTAGGAACGGAAAGGCGTTTCGTAGAGGTCTAGCTCATGCAGGGTTTCTAGTTCGTTTTGGGCGTTGTAGAGCCAGCGGAAGTCCCCTTGCGTTTCTATACCTTTCAGGTTCAGACCAAAAGGGTCGTAATGGTTTTCTTGTACGGCTTTGGCTATGGGTTCGGTCATGAGCGCGATAGAAAGGTCATCAAAATAGGCGCGGTAACTATAATAGATAAAAAGAATTGATACGTGAGTTCTATCAATTTTTTCTTTAGATGGCCTTAACGCTTCGAAGTTTTTATTAATAATCGCTTCTTGTAATAAGCATGCAATGAATCGTAGCACTGCTCGTTTATTTCTGCGTATAGCCATTCTGAATATTCATTAGGTTTTACATAATCGCTGTCATAATAGCGAAGATAGTCTACCCTATACCGTTTGTATAATAGATAATGCTCCCATGTAATTGCAGCTTTGTTATCAGCATACCATTCTTTTATGTTACGCAATTTTTCATCAGTCATAACAACATACAAAACAGGCCCTGCTATTGTGTAGCCAAGTTCTTTATCATCTACGCCTGATAAGAGTTGATAAAACTCAATAAAGATGATGTCATAGACTTCCTTGTTTTTTTTTTTGTGCGTTTCTAATATATCAAAATTACGCCTAAACAGCGAATCTATCCGAGTATCTTGGGAATAACAGGGATTCGTAAGCAGCAAAGATAAGGCGAGGTAAAATACTAGGATTTTCATGCGATAGAATACTTTTTTATTGTTTGCCATCTTTAATTTTTCTTATCTGACCATTGCGAAATGAAATAGTTAATTGGCGACGTAAGATATTGCCATCTTTAAATACGTTATAGGGCACAATCAGTGTATTATGCGCTTCAATTATGTCTTTTTTAAAGTTTCGCTCCTTATCAAAACTAACACCGCTAACAGGCCCCTCCACTTTGTTAATACTCACTATATGTGCACCGTAGGGCAACATTCCTTTCACTTGAACCAAAAAATTCTCATGTATCTCATGTGCTAAAGCAGCTCTGGCAGTAATGTAACCATTTGAACCAAATGCTTCTATATCGCTGATATCAAACGCATTATTGGTAATATCACCAATAAGAATATTCTTAGATTGTGCATCATTTCTATCGTAAGCATTTATCGTAAATGCTATTAGAGAATTGGTTGCATTATTGAGCGTTACATAAAACGCCTTAGTTTTAGAGTTCATTTCTGCAAGGTCTTTGGCTTCGTTTCTGGTGAAAGTTAGCTTTGAATTATCCAGTGAAGCTGTATAAAACCCTTCAAGCCCGTCATTGATAATTCTCAGCGTGGCTGCTAATGCGCTAGGGCTTCCGTTTATCTGTAAACCGCCTTCTTGTTGCCTGCTTTGCTTCCCCCAGCTTTTCGCCGCATTAAGCTGATATTCAATGCTATTTTCTTCTGCAACAGCGCCGCTAGCGTTACCACCCCCATCATCACCCTCAGGCTGCTCTGGAACAGGCATTTTTTCTAAAGTCATTTCGACGTTAGGCCCTGCGCTGGCGAGTGTAGGCATTTCTTTGATGGGTTCGAGCATGGGGGCGATGCTAACATCCGCTTACTTACAGCCTATGGCCTCTATTTGCTTTTTGTACAAGCGGCTTGTGTCTGCAAACTCACGGTCTATTTGATTGCCTATATCCCTTTTGGGGCGTCGAAACAAATACTCTTTTAAATAAGTGTTTCGCTTTTTGCCCACCAATAGTATTTGACTAGCCGGGGACTCAGCCGCTTGGGTAATGACTATAGTGTCTAGCTTGCTAAAACTCTTTAATTCTATTCTTTGTAAAGGTATATTATTGCATATTAAACGTTTTAATTCTTTTAAGTTTTTAAACGAATCATCAAACTTATGGAACTTGCAATTAGACAAAGAGAGTGTTTCTAATTTGTTATTCTTAGGGAAAATAATACCTTCACAACCAACTGCGTGTATATATAAACATGAAAGATGGGACATCTCAATGCCACTCAAATCCAGTATGTACGACTTTGATGTTAAGGCTGTTATGTATAGCTCATCAAGTTGCCTCAGCTCTGAAATAAATTCTGTAATTTGTTCCGGACAAAGGGGTATCTCTAACCTCTTTAAGGAATCAAAAGATTTTAAATAGTCCACAGGCACTTTTCTATATAAAGCTCTTGGCTTTATGGTTAAATGCAAAACATGGCCATCTTTATTCTTCATAATAGCAACCTCTGGTCTATCAATTATTTCTATTGGACACAGAGTCATGAGACGGACAATCCCATAACGGTTGCCGCTATCCAAAAGTTTGAAAGGATAATCAAGTGGGTTTTCTAACAAAAAACTATCTATTTCAGTTTTGTAATCATAAATTTTCTTGCCATACAAAGCATTCAAATAAGAATAATGGCTGTAAAAGATGGTATCAGGTGTTACTAGCTTATTGTCATAAACTGCCTGATTATCCACTGTATCATTATTGCATTTAAACGCAAAAAATAACAGTAAAAGAAGTATGTATTGAGAATTTCTAAAGCTCATTTTTTTATCGTTATCGGCGAATAAACGCGCCCTGAGAGAAGTTAAAATACCGATAGGCTGGCATAAGAAAATTGTTCATAAAGTAGTTCATTCCTTGCTCACCAAAGGTATCATGTATATCGTAGGTGCATTTATTGTTGTAAGTATCATACATCTGCTCACCGCCAGACATAACATAATTCCATGAATCTGGAAGACCTGCATTATGGCCCATGACATGTAAAAATACATGAGCAAGTATCGTTGATTTTGGTACTGTAGAGTTGCATTTATGTTGAGCTATCCAACTTGTTAGTCTGTCGTAATTAACGAAGCCTGCTGCACCCATGCCAAATCTTACGTCGCCTGGCCCTGTACATTTTTCCCAAAGTGTGTTATATATATGGGCAAGTTCATCATATATACCAAAAAAATGGTTAGTTGTAGATTCTATATGGTCAAGAAATTGTTTTGGCAGGTGTATCTTTGTGTATTTCTGCATTTTTTCTTGACTTTTAGCTATCACTAAATAACCACTTGTACCTGGTAGGCAGTCTACCCCCAAATTTGGAAGTAGGTTTGGATTACCTGTAAACAACTTGAATTTAGGTAAGGTTGGTTTGGCAGCGTAACGAGTAACAAGATTGGTGAGGCCATCGGTTGGCATACCTCTTACAACACAATTCATTTTATCAATTATCAAGTTTACTTCATGAATAGCTGCTGACAGAACACCACCTTTTGAATTTATTCCATCAATATCCACTATCCAATACGTATTCGGCTGATTGAAGTTGCTGCTGCTGTTAGTTTGTGGTTCTTTACCACTGCCGCCAGGACTGCCAGCGCCCTCAGATGTGAGTCCACCGCCACTATTATCGTAGTC
>JAAFJX010000075.1 GCA_013299045.1 Cytophagales bacterium | reverse complement strand
TGACTACGATAATAGTGGCGGTGGACTCACATCTGAGGGCGCTGGCAGTCCTGGCGGCAGTGGTAAAGAACCACAAACTAACAGCAGCAGCAACTTCAATCAGCCGAATACGTATTGGATAGTGGATTTGGACGGGGTGAATAGCAATGGGGTTTTGAGTAATGCTATCAGCCATGCCAATTATTATATTCATCTTATGAACATACAACTTGCTTCTTATGGAAAAGCGGGCAGCCCCCAAGTTCCTTTCCTAAGGCTTTACACAGGCAATCCTAAGGCGCTGGGTATGCTCGGCAAAGACTGTTTGCCTGCGTCTAGCGGATACGCCTTAGTCGCTCATAAACAAGAAACCATGCAAAAATATGCCTATCAACACGTGCCGAAAGATTTTGTGGATTACAAGGATGAATTCTTCGGTGTTTACCCTATAACTCATGAAAACTTTAATGAGAACCCTGAAACTGCTACTGGTAAGGGCGATAGAGTATACCGAGGTATGGGTAATGCAGGTTTTATTTGTACTTCAAGAGTCTATACAAAGATATTGGGAAGTGGATGTCAGCCAGATACACCTCGACATATAGCCTTATCCTATATAATTTTGCACGTTATGGGGCACAATGCGGGTTACATTAACCACAAAAGAGGCTATGTTATGAATGGAGGCCCAGATTTATGCCCCGCTGCCGGCAAGATACCACCATACGATATGAACCGTGCATTTGAAGGGTGGGCTTTTGAGTTTCTGATGGGTGAGTTTGCAACCAAAGTAGGCAATTGGTTTGGGGCTGGCATAGAGCTAGATAAGTAACCCTGAAGATAGCGCTCTTGATTCTATCTTTATCAAACAATTAATCAATATTCAGCATGAAGATTTTATTTGTATTTATTTGCTTGACTGTTTACTTTAGCTTTACGACAAGCTGCAATAACAAAACAAATCCTAACAAGACCCAAAATGATTCTGCCATAGCAGATACGCTATATTCTTGGGAATATCGTTATTTAATGGCATTTGTGGCACAAAAGAATGATTCGCTACGAATATTTGACCCACAAATGATGAAGGGTAGCGCAAATTATGATGAGTTTTTAAAATATGATACTGCATTACGCCTAAAAATTTTACGCTTAATGCGGCTGCCTTCGCTGGAGAGAGATGGAGAATCTACAGTTTGGTATTCGGATGGCACAAAGGATAGGCCGTATAGATTAACGATAGAGCCTCGTGGTATTTATGCACCCATACCAACCGAGTACTTGCTTGCCTTTGACAATATCCCTTTTTTAGTTGCTCCCTTGTGTCCTACTGCTGTACGTGATGTACTCAGCAAAATGAAAAAATTAGAAATCGCGGATTTGACCATCATGTCTATGAAGCCTCATGTCATCAATTTGAGTGGCTTAGATATGCGGCATATCAAAGTTTTACACATAATAGACCCAAAGTGTGAAAGCATTATTTTTCCAAAAGAAAATAACATTCAATATCTAGGGATAGAAACTACAAATATTGTAGAGTTGGATACATCCTTCAATCATCTTGTAAATCTTAAATGGTTGTACATTAAGAACGTACCTCTTAAGCAATTAGATTTAAAGGCATTTGATAAACTTGATACACTTATACTTGAGCGAGACCTCAAAGCATCTAAAATTAACAAGCTGCTAGTCAATCAAAAACCAGATTTATTCATTGACGAGAGTAGATTTGAATTTAATAATCAGGAAAGTTTTGCTGGGCGGTTCTGGTCCAATAGTTCTATAAAATACAGCACCTATAAAAAACAAGTAGCCGCCATGAAATGCGATTGTGAGTAGAACTAACTATTTGGAGAAGGTAGCAATCGTGCGTTTCTATTCAGTACCCTTTGAGCAGATGTTGGCCTATACTTTGCTACACGTCATGGGGCATAATGCAGGTATAAATCACTATGGGCATTATGTGCTAGACTCCAGGCTAGATATTATGAGAGCGGGGCATTCTATCAGAACCGAACACGGTGACTGTGCCTTTGATATCCGAAATGCTTTTATTGGCAGCAGTTTAGAACAACTCAAATCATCAGGTTTTTGGGGCGAATTACACAAATATTTTTATCAACGTTAGTTTAAAATTAAAATTTAGATGTAATTGATATGAAAAAACTATTCACCTTAATTCCCTCTTTATGTATTTTTTTCTTGCTTTTGTATAATTGTAAGCCTCAAAAAGCAATCGATTTGAATAAAAATGACTTTAATGAACTACCAGACACGAGTTTTTTTGGCGAATACTGCTATATGCTCAGTTTGGAGAGTGATGGTCGTTACTTATCGAGGAAGAATGTATTTGTACCC
>JAAFJX010000002.1 GCA_013299045.1 Cytophagales bacterium | reverse complement strand
ACTGAACCGCTGCTATCTAATAGACGCGGTTCTCTCTTTTAAAGAATATTACAAAAAAACACTACTAAAATATTAAACCCTAATGCAAATAAACTAAGACTCTAAAGCCAAACGTTTTAAATCCATTCGTGTTCAGATGATTTAAACCTAAACTTTTCTCGGAGTCTTTTACTCGTTTTATATTGAATCTTAGATTTAATTTTTTTGTATTTGGCCGTTCCGCCTACTTTTTATATCTTTGCACACAAAGTTCTTTATGAACTCAAGTCCTTATTATGCCCTAATTTTTAATTTTCTGAAAGCCATAGACTTACAGGATTAAAATAGCGCTCTTACACTATTATATAGTCATGTTTGACGAACTGTTTGAGTTGTTCACCTACAAAGAAAATGAACCACTCATATTTACAAATTTGCTCTTTTGGTATATGTTTGGCGGTATTCTGCTGGCTTATACCTACTTGTATAAACACTTGAAAGTCAGGAACTTTGTTCTAATGGTTTTTAGTGTATATTTTTATTATCTTTCTAGTGGTGTTTTTTTCGTATTGCTGATTTTTACCACTACTTTTGACTATTATCTGGGTAACTGGATTCATCACTCCGACAGTGATAGGCAAAAGAAATGGCTCATTGCCATTAGCGTTACTTCTAATTTACTGCTTCTGGGCTATTTCAAATATACTTTTTTTCTGGCCGACACCCTCAATCTGGCTTTTGCACTCGATATTCAAAAGGCTAATTATTTAGGCGAGTGGTGTAATTATTTCTTAAGTAGTCAGGTTTTTGATGAGAAAACTATTTTCTTACCCGTTGGTATTTCGTTTTACACTTTTCAAAGCATTAGTTACTCCATCGATATTTACCGAAAAGAGATTGAGCCTGCCAAGAGTTTAGTAGATTTTGCATTTTTTGTAAGCTTTTTCCCTCAGTTAGTAGCTGGGCCTATCGTTCGTGCTCACGATTTTATCCCACAAGTTTATAGGCCTTACGAACTCAGCAAGGAAGACTTGGGAAGAGCCGTTTTCTTGATTTTGAATGGCATGGTTAAAAAGGTACTAATTTCAGACTATATTTCAGTCAATTTTGTAGACCGTGTTTTTGCAGAACCCGCCAATTACGAAGGTTTTGCTACGCTTTTGGCTTTTTATGGCTATGCCATTCAGATTTATTGCGACTTTTCTGGTTATACGGATATGGCCATAGGCTTGGCTTTACTACTTGGCTTCAAATTGAATATTAATTTTGATTCACCCTACAAGGCCCTTGATATCACAGATTTTTGGCGACGCTGGCATATATCTTTATCCACTTGGCTACGAGATTATCTCTATATTCCTCTTGGTGGGAATCGGAACGGAGAAGGAAGAACATATATTAACCTGCTAATAACCATGCTTTTAGGTGGCCTTTGGCATGGGGCTGCATGGCGTTTTATTCTTTGGGGGGCTTTGCACGGTGGCGCGCTGGCTATCCATAAGCTATGGATGCGCCTCACTAAGCAAGACCCGCGAAACCCCAAAACGCATAGTTGGGTTTATCAGTTGTTTATGGGCTTTATAACCTTCCATTTTGTATGTTATTGTTGGATTTATTTTAGAGCAACGGACATACAAATTGCCCATGACATGATTGCAAGAGTTTTTTTGGAAACACACGTAGAGCAAATTATCCCTATTCTGAGTGAGTACAGCCAAACGGCCTGGCTTATAGCGCTTGGTTTTGTTTTTCACTGGCTGCCTAGCTCTTTGAAACATACCCTGCGCGACCAGTTTGCTACTTGGCCAGATATTGCCAAAGCAATAGCAGTGGCCGCTGTTGTTTTGGGCTTGTTTCAGGTCAAGACTGCCGAAGTCCAGCCCTTTATTTATTTCAATTTTTAGATTCATAAAAAAAATAGGCATGGCGGAAATAATCCCTTTCAGAGCTTGGCGTTATCACCCGCGTTTACACGCACAGATTCAGTCCTTGGTGTCGCCTTTGTTTGATGTGGTTTCGGCCAAGCAGCGCGTCAATTTGTATAGCAATCCTTTCAATAGCATTCACTTGTCTGTACCAAAGGGCAACAATCCCGTAGAGCAGGCTGTCATGACGCTGGAGCACTGGAAAGCGGATAAAATTATTGTGCAAGATGCAAAACCTGCCATTTACGTTTATTACCAATATTTTCATAAGCCTGGTTCGCTTAAACTCCTCACCCGCAAGGGTTTTATGGTTTATATCAAAGCCACAAGTTGGGAGGAAACCGACCTTTTAAGGCACGAAAACACCATTCCCTTAGCCGTAAATGACCGAACCGAGTTACTTCGCGCTACGAATATACACGCAAGCGCCACACATGGCCTCTTCCACGATAAGCAATTTGAGCTAGAGCCTTATATGGATGCTGCTATCAAAAATAATGTACTCTATGAAACAGAAGATTATCAGGGAGTTAAAGATGTATTAGCCATCATAGACGACCCTAAAATTATTCAACTGTTTGTCAATAAAATTAGGCCACAACAAATTGTGTTGGCAGACGGCCACCACCGCTACGAGAGTTCGCAGACTGTGCGGCAAGAGAGAATGGCCGCTAACCCTGCCCATACTGGTCAGGAGTTATACAACTATCACTTAATGTACCTCACCAACTCTGCCGCTGACGACCTTCGCATTTTACCCACGCATAGGCTTTTAATGGGGCTGGAAAGCCTGACAGACGAAAGTAGCATCATGCGCAAAGTAGGGCAGTATTTTAAAGTCAAACACGTGGACAATGCCTCTGACCTGCCTGAAATTATTGGCGGCAAAAAATGGGCTTTTGGGCTTGTGCTCTCCGAGAATGCTTATTTTATTCAACTCAAGCCAGAAGCCTTTGAGCAACTTGCTTGGCTGTTTCCAATGGAAGTCAAAGAACTAGATTTAACAGTTTTGCATTACTTTTTCATTGAGTTGGTGGCCGGAATCAAGGGCAAAGACCAACGCGCTTCGGCCAATATTAACTTTGAACGAAATTTTGTCTCTTGTCTTGAAAAAGTAGTCAAACAAGAAGCACAAGTAGCACTCATTGTCAATGAAATTTTGATTGAGGAGGTACACAAGGTCTGTAAAACAGGGTTTACGATGCCGCAAAAATCTACTTATTTTTATCCCAAAGTTGTAGCAGGATTGGTTTTTGGCGAAATTTAGGATTCTTATCAAGCTCTCTAATTGCGTTTGAAGTGCCTCTTGATTGCTTACATCTAAAAGAAGAGCGTTAGCATTTGGAGCTTTTTAGTACCTTTGCATTCAAAAAAACAGCAAAATCCTTACGCAATGCTTTATAACTACGAGCGTTTACACAAATTCTGCTTTCATATATTTGAGCGCATGGGCTGCTCTGCCGAACACGCCCAATTAGCCAGTAATGTACTTTTGGCTGCCGATTTACGCGGAATTGACTCACACGGACTAGCGCGTTTGCTGGGCTATGTGCGCCTATGGGAGGTAAAGCGCATCAACGTACTGCCTAGTATGAAAATTATACACGAAACGCCTTCTACAGCCACGCTTAATGCTGATGCCGCTTTGGGCTTAGTTGCCGCTCCTTATGCGATGAAGATAGCCATAGAAAAAGCCAAAAATGTTGGCTCGGGCTGGGTAGCCGTCAAAAACTCCAATCATTTTGGCATAGCTGCTTACCACGCCATGATGGCCTTGGAGCACGATATGATTGGTTTTGCGCTGACTAATGCCAGTCCATTGGTAGCGCCCACTCGCAGTACGGAACGTATGTTGGGCACAAACCCCATAGCCCTAGCCATTCCTGCTGGCTTTGAAGCCCCATTTGTGGCAGATTTAGCCACCACCACTGTTTCTAATGGCAAATTAGAAATTTTGGAGCGCAAACAAAAAAATGCTCCTCTGGGCTGGGTGCAAGATGCCACGGGTGAGCCTACTACCAATCCAAGTATTTTGCGGCAGGGTGGCGCTTTGTTGCCGCTTGGCAGCGACGAGCAGCGCAGCAGTTACAAGGGCTACTGCCTCGGCAGCATAGTGGATATCATGAGCGCAGTTCTTTCTGGAGCTGGTTTTGGGCCTTGGGCACCTCCCTTCGTAAGTTTTCTACCTTTGCCAACCGAACCAGTAGGAGAGGGCTTAGGGCACTTTGTGGGAGCATGGCGTGTAGATGCTTTTCGTCCTAAAGAAGATTTCAAAAAAAGTATGGATATTTGGATAAAACGCTTTAAAAAGGCAAAACCTATCAACCCAAACGAGCCTGTATTGATTCCTGGTGAACCAGAGCGTTTGGCAGAGGCTGAACGCCTAAAAAATGGTATTCCGCTTATAGAACCTGTTGTCAATGCTTTAAAGGAGGTAGGCCAAAAATTTGATTTGCCTTTTGAATCATTTTCCTAAAAAGCAAAACGTGGTTAAGATTTTTTATAGTCTTAGCCACGTTGCTTAATTTATAGTCGGAAGAAATGGTAACAAACACAACTATACATACATGGACAAGTGTATTTGAATCAATTTAAATTTGTGAATAAAAATAGGTTATTTTAACTGTACTGAGTGAATAAAGCTACGTTACAAATGTAGCGCTCACCGAGCTTTCCTACAAAATTTTAAGTTGAATTTTTGTGAACTGCATATTTTTCTTTATGAGTGGTAGAGCATTTCTTCTGTAAGTGTTTTTACCTACAAAAGAGTAAAAAAAAATATTGATGATTGCTAAACTAATATGTTAAAATCTTAGCCCAGCTCTGAACATAGCCACCCAGTTTAAGTCGCCATTCACGTAAGGCTGCGCGGAGAGCTTAACCCCTGCAAAAAAGCGCAGACTATAATTGTAGGTATTCTTCCCTTAAAATATATCTAAAGTGTTTATTGTCATTAAATTAAACAAGAATTTCATCTTCAAAATCTCTTAGTTTTTAACCTATTTTTTCAAAAAACTGGTAAAACTTCAAGGGCTTTTTAAGTCCTGCCACGCCTCGCATCAGACAAAAGCGAATGCCTCAAATGTCAGAGGGTGAGATTTTCTGTGCAATCATGTTTTGTATCAGAGTGTATCAAAGAAAAAGTCATTCACTGGTTTAGATGAAAAAAGTTATTTTTCATCTAAATTGGCCTTTTGCGCGGCTTGATTTTTTTGCTATGCCCTTCGGAACTTTCAGCTCGCGCTTCAGTGCTGCATCAAGGCAAAAAGTAGAGAGAAAAAGCTACCCAAAATCATGACAGTGTTCCTAAAGCAGATAAATCATATCAATCAACTGATGTGCTTACTTTTTAAGGGAAGACTAGGTATTCTCTATGATGAAGTTGTAGCCCGTGGTGCGGCATTTGTCCAACTCATGGCTCAATGACAAATTAATGGGCTGATAATTATAGACAATAACATCAGTAACAGACATAAAACTAACCCCACGCCCAAACGAAAATCGTTGCGTCTATTATTGCAGAAAGGAGAAAAATAAAAGTTGGAATTGCCCTGTACCAAAGAAGTGGTTTTCGTAGAGTCATAAACTCCTCGCCCCAGCATTAAGCCAGCACTGAGCGTAAAATATGAGCTTAGCCTGTAGTTGAGGTCGTTTTCTAGCCCATGACTATCATGTTGCCGCTGCCCAAAAAAGCCATTGACGTATTTCATGGTCAGAAAGGTGAATGGATTGAGAGCGTGTTATCGATGCGGTAGAATTTCCAACTTTTGACCAAGCACAAAAAAGGCTTGTTGCTGGCTCTGAGCCAATATTTTTTGCACTTGTTGGCTTTTGTTCATTTCCAAAAATGCAAAACCTTTGTTGTGTTTTGTTTGTTTTATGCGCGGCAAACGCACATTTACTACCTGCCCAAAAGGCTCAAAAAGGCTCGTGAGGTCGGTTTCTTGAGCATTAAAAGGAATATTTTTAATGTATATGGTGCAATCTTGCCGTAAATGACTGATAACGGCGCTGTAGCGGTCTTCATAGCTAGGCGGTGCTTGGCCAGGAGCTGTAACAACAAAGCGCGCAATGTTTTTGACGGAAGTTTTCATGCTTTTGGCTTTGTTTTGGGCTTGAACTCGCGACACCACGCTGTGTAACACACCTAAATCCATTAAGCTCTGCAAGAGTTGGCGGTACTGTTCTGTATCCACGATGCCCACGTTGTCAAAGATTTGTTGTGGTGAAATGAGCCTACCGTGTATGCCAAGCCGCAAAATAATTTTCTGGTCGCGGGTTAGGTTCAGTTCTTTGAAGTGCTCCAACCAAATTTTTTCTTCTCTAGAATACTGATGCTTATGGAAAAGCGTAACCACAAAGGATTTACTCTGTGAAGCTATTTTGGGCGGCACAAGTTCGTTCTGATTCATCAAATCAAACATACGCCGAATCCCCTCGCCTAATTCACGAATGAAGCCATATTCCCGCAGGGTTCGCCCCAAATAGGTGTTTCTGCTTTGGTGTACGCCGCGCAACTCCTCTAAATCCTGAATAGTGATGGACGATAACAAACTACCAGGGCTTAGCACTTCTAGTCGGTCGTCAAAAATACGAATTTCAATGCCGCGCCCCTCTACGCTGTAATCGCGGTGCGTAATGGCATTGATGAGGGCTTCGCGGCAGGCCAGTTCAGGATAAAGAATTTGAGTTTTAAAAACGGCATCTTGCGAAAGGCGCGTTTCCGTCAGGTAGGGCCTGAGCGCGTCCCAAGCGTGCAAAGCCAGCTCAAACACGTTTCCACTAACGGTGGCAAGCTCCTCCACGTTAAAATCTTGCCCGTATCGCTCCTCGCTCCCCTTTACTTTCAAAATCCGTACCTGTGAGCGGGGATGCCATTTGTTGATATTTTTGGCAAAAAGCAAAAGGGTAGCGCGGCGTAGATTCAAACGGCCATTTCCATATTCGGCCAAATCTAGATACTGAAGGCACTTTTCGGCAGACATTCCGCGAGTGATAACTGACGCAACGCGCTGGAGCAAGTCCATGTCCAAGTCGTTGATGTTGGCAAGTTCAACAAAATGCCGGTCGTACTCACGGGAGGTCTCTTCCTCACGCGCAAAACGGATTTTTTCGGAAGCGGTAGGTACGGACTCGCGGTCTTTGCGCTGAAAACACTCGCCCTTTACGGTGAGATGAACCACCTGAACACCTTTATCTACCGCAAAAAAAGCAATTTTGAGGTCGTTGTACTGAATAAGATGTGCTTTGCGCAGAGGTAGGGGGGTGTCCGCCATCACGTAGCTTTTGGGCGACTCAAGGAGCATTTTTACTTTATCGTCTTTGTAGTGTAGTCCGCTGGGCTGGCCGTCATCTTCTATGCCTACAAAAAGTTCACCGCCGTCTGCATTGGCAAAAGCGACGAGTGTTTTGGCAATATCCTGGCAGACTTCCCTCAAATCGCGTGGTCTTTTGTCGTCCATTTTGCCTTCCAAAGCAGATTTGAACTCGCGGTAATGGCTTTCGCCGAGTTCTAGCGCAATATCCACGCGCTCACGCAGTTTCAGAATATCGCTTGGGTCGGTCATGCTTTGGCTCGCCAAAATCTTGGCGCAGTTTTTTAAATTTCCTTTACTTCAAACTCATAATACTCCATGATGAGGTTTGCAAGCAACTTTTTGCAGCCTAATTCTACGTGCTTTTGAGCATCTTCAAGGCTAGATGCCTGAATCCTCATTTCAATTCTTTTACCTATGCGCACATCTTGCACACCACCAACGCCTAGGTTGTTGAGACCAAGCATTACGGCTTTGCCCTGTGGGTCTAGAATTTCTTTGATAGGCAATACGCTGATTTCTGCAAGAAAATTTTTCATGTTTATAAGGATTAAAGACAAAAGCCGTGCGTCAAGCAGCAGTTTTTATTGCGATTTTCAAGCGCAAATATCTTACAAATTCAAGACAAAATCAACGAAAGGCTCAAAAAAAGCTACGGATTTAAAACACATAAAAACAGCGTTTTTAACTTACTACCATGCTAGCCTATAAAGTTGCATTTATTGCTTGAATTCACCATCTAAAAAATTTTGTATAAGAATTAGCCTGTACAAACATAATGATTACATTTGCGAAGTTGTTTTTGCGTATTTTAGTCCAATTATTTGTTACGAATACAAACAATTATCAATATGAAAATCATCTTGACAACATTAGTTTTGAGCTTATTTGTAACGCTGGCCTTTGGTCAGGTTACTATAAAACCCGAGACAACAAGTAAGCCTTTTGTACTAGGGCAAATTGACGAAATTCAGTCTCTGGAGCTTTCTGAAAAGAGAATATTAAATATATATCTTCCAGAAGGTTATAGCCAAAACGATACCAGCAAGTACCCTGTTATTTATTTGTTGGATGGTTCAGCAGATGAAGATTTTATACACATAGTGGGGCTTGTTCAATTTAATAGTTTTGAGTGGATTAATCAAGTTCCTAAATCAATTGTTGTAGGCATTGCAACAGTGGATAGACGAAGAGATTATACGTTTCCTACTACCATAGCAAGAGATAAAAGTAGGAATCCTACGGCTGGGCATTCCGACAAATTTGTCGCTTTTATAGAAAAAGAATTACAGCCATTTATTGAAAAAAAGTACAGAACTACAAATAGTAAAACCATTATTGGGCAATCGTTGGGCGGGCTATTGGCAGCAGATATTTTATTAAAAAAGCCCACGCTTTTCAACAAGTATCTTATCATTAGCCCCAGTATATGGTGGAACAATGGTTCTCTTTTGAACCAAAGCATAGCTTTGTTGCAAGATAATTTTAAACAATCCACAGATGTTTATATTGCTGTTGGAAAAGAAGGACTAACCCCCACCGAGATTCCAAGAGTTATGGAGGTTGATGCCAATTTGTTAGCTGAAAAGATAAACAGTGCAAAAAACAAGAATATCAAGGTTTTCTTTGACTATTTGCCGCAAGAGAACCATGGCACCATACTGCACCAAGCAGTTTCTAACTCTTTCAGGCTATTATACCCAATAAAATAAAGTGCAACACAATCAATAACAGGCAGTAAAATAAATTCTGTCTGTTTGTTGTGCTGCCCAGAATTGCCTTAAAACAAGAACTAAGCGTTTAGTTCTTGTTTTATTTTGGCCAATTTTTCGTTCAAATAAGCCTGTTTTGCATCAAAATCTTCTATTTTGTGGAGCACCGTTCGGACGGACACATAGAACTTAATCTTAGGCTCAGTACCAGATGGCCGAACCGAAATTCGTGAGCCGTCTTCGGTTACAAACTGCAAAACGTTAGACTTTGGAAAGTCCAAGCGCTTAACGTTATGGGTCTGTAAATCCTTTTCTACCAAATGTTTGTAATCTAAGAATTGCACTACTTTTGAACCACCAAAGGCTTGAGGCTGATTATTGCGCCAGTTCTGCATCATGGCTTCTATGTCTTCAAGTCCTTTTTTGCCCTTTTTAGTTACAGACATTAAACTTTCTGAATAAAAGCCATATCGGACATAAATTTCTTTCAGCTTTTGGTAGAGAGAAATGCCATTTTCCTTGGCGTGTGCGCACATTTCAGCAATGAGTGCGCAGGAAGCCACTGCGTCTTTGTCTCGAACCGCATCGCCAATCATGTAGCCATAGCTCTCTTCTCCGCCCACAATGAACTGCTCTTGCCCTTCTAATGTACGAATCAACTCCGCAATGTACTTAAAGCCAGTGAGTGTTTCATAGCATTTTATGTTGTTGTTTTCTGCTATGGCCTTTATGAGGTCTGTGGTAACAATGGTTTTAATAACCATCTGTTTGCCGTTGAGCCTCCCCGTTTTCTGCCAAGCCTCAATGATATAAGCCACCAAAAGCGCTGCAGTTTGGTTGCCGTTTAGCAAAATGAGCTTGCCGTGGTCGTTACGTACTGCAATGCCTACACGGTCTGCGTCTGGGTCAGTGGCCATGACCACATCTGCTTGCACCTTGTGGCCAAGTTCAAGCGCCATACGCATAGCCTCCTCCTCTTCGGGGTTTGGGTACACCACGGTCGGAAAATTACCGTCCGAAATGCTCTGCGCTTCTACCAAGTGAACATTCGTAAAACCGAGCTGCGCCAGTGCTGCCGGTACAAGCGTGATGCCAGTGCCATGCAAAGCGGAATAAACAATAGAAAGATTGTTTTGTTTTTTGATTGTAGCTGGATTCAAGGATAGGCCAAGCAAATTTTTGAGGTAGGCCTCGTCTAATTCTGTACCGATATTTTTGATAAATTCTGAACGCTGCTCAAAGAGAATCTGCTCTAAATGCTTGATTTTTTCTACTTCAGCAATAATATTTTTATCGTGAGGCGGCACCACCTGCCCTCC
The DNA here is from genome assembly GCA_013299045.1 of Cytophagales bacterium. Lineage (GTDB taxonomy): Bacteria > Bacteroidota > Bacteroidia > Cytophagales > Bernardetiaceae > RDZD01. Next base: position 245,643 of record JAAFJX010000002.1, on the reverse strand, counting down.
GTCGTTCCAATAAGCTTTATAACCGTTATACTCTTTGGGATTATGAGAGGCAGTCAGCACCACCCCACTCTGGCAGCCCAAGTGTCTGATGGCAAATGATAAAAGTGGGGTAGGCCGCAGGCTCTCAAACAAAAAAACTTCAATGTAGTTGGCCGAAAAAACATTGGCTACAATTTGAGCAAATTCCTTACTATTATTGCGGCTGTCATACGCTATGGCCACTTTTTTGGGCTGGTCTGGGTAGCATTTTTGCAGGTAGTTGGCCAGTCCTTGTGTAGCTGCTCCAAGTGTATAAGCATTGATTCGGTTAGAACCTACGCCCATAATACCGCGCAAACCGCCCGTTCCGAACTCTAAATCTTTATAAAAAGCTTCTGTGAGTTCTTCAACAGACATTTTTCTGATACTTGCTTTACTCTCCTCGTCGTAAGACCCATTTAGCCAGTTGCTCACTTTTTCGGCAATGTACTGTTCCATAAATTTGATTAAGAGGGGTTTTGTTGAATTGCTCTTTTGATGCACAATTATAATAAAAATAATGCTTAATGAGTTTACATGACAAAATTTGCACAAAAATTGTTGATATACCAGTAAAGTTTGCTATCTTGTGCGCACCAGTAGGGCATATTTATATCCATGTTTCGTATTTTATTGATAATAAGTCTTTTATTCTTTACTCATGGTCTTTTTGCCCAAAAAGACAGTTTGAGCTATTTTCTGCAAAGCGCCAAAAGTGCAGAACAGAATAGGCAAACCCAACAGGCACTCAACTTTTATCTCAAAGCGGCCTTTATTGAAGAAAACAGCCAAGAGAAAGTTTATTTGAGCACTACCTATGAACGTATAGGCAATCTTTATCAGGGTAGAGGGCTGTATCAAAAAGCATTGGACTACTTTTTACAGGCTAATAAATTAGCAAAACAAAACAATGATGAGGGCGCTCAAATGCGTTTGTTACAAGCCCTAGGAGCATCGCAATATGCCCTTAAAGATTTGAACAAAGCTGCCGAAAACTATCAAGACGCACTCCAAAAAGCCAAAGAGACTCAAAACAAGGGCGGCATCGCAAGCATATTAGGCAAATTATTCCTGATAGAAGAAGCTCGTCAAAACTACGATAAGGCAGTTCTGTATGCCGAAGAGAGCCTTTTACTTTATGAAAATACTAAGCAGCCTCAGTTTGTTTCTAGTACACTCAATAATATTGGCTTTTTGTATAGAAAAAAAGGCGACTATAAAAAATCAGAAGAAGCCTTTTCAAGGTCTTTGGAAACCAACAAGCAAATATTGAGCAGCCAAAGCGGCGAAAGCAGAGCCATTACTTTGTTGAATATAGGTGTAATTTATACCAATCTGGAAGATGAAAAAAACGCTATCAAAGCCTTTAATGAAGCACTTGCCATACGTGAGCGCACAGGTAGGCCAGGCACTGTCGCTGAAACTCAGAATTATATAGCCAGACACTACCTCGTAACAGACTACTACGACCGTGCAGAAACGAGCGCGAATGCGGCCGTAACCAATGCTCAGAAAGCACGTGATTATAAAAATTTAGCCGATGCTTATCAAACATTGGCAGAGGTCTATCGTAAAACAGGCAATTTTAAACGCTCAGATGAATATGCGCGCCTTAAATCGGTGGCTAATGACTCCCTGAGTGCGCAAAAAGAGATTGATGCACAGAAAAATCAAAAAGTACAGATAGCCGCTGAGCGCGAAGAGTCCGAGTTTAGATTATTGTTGGCCGAAAGACAAAAGCAAGAGTTGATAGTAAAACAGATAACTCTGGAGGCAGAAAAAAATGCTAAAGAAATAGAAATTAATAAGCAAGCCATTGCAGCACTAGAGAAGGATAAAAAGCTGCAACAAGCCGACCGTGAGCGTCAAATAGCAGAAAGGCTGCGTATACAGCAAGACCTTGTCATTGCGCAGCAACGCCTTATGAATGAGAAAAAACAACAGGAGTTGATAGCTGTTCAAAAAGAGCAAGCCTTGCAAGCCTTGGCCTTAGAGCAACAAAAGCGTAAGTCAAACGAAGCCGAAGCGCAAAAGGAAAAAGCGCAAGCTGCTAACAAATTGGCCGAAGCTGAAAAAGAAAAAGAAAAAGAAAATTCGCGCTTTATCCTTTATGCAGCGGCGGCAGGGGCCTTTTTGTCTCTCATTATTATTGTCTTAGTGCTTTGGAGCGTCATTAATAAGTCCCGTGCAAATCGTGTATTAGAAGCACAGAAAAAAGAATTGGAAGTAGCAGCAACCAAAATTCAAGAACAAAATGATATGTTGGTGATGAGCGAAGAGGAACTGCGGCAGAATATGGAGGAGCTAGAGGCGCAAAGAGATGCCTTGCAGAGTATTACCAACCGGCTTGAATTGGCCAATATAGACATACAAGGAAAGAATGATGAACTTGCGGCTTCGGAAGAAGAATTGCGCCAAAATGTTGATGCCCTTAACGTCATGCAAGAGGCGCTTCTGAGCCAAACAACACAACTTTCCTTGCAGAACCAGAACATTTTGGCCTCCATACACTACGCCAAACGTATCCAAACGGCTATTCTGCCAAGTGTCATGGCTATCCAAACCGTGTTTGCCGATAGTTTTATCCTTTATAAGCCGCGTGACGTGGTGGCTGGTGATTTTTATTGGCTCAGCAATCCGCACAGCCATTATGAGCACGATACCGTCATCATGGCTGTTGGCGATTGCACGGGGCACGGCGTACCTGGGGCCTTTATGACCCTTATCGGCAACACGATACTTAATCAGATTGTGAACGAAAGTGATGTTTATCAACCACACCAAATTCTTTGGGAGCTAGATAAGCGCCTTGTTGATACACTCAAGCAAGATTCTGAAAGCTTTAAGGTCAGAGATGGCATGGATATTAGCGTGATGGCCTATCAGAAAAAAATTAATAAAGTAACGTTTAGTTCAGCCAAAAGACCCGTATGGCATTTCCAAAGTGGTGATTTGATTGAATACAAAGGCTCTAAAAGTTCTATAGGGGGCACTTTTGAAGAGAGCAAAAAGTTTGAACTCTGCGAACTAACCCTCCGCGAAAAAAATGAGACCAAACAAGATAACGACGTAATTTATATGTTCACGGACGGCTACGTAGACCAGTTTGGCGGGGACGACAACAAGCGTCTTATGACTAAGAAGTTTAGAGAGCTGCTAAAATCGGTTCAAGATAAAGAAATGAAAGAGCAAGGAGAGTATTTAGATACTTTCTTTGAGAGTTGGAGAGGGGAGGAAAAACAACTTGATGATGTATTGGTGGTAGGCATTAAACTGTAAAGATTGTTTATTTTGTAAGATGCTGTAAATCAAATAATTAGTGTAAATTTTATAAAAGATACTATGCGTATAGAAAAAAAAACTTGATTAATTTTTTTATTATTTTGGATTATTCAAGCCTATAAAATATTTTTATTGCAAAAATAACGTTATTTTGCAGTAACCTAAAACTATCTCATTGCTAAATTCTAAAAGGAAAGACTTTTTAATTATGTTAAAGAATCTAAGCTATTACGCTCTTCTGCTGGCCATTGCAGGTATTATGCTAGGCTGTGGAAGCAAAGAGTCTGGCGGTGGTGCTACAACCGAAGCCAAAGGCGGCAAGTTCTACGGCGGCACTTTGCGCATCAATGAAAGTGAGTATATCCGCACGCTCTACCCACCTAGTATAGTGGACGTGTACTCTTACAGAGTTGCTGCTCAAGTCTATGAGGGCTTATTTAAGTTTGACCCCACTACTCTCAAAGTGGTGAATAACCTGGCAGAATCTGTAACCGTAGATGATACTAAAACGGTTTATACCATCAAAATTCGCAAGGGAGTGATGTTTCATGACGACGCGTGTTTTGATGGTGGCAAAGGCCGCGAACTCAAAGCCAAAGATGTTCTCTTCTGTATGGAGCGTCTCTGCATGAAGACCGTAGATAATGCCAACTTTGAGCTTTTTGATGGCATTTTGAAAGGCGCTAAAAACTATTACGAGAGTTCTGGCGAGGCCAAAAAACCTCCTTTTGAATTTGAAGGTGTAAAAGTTATTGACGATTATACCTTAAAGTTTACCTTAGAAAAGCCCTACAGCCTCTTAACTTACAATTTGGCCCGTCCTGCTGCATTTATTTACCCAGAAGAAGCCGTCAAAAAGTATGGCAAAGACCTCAGCACAAAAGCTATTGGTACTGGCCCTTTCACACTCGGCCAAGTGGAAGAGGAAAATCAAATTATGTTGCTCAAAAACAAAAATTATTATCTCACAGACAAAGACGGCAACAAATTGCCTTTCCTTGATGCCGTGAGTGTACGTTTCATTAAAGAGAAGAAAACAGAGCTTTTGGAGTTTAATAAAGGTAATTTGGACATGATGTATCGTTTGCCAACCGAGCATCTGGTAGAAATTATGGATAAAAGTGCTGACGGTAGCCTCAAAGACGCTGAACTGTCGCGCAAGCCTGAAATGCAGAGCCAGCTTCTGGTGTTCAATACACAAGAACCTCCTTTTGATAATGCTGATGTTCGTCGCGCATTTTCCTTTGCCGTAGACAGAACAAAAATTCTTGAAAGTACTCTGCTCGGCGAAGGTTTTGGGCCTGGCGATTATGGTATTACGTCGCCCTCTTTCAAAGAAAGTGGCTATGACGTAAGCGCTGGTGTGCGTGGCTATACGCTCAACAAAGACTCCGCCATTTACTACATGAACAAAGCTGGTTATAAAAATGGAAAAGGCTTTCCTAAAATTTTCTTGGAACTAAACGCCGAGGGAGACCGCCATGCAAACGTAGCACTTGAGGTTACTAAGCAGCTCAAAGAGGTTTTGAACGTTGATGTTGAAATTTCTATCATGTCGCACTCACAGATTGCCGACCGAAGCATGAGCGGAAGTTTCAAACTCATTCGTCTTTCTTGGATTGCGGACTATCCGCACCCACAAAGTTTTGTACGTTTCTTTTACGGCAAATCCGTCCCGGCCAAAGCCGAAGAAGTATCTTTCCCTAACTTAGCGCGTTACAAAAACCCTAAGTTTGATGAATACTACGAAACTGCCTTGAATACATTAGATGAAAACGAAGCTCTGAAAATGTTTATGCAGGCCGAATATACAGCCATGCGAGATGCGCCAGTCATTGTTCTTTGGTATGACGAAGCGTTCCGTTTGCTCAAGAGCAAGGTTAAAAACTTCCCAAATAATGCCATTCAGTACCGCGACTTAACGGAGGTTTACATACAAGCCGACGGCGCAGCCGCTAAGTAACCGTTCATCAATATTTCCAAAGGTTTCATAAAAACCACAACTTTTGTTTACAATAGTTGTGGTTTTTATACTTTGCTTGCAAGGGTTAATTACAGTGTATCATTAAACAAAAACAGTTATGAAAACGACATCAATTTACCTCTTGCTAATGGCAGTACTTTTATGCGCCTGTGGCGGCAACACGGACACTGCTAATGTAACAACAGACAGCACTAATCAAACTCGGGCAGAAGAAGATAACTTAGCCGAATCAGGGGACGGAGGTGGAACTTCCTCTCAAATACGCGAAGTGAGCGTAAGCCCCGAGCTCAAAAATGCCTTGGACAAATACCCTTACATTGGAAACACCGCGCAGTTCATAGAACGTATCAAAAAAGCCAACCCTGACGAAGGCGACTATGGTTCTGTAACACTAGATGAGGCGGAATCTAACCTACTGGGTGTGATGGGCGAAGTGAGTACACACGCAGTGGCTGCTCATAAAACAGGTTCTGATTATCAAATCTATGTTACGATTGAGCAAGGACACTTTGATTATATGTCTTTTCATGTTCTGACTCCCACAGGCGAACTTAAATCATTAGGAATGATTTGCGGCGGCACAGGCTCGGCTGCTCGTAGTCAGGAGCCAGAGTGTACGAATATTACCAACTTGGTCATAACAGACGAGGGCATTGACTTTACTGTCAAGGAAGTTATGAGTGAGAATGTAGCTGAAGAAACCAAATCTATAAAATTTTCAGCGCTTTAAATCAAAGAAATTCAAAACAATTTACTTTAAAAGTAGTTATGGTTTCATGCAAATTACCAACAGACTGCTGATTATGAAACCATTACTTTCTCTCACTCTTTTGCTATTCTTGGCAATAGCAGGCTTCCCACGATTGTGTTTTGCTCAGGACGAGGATTTTAATATGAATGACTTTTCTGCCGCCGACGACAAGAAGGTGCGCAGCTTTTGTACGAACAAAATCGCCAATTTAAGTCCTTCAAGAATCGTAGGTTTGAGTTATGACCTTGTTTCGGGTTTTGATGTTCAGCGCCTAGATTCTGCCAATGATAAGGAGGGGGCAGCTTCGCACGTAAACCTGAAACATGGTTTTCGTATTGATGCCAACGTTCCGTTGGTTTCTAACCGCAAAATCATTGTGGGAGCTACTTTTAACTATTGGGAAACCCGCTATAACTTTGAAAGTACATCAGGGCCTTACGAAACTATTTTAGATGAACGCCATCTGCGTACGGCTGCTCTGGGAGTGTTGGTATTTAAACCGCTCAATCAAAAGAATTTTATCGTTTTGCAAGCTGAGGCGGCTGCCAATGGTACTTATAATTTTAGTGATGTCAATCCAGACTTCGGCGCATTAAAATACAGTGCTGCTTTGCTTTTTGGCTGGAAGTTTAATGATAACACCAATTTTGCTGTGGGTGCAGTACGCACTTATCGCGGTGGCAGGCTTTTGCATCTGCCCGCCGTGATGTGGAACAAAACCTTCAATGACAAATGGGGTATAGAAGCTTTGTTGCCTTCGCGTGTTGTTGTCAGGCGTAATTTTTCGTCAAAATCTTTAGCTACAACCGGCTTTGAGGTAGAAGGGCACAGCTATCGCCTCCAAGATAAGAACGATGCGCCTTTTAATATCGCAAACCCCACTGCTGAACTGCGGAGGTCAGAGATACGCTTGCGCTTGGGCTGGGACAAAGCCATTACCGATTTTATTTGGCTGAATATGCAGGCAGGTGTGCGTTACGACTTTCGTTTTGAAGCCGATGCCAGTGCTGATTCAAAAAAGGCCATGCAAGTTTTTGATATTGGTCTTCCTATGTACTTCCGATTCGGTATTAGCCTTGTTAGTCCTTAGTTGCTGGCCTAGATACAAAACCAGCCAGTCTCTCTCAAATCTTGAACATTATAAATGTTTGACCGTCGTACTTTGTTAGGCCATTTTCACCAGCACCAATCCATAAATGACCGATTTTATCGCAATAAACTGTCCAAACTGAGTTGCTAGTGAGTCCGTCCTTTGTTGTATAGTTTGTCAATACTCGCCCATCGTACTTCCATAGGCCCGCATCAATCGTTCCTATCCATAAATTTCCTTGCCTATCGTCAGTAATTGTCCACACTCGAGACAGTGTTCCGGCTTTCCCTTTAAGGCCATTCAGAAAATCAGGATTCTCTAGTTTTTGTTGTCTTGTAAAGTTCGTTACTGTTTTTCCATCATAGCGAAAAAGGCCATAACCGTTGTTTCCAATCCATAAGTGCCCATTTTTATCTTCAAAAATTGAGCGCACTGGCATACCTAGCTCTTTTTCATTGAGCCAAGTGTATGTTTGGCCATCATACTTGCAAACACCTCTACTTTCAGTACCAAACCAAATGTTTCCTTGACTGTCTAGGTAAGAGCAATAAATGGCATAAGGCGTAGAAGAAAACTTGCCTTTTAGTGGAGATGTTTGGGGTAGCTCAAATGCCTTTGCCAGTTTATTTTCAAAGCAATAACCCAACAAGAGCATGGTTTGATTGTTGGCAGTACGAGCCTTATCAGTAAGTCCAAAATTATCTAAGGCTTGGTTGGTATTGAACTTTTTGCCATCAAAAAAGCATAAATTATCCCTTGTCTTGAAGTACATGGTGCCATCTTGGCCTTGTTGGATATTCCACACAAAATTACTACCCAGCCCATGCTTGTCCGTGAGCTGCAAAAGAACTTTGCCATCGTACTTAAACACTCCCTGACCATTGGTCGCAAACCAAAAATTATTCTGTTTATCCTGAAAAATACAGCGAATGTCTTTACCTATTTCAGAAACCGTATCGCCAATGTTCAAGGCAATGGGCTGTTCTTTATTTGTTTTGTCAGGCCTACTCTCCTTGTTCTGCCCAATACAAGCAGTAAAACCGCCTAAAATGCTCAAGAGCAACGCAATGTTCAAGGTTATTTTCACAGTTTTCAATTGTTCCTGTTTTATAATTTGGTCATCTTTTTCAAAGCGGGGGCTTTTATTTTTAGCGTGCGGCAATAAATTTTTGAGCGGTAGAGTCCCAAATAATTGCCTTTTTACCATCGTATTGAAGGTCTAAGATAAACAATGCATAATTTTTGCCAAGCGGTAAGCGATAGCCCTTTGCACCTTGTTTAGGACTGATTCCTAAAGCCTTGATAGATGGGTAGTTAATGCCGATAGAATGGGTTTGTATGGTAGGCGGAGTTTGTGAAAAGAAAATTTTGTTTTTAAGGTCGTCTATATATTGCGTATTGAGGAAAGTGTGCGTTGCGCTGTCATAAATAGTGTTTAGCGTCATAGTATTAGCCTGCTCCACCAACTTTCCGATAGCCTCATTGCGCAGGTCTTCTAGCCTATTGCCGGCCAGTACCATAAATAAGCGTACCTTGTAGTCTAGTTTTTGGTATTCTAGGGCTGCTGCAGTATCTCCCTCATTAAAAGTATAGGCCACTAAATATTGAGAGGCTTTTTTTACTGGCTCTAAGCTGCTTATGAGTGTTTGGCAAGCCTCTTCGCTGGTATAATTGGCGCTAATGCTCTCTGCACTAGGCTCACCAGCGGGCAAAGCCCCTTGTATTGCGGCAGCAGACATGGTAGGCGTAGCCATATAAACTTTCTTGACGGCGGCAGAGTCAGAGCCTGCATTGGCCGTGCTATCGGCTTCTTGCGCGTAAAGCGTCTTTGTAGTCAAGCAAAAAAAGAACAAAATAGCAGTTCTGATGTAAATGAATGGCATAGCAGTGTACTTGGACGACAGTAGACTACAAAAATAACATAAATATTTAGAAAAAAACGGAAGACCTGCCGTAAAAAATAAGACTCCCGTTTTTTTATTTATTATAAAATCTCAGAATTTGTTTACTCTTTAATCACCTTGTAGCTTCTGCCTCCTATTCTTAGCATATAAAGTCCTGTTGGGTAAGGGCTAAGGTCAATCTGTACATTTTGGCTTTTGGGTGTAAACAATTGCAAAAAGCGGCCATGACTATCGTACAGCTTGATTTTCTCTATGCCTTCCGCTTTCAGTTCAATGTTCACTAAAGCTCTAGAGGGGTTTGGGTAAAGCTTCAAAAGATTATCTTCGGTAAAGTCATTAGTGCCAGTAACTGCTCCACTTTTTTGGGTGGTAACCAAATAGATACCTGAGGGCGTTGCATTGAATGTGTAAGACGTGCTTTTGCTTGGTACTGCAAGTCTTTGGGTCTGAATGCTGTAATTCAACGCATCAATGTTGCTTCCCAGCGGATTTCCAGTAAGTGCGTAGATGATAACGCTATCCATGGTGGCACCTATCGGTAAATTAACCGTTACAGGAGTGGTTGTGCTTATGCTTCGGTTTAATACAAATACCCCATATTTGTCTGCATCTTTAAAGGAGTAGGCTGCAATATTTTCGTAGTTCCCCGCTGGTGCTTCACCATAAGTCAAGTCAAATGAACCGTTGCCATCAGCATCAATCAAGGGCAAAAAAGTCGTTGGGCTGTTTGCCACCATGGTTTTTATCATAGCGCCTTTGGCATAATTATTTCGCATCTGCATAGCAAGGAAATGGTTGTGAGGTCGCATTCCGTTGGCCTCAGAGGTATGGGAAGTCCAGTTAAATCCTCGTGCAAATAAGAAAAGATTTTGTAGGGCAAAGCCCTTTTCACTTTGGTACAAAAAGGCATCTAAATTGGCTAAACCACAGGCCAAAGATTTACCGATAGCCTCGGCTTGCAGGTCAAAGGGTTGAGAAGGATTTGGTAAGGCGTAGCCAGGGCCAGCTTCATAAATACCCAATTTGTAGGGATGGCCAGCAGCTGTCATCTTGTTTCGGGTAGTAATGTGTGCATCAATGAGGCTTCGCGTAATCCATCGGGCATAAAAAGCGGTTTGTTGAATGCTGTCTGCAAAAGTAGATGAGCGTGGAATGTTTAACCCGTCAAAGCCACCTATGTAATTAGCCAATAGCATTTGGCTTCCGTCGGGGGCCTTCTTGACCGCTCCTTGTCCGTAACCCGACTCCTCAGGCATTACAAAAAATCCGCCAAGCAAAAATTCAATTTTACTTGAGTTGTAATAAGGGCTTGACTTGACAATGTTGAAAAAGTGTTGTGCGTATTTTCCGTAGCGTTCGCCATCAAAGTCATAAGTCCAAGGGTCAAACAAGCCATTCCATGTTTCATTGCCAAGTTCTATGTATATTTTTGAAAAATTATATGGCTTTGGGTGTCCTTGTACAGCGCGTTTGGCTCCTAATGGTGAGCTTGCCGGCCCATAAATGTATTCCATTAAACCCAAGAAATCATCTTCTGAGAAAGACGGACTACAAATGAGGTAAGGTGCTATATCATGTTTTTCGCAGATGGGTAAAAAGGTGGGTAACTTCAATGCTGCACCTGTTACTGGGCCTTGATTAACGCTCCAGAGCCTTGAACTTTGCAGCTCCACATCAGTCCAGTCTTGTATGTTTGTGCCCAAATCTGTATTGGTTTGACCGCTCCAAACACGGATACAATGCGGTTTAAAATCTGCGAGTTGCTTCTCAATGACTGGGTTTAATGAAAACAAAGGGTAAGCCAGGTCATGCAGCGTGAAGTCATCTACCCAGAGCGTCCCAATCCCATCAAATGTAAGCTGTAAATAATCTACCGGACTGCCAACAGAAGGCGGATTAATTCCCGTAACATCATGTGTGTAGTATTGCCACGTATTGGTTACATTGAATGTATGGCTGATATTGCTAGTAGTAGTTCGCAAATTCACCTTGCCTCCTGCTATACCTGAGTGCTTTAACCAAACTCCAAAGCGGTAGCGCTTGGCTGGGTCAAAAGCAAACTCCCCAGAGGCGGTATCGTTTGCAAAGAATTGCCCAATGCCCACTTCAATATTATTAGCATTGGTATTGCTTATCCTGCAAGAAGTCGTATTATTCGCCTTGTAAGGTAAATCAAGCGCATCAAGTGCTTTAGTAACAACCTTGGTGTCGCCAAGACCGCCCTGGTCATCCACTTTTTTGTCCCAAGTATTTGCACCCTCACGTATCCAGGTCAGGCGCGGGTGGCAAAATTGATTCAAATCGGCATTGGCCTCAATAGATAGCACGTAAGTATCGCCTGCAAGTACCTCAGGGCCTGGCTCAAAGGTTATTCTTTTGCGATTAGGCCCAGTATCATCTGCCAAAAAACGCGTAACAGTGCTACTTCTCACTAAACTAACCCCCGAAGCTGTTTCGCGATAAACTCTGATATTACCGCCATCAAATAAACCAGTGTAAAGGGTTTCAAAATAATCAACATTGCTGTTATCTAAGTAAGTACTGCTACCACTCTCAGCAACGCCTTTTATTCTAATAATTTGCCTACCAAAGCCAGGGTCGCCTGTTTGATTATTCAACGCATTTAGGCCACGATTTACATTGCCCTCTGCCCAATTCACACCGAAAGGTAAGGGGTTAGGGTTTGTTATACTGTCGCTGAGCGTAACAACACAAGTTTGTGCTTTCACGACATAAGAGCAGACAATAAAGAGCAAGAAAATTCTTAAAAAAGACTTCATAACTTTTAAGTGAGGTGGGATAGTATTATTAAAACAGAATCGTATGGTCGCTCCAAAAAAATGAAGTGCCACGTCATTACTTATCCACAAAAAAAGCGCCAATGCACTTTAGAAAAGCACAGCATAAGGATATAAGCATTGAATTTCTGCTTTTATTGATAGAAAATCTTGAAACATGACAAATCCTCACAAAATTGTGGAATTATTTTGTGAGGATTGCTCAGAACTCAATAATCAGTTATTTTTTTAAAAAGAAACAGCTATAGAACTCGTCAAGAACAAATTACTTTTGCTGGGCTTTCCGTTATGCAAAAAAATTTCGTCTTTGCTACTAAAGCCACGTCCTTCTAAGCGCCAGAGGAGGTTCTCCGCTACTTTGTAATCAAAGTTCAGTGAGTAGCCCATAATCTGGAAGCCATTTGGCGTGCCAGTAGCAATCAAAACCCCCTTTGTGTCGTTGTAGTACTCGCCTCGTAGGCAGAGCGCTACTTTCTCATTTGGCGTAAGGCGAAGCAAGGCATAAGGCGTGTACCAACTGTTGTACGTTGAACTACCCTTAGCGCTTTGCTCCATGCCGTAGTCAAAACCAAAAGTGAGTCCTACTTTCTCATTCATTTGCACTATGCCATAAAAGTTATGAAAAATGCGTCTTTGTGCTGCCGTATCGGGCTTATCGTTGCCAATAAAAGAACTACTATTGAGTGTTATCTTATCATTTGGCTTGAAGGTGAGCTGATGCCCCCAGGCCGTGCTGTTATTGCCCTCTGGGTGATACATACGCTGCCAGCCGTTCAAGGCCAAAACACTTAGTAACCACTTGTCGTTATCTGAAGTATAAGTCAGTTTGGCCCCTGTTTCGTAGTAAGGAGAGTTTTCTGCCGCAATACTGCGTGTAAGTGCCCAGCAGTCCTTGCTGATTGCGCTCTCTGCACCAATATGAGCAGGAAAAATACCAGCATCCAGCCAAATATTTTTATTTTTGGACAATTTAAAACCAGCATTCGCCTCAAAAACATTCTTCATAACACCTGGCTCGGCAGCCAAATTGTCGTTGGCATAAGTACCAGCCATAAGGGTCATATTAGCGCGCACTCTGTCCGTGTTGTAGGCTGCCTTGACAAAGCCAAGGTTAAGATTAAACTCATTATGCCGATTATGAGAATAAATAAATGGCAAGCGAACCGAAGTTTTGGGTTCGGAAATGTCATAACTATAATACGTTTCCAAATAAGCCGAAAAAGTAAGCGGATTACTTTTCTCTGAGTCTGCGTCTTGGGCAAGAGCCTGTGTAAAAACACCGAAACAGAGGGCGACCGACGTAAGAAATTTTTTCATTGTGAAATCAAAATAGAGGTGGGAGTGGTAACAAAAAGAAACGCTTGTGAACAAACAAAAAAACTGCTAGTCTGCTTGCAGATAAGCCAACAGCAAGGCAAATGTATTAATTTTTGAAATAATATTGCAAACTTTGTGGCAAATTAAAAATCAGGATACAATGGCTGCAAAAAAAGTACAAAAAATATTTGGACATTTCAAAAGACTTTCTTTAGTTTCAGCGTGCATTATCCTTTTGGGCTTGGGGCTAAGCGCTTGCTTTTTTTCTGATACCGAAAAAAATGCAAAATCTAAATCCAAGTCGTCAAAAAACAAAAAAGTTCACTCAAAAAACAAAAAGAAAATGTCTGGATTTGATGTAGATGGTCGTATGACGGTTCGCACGCTCAAAGAAAAATTTAAGAGCGCTTTTGGCCTGTCTCTTAGAGTTTATATAGGCAACAATGCAGGGCGTGGTGCTAAGCCTGCCGATGAAGATGCACGTTTGGGTACTTTGGCAGATGAACGTGGCTCCCTGGCTGGTATTGATGCGCTGGATATTAAGGCCGGTATGACCGTAGGTGAGTTTGAGGTGGCTTTCCAAAAGGCATTTGACTTGGCTGTGCAAATTGCTGATGCAGACAATGAAAAACTCATGCCTAACGACCACGTGTTGTAAAGACAAGCGCTTGTAGTCTTTCTTCAGTAGCCTTGCGTTCTTAACGCAATTGCAGACTAAAAATACCCAAAGCATGATATAAACAAAGGTTTTATATCATGTTTTGGTGTTTTTGCTTATTATATTTGATAAAAGCAGGTTCTTGTTATAGCAAAAGCCTCAGTTCTGTTTTTTGTATTGGAATAAACAGCTAAATTTGCAGTTCAAATCTTATCAAAAAATGACCGACAGCACAGCCTCTAGTGAACCTAATGCCAGCCCAAATCTGCGCGAACAAATTGTGGCGGCTCTCAAAACCATACACGACCCCGAAATTCCTGTAGATATTTACGAACTAGGGCTTATTTATGATATTAGCGCCTTTGAGGTGATTCCTGGAACGTTCAATGTCTATATCCGCATGACACTCACCTCACCGTCCTGCCCTTCTGCCGAGCAAATTCCTGTTGATGTAGAGAAAAAGATGCGCGAACTAGCGGGCGTACAAGATGTGCAAGTAGAACTCACTTTTGACCCCCCTTATATCCCAGACATGATGTCTGAAGTTGCTAAACTAGAACTTGGTTTTATGTAAACGCTAATGGCTTTAAAATTTAGCAAGTTTCACCATTCTGATTAAATATTTCTATGCTCAAAGCCTACCCAAGCCTCAGCAATGCTCATTTGAGCGCCGAAGCCATACAGAATGCTGCCTCAGAATGCTTGATGGCGGCCAAAAATAATTTACAATACTTTTGCGAAGCAGACAGAAGCTCTTGGCATTTGCAGGACTTGGTAGAGCGCTACGACACACTTTTTTTGGGTGCGTCTAGGCTCTATGGCCACATTTATTTGCTGGCCAATACGCATACCGAAGAGCCTATTCGCCAAATGGCTTATCAGGTGATGCCCGATTTTTCGGCCTTTTTTAACACTCTGAGTACCAACGAAACCCTTTTTGAACGCTTCCAAAACATCAGCGAAGGCTCTGACAGAGAAGCAAGCCCAGAGCATCTCAAAAGCTGGCAGGAGAGCATCAAGAACTTCAAAAAAAATGGACTTGGCCTGCCCCCCGAAGAGAGAAAAGAACTAGAAGCACTCAAAAATGAGTTGGTTAAACTCACCATGACCTTCCAGAAAAATATCAATGCTGATAACCGCACGCTCACTTTTTCAGAGGAAGACCTAATTGGCTTACCCGATTATTTCTTAGAAAAATACAAAATAGAAGACAAAAATTACTCCCTACCTGTTTTAGACACAGCCTATCGTCCTGTTATTGAATATGCCATTAAAGATGCCACACGCCACAAATTCTACATGGCCTATCTCAATAAAGCTGCCGATACCAACAAGAAACTTCTGGACGAGATTATTCAAAAAAGACAAGTCTTAGCGAAAAAACTAGGTTTTGATACTTATGCCAGTTATGTGCTCATGGACAGAATGGCGCAAAAAAGCCAAACAGTTTTTGACTTTGAAGAGCGCGTCTATCAAAAAGTACGTTTAAAGGCCGCTATCGATTATTTGAAGCTGATTTTTGTCAAATATGGTGCAGCTTTGGCTGAAGTGCTCATCAATCCTGGCCACGAAGCAGAAGGCCAAAACTTAGAGCCTAAAAGCCCGCAAGAGTTTGAAAAACAACTGTATGAACTGCTCTCAAAGCTCACAAAAGCCCTCCCTATCGCCAGTTTTCTTCTGCGCGCCTTGCAAAACCCAAATAGCCTCACAAGCTCTGAAACGGATACATTATTCCAATTTTTTAAACATTTTGCGAAGCAAAAAGCGGGCTTAAAAAGCTGGGAAACTGCCTATTTGAACAGATTGCTCATGGAAAATATCTATGCGGTTAATCAGGAAGAACTCAAACCGTATTTTGAACTTTCAAACGTTCTTGAGGGGGTTTTCGGAGCAGCCCAGAAGCTTTTTGGAGTTCGCTTTGTACCCGCTATAGAAATACCCACTTGGCATAAGGAAGTAACTGTTTATAAAGTATTAGAGGCAGAAAAACTACTTGGCTACTTATACTTGGACTTGTTCCCGCGCCCCAGCAAATACAGCCATTTTGCTTGTTTTGGATATAAAACAGGCAAAGAAGGAGCTTTGGAGCGTATAGTGCCACACACAGCGCTTGTTTGTAACTTTGAAAGCCCTACCGACACGCGCCCCTCCCTGCTCACACACGACCACGTGGAAACGGTTTTCCATGAGTTTGGTCATGCCCTACACAGTTTGCTTTCAAAGGCAGCTTTAAATGGGCATTTTGGAACGTCTGTTACGCGAGATTTTGTAGAAGTGCCTTCGCAGTGGTTTGAAGGCTGGGCCTGGCACTACGACTCCCTCAAATGCTTTGCGAGGCACTATCAAACGGGTGAAATATTGCCTAAAGATATTTTTGAGCGAATGGTGGCCGCCAAAAGCGTTAATTCGGGCTTGGCAAACTTGGCCCAAATCATTTACGGCCTGTACGATATGCACCTACACGCTGGTTTTGAACCACAATACGAAGGGCACTCCGTTGCGCATTTTGGCGCTATTCAAGAGCGTTATGGCATCAACCCTCCAGTAGAAGGGACAAACATGGGTGCAGGCTTCGGGCATCTGATGGGCTACGGTGCAGGCTACTATGGCTACCTCTGGGCGCGTGTGTATGCCGAGGATTGTTTAGCACTCTTTGAAGAAAAAGGCATTTTTGAGGCGGACTTAGGCAGAGCATGGCTAAATGAAGTGCTTTCAAAAGGCGGCAGTAGTGATGAGCTAAGCCAAATTCGTTGCTTTCTGAAGCGTGAACCCAACGAAAACGCTTTTTTCAAGAGTATTGGGCTTTAAGGCGAGTAGCAAAACCTCTATGCCCTTTCTAGTTACTTACCAAAAAGAAACTTTATCTGCGCAAGATTGGCTTAAAAAAACTGAGTGTGAGGTTTTTTTACGAGAAATTTGTGCCCTTGTAGTGGCTTGGGAATCTGGACAAAAGCGTTTTTTGCTTCACACTTCTGGCAGCACAGGCAGACCTAAGCCCATTTGGGTAGAGCGTCCTCAAATTGAAGCCAGTATAGCCATGAGCAGTCAAAAACTGGGTTTAGAGCGTCTTGAATCGGCTTTCTTGTGTTTGAGTGTGCGCATGGTGGGTGGCTTCATGTTCCTCTTAAGAGCTGTGGCCTTAGGTATGCGCTTGTATATACAAAAGCCGCAACGGAATGTGTGGGAGGGTATGCCCGAGAACTTTCAGGCAGACTTTGCGGCTTTTTCACCTTTACAAATACAAGCAACATTAGCGGCTGAGCAATGGACATTTTTTGAGCCATTCAAAACTGTGCTAGTGGGTGGAGCGCCTGTTTCAACAACATTGCAAAACAAAATGGATAGGCTCTCTTCTGCATTTTTCCATACCTATGGCATGACGGAAACCCTCTCACACATAGCCTTTAAGCGCTTAAATGGAGCAGAAAAGCAAGAATATTTTGAGCTGATTAGCCATGAGATAAGCATCTGGCAACAAGAAAATGGCTGCTTAGCGATAAAAAGCCCTAGTAATTTTAACAAAGGAGTGGTGCTGACCAATGATTTGGTAGAACTTCGAAGTAGTCGGCATTTTCATTTTTTGGGGCGTATGGACGATGTTATCAACAGCGGAGGTATCAAGATACACCCCGAACAGCTAGAAAATCAATTTGCATCATTTTTGGCATCAAAACTACGTTCCAAATGGGCTTTGAGTGCTCTGTCTTCAGTTGAATATGGTCAGGAATTGGTCTTGGTGCTTACCGAAATACCAGATTCTGAAATCGAACTACTTGCTGCACTCAAAGCGCTAGTTATGCCGCATTATGCCCCCAAGCGCATTGTTTACATATCTGAACTGCCCGAAACACCCTCTGGGAAAATCCAACGCAAGCAGTTAATGGCTATTTTGGAAGAGAAGATTTAGCAAGATATAAGAAGCCTTTGTTTGGCTACCGTCTTTATGGATTACTTTTGAGTTCTATACTCTCGGTATATTTTTTATAAATAGCTTGTATTGAGGGATATGCTTTTGGGAGAATAGTTGTTTTGATTTGCGCGTCTTCAAACCAGTCTGCTTTTTCTATGCCTTCGTCTTGTTGCGGCACGGTGGCCTTGAGCGAATGGTCTTCCATAGCATACCAAAAAGTTTGTTTGAGAATATCACGGCTCTTGCCCAAACTGTAAGCGTGCCATGTTTCACCCACAAAATGCGTAATTTGAGGCGTAAGGCCACATTCTTCATCTACCTCACGCAAAGCGGCTGTGGGTGAATCCTCTTTACCGTCCATTTTGCCTTTGGGTAAGTCCCATGTTTTATGTCTGTAAATAAATAAAATCTTATTGCTGCGCCTAATGATACCACCAGCGGCCTTAATGATTAAAAAATTTTTGCGCAAAACAACTACCGCATCTTGGTAGTTGTCCGCCACAAAGATAATTTCACGGCCACCGAATTTGGCATCAGTCTTTGCCTTCTTATAAATTTCTAAAAAAGTTGATTCTGAAAAAACGTGCTGCTCTACACCTGCTGAAATAGGTGCTTCTTTTTCATAAATACTTAATATACAACGAACAACAAATATTTTCATATTCAAAAAATGGCATCAACCATCACTTTAAGCCCTAACGATTTCCAATTTTGCTACATAAAAATTAATAAACAAATCTGAAACAAAAAAATATAGGAAAATAGATTTTTTTTTGAGCAGGGTGAGCTAATTCTTTTGTTGAAGGATACTTGCTATTGTTCTGTATAAAGTTTTAATTTTCTGATATGTAGGTTTTTATAGCTTGCATATCGTTTGAACTAAGGCCACAGCTCAACAGATAGGATTCATGGCCGCCATGCTCTTTCAATGCGTCCGTAAAGATACTAAAAAGCAGAGGGCTTGTGTCCATACGGCTAGCCAAATAATCTGCAGCGGCAGTTTCTATATTTGCGCCCGAAATAAGATGCAAAAGGCTTAAAATGATGCCTGTTCGGTCTTTTCCTGCAAAGCAATGTATGGCGGTAGCTCCTTTAGGGTTTTTAGTAAACACTTCCATAACGCTCTTGATTTGTGCCTTACATTCTTTCATAAAAAAGCTGTATGCCAGTACCATCGCGTTGCCGTGCATATTATCTGCCCGAAAAACATCCATGTGTTTACGGTGGTCCATCGGAATATGAATATGCTCAAATAGTTCTTGACTATCCGCAGAGTAAGGCTGCTGTTCTACTTCGGGATAGGAGCGTAAATCCACAGCACGAAGAATGTTGCGCCCGCGGACAAAATCTTCAAAATGCTCTAAATTCTGATAGCGTGTGAGGGAGGAGGTACGGTAAATTAAACCTTTTTTGAGGCGAGGGTTGATAAGGCTTGCGTCACGGAAGTTCCAGAAAAAATCTCTTTCAAAAAGGCTCTCACAAAAATTGACGGTCTTGTGCCTGGTTGAAGTATCCAGATAGTCTTTACTTTCGGCCACAGCTAGGGTGTCGTAAAAAAAGAGCAATAATTTTCTCTTTTTTTCGCTCGCAAAGGCCAGATTCGTTACGGCGTTCATCTCCAAAAAAGTAGGAATATCCTCTTGTTGTAGTACCGAAAAAACGAAATTACGCGGCATCCAAGACTCACTGAGAGTTTCTACGCTCAAAAGGCGTTTGAGTTGCACCAAATGATGCAGAGCGCTGTTGTAATGGTAATAAAAACGGTAGCCATCGCCAGCGGCTTGTGCGTTAGAGGCCAGCTCAAAGGCCACCACAAAGGCAGAGAGCCACTTCGCTACAGAGGTTTTGTGGTCAGGCTTAGCAGGCTCAAGAGCGGGTGTTAGTAGGCCAGCACGGTCAAACCAAATAGCACTTTGATAATCAACAACTTCGGCTTGTGCTACCCAGCGTTTGAATTTAAGGGTATCTGAGGTGTATATCAAATCGATTTTTTGGAAGTGTTCGCCGTAAAGGACTATTTTCTTTGGCGTAATGGCATCATAGCGCACCCAGAAGTCCTTTTGAAGAACCTCTTTAAGTCTGCTGACTAAATTTGAGGGGCTAAAATTGGCAGATGTGAGCAGGAGTAGGTCTGTATCGGCAAAAAAATCGGCTGTTTGGCGGCTTTGCGAACCAATCAAAAAGGCTGTTTGCAGAGTAGACTCTTGGCTTAATGCGTTTTTGAGTGGAGTATGTAAGTTTTTTTGTTGCATAGTGTGGTAGTTCGTCGTCGAGCATCATGCTACAAAAAGAATACCCTTTTTGGGCACTGCCTGCTTAAAGACAAGACAAACAGAAATGAACCAGCGTTTTTGAAGTGCCAATCTGCTCAAAAAAACGATAAAACTTTTAGCTTTTGCGTTTTAGATACCTCTCAATAAGGCTGCTCTGTTCCTCAGAAAGCAAGTTTATGTCTAGTTCCATTTCCAAAAGCATTTCAAGTAGGGCAATAGCGCGGCCTTCGGTATTGAAGTGCTTATTGACCACAATGTGCTTAGAACCCCTGACAATACAAGCCCCAGCCTTGAAAGTGCCTTTTTCGTAACGAACGGCATAACCGTGCCGAGCCAAAAGGTCTTCAAGGGCTTTAAGGTCTTTTTTTTCAAGGTTCATGGGCGCATAGCTTTATTGAAAGAGGCTGTTCAGTTTGTCTATAAGTACATCAAAATCAATGGGTTTAGGCAAATAGTCTGTGATGCCAGCGGCTTTGAAGTCTTCCATGCTGTAATTTTGGGCATTTCCTGTAACAGCAATAATAGGTATAGAGGCCTTACGGGGTTCTGCGAGGGCACGAATTTTTTTAGAGCAGGTCATGCCGTCCATCTCAGGCATATTGATGTCCATCAGAATAACGTCAAAGTCCTTACTTTCAATCTTTTTGAGGACTTGTTGGCCGTTTTTGGCGTAGTCTATATCGTAGTTCTGAAACTTGAGTACCTTAGCCATAACGTTCTGAATAACAGAACTATCTTCGGCTATTAAGAGTCTTTTTTGCATCTTTTTGAGGATATTTTTATAATAATACGCAATTTGACACGCATTTTTGAAAACTACAAAAAAACAAGGCTTTTTTTATATTCAAGCCTCAAAGATAGATTCCAAAGCACTAAGATTGATGACTCATGCTAAAAAAAGACCATGTAACGTCATAAACAAAAAAAATAGGGTATATTTGCTGCAAAACCACCACAAAAGCAGCTTGAGTTTATGAAAGCGTATCGAGAATCCTACTAGTCCTCAAACCATGAGAATAGACATTATTACTTGCCTCCCAGCTCTTTTGGATAGCTTCTTGGGGCAGTCCATACTTAAAAGAGCCCAAGACAAAGGCGTGGTAGAAATTGGCATACATGACCTCCGCGACTATTCTAAAAATGTTCATAAGCGTGTAGATGATTACGCCTTTGGAGGAGGGGCGGGTATGGTACTACAACTAGAGCCAGTAGTAAGCTGCCTAAGAGTTTTGCAAGCTCAAAGAAGCTACGACGACATTATCTATATGACTCCTGATGGCAAGCGTTTTGACCAAAAAATGGCCAATACACTTTCTCTGAAGCAAAACCTTATCATTCTTTGTGGGCACTATAAAGGCATAGATGAGCGCATTCGCACACACTTCGTTACGTCCGAAATTTCTATTGGAGACTTTGTGGTTACAGGTGGTGAAATTCCTGCAGCTTTGGTAGCCGATGCCATTATCAGGCTTGCACCTGGCGTGATGAACGACGAAACTTCTGCCCTATCGGACTCTTTTCAGGACAATCTCCTTGCACCGCCTGTTTATACACGCCCTTCAGAGTTTGAAGGTTTGGAAGTGCCGCAAGTGCTTCTGTCTGGGCACGAGGCCAAAATCAATGAATGGCGACTTGAGCAAGCCATTTTGCGCACACAAGAGCGCCGCCCTGAGCTTTATCGTCAGTTTCTTAAAGACCAAGGTATAGAGCAATAAGCGCTCCTTTGATTCGTTACAACCGTTGTAAGTTTTATCTTACTGAACCATAACTTCCCCATGAAAACATCTATCCTTTTGGCCTTTATTCTTTGCTTTTTTGTGGCCGTTTTTACAAGCTCTTGCGTTATTGTACACGATAAGAAAGACAACGGCAAGCACAAAGGTTGGTACAAAAACCCCAAGAATCCGCATCACCCCGCCACGACCAATCCGTGGAAAGGCAACAAGAAAAAGTAGCCACTTTCTTTTGAGGTTTAAAGGAATGATTATACTTTGCCTTTTTGGAATAAAAATTGCGCACTAGCACAAAAAATTAGGCAGGAATAACCAAGCATTGAACCATGAGCTTTGAACACGCAATTATTGTTTTTGGTGGGTATCTTGCCCTTTTTGCGCTGATAGCTTCTGCCGTAAAGATGTATTTTTCGTGGCAGCTAGGCGGTAAGCAGAAAAAAATAACGCTTGCTCTGTTTGTTTTTGTTGTTATCACTGCTTTGCTCATTACAAGAGAGTACTGGCATGAAAACTGGCCAAAGGGATTGAATGATACACTCGTTTATCTCCTTTATGGCTATAAAACCATTTGGTGGTACTGTCTCGGCACAGTCTTTACGAATACGCTGGACTATTTTGTGTGGAATGGCCTCATGAAGCAAGGCGAGGATACTGTTATTCACAAGTACATTATTCAATTCGCGGACTTCGTTATTTACTTTTTTATCTCGCTTTTGGTTTATAAAGTTGTTTTTTCGCAATCTTTGGCGGGTCTTTTTATCAGTTCTGGAGTTTTGGCCATTATTTTGGGGCTTTCTGCCCAAACGACGCTAGGAGGGGTCTTTTCAGGTTTGTCTTTGAGCCTGAACGACTCTTTCAAAAAAGGTGATTACATTATTACAGACAAAACCCGCGGCTACATACAGGACATGAATTGGCACTCGGTTACTATCATTGACCGCCACTTGCAGTGCATTATTATTCCCAACAAAACCATAGATGATGCGCCCATCATCAATGTTTTTAAGGCCAATGCGCACCGAATGCTCGAAATTAAATTGCAGGTTCAATACGACGTTCCGCCAGAACTCGTTAAGCATCTTATGATGGAGGCGGCTCGGCACTCCCCACATCTGGTGGGTGAGCCTCGTGCCTTGGTACGTGCTTACGGCATAAATGGCATAGACTACTCGCTAGAGTTCTGTACAAAATTACCCGAAGACAGCCTTATTTTAAACGATTTTTACTCTTTGCTCTGGTATAAATTCAAAGAAAATGATGTTAATTTCAAGCCTGCTTCCTATCAGTATGAAAATATAGATAAAAACATTCCTACAGAATATTTTTTGAAGCCTCTTTCCAAAGAAGACCGCGTTCAAGTTATACAAAAGTTAGAGCTTTTTTCGGTGCTACATACAGACGAGATAGTTTATTTGGCCGAAAATTCTAGGATTATTGTAACCTCCCCGCCAGACCGAATCACGGTTCAGGGCACAGCAGGGGACTCCCTGTTTGTGGTTTGTCGTGGCTTGCTAGATGTTTATGTACAACAACAAAACTCAGAACAACTGAAGCACGTAGCGGTGCTCAGCGAAGGGCAGGTTTTTGGAGAAATGGCCTTATTAACAGGCGAAGCCAGAACCGCTACCGTTAAGGCACATACCGAGGTGATGCTGTTAGAAGTTACTAAAAATAACCTGTTGCCTATTCTGCAAAAGCGCCAAGAACTGATGGACCACATCAGCGGCCTGATGGCAGAGCGCATTTACAACACCCAAGAAAGCCTCAAGAACCAGGCAGAGGTTCAAAAAACAGAAGAAATATTACACATCAGAAAGCGCCTAAAGACACTAATGGGAATGTTTTTTAGGTAAATCTCGGTATAGCTCTTGCAAAGAAAACACCGCGCATTTATTTTGAAAACACTTTATCCAATTCGCATTCTACCTGGCTCAAACGGACAAGCAGAGCAGGGTCGGCGGGGCTGTCGTCTTTGAGTGAGTCCATGCGTATGCCTCTTAAACTTAACTTGGTCAGAATAAGGCGTTCAATAAGTACATCACCTTGGCTATACTTCTGGATAAGTGCCTCAATATGAGTTTTAAGCTGGTTCGTCATAATTGATTGATACTTGTGTTTATTGGTAGAACCTAGGCAGTATAAATTCACAGGAACTAAATTTTTTAGTCATCAAAACCTTGCTAACTGTCAAATAGGAAATCTAGATTTTTAAATGTTTAAGTTAGGCTCGGCACTAGATATGAATGTATAACCAATAAGACCAAGATTTTGTTTGCTTTTTTTGTACTTTTGAAGCAAGTTTTAAATAAATGACGGAAGTAAATGTACGACGTGATGACAATATTTTTGCAGATGGCCTTTTGTGTGGGCATGGCGAAAACAGCCACAGATTATTTGAAAATATTTAACCCAAATGCTCATTTAATTACAGGAACTATTGGCGCTTATCGCATTGAAGCCCGTCAAAATTCCTTAACAACGCAAGTATGATGCTTAGACAAGCCCAGTAGATGAGTTGGCAAAGAGCAAAAAAATAGAAAAAAAATATTGTAAGAATAAAAACTAAACAACAATACTCAGAATGTGGAACATAAATACCTATTGGTTTGACTTTGCCATGGTGAGTTTAATTTATGCCATTGGGAATATCGTTATGGGGCACTTTGAAGAGCATACGCCCAAATGGAGGAGAATTTTAAAGTATTTATTGACAATAGTTGTTGTCATTTTAATTGTTCATTATTCCAACAGGTATTTTGCTTATGGATTTTTAAGCCTTTTTTTCTTGTTTGCTATTTACATACATGGATATGTACTGCCCAAGAAAGGTATTAATGGCCTCACAGGAGAACCTAAAGACAAATATTATGAGCTGAGAGGCTGGGATAAAGAAAAACTAAAAAGATAAAAGCAAAATGAAAATGAACTTTTTTGTTTTTGAGTACGATAAGCGCGTTCATGTCATGTAATAGGCAACAGCCCAACTGCATTTTTCGGACAAGCATGGGCTATTGAGCAATAGAATTGAAGAACATCAAAGAAGATAAATTTAGCCGTATTAACACAAGCACTAGCAAACTAGGAGAGGATTATAACCAAAACTATAAAAACAGCGCAAGTCCGTATGCAATTAACTACCTTTACAAAGATAAAAGGGCAACATTCGGCTTGGCACACACCAAAACGGAGCTTTTAAGTTTGACAGAAGAATAGTTTAAAAATTCACGAAATGACCAGCATGGAATGACTCGAATTCTTTATGCAAAAATTACACGCTGCTATCAAGCGTTCGCGGATACAAATAAAATGCGTTGAAAGCCACGAGGCCCGCAAAAAATGCTGCAAAAGCTGCATTTAAGCGCCCCCAGAGCAGCAAATCCGATGCAAACGCGAACTCGATGATGTTCATGGTTAGCACCAATATGATTTGCGCCAAGGCACTCATGCGCCTTAAAAAACCTGAAGCAAGCCAAGCTGCCATTAAGAGTTCGCTTATGCCTATCAGCAGAGTCAAAACAGAAGCATACTCTTCGCCTAAAACTCGCCCAACAATCTGCTCATGGCGCGGCACCATGCCCATTATCTTGCAATAAAATCCATTGACTAGCCAAACTGCCACAAAAACAGCGGTCAGGGCTTTATAAAAACGCTTAAAACCTATTTTTGAATTAGAATTTGCTCGCATGGTGTTTATCCACGTTTTTTAGAGGCTTTGGTATCAAATTTTTTTGGTGCTCTTGTCCCATTCTTGGTTGGTTTTTTACCTTTCTGGACTAAGTGCGCATTCTTTTTTTCGTGGAAAGCCCCCTGAAAAGTAGGGTCTGCTTTTTTGCGTTGTGTGTCGAGGGTGCGGAGCTGCTCTTGACGCTCTTCGTAGGGCGTTTCTTCAATGCGAATACCGTCAGGAATGTCCTCTAGTGGTATTTTTTCGGCAATAAGCGCTTCTATGCGCTCTATGTGTAGCAACTCAGCTTCGTTATAAAAGGTGATGGCTGTCCCTGTTGCGCCTGCCCGCCCTGTTCGCCCATTTCTGTGTACGTAGTCTTCGTATTGGATAGGCACGTCAAAATTGATAACGTGGCTCACGTCAGGAATATCCAAACCCCTCGCCGCTACGTCTGTGGCTACTAGAATCCTGATTTTGTCTTCGCTAAAAGACATCAGGGCATTCAAACGCGCATTTTGGTCTTTGTTGGCATGAAGCATCAAGGACTCTTCTATGAGCTTTCTGTTCAAATATTTGCTAATATGTGCAGCAGAGGCGCGTGTACGCACAAAAACCAAAACCTTGGTGCAATCATGTAGCTCCAGAATATGCTCCAGCAAATTGATTTTTGTTTTCAAATTCGGCACTTCGTAACGTACTTGCTTAACCGTGCGGGCTACTGTGGCCTGAGGAGACACTTCCACGACTGTAGGAAACTCTAAAAATTCTTCGGAAAGCTTTAGCACTTTGGGGGGCATAGTGGCCGAAAACAACAAATTTTGGCGCTTTTTATGCGGAATAACCTCCAAAATACGGCGTATCTGTGGCATAAAGCCCATATCCATCATGCGGTCGGCTTCGTCTAACAACAATATTTGAATTTGCTTAGTCAATACGCCCTCTTCTAAGTAAATATCCAAAAAACGCTGAGGCGTACTGACCAGAATATCCACACCTTTCTGCAAGTCCGTGAGCTGATGCTTGGTGCTTTTGCCACCTATGGCTACATAGCTGCGTAGGTCGGTGTACTTGCCTAATTTTTGAATTTGCGTTCCTATTTGTAAGGCTAGCTCACGTGTGGGCGCAAGTATGATGGCGCGTGGCTGCATACCCTGCGCATATTTGAGGCGCATGAGGCAGGGCAGTAAGTAAGCGGCGGTTTTTCCGGTGCCTGTTTGGGCTATGCCTATAAGGTTCTGACCATTCAGAATAGGCGGAATGGCTTTGGCTTGTATGGGAGTAGGCACTTCATAACCAGCCTCTTGAACAGCGTCCAAAAGTTGTTTGTTGAGTTGTAGGTCGGCGAAAGTAAGCAAAATAAGCGAGATGTGATGAAAGAAGACAAACGCAAAGATAAAGATTAATTTCCTTTAAAAGTTTTCTTAAAGCCTCTAGGAAGCTGACAAAAAATAGCTTGTTCGTTATCTATTTGATAATTAGGTAGATGTAAATCTAAAGTCATGCAGATTATTCAGGAATGCTATCATACAAGAGATTCACCAAAACCAATGCAATATACTGAAAACATTTATCTATCTTTACAGTTTTAGCGTGCGAGTTCACCACAAAACCAGCAAATGCTTATGCGGACATCTATTCAAATTATAACGGTTTTGGCGGTTTTTATGGGTTTAGCCTGCCGCTCAAACGATTCTAACATCAAAACAACAGATAAAATGGGTTCAGTACATGACTTCATCTTGCCGAGTTTAGACGGAAAAGAAGTAAAACTTTCCAGCTTTAAGGGTAAAAAAATGCTGGTTGTTAATACAGCCTCGGCCTGCGGGTACACGCCCCAGTATGCAGAACTAGAGCAAGTGCATGATACTTACGGCGACAAAATAGCCGTTTTAGGCTTCCCCGCAAATAATTTTGGTGGGCAAGAGCCAGGTAGCAATGCAGATATCAAAACTTTTTGCCAACTGAACTATGGCGTTAGCTTCCAAATGTTTGGCAAAATTGACGTAGTAGGCGACAAGTGCCACCCACTCTATCAATTCTTGGCCGAAAAAAGTGGTAATAAGCCTAATTGGAACTTCTGTAAGTATGTGATTGACGAAAACGGCAACGTCCTCAAGTTTTATCCATCTTCTAGTAAACCTATGGATATTGCCAAAGACATCATTGGAGGCTAAAGTTTAAGTATTTCTTGCAGTGATAACAGATTGATACTTGATGTGTTAATCTGTTTTGTTGTATTAAAAAAACCGCTCATAAACAGATATATAGGAATAAATGTTGGCTTATTCTGGGGCATATTGGCAGGCTAACCGTTCAAATTTTTGTACTCAAAATATGTTTTCAGAATTTTTTGTATGAACTTTGCAAAACGAATGCGTCGGAATGGCAATTTTGTCATTGACGGCCTCCAAGTACAGACTTTCAAACCCTATCCCGATGGATACCAACATAGAAAAATTGCACCAAAGAGAAGCCGATTTTCACGACGAATGGGCTAACTCTGAGCGCGTGGAAGACATAGACGTTTTGAGCCTTTTTGAAGGCATTACTGCTATGGAAAACCGTTTTATCATTCAGCATTGCGGCAATTTAAAGGGCAAAAAGGTTCTGGACGTAGGTGCGGGCTTAGGCGAAAGCTCAGTGTACTTTGCTATGCAAGGCGCGGATGTTTATTACAACGATATTTCGCCCCAAATGGGAGAGTTTGCCAAAAAACTGGCAGCGCGCTATGGTGTCGAGATTAAAACAGTCATTGCACCAGCCGAAAAAATGACCTTTGGTGAAGGTTACTTTGATGTAGTACATTGCGCTAACCTCATGCACCACGTCCCGAAAGACGAGCATAAAAAATGGCTTAGCAATATCCATTATTTCCTCAAAAAAGGTGGCTGGCTCTACACATGGGACCCCCTAAAGTACAATCCCGTTATTAACATTTATAGGCGAATGGCAACCGAAGTGCGTACTGACGACGAAATGCCTTTGGGGTTTGATATGATAAGAACCTATAAGAGTCTTTTTACGAAAGTAGAACACAAAGAATTTTGGTTTACAACGCTCTGGCTGTTCCTCTATTACTATCTGATTAAGCGCTACAACCCCAATAAAGTGCGCTATTGGAAGCAAATTTACAAAGAGACCCCCCAAAGCATAGGTTGGTGGTTTAAGCCCATGCAGGCTATAGACTCTCTTTGTCTTAAAATTCCTTTTGTAGGCCGTTTGGCTTGGAATATTGTGCTTTGCGCCCAAAAATAATACAATTTTTTGCTAGAATATTACATTGTTCTTGAACGCCTATTCTTCCTTTAGCCTGTTAAATTTTTGTTAAAGAGTCTTTTATTTTAATTGACTTAACAAATTTTAACGTAATTGCGTTGGATAAGCCTATGTTCTGCTCTGAATATACTCTTATGATAAAAAAAGAGCTTTTAGAAATTGGAATAATTTTTGTACATTTTAAGCACAAACATACATTTAAAAGGAGGTGCTCTTATGGATTGGGCAATGCTGGGCAAATACAACTATTTATGGTTACTGCTGAGCCTGGGTTTTTTTATGAGTTTGAGTGTTGTTGGTGTATCGCGTATTTTACGCCCCTCAGCGCCCAATAACGAAAAAAACAGCGCTTATGAGTGTGGCGAAGTATCGCTCTTTATACCTCAGAAAGGATTTGGATTAAAGTATCTAACCCTGGCTTTGTTATTTGTACTGTTTGAGCTAGAAACCATCTTGCTTTTCCCCTGGGCGCGCTACTGGGGAACGGTTACTGGCAAAGCCGAGCAACTCTTTTTGAGCCTCGAGCTGAGCTTTTTCGTACTACTCTTGCTTTTGGGTTTGCTTTGTGCCTACCGTAAGGGAGCCTTGCAGTGGCAAAAAAATAATTCTAAAAGCCTTAAAACGCCATCAAATAGCTTACATATTGCCAACTACCAGGCGCTTATTGCTAAAATGGAAAGCCAAAATGCTGCCCAAAAACAATGATTGACGCTCCCAACAATTCACTAACACTGTATTACCATGCTCAAAGAAATCTTTCTATCTCTATTTGTTTCCTTTCTCATTTCAAGTTTTTTGATTCCCGAAATCATCAAGGTAGCCATGCGTTATGATATGGGAGACGTACCCGATGAGCGCAAGGTACACCTCAAAAAAACGCCACGATTCGGCGGACTGGCTATATTTTTCGGTTTTATGATTTCTGTTCTGGTGGTGGCCACCTACTCCGAATTTGGCGTTATCAGCTTGGTGTCTTATATCATGGGCAGCTTGCTTGTGGTGGTGGCTATAGGGCTGCGCGACGACTTTTTGTCCTTACGCCCACTATGGAAGCTCGTAGGGCAGGTTTTGGCCTGTTTGATGGTCATGTTCTTGGCTAAGGTAAAGCTAACCTCTCTTTATGGTTTTGGGGGAGTTTATGAAATCAACGATTTTGCGGGCTATCTCATCACCCTTTTTGTACTGGTCGTTATTACAAATGCCTATAATTTGATTGACGGTATTGATGGCCTTGCAGGCACTTTGGGCGTGTTGATATTTGGGTTTTATGGCTTTTGGTTTGCGTCCTTGGGCAACAATGCCGTGGCAGTACTCTGCCTGAGCATAGTGGGCAGCATTATAGGATTTTTGCGCTTTAACTACACACCTGCCAAAATTTTTATGGGGGATACAGGCTCTTTGATGCTGGGCTTCATGGCCGGAGTAATGACTATTCTTTTCTTGCAGCAAAACCATATTTTGCATGAAACAAATGTGCTGAAGTTCAATACCCCAGTGGCCTTGGCGAGTGCTGTCTTGGCCTACCCACTCTTTGATACACTGCGGGTTTTCACGGTGCGTATCTTGCGAGGGCGCTCGCCTTTTTCGCCAGACCGCAACCACTTGCATCACCATTTGTTGAATGTTGGTTTTACGCATTTACAGTCCACCACCCTCATTGCAGCAGTGCAGCTAGTACTTTTGGCTTTTGTTTACACCATTCAAGCATTCCGAGTAGATGATACGCTCGCTGTGGCTTTGGTGGTTTTGTCTGCGCTTTGTTTTGCTTTGTTTTTACTTTCGGCCTCCTCTGTCAAAACCAATTCCGAAAGAGAAGCGCTCAAATAGCCCTCAGTCTTTGTTTTATGAGCCATTTTAAAAAGATTTCACCCCAAGACCTTGCTTTTTTTGAGAGCATAGTCGGCAAGACTTATTTGCGCCAAGATGCAGAAAAACTGACGGCCTGCGCCAAAGATGAAACAGAAGATTTCTTTTTTATGCCCGAAGTGGTTTTGATACCCGCTTCAGCACAGGAAATTAGCCAAATCATGCGTTATTGTTCTCAGAATAACATTCCAGTAACACCTCGCGGAGGTGGCACTGGTTTGAGTGGAGGCGCGTTACCCGTACATAACGGCGTAGTTCTGAGCATGGAGCGCTTCAACAAAATTTTAGATATAGACACGCTCAACTTGCAGGCCACCGTTGAACCAGGAGTTATTACAGAGGTTTTTCAGCAGGCTGTGCTTGCTTATGGTCTTTTTTATCCGCCAGACCCAGCCAGCAAAGGCAGTTGTTTTTTGGGAGGTAATTTGGCCGAATGCTCTGGTGGCCCCAAAGCCGTAAAATATGGCGTTACGCGAGATTATGTTTTGAATATAGAAATGGTTACGCCGCAGGGCGACATTTTTTGGACAGGCGCAAACGTTCTTAAAAACTCTACGGGCTATAATCTCACACAACTGATGATTGGTAGTGAAGGTACACTCGGCATTATCACCAAAATTGTGTTCAAACTACGCCCAGCTCCTCAAAAAAGCATGGTTTTGCTTGTGCCTTTTTTTAGTTCAGAAATGGCTTGCAGGGCTATATCAGACATTTACTTGGCAGGAGTTACACCTTCGGGCATGGAGTTTATGGAGCAAGATGCGATTGAAATTACGTCCGCTTATTTGTTAGAAAAATTGAAGTCAAAATCCGTTGTTCCGCACCAAGAGGGCATTCAGGCGCATTTGATTATCGAGTTGGACGGAAACCATGAGGAAGTCCTGCTCCAAGATGCTGAAACCATACATCATGTACTGACTGGCTATGAAATAGGCGAAATCATGCTGGCGCAAGACGATGCTGCCCGCGAGCAACTCTGGAAGCTCCGCCGCCAAATTTCTCCAGCCCTTAACGCATTTTCACAAACAAAGTCTGAGGATTTGGTTGTTCAGAGAGGGAAGTTGCCAAATTTGGTGCATGAAATTAAGAAAATAGCCGAAAAATATGGCTTCAGAGCCATTTGTTATGGTCATGCAGGAGATGGCAATTTGCACGTCAATATCTTAAAAGAAGCACTCTCGGAGGCTTATTGGCAAGAAGAAGTGCCCAAAGCTATGCGAGAAATGTTTGGTGCTTGTATTGCTTTGGGTGGAACGCTCTCTGGCGAACACGGCATAGGCTGGGCTAAGCGGGATTTTATGCCTATGGCCATGCCCGAGGTCAAACTGGCTTTAATGCGCGGTATCAAGCAAGTTTTTGACCCTAAAGGCATTCTAAACCCAAGCAAAATCTTTTAAAACTTTGTATTTAGTCGTCCCTTAAAAAGTACATTCAATAGATGTAAGCTAAATTTAAGGAGGATAGTTTACCTATTTTGGGAACACCTTGACGGCCTTTGATAGACTTCTCTTCTCTACTTTTTGCCTTGATGCAGAACTAAAGCGCGAGCTGAAAGTTCCGACCGTAGGGCATAGCAAAAAAATAAAGCCTCGCAAAAGGCCAATTTAGATGAAAAAAAACTTTTTTCATCTAAACCAGCGAATGGCTTTTTCTTTGATTCATTCTCTTGCAAAACAGAGTTGCACAGAAAATCTCACCCTCTGACCTTTGAGCCATTCGCTTTTGTCTGATGCGCGACATGGCAGGCCGCAAGAAGCACTTGAGACTTTGCCAGTTATTTGACAAAATAGGCTAAAGACTAAGATATTTTGAAGATGAAACGCTTGTTTAATTTGCTGATAATAAACACTTTAGATATATTTTAAGGGAAGACTATTTACACGCAATTTTTTTGTCAAAAACTGGCAGAATTTCAAGATTTTTCAGGTTGCGCATCAAGGCAAAAACTAGCGAAGAGAAGTCTATCAAAGGCCGTCAAGGTGTTCTCAAAATAGGTAAACCATTATCCTTGATTTAGCCTGAATCTATTGAAAGCACTTTTTAAGGAGCGACTATTTGAGGCTGCTAACGGCCTACAACAATGAAAGGCGACCAGTAAAAAGCATCTAAGCCTTCAGAACCCTTGCTGCGATAAAAATTGAGCATATCTATCTTTGCTTTTTGGAGGGCTTCTGCCTCATTGTTACCAGACAGCAAATAGCCATAGAAAGCAATCATGAGGCGGGCAGTGGACTCATCGGCCACCGACCACAAAGATACCAACACACGCTGCGCTCCCGCATACAAAAAAGCACGTGTAAGGCCAATAATTCCCTCGCCTTGTGCTATCTTGCCTAAACCTGTTTGGCAGGCCGAGAGCGAAACGAGCCTCGCCTGTAGTTTAAGGTTATAAATTTCAGCGGCGTATAAATGGCCGTCTTCATGAGGGCTTGTGTTAGCGGCCATAAATACCTGCGAAAGCTCTGGCCTAGATTCATTCACCAGGCCGTGCGTGGCTAAGTGCAAATAATCAAATTTTTGTAAGTCTTGAGCTTTAAATGCAGCTTCTTGTGCATTTTCTTGTGTCAAAAGTTGTGCTTCAATCTGATTTTTATCTAAAAGTGCCTTAATTTCCTTAATTTCTTGTTCTGTGGCGGGTAGGTCAGCCATACGTTTATAGCTAGCATCGGCATTTTTGGCCGATTTGAAAACGATGGGTGCAAAGAGCAAAGCCTTGCTCTTTGCTGGGCTTTGGGGTGCGTTAGTCAGGTTTTCTTTGACAAACAAGGTGGCCGAAAAGGTATAAGAAATAGCATGGGATTCTATCAGATAACGTACATCATTGGCCTTTTTGAAAGGTTTTTTAACAAAAGTTTCAAAAGGGATAGTACCTAGCCTGCCTTCCGGGACAAAGACCAAATGCTTGATTGTTTTGATGTTGCCTAGTGGTTCTATGAGCAGCTTGTAAAGCATAGAAGAGCTTTTAGAAAAAATTTCAACAGCCTGATATTCAAGCGCATTGCGTATCCCTGCTAGAGCGAGTTCACAACCTTCTCTGATGGGTACATCGCGCACTTTAAAACCCTTTTGAGTGATAAGGAATACATAAACACGCTTTTTGGTATTGTTGAAAAAATAACTCACCAAGCCTTTCCCTGGGGGCAAAATAGCCTGTACCTCTTCTGCACTCACAGTTTGAATGTTGTACTTTAAATCATAGTAATCTGGGTAATCTTTTTCAAGTTTTTTGACAAAAGATTCATAGCTTCTGTTGCGCCTAAATAGTTCTTCTTTTAGCTGATTTTCAAGGTCTTTGCTGTGTTTTTCATTTAATTTTTTTTCTAGTATGGCTATGCTACTTTTCAGTTCGCGCTCCTGTCCCAAAACGTCTTCGGGAATACCAGCAAAACTTTTGGCTTGGGTTTCGGCAATGGCTGCCAACAAAACGGCTGCTTTGCTTCTTTCTGCATAATAGAAAGCCATTTTTTGATATTTTTTGGTTTGCGGAACGTTGTCCGCAATCAATAGACAGACGGCAGTAGCAACTTCATAAATATCCTTTGCCAGCAGCCCCAATGCCAGCTGGTCGGCCTTGTTTGAACGCGAAAAGCGAATCTTAACCAACAAGGAATCTGCCAAGTTGGTATATAAGAGAGCTTCTTTTAAGTCATTCAATTTCAGCGTTTTATTTTCGTATTGAGCAACTAGTATCTTGGCGCGGTAGAGGTAGGTAGTCAGTAAACTAAAATTGTTGAAATACAGCACAGGCGTTTTCTCTTCTTCGGGTTCGGAGGGGCGCTCATTGGCTTTTTCGGCGCTGTAAGTATGCTTTAAGGCATTTTTGATATTACCTCTCTTAAATTCAAATCCAGCCATACTGTTATACAGATTGGTCATTTCAGGGTGCTGAGTGGGGTAAACTGATTTGTATATATTTTGTGCTCTAAGATAGTTAGCCTCTGCAGCGCTATAATCGTTTTCTTGTTGATAAATTTGCGCCAGCGATATATAAGAAAAACCCGTGTTGGGGTGCTTGTTGCCAAGAGTTCTTAACCGAATGTCTAGGGCTTTTTGAGAATTGGCAATGGCCGCCTTGCTGTCTTTGGCCTGCAAATTGGCAAGAGCTATATTGGTGTGTGCAATGGCGCAAAGCGGGTGAAACTCTCCGAGTGCGTTTTGATAGGCAGCAAGCGCAGTTTCATAATATCCAAGCGCCTTCATAGGCTCGTCTGCCAAATAGACCAAACCTAAATTATTTTGAGAGGATGCCACAAGAACCTCACGCCAAGTAACAGATTGCTCCTGCCTAATACGAAGCGCCTGATTAAAATACTCCAAAGCCTGCTCTACAGCGCCTGTGCTCCAGTAGGCCAGTCCTTTATTGGTGAGCACATTGGCTGCAAGTAAACTTCTATCTAACTTCAACTGACTCAGATGCGACTCGGCCTCCGCACAGTTTTCAATGGCGCGTTCCGTATTGCCTTGCAGCAGTTCTAGTTCTGAGGCAACAGTCATTATCTCGGCACGGAGCAGGGTGTTGTTGCTCAAAAGTTGTTGTTGAGCATTTTCTGCGGCTTTAATGCGCTCGTTGGCTTCGGTTAAGCCGTTGGTGCGTGCCTCGGCAAGTGCCAAAAGACACGCCTGCCGTATATCTTCTGCACTTTTGGCATCAGTACTCAATGCTTGAAGCAACATTTTTGCGCTGTCGGCCTGACCCAAAATAAGGTATTTCTCCGCTAAATCGAGTTTGTTTTGTTGTGAAAAAACCAGGCCAGGTATCAGTAAACCGAGTATTAAAGTTTTAAGGAATATTGTAGTACGAGCACGCATAAAGTTTTTGGGTATTCTAAAGGTTTGTGAAGTAGCAACATTATAATAGGAACTTAGCCAAAGTTAAGCACGCTATCTCGTTATCAATCATAGCTATCATATTTCATGCAATAATAGCAAAAATGAATAAAAAAATTGCATTGTGTCATTCTTTTTGCGCCAGCCAGGCAGTTT
This sequence comes from Cytophagales bacterium, assembly GCA_013299045.1. Classification (GTDB taxonomy): domain Bacteria; phylum Bacteroidota; class Bacteroidia; order Cytophagales; family Bernardetiaceae; genus RDZD01. Next base: position 210,133 of record JAAFJX010000002.1, on the reverse strand, counting down.
CTATCTCAAATGAAAAACGAGAGATATTTTTAAAGAAGGCTAGATTTTTGTACGAATTTTAATAAATTTGCAGCAATTTATTGGTGAGAGGGCTTCAATAACAAGCGCCATTGAAACAAAAGGCCTTGACTTTCAGTTCTTCATTGAATAGATTTTATTGGTTCTTTTCTTAATCCCATTCATAGGCGCTTAGGGTCGCCTTCTTTACTTGTTATGAAAAATATTTCGGTAATTGGTTCGGGTACAATGGGCAACGGTATTGCTCACGTTTTTGCGCAAACAGGCTATCAAGTATCTTTGGTGGATATTTCGGCGCAAGCACTCGAGAGGGCTTTGGCCAATATTTCTAAAAACATGGACAGGCAAGTGGCTAAAGGCAGCTTGACAGAGGCCGACAAAAGCCTTGCTTTGAGTAGGATTAGTACTTTTACAACGATTGAAGAAGGTGTTAAAAATGCCGACTTGGTCGTGGAGGCGGTCAGTGAGAACTTGAGCGTTAAACTAGATATTTTCAAAAAACTAGACGAAAACGCCCCTTCCTCGGCTATCTTGGCCTCAAATACATCTTCAATATCCATTACCAGTATAGCTCGCGCCACCAAACGCCCCATGCAAGTTATTGGAATGCACTTTATGAACCCTGTTCCGGTTATGAAGCTCATTGAGGTCATTAGAGGCTATTCCACATCAAACGAAGTTTGTAAGGAAGTGATGGATATTTCGCGCCATCTGGGTAAGTCGCCGGTGGAGGTAAACGACTATCCTGGTTTTGTGGCTAATCGTATTCTTATGCCTATGATTAACGAAGCCATTTATACGCTCTATGAGGGTGTGGCGGGTGTAGAAGAAATTGATACCGTTATGAAACTGGGTATGGCGCATCCTATGGGGCCGCTTCAACTGGCAGATTTTATTGGTCTGGACGTATGTAAGTGGATTCTGGACGTACTCTATGAAGGTTTCGGCAATCCTAAATATGCACCTTGCCCTCTTTTGAACAACATGGTCAGTGCTGGCCACCTTGGCGCAAAGTCTGGTAGTGGCTTTTATACCTATGCTGCTGGCTCAAAAGATATTAAGGTAGCAGCCCGATTTGCGAAGTAGATGAAGTTCTGAATGCCATTCATAACCCTTCCCAGAGAGGTGTGCTTCGCGAGGAGCATACCTCTTTGGTTATAACGCCTAAAAACTTTGTTAATTTTTAAGCGTTAGTATATAGTGTGTTATAGAAAGTGCTTAACTTTGCGCCAGCTTTCATTAACACACCAGCAGCCTAGCTGCTTGCTTAATTTTCCTTAATCATTTCTCTTCACCTCAAAAAAACAAAACGTATGAAAAACCTGATTATTGGTTCTATCTTGGTGGCCTTTTTAGGCGTTGGTACAGTTACTTATGCTGTAAATGCCAACAGCAACGAAAACGCTACTTCTATCACAGTAGAAAAAGATAAAGAAAAGAAAAAGAAGAAGTGCAACCCTAAAAAGTGCAAAAAAGAAGACTGCTGCAAAAAAGCGGTTGAAGGCGCAGAAAAAAAATCTTGCGGCACTTCTACAGGCGAGAAAAAGTCTTGCTGCAGCAAAGAAAAAACAAGCTAGTTCTGCACGAATTTTTAACGCTTCATAGCACCTCAGAATGCAAAATTTTGAGGTGCTTTTTTTATGTGTATGAACGCCATGAAAGCGTACTCTTTGCGGTGTTAAAATTTGTTAAAAAAACACTAAGACCGTGTTAGTCATAAAAAGGTTGCAAGACCTGAAAAAAAAAATGATTTTTTTTTATACTGTAAAAAATTAGATTATTCTAATTCAAATACGCCTATTTGAATCAAAAAATATAACTTTTACAGGATTTGTGCTCATCTAGGTCTTGTCCTGTAGTGCTGGCATCTTGAATTTTATTTGTTAAAAATTTGGAGTTGTGGAGGTAAACCTATTAAACTTGCAGGGTCTTAATCTAAACGATTACCATCTTTGGACGACTTACACTTAACCTCTTTAACAATGCTAGTACGTGTAAACACCCATTTCAATTCCATTTTTTTATTTGTCCTATTGGCTTTTTTCCTAAGTGGCTTCACAACTTCCGCAAAAAACAGAGATAAACGCAATAAATCCGATAAAGTTCAGCAAGTTAAGAAAGTAATTCGCTATAAAGCCCGCACCATAGCGCATAAAGTACGCTCTGTATTCATAAAACCAGAGCAGGTAATGCCCGAGTATTTGCAGCCTCTCGGCACATTTAATACCTATCAGGCTTTGGAAGTAGCCAACCCACAGATAGACGACTTATTGATGGCAGCCCTCCCAGAGGTAGAATTGCCAAAATCCGAACCTTTTTATGAGTTGCGCGACAACATCATTCTCTACGCCAAGGAATATTTAGGCACGCCTTACCGCAGCGCAGGCTATTCTAGCCGAGGTTTTGACTGTTCCGGTTTTACGTCTTTTGTAATGTCTCATTTTGGTTACAAAATATCGCGCTCATCATCTGCACAAGCCAGTGAAGGAAAATATATCCCTCTTTCCGAAGCACAGAAAGGCGATTTGTTGTTCTTTGGGCATCAGGGCCGCAAGAGTCGTTACGTAAGCCATGCTGCACTTGTTATCTCTGAAAAAGGCGAACCTCTCAAAATGATTCATGCGGCCCGTCGTGGCATCACGATTGATGAGGAAGGTGGTTCTAGCTGGCGCGCTTATTATGCAAAGCGTTTGATAGGCGCACGTCGTGTTATAGGCGAAGCAAAATATGAAGCACAACGTGATGAGCTTATCCAAGAGCTTGAGAAAAAGGCCATCATGATGGTGAAAAATACCAAAAAATAACCCTTGAAAGTTGTAATTATACAAAAAGACTACTCGCTTTATAGCAAGTGGTCTTTTTTTTGTTTGAGACATACCCCATTTCATAGAATTTGTAAGAGCAGATGCGTTTCTGATACAGATTTTACCTAACTTTGTGTTCCTTTATTCCATTACCGCACTGAACTATCCATAACACACAAAAGCGCTCATAATGAAAGAATTAAAATTTTTAAACAAATACTTTTATGAATACATTTGGTATCTGCTGGGCGGTATTTTCTTTGTGTTGTTATCCAATGTTTTTGCCATTGTGCCCGCACAGGTTGTTCGTCATGCTTTCGACTTAGTTAGCGAGAGTATAGGGTTGCATCGTTTGCACAAAGGCATGGCGGCCGGAGAGCTTATTGACGAAGTGTTGGCCGCCTCCGTTCTGCTTTATGGAGGGCTTATTGTGCTCATGGCTTTGATTAGAGGCGTTTTTTTGTTTTTTATGCGACAGACAATCATTGTCATGTCCCGCAAAATAGAGTACAAGCTCAAAAGCGATATTTACAACAAGTATCAAAGTTTGCCCATGAGCTTTTATCGCCGCTATAATACTGGCGACCTCATGGCGCGGATTTCAGAAGACGTAAGCCATGTCCGTATGTATTTGGGGCCGGGTATCATGTACTTTATCAACATGGTGGGTACTTTTGTGATGGTGGTGGCTTATATGCTGACGGTGAACGTTAAACTGACGCTCTACTCGGTTTTACCTTTGCCTATTTTGTCCTTGAGTATTTATTGGGTACATAACTACATGAATCAACGCTCTGCCGAAATACAAAAAAGTCTTTCGGATATTACCACCTTTGTTCAGGAAACCTTCACCGGGATTAGAGTTGTTAAGGCTTTTGTCAAAGAAGAAGCAATGGCGCAAGAGTTTGCCTCGGCCTCAGCAGACTACATGGACAAGTCTTTGGCGCTTGTTAAGGTAAATTCTCTCTTTACGCCGCTTATTATGGCCTTGATTGGTTTTAGCAGCATTATTACGGTTTATGTGGGTGGAATAGAGGTCATGAACGGCACAATCACGGCAGGCAACATTGCAGAATTTTTGATTTATGTGGCAATGCTCACATGGCCTGTGGCTTCATTAGGCTGGACTACCAGCATTGTGCAAAGGGCTGCCGCTTCCCAAAAGCGCATTAATGAATTTATGACGATGGAATCTGACATAGTTTCTAACCAAAACTTAGAAAAAGATATACAAGGTGGAGTTAAGTTCGACAACGTTACCTTTACTTACCCAGAATCTGGCATAAAGGCACTTGATAATGTTTCTTTTGAAATTGAAGCAGGCAAATCTTTGGCTATTCTGGGCACTACCGGCTCTGGAAAAAGCACTCTGGCCAATTTGATTTGTAGAGGCTATGACCCCACAAGCGGGCAAATTTTGATAGACAATACACCTCTACAAGCCTATAAACCGACCTATCTCCGTTCGCAAATTGGCTATGTGCCCCAAGATGTATTTTTGTTCTCTGACTCCATTAGCCAAAATATTGCCTTTGGCTTTAATGAAGGTGAATACTCCGAGCAGGACGTGCTACAAGCTGCCAAAGATGCCGATTTATTGGAAAATATCCAACGCTTTGAAAAAGGCTTTGATACCGTCATAGGTGAGCGCGGCGTAACGCTTTCGGGCGGTCAAAAACAACGTGTGAGCATAGCCAGAGCACTTATCCGAAATCCTAAAATCTTGCTCATGGACGACTGCCTGAGTGCAGTAGATACCAAAACAGAAAACATCATACTGAATAACCTAAAGCGGATTATGAAGAACCGAACGTCTATTATTATCTCCCACCGCGTGTCGTCCGCCAAAATTGCAGACAAAATTGTAGTTTTAGATGGCGGCTTGGTCATAGAACAAGGCACACACGAAGAGCTTATGAGGCTAAACGGCTTCTATCAGGAGCTGTATGAAAAACAACTCCAGATAGAAAACGCCGATTAGGTTGTTTTGGTTATTCCGCAATTTTAATGCGCTGCGTGGTTTCTGCACTTACACCAGCGGCTCTGACGGTCAGTGTAACGGTATAAAGACCCGCTTTGGCGTAACGGCACTCTGGCTCTTTGTCGGTGGAGGAAGTCCCGTCGCCGAAGTTCCAAAAGTATTCTTCGCCGTTTTCTGAAAGATTGATAAACTTCACAATACAAGGAGCTTTGCAGTCGCCGCCTGTATAAATGAACTTGGCCACTGGCCGCGGAATAACGTTTACCGAGCGTGTGCTGATGTCCGTACCACCTGCCCCTGTTGCTTTGAGCGTAATGGTATAAAAACCACCTTTAGCGTAGCGTTTGCTAGGTTCTTTAACTTCCGAACTAGTGCCATCGCCAAAATCCCAGACGTAGGTGGAAGCATTTTTAGAATTATTGACGAAACTCAGCTCGCAAGGTGCTACGCAGCCGCCACCTATGATTTCAAAAGCAGAAAAAGGCATGGGCTGGGCTTCGCGTATAGCTATGCTGCGCTCGGTACGGTGTACGCGCCCGCCCTTATAAGCAGCAAGGCTCACTGTGTAAGTGCCACCTTGTTCGTAGCGGTGAATGGGGTGGCCTTGGCTGGAAGTATGGCCATCACCAAAGTCCCAAAAATAGCGGTCAGCATTAACAGACAGGTTTTTGAAGATAACTTCTACAGGCGCACGGCTGGCAGTATCAAGGGAGTCAAAGCGCACAAAACTGAAATCGGCAAGCGGTACGTCGGCCACACGCACGGTGCGCGTCATAACATCGCTGCCATCTTTGTTGAGAGCTGTGAGTCTAACGGTATAAACTCCGCCTTGTTCGTAGCGATGCTTGGGGCTTTTCTGGGTAGAAGACTGGCCGTCGCCGAAGTCCCAGATAAAGGAACTCGCATTGGTAGATTTATTCTCAAATTCTATGAGCAAATTGGCCAGAGAGTCAGACTGGCTCGTATTAAATTCGGCCAAAGGGAGTAGAGGCGCTGGTTTTTCTTCTTCTTGGCAGGAAAGTAAAAGCGCTAATAAGAGGCCAATAACGCAAAATAAGTGCTTATTCATAGTCCTAAAGAGGTTTTATTTGATGCTGATGGTTCTGGAAGTTCTGCTAACTGTACCGTCTTCGCTAAAGGCAGCCAAGGAAACAGTGTAAACGCCTGATTTGGCGTATTTGTATGTAGGTGAGGGTTTGCTGGTACTGTTGCCGTCCCCAAAGTCCCATTCAAAAGTGGCTGCATTTTCGGATTGGTTCTCAAACAGGATTTCGCACGGGCCTTTGCATTCATTGTTAATGACTTTGAACTTGGCTAAAGGCAGTTGTTTGGCGTTGTTGATGCGTAAACTGCGGCTTTGTTCATCTGCACCTGTAGCGCTCATTGCCACCAGGCGCACCGTATAAAGCCCTGCTTTTTTGTAAGTGTGTATGGGGTTCATGGTGCGGCTGGTATTGCCATCGCCAAAGTCCCATTTGTAAGACGTAGCGTTTTTAGACTGATTGATAAAAGAAATATCACAATCTGCATTGCAGCCCGCATTCAGGAAGTCAAAAGCGGATTCGGGTGGGCCTACAATTTGCGCTGTTTTGGCAATTCTGCTTACGCCTACGCTGTTTTTGACGACCAGGCGAATCGTGTAGATACCACTGTTGTTATAAAAATGGCTGGGAGCTTCTGCCGTGCTGGTGTTGCCGTCCCCAAAATCCCAGAAATAGGTGTCACCATTTTCGGATTTGTTGATGAGCACCACACGCGAGGAGGTCAGAGAATCGCGAATGACTACTTCAAAATTAGCGATAGGTAGGGCTTGTGGGTCTTCTTCTTTTTCGCAGGCCAACACAAAGAGTAGTGAACAAATGGCCAAGTAAGTAAAAAGTTGTTTCATGGATTGGGAATGGTTAATGCTTGTAGTTCTATCCGAAATGTAAACACTCAAAACCAAAATGCCAAATACTTGGTGCATGGATTAAAAATATTTTTTTTGAAAAGGACAGGTGGATTAAGGAGAAAAGGTTACACTTGAACCACTGTATGAGTTTTTCCTTTGTATGTTTGCCAGTTATGCCTCAAAAAAGCAGAAAAGATAAATTTTGATACCGGTATTGGACGTTGCCAAGCTCTAAAAACGGTCATTTTGAATAGGTTTTTGTTTGGGCATATTTGATTTTTTTTGCTATGGCTTATGGCAGGAACTTTCTGCTCGCGGTTTCAGTTCTGCATCAAAGCAAAAAGAGGAGAAAAATAACTATTCAAAACCTTGAGGGGGTTCCTACAAAAGGCAAATCATAAGAATCAATTTATCAGCTATGCCTTACAAAGCCTTTTTAAGGGACGGCTAAGTATCAATTATTGAGACCTTTCTTTCATTTAGTAAAAAAAAGCAGGTCGTTTACATTTCTTTAACAAAGCAAAAGTGCATTATTTTAGATAAATATTTGGCAAAGTCATTGGAATACCTTTTGTTTGTTTCAAAGAAGTGCTTTTGCACGCTTAATTATTATGTTTTATTACTCTAACTCTCTTTAACTATGCGTCATTTATTAGGATTTCTGTTTCTCTTTCTCGTAACTTTCTCCAGCGCTTTTGCGGTAGCCGTAGAGCACAATGCCCCAGAAGCAGCAGAAATAACCACAGCACCTGCACCACAAAGCCCAGAAGTATCTGCTAAGGCTCTTGGCGAAAAAATCCGCGCTATGAAAGGTGGCAAAAAACTAAATTTAGTAGAACGTGTTGTACTGAAAGCAGCTGCTAAAAAGATTGAAAAAGCGCAGAAGAAAGGCAAAAGCGTTCAGCAAACACAAGGAGACTTGCAGGGACTTCTCAAAACACTTGGCCTTATTTTTATCATCGTAGGTGCTGTATTGATTCTCTTAAGTATTTTGTCCTTTCTTGGCACTGGTGCAGGCTACGGCAGCGGTGGCGGTCTTTTGGTACTTGGCCTTGTGCTTTACTTGGTAGCTGTTTATGCTCTCTAGAACCAACTAAATTTTTTTTAAAAAGTGCGTTAGACTTTCTTTTAACGCACTTTTTTATGTTTTAAGCAAACTTGCCAGCTCTGCACCCAACGCACTTTGGGCTATGGGATAGATGACAGGGCGACCAATGTCCTCAAGTAAAATAAAATGAATATGTTGTGCGTCTTTTTTCTTGTCGTGTAGGAGCAGGTCTAAAACCTCGTCAGGATTAACAGAGGCTGCTGTGGGTAGCCCATAAGCCTCCAGTAATTCCCTAACTCTCTGCGTTTTTTCGGCAGAAAACCCCAAATATTTTTCTGAAAGACGGCAAGCCAGCACCATACCGATAGCGACGGCGTGGCCGTGTGGAATCTGCAAGATTTTTTCTAAAGGGTGGCCTATCGTATGACCAAAATTAAGCAAACGCCTAACAGTCTTCTCCTGAGGGTCTTGCGCCACAAGCCGATTTTTGGCCTTTACACAGCATCTGACCACTTCATCTAAAAAGTTCCTCTCCTGCCTCCAAAATGCCTCTTTTTGTATTTCTAGTTCCTCAAAACTGACCTTTTCGTCTATAAGCGCATATTTTATGACTTCCGCAAAACCAGAGGTGTACTCTGTTATGGGGAGGGTTTTTAGCCATTCAGTGCAAAAAAACAGGCTATTCGGCTGGCGAACAGTGCCTATCATATTCTTGAATAAACCAAAATTGATGCCGTTCTTACCGCCAATGCTAGCATCTACCTGTGCCAAAAGCGTTGTTGGTACGCAAGAAATAGGAAGGCCACGCATAAAACTCGCTGCCGCGAAACCAGCCAAATCGCTCACCATACCTCCACCTACAGCCAGCAAATGCGTTCCACGATGCGCCCTGTGTGCCAGAAGCCCCTCATAAATTCTATGGAGTTCGTCTATGTTCTTATGTACCTCACCAGCTCTTACAACTATACTGGGAAAATTTGCCCAATAATCGCCGTACAAACGCTCAAGGTTTTCATCAGTAACCAGAATGGTTTGGTTCGGATTAAATTTGACAAAAACGGACTCTGGCGCGGCCTCAAAGTAAAAATCTGTGGCCTCGTGTTCATATGACTGTCTAAAATGTTTCATTTTTATTGGACGATTAAAGCATTCAGCAGCTATTAGCGCCCAGATAGATTCAGGTTACTAGGGCTGGCGGTACTGAAAACTGTTGTAATAAGCCTTTTTGCGCTTGGCCTGGCCCTTGGTGTGCCCGCAACTGGATTTGGCACAGCTATACATAAAAAGTGCACAAAGCAGCAAGGCTATGATGTTTTTGAGTCGCATGGTTTGATTGTTGTGGTGGGTAAACATTTAATCATTTCAAACAAATCTTATTTGTTTTCCAAAATAACGAAGTTTTTTATCTATTATTTTAGAACTAAGCTACTTAGAAAAACAAAAGTGCTCTCCTGCCTGAAACGCATTCAAAAGAAATATGATTATTCTATTAGTCATAAAAATTATCTGCCTCAGGGCTTATAGAGCGCTTAACTCAAAAGGATTCTTCTTATCTTTGCGTCCCGTAATATTGGTTCTTTTTATATACCTCAAACAGCTTTTGGCAAACATGGAAGTCCAAACCAAATATATTTTTGTTACGGGTGGCGTAACGTCCTCATTAGGAAAAGGCATCATTTCTGCCTCTTTGGGTAAGTTACTGCAAGCAGCGGGCTTTTCGGTGAGCATTCAAAAATTTGATCCCTACATCAACGTTGACCCTGGTACGCTTAACCCTTACGAGCATGGCGAGTGCTTCGTAACCGACGATGGTGCAGAAACTGACCTCGATTTAGGTCATTATGAGCGCTTTCTGGGTATACGCACAGCGCAAGCTAACAATGTTACAACTGGTCGTATTTATTTCAACGTGATTAGCAAAGAGCGTAAAGGTAATTATCTGGGTAAAACTGTTCAGGTTATCCCACACATAACAGATGAAATAAAGGCCAATTTTTACCAGCTTGGCAAAACAGGAAAATATGATATTATTATTACTGAAATAGGTGGCTGTGTGGGCGATATTGAATCCTTACCTTTCATTGAGGCTGTTAGGCAGGCGCGCTGGGAGCTAGGGGCCAACAACGCCATCGTGATTCACCTGACGCTTCTGCCCTACCTCAAAAAAGCTGGGGAACTTAAAACCAAGCCCACACAACACTCTGTTAAAACACTTCTTGAAGCTGGTATTCAGCCCGATATTCTGGTTTGCCGCTCCGAGCAGCCCATTCCTACAGACATTCGCAAAAAGCTCTCACTTTTTTGCAACGTGGACATCAAAAGTGTGATTGAAGCCATAGATGCCGACACCATTTACGACGTGCCGCTGCTTATGCGCAAAGAGAATTTGGACAAAATTGTGCTGGATAAGCTGCGTCTAAGCCCTAAACAAAAAACTGATTTGGAAACATGGAAAGAATTTTTGGGTAAACTCAAAAACCCTACCGAAGAGGTTAATATTGTGGTGGTTGGCAAGTATGTAGAACTGCCCGATGCTTATAAGTCCATTGCGGAGTCTTTCGTACACGCTGCCGCGCAAAATGAGTGCAAGGTGAATGTAGCCTGGATTAGCTCTGAAGACTTGGTAAATGATAAACTGCTGCGTTCTTTAGAAAAAGCCGATGGCATTTTGGTTGCGCCTGGTTTCGGTGAGCGTGGTATTGAAGGCAAAGTAAGCGCTGTGGGTTTTGCGCGCCGCAACAACATTCCGTTTTTTGGGATTTGCCTCGGTATGCAATGTGCCGTCATTGAGTTCGGGCGCAACGTACTGGGGCTTTCGGAAGCACATTCTACCGAAATGCGGCCAGATACACCACACCCAGTTATTGATTTGATGAAAGAACAACAAAATTTGACTGATAAGGGTGGTACGATGCGCTTGGGTGCTTATCCTTGCCGAATCAAAGCGGGAACTATGGCTGAGCAAATTTACAAAGATAGCCTGATTCAGGAGCGCCACCGCCACCGCTACGAGTTTAATAATGCCTATCTGAAAGCCTACGAACAGGCGGGCATGGTGGCATCGGGCATAAATCCAGACAAAGATTTGGTAGAGATAGTAGAACTTCCCTCACACCCTTTCTTTGTGGGTGTTCAGTATCACCCCGAGCTCAAAAGCACAGTTTTACAGCCACACCCCATTTTTGTTAAGTTTATTCAAAAGGCGCTTGAATACAAAAAAGTTCAAAGTTTCAACTAAAAAGCGGCTTATATCTCTATGTGCAAAAGGCTTTTGCTTTTATTGATGTGCTTGTTTCTTGGAGCAGGCCCTGTCTATGCGCAAGATGCTGATGTCGGCTTGCTGACGGATAAGGTCTTGGTGGCATGGCAGCAGCAATGCAAAGCAGTCCTCAAGAAGGACAGCAAGTATTGGCATAACTTTGTGCCGCCAAACGGTATGAAAGTGGGTAGAGGTTTATATGTAGATGCTACGGAAATAGCCAACGTCCATTGGCTAGAGTATATGCACTATTTGTGGACGGATTCGGGGCGCGAAGCCTATATGCGCGCCCTGCCCGATACCACGCTCTGGTGGCGCGAAAACGCCAAGTTTTTGTCAGACAGTACCGGACTCTTTTTGGCCGAAAACTACTTGAGAGAACCCTATTACCGCTTTTTTCCTGTTGTAGGCATTACGTATGAGCAAGCATTGGCTTATTGCGAATGGCGCAGCAAAGTGGTCAATATGACACTCAATAAGCAATTTGCACGGAAGGGCTATGCTCTGTCTGTCTACTACCGTTTGCCTACACCTACAGAATGGGAGCAGGCGGCAGCGGCTATGCAAGACCTCAGCCGCTACCCTTTTGCCTATCCGGCGCTTGCACGCCAGCCTCTCAAAAAAGAAAGCGCTGCTGAGGCTTTTCAGAGCAGTGCAGACTCGCTGGCGAAGCGTTCTTTGTTAGATTTTTGTCCTAGTCTTTTGATAGCCAATACGGCCGACCGTTGGCTGAGCTGCCAGTTTCAGCAGGATGTGCCATTAAGTTTTATGGGTTCTGTTTTTTCTAATCCAACCAATGGTTTTGGCCTGCATAACACAGTGGGTAATGTGGCAGAAATGACTGATAAAAAGGGAATTGCAAAAGGTGGCAGTTGGCAGCATCTGTTGGGGGCTTGCCAAATACAGCGCCAACAAAACTACCGAAATGCGCATATTTGGCTGGGCTTTAGGTGCGTAACCATGCTATCGGTTAGCAAAATAGCTAAGCAAAAAAAAAATAGGCGACTTATTACTGTTTAACTTTTTTTAGAGCACTTGTTCAGGTATAGTGTTAAAAACTAAAAAGAAACACAAAACGAACCTTTTAAATGATAATGCGTTATGAATAGGTATTGATAATACGCGACTTTAATATATGAACACCGTACTGCCCTATAAAGACCAAGACTCTGGCAAAAAAGAACAAGTTGCTCAGATGTTTAATAACATAGCACCTCGTTATGATTTTCTGAACCGCGTTTTAAGCATTGGAATAGATATTTACTGGCGCAGACGAGCAATTGGTTTGCTTAGGGTTACTAAACCCAAATTGATGTTGGATATTGCAACTGGCACGGGCGACTTTGCACTCGAGGCTATGCGCCTGAAACCAGAAAAAGTTATAGGGATAGATATCTCAAAGGGTATGATAGAGTATGGTATTAGAAAAGTACAAAAAAAGAACCTTCAGAATACGATAGAACTACGCATTGGCGACTCCGAAAAACTGGATTTTGCAGACAACACCTTTGATGCTGTTACTGTGTCCTTTGGCGTAAGAAACTTTGAAAACTTAAAACAAGGGCTATCTGAAATTAAGCGGGTCTTGAAGCCAAACGGCACGCTTATTGTACTTGAGTTCTCTCAACCAGAATCTAGCCCGTTCAAGGAAATATACAATTTTTACTTCAAAAATATTTTACCTAAGTTCGGAAAAGTTGTTTCTAAGGACAGTGCTGCTTACACCTATTTGCCCGAATCCGTTAAAAGTTTTCCGTATGGTGCTGCTTTCATTCAAATACTCAAAGAACTAGACTACGAAAAGACCCAATGTATTCCACTAACTTTCGGCATCAGCTCTATTTACAAAGCGCAAAAGCCCTCCTAATACTTTGTTTATCTACTTGGGGACTGACGGACAGTTTATTAGCTCAAAAACGAACTTGGAATCTGCGCGACTATGAACTAAAACCTCTGCATTATGGTTTTCAGATAGGCTTGCAGACCACGAACTTCAGGGTGCGTACCTCTGAATTTTTTAATGCCAATGGGGATAGCACCATCGCGATTGCGTCTAAAAACACTCCAGGTGCTTTTATAGGCTTTATTGTAGATTTACCAATTGATGAAGAGTTTTTTAACATTCGCATCAATCCTGGTGTATCTTTCTATGAACACAAAGTTCGCTACGAATATTTGGGCACGGAGGCTGTTGAAGAAAATGTTGAATCTGCTTTTTTTGAATTACCTATATTACTGAAATACAAGTCGTTACGTCGTGCAAATACCCGCATGTACATGATTGGTGGGCTTAGCTTGGGCATCAAGGTTGGCAATAATAAACAAAAATTAGACCCCACACGTTTGGCTACCGACGACACAAATGTAGAGCTAACTTATGGAGCCGGTTTTGACCTTTACTTACCCTATTTTAAGTTTTCGCCTGAAGTACGTATATCGCACGGACTGAATAATTTGCGCTACCGCAATAATAATAGCTTTACGAATAACGTGGAACGTATCAGTATGCACCGTGTAACACTGTTTTTAAACTTTGAGTGAAGATGGCTTTGCATATTACAAGTGCTTGCATTAACTGTGGAGCCTGTGCCATAGAGTGCCCCAACACAGCTATTTATAGGCAAGCCGAGTCTTGGCGAATGAGCGACGGCACTAAACTTGCCCATGTATTGGCAGAAGCCGCACAACTAATGCCGCCTATCTCTGACGATTTCTTTTTTATTGTAGCAGACAAGTGTACAGAGTGTGTGGGCTTTTTTGATGAGCCACAGTGCGCTGCTGTATGTCCTGTAGATTGCTGTCTTATAGACCCCAACGAGATGGAAACACCAGAGGATTTGCTGAAAAAGCAGCGTTATCTGCATCAATTATAGAAGGTCTGGTATGCTACAAACTGGTATCCTTGAGTTGAAATACGCTCCACAAAAAATATTTTACATAGTTTCTTGTTTAATCTTTACAGAAACGCTAACTTTGCCGCTCTAATTTTGTATTTTCATACATTCAGCATCTGAGCGGGTTTCACAAGACTATTTGTGTTACTAGCGAATGATAAAAACAAAGTCAAAATGGCTAAAGTTGATTATTTGGCTCCAGAACTCAAAAAGGAAGTTTTCGCCAAGCATGGAGTAGAAAAAAAAGCAACAGATACAGGCTCGCCTGAAGCACAAGTTGCGCTTTTCACTTACCGTATTCAGCACCTCACCGAACACCTCAAAACCCACAAAAAAGACTATAGCAGCCGTCTTGGTCTTTTAAAGTTGGTTGGTAAGCGCCGCCGCTTTCTGGACTACCTCAAGCGTGTGGACATTATGCGCTACCGTGCCATTGTGGCCGAATTGAATATCCGTAAATAATTGCTTCGCACGCATTTGTTTCCAAATAGCCACTCTCAAATCAAACTGAGAGTGGTTGTTTGTTTATAGACTTCAAAACAAAAGCGCTATATTTGCTCTTTTTAAAACCTTTCCTAAGCCCATGCAGCCACAAACCCATACCTATACCAACAGCTACTTGAACGCCCTCATGGCCATTTCACCCATAGATGGGCGCTATCACAGGCAAGCAGCGCCTCTTACGGCTTACTTCTCGGAGTTTGGGTTAATCAAATACCGCGTTTGGGTAGAAGTGGCTTACTTTTTAGAGTTGAGCGCTCTTGATTTAACACCTTTTCAGCACTTTCCGCATCAGCTTAGCAATAAGATTTGGGCTGTGGCGAATGATTTTTCGGAAGAAGATGCACTCAAAGTGAAGGAAATAGAAAAAACGACCAACCATGACGTAAAGGCCGTAGAGTATTTTTTGAAAGATAAGCTCAGAGTTTATCCTGAGTTATCACCTTATTTAGAATATGTGCATTTTGGTCTAACCTCTCAGGATATCAACAATACTGCTATTCCGCTTTCGCTCAAACTGGCCTCCGAAAGAGTACTTTGGCCGCAGTGGGAAAAACTTTTAGCGCTTTTGAACCAAAAAGCAGACCTATGGGCAAACGTACCCATGCTTGCACACACGCATGGGCAGCCCGCTTCGCCTACGCGCATGGGCAAAGAGTGGCGCGTGTTTGCTTACCGTTTGGAAGAGCAGCTCAAAGTCATGAAAGCCGTACCGTTTGATGCTAAATTTGGTGGTGCTACTGGCAACTTCAACGCCCATTACGTGGCTTTTCCGCATATCAATTGGCATCAATTCGCGGAAGATATGCTCACAAAATGGGGCTTGCAGCGCGGGCGCTTTACCACGCAAATTGCCAACTATGACCACCTGGCGGCTTTTTTTGATGCTAATAAACGCCTGAACAATATCTTAGTGGATTTTGCAAGAGATGTGTGGACTTACATCTCGATGGATTATTTTAAACAAACCGTTTTGGCCAATGAAGTAGGCTCATCGGCTATGCCTCATAAGGTAAATCCTATTGATTTTGAAAATGCAGAGGGTAATTTATTGATAGCCAATACCTTATTTGAATTTTTAGCAGGCAAGCTGCCTGTTTCGCGTTTGCAGCGCGACCTCACCGACTCCACTGTTCTGCGGAATGTAGGTACACCACTCGCCCATACGCACATTGCGCATTTGGCATTACAAAAAGGCATTAACAAACTGGAACTACACCCAGAGGCCATTCGGAACGACTTAGAAAGTAACTGGGCCGTGGTTTCAGAGGCTATTCAAACCATTCTGCGCCGCGAAAATTATCCTAATCCCTACGAAGCGCTCAAGGCACTGACCCGCACTGGTACTAAAACCTCAGCCACCACACTCCAAGCGTTTATACAGAGCCTGAACGTATCCGATGCCGTTAAACAAGAACTTTTGAGCATCACACCTTTTACTTATGTAGGGCGCTAGAATTTACTGATAGAAGCTGTGCTAAAAACTTGCAGGTGCATTGAAAACTCCAAGTTTTTTTGTGCTCTGAAACTCGTAAATTGTCGTTTTACTAATAACGCAAGCGGGCTTCTTATTTGATCGTCAAAACCCGTAAAACATCGCAAGTGTAGGTGCTTACCTTGCCGTCCATATCCAGAGGTGCTTGTTCCATGGGGTTAGGCTCAATGCGTTTTTCTTCCAGGCTGCCCACAATCGTAACTATCTGACCACTTTTCTTTTTGAGGGTTTCCCAAACTTTATTGCTATCCGTCTGCAAGATATGTTTGCCATCGCTGGTTTTTAACACAAAGTATTCGCTGCCCCCCGCACAGTAGCTCTCTCCGCTTTTAGTCCACGGCATTTGTACCAAAGTGCCCTTAAAGGTTTTGTTATTAGATGTTTTACTTTTTTTATTCTTCTGGCTATCGCCTTTAGCGGTTTGTGCTAAAACCGTTAGTATGAAAGCCGAACTCAGTATAAGCGTAAGTGTCAGAATTATTTTTTTCATATTTTTTACCTTTTGTTTTAAAAACAAGAAATGGGTGAGGAAGAATAATGACCGTTTACTCAACAGATGCAGTCTCAAAACATATTCCACAAAATATGCTCCATTTTTTTTGTTTTTTTTACGCCAAGACTCATAAAAAGGACGTTGAATAATCAAAAAACTATCTTATCTTGCACGGCCTACAGCTCCGTTTTGTTGAGATTCCCAGTTGTTTTATTACAAAAAAAAACCTGTTTATGCTGTCTGTAAAAAAATCCATTCCCTTTAAATTTGAGCAAACATTGCGCAGTATGCGTGAGGCTCTTTCTTTTACTAGCCAGCATAAACTTTGGCACTACTATGTTCCACCAGCACTCATTACGCTTGCACTCTGGGTGGGTGTGTTCTTGCTTGCATGGAATCTCATGGGCTGGCTTTCGGAACAAATCATGGAATACACCAAACTCACAGAGCGCGTTCCAGAGCAATACCATAAGCTGGTTTATTATACTTTGCATCTTGGCTTAAAGCTGGCTTTGGCTTCATTGGTAGCACACTTTTTTAGCTTTTGGGCGCAGGTTTTTGTGTCTGCCCTGAGTATTTTTGTTTCTGAAAAAGCCTATTGCATTTTGCGGAATCAGCCTGTAGAAAGTCATTTTCTAGTTTTAAAATTTTTCAAGGAAGTTTTAAAAAACCTTAGAAGTTATTTCTTGAAGCAGTTGCCCGTCAATATTTTGCTTTTTGCGCTCTCTTTGATATTTCCACCAGTTGTTATCTTGAGCCTATTGTTCAACTTTTATATGACAGGAAACTCTCTAACAGACGATTTTATTTATTTGAATAACAAGTATAAAAACACGTCAGCTGATGCCAAAAGCATTTTTTCTAAAACGCACCGTCTTACGTTTGGCGCTATGGCTTATTTGCTGATGCTTATTCCTTTTGTGGGGTTAATCATTGCACCAGGCTTTGCAGGAGTGAGCGCTGCTATTTTAAATCACAAGATAGAAACGGAGGCTTAGCACTTGTTGCAAATAGTTCTTTTGCTTTGCTCGCTAAGGAAAAAATACAAGGTCTTTTGTTTTTAAAAGGAAACTTTGGCTTATATTTGCGGTTTGGATAATAGGCATATAAATTGGTTTGCAGAAGCCCACAAACAGCAATCATACCCAATGAAAGTTCATTTTATAGCGATAGGAGGCAATGTTATGCACGCTTTGGCGCTTTCTCTGCACCATGGAGGGCATCACGTTACAGGTTCGGATGATATTATTTACGACCCTGCACGGACAGCTTTAGAAAAGGCAGGTCTGCTCCCTGATAGCTTGGGCTGGAACCCCTTACGCATACACGCAGGGCTAGATGCGGTCATTTTGGGTATGCACGCCCAAACCGATAATCCTGAGTTGGCTGCAGCACGGGCTTTGGGTATAAAAATTTTGTCATTCCCAGAGCTTGTTTATGAGCGCTCCAAGAACAAAGAGCGTGTGGTTATTGCGGGGAGTCATGGCAAAACCACCATTACAAGTATGCTGATTCATGTCCTAAGTTACCATAAACAGCCTTTTGACTACTTGGTAGGCAGCACACCTAGAGGTTTGGACTCTGCCATACGGCTTACGGAAAATGCTCCCACCATTATTATTGAAGGGGACGAGTATTTGAGTTCGCCACTAGACCCTCGCCCTAAGTTTTTGAACTATCAACCTCATATTGTGGTAGTAAACGGCATCGCTTGGGACCATGCCAACGTTTTTCCAACCGTAGAATCTTATAACGAGCAGTTCAAAAATTTGGTGGACGCAGTGCCTAAGGCGGGTTCGCTTATTTACAATAAAGAGGATAGTGCAGCCGAAAAAATTTGTGCACCAGCGCATAAGAACCGTACCGATATTATCGGCTTGCCTTATGGAGTGCATTCAAACCGCCAGAAAAACGGTAAAACTTATCTCAAAACAGACGAAAATGACGTAGAAGTGCGTTTTTTTGGCAAGCATAATCTCATTAACGTAAGCGCTGCAAAAATTGTGGCAAACCGTTTGGGCATTTCGGACGCACGCTTCTATGAAGCCATTTCTTCATTTGAGGGCGCACCCAGACGCTTAGAAAAACTGACCGAAACCACCCAGAGGATAGTCTTTTTGGATTATGCACACGCGCCTTCAAAACTAGCCGCCACTGTCCAAGCCGTTCGCGAGCAATTTCCCAAGAGCCGACTTGTAGCCCTTATGGAATTGCATACTTATAGCAGCCTTAACTTGGGCTTCCTGCCTCAGTACAAAAATACGCTCAAAGGAGCAGACGAAATGGGGGTTTACATCAATCCGACCAACTTTGAGCAAAAAAAGATAGCGCCCTTTGCGCCAGGAACACTTAAAAACAACTTCAACTCCAAAGACCTGAAAGAACTGCATTCAATAGCGGATATTCAAGATTTTTTGCAGCCAAAAGGCGACAAACACACTGTTTATTTACTAATGTCTTCGGGCAACTTTGGTGGCTTTAGTCCTCAAGAATGGGCTAAAAGCATTCGTTGAGTGCATTCGTTTAAGTATTTTTTTTGTTCAGATTACTTAATTTGTTTGAAAGGCCATGTCTAAGTCCACACAAGAAATAGAAAGAGAGTTTTTAGAAAATATAGAACAAATAACAGGCATTGATTACGAGGCTTGGGCAGACCTGCTGCGCAGCAGTACGGTAAACAAAAAGAACGATATGATTAGCTGGCTTAAATCACATCATAAACTTAACCACGTACACGCCAATATTCTCACTGCTGTTTATCTCAACGGTGGAAAACCTGTGCATTTAACTGATGTTGAACTTAAAAATGCGCTTTTTGAGAAAAAAGAAAATATGCGTCAGTTTTATGAGGCTGTTTTGAGCGAACTTATACAAGCTGTACCAGAGATGGTGGTGGTGCCGTCCAAAAACTATGTTGTTTTGCAAACCAGCCGTGATTTTGGCCTTATTCACATCAGAACAAAAGAAATTAGATTGGGTTTAGATTTGGGCGACATTCCCTTAGACGACGAGTTGCTTGAATGGGGTAATTTTTTGGGGCAGCCCCGCATGAAACACATGGTAATTATTCGCGAATTAACAGACCTCAATGCAGCTGTTTATGAGTACGTGCAAATGGCCGTACAGCGAAGCCTAAAGCCTAAAGGCTTATGATAAGCACGCAAGACGTGTTTGGGGGGTGTGATTATTCGAGCTTATTGATAAATCAAAACTCGTAGAACAAAAATCAGAATGGAATTGTTCGGCAGGTTTTTTTGCGTATATTTGTATGTATGAGAAGTTAGAATTCACTCAGAAGCCAATGACCATAGCACAATACATTGAGAGTGTCGTGAAGCGGCACAGACTAGGCAACGCTACAGAGCATACTTTTAGAGGTGATTTACAACAACTTATTGATGACTTACCCTATATACGTGCCACCAACGAACCCCAAAGGCAAGTCTGCAGTATACTGGATTATATTTTAACCAAATACACACCCCAGCCGGTTGTTGATTTTATTGTGCGCGCTGTGGACGATATTCTGAAAACCGAATTTGGCTTGCCGCAAGGATTGGCAGACAACAGCAAAACAAAAATTAAGATTGAAAAACAGGGCAAGCAAGTTGAAGAAGAGGTACACAAAGTGCAAATACTTGACCCGGCTACAGGCACAGGCACTTTTGGGGTCGAAGTAGTCAAGCACATTGATAAAAAATTTGATGGGCAGGAAGGAATATGGTCTCATGACGTAGAGAATCATCTTTTGACACGCCTGAATGGCTTTGAGTTGCTGATGACGAGCTACACCATGGCGCATTTGCAGCTAGATTTACTACTGACCGAAACGGGCTATAAAGCCAGAGCCAAGCAGCGTTTAAGAGTTTATCTCACTAATAGCCTCGAGGAAAGCCACCCCGAAACAGGAACTTTGCTTGCAAATTGGTTGAGTGCCGAAGCCAATGAAGCCAAACGCATCAAACGCGACGCGCCCGTCATGTGTGTTGTCGGAAACCCGCCTTATAGTGGCGAGAGCCAAAACAGAGGCCAATGGATAATGAACCTAATGGAAGATTATAAAAAAGAACCAGGCGGAAAAGAAAAGCGAAACGAAAAAAAAACAAAATGGATAAATGACGACTCTGTAAAATTTCTGCGCTGCCAACGTGCCGCAAACCGCTTGGAGTTTTACATTGGTGGCTATCAGCCCGCCCCAAAGGCCGCAGACTTAAATTTGATGATATTCTACACTACCAAAAAATCATTGTGGCCTTGGCAAAAACCAGCAGACTGATGCAGAAGATTGATGAAATTGGCATAGAATGATGTTCTATCATATCTTGCACAATGACCGTTTCAAACTAAATATTTATATATCTATTAGACTCGCTATCAATAAATTAAGGATTAATATCTATCAAAATGAAAACAGGGCAATTAGTTGTCTTTAGTGCGCCTTCTGGAGCGGGCAAAACAACCATAGTCAGGCATTTGTTAGCGCAAACGCAATTTAAGTTTGCTTTTTCGGTATCAGCCACCACACGCCAGCCTCGCCCCAACGAGCGCCCCAATTTGGACTATTACTACATCACACAGGAACAGTTTTTGGCTAAAGTAAAAACGGGGGATTTTTTGGAGTATCAGCAGGTGTATGAAGGTTTTTATTACGGAACGCTCAAATCCGAAATAGAGCGCTTGCGTGCTTTAGGCAAAAATATCTTGTTTGATGTGGACGTACACGGTGGTCTGAACATAAAAGCCATGTATCCAGACGACTGTTTGGCTGTTTTTGTCAGTGTGCCGTCTATGGAGGTGCTACAAGAGCGCCTAAAAAAGCGCAATACCGAAAGCGAAGCCCAATACGAAATGCGCATAGAAAAAGCCAAACAAGAAATGCGCCTCAAGACCTACTTTGATGCCGTACTCCTGAACGACAAACTAACGCAGACCTTTCAGGAGGCTGAATCGCTGATAAATCAGTTTTTAGGCAGTTGAACACTACAACAAAGCGACTACTGGGTCTTCAAATCCAATAGTCGCTTTGTTTTGCCTAGTTTAAAATTATTCTATTTTATTTACTTTGCGCACATAAAGTTCAATGGCGCTTGTCATTGAGGGCGCATTGGGCAAAGGTGCCTCTATGTTGAGCATAAGTTCCTTAGCACGCACCGCAGCAGCGGTTGTTGGGCCAAAAGCAGCAATACGTGTATTTTTTTGTAAGAAGTCAGGGAAGTTATCGTATAAGGATTTAACACCCGAAGGACTGAAAAAGGCAATGATGTCATAGTTTACCTCGGCCAAGTCAGAAAGGTCGCTAGAAACAGTACGATACATAACGGCTTCGGTGAGTGTACTGCCTAATTTCTTGAGAATAGAGGCTATATCGTCGCGACGTATGTCTGAGCAAGGAAAAAGATATTTTTCAGCTTTATGCTTTTTGAATAACTCCTGCATATCAGCAGCTGTTTTTTTGCCAGTAAATACCTTCCGTTTACGGACGTGTATATACTTCTGCAAGTAGTTTGATGTTTGAGGGCTTATGCAAAAATATTTCATTTCGGCAGGCATTTCTATCTTGAGATCCTTGCAGAGAGCAAAATAAAAATCCACGGCATTTTTACTGGTAAAAATAACTGCGGTATGAGCTAGTATATCAATTTTTTGTTTTCTAAAGTCTTTTGTACTCACTCCTTCTATTTGAATGAATGGTCTGAAATCAACTTTTAGATTGTATTTACGCACGAGCTCCATATAAGGGGAGTCGTCTTCGGGTCGGGCTTGTGTAACCAAAATGCTACTTACAGGTTTAAGAACATCTTCTGTAACAATTTTTGCGCTTTTGGGGTCAGTCATAACTTACCGATTAAATAAAACAAGAGGCTATTAAACAATGACCAAAAAACCTACTACCGCAAGTGTAGGCAAAATTTCGGTGCTGCAAAGGTACGAAAATAAATACAATTTATGCCCTTTAAGGTCAGGAATTAATCTATACCCTAAAATTATTAGCCTAACAACAAAAAGCGTGCCCACTACATAAAGAATAAAATTGGTGGTATTAGCTGGTAGAAAGCGGACTAAGGTCAGATAGAGAAACAAACAAACAGTGGCTACATTCATAAACAATAAAGAAATATGTATATACTCCCAAAAGTGTAGGTCGCCGAGCTGAGACCTATTGAAAAAAAGATAAGCAAAAAAGCGTATAAATAAATATTTTAGCAAAACACCCACGCAGCAAGCCGCAATGATGAGGGCGCTGTTCATAAACAATTTGCTCAATGCGGTATTAGAAAGAGGGAATTTTTGAAAAAAAGCGCCATAACGTTGCAAGGTCAGTAAGAAAAGGGCAGTTAGAAGCGCATAAAAAATAGTGTAAGCAAATACCAGAGCAGCGTCTAGCCGCTTAGTAACAGACTTGGGCGCATTGAGGGCGCTGACAATCTGCCTCATAGCAAGAGTACTGAAAACAGGGTGTAGTTTATTAAGCCCAGAGCTAATAATGAGCAAACTAACAAGGGCAAAGGCCATAATATAATGGTCTACCTCCGATGCCCGATTCAAAACTTTTTTATAAATGCTCTCTTCCTCTTCTGTTTGTTCGTTCAAAACGAGTGTGTTGGGTGTGGTGGTTACTGGGGCTTCGGATTCTCTAAAGGGTTTGGCTAAAATATAGGTAGTTGGGGCTTTGATACGACCACTTGGCTCGTCGCCAAAAAAAAGTGTAAGCTCAATGGATTTGTCTTTTTCAAGCGCATAGAGGCTGTCTAGACGTATATTCTGCCACTCGCGAGCATTACAATACCGAATAAAATGTTGCTTGATGTATAAAGAAGCCTTTTGTTTGGGCTTAAAACACAGATAACCTGGATTTAATCGTTTGTTATTGATTTTAAGGTAAATAGCTTTTGATTGGGTATGATAATCAGCCACAAAAGGTACATAAAGCGCGGCGCGGCTATCATACACCAGCCAGTCCGAGGATAGTACCTCTAGGCGCTCGGAAGGGGGTGGCCCCTGTGCATTGGCCTGAGAGAAACCAAACACCAAAAGGTAAAAAAGAAGAACAATTTTTTGTAGAGAGCGTAACACGACCTTTAGGTTTTGAAACAACAAAATTACGCTTTTTTATTAAGATTTTCTACCAAAGTCAGCGGGTATCTCGCCCCACTTTTCTGTTTGCCATTTCAACAGAACATTTTGATAGGTATTATTCTGTAGCCAAAGAAGGGCTTTATCTAAATGTTCAAAAAGGTCGTGGGTGTGGCTAGTTCGCTCCATGTTGGTTTTGATGCGTTTGTTGCGTACCCAGGCCAGCGCCGTAACAGAATCCGTATAAATAGGCAAAGTAACATTTTTTTGTTTGCATAGCGCAAGCGCATGAACAATAGCCAAAAACTCGCCCATATTAACCGTTCCGAGCGGGTATAATTTGCTGTGAAAGATTTCCTTTTGGGTTTTAGTCCACACGCCGCGGTACTCTAACGGGCCAGGATTCCCTGAGCAAGCTGCATCAACCGCTAAACTCTCCCAGATGGGGGTGTCATGATGAGCGCTCGTATCTTTGCGATGCTCAGCAACGTTTTTAGCCGCACCTTGCTCAAATGCCTCAATAGCTTCTCCCTCACTCTCATAGGATTTGTATGAGGCACCAATAAAGCCTTTAACCTGCTCGGCGCAATCTTCCCAGCTATAGAACACCCCTTTTTTTCGGCCATTCCAAACCACGTAAAATTTACTTTTCTTGCTCATTTATTTTGTGCCACAATTTGCACAACCCCTTTTTTATCTATAAAATAATTTTCTACTGAATTAACTGTTTTTGAAGCCTGAGTCTCAGGTTCATAATTGCTTTTTTCGGTAAAAATAGTGATGCGGCAACTCGTATCAATATCCATCTCTTGCTTCGTTTCAGAGTAGGTGCTTTCTATTTGCCTCCCCAAAAGCGGAAAATCAGATAGCTTTTGGCCTGAGCTGTCGTAGGTAGCCAACCCAAATACTTCATTATCAGCCAAATTTTTTCTATAAATCAGCCCTACCCATTTGGTGGTATGCAAACGCCCAACAGCGAAATAAGTGGGCAAATCGTCTACACTGAGTTGTTCTGTTGCCGCATTGTTGTTGTGTTTTCCGAACAAAAACGCAAGGTCTGTATCATCTAACACTTGCAGCTCTTGGGCTTCAGTATCAAAGCTAGAGGCTAAGTCTGTTTCATTAAGCGGCAGCCGCAGCAGCGGGAATTTATAGGCTACTTTTTGAAAATTTTTATTCAAAAAAAAGTTGTCCATTTTTTTATAAACAACAGCATTTTTAAGGGAGTCGGGGTGCGGTGCCTTCACTAAGGCAGAGCCTTCATTTCTGCAACCACCTAACAACAAGCTAGCTAGCGCAAATGCAAGCTGATAAAAGTATATTTTCATGACAAAAGTAAAAAGCAGTTTATTTGAGGTGCGGCAAAGATAAGGCAAAAACACACAATCTTCAAATCAAAAATACTGAAACAAGTTTCTATACACGCTCGGTAGCTAGCTGTGCCTGCTCTAAACGTAACTCAGCTGCTTGAACGACTGCCAACACAACGTCTGCAGCATAAAGAGCCATCTGATTTTCAGTATCCAGAAGAGGATTGATTTCGGCTACTTCCCAGGCTACTAGCTTATCCCAGCTAGCCAAGCCTTCATTAAGAGCTACTGCCTCTTGAGGCGTTAGGCCACCCGCCTCTGGCGTTCCTGTTCCGCGTGAAAAAATAGGGTCTATGCTATCCACATCAAAAGAAACATAAACAATGTCGCAATCCTTGAGTTGCTCTTTAATGGAGGTTAAGGCAGCCTCTACACCGTGCCTTCGCACCTCCTCCGTACTAATATTTCTAATTTTTTGTTCGTTAATGTAGCGGTCTTCGGGTTCTTCCGTAGAACGCAAACTAACGAAAATAAGGTCTTGTGGAAGTATTTTAGGTAAATGTGTACCAATATCCAAGATAGCATTCCAGTAATGCTCCTCGTCTTGCTGAGGGATATTAACGGCACTTTCTCTATGACTAACCTGCATGGCCATAGCGAGCGGCATACCGTGCATATTGCCCGAAGGGGTAGAAAAAGGCGAATGTAAGTCCGCGTGTGCGTCAATCCAAACAACACCCAAGCGCTTCTGTGGGTAGGCACTTTTTACGCCTGCTATAGTACCATAAGCGGAGGAGTGGTCTGCTGCAAGGACTATTGGAAGTTTCTTATGGACTATTAATGAATGATTAAGGGCTAGACTAACGTGCTGAAGATGGCTATAAATGTAGGAAATATACTTAGCAAACTTGAAGTCATTTTTTTGAAAAAGCGCACCATTACTGTCCTGAACGGCCTTTATATAGGTTTGATACTGATTCCAAAAATCAAAGTGCTTTTGCAAACAAGCGACTTTCAGGGCCTCTACCCCCAAGCCAGAACCGCGTGTACCAGCACCAAGTTCAGACCTGACTTCAATAAAGTTAATTCTTGACATACATTTAAAATTCAACTACAAATCAATAACTCTATGCGCTCAAACACACTATCGCAAAGGTAGTATTTTTTAGACTACACGCCAACTCTAGTGATAAAATTTAATGCTGAAAAACATAGGAAGTTACAACACCAAAAAAAATTTTATTTGGCAAAAGTATGACTTTGGCACTAATTAAAGCAGATATTGAAACAAGGAGTACCAAAAGCATAAAGTATAATAACAAAACGCCTAACAAAGTGATAGAGCTTTATAGACTTAATAATGAGGTATTTGTATCCTTTAAATTAAATGCTTTACTTTGCAGCTCAAACTTATATGTTTTCGTTTATTCATCACTAAAAATTTGCTAAAATACCATGTTCAAGAATTTCTTACTCGTTTTAGGTTCTGTGTTTGTTTTGACTTTGGCAGCATCGTCTTGCGGAAGCAAGAAAGAAGATACAACAGGCCAAGACTCTTTGGCTACTGATACAACCTCTGTAGCTACTCCTGCACCTGATACTCTCGCACAATCTGCTGGCATAGAAGTTCCTGAAGCCGTCAAAGCGGCTTTCAAAGCCAAGTTTCCTAACGCAACAGAATCTACTGACTGGGAAGCTGAAAGCAACGGCGTTTATGAAGTGAACTTTACAATGGACAGCCGCAGCTACGAAGCAGAATTTGATTCTACTGGCGTTTGGCGCGAAACAGACTCCAAAATAGAAATAAGTGCAGTGCCTGCTGAAGTGGCAAATGGCTTCAAAAAGAGCAAACACAAAGCCGCTACGGTGGTAGGTGTTGAAGAACTCTCACTTCCGAAATATGACAAACTTTTTGAGTACCAAATTGTTAAAGGTAAAGATACTTCACTTGTTCGTTTTGACCCCAAAGGCAAAGAAGTTGTTATTAAATAGTTTTTGCCCCAACTAAATTCAATACGAATAGCCGTACTAAATCAATAAGGTACGGCTATTTTGTTTTATTTAGCAAACAAAACTTAATCTATCTATAAACGGAATCAAAGAGGCTTCTGCTTATCTTTGCGCTCGCTAATGAAACACATCTCAAGTATGACCATATTAAAATTAAACTTATCCGCCGCAAGAGCCTCAAAAATTATTGGTGCTGCTGTTTTTTATCAAATTTTTTTCTCACTTTTTTGGATACTTGCCTCAACAAACCTTGCCTACGCACAAAAGGGCAATATCACTAAACCTAAACTTGTTGTTGCGGTGGTCATAGACCAAATGCGCTATGATTTGCTGTATCGCTACCTACCCAAAATGGGAAAAGGTGGTTTCCGTAAACTTTTAGAAAAAGGCTATAGCTTTGAAAATACACACTACGACTACGTTCCTACAGTAACAGGGCCAGGACACGCCAGCATTTTTACTGGTTCAACACCAGCCTATCATGGTATCGTGGGCAATGATTGGCACAACTACAGCATAGGCAAAGAAAGTTATTGTGTGGGCGATAGCAGCGTGCTTGGGTTAGGCACAGATACCAAGTATGGCCTTCGTTCTCCCAAAAACCTACTAGCCACCACCATAACCGACGAGCTCAAAATAGCCTCGCCGCGCAGCAAGATTGTAGGCGTATCTCATAAAGACCGAGGTGCAATTTTACCCTCAGGGCACATGGCAGATGCGGCTTACTGGTACGATTTCGCAAAAGGTAAAATGATAAGTTCTAGCTACTACCAAGACAGCTTGCCTGCCTGGGTACAAAACTTTAACAGGCGCTATACCCCAGATTCCTACATGGCCAGCGCTTGGAATCTCTACCTCCCGCAACGCCTCTATCAAAACTATCTGCCAGACCATAACAAATACGAAGCACCTACATTTGAACGCGACTCCACCTCTTTTCCACACCGTTTTGAGAACATCAAAGACCCCAAAAAACGTGCTTATTGGTTCAGTTTCACGCCTTTTGCGAACGACTACCTCACGCAATTTGCACAGGCTGCTATTTGGGCGCATGGCTTGGGGCTAGATACCGAAACAGACTTCTTGACGGTGAGTTATTCTAGTCCAGACCTTATTGGGCATAACTTTGGCCTGCGTTCGCTCGAGCTAGAAGATTGCTACATACGTTTGGATAAAAACATTCAGCAGCTTATGGAGTCCTTAGACAAGCAGGTGGGCAGCAATAATTACATTCTCTTCCTGACCGCCGACCATGGCGCAGCCGATATTCCATCTTTGGCCAATGAAGTGTTTCATTTGAACACAAAAGCGACTAGTTACCAGGAAGTTAGTGCTTATTTGGACTCCTGCCTCTCTAAAATGTATGGTGTAGAAAAATGGGTTGTCCAACAAGAAAGCGAAGCCATTTATTTGAACCGCCGCGCTGTACTCAAAAAAGGACTCAGCTTAGCCGAAGTGCGCCAAAAAGCAGCCAGCTTAATGGAAACAAGGCAAGGAGTTCTTGACGCTATAACTGCTGATGAACTGCAAACGCGGAACTTAACCGATGAACTTTATGTGAAAGCACAGCGTGGTTTTCATATAGAACGTTCCGCAGATTTACTTTTGTTCATGTATCCTGGTTGGTTTATGGGGCCTCTGGAAGGCACTACGCACAGTACGGGCTATGTTTACGACTGCCAAGTACCTTTGCTTTGGTATGGGCGCGGAGTCAAGAAGGGCAGCTCTGTTCGTAAAGTGAGTATTCTGGATATTGTACCTACTCTGGCTGCTTGGCTACATTTACAACAGCCATCTTCAGCAATAGGCTTACCGCTTTATGAGCTTTTTCAGAAATAGCCCAAGTCTTTTGGTTGCATAAAACTCTCTTTTTAAGCTGTATAGTGCTTTACAAGACCCCCATTTACAAAAAAAGTATAAAAATTAGGGTGCAAATTTTGTATTTCTAAAAAAAAGTAGCACCTTTGCAGCGGAGAAATGGCAGAGTGGTCGATTGCGGCGGTCTTGAAAACCGTTGTCTGTTAAAGGACCGGGGGTTCGAATCCCTCTTTCTCCGCTGAATCAACAAAAAAACCGCTTTTAAAAGCGGTTTTTTTGTTGTGGCGTTTATGGTAACTCCTATTTTTGCAAAATTATTGGCTTGAAAGTCTCGTTTTTGCGCTTTTTTTTAGAATATTCCAACGAATTATTTTTTTTTGTGAAAATTAACCGCAAAATTGCATGGCCTCTAAGTTTAAAAACGTAAGAATATATAGCGTCAGTGAGCTAAACGGCACAATCTTTAGTATTAAGCAATAGAACTTCATTGATACCCCCTCGTTTGCGAAATGGCAAGTAAGTTGAATCAGATAGCCCTCAAGGAATACAGTGAGCGCGTTTCTCAAGAACTCTGCGATTCTTTTTTTGATAAAGTCCCCACTATTCAGGGCAAGCATCTGTTGCATTTTTCAGATATTAAGCAAGTTAATTATTTCTTAGTGAAGTTGCTTTTCCAGCGTTGGTTAGAAGAGGGCGAGCATCTGCAAAGTCCTTACTTTGACTATTCCGCACCAGATGTTCAAGAGGCTTTTGCTTATCTCAACAATGTGCTTTCGCACCATATTCAAATAAGAAGGACTTATTTTGAGCCTTTGTTGGCTGAGGCTGTCCTGGATACCCTTAAACTAACGCTTGCACCCTACACCTTCTTTGATAAAGAATTTGAACGCTTTGGTGCAAATATTCATTTACAGCGCGATTTCTTAGCCATTTGCCGCTATATCCGCATACACGGCCTCCTGCGCGACAACATCTACACGAAGTTCAAAGCGGCTGCCAGCAACCAAATGATTGGTGCACAACAAGCCCGCGACCTCGTCATACAGGCTATGGATGATGTATCGGACTTCGACGACCCCAAGCCTATTCTAAGGTATTTTAACCAAATATTGGCGTTTAAAATACAAGATTTCATCAAGAAAGAAAGTCCTAAGCCTGTGGATAGCCTCACTACGCCAACTGTTCCGCCTTATGTGCCGCCCGTTGCCGATAAAGAAAAAAAAGAGGTGAACCAAGCTAGCCCTCATGATTTGACTGCCATAGCAGACCAAACACTTTATTCGGCAGAGCAAACTTATATGGCCGAAGTTGAGAAAAATGAAGTAAAAGTAGAACAGAAAAATCAAGAAGATTCTAAAAAAGAAAGCTCTATCAGCGACGAAGTTCCTGAAAGCGTAAAAAGTTCCGAAAGCGCCAACGACTCAGCTGCCCCTCAGGAGAGCGCTAAAGCTATCAGTGCGGAAGAGGACAACAAGGAAATTGCTATCGCTAGCACCACGCCAGAGCAAGTTGCTGCTGTTATAGCAGAGACAGAAGTTGAAACAAAAAAAGAAACCGTTACCAACGACTCAGCTGCCCCTCAGGAGAGCGCTAAAGCTATCAGTGCGGAAGAGGACAATAAGGAAATTGCTATCGCTAGCACCACGCCAGAGCAAGTTGCTGCTGTTATAGCAGAGACAGAAGTTGAAACAAAAAAAGAAACCGTTACCAACGACTCAGCTGCCCCTCAGGAGAGCGCTAAAGCTATCAGTGCGGAAGAGGACAATAAGGAAATTGCTATCGCTAGCACCACGCCAGAGCAAGTTGCTGCTGTTATAGAAAGCAAAGCTGAGCCAGAAATTACCGAAGCCAAGGCTAATGCAGAGCCTGTAAGAGTGATTGCACCGCGCCGAAGCATACGCGAATCTCTCAATACCGAGAACAAGCACATATTCGTGAAAGAGCTTTTTGGTGGCGATTCGGCTGTTTTAGAAGAAGCCCTATCTGGTATAGACGCTAGCCCTTCCTACAAAGAAGCCGTCATGGAAATTCGCAATAAGTATCACTACAAATATGATTGGGATTTGCTCAAGAGCGAAGTGCGTGAGTTTTATGCCAATATAAGCGATTTGTTCTGAAGAACTAGCAAAGGCTTTTGGAAAATTAAGATAAAGATGGGCTCGCTTTTTTTAACGAAAAAATGCGTTTGCCTATAACTTCTTTTATCTATATTGCCTGGCTATTTGTATCAATCTATAAAATGCGGTTTTTTAAAATGCTCATAAACGGTGGACAATTACTGAATACCGATGAAGAACTGGACGCTATTCTTGACTTAGCGCGAAATGAAGTGCTTCAGAGTATTCCTGATATTCTCTTTCTAATGAATGAGGCTGGCGAGTATCTGTACTATAAAAAGGGTGATGGCAAAACGTTTATTGATGAAAACAAAATCATTGGCTCAACCATTCAAGAGTCGGGAATGCCCGCCGAAATCATACATAAAATTCTTAGCATTAATAAAATAGCTCTTGATACAGGACGTAGCCAGAAGGTAGCGTACAGTTTAGTTTTTCCGAATGACAAAATCCGCTATTATGAATCTATAGCAGTACGCTACAACAGAGCTACCGTCTTGCGTATTGTGCGGGACATAACGAGTAGAATTTATGCAGAACATGAACTTCTACACATCAAAGATAACGAAGACCGCCGCAAAGCTGTTCTTAATTATCTAGTATCACATCAGTTACGTTCAAAAGTGGCTACAATTATGGGCATTGGGGCACTCATAAAAGAAAATAGGCTTTCCAAGGAAGACGAAAAGCTCTTTATTCAAGAAATATTTAACTTGTTAGAACGATTGGACGAGGTTATTCACCAAATTAGCCTCGTACTCAATCAAGCGGGTAAAGCAAGCTAACTCTAAGGCTATCATCTATTTTTATCAAAACATTTCTTTGTTTTTTT
Organism: Cytophagales bacterium; assembly: GCA_013299045.1. Lineage (GTDB taxonomy): Bacteria > Bacteroidota > Bacteroidia > Cytophagales > Bernardetiaceae > RDZD01. The sequence continues at coordinate 178,588 of JAAFJX010000002.1, read as the reverse complement.
TGTATTCAATAGCAAAAATGTGTATTATTGTGCGTAATATATAGTCTTTTGTCTGGAAAAACTAGTTTGTAGTTGACCTAAAACTACCTAAAAATTAATAGATTATGTTAGATTTAGTCATGCTAGTTGATGATAATGATACTGATAATTTTATCAGCAAACGCATCATAGAATTGGCCGAGTTTGCCGAAAGAGTAGAAGTAAAAAGGTCTGGAAAAAGTGCGCTAGAATATTTGGCCGAGCACGCCAACAATCCTGCAAACATTCCTAGTCTCATATTCTTGGATATTAATATGCCCATAGTTAATGGTTTTGTGTTTTTGTATGAGTATGAACAATTATCATCTGTCATTCACGAAAAGTGCCAAATTGCAGTACTTTCTAGTTCAGACACCAAAAGGGACATTGATAGAATGCTAGATAATAAATTCGTCATTAAATTTATTACTAAACCACTCAGTGAAGAAAGCCTAGCCGAACTTCAAAAAAAAATCATCTAAAAAAATGGTCGCAGTGGTGCAGCGCGTTTTGGGGGCTTCGGTAGAAATTGAGGGACAAACACATTCACAAATTCAACGCGGCCTTTTGGTGCTTTTAGGTGTACAAAATACTGATGAAGAGCAAGATGCCATTTATATTGCCCATAAAATTGCACAAATACGTATTTTTGCAGACGAGCACGGCAAAATGAATAAGCCCGTTCAGGATATTCAAGGGAATATTCTTTTGGTCAGCCAATTTACACTCATTGCAGATACACATAAAGGCCACAGACCCTCTTTCATTGAGGCAGCACGACCCGAAAAAGCCATACTGCTCTACGAAAAAACAGCAGCATTACTCAGCCAAAAAATGGGCTTTCAAATTCCTACTGGCATCTTTGGTGCAGATATGCGCATTAGCCTTATCAACGACGGCCCCGTAACGATTATCCTCAAAAGCAAATGAGTCAATATAAAAAAAATCTTATCGTTTTGCTGGCTACTCTAATGGCCTTGCAGACCTGTATGCCGCAGCCACCCGAAGGGTTAGACACCAAGTCCGTGGCTAGGGATATACAGTACCGAAAGTTAAAGAGAATTACTGAGCCCGAAATCATGGAGGCGGCTCTAAAAGAGGGTATCTTGCTTCAGGAAGATATTGAAAAGAAGTTCAAAAACCCTCAGAACGGAGCAATAGCCTATCAAAACACCGATACGCTATTTAAAACTGCCGCAAAGGTTTTTTTCTGGGCAGCCTACAGCCAAGCCATGCTCCCCGAAGAAAAAGCCCTTTGGGAGGCCTACAAAACCATTGATTTTAGACAGGAAACAGCTTCTGAAAACCTACAAAAACTCAAGAGTACTGACTTGCTCTTGCTTTATACTTTTCCTCTCGTAGCTGATGATTCTGCCCAAATGCGTGGTTTTTGGGCCATACAAATCAGCAAACAAGATTTGCTCAAAAAGTACTTCTGGACAATACCAAAGGGCTTTAGAAAGAAGTAAATCTTTAAAGTGATACCAAAATACCAAGCGCCAACACTTGTGAGTATTGCACCTTAAAATCCTGGTCTTGGTCATACAGCATAACAGCCGTGAGCGTGGTGTTGATGTACTTATTCACCTTCGCCGAAACGACCAAATCCAAACGGTTATCCATCGCAGCCAAGTTTTCATAGTTAGCAAACAACAAGTAAGAGGCTTTGAGATTAATATTTTTGGCAATGTTCTTATCAAAGCCGCAGAGGAGCTGGCAGGCCATCTCGTTTCTAAAAGTTTCGCCTTGCTTTACACCATAATTCTTAGGCTCTGTCAAATAAAGCTCTTTATCCGTAACGATGGTTTGGCGGAGCGTTCCTAAGCCAAGCCTTGCAAAGAAGTAAGGAACAGGCTTGTACTCTAAACCAACAGATTGCGTAAAAAAAGCGGGCGCAAAAAGACGTGAAACAACAATGGCAGAGTCTAAATTAGTAGCAGTTTTAACGTACTTAAAACCGTTGTCAAACTGAGAAAGAAAGTTCAAAGACGCATAAAAATTAAGAACTTTGTTCAGCTTGTAACCAAATTTAGAGTCCAGATAAATACGGTCGGCAGTTTTACGAAAACCAGTTCCTTTGGTGCGCAACATACCGTATTCCAAAATACCTTCGTTGTCCCAGCTCATTTTACCGCGCAGATAGTTGGCCTTGCCTTTTGTAAAAAAACCGACAGCGAGTGAGTTCACGCCACCAGCCTTCCAGTTGTCGCTGAAAGCAGCCTGATTCAAATTAAGCCCCGTTTGAAAGGATTTAGTCCAATAAGTTGTATCAGACTGCGCAAAAACTAGATTCAAAGGCGCTAAAGATAGGAATAAATACAATACAAATTTCATAATGAAAGAATTATTTTAAAATTAATAGGCACAAAAATAAAAGGAATTGTTTAAATTCAGAACTTTGCTATTAATTTTTAACTAAAAACAGTGGATTCGTTTCACAAACATACCGTTATCGGCAGCGGCCAGAAAATTATGGTCGCGTTCGTTGGCTTCGCACAAGAGGCAGACGAGCTAGAAGACTGGGTAGATGAGCTCCCAGATTACACCGTCTATTTTATTGATTGGGACGACAAAGTTACAGACAGTTCTCATGACACTTCTCTTAGTGCAGAAGACTGGCTCACAGCTTTTAAAGCGTTCTTAGATGCTCATAAAATTAATAAGTTTGAGATGTTGGGCTTTTCGCTAGGCACACGTTTGGCGCTCGAGGCTGCTTCGGCGCTTAATGAGCGTGTGGACAGGCTCTGGCTATTGGCCCCTCTTGGCGTTATTAGAAACTATTGGTACTCCTTAGCTACCAGATGGCCAGGACGCGGCATATTCCGTTACTTTTTGGATAAACCCGAAAAACTGGTGTGGTGGGCTAATCGCCTGCTAGCAATACGGGGTATAAGCAGCGGCATGGCACGTGTTGTGCGTCTTTATTCCAAAGATAAAAAAGCGCTTCAGCGTGTTTATCAGGCATGGCAGTTTTGCAGAAAGTTCTCTTCGCGTGGCGCTATATGGGCGCGTTTGAGCGATGTTCCTCTCATGCTTGTAGCTGGTAAAGATGACTTTATTTTTACGCCTAGTTGCTTTCACGAGGCATCACGCGAGCTGAACCTAAGAGGTATGCAGGTAGAAAGTTTAGAACTAGACTGCGGACACAACCAGCTCATTCGTGCTTTGGCCGAATGGTTGGCTGATGTGCCAGACCTACCCTCTGTGCCGAAAGAACAAGAGGCTGTTCCTACTGCCTCTGATGCGCATTCACAAAGTGCGAACAACAACAGTGTAGCTGATGTTACGCCCAAAGAAAATGCTAGTAGAAATGCCCTTGATGTGCGCCAGCCAGCTCTCAAATCATGAGTAGATGCGGCCACTAATAGGCCACTTGTTGTTGTCAGTAGTTTGTAAAAAGAAAACTAGCTCTTTGGCTTCTAAGCATTATAACCCTGAGTTTTTAATGATGGCCCAAGAGCTAGTTTTTTCTATTCTGCACCAAAGACTAAACAAGCAGGGCGCTCAGCCTGAGTTCTATTGTAGTAACTAAACTAAAAAAAAGAGGTCTTTGTGGCCTCTTAGAGCCTGTTTGTAGAAGAATTGGCCTCTCTCTATATTTGCAGCACCGTCTTTGTTCGCTAAAGTGTATCACTTCATCAACTATTGACCAATGCGTTCTTTTTTTAACTCTCTGCGAGCGTACTGCACACCCTACTGGTACTGGCTTTATTTTCCTTTATCGTTTTTTTGGTGTCAGCATACGCCCAAGCCCGTTTTTGTAGCGCAGCCTAGTTGGGTTAGTTCTATGGTGGCCACAGACCCAGAAGGCTATTCAGACCCCATTTACTCAACTGCCGCCATAGATTATTCCGCAAACGTCATTCAACACGAGGGCAGCGCACTGAAAAACTTCTTTGAACAACTCGGCTTACTGGAAAACAAAAAAGACCGCAAAGTGCGCATCTTGCACATAGGCGACTCCCACATACAAGCCGATTTTTTTTCGGGTGAAGTCCGCAAACGCTTGCAGGCAGACCCGCGCTTTGGGAATGGGGGGCGTGGCTTTGTGTTCCCTTATGCTGCAGCCAAAACCAATAATCCGTTCAACTACCAAGTGAGCACCAAAGGCAACTGGGAGCCCAAGCGCAGCATCAGCAAAAATGCTTTTAGCCGCTGGGGGCTTTCTGGCCTCAATGCAATTACAATGGAGGTTAATTCTGAAATATCGCTCAAATTAGTGCCCTATAATGGCTATCAAGCGCCGAGTTTTTCGCACGTCCGTATTTTTTACCCGATTGAAGACCCGCAAAATTACGAAGTTACGCTGCCCAATCAAACCGATTTGATTGAGTCGGCTTACGCCAGTCCGTATGGGTATATGGCTTTTGACCTTAAATCACCTCAAACCAGCTTGGATATAGGTTTAAAGAAGACTGACAAACGCCAAAATCGTTTCCTTATGCAGGGCATTTTGTTGGAAAACAACAAAGCAGGTATCGTTTATAATGCTACTGGGCTTAATGGAGCTGAGGTCAATACTTATTTTCGTTGCGAAGACTTTGATAAACACGTCAGGAGCATCGCGCCGAATCTTATTATTATATCGCTCGGAACGAATGATGCGAATGTAGCTAAATTTGATGCAGCTCTCTACAAAGCCAATCTCAAATACATGATTAATAAAATTCGTCAAATTATGCCCAAAGTAAGCATCTTGCTAACCTCACCTAACGACAGCTACTATATGGGGCAAAAACCCAACAAAAATACGCAAGAGGTAGTAGAAAAACTAGAAGAAGTCAGCCGCGAAATGCGCGTAGCCTTCTGGGATTTTTATACGGTTATGGGTGGCTTAGGTACGGTGAAGCGCTGGGTCAAGCAAGGACTTGCACAGAAAGACCTTATACATCTTACAGACAGAGGCTATCAACTGCAAGGCCGTTTGCTACACAAAGCACTAGACGATGCCTACAAATTATCCAAGTCAAAATAAAGCATTTCTTGGTAAAATACTATTAAAAATGCTTATTTGTCCTAATTTAACATTTTATTAGGAAATTAGTACAATTTATTTACTCTTTTGCCGCTTGGGTGCAAAATATTTGAAGGTCTATTCCGTTTTTTTGATACACTACCTCTTTATGGCCTATCTCAATCATAATTCTACCTAAATTGTAACCCCATGATGAACAGCTGTTTTGAAAAAACCGTCCGCAACCATCAAGCCTGCCACCAAGTCATAAACGCTCTCGAGGCTTTGCCTAAAATGTCTTTGGTCATTGTTTTCTTGCTATGGTCGGCTGTTCAAACACTGGGGCAGAACGACACGAGCCAACTCACGCGTCGCCCCATTAAGCTCTATTATGATGCTGATGAGCCTATTCTCAAAGAGGAGTTTTATATTTTGGGTAACGATAGCGCCATGATTGACGGCCCTTACGCTAGCTACTACGTTACTAAGCAGCTTAAATACAAATGCGACTTTAAAAAAGGAAGTATCATTGGCACAGCCCGCGAATATCATCCTAACGGTAGCCTCAAGCTAGAAGGCAGCTATCAGGACGGAAAAAAAGTAGGAAAGTTTACAGAGTATTATCCGTCTGGAACTGTCAAGGTGGTTTATCATTGCATCAACAATCTCAAACAAGGTGAAGTGCTGGCTTATAATGAAAAAGGAGCAATGATTCAGAAAGGGCAGTATCGCGACGACAAGCTCCAAGATACCTTCAAAACTTATTTTGACAACGGCCTCATCAAAAGTTTGGCTTGTTTTGATACAGGCTTGCTCAATGGCATCATGAAAGAGTTTTATCCTGCTGGAAGCCTTAAACGAGAAAGTACTTTTGAGCGCAATGTGCAACATGGCATAGAACGTACCTACTATCAGTCGGGGGTTATTCAGACCGAATCCAACTACAAAAATGGCGAACTTTACGGAGACCTCAAGCTCTACCATGATAACGGCCAGCTTGAATTTGAAACATCTAATTTATTCGGTTTGAGGCATGGTTACTTTAAGCGTTACAACAGAATGGGCGTACTCACGCAAGAAGGCCACTACCGCGACGGCGTTATGCACGGCAAAAGTTATAGCTATTATGACAACAGCAAGCTCAAATTTGAAATTGATTATAACAAAGGTGCAGCAGATGCTTCGGTGGCTTATTATGCCAATGGTAAAACAAAAGAGAAAGTGAATTTTAGAGGTGAAGAGGGCAAGAAAACCATTCATACCTACTATGAAAATGGCAACAAAAAACTAGAGTCGGCCTATTTGGGAGAGGCGCGTGTAGGAGATTGGAATCACTATTACGCTAACGGCGAACCTCTAATCAAAGAGCATTACGACAACGATAAACTACACGGTGAACGCAATACTTATTACAACGACGGCAAAATTCAGACACGCGAAGAATACGCCTTCGGTAAAAAGAAAGGCCTTGTCAAGGAATACGACCGCGAACAAAATATAGTGAGCAAAATTACATATAAACTGGACATGAAGTGGGGTGATGGCGTTTTCTACCACAAAAACGGCAAAGTAGCTTCCGAAGGTCTTTTTTATAGAAACTACAAGTTTGGCAAATGGAGCTACTACGACGAGAACGAAGTCCTTATGCGCCGCGAAACCTACCGACGTGGCAAACTTGTAGGCGGCAAAAACTTCAAAAATGGTAAGAAAAGAGCTACCTATAAGCGTAAGAAAAACTAGGGTCTGTTGTTTTATGGTTATGGGCTTGTGTGGCCATCACCTTGGCCATGGATACATAGTCGTCCCTTAAAAAGGACATTCAATAGATGTAAGCTAGATTTAAGGAGAATAGCTTGCCTATTTTGGGAACACCTTGACGGCTTTTGATAGACTTCTCTTCTCTACTTTTTGTCTTGATGCCGAACTGAAGTGCGAACTGAAAGTTCCGAGCGTAGGGCATAGCAAACCGTAGGGCATAGCAAAAAAATCAAGCCTCGCAAAAGGCCAATGGCTTTTTCGCTGATTCAATCTCTTGCAAAACAAGCTCTTAATTAGCCTCTCTGAGAGATGTACGTTTTGGAAAGCGAATAATTGTACTTTTCCAAGATAGAGGCTTTACTTTTAAAGTACGGCCAACTACGGCTATGATACGGCTATCATACGGCTATGATACGGCTATGCTATGGCTGAGGCAAAATAGGACAAAAGCAATTTTTAGGCATCAAGCGGGTTTGCCGCTTTATCTTTTTTTTTTGTTATTGAGTACGTCTATTGGCCTGTATTTGCGTTAGAGAGGCGGCGGGTTTAGTGCGTAGCACCGAAGCGAAGCCCAAAGACGAACGACCGCGAAGCGGGAACGCCCCAATAGAATTGTACAAAAACAACAATACGTCAAAAAGTCAGATGTAAGTAATTTGATAAAAAGTTATTTGAAAACGCGAGAAAATGGCCTCTACAAAAGTGAAAAGAGGGCAATTAGAACTTAAAAAACTCAAAAAGGGCTTTTTGACGACTCAAGAGAGGTTAATTTAAGAGCTTGCTTTCGTTAAGAACCCCCGCAACTCTGCGGAAAGAACGGTTTTAATAAATGACTAAGAGATTTTAAAGATGAAATACTTGTTTAATTTACTGATAAAAAAATATATTAGATGTATTTTAAGGGACGACTACATACGTTTTGTATCATGCCGCACCCTTTGTTTGTGTCAAGTACCTCCATCTTGGTTCATAGAGAAACGGCCTTATTTTCCGAAAACAAAACCCACCGAGCAATACATATTATACGGAAAGATAAGAATTGGATTGCCGTCTATGCTGAACAAAAAGCCAGACCATTGCGTTCCTTCTATATCTATAGGCTCTTTAATGACAAAATTATTAGCTCCCGGATAGCTCAAATAGACATTAGACTTTTCGCTACCATTAGCCAGCGTCATTGTGTACTGGCCAGTTGGGAGAGGCCCTTCTATATCTTGAGGACCAAACTGCCATTCAGAATTTTTAAATACATTTATCTCTTTTTCTGCTGCTTGTATTGATGGGGCCATGGTGGGGTCTTCGGTGGCTGGGACAAATAGAATCTGTTTGACTATCCATGTTTTGTTTGCCATCATTTCGTTTGTGTTCTGAACAGGCTGTGCGCGTGTATTGAGGTCGTCCATGCTATACTGCGCATAAGCCTGGGCATTTATAAAAAACAACACAACTGCAAAGAGTAGTGCCTTGCTTGTTCTTAAAATTGATACTAACATATCTTATACATGAGTTTTAGTTAAACTAAGAATACTCAAATAACGTGATTCCATAGCCTTGTGCTAATCAAAAAACTTCCTTGTTTGCCAATCGTTGCTTTAACTTTGTAAATGACGCTTTTCGGACAAGGACGAGGAATGAAACAAGTCATCTGGCAAAATTGCTTCGTAGGGACGCTTGCAAAGTCATTTTATATGTAAGCGAGCATCAGCAAATAGATAACATTTTTTCTTGAAGCCTGACATCAGTTCTCATAGAATTAGCGAAAGGTGGCTTTTGCCAAAGGTCTATTGGCTCTAATATGCTCTTAGTTGAGTAAATGCTTTCAAAAAGTTGTGAATTTATATTTGCTTTTCTAACTTTGCAACTCATAATTTTTGTAATCAAAAGGCATTTCCAAGTTATTTCTTATTTTCAATTAATTCAGTTTTATGAGCGGTGAAAAAATTACCTTCGTTGGTGGAAAACTCAATGTTCCAGACTCTCCCATTGTTCCATTCATTGAAGGCGACGGCACTGGGCCAGATATTTGGGCAGCTTCGCGTTATGTTATTGACTCGGCAGTGGAAAAAGCCTATAACGGCAAAAAGAAAATTGTTTGGAAAGAGGTTTTAGCGGGCGAAAAGTCCTTTAAAGCGCTCGGTACTTGGCTGCCAGACGAAACCCTGGCTGCATTCACAGAGTATTTTGTAGGTATCAAAGGCCCCCTCACTACGCCTGTTGGGGGCGGCATACGTTCCCTGAACGTGGCGTTGCGCCAAACGCTTGACCTTTACGCCTGCGTGCGCCCAGTACGCTGGTTCAAAGGAGTACCTTCGCCCGTAAAGCACCCAGAGCGCTGCGATATGATAGTTTTTCGTGAAAATACAGAAGACGTTTATGCGGGCATTGAGTGGGAAGAAGGCACCCCAGACGTTAAAAAAGTGCTCAACTTTCTGATAAACGAGATGGGAGTCAAGAAAATCCGTTTTCCCGAAACGTCTGCCATAGGCATTAAGCCTGTCTCCAGAGAGGGCAGCGAACGTCTCGTGGACTCTGCCATTGACTTTGCGCTCAAACATAAACGCAAATCCCTGACCATTGTTCACAAAGGCAATATTATGAAGTTTACCTCTGGTGGCTTCAAAAAATGGGGCTATGAGCTGGCAGAACGCAAATACAGTACGCAGGTGTTTACATGGGCGCAATACGACCGCATAGCAGCTGCCGAAGGCAAAGACGCGGCCGAAAAAGCACAAAAAGATGCCATTGCTGCCGGTAAAATGATTATTAAAGATGCCATTGCCGATGCTTTTTTGCAGCAAATTCTACTACGCCCCGAAGACTACGACGTAATTGCTTGCATGAACCTAAACGGAGATTATATTTCAGACGCACTTGCTGCCATTGTGGGCGGTATTGGCATTGCGCCTGGCGCAAATATCAACTACATGACTGGCCACGCTATTTTTGAAGCTACACACGGCACAGCCCCTAAATACGCTGGTTTGGATAAAGTAAATCCTAGCTCGGTGGTGCTTTCGGCTGTCATGATGCTTGAGTACATGGGCTGGCAGGAAGCCGCTGATATGATACAAAGAGGCCTTGAAAAAGCAATTGACTCTAAGCGCGTTACTTATGACTTTGCCCGCTTAATGGACGGTGCAACGGAAGTAAAATGCTCGGAGTTTGCCAAAGAAATTGTCAAAAATTTGGGCTAGTTTTTAGAAAATGTTTAATCCATAAAAAAGGCTGCCATATAACGATGAGCGGCCTTTTTTATGGATTAAACATTTTCCTTGTTAAGCGGTTTATGGAGGTTGAAGCAGTTGTATAGACAAAAGCAACAACTTTTAAAAAATAAGAACCGTTCTAAACATACTTTACCAATATGATAAAAACCATGACTAAGGCCGACGAAAGGAGCAATATAACAAATCGCGTTGCGCAAAGTAGCATGATAACCTTTGATTTGGAAGAATATTACCAGCTCGGCGAACGCGCTACACTAGACCTTAAACCCTTTCTTTTTCAGGAACTTATTCTGCGCGAAAAAGATTTTAGAGAATACATACGAACCCACAACTGGGAGCAGTACCGCAACAAATACGTGTGCGTACATTGCAGCACTGATGCCATTATACCCATGTGGGCATTTATGGTGGCTGGCAGCTACTTGCACAACATAGCCAAACGCATTTTTTTTGGCACACTCACCGAACTAGAAAGCCACCTTTATCATGAGGCGCTTGCTGCCATAGATTGGGAGCAGTTTAAAGATAAAAAAGTGGTCGTTAAAGGCTGCGGTAAGTTTCCGGTACCGCATTGGGCTTACGTAGAGGCCAGCGTCAGGCTTGCACCCATTGCCAAACTGGTCATGTTTGGTGAGGCTTGCAGCAGTGTGCCTGTGTTCAAAAAAAGCAGCGCCGCATCTACTGACCAAGTGTAGCGCTTGGTTTCCTAGCCTTTTTATGCCCCAGCTGCTCGCTTTTTTGAACGCATTGTTTTTTTTGATGGTGTTCGTATGGCTTTGGCGGCATTTTCAGAAAGAGCAAAATGGTCTTTGGCTCCAAGTGGGGCTTGTTTTGAAATTAATAGCGGGGCAGTTGCTTGGGCTTTACTATCAACACGTAGAAACTGGCGGCGACACCCTCAATCTCTTTGCTAGCGCTTGTATTTTGGCTGATTTGGCACTGCAAGATACCAACTTGTATCTGAATATTTTGCTGGAACCTTCGGCTAAGGTGTATGCGCAGTGGACAGCTGCTTTGAGTCAGCATGACCCACGCGCCTATTTTTTTATCAAATTGCTGAGTGTACTGGCTTTGCTTAATGCGAAATCTTACGCCCTTACGGCATTTTGGTTATCTCTGGCTGCTTTTTGGGGCTTATGGCAGGTGTCCAAAAACTGTGCACGCTATTCAAAAACAGAACTTAGAATTTGGCTAGGTGTGTTCTTGTATCTGCCATCTGCACTCTTTTGGGCTTCAGGCATCAGCAAAGAAAGTGCTTGTGTGTTCTGTTTGGGCTTGTTGTTCTTTTTATGGCCTCTGTTTAAGACCCAAAAACCGTATAGCTATTGTTATGGATTGCTGGCCGCCTTGGTTTGGTATCTGCTCTGGCGGGTAAAATACCCCGTGGCTTTGTTTGTGGTAGTGAGTGTCGTCTTGCATGGTTCTTTGGTCTTGTTTTTTAAGTTTTTTCGGGTGCGCTATGTGCTTGGTGCTTTTGTTCTGGTAGGTATTGCAGCGCTTGTTGTTGTTTTCTATACAATGCCAACGGACGCTTTTTTGTATGCGCTAGACCGCAACCGCGAAGTGATGCTGGCTAACTCTTCGCTAGAGGGGATTACACTGCTTCATTTTGATAGATTTTCTGAAAATTGGTTCTTGAACACACTCACTTTGCTGTGGTCATCTTGCTTTGCACCTTTACCGTGGGAGGCGCAGCACATAAAGCAGTACTTAGCAGCCTGCGAGAACATTTTGGCACTCGGTGTATCGGTTTGGGTGGCTGGCTCTTTTTATCTGTATTTTTTTAGCAAAGACCAGAACAAAAATGGCTTTTGGCAGCAAAACAACGCTTTTTGGGCAGTAGTTCTGGTTTATGTTTGTGGTATGGCTTTGCTAACGGGCTTATCTACCCCAAACTGGGGCACACTGATGCGTTACAAAGTACTATACTGGCCTTTTGTTTGGGTTTTTTTGTTACAAACTATCTGGTATCTGGACGGTAAAGATAAAAGAGAACCTCTCAATTAACTTCTCTGAGAGATGTAATTTTTAGAAAGCGAATAATTGTATTTTTCTAAGATAGGGACTTTACTTTTAAAGTACGGCCAACTACGGCTATTCTAGGGCTAAGGCAAAATAGGACAAAAGGTATCAAGCGGCTTTGACGTTTTATCTTTTTTTTGTTATCTAGTCGTCGCTTAAAAAGTCTGCATAAGAACAAGCACATCAATTGATTGATATGATTTATCTGCTTTAGGAACACCCTCATGATTTTGGGTGGCATTTTCTCTCTACTTTTTGCCTTGATGCAAAAAGTAGCAAAAAAATCAAGCCTCGCAAAAGGCCAATTTAGATGAAAAAAGCAACTTTTTTCATCTAAACCAGCGAATGGCTTTTTCTTTGATTCATTCTCTTGCAAAACAGAGTTGCACAGAAAATCTCACCCTCTGACATTTGAGCCATTCTCTTTTGTCTGATGCGAGGCATGGCAGGCCGTAAGAAGCTCTTGAGGTTTTACCAGTTTTTTGACAAAATAGGCTAAAAACTAAGAGATTTTAAAGATAAAATTCTTGTTTAATTTACTGATAATAAATACCTTAGATATATTTTAAGGGAAGACTATCTAGTACGTCTATTGGCCTGTATTTGCGTTAGTGAGGCGGCGGGTTTAGTGCGTAGCACCGAAGCGAAGCGAAGCCCAAAGACGAACGACCGCGAAGCGGGAACACCCAATAAATTGTACAAAAACAATCATTAGTCAAAAAGTCAGATGTCATGAATTTGACAAAAAGTTATTTGAAAACGCGAGAAGATGGCCTCTACAAAAGTGAAAAGAGGGCAATTAGAACTTAAAAAACTCAAAAAGGGCTTTTTTACGACTCAAGAGGGGTTAATTTAAGAGGTTAATTTCGTTCAAAAACCCCCGCAACTCTGCGGAAAGCACGGTTTTAATTAACAATGATTTTTTTTTTACTTTTAATAAAAGAAACTCATGTAAAGTTGTAAAGTGCGGTACAAAGACTGAATGCGTGTGGCTTTAGCCTTCGTTTTGGTTGCACAGTGAACTATTGATGCGCCTAAAAATTTCATACAAATTTGCAATCGGCAGACCCATCACGTTGTAGTGGCAGCCGTCCAAGTGCTTGATAGCCGCTGCACCAAACCACTCTTGCACGCCATAAGCCCCCGCTTTATCAAAGGGTTTATAGCGCTCTACGTAATAAGCAATTTCAGTATCGCTCATGGGCAGCATATCTACCCAAGTCAGTACATTGTCTTGATAATAAGGTTCTTGGAGGCCGTCATTTACCCAAACAGCCACACCTGTATAAACCGCATGGCGGCTGCCTTGTAGGCTAGTCAGCATTTGTTGGGCTTCTTGAGGGCTTTGGGGTTTTTCTAGGTGCTTGCCGTTATGAATGACAACGGTATCTGCTGTTATAAAAATCTCGTTATTCGCTTGCTGAGGCCTGAGCGCCCTGTTCTTTTTGTCTGCCAGATATGCGCTGATTTTGTGCATTTCGTGGGGAGCAAAGTGTGGATAGTCCTCCTCTATTTCCCGCTCTACACGCACTTCAAAGGGGAGGTCTAGCTTGCCCAGGATTTCGTGGCGGCGCGGCGATTTTGAGGCCAAAACAAGTCGGTATCTCTCTATGAGTTTTTGTAAAGGGTGCATTTTTTTGTTGTCATCTTGGTATCATTCAAACAAAATCGGAATGGCAAAATAACAATAAAATTTCATAAGAATCGCTCACTTTACCTAAAAACAAAAATCGCCAAGAGTTTACAAAAAACTCCTAGCGATTTTAAGTGGTTAGCGCTCTGGTGCCAAAGAATCAGTTTCTGCCGCTTACTTTGGCAGCGCCCGAAGTACTGATGCTGCGCTGAGAGGCAGAACCGCTATAAATGACCTTACTTGCACCGCTTGCACTCCCCGAAAGGCTTTTTTCTGCTTTGATATTGATTTTTGAAGCGCCGCTAGCAACAAACTTGAGTTCGTCAGTAACAAGGTCGTCGCCTTCAAAATCAGACGCACCGCTCGCATTCAGGCGGCTTTCGGTGGCTCTACCCGCTACAATGAAGTTGCTTGCACCCGAAAGCTCTGCGTCCAATTTATCACACTGTATATCCAAACAGGCTTTGCTTGCGCCACTTAACTGCAAGATGAGGCGGCTTGTTTGGATAGGGCTTTCGCTTTTTAGAAAAGCAGCACCCGATACATCAATACTGTTCATTTCCTTGTAATTGACGTAAACGCGGATTTCGGTTTTGTTGCCATTTTTCCATTCGTATCTGCCTGATTTAAGCCCTAAGTGCAATATGCCACCGCGCACCTCAGTTTCTATTTCTGAAGTTTCAATATTCCCTTCGGTTTCAATACGCACCGACTCTTGGCCAGAGGCTTTCAAATAGACGCGGAAAATACCGCCGGCCTGCACACCACTGAAGCCAGTAATGTTGCGGTCTTCGCTTTTAACGTCTTTTTGCGCAAAGGCAGTTAATGTACTTACGGCCAGCATAAGCATTGCCAAGCCCAATTTTTGAATGAAGTAAACCATGTTTTTGTGTGTTTTGGTAAAGTGAATAAAATGAGATAAGGATTCTAACAAAGTTAAATAGTAGGGGCAGCGCCCTGTGTGTTTGTTGGTAGCTAGATGCAGCGCCGTAAAAAAAGGTTGCATAATTTTGAAAAAAAAATCAAAAATGTTAGTTTCAAATAAATTAACTGTTAAGTTTGGGCTATTAAATATAATTTATACACAAAAAACTTGACTTGTGCCCAAAAGTACTAAAACACTAGGCTTTTGGCGTAGCAAATGCTTGCTGCTTGTCCTTTTTAAACTAAAAGATTCCCTATTTTATGAGCCTTATTTGGAGAAAAAAGCCTATCAGCGCTTTTGAAGAAGACATGAAAAAAAGCACGTTGCAGCGTGTTTTAGGAAAATGGAGCTTAACGGCCATTGGCATTGGCGCTATCATTGGTGGCGGCATATTCGTACTGACAGGTACGGCTGCACACTACCACGCTGGCCCAGCTTTGGCGCTTTCATTCGTTGTGGCGGGCATTGCCTGTATTTTTGCGGCCTTGTGCTATGCTGAATTTGCCTCCATGCTGCCCGTAGAAGGCTCGGCTTATGCCTATGCCTATGGTACGGTGGGCGAGCTCTTTGCTTGGCTCATTGGCTGGGGGCTTATCTTGGAATATGCTATGGGGGCTATGACGGTGGCTGTGAGTTGGTCTGGCTACTTTAATAAGCTCCTAAAACTTTTTGGCATGGAGCTACCCAAAGCGCTGACCTCCGATGCTTTCACTTATACAGGCGAGGGCTTTGCTATGAACTTGCCCGCATTTTTAATTGTTTGGGTAGTTACGGCTATTCTTGTTAAAGGGATAAAAGAAGCTGCTGGCGCAAATAATTTGATTGTTGTTATAAAAGTATGTGCGGTGTTGTTTGTGATAATAGTCGGTGCTTTTGCAGTAGATGCTGCCAACTGGGTGCCTTTTATTCCCGAGGCAGTTGAGATTCCGGGCGAAGACGGTAAGCCACACGCCGCTTATGGTGTCGGTGGTATTTTTGGCGGCGCGGCGGCTATTTTCTTTGCCTACATTGGCTTTGATGCCGTTTCTACGCAAGCAGGAGAAGCCATTAACCCTAAGCGCGATATGCCTTTTGCTATCATTACCTCGCTTCTCATTTGTACTGTACTCTATATTGCTGTTTCTCTCGTTCTTACAGGTATGATTAACTACCAAGACATTGTAGGTGATGCGCTCAAAGCACCTGTGGCTGCAGCGTTTGAAAAAGCCGGTATGCCTTGGGCAGTGTTTATTATTACAGCAGCAGCAACAACAGGTCTTATTTCTGTTATGCTTGTGATGATGCTTGGCCAAACCCGTGTGTTTTTGGGCATGGCCAAGGACGGCCTCCTGCCAGAGTTTTTCAAAGCGATACACCCAGACTTCAAAACGCCACACAAGAGCACTATCCTTGTTGGTTTTGTGGTATCCTTGGTGGCTGCATTTACGCCAATTACGGTTCTGGGCGACATGACTAGCTTCGGAACACTCTTTGCCTTTGCGATGGTTTGCGGAGCGGTTTGGCTTTTGCGCCGCCGTGAGCCTAATTTGGAGCGAGGCTTCAAAGTACCGGCGTTGCCAGTTGTTGCTGTTTTGGGTATAGGCACAAACCTCTTCTTGATTTACAAACTGAGTCATTTGGCGCAACTTTTGGCTGTAAGCTGGCTCGCTATTGGGGTTTTGGTGTATTTCGTTTATGGTCAGAGAAACAGCAACTTGAATAAAAAGGATAAAACTTCTGCCTAAGATTTGAACGACTATCAATTTAAAAAAAAGCCCTAAGAGTTTATAGACGAACTTTTAGGGCTTTTTTTTTTGTGGGTAATCTGGATTTATTTTATGAAGGTAAGATGAAAGTACTTTTTGCCTTCATACTCTGGGGTAACTGTAACTTCTATGGTGTAGCTGCCATGCTGTATGTATCTTCGCTCAGTTCCACACCAATTAAATACAGAGATGCTAAGTAAATCAGTCCCTTGGTGTTTGCCCTTAAAGTTGCAATGAGGATAACCTGAGTCGGTAACAAATCTTTGAAATCCCACCTAACCACTCTGACCATTTCTAGGGATATTTCCAATCACCTTTCCGTCTGCTGTAATGTTTTCCATTTCATAGCCAGTCTTATTGACAAAGTTAATGAGGGCATTGCCCGTAGAGAGTGCGCTTTCTTGTTGCCTCGTCTTGGCAGGCCGTTAGTCCTATTAAAAGCGCTAAAATCATCAGTAAAGAAAGTTGTTTCATATTTGAGTCTTTTGGGGTGTACATAGTGTTTAAAGAAAACTAGTTGGCAGAGGTTATCAAACATTCTGTACTCAGAAGACGATACAAGTACCAAAAAGATTACAAACTTTTCAACTGTTATCAGATATTTTTACGCATTATATTTATTGGTTGAGTTCACCATGTGTTCAAAAGATAGAACGATAAGAGAAAGCCAAAGCGATTGTAGGATGCTCTGCTTGTGGGCATTTTGCAGTCTAAATTTTTACATTTTAGCGCACCTGATACAGCAAACGAAGTCCTGTATTGTTGATACGCCAGTAAGTAGCTGCATCTATTTCTGCATCATTGAGGGCAAGGTCGTAATAAACCTGCAAGGCCCATTTTGAGCTTATTTGGTAAGAAGCCAGCCCCTCAATAGACCAAAAGCCTTTGTCAAAAGCCATTTGACGGTTCAGAAATACCTCTCCGCCTTCGCTAAGGGCCGAAGCAGACCAGTAATTGCCCGACTGTGCAATAGGCAGTTGATAGGCAGCACTGCTACCTATACCAAAATGACCATAACTCCATGAAATACCCAGAGGGATTTTTAGCCAATGCGCATTCAGTTCAGTACGCCTTACAATCTTTCGGGGCACATAAAGCGCTTCGTGTTTGGTGCGTGTGTAGGAGTAGGTCAAGCCAAAGTTTGCTTTGAGGTCAGACTTAGGGCTGAATACCCAGAGGCTGTATTGCAAGTTTGCACCCGCGCCAGCACCCAGTTGGACGTTATAGGAGGGCTGCAAATAATATTTAGGCAATGTATTTTGTGTCAATGCTGTTTCTGTAAAAAGCCCTATTCCGAGTTTTTTAGCCTGTTTTTTAGTGTTGTTATGAGGCTCGTGGGTTGGCAAGGCTCTTAGTTTTTCCGAAACAGGTTTGGTAGCTAGCGGCAAAAAAGACATAGACTCTAAAAGAATCATTCCTGGAGGATTATCGTCTTTTAAGCGATTAACAAGTATATTTTTGTTAGCGTTGCTTATCACTGCGTCTTTTTTATTGACCAAAAACTCATTTTTCAGAATAACACCCATTTTTTCATCTTTTGGCCTGTCTTTAGCAGTTATTGTGCTACCGAATGAAGTTATAGGACTGTTTACTTTCGTTTGATTGGCTTGCGCCAATATAGGCGCATCAGTACGTGTAGAAGCCCTTGGCGTTTTGCATTTTAGCTGCGTTTTAGCCGCATTTTGCAAAATATTTTGCATCGTCTCAGCTATGCTGGCAGTTGGCGATTGATGAGACTGAGCCTTTTGCTCTAAAACCTCTTGCTTCACCAAAGATTGTACTTCTGCCGGTGTGTTTTGCTGCCAGAATGCCCACACAATAAGAGAAGCCATACAAACGCCTATAAAGTTATAAAAAAGCGCTCCCCCAAGCCTATTGGCAGGCTTTTGGCTGAGGCGTGCAGAGAGTTCCGTCCAATGGGTTGGTTCATAGTCAAACTCGTGGCTGCGTAGTGTGTGCTTGATTTCTTTGAAAAATTTGTCTTCAGGATTTAGATTCATGTTCCTTTTTGGCTTCACTTGTGGCGTATTGGAGTAAAAGTTTTAGTCTTTGTTTGGCGCGGTGCAGAGTGGCTCTTGAGGTACTGACGCTGATACCCAGATGTTCTCCTACCTCTTCGTGCGAAAGACCGTCCACCTCATAAAGGTTAAAGACGAGTCTTTGTGCGTCGGGCAGCTTCTGGACAGCCTCAAAAATATCTTGGGCATAGAGTTTGTCTGCTGGACTTTGGTTGTGCGCCACGTCCATATTTTCTAGGTGTTCGGGGTGGCTCACCATGCTATTTTTGAGGTTGCTTCTATAAAAATCTATGGACTGATTGGTAATGATTCGCGCAATCCATGCTTTCAGAGATTTGCTTTTGTCAAATTGGTTTAAGTTCTCAAATACTTTAAAAAAACCTTCGTTCAGCACGTCCTTGGCATCTTCGCGGTGGCGAGTGTAGCGCATAGCAACGGACATGGCGTAGCCATAGAACTGCCTGTAAAGCATTTCTTGGGCTTTCGGCTCTTGGCGCAAACAGGCTGCCACAAGCTCTTTTTCTATGTCCGAGGGCGCACTAGGCACTTGCTGAGGCTTGTTTTTTGTAAGTTAAAGCCACCATCAAACGCATTGACGGCAGCCATTGAAATCATTACGTCAAATATATGACAAACGCTTCAATGAATGGAGCGATTTACGAGGATTTTTTTAGGAGAGCCTGGCCGTCTAACCCAAATTAGATAAAAAATAATGGATATTTCTGAGAGAACAATACGCTTCGCCTATTTTCTTTTCAGGAGATAGCTCCTGATACTAAAAAAATTGTATCTTTGCCGTCTAAGTAGCCCCTTACCACTCATTCTTTGAATCTTTATTAGCCTAAGCGCACATAATTGTTGTTATGCAACTCATACTCAAAGACGTAACCAAAACCTACGCCAACGGCGTACAAGCACTCAAAGGCATTAGCCTGACTATTTCCAAAGGAATGTTTGGGCTTTTGGGGCCAAACGGTGCGGGCAAATCCAGCCTTATGCGAACCATTGCCACGCTGCAAGAGCCTGATAGTGGTTCACTACAATTTGGCGACATAGATATTCGTGCGCAAAAGGACGAATTGCGCAAAACGCTTGGCTATCTGCCGCAAGAGTTTGGGGTTTATCCAAAAGTTGATGCCGAAACCTTATTAGACCATTTGGCGGTGCTCAAAGGCATTACTAATAGCAAGGAGCGCCAAGAATTGGTTAGGGCGCTTTTGCATAAAACAAATCTCTACAATGCCCGCAAAAAGAATTTGGGTGGCTATTCGGGCGGAATGAAACAGCGTTTTGGTATTGCGCAGGCACTTCTGGCGCAGCCTAAGCTCATTATTGTTGATGAACCTACTGCTGGTTTAGACCCTGCCGAACGCAACCGCTTCCATAACTTGTTGAGCGAAATTGGCGAAAATACAGTTGTCATACTTTCTACGCACATTGTGGACGATGTCAAGGAGCTTTGTACGGATATGGCCATCATTAACAAGGGCGAAGTTCTGTTGAACTGCCACCCCCTCAAGGCCATTGACGACCTCAAAAACTTAGTTTGGCGTAAGCGCGTAGAGAAGAATGAACTGGTAGACTATCGCCAAAAGTACCATATTTTATCTGAAAAAATGATTGCTGGTAAGCCAGAGCTACGCATTCAATCTGCCGAAAACCCACAGGACGGTTTTGAGCAAGCCGAGCCAGACCTTGAGGACGTGTATTTCTATCAGATAACACGTGTTACTACTCCTGTTTCTCAATAAGCAAGGGTTGGCTTGTATCTCGTTTTACGAAAACATGAACTTCTGCGCCTCCTCAGCTTAAAGAACTCGCCCAAACTTTCAGATTATTGAGTTCTTCTTGGGCATTCAGCCAAAAATTGCGGCTATGCGCTACTTGGAGCGGCCAGCCCTTTTCGCGTAGCAAGGCAGGAATATAAACGTGTGCATCTTTGGCCGATAAGCTCTTGTAGTAAAGCGCATCGTCCGTCAGAATCAAGCCCACTGGCTTTTGCTGCTCGGCTTGTAGCGTGAGGTCTGCAAAAGGCCATTGCTGCAGTAATTCAAAATGGCTATTTTGCCAGGCAGCCTGAATTTTTTGCCATAAAAACAGACTCGTGCTGGGTTGATTGTTATTGCTGGGTGCTCCAAAGTTGCGCTCCCCTTCCGACACCGCATGGGCGTACTGTAAATAGGCTTTCAAGAGCTTGGGGCCATGGTTAAGCGTTTGTTCTACTTGCAACTCATGTGGCCAAATGCTGCTCACTACGTAGATTTGTTCTTTGGCTCTGGATATGGCCACGTTCAGTCTATTTTCGCCGCCTTCAAGGTTTAATGAGCCAAATTTAGCCTCAAAACGGCCTTTTTCAGTTGGCGCATAACCCACCGAAAAAATAATGATGTCGCGCTCATCTCCTTGTACGTTTTCTATGTTTTTGACAAAAAGCTGAGGGGGCAGTGCCATTTCGGTCAGGTCTAGTAAGTCTGCAATCAATTCTTGCTGCTTATAGTTAAAAGTAATAATGCCAATATCTTTTTTGCCGCTATAAATCAAGGATTTAACTAGCCTCAGCACCTCCATCGCCTCTTCTTGGTTTTCGCTTTTGTGGCTTGTGCCTTCTACCTTGATGTAGCGAATGGCAGCCTGTTGTGGCTCAAGTGTGCTGATATGCGGAATAACCCTGAGTCTATTCTGATAAAAATGCGCATTAGAAAAAGCAATGAGGGCGGTGGCCTTGCTGCGATAGTGCCCCAGCAGCGTGTATTCCGGTAAAAATTGCTTGCCTAAGTCTAGAAGGGACTCTACTTCGAGAACAGTTTGTTCGCTGACGCTGGCCTCTTCGAGGGCTTCGCTATCGTCCCACCGGTGCGTATAGAGGTCTGAAGGACGCAGTTGCTTGTCATCACCCGCAATAACCACTTGCTTGGCTCTGAAAATTGCGGGAATACCGCGTTCTGCAAAGCATTGTGAAGCCTCATCAAAAATGACCAAGTCAAAGTGGGTGGTCATATCAAAAAGGGCAGAGCTGGACTCTGGAGAGGCCAACCAGCAAGGAATCAAGTCAAAGAGTTCGGACTGAAAAGTGCTGATAACTTTGCGCAAAGGCCATACTCCACGTTTTTTTTTGCTTTGATGCTCCAAGTCTTTATAAGTGCTGCGGTTTTTTTGGCGGTTGTACTGTACGTTCCTGTAAGTTCTTTCTTTGGCCTTCAGCAGCATATATTGCGTGTTCAGTTGGTGCTTTTGAGTCGTTGAAGCGTCTAGCTGCTCCACATCTTGGCTGTGTTGCAGAGCAGAAACTGTCCTTAAAACAGGGTTTTGCAGTTCCAGTTCATTCAACCAGGCCAAGCGCAGGCTATTGTCAAAAAGGGCGCACATTTTATCGGCATCATACAGACCCAAGTGCTTGTTAAGCAAAGTTATGACTTCTAACTCAAAGCCTGGTATTTGAGCTTTGAGGCGGTCAAACTCGCAGAGCAAATCAAAATCTTTTTGGAGCACTGCACTTAGCTCTTCAACTTTGTGGGTGTCATTCAAAATAGCCCGAATTTGTGATTCCAACAACCAATTTTTCCATGCCAGATGCTTTTGGGGCAGTTCTGCCAAATGCGCATAGAGCTTGTCTATTAGTTCTAAAAACGGTTTGTGCAAACGGTCTGGAATGTTGAGGTCAGTAGGCACTAATTTGAGGAGCTTCTGAAGCAAAAACTTGGCTTGCAGGGCTGTTTTATACTTTTGAAACCATGTAACAAAGAGGTCTTTGCGCAAATCGTGCGGCACGTCCGTCAGCCATTCCGCTTGGCGCAACTCTTGCACTTCGCGCTCAAGTGTGCGACGGTTTTGAATCATTAAGAGGAGTATATCAAAAGATTCGGTGGTGGCTGTCAAATTGTTTCGGAGCAGGCTTTCTTCTACCAATTTCTTTTGTGTGGGCGAAAACAGTTGCCAATACAAACGGCTAAAAGTTTGGCTTTGAGCAGATTTATAGGCTTTTACGGCTTCTTCTACGGCGTTGAGGTCTGGTAAAGCCAAATGAACTTCTGGCCCTACGCCTGCCAAGCCTTCAGTAATGGCCTTCTCCTTTTCCTCCAGCCAAGTAATTTGGGCAGATTCGTAGGGAAAAGCAGTTTTCAGAAACGCAAAAGTGCGTTCATCTTGTATGTAAGTGCGCAAAGTTTCAGCTTCGGGCTGCAAAAGCCAGAGCGCCTCGCAGTTGGGATAGGGCAATGCGTGTAAGCCCAAAAGTGTGCCTATACTTTCAGAAATACGCTTTTTGAAAGACGGGACATCGGCTAGAGTGCTCAAGATATTAGGCCAATCAGCTAGTTGGTAGTTGGCAAAACTTTTTCTGTTTCGCCACAAATAACCCTCTAAATCCAACTTTTGAGCATATTGCACAAAGCGCTTTAGCGTCTGCAAAAAATTATTATAAGACGCAAAATGAAATTTTTTGAAGTGCGCATCGAGTGAAATATGTGCTGTTTGTTGCTCGGAAGTGAGATAAAGGTCTTTGGGTGCTAAACCGCAGGCTTTGTTGTCAAAAAGTGCTTTTTTGAATGCTTCGAGGTCTTCGGAAAGTCTGTCTATGGTGCGGCAGGCTTGCTTGTATTCGCGCTCCAGAAAAACGGTGTCCAGGGCGTTATTTTCTTGGGTGTAGTCGTCTAGGGCATCAATTTGCGTTACAATTTTGGCCAATACATCTTTGCGGTCATGCCTAAAGTCGTGTACTAAAGCCATGAAGCGCTCAAGGCCCTTGCTTTTGAGGCGCTCAAAAACTACATCAAGGGCAGCCTTTTTTTGGCATACCACCAGCACGCGCTGATTACGTGCGAGGGCATCAGCTATGAGGTTACTAATCACTTGAGATTTGCCAGTGCCGGGAGGCCCCTGTACCACCACGGACGCACCTCCGCGTACTGCCCGCATAACAGCCTCTTGGGACGCATCTTGAGCAAAAATACCGTGAATCTGCTCTTCGCGCACGGGCTGAGGCTCCTGCCGCAAATGCGCAAAAAATTGGGCAATATCTGGGCTTTCGGTGTGCTGGAGGAGAAAATCGTAATCGGGGGACAGATAGGAGCCAGCCTGTGGAAAAAGCCCTAAAACAGCCTGAGGAACAAGTTTTAGGCGGCCTTGTTGTTGGCTTTGTTGCCAAGCTGCGCGTGAGTGTGGCAAAAAAGACTCCAAGCGCTCGGTAAAAGTTTCGGGGTTGAAATCTAGCTCTAGGGTGCTGTTTGTGAGCAACTGGTAGAGTTCGGTCAGGAACTTGATGCTATCTTTGCTGAGTTCTTCAAAATCAGTATCCTGAAGCTCCTCGCTAATTTTTACTTTATTAAAATGAGCGTAGGCGAGCAGAAAGTCTTTGTTGAAAGTAAGAGGCTGGTCGGCTCTGGGCTTCAAAAACCACATATTTTCTTGCTTCTGGAGCTGGACAGGAAAGAGCAAAAGCGGGCAGCGAATAGGCGTATCGTCCAATAGTTTGCCCTCAACAAAAGGAAAGCCCAAGTGCATATCCTGCGCACCGCACTCTTCGGCAACGTGTAAATCCGTTCGGTGGAGGTGTTTTAACTTTTGGCTAAAAAGATTTGAAGGCTTGTGGCGGCTATCCAATTCGGCACAGAGCGGAATTTTACTGACTTGAGCCAAAAGCTGCTTAATGATGTAAAAAGAGGAGTTTTTGAGTAAAAAATCAGCCTCGTGTATGTCCACATACTGGCCTGCAAGCAAGCGCAAAAGCAGCAGAGAGCGGTTATTCGCGGAAAGATTGGTGAGGCGTTTTTGGTAGAGGCGCAGCACTTTTTGCACGTTACAGACGATTTTGGGGGGTGATAAGAAAGCTCAAACGAATGCCACAAGGACAGCCAGACAAAAGTACGTTTAATTTTGATTTGGCTATGTTTTTTTTGAAAATAGTATGATGTATTCAACGTTTGCACTAAGAGTCTGCAAAATTGAAGATGAAATTCTTGTTTAATTCCCTGATAAAAAATACTTTAGATACATTCTAAGGGGCTACTATATATATTTTTTTTAAGGGACGAGCATTTAAGGTGTGTGTTGATATAAACAAAAGTATTTTCAATATCTATATGGCATCTATTTTTTCAGAGTTTGGGTATTATGATAGCTTCTATATCTCACACAACAACACCAGAAGGAAGAGTAAATTTAAACCCAAGTAAAAAAAATGTATCTAATAAACGCACTTCAAACAAAATTTTATGCAACTACGTATTCATGCACATCTACTCTTTTGGTCTATCGCTTGTCTGGCTATCTTAATGGGCTGTAAAGACTCGGCCTCTACGCCCGAAGAGCCTATTCTAAACCCCAAGCCGTATTTTCCGCCTCTGAGCGGTGCAGAATGGGATAAGGCCAACATCGATAGTCTTAACTACAATAAAGCGGCGCTTACAGACCTCAACGCTTTTTTGGAAGCAGGCGGGACTCGCGCCTTCATCATTCTCAAAGATGGCAAAATAGCCCATGAAGCGTATTTTGGCAAAGAGATATTAGGCACTAAACCCTTTACGGTTAGTAGTTTTTGGTATTGGGCATCAGCTGGCAAAACACTTACCTCTTTTTTGATAGGCAAAGCACAAGAGGAAAAATTTTTGAGTATAGAAGAATCCAGCCAAAAATATTTGGGCGAAGGCTGGTCTTCTTTAAGCAAAACGCAGGAAGGAAATATTACCATCAAACATCATTTGACTATGACAACAGGCTTAGATGACAGCAAAGATTTGGACTGCACCATGCCCGAATGCCTTAATTTTTTGGCAGAGCCAGGCAAACGTTGGTCTTACCACAATGCGCCTTACACTATGTTAGACCAAGTAATCAGCAAAGCTACCAAAATGAACTTTGATGATTACTTCAACTCTCGGCTCAAAAACATCATTGGCATGGACGGTTTTTGGAACTACAGCGGCTACAATCATATCTATTACAGCACTCCACGCTCCATGGCACGTTTTGGTTTGCTCATGCTGAACAAAGGCAAATGGGAAGATAAAACAGTTATGGCCGACAGTAAGTTTTATACCGACATGATAAACACTTCTCAGAATCTAAATCTTTCTTATGGTTATTTATGGTGGCTGAATGGTAAGGCCTCGCTTATGTCGCCTGGCACTCAGGTCGTATTTAAAAGCAGCTTGGCTACGAATGCACCAGCCGATGCCTTTTGTGCACTCGGTAAAAACGGCCAAATGTTAGATGTGATACCTTCTTTGAATATGATTGTGGTTAGAATGGGCGATAATCCAAGCGGAGCTTCTAGCGTACCAATTATCTATCACAACGACTTATGGATAAAAATCAACGCATTTATTGGGCGGTAGTTGGCTGTTTGTGGTATTTTTTTTAGGTACAATCATTAAAAAAGGTCTTATAATTTGCTATTGTGTAGTGAATTACAGACCTTTGCAATCTTAAAAACCAAAGCGGCTCAAAAGACCATTTGCTGCATAATTTTAAACCTAGCGAGCCAAACTTCGTTTGAAGCCATGAAAATTACCCAAGCTAAGCATATAACCAGCCAAACAGACTGGCGCAAATGTCCGCCTCCTGAGCGGCCAGAGTATGCGTTTATTGGGCGCTCAAACGTAGGAAAATCCTCGCTTATCAATATGCTTTGCAACCAAAGACATTTGGCCAGTACTTCTTCTATGCCAGGTAAAACCCGTGTTATCAATCATTTTTTGATAAATGACGCATGGTTTATGGTTGATTTGCCTGGCTATGGTTGGGCGCGTGTGGGAAAGTCTCAGCGTCAGGAATTTCAAAGCATGATTGACGACTATCTGCAAAACAGACCTAATCTTATCACCACCTTTGTCTTAATAGATATCAGGCATGAGCCTCAAGACAACGATGTACATTTTATGACTGAACTGGGTCTAAGAGGCTTGCCTTTTGCCATGGTCTTTACCAAAGCAGATAAACTTTCAAAAACCGCTGCCCAGCTCAAAGTAGATGCTTACACGCAGTTTATGATGGGCGCTTGGGCCGAGTGCCCACCTTGCTTTATTACGTCTGCCGAAAAAATGACGGGTAAGGACGAGATTTTAACCTATATTGATAGTTTACACGCGCATTTCAAAAAACCACATCATAGTACCCATTCATTCCAAAAATCACACAACAAAAACGTTTGATTTATGCAACTCAAAGAAATTGCAGCCATTTCAGGTAAACCGGGCCTCTACCGCGTATTGAAAACCACCCGTAACGGTGTTGTTGTAGAACAAATTGGCGGAACAGCCAAGTTTGCCGCTACAAGCAACCAAAAGATATCGGTTCTTCAAGAAATTTCTATCTATACCAATACTGCAGATGGTACTGTTCTGCTGGGCGAGGTCTTTCATAGAATCCATGAGAAGCATGGCCTAAAACTGAGCATTGAAAAAACTCCTGAAGCGCTTGCTGCTATGCTGGCCGATGTGCTACCAGAGTACGACCGTAACAAAGTGTATCCATCTGATATGAAAAAACTCATCAGTTGGTATGAACTGCTCGCCGCACACGCCCCTAGTGCCTTGGTCAAAAAAGCAGAAGAACCTAAAACGGAAGAGGCTTTAGTGGAGGAGGTAAAAACTACAGATACTGTAAGCACCGAGAGCGCCAAAAAAACATCTAGCAAAAAGAAAAAAGAGAGCGTTACAGAAGAAAAGGCCAACATTGAAGTTAAAAAGGAAGAAGCACCTCCCAAAAAAGTAAGCAAGAAAAAAAGCTAAATCTTTCAAACAGAAATAAGCGTAAAAGCGGCACTTAAAGTGTGGCTTTTATCTATGGAATTTAAGGAACATCTAAAGCTATTTTGGGGGCTAAATAGTAGTCCCTTAAAAAGTACATTCAATAGATGTAAACTAAATTTAAGGAGGATAGCTTGCCTATTTTGGGAACACCTTGACGGCCTTTGATAGACTTCTCTTCTCTACTTTTTGCCTTGATGCAGAACTGAAGCGCGAGCTGAAAGTTCCGACCGTAGGGCATAGCAAAAAAATCAAGCCTCGCAAAAGGCCAATTTAGATGAAAAAAATAGGCTTTTTTCATCTAAAACAGCGAATGACTTTTTCTTTGATTCACTCTCTTACAAAACAGAGTTGCACAGAAAATCTCACCCTCTGACATTTGAGCCATTCGCTTTTGTCTGATGCGAGGCATGGCAGGCCGTAAGAAGCCCTTGAGGTTTTACCAGTTATTTAACAAAATAGGCTAAAAACTAAGAGATTTTAAAGATGGAATTCTTGTTTAATTTACTGACAATAAATACTTTATATGTTTTTTAAGGGAAGACTAAATCATCCTTGACTCGTGCTCTCTCATAAGGCGAGTAAAGTTCTAAAGGTTTGTGTAATAAAAGAGCAAGATAAAGCTCAAAACAGGCTTTCTTTTGCTGCTTTATCATAGGGGCTTTGCTATGAAGGAATAACGGCAAAATAAAAAAACACGCAAGGACTAAACTGGCGTGTTTTTTTTATTAAGTATGCCTGCGTTTTACTTCCACTCTATCTCAATGACGCTGTTATTGATGATAACCGTAGAAAAGGCTGCATCTTCGTATTTTTCAATAATTGCTTTGTCCTTTTTCATTTGATAAGACTCTTGCTTTATGACAAAAATTTTATCTTTTTTATGAAAAACAACAATATCTGAATTATAAGCCGCCTTGACTTTAAGTGTTACTCTTCCGCTCTTAGACACCCTCTGCTGCTTGCTATAAGTTTCTAACTCTCTGTTGTTGTTTTCAAGAAGTGCTATTGCTTTTTTTGCGATAGGCACACCATAACCAATATAGTTGTTGCCATAAGGATACAAACTGGCAGATTTTTCTATCACCTCAAAAAGCTCTTTGTTAGTGGCATCTGGCTTTTTTTGAAGTAAGCAGGCCGCAAAACCTGCCACAGCAGGTGCTGAAAAAGACGTACCCGTAGCCGAAAAGCACGACACGTTAGGCTTCATGTAGCCAAGCGATTCAGGGCCCACGCTGCTATAGCTTTGCTTGGCATGAATATCCGCGATAGCGCCAATAGAAAGGGCGTTTAAGGCATCGGAAGGCGAGGACAAAATGCGCCAGTTCGGGTCATCTCCCTCATTACCAGCAGAAGATACAAGCAAAATACCTTTTTCGGTAAACGCAATGTTGGCCGCTTTGGTTGTAATGGCTGTTTTGCCGTCTATCTGGCTAGTTTTGTAGTTTTCATCTGCATCATCAAAACCTGTGGCATAGCCCAAAGAGCTATTAATGAGCCTTATACCTAGGCTATCCATCCATTCTATAGCCCGAAGCCAGTTGTCTTCTTCCCTCCTTTTTTCTTCTGCTCCGTGGTCAGTTCTTGCCAAATAAAATTTTGCCTTGTGCGCAAAACCTTGCTGACTGATGGCTTCATTCTTGAGGCGTGTGCCAGCTATCATTTCCAAAACATTTGTGCCATGGTCGTCATCATTGGTTTCAGCTTCGCTAAAAAACACGTCTTTGCTGCGTTGAGGATTAACGAAGTCGCGTGTATCTAAAATGCTTTTGGACTCAAACAAATGCTTTAAATTACGGTGATTATGTGCGTTATGAAAACCTGCATCAATAACTCCCAGAATAATACCTTCGCCGTTCAACTTAGCATTATTCATGTCTTCAATACCCATTTGTACAAGGGGGAGACTATACTCATTGCCTTTTCGCCGTTCAGCTAGGTCTTGAGTAACGGCCTTGTCCACACTCGCGCACCGCAAACCTTGAATGCGTTTGTAGCCTTCCACAAAAGGCAAGGCCATCGCTTCTTTCAGAGCGTCCTGTGTTGTTTCTACGGCTATTGCATTCAGCCACTTTGAGTAGTTTTTTATGCTAATACCCTCAATATCTGCAATTTGTTTGGTATAGCTGGAGTTAAGTGGCATATCCGTATATTGAATGAGTGGGATTTGCAGCAAAATACGGTTTTGGATAGCACGCTCTGATAGATGATTTCGGTAATCGTAATCAGTTGTGGGCTTGTCCTTCAAAAAAATCCAGTATTTAGAATTTTGCTGCGCAAAGCCTAGCTGGACTAGCAAAAAGCTGAGCGTAATTAAACCGATAATTTTTTTCATCTGAAATTGGCGCTTTAATAGTAAATTTTTGAAAAATCTTTTGAGGAAATGAGCCTGTGTGTTTTGTGTAAAATAGTATCCGAAATGTAGTCAAAAAAGTATTAAATTCACAAAAAAAGAACATTTCCGTTTGCTTATCATGCTTTTTTTGAGGCTGGCTAAGAATCAGCCTCAGCTTTCTAGAGGCGCAAACCAATGATGGTTATATCGTCGCGCTGCTCTGCTTCGCCCTGGTGCTTAGCGAGCATATCTAAAAGATAGTCCTTCTGAAAAGCCATATCGGCGTTTGCATTAAGCGCAAGTGCTTCTTTGAGGCGAGTTGAACCAATTTTTTCTCGTGTTTCAGAGGCTTGGTCTGCATAGCCATCAGTTGTAAAATAGAGTTCATTGCCCACACTCAATATGAGCTCCTCTTGCAAAAATTCTAGATTAGAGCGTTTTTTGGGCGAGCCACCAATTGATTTTTTAGCGCCTTTTAACTCAAAAAGTTGGGCTTTAGAGTCGCGGAAATAGTATAAATTGCGTTTTGCACCAGCATAAACAATATTTTTCTTTTGCGAATCGTTGCGGTCTGAGGCTATGATACAAAGAGCTAAATCCATTCCGTCGCTGTTCTCTTGTGCATCTTGCTTGAGCAACTTTTGTATATTGGTGTTTAAGCTGGTGAGTATGCCTACTAGGTCGTTGGAATAACCAAAGTCCAATACAATTTGGTCTAGCAAACTGATGCCGAGCATGGTCATAAATGCACCAGGAACGCCGTGCCCTGTGCAATCGCCAACTCCAAGAAAAACTTTATTCTGAAACTCACGAATCCAATAAAAATCGCCCGAAACGATGTCTTTGGGTTTATAAATGATAAAAGACTCCTTAAAAAACTTGACAAAAACTTCTTCGCTTGGCAGCAAAATTTCTTGAATATCGCTGGCGTAGCGTAAACTGGCTGTTATTTGTCGGTTTTTGAGTTCAATTTCTTTACGGTCTTCATCTATTTGTAAATAAGCCGCGGTGTTGTCTAGAGCAATAGCAATATAGGCCGCCAGAGATTCTAAGATTTTGAAGTGTTTTTGGTTGTAGGCATTCTTGCGCATACTCTGAACAGTCAGTACTCCAATAACGCCATGTTCAGTTTCAAGCGGAAAATAAAGCAAAGACTGCCTAGACTCCACAATTTTGCTTGGCCGTTTGGTTTTTAAGTACATGGAGTACTCCAGGTCAAAATCGTTGATAAACAAGGGCTTTTTGTTTGTCAAACACCATAGCGAGATACGGTCTTCTTCGTCAATAGAAAGTGTAACTTTGGGCTGTGGTACTCCCTTTATGAGATACTCTTCAAATTCAAGCTCTTGTTTTTCAGAATCATACATACCTATCGCAAATACGTCTGCGTCCATGAGTTTGCTAATGTGCTCATAAACCCGTGTAACGATAGATTTGATGCCTAGTTCAGAAGTAATGTCCTTGCCTACTTCGCTAATGACCATAATATCGTTGAAAGCCTGCTTGATTTCGGTCTGGCTGCGCTCTAGTTCGGCTTTTTGGTCTGAAAGTTCATCATTAATGGCTTCAATTTCGTGCGTTCTGCGCTTTACTTCTAGCTCTAACTGCACTTTTTGCTCTTCTGCTATACGCTTACGCTCCATTTCTTGGGTGTACTTGAGTCGTTCTTGCTCTATATGCTGTTCTTCTAATTCGTCGCGCATAGAGTTGATGCGGTCTGCCAAGGCCAAAGAGAAAAGTAAAATTTGCAACACGTCGCCGAACTGTGTGGCATTCAGCGTATAAATATTTTGAGGGATAACCACCTGAGCAGCCAAAGTTTGCACCAAAAAGCCAAATAAGAAAAAGATATTCGCCAAAAACAAAAAGCGGGCTGGGCGATACTTATTACGCATGGCTGAGATATTGGCTATCAGAATAGCAATAACAGAAAGCACCACCATGCCCAAATGATAAGAAAGCCACCAAACATCAAACATTGCCAATACCACAAACAGCATCTTGGCAGCAGCCAGCCCTACAATGGCCTTAAAAGCCCAGTTTGCGGCTGTTTGTCGGATATTTAGGAAGTGGATGATAAATATATCAAAAAACAGCCAAGAAAATGAATAGATTGGATACGCGCTGTATAGATTGAGAACAGGAAAAGACGGCCAAATATACTCTAAACCAAAACCTTCTAGTATGGCATTCGCAAAGACATCAAAGAAGATAAAGAGTGAATAGTACAAGTAGCTTTTGTCCCGTACAAAAACAAAGAGGCTCAAATTATAAAAAGTCATGAGCAGCATAGCCCCTATGTAAATGCCTTGCCAAAAACGTCTTTCTTCATAGTCTTGACGGACAGACTCAAAATTTCGTAAACTTAAACCCTCTAAGCTCTTAAAAACAAGTTGATTAGTTTTATGGAAGTTAGACTTATTGACAAGTTTTACATAATAGGTCTGTTCGCTGATTGGCCTAATCGCGATTTGCAGGTAGGGAATATGTCCTGTTTGTATTGGGCGCTGCCAATATGGCATTAGTACGCCAGATTCTTTGCTTGCCCAGAGGTTTTCACCTTGTTCGTGATAAATAGTAGCAAAATCCCAGTGGTCTATGCTCAGAAGCATATAAATAGACTGAGGATGAGAGTTCTTTAGCGAGAAACGCAGCCAATGTGTATCTGCTGCAAGCGGTTTGAAGTCTGTAGAAAAAGGTACAAAAGGCAATTTTGTAATTTCGTCAATTCTCTTCCCTTCCGTAGGCGCAGTACAATACTCTGCAAAGTCATAGAGCCGGACGTGCTGAGTGGTATCCAATATCAAGAAAGCACCCTGCGAAGCAGCATTTTCTGAAAGGCCAAAAGCCACGCAGAATGCCATTAAGCAGCGCCTAGTCCAAGAATACCAATCTAATTTTTTTAACTCAAGCATATCCACCAAAATCTATAAAAAGCTAAAAGACAGCATTTTATAGAAGTAAATAGAATTTATACA
Organism: Cytophagales bacterium; assembly: GCA_013299045.1. GTDB lineage: Bacteria > Bacteroidota > Bacteroidia > Cytophagales > Bernardetiaceae > RDZD01. Next base: position 146,231 of record JAAFJX010000002.1, on the reverse strand, counting down.
ATAGACTTTATACGAAACACAAAACTACTAGCATCAAACATAACAAAATTTAAGCCCAAATTTATAAAAAGAATTGTTTTTCCTTATAAAAATATCATTTTTTTGCGCTTTAGCCTGTGGGAGAATCCGTGAACGATAAGCCTACAAAAGAATTTAGGTGCAAGAATTTATTTTTTAAGTACTTGACGGCGCAATTTCAAAAAGGGTTGGTCTATTGTACTTGTAAAAAGCCAACCAGACAGCAAGGTGAGCGCCAGATAAATACCAAAGCCCAGTGTTGTTTGGCCGTAATGATAAATTATCCACGGTAAAAAAAGATAATGCCAGAGATAAATATTGTAACTGTAATAAGCTGCAACGCGCAAAATGTAAAAGGGTTTCCAAGAAAAGTTATATGAGCCAATGATAACCAAGAACCATGCAACAGGCGCTACTGTGCGTAAAATTGCACCATGCTCATCGAAGTCTGGTTGGGCAAAAAGCGCCACACCTATCAGCGCTAAGCCAATGAAAAAGTAGCGCCGCTTATCTAAGAATAGTTTTAATTTGGACGCATGATAGACTTGTAAGACGGCCAATAAAACGCCCCAAAGAAAGGCATCTAAGCGATTGTGTGTATAGTTTTGCCACTCTGCTATACCATAGATATTGCACAAAGCTCTTAACAAGATTATTAGAAAAATCCAAATGAGCAAATAATAAACACCATCTGCAGCTGGTCTTGACAAGCGCTTGAAACCCCACAAGATGAAAGGCAGAAGCCAGTAGCAATGTTCTTCCACACACAAAGACCATAAATGCTCAAAGGGTAAGCGTGCGGGCGGAGCCGCATAGTTCCGCCAAAATAGCAAATATTGAGGCCATTCATGCCAGGCAATCAGGTGCTGCGGCGCAAAAGGTTTGACAAAAAAATAAAGCCAGAGGCTACCCAGAGCGAGAAAACACCAGTAAGATGGCAGTATTTTGAAAGCGCGCCGCCAATAGAATGTAAGCCAAGACAGTTTACCATCAGGATTTTTTTGGATAGCCAAAAGCATATCGTGGCTTACAAGCGCACCAGACATCAAATAGGCCAAGTCCATCGTGCTTCCGCGCATGAGGTGCGGGTCGCCAAAATGCCCTACCACTACAGTCAGTACGGCAAAACTGCGCCAGTAGTCAAATGAATGGAGTCTTTTGCTGTGCTGCAAGGCATTGCGCAGGTCTTGTAGCCAAAAGTTCAGCATAGGCTTATTTCAAATTCGCCAAACGAAATTCTACTGGTACGGTCAGGCGCTTGCGAGTGGGCTGTGGTTTCCACTTAGGCGCACGCATAACTACCTCAACAGCAGCTTTGTCCATACCAAAAGCAAAGCCTTTCAGGATTTTGACATCAGAAATACTGCCGTCTTCGTTCACCCAAAATTCTACAAAAATTCGTCCTTCTTTTTGCGCAGCAATGGCTTCTTGTGGGTAAGTAACGTTTTGGTTCACCCACTTTTTAAACTCCTCTATACCACCTACACGGCTACCGTCCGTAGAAACTGTTGTGTTGGTGTTATCGGGGTTATTGGAGGTGTTTGTATTCGTATTGTTATCTATCTGTTTTTCAATATTTTTAGAAGTAACAACGGTATCTGAGTTGGTGCTATTTTTGGGGTCGTTAGTTTCCGTTTCGGCAAGCGTAGGTTCGCCAGAATCGGGCAGAATAGTAGGGTTAGAAGGAGGTATTTCAGCCGAGGGAGGTGGCTGTTCTGGTGGTGTTTCAAGTGTAGAAATCTTACTTGCGTCAAAAATATCCACTTCAATCATCACGTCGTCCAAATTGATTAGGTCTTCCTTGCTGTGCATACGCCAGAAAACAATACCCAAGAACAGACTTACCATAAACGCGCCAATCAACAAAGCCAACAGCAAGTGCCTCTTGTAGCGCCGCCGCAAATCATACGCTCCGTAACCCTTAAAACGATATTTGAAAACAATATCATCAAAAGAGTCGGTTTCTAGTTCCTGACTGTCTATGGGTTTTTCGTCTTGCATCTTTTTTACCAAGAACGCACCAAACACGCCTTAAGTGTGCTAGCAAGGTATTTTAACAATTTTTATCAAAGAATTTAAACACGTAAAGCCGCTACTCCAGGCAGAATTTTACCTTCAATGTACTCCAAAAGTGCGCCACCACCCGTAGAAATATAAGAAACACGATGCCCGATTTTCATATTATTGACGGCTGAGGCAGAATCGCCACCACCAATAAGAGAATAAGCGCCTTTTTCAGTGGCTTCGGCAATGGCTAATCCCACTCCTTCTGTGCCTTTTGCAAATGCGGGCATCTCAAAAACACCCATTGGCCCGTTCCAGAGAATGGTTTTAGCCTTGAGAATGGCATCGCGGAAAAGAGCCACCGACAGTGGCCCTATATCCAAGCCCATCATGCTGGCAGGTATGTTGGGGTTGGTAACAATTTTAGAGGGGCTGTCTTTGTTAAATGTTTCAGCGACAACGGAGTCCAGCGGGAGCAGAAGTTTTACGCCCAAATCTATCGCTTTTTGTTGTAAACGCAGCGCTAAATCCAGTTTATCATCTTCTACCAAAGACTTCCCTACATTCATGCCATTGGCCTTTAAAAAGGTATAAGTCATTGCACCACCAATAATGAGGGTATTAACTTTGGGCAATAAGTTCTCAATTACCTGAATTTTGTCCGAAATTTTAGCTCCGCCCATAATAGCCAAAAAAGGCTGAGTGGGTGCATCTAAGACCTTAGCAGCATTTTCTAGCTCCGACTGCATCAAAAAACCAGCTACGCGCTCCTCAAAAAAAGTGGCTACTTGCGTTGTAGAGGCATGAGCGCGGTGTGCTGTTCCGAATGCGTCGTTTACGTACACGTCTCCGTGCAAAGACAGCTGGCGCGCAAAGTCTAAATCGCCTTTGGTTTCTTCTTTATAAAAACGCACGTTTTCTAACAAAACAACCTGCCCTGGCTTGAGCTCTTCCGTGAGTTCCTGCGCATCATGCCCAATGCAATCATCAGAAAATAACACTGTTGTTGCGAGGGCTTTATTTAAGTAAGGCATTAGGTGCTTCAAAGAGAATTTTTCTTCGGGGCCAGTTTTAGGTCTGCCAAGGTGAGACATAATAACAAGTGAGCCTCCGTCTTTCAGAATCTTTCGCAAGGTAGGCAAAGACGCTTGCAGCCGTGTATCGTCCATGATGTCATTGTTAGCATTCAACGGCACGTTGAAATCTACACGTACCAAAGCACGCTGGCCTGCAAAATTGTGTTCCTTCATTCTCACCATAGCCTTTTGAGTTTTAATAAATTCTCTGAAAACGTATTCCTTAAAACACAAAGTAATGTTTTGTGTATTGCAAATGCAAATTTTAGCAAACAATATTACACAAACAAAAGCACAGCCATAGCCCAATAGACCGTTTTTTTTTCTCATTTTACACAAAAAAAGCTGCCAATAACGTATGAGCAGCTCTTTTTTTATTTTTGAGTGTTAGCTTAGTCCAATCAACCTCTGCCGTGCATCATGGTAATGAGCTTACGCGAGATTAGGAATAGCATGAGGCCAGCCACAATAACGAAAACAGCAATGACATTAAAAACGGTCATGGCTCCAAGTTCTTCTACATAAGCAGCAATATAACCGCCCGCAATTTGCGCTACAAATGGCGACAAGAACCAAACGCCCATGAGCATGGAGGCGAATTTAACAGGGGCTAAGCGTGTAATCATAGAAAGGCCAATAGGCGATAGGCAAAGCTCACCAATAGTATGGAAAAAGTAAGTCGCTATCAGCCAAATTAAGGCTGCTTTGACGTTTTCGTCATCTCCCGCATCACCACGCTCCAGCACCGCACCTACCATAAAAAAGTAACCAAAGCCGAGTAGAATCATACCGAAGCCCATCTTGACCGGAATGCTTAAATCCTTATTCTGTTTGGCTAAACTTATCCATAGGCTCGATAAAATTGGTGCACAGAGAACAATAAAGAGAGGATTAACGGACTGAAACCATGATGTAGGAATCAGAAAGCCAAATATTTCGCGGTCTATGAATTTGTCTGTATAAAGTGTCAGAGAGCTACCCGCCTGCTCAAAACCAGCCCAGAAGAAGGTTACGAAGATGGTAATCACGAAAATGACAGACATACGGTCTACTTCTGCTTTGCTGAGAGGTTGGTCTGCTTCCTTAACACCACTTTCGGTTTTTGTTGATGTAGGTGCTTTGCCGAGGTCGCCTAAATACTTAGGTGCAAGGATATTAAACATGATTTGACCAAGTAACATACCTATACCGGCAGCCAAGAACCCATACTGGAAGGCATACCTTGCCACAGAGCCATCAGGGTTAAATGTAGCGAACAGATTCTCTGCAAAATAACCACAAACAAGTGGAGCAAAAAACGCACCCACGTTAATGCCCATATAAAAAATGGTAAAACCAGCATCACGCAAAGGGCTGCCCTGTTCATAAAGATTGCCAACAATAGTTGAAATATTGGGCTTGAAGAAGCCATTGCCTATTATCAGAAGTAAAAGCCCTACCCATGTAAAAATCAACTGCTCGGGGCCTACATACGCACCATAAGCCAAACTGAACTGAGCCAGCATCATGAGAATACCGCCTATCAAAATAGCAAGACGCTGCCCAATATAACGGTCTGCAATAGCGCCACCAATAATGGGGGTAAAATAGACAAAACCTGTAAAATAGCCATATATCATAACAGCATCTTTGGCTTCAAAACCCAAACCACCTTCCATAGCGGTTTTGGTCAAAAAAAGCGTCAGAAGCCCGCGCATACCATAGTAACTGAAGCGTTCCCAAAGTTCGGTGGCAAATAATAAGTAGAGCCCCTTGGGGTGCTTTTGGCTGCTGGCCTTGTCTATATTGATAGTGCTCATAAAATTATAACCTCAGTTGAAAGAAGCAAATTATGGATACGGATACGCTTCAGAAAAAGATAAAATAACGGCCAAAAGTAAAGCTCCTATTTTAATTTGCAAAACAAAAATAAATTTTTATTTTGTTTTTGCCTAAAGTTATAGGCAGTTTGATGGTCAATAAGACTGTTTGCAATCATTTGTACTGGTTTTTGCCGCTATTTTGTTATTGTCAATCTGGCAGTGAAGGGCTTTCTTTACACCATCAGCCATGCGTGGGCTAGTTTGTAAAGCGAAGCTATTTTATATCTTTGCGTTCTACTTCTCTGAAGCAACAACTTAGTTTCTTCAGATTATCAGTTTAGCAGTTTTTTTTGAGTTCCTAAATACACTTTATGAGCGCGCTTCTACCAATAATTTGCGTCATTGCGGCAATACTTCTTGCTGGCTTTCGTATTGCCCAAGAATACCAGCGCGGTGTTGTTTTCAGGCTTGGTCGCTTTAGGTCTATCAAAGGGCCAGGTTTATATTGGATTATTCCCTTGATTGATAGGCAAGAAAAAGTGGATATGAGAACCAGAACTGTGGATTTAGAACAACAGGAAACCATAACAAAAGATAGCGTTACGATAAAGGTCAATGCTGTTCTGTGGTTCAGAATAACCAATCCTGAAAATGCAATTATAAAAGTGGCTGATTATAACAAAGCAGTTTATCAATTCTCTGTTACGGCGCTGCGCAACATTGTAGGCCAACACACGCTTGATGAAGTTTTGAGAGAACGTGAGCAAATCAACTCCACTTTACAGAAAATTGTAGATACCACAACAGAACCTTGGGGCATCAAGATAGAAATGGTGGAAATGAAAGATGTGGAAATTCCGGAGGCTATGCAAAGGGCAATGGCGCGAGAAGCCGAAGCCATGAGAGAAAAACGAGCAAGAATTGTAAAAGCCGAAGCCGAGCTGGAAGCCTCTATAAAATTGACACAGGGCGCAAAAGAAATGGAGGGCAGCCCAGTAGCGCTCGAGTTACGTAGAATGCAAATGCTATCTGAAATTGGTATTGACAACAACACCACAACTATTGTGCTTGTACCGTCGGACTTCACGAACGCCGCCAGAAGTTTTACTGAATTTGTCAGTAAAAAGAAGGCAGAATAACCTTGCATAAAAACCTTCAGTATTTTCTCTTTTAGCCGCTTAGTACAGAAACAGCCCCCCTCAAACTGCTCTGTAAGCAAACGCTTGGCATGAGTTTGCAATGTTTTTGAAGCGCCGTATCCAATTTTTTCTTTCAAATTTACAATCGTAAAGAAATATTTGTGAACTTTGAGGCTTGCTAAGCATACTGAGGGCTTTTACTCATGCGAAGTGCTTGATATACAATTAAAAAAAGAATGGAAAAAGTTGTCATTAGCGTAGAAAATTTATCCAAGCAGTTCAGGCTAGGCAGCATAGGCTCGGGCACACTCCGCGACGACCTCGTAAACTGGTGGTTCTCGCTTTGGGGCAAGACTCCGCCTAACCAGCCCATAGATACTGATAATGCGCTTTCGGGGCCTTCACTTGATGGTGCTTACGTGTGGGCGCTCAAGGATATTTCTTTTGAAGTACGCCAAGGCGACGTATTGGGGCTTATCGGCAAAAACGGCTCTGGGAAATCCACCATGCTCAAAATTTTGTCTAAAATTACGGCCCCCAGTGCTGGTACTATTCGCATACGCGGGCGCTTGGGCAGTTTGTTGGAGGTTGGTACGGGTTTTCATACCGAACTTTCTGGCTTAGACAATATTTACTTAAATGGCTCTATTTTGGGCATGAAGCGCCACGAGATAACCCAGAAGCTAGAAGAAATTGTAGATTTTGCTGGCGTAGAAAGATATTTGGACACACCCGTCAAGCGCTACTCTTCGGGCATGATTGTTCGTTTGGGCTTTGCAGTGGCAGCACATTTAGACCCCGAAATTTTAATTGTGGACGAAGTACTGGCAGTGGGCGATGTAGAATTTCAAAAAAAATGCCTCGGCAAAATGCGCGATGTGTCCAGAGAAGGCCGAACAGTTCTTTTCGTGAGCCATAACATGAGTGCTGTGAGTTCCCTCTGCACACGCGGCATTTACCTCAAAAATGGCCGTTTGATGAAAGACGATGACGTTAATAAAATCATTGGCGAGTATATGCGTGTGGACAATTCCAATACGACCAAGTTAGTCTATACTGACAGCAACGCACCAGGCGATGACAGCGTCAGGCTTTGGTCTTTGCGTTTGGTGGATAAAGCCGGAAAAGATGCCGTACACGCGCAAATCAATGAACCCATAGGAGTAGAATTTGTTTACGAAATACTCAAAGAAGGCGTACAGCCCACTCCTAACGTCAAGGTCATGACTGCAAATGGTGAGTACGCATTCGTGAGTGTATGCAGGCGCGAGATGGTGCGTAAAGAACGAGGTCGTTATACGGCCATTGTTTGGATTCCTGCCTACACCTTCAACGAGGGTGTTTATATGATTGGAGTAGCTGCTACGTCTATCAGCACCGAAAAGGTACATTTTCACGTACCAGAGTCCCTTATTTTTGATGTTATAGAGGACTTCAATACCCGCAATTTTGACTATGTAGGGCTGTTGCCTGGTATTATTCGCCCACAACTCGCATGGGAATTTAAGGATTAGCGCATGACAAGCAAGGGCTTTTTTGAGAACAGGGCAAGAATCAGAATGGGCATTTTGGCGCTGGCCGTTTTCATTGGCCTCATGTCGCTCTACTACACACAGCGCCTAGTGAGCGAACTAGCGCAACGCGAGCACGCACAAATAGACCTCTTTGCCAAAGCCTTGCAGTATGTGGCCACCTCTTCAGATGCCAGTAATCTTAATTTCTTGCTCAAAGAATTGATAAGCCCAAACAACTCTATTCCTGTTATTCTGACCGACTCAAGCGACGAACCTCTAGAAAGCCGAAATATTGATATGGCGCATTGTAAAAATGCTTCTGATACAACAGCCTATCTTAAAAAGCGTGTCGCAATTATGAAAGACAGCAAAGAGCCTATACAGTTTGAGTTGGTAGAAGGCTTGCAGCAACGCATTTATTACGAGGACTCAGCGCTTATCAGAGGTCTTTTGTATTTTCCTTACATTCAGCTATCAGTTATTGCTATTTTTATGCTGCTGGCCTACATGGTTTTTAATACAGATAAACGCTCCGAGCAGAACCGAATTTGGGCAGGCTTGGCCAAAGAAACAGCCCATCAATTAGGAACACCTATTTCAGGCTTATTGGCATGGATAGAATATTTACGCGCTGAAGGTCATACCGACCCCGAGGTTACTAACGAAATGGCAGACGACCTCAAGCGTTTACAAACCATTACGGAGCGTTTTTCTCTTATTGGCTCACAGCCTGTTTTTAAAAATGAAGACTTAGTGCAAATTTTCCGCCAAACGCTGGCCTATTTAAGTAAAAGGCTTTCACAAAAAGTGAACATCAGTTTGGAGGTGGACTTAGACGAAAAACACTGCATATCTCTCAACAAACCACTTTTTGAATGGGTAATTGAAAATTTGGTAAAAAATGCGGTTGATGCCATGAGCGGTGCCGGCCAGCTCCGCATAGAGCTGCGCATGGCCCCAGAGGGCAAGTTTATTCGTATAGATATTTCCGACACAGGCAAAGGCATCAGTCAGCAGAATTTTGAAAAAGTCTTTCATGCGGGCTATACTACCAAAAAACGCGGCTGGGGGCTGGGGCTTACGCTTGTGCGCCGAATCGTGCAAGAATATCACAAAGGTCAAATTTTTGTGCTCAGTTCTGAGGCCAACGTCAATACAACTTTTAGGCTACAACTGCCCAACGTATCAAAGAGCGATTGAGCTAGGTCTTTGATGAGCCGCTCTCATCACACAGACTAAGGTGCGGGCGAACAGAAAAATTCTAAGGTAGCATTCCTGCCCTTGTAGCCTCTGGCTAAGGCTCTGTTCCAGTCTAAGCAGGCTGAATCTGCTTTTCCTAAAGTCAAATAAGATACTGCCCTGAAATAATAGAGCGAGTCTGTGCTAGGGTTTTCCTTGATGACCGTATCATAATCCGTTAAGGCCGCTTCGTGGTTGTTATCTTGGCTATTGGCGTGTGCACGTACACACAACGCTTGAGCACGGAAAGGGTTAGGCTTTTCTAACAACAAATTGGCCAATAAAATAGAAAGCGCCACTTGTCCTTTGCTGTAATAAGTATTTTGCATCAAACCATTGAGTTGCTTATAATTGACCGCACCAAACTTTTTGTATGCTTTGAGTCTGTCCTCAGCTTTCTTTTTATTTCCTGCTAATGAGTAAGCCACACTACCTATCAAATAAGGTTCTACTTTCTGTGGCATTGCTCCGCTACAAATATCTGCCATATTGCCTACAGCTTCATAGCTGTTCATGGTTGCCCAAAGCGTATCTAAAATAGCAAGGGCTTTAGCTTCTGGCTGTGGAGTGAGGTAAATCAGATTCTCATAGTCTTGTAGCAGCTTTTTGTAGTTTTCGTCTTTGGCGTGTGTATAAAGCCGCATCTCGATGCATCTTAAATAGTTGGGCGTGCCTAAGTCCAAAGCTGCTTGCAAATTGGTGCGCACATTGCTACCGATATATGGCCGCTTTACCGCAATTTTAGCAATCAAAACATGGGCTTCGGCATAACTGTTGTCATAACTAAGCGCCCAGTTAAGAGCCTTCCATGCTTTCTCATCTGCATTTTTTTTCTCTAAACAATACGCCTTGTAATAGTAAAGGCGGCTTACGAAATCATAGGTAGAGCCTACCAAAATAAAAAGGTACATAAAACCAACAAAACAGAGCAAGGAAACTTGTATGTTGAACTTCGCGTTTTCAAAGCGCTCTTTTTCTGCTTTTCGGAGTATCTCCGCGCGTCTTTTTTGTTCTTCTTGGTAGTTTTTATAATTCCTGGTTTGTTGTGTATAATAATCTACAAAAGCGGTAGTCAAAGAATTAAGCCTGGCATCATAGTTGGCCTTGCTCTCCTCGTTTGAGAGCACCTTATAAGCCTCATTAATTTGCTTAAATTTCTCTTCGGCACTCTTGTCGTTTGGGTTACGGTCTGGGTGATACTTCAACGATAAGCGCTTGAAAGCCTTTTTTACTTCGGGCACAGACGCAAAATCTTTTAACTCTAATATTTTATAGAAAGTAACACTCATGGCGCAAAACTACTTAGTGGGAGGCACTATACCAAAGTCAGTTGCATAATTTATTGAAAACTAGCTAGGAATAACAGCCATAAAAGTAAAGAACCCATAGGCTGCTGAAAATCATAGACAGACCTCATTCAGAACTCACAATATTTTTTCATTGTCTTATTAACGGTTTTAAGCGCTATTGGTTTAAAAAAAAATATGCAAAAGCAAAGAGACCGTCTTTTCGGGACAGTCTCTTTGACGGGGAGCTATTCAAAATATATGCTCAATATTTAGATAATTCTAGGCACACTATATAAAATAATGCGCTTAGATTCTTCTAAGTCTGTGATGACGGGCAGCAGTTTCTAACCAGAGTTCAGTAGCAGTGAGGTTAGCAATGCTCAGGGTTGGAGGGAAAGGAATACCTTTCTCGTCAGCAATGTTCAAGTGGAAATCAACGCGTGAACCTTCAGCGTTGAGCGTCCAAGTACCTGGGAATTCTTGACCCCAGCGGTGAATCACAAGGCTACCGTCGCGATATACGTCCAGAGTAACGCCCTTGAACGGACGCACAGGAGAACGTGGGCCTTCGCCAATCGCGTAGCATTCCCAGCTACCGACCAACTCAGAGTGCGTTGCTCTAACGCGCGTTCTTGGGAGGATATCGTCGCCAGGAAGAAAACAGCCAGAGATAGCAACAACAGCCATCATAACCATCAAGAATGAGAAGAGACGTAAATTTTTCATAAGGACTAGTGAATGTTAATGAAAACGAAATTTTATGTATAGGAATAAAAACGGCATAAAAATAGAACTAGGCTTAATCAAATCCAAACATATTAACAAATAAAATTTCAAAAGCATAAAATTTTCTTGTTTTAAAAAAAAAACTAATCAAAAGGTTTTATTCAATGGTTCTCTTTTCTTAGCTTTGCGTTTTGAAAAGTGTTCTTAACTACCTAAGAGTAGAGTAAGTGTTGTTCTTTTAATAAGATAGACCTATTTTGCTCTTTAAGCAGCTACAAACAACTGTTTAACACCACTTATGAAAATGTATTGCTACAACATCACAAACCCCGAACTGTTATGAGTCCTCCTAGGAACACGCACGTTGCGAGCTGTCGTAAAAGACACGCGCCCCGTACCGAACTTGACCTTTCAGCAATGTGTTTACATTGGGCCGCTTAGGTAGCTTGAGTTCTTTTTTCAAAAAAACATTATAACCCAATTTTAATTAATTTACAACCCTATAAAATGAATATGAAAAGGATTGCGCTTTTATTTTTCCTTTTGTTCAGTGTAACGGGGTCTTATGCGCAAGTGGTAGTTCCAGCATCTGGCTATTCGTTTGACTTTGAGACCTTCCCGAGCGTTGAACAATGGGTGCCGTCCATTGAGGCTGTTCAAGACTTTCAACTAGGCATTCCTGCCGTCATGGGCGTTCCTGCCGGAGGCACACGTACATGGGCTACTCGCTTGGTAGGCAACTATTCGGACAATACTGCAGCCAATGGCGACGATGCTTACGAGCTGACATCACCTAACTACAACATTGCTGCCATGACGGCCACAGCCGCACCAGCTATTCGCTTTGATGGCTGGCATCAGTTTGAGGCTTCCTTATCTGGCTCGGCTATTGACGGTGCGCAGTGGCAGTTTTCTATTGATGGCGGAGCCACGTGGAACTTGCTTGGAGCTATTGGTGCAGGCGCTAATTGGTATCAGTCCAACTATAGCGGTGGTACTTTTGCTGGCCAAGACTGCTGGTCAGACGTAGCCGGTGTGGCTGGTTCAGAACTCTGGACAAAGCGTTCTTTCCAACTGCCTTGCGCCATATTTACACCAGCTGTTACGCAAGTGCGCTTTCGTATAAGAGTACACCTTGAAGGAACTGCTGGCGATGCTTTTAAAGGCTTCGGCTTTGATAACTTTGAACTTGTTGCTGGACAAGTAGATGCTCGTGCAGTAGGTATCACAATGGCACCAACCTCTTTTGTTTTAGGTGCTGCTGAGCCACTTAGCGCACAAATACAAAATTTGGGCGGTTCTCTTCTTTCCAACGTCCCAGTTAGTGTAACGGTTACAGGCCCTATTACTATTGCTGGTGCAGGCGCTACTCTTACCTCGGCAGGCATTGCTACTGGTGTTGTAAACTGCGGTACTACAGCTACTCTTCCAATTTTAGGCACTACACTAGACCTCTCGCAGCCTGGTTTGTACCGAATTAGTATTGACCTGAACGCACCAGATGACGTAGTACCAGCCAATGATATTGCAAACATTAATCGTGAGCGCCTTTTCTTGGTTACTGTTACAAACACTGCTCCTTATGCGGAAGGCTTTGAAACTGCCACTTCGCCATATATACCTGTTCAGGCATTAACAACGGCATGGCAGCGTGGCAACCCGTCTAAAACTGTGATAAGCGACCCATTTGAAGGAACGCGCTGCGCAGTTACAGACTTAGCTGCCAACTACGTGAACAACGAAGACGCATTTATGTACACGCCTGTATTTGACCTGTCATCACCAACGCTCGCTTCGCCTAATATTCCTGCCTTGTCTTTTATGAATATTTTTAAGACAGAGAGCAATTTGGACGGTATGTTTATTGAGTTCCTTTTAAACTATCCCAACACTGGCACCTCCGCAGTTGATGCCTCGCCTGGTTTTGGCTGGCAGAAGCTTGGTACATTTGGCGACGGCGTAAACTGGTACACAAACGAAGCAGAAGACTTTTGGGACGGCAACTCTACGAAGTGGATACGCTCTATGCGCCCATTAGATAACATTATTAGCGCTATTGGTGCTGATAGGGTGCGTTTCAGATACCGCTTTCAGTCTGATGCAGCTGTAACCGATGAAGGAGTTGGCGTGGATAAAGTAGAAATTGCAACTGCTGTTTTGAAAGATATTTCGGTAGAAAGCCTTGCAACTCCTGTGTCTGCTACCAATATGTTGCTGCCACAAACAGTAACGGTTGTGTTGGCTAACACTGGCGGTGGTCCTATTACTAACTACACCATTAGCTATGAAGTTACTGGCCCGCTTGGTGTACAAGTAGCGACTGAAACCCCTACCTTTTCACCTGCTTTAGCACCGGGTTCTAGCTTCAACTTTGTGTTTTCTTCACTTGTTTCTATGTCTATACCAGGTAATTATACCTTCAAAATTACGGCAAATACGCCTGGCGACATAGAGCCTATCAATAACGAGTTGATAGCTGTTGTTCAACACAAGTTTGCTCCACCTCCCGTATTCCTTGGCTGTAGATTGGATGAACGCTTTACTGGCGCTACGGGTGCTACTCCGCCAACAGGCTGGGTAAACAACATCATTTTGGGTAACCCTGCATTTGACACTTGGCGTTTTAACAACCCAGCAGGCCGTATCATTCCGCCAATCATGACGAACCCTATTGCTATTTTTGATAGCGATGCGCTTAGTGGTGGTGCTAGCGGTGCTGAAAACGTAGCCCTTGAAACACCTCAAATAGATATTCCTGTAGAATACGAAGCGGTTAATTTCTCTTTTTCACAGAACTTGAACACAACTTTTGGTGACCGTGTTTTTGTGGAGTTTAGCAATAATAACGGCGCTTCTTGGAATTTGATAGCAGTTGGTAACCCACTTGTGGCCCCCCCTGCTGGCGTTATCACGATGAACTCTGCGGCTTATTTTACTGGCGGCGCTCCGCCTGCAACAGCTTTCTCTAACCACACTTTTGATGTAACGGGTTTCTTAACTCCTACTCGTAGATTGAAGGCTCGTTTCCGTTACACTGGTAATTTTTCAACCTACTGGATGGTGGACAACGTAGCCATGTGCGGCTCTGGCTATGAGCCTATTGCAGGCAAGGCTTTCCCTAACTTTACTTTAGATGCAGAGGGCAACAGTATTTGTGCCAGTACTTTAGTTACTTGGGGTGATAGCTCGACTCTCAACACAGGTTATATGATTACACGTACGACTGATGTTACGAGTGGCCCGTGGGAAGTTCTTGCTGTAGTTGGCGACAATGCAGCTCCTTTGTTTGAGTCTTATGTAGATGACAACATCGTCATTGGTGTTCGTTATTTCTATCGTGTTCAATACATTTATCCTACAGGTCTGACCGCATTCAGTGCACCATTTGATGCCATCTGCCCACTTCCTGCCAATGAGATACCGCCTTATGTAGCAACACTTACTGGTGAGCCTGGCTATCGTTCTGCTTATTTGAGCTGGAACGCGCCACTCAAGGAGCAAGATGATGTAGCGGGCTTTGAAATTTATGGTTACGACACAACAAACCCACTTCTTTTGGTAGCGAAAGTGCCACGTGAGCAAACTAACTACACAGTAGAACGTCTGCTAAATGGCAATGTGTATGGTTTCCGCATCTATCCTATTCTTAAAGATGGCAGGTCTTTCAAACGCGGCGAGGCTTCTAACATCGTATCTGTTAGACCATCTGTTATTTTGGCTAGCGGAAATAGCTTGAATGCCACTCGCTTTGAGGTTTATCCTAACCCAAATACAGGTCGCTTCTTGTTGGACATTCAGGCTGATAAGTTTAGCTACGCGCAAGTGCGTGTGTTGAGCACTGCCGGTCAGCTTGTATTTGAGCAACGCTACAACAATACTACAGGTATAGTTCAAACAGAAATTGATTTGGGCAATGTATCTGCAGGCCTTTACATCGTAGAGGTAGTAACAGATATGGGCGTGATCCAGAAAAAGGTAAGCGTTCAAAAATAGATTATTATCAGTCAAAAGCCGGCTGTATCGGTCGGCTTTTGATTCGTTTTTATGTTTTAAACTTCTCTAATTCATTCAAAATAAAAAAACTTTAAAATGAAACGTCAAATATTGTTTTCTCTTATTGCTACTGCGTTTATCGCGTTTCTGACCGCTTGTGGCGGCACTTCTGTAAGCCCACGCCCTAGTCTTCTTGTTGGTGACTGGATGGTAACAAAGGCATCTTTTGGTAGCGAAGAGTCCATGCCTGATATGTATAAGAACTACGAAATTTCTTTTGAGGAAGATGGTACTTACAACGTGAAGAACCCTGATGGTGCTCCTTCTTTGGCATTAAGCACTGCTAATAGTGGCAAATATGAACTTGAGCCAGTGAACAACAACCAACTTACGTTTGACCGCGGTGCTCCTAAGTCTGGTACACATACTGTTATTATTCTTGACGCTACTAAGATGATAACCGAAACGTATGTAACACTTCCTGGAAAATTGCGCACACTCTACCGTTTTGAATTGGCTAGAAAATAAGCAATCAGGTTTGTCTATTATTTTGCTTCAAGAGGCTGTCTCCCAAAAGATGGCCTCTTTGCTGTTTTAGGCTTTGTTATTGGTGTGGGTCATTCTTTCAAAAATATAAACGTTAAGACAAAAGAAGGCGTGAAAAAAGTAAGATTTAGCATTTTTGGCGTTATAATGGTGTAAAAAAGCAGTATCGTGCTAAGCAGATTTACTCAAACATCATCTACAATGAAACTATTGCTTCTAGTCGTCCTTTTATGCTGTTTAAACTTTTCCTCTGAGTTTTGTTATGCACAAATGAGTCCTGAGGAGTATCTAGCGACTTATAAGCGCCAAAACGCTAACAAAACCCTAGTCGATGTTAAAGCCGCTTATCAGACCTTACTCTCTGCCGAAAGGTATTATCCTACCAATGGATTGTTTAAGTACCTTATTGCTCTCAAACTTTTAGAAATGAGCGAGTTTGAGAAGGCACTTGCTTACTTCAAAGCGGCCAATCAATTTGACAACGATATTCCGCCTTCCGAGCGCATGGAGCTAGGCTACATCAAGGCGCTTATGGCCTGCGGAAATATGACTGATGCGAACTATCAGATTAATAAAGCGGCCATAGAACTGAAAAACAATAAACGAAACCAAGTAGATGACCCGCTTAACGTTCTTTACGAGCAGTATAATCGTGTGGTCAGGTCTATGAATTTAGAGGCCAACATGGCCGTAGAAAGGCTAGAAGGGAATATCAACACGACTAGTTCGGATTTTTCTTGTGCGATTGGCAAAACAGGGAAAGACCTCTTCTTTAACAGGCAGCCTTCTAAGTTTATGCAGTTAAGCCAGGACTCTAGCAATAACATTCAAATTTTTGTGGCAGGCATGGTTCGTGCGGGCGAATGGGGAAAGGCCAGTCTGATTTACCCTTCTGGCGAGGAGGACGAACTCAACAAGGTTTCATTGCAGGTTATTGAAAACGAAAATGACAATCGCAATGTTTCTTTGTTAGTAACTCGTGAAGGTAATTTAAGCTATCTGGACAAACAAGATGGAGTATGGAAAGATATGGGAGGGACAGGCTTTGAGCGTGTTATCAACAAGCGTCTTGCCAAAGAAGT
Source organism: Cytophagales bacterium (assembly GCA_013299045.1). GTDB lineage: Bacteria > Bacteroidota > Bacteroidia > Cytophagales > Bernardetiaceae > RDZD01. The sequence goes on along the minus strand of JAAFJX010000002.1, from coordinate 129,803 downwards.
ATCAGCCAATATAGCCAAAAATGGCAAAACTATTGTCTTTGCGTCCGACCAAGCTGGTGAGGGCGACATGGATTTATTTATAGCAGAACTGAAACTTAACTATGTGTGGGGTGGGGCAGAGCCAATAGACGTGCTTAATACGGAGTACAATGAAACATCGCCCTATCTATCCGAAGATGGTAAACGGCTGTATTTTAGTTCTCAAAGGCCGAGCGGCTTTGGTGGATACGATATTTACTACACGGACTACAACTCTGAGAAAAAGGCATGGAGCGCGCCAGAGTTGATGCCTTATCCTATAAACTCGGTAGCAGACGATGTTTATTTTGTGCCTACCTCTAGTAATATTTCTTATCTCAGCAGCGACCGTGCTGGTGGTATGGGAGGTTTTGACATCTATCGCGTTTATATGTATAGCAAACTCAACGTGAAGGGCGTTATTAAGGACAGAGACAGCAATGCGCCAATTAAAGATGCCCTAATTCAGATAACAGAGAGCGATAAGCTCGTTAAAGAGGCCAAAACTGATGAAAAAGGCTTCTACTCCTTAGAGCTGCCTATTGCCAAAAAACTCAAGATAAGAGTACTCTTGGATAAAAAGGTACTCTATCAGCAATATCTAAATATAGATTCAAAGCTCATTTATGCTAAAACAAGCCAAGAATTAACCAACAACTTTTTTGTAAGACGAAACCCTGATTCTACCTCCATAGATTTCAGTAAGTTAGGCAACAAAGAAGTGTTTACGCTCCGTCAAATTCGTTTTGAATCTGGTTCGGCCAAATTACTGCCAAGTTCTTTTGAAGAGCTGGAAAGAATACACCTTGCCATGATTAGAAATCCTGAGTTAAAACTACAAATTATCGGACACACAGATAACCAAGGCGATTCATTAACCAATGAAAGACTCTCTTTGGAAAGGGCACAAGCCGTTGTCCGCTATATTGTAGACAAAAAGCAAGTAAACGAAGACCGTTTTATGGCCATAGGCAAAGGAGGACGCTCACCTATTTTTTCTAATGATGATGAAAAAGATGGCCGCGAGTTGAATAGACGAATTGAGGCCTGTATTTGGAGCTCGGAGGAAACGGAACAAGACTAGCAGCCTACGAATGGATATTTATTTGTTGAATCTAAGTTCTCAATTTAGCTTACATTTATTAAAGAATCCGCGCTAGCTTGAAAATTTAGTAGGCCTTGTTTCTGTTTAGAATACTAGATGACTGGCCATGTTTTATTCCCCCAATAACACAAAAGCACCCCAATAGTAAGGCTCTGGGAAACGTTTTTTGAGGGTCATTTGGGCGGTTTTGAAGGCTTGGCGCTTGCTTTGCCCTTTGAGTAGAGCTGTATAAAATTCCGTCATCAAGGTTTGTGTGGCCTCATCGTCCACCTTCCAGAGGCTCATCAAGATTGATTTTGCGCCAGCTTGCTGAAAGGCGCGCTGTAGGCCGAAAACGCCTTCACCGGCTTCAATATCGCCCAAACCTGTTTCGCAGGCAGACATGACCACCAGTTCTGTGTCATCGAGGTTTAAGTTCATAACTTCTTCGGCAGTCAAAATGCCATCTTCACCTTCTGGGTTGGGTTTTTGGCAGCCTGCCAGCAGTAAACCAGAGCGCATCAAAGGGTTTTTCAAAAGGTTTCTGTTCATGGCCATTTGTATATCTTTGACTTCTGCATCTTTGACTTCTGGGATAAAAAAGCCATGCGTGGCTACGTGCAGGACTGTTGGGCTTTTGAGGTTTTTAACGGCCTCTTCGGTGGCATTTTCGGCCAACAGCAGGTTTACCTTTAGCTTTTTTTGATTGAACAAGCCAAACACGTTTTCTACTTCTTTTTTGGTGCCAGGCAGCATGGACACCGAACCCGCAACCCCCACGGCAGACTGTATGCCGGAAAAACCCGCGGAGCGGTCGCGCTTTTTTTCTTGTTCTTTTTCAGCCTTATTGATACCGTAAACTGGATAACCCAGCAGATGAGCCTGATAGTTTTGATAGTTTTTGCTCAAATCGCGGCTTTTTTTGTTGAGTTCAATGACATCGCGGCTGCTGCCTATGAGCTGAATTTTAGATTCGTCCAAAAGGAACAAACCTGTCTTAGGGTTTTTGAGGGTATTGAGGCTAATCTGGTGAAAAACGCCGTCGGGAGCAAAATAAATTTTTGCATTTTTCTTGATGCCCAAAGTCTTAATTTTTTCAGCTATGGGTTGCCAAAAAGCACTATACGAAACTGTATCATCAACTTTGAACTCAATGCAATTTTTGTAATAACTCAGCAAGTCCGTTTCCATGAGTTCTGGATTACTGAAAGTGAGGAAGTTGGGCGCGCTAACTGTATTAGGCGTAACAAAGAGTGCCATGTAATTGCTAGCTGTTTTGATGACTTCCACAACAACTTCATTTTTAGCTAATTTTGCTTTAACGTCTTGCCATTTGTAGCTTCGGGTTTGTAAGTTCTCGCCAAAATTAGTAGATTTTTGAGACAAGTCCTTTTCTAAATCATTCACTTGTATTTTGAGTTCTTCCAAGTTTATGTTTTGTTGTTTTTGTTCGTTTAGGGAAAGCTGCTGCAAATGTGTATGAAGCTCTCTTTTCTTTTTCCAATCTTTGAATTGATTGATGAGTGCTGTGTCGCCGCTGTGCAAAATGGCATTTTTCATTTTTTGGGTAGAAGAAAAAATAATCCCTTTGGTAAAGAGTATTCCATTAAAAACAAAAGCCATTAATTCTGGATTACTTCCAGCGTCTTGAGAGCAAAGGTCTGTATAGCTGGGTAAGAAAAATTGAAAAGAGTGCCAGAAAGCTTGCTTTTCTTGTTCGGATAGATTGGGAAAAATGTTACTAATGTATTCGGTTAGGTTTTGAAAAGACTCTTGAAAGAGGCTGTGTGCCATTTTTTGATTCTTGGTATTTTGATAAATATTGGCTAAACTTATACCCTCTAAAATGGTGCTTATGTGCTTATTACCAAATAGTTTTATTTTAATTTGCCTAGCCTCTTCTCCGTAAATGATGGCGCTGTCAAATAAATGGAGATTAGCATACATAGATGACAAGTTGCCTAGCAGTTGGGCTGTTTCTAGCTGCTCCCTACCTAAAATTTTCTGTGTTGTTTGTAATGCCATAAGGCTGAGTTCTTTGGCTTTTTCATAGTTCCCCTCTCTAAAGTAATTATTAGCCAAATTCGTACAAACAGAAGTAAATTCGTGATGTTCTTTACCAAATTTTTGTGCAATGATGTTCTGACATTTTATCATACAATCTTCAGCTTTTCTATAATCTCCCGTGTGGCTGTAAGTTATAGCCAAGCCTATAGCTGTTCGCACATAAGACATATTATCTTCGCCTAAGAGGTCTGCTTTAATCTGCAAGGCTTCGGTATGCAAGGCTGTAGCACGTTCATAGATACCTTCTTGCATATACAAATTGGCCAAATTGCTGCAAGCGGCGGCATATTCCAGGTGCTTTTTGCCATATACCTCCTCTCTGATATGCCTGGTTTCTATGTAATAAGCCTCCGCAATATTGTATTTACCTATTTTTTGGTTCAGCAGAGCCAAGTTGTTGCAAGAAGAGGCATAGTGTGCGTGTTTTTTACCTAGAACAGCCTCTCTGATAGACCTGGCTTCTTCATGCAGTTGTTCGGCTTGTATGTGGTTGCCTAAATCCATATAAAGATTGGCTAGATTATTACAAGAAATAGCGTATTCAACACTCATTTTGCCCAAAACACGTTCTCTGATGCCTTTGGATTCTGTGTAATATCTTTCGGCCTCTTCAAAGCGGTCAAGTTCTGAATACAAATTGGCTAGTTCGTGGCAGGCCAACGCATAAGGGAGGATTTTTTGCGTTTTGTGTTGGCTTAAAAGCCTGTGCGCCTCTTCCAAAATAGGTATGGCTTCTTGGTAGCGGCTCAGGTTGCCATAATAAAGTTTGCCTAAACGAATAGCTACAATGCTATAAGCAGTATCTTTGCCGTGCTGTATCTCTATTTTTTTGAGAGCAAGTTTCAGAACAGAGTCTGCCTCTTTGAACTTTTGCTTCTTGATAAGCACCTGTCCTAGACTGTCTAAAACCTGCCAAGTTTGGGCTTGAGTACTGAAACTTGAAAGCGCTAATAAAGAGATTAGAAGATAAAGACGTACTGAGCACATAAACAGTTAGAGAAAGTGGAGATAGTGAGAGTTTTATTTATGAAGTATGCTGTTTATTCGTTATCTTTTAAAAAAAGAATCCGCGCTAGCTTGAAAATTTAGTAGGCCTTGTTTCTGTTTAGAATACTAGATGACTGGCCATGTTTTATTCCCCCAATAACACAAAAGCACCCCAATAGTAAGGCTCTGGGTAGGTTTTACGCAACTTGCTTTGGGCGTTTTCAAAAGCCAATCTTTTACTTTGCTTTTTTTCTAGTAAATTTTGATAGAACAAAGTCATTAACTTTTGGGTAGCATCGTCGTCCACCTTCCAGAGGCTCATCAAGATTGATTTTGCGCCAGCTTGCATAAAAGCGCGTTGTAAACCATTTACACCCTCACCGTTTTGTATATCACCCAGCCCTGTTTCACAGGCCGATAAAACGACCAAGTCCGTATCATTCAAGTTCAGACCAAAGGCTTCTTGTGCGGTAAGTATGCCGTTTTCTTCGCCCTTATCAGCCAAAGTAATGCCCTCTTCCGCGCCTGCAAGTAATAGCCCTGAGCGAGTAAGGGCGTTGTCCATACTCAGGTTGCTGTTGTTATCTTCTTCTTTGATAAAAAAGCCATGCGTGGCTATGTGCAGAATGCTGGGGCTTTGTAAACCCTTGAGTGAGCTTTCGGTAGCCTTGTTGCCCAAATAGATGTGGGTTTTTATATTTTGCCTTTGCGCCATACTTACAATTTGTTCCACTTCTACTTTAGTGGCGGGCAGTTCTTTAACTTGGCCTATGCTTAAATTAAAAAAGCGCAGCTTCTTGATGTTTTGTTCTTGTTGTTCTTCCAGTACGCCTTTGAGTTCAGGTTCGGATAGCATAGCGGCTTGTTTGAGTGCGTAGTTCGGATAGCCAAAGAGATGAATCTGATAATCCTTGTAGTTTTTTGTTTGTTTTTTAGTGTTTTGTATCAACATAAGGTCGCGTGTGCTGCTCAAAAGCTGTATCTTGATGCTCTGGTGTAAATAACGCTTGCGTTGGGGGTTATAAAGAGTGGCCAGATTGATTTGATGAAAGACTCCGTCGCCAGAAAAATAAACGGTTTTGGCTGCTCCTATTCTTTCTTGTATGGGCTTCCAAAAAGAGTTGTAAGAAAAGGTATCCAAATGACTGTACTGAATGCTATTTTGATAGAAGCTAAGACCTTCTTTTTCAAGATAATTGCCGTTTGGGAGCAGGACAAAAAGTGGGGAGCTGCTTGTTTCTGGTGTAGTAATAAAGGCCAAATACATGACAGAATCCTTATAAGATTTGTTGTGATACCAAATTCTGATAACTTCTACCGCTGCTTCATTTTTTTTGAGTTGGCGCTGCACGTCCTGCCACACTACTCTCTTTTTATCAATTTGTAAGGAGGTTTTGAGCGAGAGCTCCTTTTCTAAAGCATTTGCAGTTTCTGTAAGGGAGTCAAAACTAATATTTTGTGCTTTTAAATACTCATTGCTCATTTGTGTGGCGTTAGCAAGTTGCTTGCGTACCAAAGACCAGTCGTTATAAAGCTGGAGTAGCTTGTTGTCTTTGGTGTTTTGTATATGCCTCTTCATGTTTTGTGAGGTATTGAAAAACATGGATTTGGTAATGAGTAAGTTGTTCAGGAGAAGGCTGCTTAGTTCAGGGTCTGCGTGCCTCAGGAGCATGGAATAAGCCATTTCAGCCTTATTGCGCAGCTGTGCGGCAAACTTACTTTTTTCTTTTTCGGACAAAAAATCAAAGTTATTTTCTATTTGATACCAAAAAACACGCATCGCCTCACTGTGCGCTTTGATGGCCTTTTTATAGTCTAGTAAACCCTCGTAGGCTATGGCCATGCAGCTCATGATGTTAAACCAATCCATGCTTTCCTTGCTGCCTATGTCTTCAAGTAAATCAAGCGTATTATTGCCTAACAAAGAGGCTTTTTCATAGTTTTCTGCATAAATATATAAACTCAAAAGAAGAGTCATGGCGCTTATACTTTGGTAATTTTTTTCGCCACTAGTCTTTTTCATTATCTCAATAGCCTCTTGGTACAAAAGTTCACTTCTGGCTATATCTTTTTTAACATGACTCAGCCGTGCATTTGCCACAAGTACCGAAGCGTAGGCTGCACTCTCTCGCCCATATTGCTCTGCACGAATGGTGGCGGCTTCGTCAATCAACTGTTCCGCTTCTGCATAATCTGTATCTGTACTAACGTCTGTAACTAAAGTAGCAAGATTGAGAAGGGATTTGGTGTAAAGTGCACTTTTTTTATCATTATTCTTTCTGTTGATTTCTAAGGCTTCTTTCTGAAAGTTAAGCGCTTGAGCATTTCTGCCTTGTTCTTGATAAAGCGCTGCCAAATTGTTGCAGGCTGCTGCATAAATATGATGCTGCGTACCCAACAGTCGTGCGCGTATCTCCTTGGATTTTAGTAAAAACTGCTCTGCTAAAACGTGCTGCCCTCTCTCCTTGTGCAGAAGCCCTAAGTTGTTGTAAGAGGTGGCGCAAAGCAAACTATTTTCGCCATACTTCTTTTCGCGAATGTAAAGGGCTTCTTTGGCATAGGCTTCGGATTCTTCATAGCGCCCCATGCTTTGATAAAGCAAGCCTAGATTGTTGCAAACTATTGCGTAGGCGGGGTCCTCCTTGCCCACTGTACGCTCACGTATGCCTCTGGCTTCTTGCAGTAAGGCTTCGGATTCTTGGTAGCGGCCAGCTTCGCGGTAGAGATAGCCCAAGTTATTACAACCACTAGAATAGAAGTGGTTTTCTTTTCCTATAAGTTCAGCAAAAAGCCTTCTCGTTTTAAAAAATAGCCTTTCTGCCCCGCTAAAGTTATTCTGGTGCTGTTTGATGGTGGCAGAAGCATTCATCAGTTCGGCCAGCGTAACAGATTTTGTATTACTTTTATCAAAACAGCCAATAGCAAGGTTATAAAGACTATCGGCAACCATAAATTTTTGCTTTCGCTCATAAGCCTGAGCCAAATGCCCCACACAAAGTGCGCAAGCAGTATCTTGAGCGCTAAGCGCCGTGTAACATACGTTTACGCTTTTTTGAGCGTAAAATATAGCAGAATCTAGGTTTATCGTATAAAAAGATGTTGCCTTTTTATCCAATTCCTGCCAGTTTTGAGCCAATGCCAAGTGTACTGACCAAAGCAAGATTAGTAGAAGATTGTACTTCTTCATCTTTTGGGAACTATTGAGGTGGCTTATAAGTATTTGGCAACAAGAACCGCAAAAATCATTCCCATAAAAGTAGAGCATTGGGCTTTGCTGCTGGTTGTGAATTGGTTTCAAAGAGAGATTTAGCTAGTCTTCTCTTAAAAGATATATAAAATGCATATTAAAAGCGAATTAAACAAACGCTTAATCTTTAAAATATCTTAGTTGTTTATTAAAACCGTCCTTTCCGCAGAGTTGCGGGGGGGGGTTGGACGAAAGCAAGTTCTTAAACTAATCTCTCTTGAGTCGTCAAAAAGCCCTTTTTGAGTTTTTTAAGTTCTAATTGCCCTCTTTTGTCCCTTGTAGAGGCCATTTTCTCGCGTTTTCAAATAACTTTTTGTCAAATTCCTTACATCTGACTTTTTGACTAATGATTGTTTTTCTACAATTTATTGGGCGTTCCCGCTTCGCGGTCGTTCGTCTTTGGGCTTCGCTTCGGTGCTACGCACTAAACCCGCCGCCTCTCTAACGCAAATACAGGCCAATAGACGTACTAGATAACAAAAAAAAAGATAAAGCCGCAAACCCGCTTTATGCTTTTTGTCCTATTTTGCCTTAGCTATAGGATAGCCGTAGTTGGCCCTACTTTAAAAGTAAAGCCTCTATCTTAGAAAAATACAATTATTCGCTTTCTAAAACGTACATCTCTTAGAGAGGTTAATGAAGAGCTTGTTTTTAATCCTTAAATTGTTAAATAGTAACTTGCAGTATGAGATTAGAATTGCAAAGAGGTTTTGTACTGCAAGTTTAAAAATCAGAGACCAACCATGAAAAAAATCATCTTATCCCTCATTCTCTGCCTACACACCCTGACCTTACAGGCTCAAGAAGAGCGCGCCGCTGATTTGATGCAGTTAGGCGCAAAGTCTGTGGTGATTATTGATGTAGATACATTTAGAACACCTACTGGGTTTAGCCTGCTTGGCACAACCACATTTAGAAGAGCTCATCGTATATCTTCAAGTCTTACACCCATAGCGAATGGGACTTCTACGCTATTAATGGAAGTAGATCATCCTATGAATGTTATTCTCTACAGATATCCTAGTGGAGTTTATCATGGTAATATGTTTTTGCTGCCCAACGATACGCTCAGAGCCAAGTTGGTAGAGATAAATGGGCAAAGGCAGTTACAATTTATTTCGGGTAGAAGCGCCGAAATGTCTAGGTTTTACCAAAAACGCTACCTTGAAGTGGCTAAAGGGCATCCAGAGCTACATTTTTTGAAAGGTGGCCGTAGTAGTGCCGAAATAGACTCCGTGCTTTGTGAGCTTAAGAGCTTTAATGAGCGCGAAATACCTAAGCACAACCTGCCTGCCTATTTTTTGAAGCATCTTGATGCTGAATTAGAGTATCTAATAAATCCCGCAATTGAAGTAGATGATATGAGTGCAGCGATGCCGAAGCATAACACCCATAAATGCACTTTTAGAGGAAACAGGGCGTTGGCTTTTATTAATGAGGACGCACTTTTCTCAACGGGCTATTATTATGGGGTTACCCAAGCAATTCTCAATAAGGTGAGAAAGCATCAAGGTATTTGTTATCCAAGTCGTCAAGAAATAGACTACGTGCAGATACGCAGGGATAAAGAAGGTTTACTTCAGTGCATTATTGATAGTTTTGTTGGGATAGAAAAGCCTTTGAAAGCCGCTGAGTATCTTTTGTTATATACTTTTCTTTTTTATGTGTTTGCCTCATGGGAGGACATGGGCTTTGCAACCGCCATGCACAATAAATTTTCTGAGTACATCACGCAGGAGCCTTTAAAGCGCCGCTTACAAGAGGAATATCTTAAATTTGAAGAGAGTTTAAACAAGAAGAAATAAAATTTAAGTAGTCGTCCCTTAAAAAATATATAAGATATTTATTATCAGTAAATTAAGCAAGTATTTCATCTTCAAAATATCTTAGTTTTTAGCCTATTTTATCAAAAAAATTGGCAAAATCTCAAGGCTTTTCCCGCCCTGCCTCACATCTACAACGCTTTAGCAGATAAATTCAAAATTAAAAATACAATGTCTTTGAGTTGCTCTGTTTGTAGTGTGCCGTCTTTGTATGCTGCCCAGGAACTATTGGCTATGTAAACGAACTTTTTGCCTACCAAAGTACCCAAAGTAGGCTCGCCAAAATGAATATTTGCTCGCTCTAATATCTGACAGCCCAGAATTTTTTTCTGACTTTTATCTAGTTTCAGTTTACAAACTCGCATAGGACTTACTCCGTTTTGTACGCAAATGAGTTGGTTTTTCCAAAGATAAAGCCCATCTGTACCTTTTGCAGAATGGCCAGCTGGTAGGACGAGCGTATGAATTATTTTGGTAGGAATATCAATCACAAAGAGGTCTTCGCGTGTATAGTCTGCCAAAAATAACTTCTGGCTTTTTTTGTCCATACACAATCCTTGCAATGAACGAGCCGGTAAACGTAACCATTCCGTTAGCTTGTTTTGCTCTTTGTCTAATTTATAAAGGGCTGGTGTTACGCTATCCGAAATGAGTGGACTTCCGTCTGGCAACAACAGCAGGTCGCCGAAAAAATGAGTCTGCTCATCACTGATGCTGTATGTAGCCAATAATTTTTGAGTATCTAAATCGTATTTCAGCAACATAGATTTCCCTTCGTCTTCGGGTTTGTAACCTCGCATTTCGGCAGTTGCAGCACTTACAGCCCATAACAAACGCCTTTTGGTATCTATCTGAATGCCTAGAATAGCATAGGCCCCATTGTCTCCTTCTTGGCTGAAGTCATGGCACTTAAATCTTTTATCAAAATAAACTATCTTTCGTTGATGCACACTGCCGCTGTAGTAAAAGCCTGTTTTAGAGTCGTATGCAATAGATTCTAAATGTAGGTCGCGTTGCGGAACTGTAAAAAAAACTTGACTGTTAGTAACTGGCTGTTGTGCCTGACTCATGTCTTTCAAGATGTTTTGAAAATCAGGATATAGCCATAGGTTCATAAAACTGCTATCTTGCTGCATAGCTAAAGTCGCATTGAGCGGGAGCAAGCGTTCAAGTGTCCTTAACGCTTCAGGAAGTTTATTGTTGAGCGAGTATGCCGCCGCAAGATGATACAAGACGCGTGGGTGTGCTGACCGCAGGCTATCTAACTGTTGGTAAAGGATTAAGAATGTCTTGTAATCTTTTTGTTTAAAGGCGCTGTCTGCACTTTGATAAAGAATCTGTACTTTATTTTGTCCAAAAGAGGTTTGGACTGTTAAAATAAAGAAGAGCGTGTAAAGAATCTTATAAGGACGCATCAGGTTACTTCGGTTTAGGCAAAAGAGATAAAGAAAAAAAGCATTCATAAAAAAAGCCGTCCTAGTTTAGTAGAACGACTTTTTTTAAAGCAATTAAGCAAGGTTTAGGCTTCCATGCTTATTTCGAGTCTTTCGTAAGCAAGCTCTATGGTTTCGATAGCCACTTCGTTGCCGTCGGATTTGAGGTCTGTGCCTGTTAATTTGGTAGGAAAAGCGTTGTGTAGAGTCCAGACCATAGTAGGCGCGCCGCTCTCATCTAGGAGAGAAATAACAACAACTTCGCGCTTGATGGTGTTCATGGTAATGGTGCTGAACCAGTCCCACATTTGATTGTCGCCAACAAAAACTCCCTTTTTCATCGTAACGTTTCCGCTCTTTTTAAGGCCAGGCATTTTGAGGTTAGAGAACTCTGGGCTGTTGCCATGACGATACTCAATAACTTGTGCCTCAACATCTAGGCCAGAAACTTCCTGAAAACCAAGCTCATCGGCCACGTCGCCCCATTTAACTTTAAAGTGAAACTTAGGGAGAGGCCATATACCATTTTGTGCTGAACCGTCGTCTGCCATTTTATAAAAATTTTAGTGGGTTATTAAATATTTTTAGAGAAGTTTTTTTACGATTGAAGTACGCTCATCAAGCGGTCTTTAAGACTCTTGCATCTTCTGTTGGAAAGTAACCACAATAAATTCAGCAGGTCTAGAGATAGCTACCTTAACCGAAATTCGCATGATACCGTCCAAAACGTCGTTTGAAGTCATGGTAGAACCAATGCCTACTGCTACTTCAAAGGCTTGGTCTGGCGTTGCGCCTACTAAGCCGCCCTGTTTCCAAAGCTCCGTCAAGAAGTTATTAAGCATAGACTTGATGTTCAGCCAAGTTCCAGCCGTATTAGGTTCAAATACATACGCCTTTGCCGCATATTTGATAGACTGTTCTATGTAAATCAAAGTGCGACGAACGTTGATATAGCGCCAATCTTGGCTGTTGCCGTCTAGAGTCCTTGCTCCCCAAACAATAACACCTTCGCCAATAAAAGGGCGGATAGCATTCACCGACTTACCTGTAATGGTTACGTTCAAATCTTCTTGGTCTTCGCCAGTAATATTGACTGCTGGCGCAACAACCGAGCTTAAACTCACGTTGGCTGGGGCTTTCCATACACCACGCGAATTGTCGACCATACTATAAATACCTACCATAGCAGCACTAGGCGGAAGAGTGTTCAACTGGCCACGCACTTGGTTTAGAATGGTCTTCAACATAGGGCAAACAGCCAAAAGCGTTTGGTTGAGCGAATTAGGATTGGCATCTTCGTCAGAAATTTGACCAATGACGGTTTTAATTTCGTTCGCTTTGCGCAGTTCCACAGGCTTGCTTTCATCAGTCATCAAATCAATTTCGGTGCTCAAAATACCCTCAAGAACATCTGCATTTGCAATATTTCGGTAGTCTAGCTCATTAGTTTGCACAATGGTAGTATGAATCCAAGGATAATAACCAGCACCATAGTTCAAAAAGTTTGAGCCTACGCCTTCGCGGAAACCACGAATAACGTCTTCTTCATCATAAGAACGTTTGTTAAAGCCGCTATGAACATCTAAAACTGCAAAACGATTCTTCATTTTGTCGCCACAATGATTAAGCATGAGCTTATAAAGCGAGTAGCAGTTTTCTGCGTCAAGCAGAACAGCCTCAGGCGCGAGTAAGAGTGTAGGTTCTTCTTCTGCAATAAGGATATTCAAGGCTTCTTTGAGAGGAGTAAATTCAACCACATTGGCAGAGCCATCAGGTTTAGTATAGTGCCCTACCGAAAGCACATAGCAAATACCACCGCCATTGTCAAAAAATAGGCGCATGGCATTGTAGAGCATAAACTTTGTTTGGGCTGTTTGTTCAAGCAAATACTTGTCGTTACCAACAGCGAAATCAAAATCTGCCCCACTGGCAGGAGAAATTGTAAATTTGGCAGTAGGCCCAGCACCAAAATAGGTGTGGTATTCAGCCAAAGAGGTAATACGAACTGCCCTATTCATTACTGATTTTCCGCCTTTAAAGGCAGTTTCAGTATAGCCAATGAACACGGGAACAGCAGTAGGCAAACCTACTACTGAGTTGGAAAATGCGTTTTTTTCCTCAATGTAAACGCCGGGTGTTGCTAATCGCTGCGCCATAAAAAAGTTTAAGATTTATTTGTGCGAATTATAAGAAGTATTTTAAACGTGAACAAATATTTCAGAGAAAATTTTGCTATTTTTTTCTCTGCCGTTTGGCTTTAGGTTTTGAAAAGAAGCCACAGGCAGTTTGTCCAAAACAATTTTAGGGAGGCCACCTGTTTGTAACTTTTGTAGTTGAAAGTTGTATTGTGCTCTTTCTGTCATGGGCAGCGGTTTTTTGGCTTCAAAACAATGGGCTTCTTGGCCAGCAACCAGTCTTTTATCTTTAAACTCAAATAGTTCTTTGTTTTCGCGTTCGCCGAGTACGAGTAGTTTCGCAAAATCTTTGAGGTGGCGTGGCAGTATCAAATAACGCCAATAAGAAGTGCGTGCCTCAAAGCAAACTTCATATTGAATGGGCTGTACTCTGCCGTCCATGAAGATAGGCTTTTGCCCTTTTGCCAAATGAATTTCTAAATATGCAAAAGGTAAAGCCGCCCGGTCTGTCCATGTATACAAATAGTTGCCTTTCTTTTGTGCGTCCACAAAAACCTCATAAACGCCATATTGGGGTGGCGCAAACGCTGGCATATTGACTCCTTCCCAATGTAAAAGCTGCTTTTCGGAGCTTTGCAAATGTTCTGCTAAAACTTCATGCGGGCTGTCCGCATATTTTTCTTCAAATAGCTTGTGCCAACTTGGCAATAAATCCAACTCATTAATTGTATTTTTTGGCGAAATACACCAAGACAATTTTGCGTCTTTGTCTTGGTGCGGTGTCAGATTATCCCAAATTAAACCATAGCCTTTGAACTCTACGGGCAGCTCGGTAAAGTTAAAAAATAAAGGATTTTTGACGTAACAAGCAAAAGAAAGTTTGGCAGCAGGGTTCTCCCTGACCAAAAGATTCAAAATTTCTTCTCTGTTTGTGTTATAGCGTACATCTAAGCCATCAGGCCGAATTTTATAGAGCATATCGGCGCGCTGCATCAGAGCCTTGCTTTCTGGGGTAGGCACTATTTCAAAGTCTGGGCAGCGGCTACTAGAATAAAAATGATGTTTTATTCTAAATGAAAAAAAGTCTTTGTAATTAAACTCAAACATAGAATTGGGCGACAGATTAGAGCCAAATATATGTATTCTTGACGCGCCTAGCAATAAAGCAAGGTTAATATTTTTAAAATTACTTCTTTTTTAAAAATAAAGCCCAGCTATAATTTGTGAATATTAAAAAAATATCTACCTTTGCGCTCTCAAATACCGTACTTTATGAACACAGGTTGTTTAAAATCAACTGTTTATTGGCGGTTTAAAACATTCAAAATAGGTTTTTAATAGAATATTCTCTGGTTTTTATCATGGCAAACCATAAATCTGCAATCAAAAGAATCCGCTCAAATGAAGCTAAACGTTTGAGAAACCGCTACCAACACAAAACTGCACGTACTTTTGTACGTCGTTTGCTCGACCTTAAAAATAAGGCCGAAGCAACTGCTCTCATCAGCAAAGTGTATGCAATGTTAGACAAATTGGCTAAAAAGAACATCATACACCCTAATAAAGCAGCTAACAAGAAGTCGCAGTTGGCAAAGTATGTAGCCTCTTTGGCTTAGTGCGTTTTAAGCCTCAAAACATAAAACAAAACGAAAACGAATTTGTGAGCATTTAAACGTTCGCTGATTCGCTTTCGTGTTTATGGACGATACGTCAAAAAACTGCCGCACCTAGACAAAGTAAAGAATCCTAAAGAGTTTTACTTTGCAGGCTCTTTGTGGTGGTACAAACCATAATGACCTGCCTCTAATAATTGAGCTAAATATTTGCTGGTACAAATAACATAGATTAATGATTTATGGATATTTATGAAAAATCAGTTTAAGTCTTATTTCTTGTTATTAAGTATTTTCAGTTTCTGCTGGAGTCCTTTTTACGTGTTCGCGCTGCCAGGGCCTGCTCTGCCCACAGACCCCGAGCCGCCGCCTATTGATACAGGGGGGGGCATGGAAGTCCCTCTAGACGATACCTTCTTTTTACTTTTTTTGCTTGGTGCTATTCTCGCTGCTTTTTTTGCTTACAAATATTATCTCGACGTTTTACGGAAAAATAGCCGTCATGTGGGAGAACTTCCAAACGATACTCAAAAGTTATGATGCTGCTTTGGCTGCTTATCAACGCGGTCAGCTTTCGCGAAACTATCTTTTTGAATTGGGAAAGCCGAGCCAGTTATTGCTTCATCATGGCGTAGAAGACCTCCCAATTATGATGTTTCAACGAACAGTAGGCAAAACAATTGATAAACACGGCCTGTTGCTGTTGGAAATTTTACACTTGCCTCTTGCTATCCGAATTCCTGAAGCCATTTTTTTGTCAAAAAGCAGCACAGAAAGCCGCGTATTGCTTTTGCGCACCCAGCAAAGTCATTTGCCGCTTGCTGTTGTACTCACAAAGACGCAGTATAACAAAGAGGCAGTCAATGAACTAAAAACCATCTATCCGAAAGAGAGAAGTGCAATAGCGCAATGGCAAGAAGATAAGCTGCTTTTGTGGCCTATCAATCAGGATATAGATAGTCGTCCCTGAAAAAGTACATTCAATAGATGTAAGCTAAATTTAAGGAGGATAGCTTGCCTATTTTGGGAACACCTTGACGGCCTTTGATAGACTTCTCTTCTCTACTTTTTGCCTTGATGCAGAACTGAAGCGCGAGCTGAAAGTTCCGACCGTAGGGCATAGCAAAAAAATCAAGCCTCTCAAAAGGCCAATTTAGGTGAAAAAAGAACCTTTTTTCATCTAAAACAGCGAATGGCTTTTTCTTTGATTGGGTGCTTTTACAAAACAGAGTGGCACAGAAAATCTCACCCTCTGACCTTGGAGCCATTTGCTTTTGTCTGATGCGGGGGAGTGCAGGCCTTAAAAAGCTCTTGAGATTTTGCCAGTTATTTGACAAAATAGACTAAAAACTACGATATTTTAAAATAGAAATGCTTGTTTAATTTGCTGTTAATAAGCACTTTGTATGTATTTTCAGGGACGACTAGATAACACAACAACTCCCCTACTCTAAAACGGTACAGACATCGCCAAGCTGTAGGGTAGCATAAAGACTAAGCGGTTTGATGAGTATGCCCATTTTTATTTTTTGGTCTAGAAGGCGAATAGCCGCCAATGATTTGAGTACATCTTTGTTCATGGTGGCAGTATCTTGGTGAACGTTGATGAGTTGGCAGCGCGCACAGGATTTAATCACCTCATAGTCTGTGTTGCCAATTCTGATGCGCTTCCATTGGTCTTCAGCCCAAGCCTGGCTGTTTTTCAGAATAATGTTGGGTCTAAAACGTTTGATTTCTACTGCACAAGTGGCACTTTGGGCAAAAAAATCAAAGGATTCTTGCGTCATCAATAAGATAGGCTGACTATCCGCAAAGCTATGCTCAGCATCAGGCTTGACCCAAACCAAATCCACGACGTAACCGAATAACGAAAGCCCTTCCGCAATGATGTTGGCTTGCATCTGCCTGCCCCATACCGTTACGGTGCGCTCTCCTAAAAGCGGCCAATAAGTTTCATTTAGCGGCAAAATGAGTTGTTTGTTCAACAAATGTACATCCTTTGCGGTATCCTCAAACACGGGTTTAATCAAGGCCATTTGTGGGATTTCACGTTGGCTTATAAAACGTCCGCGCTCGTCCACAAACATCAAACGGCGGTCTTTGTGCAAACCTAACGGCGTAACCGAACTGCTAAGCACGCTCACACCCGCCAAAGATTTAACAGGGAATACAGATAATGCACTTACTTTCATCGCCGAGAATGATTTTGAGCTGTTTTAGTCAATAGGGTAAAGCAAGGAAGATGTAATTTGTAATTTTTGGAGCGTGTTGGGTAATTCAGGGCTGTAGGCATGGCGCAAACGCACATAATTTTCTGTAAAACCCTCTAGAAAACCATCTTTGGGTGCAGTCTCCCATAGGACAGTAGCCGATTGGCCTAAGTTTTCTTCATAAAAAAGTCTTCTTTTTTTATGTGATAAATTACCCAAAATAGCAGCCCTCTGCTTTTTTTGAGCAGCGCTGACAGTATTGAGCAACTCAGCTGCGCGTGTGTTGGGGCGTTCAGAATATGGAAAAACGTGCAAATACGAAATAGGTAATTCGTGTAAAAAATTAAAAGTGTCTTGAAAATCCTCTTCACTTTCATTTGGGAAGCCCACAATAACATCTACCCCTATACAGGCCTTAGGCATTTGTTCTTTGATACGGTCTAAACGGCTTCGGTAGAGGGCTGTTAGGTACTTGCGTCGCATGAATTTGAGAATCTTGTCTGAGCCAGACTGCAACGGGATATGAAAATGCGGGACAAATCTTTTTGACTGTGCTACAAAATCTATCAGCTCGTCGGTCAGTAAATTTGGCTCTATAGATGAAATTCTGATTCGTTCTATGCTTGTTTCGGTTTCTAAGGCTTGTACGAGTTGATAAAAGTCAGCGACTCGCTCTCCATCGATAAGCCCAAAATCTCCTGTATTGACTCCCGTCAGCACAATTTCGTGAACACCAGAGTCTGCTATTTTCTGAGCAGCTTTCAAAACGTTCGGAATAGTGTCGCTGCGGCTGTTGCCTCTTGCCAACGGAATGGTGCAAAAAGAGCAGTGGTAATCGCAGCCGTCTTGCACTTTCAGAAAAGTGCGGGTGCGGTCTGCAATAGAATAAGCGGCGGTAAATGTATTGGCCTGAGAGATTTCGCTGGCGCAAACCTGCACGGTGCTTTGCTTCTCAAAGTCATTGAGTAAGTCAAACAAACGGAACTTTTCGGCAGCGCCCAAAACTGCACTCACGCCCGGTATATCTGCTATTTCTTGCGGTTTTAGCTGAGCGTAGCACCCTATGACCAATACATAAGCGTTGGGAGAGTGGCTGTGTAGCTGGCGAATAATCTGGCGGCATTTCTTATCAGCATTGTCCGTTACGGAGCAGGTATTCAGCACAAAAACGTCTGGTTGCTCATTCTCTTCCACTTTTTGGTAGCCGCGCTGTTCGAACTGCCGCACGATGGTAGACGTTTCGGAGAAGTTCAACTTACAGCCCAATGTATGAAATGCTACTTTCCGCATAATGCTTTTTTTGGCCACAAATTTATGCTTTTTTCCTTGCAAATCAATGCTTTTTTATGAGTGGCATGGGCTTTTGCAGTAAATTTTAGCTTTTTTGATTGACTTTTGAAGAGCAGGAGAGTTTATTCTTCAATTTTTCGGATACGCTCAAACAAAAAATATCCGCTCTATGGTTTTTTGAATTATAAGGCAAATGGGCTCATAAAATAAAAGTAACTTTTGAGCAACTATTAGCCATATTGTTGCATCTTTGACCTTAATTACACAAAAAAACTAAAGGCTCTTATGCTACAAATTTTCTTTAAAACCACTACTTGCTTTCTTTTTTTGGCTTTTTTTTCTACAAACAGCATCAAGGCGGCCAAATTTGATAAAGACTTAGAAACCCAATCTGCTGTTATCAAGCTACCCCAATCCAAGGAGGTATTGCAACACCATTCTTCTAAGAAATCTTTGAGTTGGGCAGAAAAAGTGGTAGCCCGAAAACTGGAAAAGAAAATAACTAAAATGGCTCAAAAAGACGAAAAGACCAGAAGTTTGAGTAAGGTTAAGAGGAAAACAACAAATTTAAAAGACTGGGGGCCAGACTCCTCCATTCCACGCGACCCGCTCATGTTTGGCATAGGCTGTGTGTTAATGGTTCTAGGAGGGATAGGGCTACTAATGAGTGTTGTCATGGCGCTATCGTTGTGGATAAGCATATCGTTTGGGATATTGATTTTTGGTATCATAACCTCCTTGTGTGGTTTATTTTTTCCAGAACTTCTCAATATCTTGTTGTTGTTTACATGGCTCTTTGATGTTTTTATGTAGGAATACTGTAGTGCCATCAAAAAAAGTAATGTTCAGATAACAAAACGCATCAATCAGGAATATTCAAGAAGAGTACTAGCAGAAGACCTAAGCGGTATTTTATACTTTTGTATAAATTTTTCCCAACTTCAATCATATCTTTCTCGTTACAAACAAAAGTTATGCGCTAAAAAATCCTATCTCGTTATCCTCTAGCCACAATTTTTGTCATGTCTTTGAAAAAAACGCTATTTCTAGGTTTAGCCCTTTATTTGTTTGTTTGGCCTCTACAAGCCCAAGATTGCGTACTGTCTGTTTATGACCTTACCAAGCCACAGAATGCCGCTCTGGATAAGCTCTATGGATTCATAACAGATACCTTGAGCGGCAATGCACCTCAAAATTTATTCAAAAACAACGGAGCAGAGCAGCCTTTAAGCACAGAGCGCCTCAAAAATTTGGCACACTTTAAACAATTTATACCGTATCTGGCATTGGTAAAACAGAAAAAAGGCGACAAGTGGGAAGTTTGCCATGTCTATACGTACTTTTGGGAGCAAGTCGCCAGCATAGATGAACAAGGTGAGTACCGCTACACCGATGCCGAATATATAGGCAGCTATAGCCCAAAGGAAGTTTTTGCGAAAAGTCAAAAATCTTTATACATGGTTTGGGAAAACAATAAAATGAGCCTAGGCGAAGCCCTGCGCCTAGACACCCAAACCCAAGAAGATATGGCGGGTTTCCTGATTGAAAACGCACAATTAGGGCGCATCAAACTCTATCAAGATATGGCTCTTTCTACCCCTGTTGAGAGTATTAATCATCTGATTCCCAAGCACCCAAACTATTATCTTTTAAAGCTAAATGAAGAAAAAACAGGAAAATATTATACACCTGTTTCTATGACGCTTTACATCAACGGAGATAAATTTAACAAATTGATTGGCCATGTCAGTTACTCCGATTTTGCAGCTCTGGCCAACAATGTTTTTGTATGCTCGCCAACCCAAAAAGTGTTTGAAAATGCAGAGCAAGTTTTGAACGGACAGTCTTATTCATCGGTTCAGGAAGTTGAACTGCCCAATAGCGGATATATGGCCACGGAAGTTAGCCTTTCGGGAAGCCCATTCAGAAATGTCTCAAATGATTTCAGGTGGGAGCTGAACCTAGAACTCGCCCAAAACAGTCATTTGTATGCCAAAGGCAAACTGGTCAAAAAATTGTTAAATGCTGCTAAGAAGCAGCAATTGAAAGCCAAAATAGGCGAAAAAGAGATTTCTTATGCCGAAATGCAGGCGCGCATGAGCCGCAAGCCCCAAACAGCTATTACAGAGGACAATGGTCAGGAAATTAAGCCTAAGAAAATAACTAAAAAAGACCTTTTTACTGCCAAAGATTTAAGCATTCTCAATATTCAAGGGCAAATGGTTTATGACAAACAAGGACAAAAAAAACATTATCAGTTCCAAACCATTACAGTCTGCCTACCCGCTGCCAAGTCTCCCAATCCATACGGTTTTGACTACGTCATTGCCAAGTTTGATTATCAAGACTGCCTGCGCGCTTTGGCCAAAACGCAGTTTAAAACCGTCAAGGGCCGTAAAAACTTTGAGGCCATCTGCCAAGAATTGCTCTTTTTGGAAGATAGATGGTACAACGGCATTCTGAAATATGCACCCACCCCGCGCGACTAGTTGAGATATTGGTTCGTTCTTATCAAAAAGCCGAAGTGTTTTTATGCCTGATATAGATGTTTCCTTGCTGCTAAAAAATATAGCCAAGCACATTACGCTGACTGCAAGCGAAGAAACGCATTTTGTTTCTTTGCTCAAAAGCCAGAAGCTCAAAAATAAGGCTTTTTTGCTCAAAGAAGGCGCTATTTGTAAGCATTCTGCCTTTGTTCTGAGCGGCTGCCTCAAGAGTTTTACGGTGGACAGGAACGGGTTTGAACGCATTTTGCATTTTGCGCCTTCAGACTGGTGGATGGCGGATATGTACAGCCTTATTTCGCAGAATGGCGCTATTCTAAACATACAGGCTCTTATGCCAACCTCCATTGTTTTGTTGTCCAAACAAGACCAAGAAACGCTTTACTACCAAGTGCCAAAATTTGAGCGTTTTTTTAGAATTATTCTAGAAAAATCTTTGGTGGCGCATCAGAGGCGCATTTTGGACGGCCTTAGTTTAAGTGCTGAACAGCGCTATCTTAACTTTAGGCAGAAGTACCAAGACGTGGTGGATTACCTTCCTCAAAAAGAAATTGCCTCATACATAGGTGTAACTCCTGAATTTTTTAGCAAAATGAAAAAAAATATGCTCTAGACGCAGTGCATAGCTTGTTTTAAAAAAAAACATAGCCACATCTTTTAGATAGTCCACTCTGTGCCCCAAAGCCTAAACCTTGATTTTATGCAGCTTAGTGAGGGTTTTGTAGAGGTGGTTCAGGAGGCGTTCTATTTGCTTTGAGGACTTAAAGTCCGCCCCTGTTCGTACGTCCGGGTCTTTTTTGAATTTGCTCAAAAACTCTTCGTAGGGCTTAGGGCCGCTAAAAATGCCCTTTTCGGCAAAATGATGCTCCTTAGTAGGCAACACAGCCCCCCAGTTGGCTTTTTTGAGGACTTTCGCGTCTGTTTGGTAAGTACTGGCATCAAACAAAAAGTTGGTGTTCAGGCTTGCCCTAATCTGCCTGAGCCAGCCCAATTCTACCGCTCCACCACTGTTGTAACTAAATGCAAATTGCCGCGCAAAATCGTCTAGGGCACGAATATCCTCTTCAGGAATGTCGCGGTAGTCCATAATGCCGTGTTCTTTGGCCAAAATTTTGGCAAAAGTACCAATACTACCTTCCTGCTCATTTTGCAAGAGGAAACATAAGGCATAAAAAGTGGTCAGATTGTTCATGAAAGCCAGCCTGCGTGTGGGTGCGCCAAAGAAATCGGCAAAATTGAACTCTGCTGTATCGGTAGGTGCTTCTACGTTTCGGAACACAAACTCGTGCTTGTCTGCCGAAGTAGGATTGTCCAACAAAAAGTCAATGGCAGCAGAGGCGCATAGCAGCTCCACCGCGTGAGCAGGGTTTTTTTGCTCCAAACCGCCAGTGATGGTGGTGTGGTTGTGGCTATTGTACTGCGCCAGCGTGAGTGGCCAGCCAATCATGTAGAGACGGTTGTAGGTTTTGCGGATGGTGGCATCGCCGTCATAAAATGTGAGTGCGGCTTGGCAATTAAAGGCAAATTTATCGGCATCTGCAATCACCTTTTCTTGCTTGAGCTGGTCGTCCTTGGGCTTATTGAAACCAAAATAGTTGGTCAGGAGCGTAGCACCATACAAAATCCTGCCCGAAAACTTAGCAGAAGGGTCTATTTCCGTGAGGGCATCTTCTAGTGCTTTGGGCAAGATAGGAATGGCCGAAGCACCCGTTCCGCCAAAAACGGAGCCCATCATAAAAACACGCACTTCGTTGTCGGTTTCTTGGGCAGCGTCGCGGAGCCTGCTCAAAAAACTCATGATGTCGTAGGGCTGTTGGGCTTTTCCGCCGCGGTGTATGCTGCGAATTTCGTCCCTGATGGCGTTATAAATGAGGTAAGAGCCAATGTGTGTCTGGGCACGATAGCCATGCTCAAGGTCAAAAGAGCGGGTGTCTTTGTCAAAAAGTAGTTCGGCCAAAGATTCATTCAATTGGTTCACTTCCTTGCTCATAGCTTGGCCAATGCCGCACACCTGATTGAAGTTTTTGTGTCCTTTGGAGTAGTTGGGCGCAAAGCGATAAAAATTGAGCTTGGCACTAAAAAAGCCTTCGCCTAGCGAAACTTGCTGGTTATTGCGGTCTTTTTTTAGCTTGATGTAGGTGTCAATGAGGGTTTCCGAACGGTTTTTATTACCGTTGTTGGTGTCTGTGTCCAAAGACAGAATATTGATTTCGGCGTTGTTGGCCATGCCAATAGCGCAAAGCTGCACCAAAGACTCCAAACAGCGCATACCCGTACCACCTATGCCAATAACAAAAAGTTTCATGCTGCGTATTTTTTTCTGATAGTTCCCGCAAACATAAAAAATACAGACAAAGAATGCAAGCGAGCCTGTGGGCTTCTGTCTCAAAAGTAGATTTTTTTTATTGAAAACAATAACCTAAAACACGAAACAGCCTCTAGTTTTCGGGAAAGAGTATAAAGTAATAAATTTGACTTAAATCCCGTTTGTAAGCCCCTGTGCTTGTTGCACAACTTGCTTTTCAAAAACACAAAACTAATTTCATTCTGCAAAAAAATGCCAAAGATAATTTTTATCGCAAATTAGCACAAGTACTTGATTTACAGTTTATTTATAGAGAAACTGCTCATTATTACGGAACAGAAGGTCAGGAATCTATTGACCCTGTTGTATTTGTTTTTTCAGCAAAACAATAATTTAATGCCCTCAAGAGCGCAATATTAAGCCCTCGAAATTTTTTGAAATTCTTGGTTTTTGAATTTTTGTCGTAGTTGTGCAACGGTTACCGATGTTAGGTGTTTGTGCTTTTATCTGTTCCGTTAATAATTGTTTCTATTCTGTCAAATATTTTCATTTCGTAATTGTCAAAATTAGCTTTTATGTCTTTTGATTTTTCAACATTCTCGTAATATTCTAAAACACTTGAAGGTACTCCATAGTCACTTGCAATTCTTCCTTTATCTGTCAAAGCATTATATTCAAGTTTGACTAAAAGTCTGTCAATTCCTGTTACATCTTCGAATGTTTTATTATTCTTTTGGGATTGAATGAAACGAAACATGATATTAAAAACTCCAAGATACTTTACAACTTGATATTTTAAAGTGTTATAAACAAACTCGGCAGTTTCAGAAATGGATTTGTCAATTGTTTTTCCTTGAGCAATTTTGAAAGTTACCGAACTCATAAACCCACCCACTAAATAAAAGTGTAGTAAATGAGTAAGTATTGAAAATTGTCCATTCTTATCTGTTTCGGTTATTAAGAATTTAAGTTTTTCACTTTTTACAATTGGAAAAATGACTTTCAGAATGGTTTGAAATCCATCATTGTCAATATCCATTTTGTATTGAATTTTCCTAATTAGTGAATTTATTGATTCTATTTCAGAAGCCGATAATTTTTTGATTTCATCATAAATTGTTATTTTATCAAGTCTACTTACAACTTTGTACAAGTTGAATATTTCATCTGGAATTCCTCTTTTTTCTTGTTCAGCTTTTATATCTGTTTTTCTATTTTTGTCGGCTTGTGAAAGAAACTCGTCCTTTGAATAAAATAAATCTATTTCGTCTTTTGGTGCTTGTAAATCATAATTTTTGTGTTTTATTCCTTCTGGTTCAGATTCAATTGCTTTCATAAAGTCATTTTGTAGAACGATAACTCTTCCTGAATAATGATATAAAAACCGTCCTGCTCTTCCAGCAATATTTTTGGCATCAAATTTCTTAAGTTCTTTATCTCCTTTTTTACTATGAAGTACAATTAAGTTTTTTGCAGAAGTATTAACGCCTTCTGTAATTGTAGTTGTTGATAAAAGAACTTTTAATTGACCTGTATTAAATAATGATATAATCTCTTTTTGAATATATTTTGGTATTAAACCATGGTGAACACCAATTCCCTTTTGTAATGCTTTTATTATTGTCCAATCTATGCTAAAATTTTTAGATATATGTTTTATAAAGTCTGAATAATCATCATCAGAATGATTATTGAAAACATCTGATTCTAAAAGTGTTGTAGCATAAGTCTCCGAGTAATTTCTTGTTGAACAATAAACAATAGTATTTTCATTGATTTCATTGATTTTTTTGACTATCTCAATAAGTCTATCTGTCTTCTTATTGGTAATAAAATCAAATTCTAGAAATTTATCAACTTCAATATGCTTTTTAGACTTAATGTCTTCATATGATTTGCTTACTATTTCATACTGATTATAATTTATTAATTCAATTTCGTTTTGAGTAAGAAATTTGTCAAATGAACCATTGTATCCTGTTTTTTGAGAATCATAAAAATCTATATATGGACCAGCTAATAGAACATCAACATTATTTTCTAAAGCATAAAAAACAGATAAGCGATATGCAAGATCTCTTTCATTTTCTTTTACTTCCTCATCAATCAAATATTCGTTGTCGATTTTATAAATCTCATCAACAAAAGCGAAATTAAATGTTATACTAGTTGGATTTTTTTCTTTGAAAGATAAAAATCGTTCAGGTGTGTAAATAAATAAATTGGTTTCTTCAAATTCACTGACTTCGCTTAAAGTATGAATTTTGTATTTCTCTCTAAAATACTTATAGTTGTCATCGGATATTAATTTTTCTAGATTTTCAGAAAGTAACGCAATTGTTGGAAAAATTAAAACTACGTTTTCATAGTTCATTTTCTTAATGATTTCAAAAACGATATGTGTTTTACCAAACGAAGTGCTTGCCGATAAAAAATATCTGTTCAATTTCCCTATTTGAAACAAATCCATAATTTTCATTTGATATTTATGGACTTTTAAATTCTCATTTGTGTGTAAAGTGCTTTCATAAAGCAATGAGGAAAAAGTGTTTAAATTGTATTCTTCAATTTCTATTTCTTGATTGAATTGGCTATTTAAAATGTCAAAATAATGAGGTATTCCTGCAATATTAGAAATGTATTTTAGAAATTTTAAATCAGATTGATTTAGTGAATCATTTTTTATTTCGTTGAAATAATCGCATACAGATTTAATAAGAATATCATCAGATATTTCTTTTGAATTGAATTTGTTGATTTGTCTTAAGACATTAGTGGTTTCTTCAATTCTATCCATTTGATTACATTTTCTTTAATTGCTTTTACGTCTTTCATTGGTACCAAAATAAAAAAAATAGAATAGTCAACAGTTATACTGAAAGTATTCGCTGTATATTTTTCAATAATATATTTTGGAATATTTTTAATACTATCATCATATCCTAAATCGTCTTCTTCGTACAATAACATTACTGGATAAACCAGTTTCATATTATGTTGTTTAATCTCGTCAATTATTGATAAATATGGGTTTTCTTCCCAGTCTTTAATTACTGTTTCTATTTTAGAACCTTTATAATGTAGATTATTAATTTGGTTTGAAATTGCAAATACATTTGTCTTCAAATAGTCGTCTGAAATAGCTTTGCCTATATTTTTAAATATACTATCGATTCCAGTTTTATAGTTTTTATGAAATTTAACTTCTCCAAACCAAAGTTCCGTTTGATTTTTGTTTTCAATCAAATGGTAAGAATCATACCCTTTTGTTTCTGAATTTTCTAAAGGATTATAAAAGTATCCTCTTGCAATTAGTGGTTGAGATTTAAACAAAACATACAAAACACTAAACAATATAACTTCTCCTAAAAAACCGTATTTAATTTTTTGGTCAAGGTCTAAATCTGGGTTGTATTTTAATCTTTTTTGTAAAGCTATGTAGTGTAATTTGTCATAGTCCTTATTTTCAATTTCAAATTCGTTAAATGAGTATTCTAAAATTGAATTGTAGATAATTTCAGTAAAGTCGTTTTTGTCAACTGATTTGAAACATTGGTCGTTGTCAACTGAAACAATAGTTTTTGTTATTCCTGCCGTTGTATTTGGCAAGTCATACTGGTAAACAATTGTTTTCTCTATTAGGTTAAGTAATGATTGTCTCATTTTTTCATCTGTTGTCGGTTTGCAGTGTCGCTCATAGCATAACGCCTAACGTTTTTGAGCTTTGCGAAGGTGGCAATTTTCACCACAAATGTTGATGCGGAGAACCAATGTTTGATTAACCACAAATGTGTCTGCGGAGAACTGAACCGCCACTTTTGCAAACCCCCTGTGCTTGTTGCACAACTTGCTTTTCAAAAATACAAAACTAATTTCATTCTGCAAAAAAATGCCAAAGATAATTTTTATCGCAAATTATCACAAGTACTTGATTTACAGTTTATTTATAGAGAAACTGCTCATTGTTACGGAACAGAAGGTCAGGAATCTATTGACCCTGTTGTATTTGTTTTTTCAGCAAAACAATAATTTAATGCCCTCAAGAGCGCAATATTAAGCCCTCGAAATTTTTACAAAAAAATAGCGAAGCTATGCCCTACGGTCGGAACTTTCAGCTCGCGCTTCAGTGCTGCACCAAGGCAAAAAATAGAGAGAAAAAGCTACCCAAAAATCATGAGGGTGTTCCTAAAGCTGATAAATCATATCAATCGGTTGATGTGCTTGTTCTTATCCAGGCTTTTTAAGGGACGGCTACTTAAAGTTCAAAGATGTAGCCCTTGGCGGTCAGTTCTTCATAGCGCGTTTGGTCAAAACTAAAAAGACGGGCAGCTCTATGCGATACATTGGTTTCATATTCATCTAGTTGAATCAGAATGTTACTTTTCAGAACTTTGCGTCTAAAATTTCGTTTGTCTATCTGTTCGCCAAGCACTGCTTCGTAAAGGCTTTGCAGCTGTGTAAGTGTAAACTTTTCGGGGAGTAGCTCAAAGCCCAAAGGTTGATAGCGAACCTTTCCGCGCAGTCTTTCTAGAGCTGTTTTGAGGATGATTGCATGGTCAAAAGCTAGTTTTTCAATTTCACTAAGCGGAATCCATTGTGCACGAGTTGCGTCCGAAGCAGCCACCACTTTATGCTTATGTGGCTTCACAAGTGCAAAATAGGCCACACTCACTACTCGTTCGCGGGGGTCGCGCTCCACACCTGTAAAGGTATAGAGTTGTTCCATATAAACGTTCGTAACTCCGGTTTCTTCTTCTAGCTCGCGTGCTGCAGCCACGTCTGCTGTTTCGTCCATATCCACAAAGCCGCCAGGAAAGGCCCAAAAACCTTTGTAAGGGTCGTGCGCGCGTTCAATCAAAAGCACTTTGAGTTGTTCTGTTTGCATATCCCAGCCAAAAAGAACGCAATCTACGGTAAGTGCTGGGCGCGGATATTTGTAGCTATACATAAAGGACTTTGATAAGTGTGCAGCGTGTTTAAGATTTAAACTGCAATTTAAAAAATATTTTGTGTTAGGCGCTATACTCTGACAAAAAAGGCTATTTTTTGGCATATAGCCGTCCGCTGAAAAAGACCTTATAAGCTGTGTCTAATGAATTAATTTTTATGATTTACCAGCTTTATGCCCACTCAAGATTTTGAATGGCTCTTCTTTGATTGGGTGTTTTTACAAAACATTCTTACACAGAAAACTTCACCCTCTGACCGTTAAGCCCATTACAGACGACCGTAAGCCTCACTTAAAATCTGTTTAGGTTTAACAGATTAAAACCTTATCGTTTAAATCGTTTAAAAAATGTCCAAATAACCTCACAAGCATTCATATCTTGACTTGTTTTACCAATTATTCTTTCGTTCAGATATTGAAAGCCCTGCGGCCAAGTATGCCCACCATTCAGGATAACATAACTGACCACTTCGCTCCCGTTAATGCCACCCAAATAAATTCTTTGTTTAATAGTAGTTCCGTCGTTGGCAATATCTGGCATATCATTGACCAAGGGGGTTGTGCTACACGAATTGATAGCAATCCATTTGTCAATCGCTTGAAAATGAGACAGAATGACACCTCCTGCACCGCTTGTCATTGTTCCGCCCGCAAAGGGGACTATTGGGTCTGTAGTACCATGTATAAAAATAGCTGGTACTGGTCGTTCTGGTTTACAATTTGGGGCAATACTGGTTGCTTCTATTGAGGCAGCATTTACTGCAATAGCGGCTATTCTGTTACTCAGTTCGCAACCCAAACGTGCAGACATAAAGCCACCGTTTGAAATGCCAGTGGCATAAATTCTTGTTCCATCAACAGAATGATTGCTAACAAGATAATCACACATTTGATTAAAAAAATTTACATCATTGATTCCTAATAAATTAGGATTGGTTGGTCGTCCATCATTCCAATTTTTTTCAATGCCTTTTGGGTAAGCCAATACAACTTTGTCGCGGTCTGCTATCGCTTTGAAGTCTGCAATCTCTATCATGCCTTCGGGCGTACCATTGCCGCCATGAATAGCAAATATCAAAGGCATTTTTCCCGCATTGTTATAACCCTTTGGCATATAGACCATAAAACTTCTCCCCTCACCATCAACAGTCAAGTCAATCATTTTTTGCTCACTTGCTTTGTCCGCAATCAGAGGGGCTTTATCATCATTACCACACGAAAACAGTGCAGCTAGAATCACTATCAGAATGATATACTTCATCATTTTTTTTTATTTCTTTCATCTTAGATGCTGCAAGAGCTTTCTGGTTTAATGGCCGCAATTATTAATGTTGAAAATAATAGCAATTTTAATGAACGTAGGCTTTGTGCGAAAACATTTTGCATATAAGTATGGCTCAGGGTAAATCTGGTCATGAAACATCACTTTTAAAGGAAGCCTAAGGGTATGTTTGTGAATGCCCACGCAGTATAGCAGAGTCATTTTTTGTGTTTCTGGCTTCTGATGTGAATTTTTCTGTTCTGAACAGCACTTTCCAGTAACGTTTTATTGTCTAATTACGTCTTTTAGGATAGTTCAACTCAAAATCTGGCAGCTGTATGCAAAAAGTTCTACCGCCGTCCGGGGTGCTCGTTTTATCCATAACGATTGCCTTTTGGGCAATTATCTATACAAGGTCTTTTGCTCAGATAACTCAAGCAGGGCAGGATATTGAATGGATTTTAGAGAAAGGAAAGGTTAGACACTTGCCCTTTTATACGGTTCACAACCTGATGATTATACCCATCAGTATCAATGGATCCGATACACTTCGTTTTATTTTGGATACAGGAGTGCGCTCTACTATTATTTCGGAACTGGCCTATAATGATTCTTTGAGCCTGCGTGCTACTGGGCGTGTCAAAGTGCGTGGCTATGGTACGGGCGACCCTCTTGAAGCGCTTGTTTCTATCAACAATTTACTGCGCATTGCTGGCGTAGAGTTTGATTCCCAGCGCGTGTTGGTCCTTATGCAAGATGTGTTTCACCTCAGTACGCGCATGGGGCTACGTGTGCATGGCATTATAGGTTATGATGTATTCAAGCACTTTGTTGTGGAAGTAAACTATGAGTCGCGTCTGTTGAGTTTTTATCCACCCAAAAAGTTTTATGCACACTACACAAAGCGCGGAAAGAAAGCCTATCTGCCTGTGGCTATCGAAAATGAAAAGCCATATATACAAGCACACGTGCGCCTAAACCAAGATAGCCTTGTGCCCCTCAAACTACTCATTGACACTGGCGGCAGTCATTCACTTTGGCTTTTTGGAGGCGTGAATAGCGGTTTTACAGTTCCGCGTCATTCGCTGCCTGTTTATTTGGGTAGAGGCCTGAACGGCGATGTACGTGGGCATTTGGCACGCCTGCCAGCCTTACATTTGGGCGAATATATTTTTGAGGATATGCTTGTTTCTTATCCGGAATTAGCCGCTACCAAAGATTTTCAGTTAATGAGCGACCGAAACGGCAGTATTGGCTCTGACATTCTCCGTCGTTTTCATTTTGCTTTGGACTATAGCCATGGACGCTTGTACTTAACTCCCAATAAATTTTATGAGGCAGCCTTTGAACACAACATGAGCGGCATGGAGGTTTATTCTCCTTATCCTTCTCTGCCTATCTTTGTGGTAGCAGAAGTAAAACCCAACTCGCCAGCCGAGGCAGCAGGGCTTATGCCAGAAGACCAAATAGTGAGTATTAACCACAACCATACCCAATCCATGACCTTGGACGAAATCAATGGATTTTTTTGTTTGCGCAACGGCAAAAAGCTCAAGGTTCGTGTTTTGCGTGGTAGCAAAGAAGTTGTTTGTAAGTTAGTGCTCAAACGCCAGATTTAAGCCTTCTAAAGCATTCCCTCCTCGTCCTCGTCTGGGCCGGTGGGCTGAACGTACTGCATAGAATCAATAGTACCCGTTTCATACTTGGAACAGTCTAGTTCTATGCGTTGGTCTTTGTCAAAATTTTGCGGCTCTATGAATTTTCCTTTATTATACTTATAGGTTTTTACGACTTCCTCATCAGCATAAAGTTTATCCAAGAATTTTCCAAAGAAAGGCATAGACATATGCGAGCCTTGCCCACGGGCATCGCGGAAATGCACACTGCGGTCTGTTGCACCAGTCCATACCCCAATGGCCAAATCTTTGGTCATACCCATAAACCAGCCGTCTGAGTAGTTAGAAGTAGTGCCCGTTTTGGCTGCTACTTCACAGCCTGCCGCACGCCTAAACTCATAACGCCACAGTCCGCCAGCGGTTCCGCCTCGTTCTTCGGTAGCCCCCTTGAGCATATGGAGCATAACATACGCATTTTTTTCGTTAAAAACTTCGGTATCTTTTGGGCTAAATTCTTGTAGCACTTTGCCATTTTTATCACGAATAGACAGCAAATAGGTAGGCTGTAGCCAAGTCCCTCGGTTAGCAAAAGTAGAATAAGCGCCGGTGAGTTCATAAACCGATACGTCGCTTGAACCTAAACAGAGCGAAGGAACAGAGTCCAATGCACTTGTAATACCCATACGACGAGAGTATTCAATGACTTTGCTAACGCCAACCTCACGAATCAGATAAGCCGCTACTGTGTTAATAGAACGCGCCAATGCCTGTCTTAAAGTATAACTCTGGCCACTGTAAGCACCGCTATTTTTGGCTGTCCAGCTCCCGCCCGAAGGCAAAGGAATACTAATAGGAACATCTACTACTTTGTAGCAGGGGTCAAACCCCTTTTCTACCATGGCAGCTGCATAAACAATGGGCTTGAAGGTTGAGCCTGGCTGGCGTTGCGACTGCTTGACGTGGTCGTATTTAAAGTACTTGAAGTTGATGCCTCCCACCCATGCACGCACATAGCCAGTTCCGGGCTCCATAGCCATCATGCCAGTATGCAAAAAGTGTTTGTAATACCGAATAGAATCGCGTGGGCTGAGCGTCGTATCTTTCTCAAATGTTTCGCCATTTTGCCATGTAAAAACCCGCATTTTAACAGGCTGGTCCATCAGACGCAATATCTTAAGAGAGTCCCTTTCACCATAAATGGCCTCATAAGCCTTGTAGCGCTCACTATTTTTGCAGGCTTTATTCAAAAAGCCTTCTATTTCGCGGAAGTTACGGTCAATCCAAGGATTTTTGCCCTTCCAATGCGAAAAAAACTCTTTTTGGAGAGAAGGCATATGTTCCAACATAGCGTCTTCGGCATGGGCCTGTATGCGGGAGTCTATGGTTGTATAAATTTTTAATCCATCTGCAAACAAATCATAGCCATTTTCTTTGCACCAAGTCATTAGTTCGTCGCGCAGGACAGAGCGAAAATAGGGCGCTAATCCAGCATTGTGGTCATCTACCTCCAATATTTTTTCATTGACCACAAGAGGCTTTGCCTTAAATTTTTCGCACTCCTCGTCTGTAAGGTACTCGTACTTGAGCATTTGTTCTAATACCGTATTGCGCCGTCTTTTGGAAGCATCTGGGTTTAGTTTAGGATTAAAAGCAGTTGGCGCTTTGAGCATACCTACCAAAACAGCAGCTTCCTGTATCTCTAACTTTTTAGAATCTTTATTGAAGTATTTTTTTGCTGCTACGCTCAGCCCAAAAGAGTTTGTTCCAAAATCAACGGTATTCAGGTACATCGTGATAATCTCTTTTTTGGTGTAGGCTCTTTCTATCCTGATGGACAAAATCCATTCTTTGGTTTTGATAATACCCATCTTGAAAAGGTTGCCCGATTTGGCCAAACCGCCCTCAAAGCGTGCACCACGTGTAGAAAATAAGTTTTTCGCAAGTTGTTGCGAAATAGTGCTGCCTCCGCCTTTAAGGTCAAAGGTAACAATGCCAAAAAATACACGAAGTAAGCTTAAAAAGTCTATACCAGAGTGTTGCTCAAAGCGTACATCTTCCGTGGCGACGAGTGCATCAATGACGTTGGGCGAGATATGCTCAAACTCAATCAGACTACGATTTTCACGATAGTATTTGCCCAGCAGAACGCCGTCAGAGGAGTAGAGTTCGGACGCTACTGCACTACGAGGATTTTCAAGCTGCTCAAGGTCAGGCATACCACCAAACAAGCCGAACCAGTCTCCCGAAACAGCCATTACCCAGAACAACACAAACACAGCCCCTCCCCCAAACAGAATCCATAGCCAGCGTATTGCTGCTCTAAAACGCATATTTCTTAGCATATTGCAAGCATCATTTAACCCGCAAATTTAGAACTGATTTGTTATGAAACCTAATTTTTAGTCTTTTTTTAGTATATGCTGCTGCAAAAAATCTACCACTTAGCGTCCGGATTGGCGCGTGCAAGTACTTGCATTTCAGCGAGTAAATAACCCAAATACTCGGTATGAATCCCTTTGCGGCTGCCGCTCGCCATCCAATCTTGATAGTTGGGTAAGGCCAAACCCGCTCTTTTGAAAGTGTCTTCCACACTTTGCCGCCATTTGGTTTGCACCTCATTCAGGCTAAAAGCAATCCCTGCCTGAATGAGATTTTCATCTGTTTCGGTCATTTCAAACAACTCGCCCGTGTACATCCAAAGCTCAGCAAAGGCACTTTCTAAGCGTCTTTTGCTTTCCTCAGTGCCCTGTCCTAAACGCACAACCCATTCGCTGCTGTGGCGCAAATGATAAGTAATTTCTTTGTGCGACTTAATTGCAATGGCAGACAGCGTTGCGTCTTGGCTCTCTTTGAGCAAGTTATAAAGATGAAAGTTAAAAGCATCTATAAAAAACTGGCGCAACATAGTACAGGCAAAATCTCCGTTGGGCTGTTCGGAAAGAAGCGCATTTCGGAACTCTCCCACCTCTCTGAAATAAGCCAAATTGTCTTCATCTCGGCCTTTTTGCTCTAACTGGCCTGCATAGTGTAGCAAGGACGTAGCCTGGCCGATATGGTCTAGGGCGATGTTGGTCAGGGCAATATCCTCTTCTAACAAGGGGCCGTGCCCGCACCATTCCGAAAGTCTATGCCCAAGCACGAGGCTGGTATCGCCGAGCCTTAAACAATACTCAAATAAATGTTCTGAAATAGACTGGCTCATAAGATTTTTGTCTCAGTTTTTTGAGGGTTGATGAAGAAAATTTATGCTAAAAACAGTCTGCTGTGCACAAATGTTTATAAATGTTTGACACCTTCTGGCACAACATAGAAAGTAGGGTGGCGATAAATTTTGTCATTGGCGGGTTCAAAAAACGCATCTGCGTCGGTAGGCGCTGAGGCTATGATGTTTGTAGCCCTCACCACCCAAAGGCTTACACCCTCATTACGGCGTGCATACACATCGCGGGCATTTTGTAGTGCCATTTCATGGTCTGCAGCGTGTACACTGCCTACGTGCTTGTGGGGCTGTCCTGCTTTACTTTGCACAAAAACTTCCCAGAGGTGTCCTTGAGTACTGTTCATGGCGGCTCGTTTTTTTTGATGAAGAGATGATAATTTGTCTGGCTACAACAGCCCAAAAATAACGCTTTAGGTTTATCTTGCAAACATTCAATTATCTTTTTATTGCCCTCCCTTCAAAACAACTTTCATAGCTTCTAGTAAATTGCTATTAGGTAGGTTAGAAGTTTCGTTTAAGAGCATACTAAAGTGGTCGGCGGCTACTTCTTCTATATGAATGTTGTACTCGGTATTTTTTCCTATTTGTTCATAGAGCCTTTCTACTTCTGCAAAGTTCAACAAAAGAGGTTTTCCATTAACATACTTAGGTTTCTTTTCATCTTTGCCTGTCAAAACGAGCAAAGATTTTTTAAGATAACTAAAAAAAATACCTCCTTGATAAACACTCTCTGAATGAATGATAATGGCGGCCTCTATATTGTGGTCGGCGTGCTTGAGTTTGATGTAATAGTCATTATAGGGTGCATCAGGGTTAGATATTTTAAGGTGTGCCATCTCGGCTGGGTAAGGCACTTCATTACACTTCAGGAAGCCGTGCGCCATATAAATTTTTTCTTTGGCAGCAGGGTCGTGACGGGTCAGAATATGGAAAAGCTCGTGTGCTACAAGGTCGTCCAGATGTTCCGTTTTAAGCATTTCTTTACTAAAAACAACATAGTTAGCGCGTGTATAGGCTGCATTTCCCTCTTCAGCACCCGTACTTTTTACAAATTCTATGGTTTGCGGCAGATTCAGTTTTAAGCCTAACTTGGCTATGCGCTGGCTTACAACGCCTATGGTCTTTATCATGCGTTTTTCTTCCTGGGGAGTCCAGTCTAGGGCTTGGCTGGCTGCAAAGTTTAAATAATCTGAGCTTTTGAGAGTCGTATCTAGCTTTTGTAGCTTAGCCATGAGGTCAAACTGGCTCAAATTTTTGGTGTAGTCATCTTCTTGGTTTAAAAGTACTTTTGAACGAGCAGCGTTGGCCAACGCAACGGCTGTTCCTTCTTGTAAGAATAAGCCTTTGCTGCTTTTGACTTGAGCACTGCAAGACGCGGCCAGAGCCAAAACCAATAATTTGGCAACAAGAAAAAATATTAATGCTCTCATCATTTATCTGTTAAAATAACGCTGTTGTGTGAATAGTGCGGCAAAATAGGCATTTTTTGTGTGAGAACAACGCCGAGCCTTAGTTAAAGGGAATAAATACAAACTGACCTTCTTTAATAGTTGGGTTAAATTCTGCTATCAAAGTAGCGTCTTGGCTATTGAAGTAGTAGTACTTTGCTATTGTTTCAAGCGTTTCTCCTTTTCGTACCAAATGAACGCCTTTTACTGGCACAATATACCACACACTACTGCCCACACGTGAGGCCTCTTTGATGGCGGCAGGCGGCTGAACATTGAAGCGTTCGGCCAGACTTGTGGAGGAATACGTGCCGCTGGTATCTTTAAAAACACCATAGGGACGGAATTTATCAAAGTCCGTGGGGTCAAAATAATTTTTATATACCTCTACACGCGCCAGTGAGTCAGCCAGCACAATATCGGCAGCGGCTTTGCCAACCGTAGAGCCTCTACCAGTCTGAATAGCCATTAAACTGTCATTAGTGCTTTGTAACTTGGCGAGTTGGTGTGTCCATTCACTGCGATTACTCAGGTATAAAAAAGAGATAAAAACAGTAAGCACCGCCACCGAAATAGCAGTTATGAGCCCGTTTTTTTCCATAAAAGTAATTTTTATTTGTTGTTAATGTCCAGAATAAGAGATTCACGCTTACGCATACGGCCAGCAGGAAGCCCAAACATCATTTTGAATCTACGACAAAAATAGGCTGTGTCTTTATAACCAACGTCTGAGCCAATCACACGAATACTCTTTTTAGAAGTTCTGAGTAAATTAACAGCTTTTTCCATGCGCTGATACTCAATATAGTCCTGCGGATTGATGCCTGTAAGCATCTTGAAGTACTGCCCCACATAGTCTTCCGAAACATTGGCCACACTGGCAAGTTGTTTATTAGAAAGGTCACTGTCCAAATTTTCTTTGATGTAGTTAAAAATACTGATAAGACGTGGATCTTTAAAATAAGTGCTATTGGTGGCTAGTTTTTCAACAAATATTTTTTGTGTGAGAATATAGCGCACTATTGTAATAACCAACTGCTCGGTAAGCATAGCCATCATTCGCTCACGCCCAGCTTTGGTATCGCGCTCTTCATTAATAATGTTGTCTATAAGATTACACATGATGTTGTCTTTTTCGATAACAAAGGCTGGAATATCCAAAGACCGAAAAAAGCTAACAGAATCAAATACTTTTACGTCGAGCATGATTTGCGAAAAACTCTCGGAAAGCTCTGAGCTGGGTTGCCACTTATCAAAAAAGTTCACCTGAGAGTTTGTGAACTCATCACGATTCATAGCGGGCGCTGAGGCGGCATTACCAAAACAAATTTTAATAGGACGACCAGCCGGTACGAACAAAATATCGCCTTCCTTGACCGACACCTCGGGGCTACCAAAACTAATATTGCCCTTGTGGATACGAATCAAAGAGTTTTCGATGTCATAATAATTATTTATGCGCACAGATTTAAGCATAGAAAGTTTGCGCGCCTTCACAAATTTAATGTTTAAGGACTCTATGATTTTGTTGTAGTCTTCCATAAATTTATTGTAACTTTAGCGGGGCAAAATTATAACTATTCTAAGAATTAGCAAGGCTTAGTTCAGATTTTTTTCTAAGTTTTAGATTCTTTTTCTGGTCTATGTCTCAAAAACAAAGCCAGATTAACAAATGAGTAAAATGCAAATGCAAACGACGACCCAGCGAAACCAAATTGCTTTCTTGGCGTTTAAAATTCCTCTAAAAATACAAATGAAATCTCTTTAGGCATACTTTAGGCAATCGTCTGTCCGCAAAGTACAATTAGGGGCAAATTTCTGTTCCTTTATAAGAGTTACCTACGTACTCAATAAAATACAAAACTAAAAAAAGGACAAGAGAGCGCTAAAATATGGGATAAACGAAGGCATGGACTCTCTTGCCCAAAAGTATAAATTGCATTCTTTGTGTTTGCAATCTGTTTTAGCGTCCTATGATGCGGTCGTACTTCGCGTTTTTATGGCAAGACATACAGCTTTTTATTTTTCCTTTTTCTAAAACGGTTGCCTTTTTTTCTGGCTGGCTTATATCAACAATACCATAAACCCAGCCGTCGTCATTGCTGTCTGAAGGCGCTTCTTTATACATAACAAACAAGTGCATGGGTTTGGTTGGTGTGTAGGCTTTGCCGTCGTTCTGACTCACCTTATAAGGCCTCCATGAGTTGATGTTGCCACTAGCCGTTTTGGGGTCATAAACTTCTATCTCCCATGTTTCTTTAACTAAAGTTTGGCCTACTGGCTGGGCTTCCAGCTTAGGGGAGAGATAAGCATCATGGTCTTTGATAAAAAACTTATAGAGCTTATCGCCATGCTTACTTTTAGCTCCAGCCTGACTAAACTTAATATGTTCATTTTCAAAATTTTGACTTTGGTCTAGTGTTACATTAGGCCTACATAGTACCTGCGACCAGCGCAAATAAGCCGTGTCGTAAAGCACACCATTGTTAATTTGTGGATAAATGCTGTAATCTTCATATTCTTCTGCAATGGCTAAAAGCCGCGCCTCTTGCGATAACACGTGTTTTTGCTGCGACCATGACGCAAGCGTTAAGAGGAGGGCCAAGCCCACAAAGCTGAGTAAAGTAAATGTTTTCATTTGGCTGTGTTGTTGTTTTTGTTCCTTACGCAAAAGAACTTAAAAGGTTGCGAAGTAGCCGAATGGGCTATCCAAAAGCAAACCCTAGAAAAATAAACAGCTTCCTGTTTTGGCGTTATAAAAGAAAGGGATATTAATAAAAAAGCAAACGAGCATCAAAAAAATATTTGATGCTCGTTTTTTGCTCACCAGAGCCTGTGTACCCAAAATCGGAATCGAACCGATACGAAGTTGCCTTCACTAGATTTTGAGTCTAGCGCGTCTACCAGTTCCGCCATTCGGGCTCAAAATACTTGCGCAAAGGTAAATGACTTTTTTTTATCTGGCAAACTTTATAAGACAAAAGAAATATTTTTTTTAAAAAAGTATTGTTCTGCTCTACGAAGCACAAACTTTATCTAGTTTTGGGCGTGTTTTTCCTGCTTTTTATCAGAAAGCCTCGCCAAACGATAAAGAAGAAACATTTACATTTGACTTTTCTTATACATTATTTCTGAAGCCATGCAAACTGTTTTACGCCAACACGCCGAGCAGCAATTTAAGGAGGAGCTCGCAACCATAGCCGAGCAGGATACTAAGCCACGTCCAGAGGGCTGGTTGCTCTCTCCCTGGGCTGTAGTACAGTACATCATGGGCGGAACGCTACCTAATGGTTATGTGCTGACTCCTAAGTATATAGGCGCGCAAAGGCTTGTGGAAACTGCTGTGGCTACCTTAGTTACGGAACGGGCTTTGTTGCTGATTGGCGTACCGGGCACTGCCAAAAGTTGGCTTTCGGAGCATTTAGCGGCGGCTATCTGCGGCACTTCGGTACTACTGGCGCAAGGCACGGCAGGTATGGGCGAAGAGCATCTGCGTTATGGCTGGAATTATGCCAAACTGCTTACCGAAGGCCCTAGTGAGGCTGCTCTCGTGCCTAGTCCTATTATGCGGGCTATGCGCAGCGGCAAAATAGCCCGCGTAGAAGAACTAACTCGCGTGCCTTCGGAGGTACAAGACGCGCTCATCACGATTTTATCTGAAAAAATGTTGCCTCTGCCCGAACTAGAAACTGAGGTGCAAGCCGTTAAGGGCTTCAATATTATAGCGACTGCCAACGACCGCGACCGAGGGATTAATGAGCTTTCTTCTGCATTGCGCCGCCGCTTTAACACAGTGGTTATGCCGCTGCCAGCTACGCTCGAGGAGGAAACTGATATTGTGCGTTTGCGTTTGAGCAGCAGCGCCTATCTGCCAGACAAACAAGCTCATTTGGCCTTAGAGAAAGAAATGTTAAGGCTAGTTACTATCTTTCGTGAGCTACGCGAAGGCAAAACCTCTGATGGTAAGCTCAAGATAAAGTCGCCGAGTAGTACGCTCAGTTCTGCCGAAGCTATTGCCGTATTGAATCAGAGCTTATCTATGGCGCTACATTTTGGAGAAGGCATTTTACAGCCCGAAGACCTTGCCGCCTCACTGCAAGGTGCTGTTATCAAAGACCCACAGAGCGACCGCCTTGCCTGGCGAGAGTATTTGGAAACCGTCATCAAAGAACGTGATAGCTGGAAAGACCTTTACAAAGCCTGCCGCGAACTATTGTAATAACTTATCTATCAATTTTTTGAACTGCTCCATTTGCGGCTGCCAAGCGTGAGGTGCGTGAGGCCGAGCATAGCCACAATAAGACTGAGCAAGTAGAAGACGTGCCGAGAGTCGATTAAACCCTTACCAAGCGCCTCGTAGTGTGTATCCAAGCCCAAAAAGGCGACGGCATATCCCCATGAAGACCAGGTGTCGGCACTTGCTATGGCCGAAAAACCATAGTAAAACAAAAAGCAAACAAAGCAGCCCAACATAAAGGCAATAATTTGATTAGAAGTTAGAGCGGAAGCCCAAAGCCCTATGGCGGTGAAGGAAGCACCCAGTAAAAGCAAACCAATGTAAGAGCCAACCACAGCTGCACTGTCCAAGTTGCCCTTAGGTGAGCCTAGCCGCCAAACAGAAGCATAGTAAATGAGCGTTGGTAAAAGAGCAACGGCCACCAAGACCAAGCAAGCCAAGTACTTGCCTAAAATAATCTGCCAGTCTTGAAGTGGTTGCGTCAGGAGCAGCTCCAGAGTGCCATTTTTTTGCTCTTCGGCCAAAGAACGCATCGTAATTGCAGGAATCAGGAAGAGAAAAACATAAGGGCTTAGGCTAAAAAACGAGTCTAAATCAGCAAAACCGCTGTCCAGAACTGAGGTTTGTGGAAAGACCCACACACAAAGCCCCACACCAGTTAAAAAAATGCAAATAACCAGATAACCTACCAGGCTGTTTAGAAAGGCATTAATGTCTTTTTTGAATATAGCAAACATACAATTATTGAACACGGGAAATCAACCAGAATCAGACAAACAAACGAAAAAAAGTAGTTCTATTGCATAAAAAAAACAAAAAAACCTTAACAGCCAAGTGATAAGGTTTTTTCTAACTTAAGTAAGGCAACTTTTTGCTGCCTAACCACTCAGAATCAAACGATGGGAGAAGTAAACTTCTCCAAACTACTTCTTTCCAGTTTTGGCTTTGGCAGGAGCAGCCTTTGCAGGAGCAGCTTTGGCAGGAGCAGCCTTTTTTGCGGCTGGTTTAGCTACTACTTTCTCTTTTTCAGATGTTTGCTCGTTTTTCATATTCTGCACTTCCATACGGATAGCCTGAGCAATTTCTTTAAGTTCTTGCATACCTTTACGAACACGTGTGCCGGCAGCTTGGTTGTCTTTGTCGTAGAATTTTTTGAAATCATCTTCCAACGACATAATCAAATTTTTAACGTTATCAAATTTGTTCATTGAGGTACTTATTTAGGTTAAAACAACAAAAGAAAAGAAGTTGAACTAGAATAATTACCTCAAATAAAAAGTATTAGAATCAAATAATCCAATAAAACTGAAAAAAAAAGTAAAAAAAAAGTTGCGTTTAAAGCACGTAGAGGCACAATTTTAACAAAAAAACCTATCTAACTAACTGAAAGATAGGCTTTTATAAAAAAAGTGCATTTATAGCTTACATATTCATTTTTATTTCTGAGTTGGCATACAAGCCGCTTTTTAGTTTCTCTGAAATTGCTTCAAAAGCCTTTATGGTCTGCTCTACATCTGCCAATGTATGAGCGGCAGTAGGGATAAGACGCAGCATGATAACGCCTTTAGGTACTACAGGATAAATGACTACTGAGCAGAAGATATGGTAGTTTTCGCGCAGGTCGATAATCAAGTTAGCTGCTTCGTTGTTGCCACCGCTCAAAAACACTGGCGTAACAGGCGTAGTAGTTCCGCCTATGTTAAAGCCACGCCCACGAAGTCCACTTTGCAAAGCATTGACAATAGTCCAGAGTTTTTCGCGGTGTTCGGGCTGTTCGCGAAGCATTTTTAGTCTTTGTCTGTTGCCCACCACGATAGGCATAGGCAAAGTTTTGGCAAAAATTTGTGAACGGGTGTTGTAGCGCAAATATTGGATAACATTTTCTTTGCTAGAAACAAAACCGCCTATACTGGCCATAGACTTAGCGAAGGTTGAAAAATAAATATCTACTTCGTCCAGAACACCCATAGATTCGGCTGCTCCACGCCCCTTAGCACCCATTACGCCAAAGCCGTGTGCGTCGTCCACAAGGAGTCTAAAATTATACTTTTTCTTGAAAGCTACAATGTCAGTGAGGTTGCCCATGTCGCCGAGCATACCAAAGACACCTTCGGTTATCAGCAAAATACCACCACCATTGGCCTCTGCCATTTTTGTAGCGCGCTGAAGTTGTTTTTCGCAGGCTTCCATGTTGTTGTGCGGAAACACAAAACGCTTGCCTATGTGCATACGAAGGCCATCAATGATACAGGCGTGGCACTCAGAATCATACACCACCACGTCTTTTCTATCCAATAGCGCATCTATCAGCGATACCATGCCCTGATAGCCATAGTTTACTACCATAGTATCCTCCTTGCTCATGAACTCAGAAATTTCAGCCTCAAACTGCTCTAAATTATTAGAGTTGCCAGACATCATTCTTGCGCCCATAGGATAGGCTAAGCCATACTGCTGAGCCGCATCAGCATCGGCCTTGCGCACGTCAGGGTGGTTCGCGAAGCCTAAATAGTCGTTTAAACTCCAGTTAAGGACTTCTTTGCCTCTAAACCTCATACGAGGGCCTATTTCACCCTCCAGCTTCGGAAAAGCAAAATAACCATGCGCGATATCTGCGTGTTGGCCAAGGGGGCCTCTGTTGCCTTTTATTTTTTCAAAAATATCCACTTAAATAGTATTTTGAATGGTAATACATCAGAACAGGTCTGGTTTTTCAGAACGCCCAGAAACGCTCAAATTGTGTGCAAATTAAAACCTCAAACACCAAGCAACCCAATTTTTAACATTCTGTTTTGCTAAAAGGTCGTTTTGCTGAGCATGAGCTTAGGCACTTTGGTCGCAAAGATAAGCATTTTACAGTCATGTTGTTGAATCTGTTACAAAAAAAAGAACAAAACTACAACAGGGCGCTTGCCAAGGCAATATTTTGTTGGTATTCATCAAACCTATTTCTGCTCCAATCTATCTGCTTTTGACAACCTTCCAGATTTTTGTTTAGAATAGCTCTTGCCAAAGATTTTTGCAGAAAGCCCTATCAGTTGCCCATATACATTTGGCTTCGGAGGATAAGACCTCCCCGTCAAACTCTGGCTTTCCTGTTCCTTGAGGCTTAGTTCAAAACAAACCTTACAACGTTTTGAGGCTTTGTGAGGGCTATTTTATCAGCGAGTCGTCTCTTAAAAAGTACCTTCAATAGATGTAAGCTAAATTTAAGGAGGATAGTTTACCTATTTTGGGAACACCCTGACGGCCTTTGATAGACTTTTTTTCTCTACTTTTTGCCTTGATGTAGAACTAAAGCGCGAGCTGAAAGTTCCGACCGTAGGGCATAGCAAAAAAATCAAGCCTCGCAAAAGGCCAATTTAGATGAAAAAACAGGCTAAAACCTAAAAGGTTTTAAAGATGAAGTACTTATTTAATTTACTGATAACAAATATCTTAGATATATTTTAAGAGAAGACTATCTAACTTGTTGATAAAAATTACCTTATGATACTTTTCGGAGACCACTAAACAAGCCCGAATACAGCAAAAAACCTGCAATGATACTTGCTATCAGTAAGCAGCGAATTCCAATAGAGGCTTTGGGGTGTTTGCTGCCAAGTGTGGCTGCTAGCCAAGCGCCCAAGACCTGCCCCAGCACCAGAACAAGCCCGACTGCCCAGTGGATTTGGCCATGCCACCAGAACACACAAAAGGCCGGTATGGTAAAGAAAAAAACCAAACTATTTTTAAGTAAATTGGCTGTTTGGACAGCGAAACCGCAGCCCCGCACCAGGCCTACCAGCAACAAGGCCCCCACACCTATTTGTATATAGCCACCGTAAAAGCCGATTCCCAAAAACAAAAAAAGTTCATTGTACCAACTCAGAGATTTGGCTTTATCTTGCTCAACTAGCCATTTTTGAGGTTCTTTGAGCACCAACCAAAGCAAAAAAAGCATCAGTGCTGCTACGCTGTACTCAAGCCATGTGCGCGGAATGACACTAGCGGTTTGCGCACCCAGAACAGCTCCCCAACAAGCGTAGAGGGCTTTTTGAGGTAATTTTAGCTCTTTTTTTTGTTCTTGTTGATGGTGTTTGAACGTGAGTGCGCCTACGCCACTCTGCGCCAGCACGCCCATACGGTTGGTGGCGTTAGCAATTGCTATTGGCAAGTCTAAAGCACTCATAACCAGCATAGTTATGGCAGAGCCATTGCCCGCTAGCGTATTGACAAAACCCGCCACAAAGCCAGCAAGAACAAGGATAAAAACCGTTTCTGGCGTTATGTTTTGAAAAAAACTTACAAATTCTTGCCAGTTCATGCCTCAAATCAGCGAGTTAGGTGCATTCTTTTGAATATCTCGTGTAGGACGGTTACGCTGTTGTGCAAGCCCCTGAATTTGACAGCAGTTTGCCTACAGCGCTCTCGCAAAAGCTTTTTAGGTGAGCTTAGCAGCAAGTCTATGCGTGGCATGGCCTCTGCTATATGAGCATAACTTAAACTTTCACAAACAACTCCCACACGTTCCATTTCTGCCAGCGCGTCGTCGTCTGCAATGCCTCGTACAATGAGGTAGGGCACCCCGCAAGAGAGATAATTTCCTACCTTTACGGGGGTTCGGAATTTTTGTGAGGGTAAGGGCGGAATGGCCACTATGCCCA
Source organism: Cytophagales bacterium (assembly GCA_013299045.1). GTDB lineage: Bacteria > Bacteroidota > Bacteroidia > Cytophagales > Bernardetiaceae > RDZD01. The sequence continues at coordinate 85,711 of JAAFJX010000002.1, read as the reverse complement.
AGTCGGCTACTGCCATATATTTGTCAATATCCTTGTAGGGCACTTTGTCTAGCACAAGTATATCTTCAGGATTTAAGCCCGCGCCCCAAAAAGCAGTTTCTACTTCTTGTTTGGGCAGAGTGGTTATTAGAAAACCAAAAACCTGTGGGCGCAGCAATATGGCTTGTTTGTAAAATTCGGCCACCTCTTTGGCGCTGTAATATATGCCATCAAATTTGCCCACGTAGAGCCAAATTTCACGCTCTTGTAAATTGTTTTTTTCTCTAAAGTTCTGATTAAAAGCCTCATCAAAGACAAATTTATCCGTATCAATGCTGATGGGTACAGTAAAAATTTGCTTGGCTTTGGGCTTCCACGAACGTACAAGCGCCTCTGTGTGTGTGGTAGGCACGGTCAGGTAGAGGGCATTCTTGACCTCTAGTTTTTCAATAAAATTCAAGATTCTGTATTTGAGCGAGCTTTTAGACCACGTTCCAAAATCCAGCATATATTCGCTGTGTGGCTCAAAACAGTAGAGGGCAAAGTCCCATCGGAATATGCGCGAAAGCAAATATGCAAAGCCGCCAGCAATGACCAAGTAGCCTAAAATCATGCGTGGTTTAAATTTTTTTTTGATAAAAGCAGCATATTTGAGGCTCTGCATAAAGTCTTTGAGGCGATTTAGCAGCACCAATGGGCCAGTATGATATTGAACAGGATACCAAGAAATCCCATTTTCTGCCATTTCCTGGCGCATTTGCTGTTCCTCTTCGGGTGTATAGGCGTAGGCAGCTTGCTCGTGTGTAATGACGTGAAAGCGGTAGGTTTTATTGGCGTTTAATTTTTTTAAATAGCTGTAAATCAGGCCACTAAAAAGAGGGTCTTTGACACCTTGCAGAGAATAAACCACAATGTGCGGTGGGGCATTGTGCTCGGGTTTGGCTGGGGGTGTGTGGTAGGTAATCATGTTTGTTTACCACTGAATAGGCGCTTTTTTATGTTCGGTGAGGTAAATGTTGGCCTTGCTAAAATGCTGGCAGCCCAAAAAGCTTCCCTTGCTTTGCGCCAGAGGCGAAGGGTGCACAGCCTCTAAAACCAAGTGTTTTTGGCGGTTTACCACTGCACCTTTATCTTGCGCATAGCGGCCCCAGAGCATAAAAACGACATTATCCAGCCTTTCCGAAATGATTTTAACGACGGCATCGGTGAAGACTTCCCATCCCTTTTTTTGGTGCGAACCAGCCTCGTTGGCGCGAACGGTCAGCGTGGCGTTGAGCATGAGTACTCCCTGCTGCGCCCAGCGTTCCAAGTTGCCCGATACTGGGATAGGAAGGTGGAGGTCGTTATGAAGTTCTTTAAAAATATTAAGCAAGGAGGGTGGTTTTCTGATGCCGTCGTTCACCGAAAAACTCAAACCATTGGCTTGGTCTGCTCCATGATAGGGGTCTTGCCCAATGATAACCACTTTGGTAGCCTGAAATGAGCATTGCTCAAAGGCATTGAAAATGAGCTTACCAGGAGGATAAACGCGCTGTGTTTGGTATTCTTGTTTAATGAACTGAATCAAATTTTTAAAGTAGTCTGCCTCAAATTCGTGGGCGAGTTCTTTCTTCCAACTCTCGTGTATTTGAACACTCATAACCTTTTTTGTTGATAAAAATACGGATAACTTTGTTAGAATCCGTGCGGTCTTATATGAGAAATAATATCTTTCAGTTCGCTGATAATCATAGAAGTAGCGCCCCAAATTTCTTTATCTTGCAAATGAAAGTAAGGCGTAATCCACTCGGTTTTGTCGGGGTGAATGGTGGGTCTGGTTTTGACCGACTCGGGATTCCAAAAACCGCGCAGAGCAAAATCAATGACACTGACAACCTCGCGCTCATCGGGCAAGTAACTAGGTTTTTGGGGCAAGTAAACCAAATAAGGCGTTACGAGGGAGTCGCTGGGTGGAATATAGATATCGGTGAGTGCGCCCAGTACTTGGGTACGTTCAGCTTTTACGCCAATTTCTTCGTGGAGTTCACGCAGAGCCGTATGCACCAAGTCGGGGTCTTCGGGGTCTTTTTTGCCACCAGGGAAGGAGATTTGACCGCTATGAACTCCCTTATAAATAGGCCTTTGTATAAGAGGCAGTATCCAGCCCTCTGCACTCTCGAGCAGGACGACTGTTACGGCACAAATTTTGGTTTTTGGGGTTGGCTCAAGCTCTTTCCAATCGCCGATGGAGCGGCGCGTCATGCACATTTTGAGGTGAGAACTTTCGCCTGGCAGGGGGCTAGTGGCCAAAAATTCGGTCAACTCGTTTATCAAAGTATTCATTTTAAAGCGGCTGTGTTAATGACCCTAAAAAGATTTACAAAGCTAATATCTTTTGGCTGAAAGTGCAAATATTTAGTCGTCCCTTAAAAAGTTGGCATAGGAACAGGCACATCAATTGATTGATATGATTTTTTGGGGAGGCTTTTTCTCTCTACTTTTTGCCTTGATGCAGAATGGCTTTTTCTTTGATTGGGTGCTTTTATAAAACATGATTGCACAGAAAATCTCACTCTCTGACATTTGAGCCATTGGCTTTTGTCTGATGCGAGGCATGGCAGGCCGTAAGAAGCTCTTGAGATTTTACCAGTTTTTGACAAAATAGGCTAAAAACTAAGCTATTCTGAAGATGAAGTGCTTGTTTAATTTATTGATAACAAGCACATTATGTATATTTTAAGGGAAGACCAATTCGGTTTAGGTTTTCGTGCCATTGGAAAGTTCCTGAACGTGAGCAATGTTTCCGTTTTGTACTGGGTAAGAAAAGCGGCTGAACAGATGCCAACGATAGAAAATCCGCTTTCCATTCGTGTCATGGGAATAGATGAAATGTGGCATTATTGTCAAAAAAAAAAAAGAAAAGTATGGCTTTGGTTGTCAATTTGTCGTGATAACAAACGAATTCTTGCCTTTGAACTGTGATGCAGAGGTCTGAAAACAGCAAAAAAATTATGGGAAAAATTAAAGATATTCCATGTAAACACTACTGCACAGACCACTGGGAGGTGTATCAAAAGTTTATCCCAGCCGATAAGCACAGGCGCTCAAAATTGCAAACATACAACATAGAGTCTTACAATGCCCTTTTTAGGCATTATCTGGTACGTTTCCATAGAAAAACTAAATGTTATTCTAAAAAAATTGAAATGATTGAGCTAAGCATTCGTTTGCTTATTGATATGTTGAACAATAGGAATAAAATAAAACTATCTTTTTGTTAGCAATCCCCAAATTTTTAAACTTCAATTATTTTCTTTCCTTTTTCGTCAATTATTAGTTTGTCGTTGTCCAGTGTGGTCGCCAAAGCAAAGCCGTTGTAAAATGGTTCAACTGTCAAATAGCGTTCATTGTAAAGTTCATTTCCTTGTCTGTCTATGTGAAACCAACCATTTTTGTCTTTTGCTGTTGCAAAGTTTTTGTGAAAAATTCCTAAGTCAAGAAACGATTTGTCGGTGATGAACTTTCCTTTGTTGTCAATGTGTCTGTAAAAACCGTCTAACGATTTTACGCAAGCAATTCCGTCTTTGTAGTCGCCTGCGTAAACAAAATTGTCGGCATAAATGCCGTTTCCTTGCAAATCAATGTGAAAATATTGGTTGTCTGCATTGCGAACGGTGCAAATATTTTCTTGAAAATTTCCTGTCCACGAAAACGAAGTTTGATAAACCTTTTCGCCTTTTTCGTTGATGTGAAACCAACGATTGTCGTCAATTACAGAAGCACGATTACAATAAAAACCAAATGTCCGTGAATAGCGATTTTTGTAAAGTTCGTTTCCGTTTACGTCAATGTGATAAGCTCCCGAATTGTCTAAAACAGGGGCAAGTGCTGGCGAATGAAATTTTAAAACTTCAATAAATGTTTTTCCGAAAATTGGTTTACCGTCAAACAAAAAATGCGTGTTGTCTGCCGATACTTTAATTTCTTGCCAGTTCATTGTTTCTAAATGTAAGCCCTGTTAAATAGTTTATCCAATTATCTTTTGTGTAAACTTTCTTGTTTATGCTGAAATGATAAAATGCAATCAACATATCGTGAGTGATGAAAATTGTCATTCCGTTTTGTGTTGAGTTTTCGTTTATGAAATTCGTAATTCTAAAATTTAACTCGTTAATGTTCGGAATGCCTGGAATTTTTTCACCTTGCATAAATCGTTTATACATTTCGTCAAAACCGTGTTGAAGAAAAAAATCGCCAGCCAGTTTTTCGTCTGAAATATGAAGTCCGGGCGCACCCAAAGAAGTTGTTTCAATTATTTCTATTAAACTTCCATAACCTTTGGTAATGTATTCAGCCGTTTGAACACAACGCCCAACTGGACTTGTAAAAATTCTATTGACTTTTCTTTCTGCTAATTTTTCACCAAAATTTTGTGCGTTTTGTTTTCCTTTTTCGTTCAATAAAATTTCATTTCCGAAAGAACCTTGCGGAATGTCATCTCTGTCAGCGTGGCGAAGTAAAAGCGATATTTTTTCGTTTATATTCATTTAGTTCGGTTTACGCATATTACAAGTTTTACACAAATCAATTTTCTTGTAATTTTTTACAAGAGTTTGATAAGTATTGCTTTGCAACACTTCTTCAATGCTTGTGTTTTCAATGTTTCCAAAGTGTCCAAGCGTTTTTCGCATTTCGTCTGGTGCACAACAAGGCGAAATATTACCTGTTGCTGAAACCCAAAGTTCCTTTTCTAAAAAAGGACATTCGTAGCTTTCGGGGATTTCTTTGTTTTCGTTTTTCTGTAATGGAATAATATTTTCCAAAATCACTTTTTCACCATTTGGTTTGCGAAATTTCGCCTGTGCTTCATTCGCTTGATTTACATATTCATTCCATTGCAAAATACTTTCAGGCGTTGCTTTCATTGACAAATGTTTGATTTCATCAAAATGCGCCCAAAGCTGATGTCCCTTTACTCTGTCCACACCAAGTTGTGAAGCCAATTTTACGATGTCTGCCAATTCGTGCATATTGTTTTGCATAAACGTAAGTTGAAACGTTACACGGCAGTAATAACCTGTTTTTGCAAAGTGTTCATCACGAATACGGATAAACTCTTTCACGTTTGCAACGGTTTGTTCAAAGTCAATTCCTTTCATTACTTTTTGCGAAGTTTCGGCAGTTGCACCGTTCCAACTTATTTTTACGTCCGTTGTAATTGGAACAATTAGTTTCGCCCATTCTGTAACGGTTTTCTCGGTTGTTCTCGGAAATGTTCCGTTAGTTGTCAAATTCATCTTGATGTTGTATTTGTAACACAACTCAATAAAGTGGGCAAAATGCTTGTAGATTAGTGGTTCGCCCATTGTGGACGGTATCATTTCCGTAACACCGATTTTTTTCGCTTGCTCAAAAATTGGTTCTAACCATTCTTTCGGCATTCTGCGATGTTTACCGTTTAGTTTTTCTTTGATGTAAGTTGAAAACGGGCTGTGTTCTTCGCACATTGTGCAACTCAAATTACAATCTTCGGGATTTGTGTCAAGTGTAACACGCCAAAGTTTGTAAATGAATTTGCTGTAAAGGTTTTCTAATTCTTTGCAATGGTCTTGAATATTTGGAACGCTTCCGTCTGCGGAATACAAATAACCTTTTTCACCTAAAGTTTTCATTTTGTCAGGATTTGAAACAGCAAATTTCATTTGTTCTGCCAGTGAATTTGCGTTGCGATGTTCAAACAAAAGTCCGTTTACATTGTGCTGAACATATTCTTTCATTCCACCAAAATCGGCGGTGATTACAGGAACTTTACACGATTGCGCTTCGTGAATTACAAGAGGCGAATTTTCGCCCCAAATACTTGGAACTACAATACAATCCACATTTGAAAAAACATCATTAGCCAAATTGTGATTGATGTACTCGCCTGCAAATTCAATTCTGTTTTTAGAAGTTTCGGCTAATGCTTTCATAGCATTTGTGCTTTGTCCGTTTGCTCTGCCAAAAATTTTAAGCGTTGCAGGCTCTTCAATTTGCTTAAATGCTTCAATCAGAATGTTTACTCCTTTTGCTGGGATGTGAGTTCCGATGTAACCAAAAGTGTAATTCGTTTTCTCTTTTGATTTTTCGGTTTGTGTTAAATATTCAGTAGGAAACCCATAATCTAAGTAAATGATTTTGTTTTCGGGCACACCAAAGTTATTGATAAATCTATCACGCAAATAGTTTGAAGGTGCTATCAATAAATCAACTTTTTTGATGATTGCTTTTGTTTCAATCATTCGTTGATGTATCCAACTGCTCCAATTTTCAATGTCTGCGTTTTCATTTTCTTCTCGTCCGCTGAAATAAACTTTGTAGCAATCAGTCGCACATTTTTTGTCGTCTTGTTTTTCGCATAACTGAAAGTTGTTTTCGTTTCCTATGCTTCGTGTCAAAAATTGTCCACGTGGACACATTAGCCAAAAGTCGTGTAGCGTGTAAACAATAGGAATTTTGAGTTTGTTTAGTTCATCAATCAAACCTGTTGAAAGGTGATTAACGTGCCCGATGTGTGCAATGTCGGGATTTATTTCGGATATTAGTTTTACAAAAATTTCATCAAGTTTTTGATGCCTATACCCATCTTTTCCTTGTGGGTTATTAACAAAATAAAAATCAAGGTTTGAATGTTCGTTTTTATGTCTTACTTGAAAATCAGGCAAATAAGGGTTTTCCTCCCGTGTAAAAACGGAAACTTTGTGATGTTTTGAAAGTTCGTTACAAATGGATTGGCTGTAAACTTCTGAACCTGCATTATAGTTTGGCGGATAGCCGTGTATTATTTTTAGAATGTGTATTTCTAATCGATTAAGCTGTTTTCCACGATTACCCTGATTTTTGTCAAAGGTCGTGTTGCTTCCATTAGTTCCCTTGCTTGGGTTCTTAATGTCTACCTGATGATTAAATGATTTGTTTTTCATAAATCATAACAGTTTAGAAGTTACGCCTACTCTTAATTTGCTTTTCGGCTTCCGCACCTTTCGTTTTGAATGGACGTTAGAATAACCATTTGTTAAAGATACTAAATTTAAAGTCCTATTTTGTCGTGCTGCCATTGCACCTAACGGAAAAGGCTTGGCGAAGTCGGGGAAATCTTAGCACAAAAGCCTAAATAAATTAATTTAGCCCATTTATATTCCAAAGTTCAATAAAGCACTTTTGCCCCGCTTTCGCCAAGCCTATGGGCTTGTTGCACAACTTGCTTTTCAAAAATACAAAACTAATTTCATTCTGCAAAAAAATGCCAAAGATAATTTTTATCGCAAATTAGCACAAGTACTTGATTTACAGTTTATTTATAGAGAAACTGCTCATTATTACGGAACAGAAGGTCAGGAATCTATTGACCCTGTTGTATTTGTTTTTTCAGCAAAACAACAATTTAATGCCCTCAAGAGCGCAATATTAAGCCCTCGAAATTTTTTTGAAATTCTTGGTTTTTGAATTTTTGTCGTAGTTGTGCAACGGTTACCTATGTTATGTGCAGCCCTGTTCTAGTCTAATTTCACAGATTCTCCAGAAAAGCTGCCATTGTTTTTTAATATAAGCACTCGTTTTGTACCATTATTGGAAAATGAAAAGCTATAACTACGAGATAAAACAAAACCTTCATTTTCTGATGAAAAATACAATGGTTCGGGTTCACCATCACTGCTGTTTTGAATGAATAATTGCTCACCTACTTTTGTTATCGATGTTATAAACTCGCCTTTTTTTGTAGGTAATTTGTATGTTCCAATATAATCTTTCCATAAATCTTTATTGGGCACAGTCGCAACTTTGTACTTGTAACTTACATAGTTTTCCCACTTAAAAGTACAAGCTATACTATTTATTAGCTCGGTAATAATTCCTGCATAGGATGTGTTTACTATCATAACAGCACCGTCCTTACCGTCAAAACTGCCAATATATATCGAAGTATAACCATCAATGCTACCAGTATGTGTAAAGTATTGTCTTCCACCTTTTTCAAATAACATAACTCCTAAACCATTTTTATAAGGAACATCTAAATTTCCATCATAAGTTATTTCTCCCAATTGTGGGGTGAACATCTTTTCAATTGTTTCTTTTTTTAAAAAACTATTTTCTTTGCCATTATAGGCATTTTGAATAGCGATTACCATTTTTGCTACATCAGAAACAGTGGAAACCAAACCGCCTTCAGATTGACAAGGAAAAACATAAGGAGGTACCGCTTCATAATTAAAAATATAACCTTCTGCAAGTTTCTTTTGTTTCCCGCTATCCAGCTTTAATTCAAAACTACTATTGGTCATTTGCAAAGGAATAAAAACACTGTCAGTCAATAGCCTATTGTAATCGGTATTAAAATTATCTGCCAATATTTTCTGTGTAATGCAAATAGCTTGGTTTGAATATTCATAGGCTTCATTTGGTTTTCTGATACAATATGCACCTTTTCCTAAAGCAGGTTTTTCACCTTTAACTATTTGTGTAATATTTGGTAAAGGCTTGTTATGTGTATAGTCCCCCGAGGGGCCATCATCTCTGATGATACCAGCAGTATGACTTAATAAATTGGCGATAGTAATTTTTTGTCCTTTTGAATATTTATTTTCTTTAAAGCTTCCGTCTGTAAAATATTCTCTAAAATCTTTAGTTAAAGAGAGGCTTCCTTGTTCTACTAATTTCAGAACACATAATGCATTTGCAGTTTTACTAATTGAAGCAAAATGAAATAGTGTTGTGCTATCCGCCGGAATTTTACTTTCAAAATTTGCAAATCCAAATTGCTTAGATAATAGAATGTTGCCATTTTTTATTACTGCAACTGCAACGGCTGGCACTTTACGCAATTTCATTCTGTCATAAATGTTATAGAGTTTCGGAATACTGTCTTTCAGTTGAGAATAGGTAGTTAATCCATTCTCGAATTTGTATAAAAGGTCTGCTGTACTTTGCGAATAAGCATTTTTACTTACTGTTAGTAGTTGTATTAGAAAGAAGATTGGGAATAAATAAGTCTTTATCATTTGTCTTTTGTTCTGAATATTTTAGATGATGGCTCTTATGTTGCCCATAACGGAAAAATGTTTGCGAAGGGCGGAATTTAATAGCACTTCCCTTGCCCTACGCACAAAGTTTATAGAAAGCACAAACGCCTAAATTATGCAGATTAGCCAGCCGCTTTCGCCAAGCCTATGTGCTTGTTGCACAACTTGCTTTTCAAAAATACAAAACTAATTTCATTCTGCAAAAAAATGCCAAAGATAATTTTTATCGCAAATTAGCACAAGTACTTGATTTACAGTTTATTTATAGAGAAACTGCTCATTATACGGAACAGAAGGTCAAGAATCTATTGACCCTGTTGTATTTGTTTTTTCAGCAAAACAACAATCTAATGCCCTCAAGAGCGCAATATTAAGCCCTCGAAATTTTTTTGAAATTCTTGGTTTTTGAATTTTTGTCGTAGTTGTGCAACGGTTACTTTTGTTGAGTGTTGGTGAAATAGTGTAGCTGCTCATTCTTTTTTTCTGCCTTTTAGTTTGGTTTCCAGTTGTTTTAGTTCTTCCGCTTCCTGCTCGTCGGCTTTTTGGGCTTCGTCGGCTTTTCTTTTGGTGTCAAACTGTTGGTAAACGGCTTCCACCATTTTTTCCATTTGGGCGTGGCTTATTTTGCCTGCGGTTTTCAGTACGGTTTTGTCGTTGAGTTTAATGATTTTGTCAATGTTTTGTCGCCAAAAATCGGTAGTAAGGTCTTGCCTGTTTTTGGCTCTTAATTCGGCTGTTTCTAAGAATACCGTTACAAATCGGTTGAGGCTGTCGAGTTCGTCTTCTGTCAAATAGTTTTTGGCGGTATATATGTCTTGTTTTCTTACAATATTACCTTTCCAACTGGTTAGGTTCATATTGGGTGCTTGAGCATTAGCTCTTTTTACAATTATTTCGGCTGCGGTTTTGCCCGTAATGGCATAGAGTATTTTATTTTGAGTTTCTGCAAAAAACATTTGTGTAGCCTTATCGGTGGCATCGTAGTCGCTGCTCAAAGCGAACAGGTCTTTTACTTTTTGGTAAAATCTTTTTTCAGAGGCACGAATGTCTCGTATTCGCGCTAAAAGTTCATCAAAATAATCAGGTCTTCCGTCGGGGTTTTTCAGGCGTTCGTCGTCCATCACAAAACCCTTTACAATGTATTCTTTCAAGTTTTGGTTTGCCCACTGCCGAAATTGCGTTCCGCGCTTGCTGCGCACCCTAAACCCAATCGCTAAAATCATTTCTAAGCTATAAAAAGTTACTTGGTAGTTCTTGCCATCGGAGGCAGTTGTTAAGTAATCCTTAATAACTGAATTGGCATCTAACTCCGCCTCTTTCAAAATATTAGATATGTGCATACTAATATTTGGGACAGAGGTATCAAAAAGTTCCGCTATTTGGTTTTGGTTCATCCACACCGAACCGTCTTTGGCGTACAAGGATACAGCCGCCTTGCCGTCTGCCGTATTGTAGATAATGATTTGGGTGTCTTTCATTACTATTTTTCGGTCTTGTTAATGTGAGCAATAAACTTGGATAACTCTTTGCTTATTTCAATCAACTCGTTGTTGTTGGTGCTTCTGCCTGTAGCATCATAGCCAATATCTTCGGCTATTACCATAAAAATGGGGTAATCGTCCAATACAGTTTGTTTTGCCAAAAAGTATTTTTCGGTCAATTCTTCTTTCAGCAAATTCACTTTGTCTGTAAAAGAAGTCTGAACTGTGATTTTTAGGATTTTTATGATTTCGTTGATTTCGGTTTTTGATGCCTTCGGGTTTTTGGCTTTTGCGTCTGCTTCCAATTTCTTTATGGCTTCTGCTTTTTCCTTTTCCCATTTCTCAACGGTAGCCATATAGTTGTTGTCGGTTTTTACCTGTTCTTTCAGTTTTGCTTTTTGATTGCTTATTTTTTCGGTTTGCTTGGTTTTGTGTTTACGCAAAAACAAAACAGAACTTTTCACACCTGCACCTGTGGCACTAAAAGCTGTTTGAGGCATAGAAACAACGGCAACAATGCGATACATTTCTTCAATGTTGTCTCGCACATATTGCAAACTGCTGTTGGTTAGAATGCCGTCTGGAATTACTAATGCCAAATAACCGTGTTCAGTCAAAAACTTGTGGCATTGTTCTAAAAACAAAACTTCGGTGCTTTGGCTATCACGCAAAGTGGCTTTGCCACTTGCGGTTGTATTCAGCCAATCCACTTCTTTAATTGCCAAATTGTATTGGTGCATATATGCCTTTTCGGTTTGCTTAATGCTGCTTCCGAAAGGTGGATTGGTAATAATGAAGTCAAACGAATTGTATTTAAACTCTTTGTTGCCCGATTTGGCTTGCATTTCGGTATCGCTTAAAAGTCCGTCTGATGCAATTACCTTGGTGTGTCCGTCATCGTGAATAATCATATTCATCTTGGCGGTTCGGGCAATTTGGTCGTTTATCTCAATGCCAAAGAGGTTTTTCTCTGCGAAGTCGTGCCAATATTTGTAATGGTCTTTCTCGTCTTTGATGGGGTCGTAAAATTCGTTGGCTTGTTCTCTCACTTTGTCCAAAGCGTAAAGCAAAAAGCCACCACTTCCGCAACTGGTGTCAAGCACTCTTGATTTGTGCGTAATTGGCAAACTGTCCACAATGAATTTTACAATGGGTCTTGGTGTAAAATATTGTCCGAAATCGCCCCTGAAATAACTGCCCATAAACGTCTCAAAGGCTTTGCCTTTGCTGTCAAGGTCAGTTTTATTGAGGTTGATACGCTGAAAGTATTTTACAATGGTCAGCGTTTCTTGTGCGGTAAGGGTGATGCCGTCTTTGAAAACTTCGGGGGCTTCTTTTTCGCCAACTGCATAAATTTTCTTGATGCGTTTTAGCAAATCTTCCGGGTCTTCATCACGGAAAATTTGAAAGTCGTAAGGTTCGCCTGTTTTTCTTGGATGTTTCTCGTCCCAAATTTTGCAGAAAATGAGTTTATCCAATTCGTCAAAGGCTACGCTTGGATTACGCTGTCCACCGCCCCAAAGTGCTTGATGCGATTGAATGAAAATCTTTGTCAGTTCGCTTTCGCTTACAACTTGTAATTCAAAAAACTTCTGCTTTACATTCGGGTCGGGTTCAGAAACTATGTTTATGTCGTCTGTGTCGGTTTGCGAAATGCCACCTTTCACATATTTGTAAGGTGCAAGTTTGTTGATACCAAATTGCGGAATGTCGGGAATTTCAATTCTGCTTTTCGGCTTCTTGTCGGGAACTTCGTAATACTGATTTTTGATGCGTGAAGTCGTCCAAACATATTTTGCACCTTCTGCAACTGCATAACTATATGCTTGGTCAACCGCAATGTTAAATTGCTGGTCGGTTAAATCTTCTTTTTTGCACTCAACTAAAATATATGTTTCATGACAGTCATCATCAGCATATACAATAATGTCAGCTTCTTTTGTATCTGCACCCATTTGTACTGAAACAAATTGCTTAATTCTTCTTTCAGGATAGCCGTAAATCAAAACCAAAGTCAAGAAAGTTTCGGCTTGCACTTTCTCTTCGGGATTGTTGTGATTCCGTTTTTTATTTTGGTGAATGTATGTTATAAAGTTTCGGTCTTCGTCAAACCGAATAAGTCCTTTTTCTATTCCCGTGTCTATTAAATTCATTCGTCTTTTCTCTTATTTATTTAGGTCGCAAAGATAATTTTTAAAATCAGTTATTGTCAATAATGCCCGTCAAATTGTCATTTTACCCAAAGTCGGGTAATTGGTAGGCTTGGGGTGCGGTAGGGCAAAATAAAATGTGGTGCAAGCGTTGGTTTGTGTGTTGGGTTGCAGCTCTTTTTATTTTGCGAAGCGTTGACATTTTGTCTGTCGTTTTATTGTTCATTTGATGTCGGTTGTGTCGTCTTTTAGGGTTGCACCTAACGGAAAAGGCTTGGCGAAGTCGGGGAAATCTTAGCACAAAAGCCTAAATTTAGCACTTTTGCCCCGCTTTCGCCAAGCCTATGTGCTTGTTGCACAACTTGCTTTTCAAAAATACAAAACTAATTTCATTCTGCAAAAAAATGCCAAAGATAATTTTTATCGCAAATTAGCACAAGTACTTGATTTACAGTTTATTTATAGAGAAACTGCTCATTATTACGGAACAGAAGGTCAGGAATCTATTGACCCTGTTATATTTGTTTTTTCAGCAAAACAACAATTTAATGCCCTCAATAGCGCAATATTAAGCCCTCGAAATTTTTTAAAATTCTTGGTTTTTGAATTTTTGTCGTAGTTGTGCAACGGTTACCATTGTTGTGGCTCTAAAATACGGCTTAGAATACTGAGATTAGTATTGGCTTTATTTAAAAAAAGTTTTTAAATTTGAAGCGAAGCAAAAAGTGTCGTTGTGGTCAAACCTTAAAAAACAATGAAGCGTAGCCCGAATGAGATACGCTCCAGAGAGAAAACACTAAACGGAATAATCCTTAGTGTGAATTGATTTCAAAAGAGATTTGATGCAAAAGTAGTTAATATTTTGGAATAAACAATAAAAAGCATGACAAATTTTAAAAAAATTTTAGGATTAGACCTCGGCACCGCCTCTATTGGCTATGCGATGGTGGAACGCAGCGACGATGGCGAGTTTGGCGGCTTCGTCAAAAACCCAAAGGGCCACGAAGCCATAGGAGTCCGTGTGATTCCTACCACTGACGATGTACTGAACGCTTACAATAAAGGCCAGTCTGTTAGTGCGTGTAGAGAGCGTACTAGCAAACGCGGTTCACGCCGACTCTTGCAGCGCTACAAAGCACGCCGCGAGCGCCTCATAACCACGCTCAAGCATTTGGGCTGGCTTAATATCAACTTCCCGAGCCTAGAAAGCCGCCAGGCCCACCAGTACCGAAGAGTCAATCCTTTTTTTATGCAGGACTCACTGCGCCAAATAGCCCAGGTAAACGGCTGGCCAGAAGCGCAAAGCAAAAATGCGAGTTTTGTGCGGGCTGTCCTTACCAAAACACAAGTAGAAAAACGCCAAAAGCAGTTTATCCAAGAATTTGCAGAGAAGTTAGGCAGCAAAGAGGACTTTTGGAACGAAGAACTACTGGTTTATTACCTGAGGCATCTGGGAGTTACAGAACGCCTTGAGCTAGAAGAAATCGCCCTTGTCCTCTACCACCTCAACCAGCGCAGAGGCTTTAAAAGTTCACGAAAAACCAACAACGAAGACGACAAAGATAAAAATCAGGGGAGTGCCAAGCAACAGGAAGCAGAGGAGGATAACTCTGATTACAAAGACTACGAAGTTCTGCGCATTGAGGGAAAAAAACATACGCTCAAAGACCCAGACACAGAGGAAGAATTTGTGGTGAACGTCAGCCAAGAGCACCAACCATTGTTTAAAGAAAAAACAGTTTTCCTCTCTATTGAAAAGTCGGGCAAAACTTCTAAATACCATCTGCCTAAAGCCCATAAGACTGTTACGTTGGCGCGTGCAGAAGTTAAGTTTATCAAATACGCTGAGGAGACAGAAATAAAAGGCAAAAAGTTCAAGGTTTATCGTCTAAGGCTTGTGGTGGAAGATAAGACCATGGACGGTGATATGTATTTTACTTTAGAAAATAACGGGGCAGCAAAAAACCTTCTGGAAGAAGGCAAAGCCTGCTTCCTAGAAATAACCGAAAGCACCGATGCCAAAGGCGAAACCACCAGAACCTTTAAACGCGCTAAGCTCAACGAATGGGCCAAGAACAAGGAAAAGGTTAAAGAAGAGCTGGAAAAAAACCTAGACCCACGCACCCAAAAGCCCATAGAAGTTGCGAGCCTACACCTTCAAAAAATGCTTGATGGCATAGAACAACAAAGCGCTTTTGCGGGCACTATCTACTCCACACGCGACCAGATAATCCTGCGCAAATTCTACATCCGAGAGCTTCAGGCCATTATGAGCAAGCAAGCAGAGCTACACAAGGGGCTGGTGCAAGAGCAAGAGATTTTAGGCCTACTAGACCGCCTCTACCAAAACGATGGCGAAGGCGATAAGCAAACCATAAAAGGCAAGGACGGCCACAAAATAGAGGTCATTAAAAAGGGGAAGACCTACAAAGATGAGGTAAAAAAGTACTTACATAAAACCCAAAGCCCTGATGATACCCTGCGCCACCTCCTCGAAAAGCACATCATTTATTACCAGCGCCCGCTCAAATCCCAGACGAACAGCATCAGCACCTGCCGGTTTGAAACCCAAACAGGAAAGGACGGCAAGCCAGTGCCGGTGCGCGTAGCCCCCATCAGCGCCCCCTACGCACAAGAGTACAGAATTTGGAATCAGATTAACAGCCTCATGTACGCGGAGGAAGACGAAACCAAAAAAGAAAGACCCCTAAGCCCTACCGACAAAGCAAAACTCTTCGAGATGCTCTGCAACAGCAAAGAGGTGGGAGTGGGAAGTCTTGCTAAAAAATTATGGGGCAAGAACCCCGCAAAAGTAGAGTTTAACAAGAAGAATGACATAAAACTCAAGGGACACGACACCCGTTGCGACCTGAAAAATGTGCTCAAAAAAGCTCAATCTGACCAAGACCGAATGCGTCTAGAAGAAATACTGGCCAACGCACAGCAGTTTGAGCTACTTTGGCACTTGCTTTATTCCATAGAGGCGGACTTGGAAGCCGAGCCTATCCGTAACCCCATCGTCAAGACGCTCCAAAAACGCTTTGGTTTCAGCGAAGCAGGCGCTGTTTTGCTCTCTAAAGTGCAGTTCAAGAACGATTACAGCGCACTCTCTAAGCGGGCTATCCTGAAAATACTGCCGCTGATGCGGAGCGGATGCTATTTTGATGCCCAAAAGCTGCCCAACAAAGCCCATGACCTACTGCAAAGCATCAAAAATGGCCTAGAAATGCCTGATATTGACCCTAAAACCTACAAAACACTCCATAGCGCAAACCTAGAGGGTGGCTGGCTCTACCACATGGCAGCCTCCCTGCTGTATGGCTCACACTCGCGTGAAGAGAACCTTACGCACTTTAGCGAGCCTGCCGAAATAAAAGCAATGCGCCAACACAGCCTCCGCAACCCCGTGGTAGAAAAGGTAGTGAACGAAGTGTTGCTGCTCGTTAAGGAGCTATGGGAAAACTTTGGCAGACCCGACGAGATTCGCATAGAACTAGCCCGCGAAATGCGTATGAACGCCCAAGAACGTGAGCAAATGACCAGGTACATCGGCGCACGTGAAAAGGCCAATAAACAAGCAGCTGCAAATACTGGTCTAACAAACCCCTCTAAAAACGACGTTCTGCGCTATCAGCTCTGGGACAAAGCAGGAGAAAAATGCGTTTATAGCGGAAAAAAAATAAGAAAGGAAGATGTTTTTAATCATAACATCACACAGGTAGACCACATCATTCCGCGAGCGCGCTTTTTTGATGACTCTGCCGCCAACAAAGTGCTTGTTTTTACGGAAGAAAACAAAGCCAAAAGCGACAAGACGGCTTATGATTACATGAAGAGCAAGGGGCCAGAAGCACTAGAAAGCTATAAAAAGGACATTGCTTGCTTCAAAGACCAAAAACAAAAGTACAAACACTTGCTCATGCGGGCTGAGGATATTCCTGATGACTTCATTAACCGCCAGCTCAAAGAAACCCAGTACATTACCAAAAAAGCCAAAGAGTTGCTGCGCGCCGTAGTGCCAGAGGGTGGCCAAGTTTGGGTTACGAGCGGAGGCGTTACGGATTATCTGCGCCACATCTGGGGGCTAGATACCCTCATGCAAGAGCTGCTGCGCCCGCGCTACGAGGCCATGCAGGAAAAGAGCAAAGAGGCGCTCAAGGGTCAAAAGCTTATTTTTGATAAGGAAACTCTGGACAAGGAAACTGGCGAAATACAGACTCAGGAGGTTTTTCTGAACTTTAGCAAACGCCTAGACCACCGCCACCACGCCCTAGACGCACTCGTGATAGCTTGCACCACCCAAGGGCACGTACAACTGCTCAACAACAAGAACAAGGTGTATGGTCAGAACCCTCAAATGCACGCTGGCGAACTCACGAAGGTAGAACTGCTCAGCCCAGAAGCCCTAGAAAAAATGACCGCTGCGGGTATTCCAGAAGGCGGCGAACGCAACCTAACCCACAAACTCATTCTGCAATGGGCTGAAAAACAGCGCGAAGCAGAAAAAATGAGCGCTGAGGCAGGCCGAAAACACAAGAAAGGCGGCCCCACGCGCTTTGCCGAACCCTTCAAAAACACCAGAAAGCTCGCACAGAATGCCCTTGAAAACATTGTGGTATCCGTGAAGTCTAAAAAAGAAATGCGGGGGAAGCTGCATGACGAACTGCCACTTGGCGAGGTTTGGGTGAATGAAAAGGTAAAAATCGCTGAACTCTTTAAACTCATAGTGAAGCCTGATGCGTACCAAAAAATTCCTACGCCGCTCGCGTGGCTAGAGGCTAAACTACGAGAGCGCCTAGCCGAGTGTCAGAATAACCTCAAAAAAGCGCAAAAGTCCTTGCAAGAAAAACCTATCCGAAAAGCCAATGGGCAAGAAATTGAGGAAGTTACGCTGCTCAAAGCCTATTTGGTAAAACGCAGGAAAATAGAAAGCCTCAGCGAAAAACAAATTGAGGATATTTTGGATGAGAAGCTTAAAACTGCCATAAAAGAGGAACTCTTGGGCGGCATTATTCCTAATCCAAAGCAGCTCAAAGAGATGCTAAGCGAGCAAAATATTACCGCCTTCAATGAGCTACGTAAAGCTGAAGGACTGCCACCCGCAACGCACGTGCGGACAAAAGCCTCTCCACTAAACGCTGATACTCAAGAAACCAACAAGAAACTCGCCAACAAAAAGTATGCTACCAAAGGCAATAATTTTTGCTTTGTTGTAGGAGTCAATCTGGACAAAAACGGTAATAAAAAGCGTGTTTTTGGCGCTGTGCCTCTAGCAGATGCTTTAGAGAGTGGTTTAGAACCAGAGGCGGCTTTTCTGACAGAGAACCAGGCCACTTTGGCTTTCAAACTTGTTCAGAACGACGTGGTTTATGTGCCGTACGAAGGCCAGAATATGCGCGAAGTTGATTTCAGAAATGCCTCTTCTAGGCTATTCAGGATAAAAAAATTTACCGGCCCTCAGATTTTTCTTGAACCACTTAATATGTCTAGCGCATTAAAATTTGATGTCAATGATGAAATTAGCACAAATGGTATTGAAATAGTTGATAAAGGCAGTAAGGCTGCCAAGAACTATTTTTACAAGCTCAAAACGAACCGTTTGGGGCATATTGAGGGCTACTGGAACGATGAGGGCGTTTTCGTGAAGGTTTAGGGCGTGGTGGAATCCGCACCGCGGCAAGGACTGTGGTGCGGATACTAAAAAAAATATTTAGGCAAACACTTGCATAATAGTTTGATAGTTAGTAGCTTGCATAACTGGCTAGGTTTTTCTGTCTTTCTCACTCAGCTCCCTCACTAGGCTATGATTAAACGCACCTTGCATTTTGGCTCTCCTGCCTACCTCTCTAAACGCGACGAGCAACTGCTGGTGCGCCTCGAAGACGGCACAGAAAAACAAATGCCTATCATGGACATAGGCGTACTCATGCTGGAACACCCCCAGATTACGTTTACGCACGGCCTCATGCAGAGCCTCATGGAGCATAACGTGGCCTTCGTTACCTGCGATGCCAAGCACCACCCCACCGGCCTTATGCTGAACCTCTGCGGCCATACGCTGCAGTCGGTGCGCTTCCGCGAGCAGATTCAGGCCAAAGAGCCGCTCAAAAAGCAACTCTGGGCGCAGACCGTACAGGCCAAGCTCCAGAACCAAGCCCTGCACCTAGAGAAGCGCGGCATAGAAGCCGACCAGCTTTGGGCCTGGAGCAGGGCTGTTGTGTCGGGCGACAAGAGCAATCTGGAGGGAGCAGGAGCGGCTTATTATTGGAAGCGCCTCTTTGAACCTTTGGGTTTGGGGCAGTTCAGGCGCGACCCAGACGGTGCGGCCCCCAATAACCTGCTGAACTATGGCTACGCCATTCTGCGCGCCATTGTGGCGCGGGGCTTGGTGGCGAGCGGCTTGCTGCCCACGCTCGGTATTTTCCACCGCAACCAGTACAACGCTTACTGCCTGGCCGACGACGTAATAGAGCCCTTTCGTCCCTTTGTGGACAAGCTCGTGTTTGAACTCATAGAAAGCCAAGGCCTGAACGAAGACCTCAACAAAAGCCAAAAAGCCAAGCTGCTGAGCATAGCCACCGAAGAAATTAACATCAGAGGCCGCCGCAGTCCGCTCATGGTGGGGCTGCAACAAACCACTGCTTCGCTCTACCGCTGCTTTGCGGGCGAAAGCAGGACGCTGCTCTACCCCCAGCTCTATGCCACCAAGCGCCGCAAGCTAGACAGCAAAAGCGCCCAGACCTACCCCGAAGAATTTGATGACTTTGACGATGAGTAAACCCGACGACCGCTTTAACCGCTACCGAATTATGTGGATTTTTGTGATGTTTGACCTGCCCACCTACACCAAGCGCGAGCGCAAGGCCGCCGCCGACTTCCGCAAAAAGCTGCTAAAAAATGGCTTTAAGTTGCTGCAATTTTCGGTGTATATCCGCCACCAAATGAGCAAAGAGAACGCCGAAGTGCACATCAACTACGTGAAGGACAACCTGCCGCCAGATGGTAAGGTAGAGATTTTGATGGTTACAGACCGTCAGTTTGGGCTTATGGAGCGCTTTTACGGGCGCAAGCCTCATCGCGGCCCCGAGCAGGACGAGTCTGAGCAATTGATGCTTTTTTAAGCCTTTGGCCGAGAGGGCAGCCTAGGGGCTTGGCATCATAGCGAGGGGGTTTGGCTAAACATGGCTACGCCTTTGGGGAACGGAGATAACAAATCTATGAAAATCTGTAAAATTAATTTTATCGATGTTCTATAGCTCAAGAATGATGCTTTTGTAGCCAAAGAGAAAAGCATTTTTTGGGGTTCGGTAGCCTGTATAGAAACAAAAAAACAGCTTATAATAGACGGAAGCCCGTTGTTATAAGCCATTTTTTTGAACTTCTTTTAGCCATATTCTTTTAATAACCAACAACTTACGCAGGGTCTGTTGTTGCAAATATAGCTAAATCTCTCTTTGAAACCAATTCACAACTGGGCACAAGCATTCAAAAAGGGGCGCGCAGTTGTTGCAAATATAGCTAAATCTCTCTTTGAAACCAATTCACAACATACTGTACTTGGTCTATTGCCTTCAAAGGTTGTTGCAAATATAGCTAAATCTCTCTTTGAAACCAATTCACAACTTGGTACATAATCTGATGCCACCAACCTAAGTTGTTGCAAATATAGCTAAATCTCTCTTTGAAACCAATTCACAACTTAAACAATGTAAGGTGAACCAATAACATAGTTGTTGCAAATATAGCTAAATCTCTCTTTGAAACCAATTCACAACTGCTATTGCTTGTTTATTTCCTAATCTTCGTTGTTGCAAATATAGCTAAATCTCTCTTTGAAACCAATTCACAACTATGCAGAACTTACCGATTACGATAAATCGGTTGTTGCAAATATAGCTAAATCTCTCTTTGAAACCAATTCACAACATCGAAAACATTTTTGAATACGGAATGTAGTTGTTGCAAATATAGCTAAATCTCTCTTTGAAACCAATTCACAACTTCTTAAATATTTTCAAAATTTTTTTGATGTTGTTGCAAATATAGCTAAATCTCTCTTTGAAACCAATTCACAACTTATTAGACTAGGTGTGCCAGAGGGGTGCGGTTGTTGCAAATATAGCTAAATCTCTCTTTGAAACCAATTCACAACGGTGTGAAATTCTGGCGAACCAAAGCGCCGTTGTTGCAAATATAGCTAAATCTCTCTTTGAAACCAATTCACAACAGCACCGTAGAGCTATATTTAGATGGCACAGTTGTTGCAAATATAGCTAAATCTCTCTTTGAAACCAATTCACAACAAATTGCTACTTGCATTCACTATGCTAGCAGTTGTTGCAAATATAGCTAAATCTCTCTTTGAAACCAATTCACAACAAAAAAAGACCGCGAATATGCTGTTTATTGTTGTTGCAAATATAGCTAAATCTCTCTTTGAAACCAATTCACAACGAAAATCTGCGGAATATTTGCAGTCAATGGTTGTTGCAAATATAGCTAAATCTCTCTTTGAAACCAATTCACAACAGCGTGAACCCTAATTACAATAATTTGCAGTTGTTGCAAATATAGCTAAATCTCTCTTTGAAACCAATTCACAACAGAAGTTCCAATGTTAATTTTTCAGATTGGTTGTTGCAAATATAGCTAAATCTCTCTTTGAAACCAATTCACAACGACAAAACCTTACTTGTTTTTATGCAAGAGTTGTTGCAAATATAGCTAAATCTCTCTTTGAAACCAATTCACAACATATAATGCGCCAAAATATCCTTTTTAAGTGTTGTTGCAAATATAGCTAAATCTCTCTTTGAAACCAATTCACAACGTTTAAGCATATCACATCTCTTTCGTTGATGTTGTTGCAAATATAGCTAAATCTCTCTTTGAAACCAATTCACAACAGATACTCTAAATAATTGCCCCCAATATTGTTGTTGCAAATATAGCTAAATCTCTCTTTGAAACCAATTCACAACACGAATTACTTACTTTATTTGAGGCCAATGTTGTTGCAAATATAGCTAAATCTCTCTTTGAAACCAATTCACAACTCGCGAACTATTCCGCAAATGATGCCAAAAGTTGTTGCAAATATAGCTAAATCTCTCTTTGAAACCAATTCACAACTTGGCACATAATCTGATGCCACCAGCCTAAGTTGTTGCAAATATAGCTAAATCTCTCTTTGAAACCAATTCACAACCTCTTTAGTGCCCAAGCTCTCGTTTTCCAGTTGTTGCAAATATAGCTAAATCTCTCTTTGAAACCAATTCACAACTCGGCTAATTCATTCCAGTCATAGCTAAAGTTGTTGCAAATATAGCTAAATCTCTCTTTGAAACCAATTCACAACGATGAACTTGAGGCTGTTTGCAAAGAAAAAGTTGTTGCAAATATAGCTAAATCTCTCTTTGAAACCAATTCACAACTTGACAATAAAGAACTTGCATTGCATTATTGTTGTTGCAAATATAGCTAAATCTCTCTTTGAAACCAATTCACAACCGCAGCCGCAGCCGCTCTTTCATAGCTTTTGTTGTTGCAAATATAGCTAAATCTCTCTTTGAAACCAATTCACAACCCGCCATATTGTTTAGGCAGCTTACCTGCGGTTGTTGCAAATATAGCTAAATCTCTCTTTGAAACCAATTCACAACTTTGCTACCATTACGAGTCATAGCTTCGTTGTTGTTGCAAATATAGCTAAATCTCTCTTTGAAACCAATTCACAACCTTTCGTGCAGTGGGCTAGGCCTTGCTGTTGTTGTTGCAAATATAGCTAAATCTCTCTTTGAAACCAATTCACAACGCATTAAACGCCATTTTGGCAACTCGCAATGTTGTTGCAAATATAGCTAAATCTCTCTTTGAAACCAATTCACAACCATACAGAAACAGACGGATACATCTCTACGTTGTTGCAAATATAGCTAAATCTCTCTTTGAAACCAATTCACAACTAGGTTTGATACAAATAAGTTATCTGCTAGTTGTTGCAAATATAGCTAAATCTCTCTTTGAAACCAATTCACAACTTTGAAAACCTGTAGATGCTGCAAGTGAAGTTGTTGCAAATATAGCTAAATCTCTCTTTGAAACCAATTCACAACAACAACCCCCCTTGTAAGTGGCCAAACATTGTTGTTGCAAATATAGCTAAATCTCTCTTTGAAACCAATTCACAACTGCTTTGCGCAATTCATAAGCTGCCTCAAAGTTGTTGCAAATATAGCTAAATCTCTCTTTGAAACCAATTCACAACTCAGAAAGTGCATTTAATTCAATAAGTAGAGTTGTTGCAAATATAGCTAAATCTCTCTTTGAAACCAATTCACAACTGCGCGTAATAAGCATCTGAATACCCTTCGGTTGTTGCAAATATAGCTAAATCTCTCTTTGAAACCAATTCACAACAATACTTTAGTTCTTGGTGCTGCTTCAAAGTTGTTGCAAATATAGCTAAATCTCTCTTTGAAACCAATTCACAACGCGCCTTTGCCGCCAAAATACAAGGAGATAGTTGTTGCAAATATAGCTAAATCTCTCTTTGAAACCAATTCACAACAACACTTCGTATAGGTTCAGAGATTTGTCGTTGTTGCAAATATAGCTAAATCTCTCTTTGAAACCAATTCACAACAATTTAAGCCAATTTTTTTCAGGCAGTGTTGTTGTTGCAAATATAGCTAAATCTCTCTTTGAAACCAATTCACAACTTTTGTTGCGTTTTTGTTCATTTTTTTTAAGTTGTTGCAAATATAGCTAAATCTCTCTTTGAAACCAATTCACAACCTGCAAAAAGCGGCCTTGAAACCTATTTACGTTGTTGCAAATATAGCTAAATCTCTCTTTGAAACCAATTCACAACTTTATCAAATTCAAAGAACAAGAACTTATGTTGTTGCAAATATAGCTAAATCTCTCTTTGAAACCAATTCACAACCCTTCAGATAATCCGCCACCCACTGAATAGTTGTTGCAAATATAGCTAAATCTCTCTTTGAAACCAATTCACAACAAAACCAGTACTATTAATAATATCATATCGTTGTTGCAAATATAGCTAAATCTCTCTTTGAAACCAATTCACAACCTTACATCTCCTGTTTTTTGGTAAGAATCCGTTGTTGCAAATATAGCTAAATCTCTCTTTGAAACCAATTCACAACCATAAGTTCTTGTTCTTTGAATTTGATAAGTTGTTGCAAATATAGCTAAATCTCTCTTTGAAACCAATTCACAACGCAATAACGTCCAAATCGTGCAAACGCATGTTGTTGCAAATATAGCTAAATCTCTCTTTGAAACCAATTCACAACTTGCATTTTTTCTAAAAAATTTTGAAAATGGTTGTTGCAAATATAGCTAAATCTCTCTTTGAAACCAATTCACAACCTCGTGCTTATTACTAAGTTGTCGTACATGTTGTTGCAAATATAGCTAAATCTCTCTTTGAAACCAATTCACAACACAAAAAAGCTGAATTTATAGCACCAAAGGGTTGTTGCAAATATAGCTAAATCTCTCTTTGAAACCAATTCACAACACACGCACACTACCACTGATTCCCGTAATGTTGTTGCAAATATAGCTAAATCTCTCTTTGAAACCAATTCACAACTCAGTTACAGTTTTTTCTGCTAAATGTAATGTTGTTGCAAATATAGCTAAATCTCTCTTTGAAACCAATTCACAACCAAAACTTAGATATATCTTGCACGTTTTATGTTGTTGCAAATATAGCTAAATCTCTCTTTGAAACCAATTCACAACTCGCCAGCGGCAGCCGTAGCCAACCCTTCAAGTTGTTGCAAATATAGCTAAATCTCTCTTTGAAACCAATTCACAACCAAATCAAACGATGTATTTGTTCGCAAAAAGTTGTTGCAAATATAGCTAAATCTCTCTTTGAAACCAATTCACAACAAAACTTCATTTTCAAAATCAATGTCTTTGTTGTTGCAAATATAGCTAAATCTCTCTTTGAAACCAATTCACAACTTCATCTGCCAGCAATGCAGGTCGCGAAAAGTTGTTGCAAATATAGCTAAATCTCTCTTTGAAACCAATTCACAACTGCATGAAGACACGGCTACCGTCTGCTATGTTGTTGCAAATATAGCTAAATCTCTCTTTGAAACCAATTCACAACACTTTTGCCAGCAAGATATGATAGATTATTGTTGTTGCAAATATAGCTAAATCTCTCTTTGAAACCAATTCACAACCCATTTGGGTCAGGTTGTCCGTCGCAATTTGTTGTTGCAAATATAGCTAAATCTCTCTTTGAAACCAATTCACAACGCAAAAAAAGGCACAAGAAAAGGCTTTAGGTTGTTGCAAATATAGCTAAATCTCTCTTTGAAACCAATTCACAACTTTATGACCTCTGTGCCGTTCATAGTGAAAGTTGTTGCAAATATAGCTAAATCTCTCTTTGAAACCAATTCACAACGTGAAAGCGCAGAAAGTGCGTTTGACCTTTGTTGTTGCAAATATAGCTAAATCTCTCTTTGAAACCAATTCACAACTTGTAACAGAGGGCGTTACGCTCACACCCTGTTGTTGCAAATATAGCTAAATCTCTCTTTGAAACCAATTCACAACAAAACTCTTATTTGCCTCTGCATCAATCTTGTTGTTGCAAATATAGCTAAATCTCTCTTTGAATGTACTTTTTAAGGGAGGCTACTTGTTTTTTTACGAAAATCTTGGACGACACTAAAATATAAACTTATAGGTATAGGTAAAAGTTAAGCCTAAATATACAAGTATTTTTGATGCGAAAAACCTAACGAATCATGGTTTTTTTTTACAAAAATAACAAAATATTTTATTAGTGCGTTTGGTCTGTCTATTCATTTCTCTTATTTCATTAATACCCAAAAAATACATACCTTTGGTCATTCTATTGTTATTTTTGCTTTTACAAGCCACAAAAAATGACCAAACCCTTCAAGATATATAGCGCCTCGGCAGGCTCTGGCAAAACATATACTTTAGCGCTTTCTTATTTGCGTGTGGCGCTTGCTTCTCCCGACCAAGACCCAGATGAACCCTACAATCCGCGCTATTTTCGTTATATTTTGGCTGTAACCTTCACGAAAGCGGCCGCAGCCGAAATGAAGGAGCGCATCATTAATTATCTGTATTTGGTAGCCGAAACGGATATAAGCCAGCCCTCTGCTTTTTTTAACCAATTGCTCAAAAATATCAATACCGAATATGCCGAAAAAGGCATTCTCCTGAACGCAAAGGAGCTTATCCACAGAGCGCAGTTGGCCTTTTCGCATCTCTTGCACCACTACACAGACTTCAACGTCAAAACGCTGGACTCCTTCATACAGTCCTTGGCGCAGGCTTTTGCGCACGAGCTAGACCTCCCCATGGGCTTTCAGGTGGAGCTAGAGAAAGACGAAACTTATACCGAAGCCATTTACAGGCTGTTGTTGAAAGTGGGGGTAAAAGGCGACCCGCGCCTTAGCATGATTTTCCGAGAGTTTGCGCTCGGTACGTTTGAGGACAAGTTCAATAAAAAAGTAGCCAAAGACTTAGTTCAATTTGCTGAAAAAACAGACAGCCCCATTTTTGCTGCACGCATCAAACAATGGCAGCGCTATTCGCAAGCAGAGCAAGACCACATCAAAAAATATTACATAGAATCCTTGCGCTACGTTCGCCGAGAAGCCCCCAAAAAACTGCGTAAATTAGCCCAAGATGCTATCAATATCATAGAAAAAGAAGGGTTTAGCGAAGAGAACTTTAAGCAATACAGTGCATGGAGCTACTTTAAAAAAATTGCTTGTGGTGATTACAAAAACAGCATGGATATTCTGGAAAATAATTATAGCAACTATGTCCAGAAACTCATTAATGAGGCAGACCCCAGCCTTAAAGATGGGGGCAAGAACAAAAAAAGTAAAGACGCGCTGTCCGCAGTAAGCGAAAAACTCGGCTTGGTGCTTCAGCAAATTGCTGTGAAAATAGAAATGCTGCGCACACAGTTTCGTCTTGAATTGAACATCGCCGATAATATCTGCAAAGTGGTTTATCCGCTTATGCTGGTCAGCGAAGTCAAAATTATGACAGAAAGCCTACAACACGAGCAGGGAACAGCTTTTCTAGACCAAGTAACCCAGCGCATCAACGGTATCGTGTTGAGCGACCCCATGCCCTATATTTATGAGCGCTTGGGCGAAAAATACAAACATATTTTCATTGATGAGTTTCAAGATACCTCCGAAGTGCAGTTTACGAATATGCTGCCACTTTTGGGCCATGCTCTTTCGTTGGAGCGCGACAGCCTCGTGGTAGGCGACACCAAGCAGGCCATTTACCGATGGAGAGGTGGCAACACTGAATTGCTCGCTGACATACACCAACCTTATCAATTAGAGCTAGTACAGCAAAACGAACTACTCCAAGAGCACGCCATACCCCTTGCGCTCACAGCCCAAAAAGCCTCTTTAGATACCAACTACCGTAGTTTGGACAATATCATTGGTTTTAATAACGCTATTTTTGGTTTTTTGATGAACTTGATAAGCAACACCGAGGCAGACCCCAAAGCCGCCGAAGCATTCAAAAATGACCTTATAGGTCTGCAAAAATACTACACGGACGTTTTTCAGAAAAGCAGCCGAGGGGCTGGTGGGCAAGTCGTTTTGGCCTTCCACAAGAAACAAAATACCTCCAAAACCGAGTTGTATAACAGTGTATCTACAAACGAGGAGCAGAACGAACCAAACGAAGACGAGCAGAATGCTAAAAGGGTTCTGAGCAATGCCAAAAGCGAATGGGCGCTGGAACAATGCCTCCTCGCCATACAGGAAGCCAAAGCAGATGGCTATACAGAACGCGAAATGGCGGTTTTGGTGCGTACCAATAAGGAAGCCGTGAACACTGCCTTTGCCTTGGTGAATGCTGAAATTCCCATTATTTCTGCTGAAGCCTTGCTCCTCATCAACGCGCCTGTGGTAGAAGCTCTCATCAATTTTTTTAAATTACTCAAATATCCACATCAGGCTAACATAAAAATGGATTTGCTCCTGTTTTTTTATGCACACCAGCAGGGGAAAGACCATACAGAGCGTTTTCCGAAAGCGGCAGACTTTAATGAGTTTGCGGAAGAGTCCCGCAAGGAGGATATTGTCGCATTTTTTAATTATATCTTTAGCCGTTTTGGTTTGCTCTTTGACTACCGCGCTTGCCTCTACCTCACGCTTTACGAAGTAGCCGAAGAGTTTGCGCGTTGTTTGGAACTTGGCAAGCGGGCAGACTTACAAATTTATTGGCAGGCTATTTTGGACATCGTATTGGCAGAGGGCAGAAAGCGGCACAATAATGTATCTGACTTTATTGACTTCTGGGAAAAGAAAAAATTCAAGTTGGCTGTGGCCGCGCCTGAAGGCACCAATGCCATTCAAATTGTTACGATACACAAAGCTAAAGGCTTGCAGTACCCTATTGTCATTCTTCCATTTGCCACTTGGCCTACCAAAAGCACGAACAACCCACTCTGGCGCGATGTGCCGCACGAAGTTGATGCACCCGAACCGCTAGAATTTATCATTTTTAAACCCAAAGAAGATGTTGAAGGCACAGCCCTTGAACCTTACTATTTAGAAGAAAAAGCCAGTACTTTTCTGGAATCTATGAACATCCTCTACGTGGCGCTTACAAGGGCAGAAGAGAGGCTCTATATCTTCAGTTCGTTGGTTAAAACAGACCCCTTAAAGGGGGGGCTGAATACAATCAGCAAGCTATTCCAGGTTTTTTCAGGGCACTTGCACCTCCAAAAAAGTAAAGAAAAAGCCGTAGATAGCGAGGATACTGCGGAAACAAAGCCTGAGGGAGATGAATGGAACTACATTTATGGAAAAGTGCCGCGCCATACTCAACCCAAAGCCTATACGGAAGCACAGCACAGTCTCGCACATTTTTACAGCACCAAAACAGCCCAGCAATTACAGCTGTATTTTTCTAACCTAAAGCCAGAGTCCGTCAATCTAGAATCGGCAGACTTGCTTTCCGAAGAGCGCATGGCTATTTTGGCAGCTTTGGTAGCCAAAAAAGTAGAGCATTTGCCTAAGCTCAAGGCGCAACTCAGCAGTTTGGTGGATGATGGCCTCATACTCCTGTCCGAAAGCCAACAGGTAGAGCAGATGCTTTTGCAGAAGATTAAAACCGACAATCTCCAAAATCTGTTTAGTAGCCAGTCCAAGCGCGGACAGGAACTGGCGCTTCAAAATGGCAGTGTTGTACGCATAGACCGTATCTGGTTTTCTGCCAAGCAGATTGAGGCTTTGTTAATTTATAAAGGGCAGCCCGAAGTTTGGCAGACGAGCCTGCACGAAGCCATACGGAAAGCTCTCCAAAAAATTTATCAGCAAGAAACAATAATTCGTGTACTTTTTTTATAAATCATTGGCTTATACCTTGTTTTATAGCTCTTTGTAAGAATCATTAGAAAAAAACTAATCAAAAAAAATACTTTTTTTTGGCATATCGTTTGACTTACCCTATTTTTGTATGGCTATCAGAAAGCACTACCAAATATTTATACAGTAAAACGCCTTTAATACAATATTTTTAGTATTCCAAGTGTTTTGTTGTAGAGGATTTTACCAAGCAGATTGAGCTTAGCCTATACCGTTCGGGCCAGCCTCATGGACCATTACGAAAACCACCAGCCAAGTCTTCTCTAAACTAAAAAGTTGGCATCAAATTTCTTCTTAATTCTCCTCAAAATAATCTTAGATTGGCATTATGAAAAGACACATTCTCCTCTTTCTGGCTGCTTTTTTGGGCATAATGGCTAATACACAGGCACAAGACCCACAATTTTCGCAGTTTTTTGCATCACCGCTTTATATGAACCCCGCTCTGGCTGGCTCTACACAGGGCATGAGGTTCAGCGCAAACTACCGTAACCAATGGCCTCAGTTGGCTTCTAACTTCGTTACCTATTCTGCTGCCTTTGATTATCATTTCAGCAGTGTGCGCAGTTCTGTCGGCTTTATTGCCAAAAGCGATCAACAGATAGCTGACGGTACGGCTCCTATTAGCTCCACTGATGCTTCGTTGATATACTCCTACATGATACCTGTTAGTGATAACATCGTTATTCAACCCGCGCTTCAAATGTCTTATATGCAGCGCAGCCTTCGTTACAACTCCCTACTCTTTCCTGACCAGTTTACTAATAGCGGATTTGCAGGCGGCCCCACACGAGAAAATATCCCTAACAATACCGTAGGTTTTATGGATTTTTCTACTGGTGTTGTTTTATTGTCTAGCAATTTCTGGGCGGGTATTTCGGCGCACCACCTTACGCAGCCCAATCAGTCTTTCTTTGCAGGTGCTCAAGAAACAAAAAGCACGCTGAAAATGAAGTTGTCGGCGCAAGCTGGTTACCGCTATGATTTCAGCGACTACTATTCTGACCGCGAAAAAAGCATCATTACGAGTGTTATCTACCGCAATCAAGGGCCATCTAATTCTATCAGCATAGGCAGCCAAGTTATTCTTGAGCCTATCACTTTTGGTGTTTGGTATCGCGGCTTCCCTGTAGAACAGTATCAAGGCATTACCCAGCAGGACGCATTTGTCTTCATGGCTGGCGTACAAACAAAAGGCTTCAGTTTTGGTTATAGCTATGATGTGGCAGTTTCTAAGCTCTCTAATTACAACGCTGGCGCACACGAGGTGTCTTTGATGTATTTCTTTGGTAGCCAAGATGTTATTTGCCCAGATATCTACGGCAAAGGTGGTTATGGCCGCAATCCACGCCGCAATACTTGGCGCAGATAATCCGCTCTATGAGTTCTATCTCTCAAAAAGTCTCAGACAATGTTTGGGGCTTTTTTGGGCTTTAGCAATGTTTTGGGAATGGTTTTTTGTGGCTGCTTTTAAAAAATAGCCAGTAGCAAGTCTTTTTATATCTTTCTAGTAAGCGCTTCATCTTCAAAATCTCTGCGAGGCTTTATTTTTTTGCTATGCCCTACGGTCGGAACTTTCAGCTCGCGCTTCAGTTCTGCATCAAGACAAAAAGTAGAGAGAAAAAGCTACCCAAAATTCTGAGAGTGTTCCTAAAGCAGATAAATCATATCAATCAATTGATGTGCTTGTTCTTGTGCCGACTTTTTAAGGGAAGACTAGAGAGATTAGATAGATAAAGTAATATTGTAGAAAAACATACACCTCTAACGCATCTTCCCAAACAAAGATTCAATTTAGCACTTCAACTTTCAAAAGCAGTTGGCGAATACCTTATGCCTGCATTTTTTTGAGTTCTTGGTCGCGGAGGTCGCGGCGCAGCACCTTGCCCACGTTGGTTTTGGGTAAATCTGTTTTGAACTCAATTAGTTTTGGTACTTTATAAGAGGTTAGGTTTTCTTTACAATAAGCTCTTAATTCTTCCGAAGTAAGGCTCTCGTCTTTCTTGACGATAAAAACCTTTATTGTTTCACCCGATTTTTCATCTGGTATGCCTATAGCTGCTGCTTCTCGTACTTTGGGGTGCGAACAAATGACATCTTCCAGCTCGTTTGGATAAACGTTAAACCCACTCACCAAAATCATGTCTTTTTTGCGGTCAGCAATTTTAAAAAACCCGTCTTCTAGCATAATAGCCATATCGCCAGTGCGTAACCAGCCTCCGGGCATGAGCACCTTTACCGTTTCATCTGGGCGCTTATAATAGCCCTTCATAACCTGTGGGCCTCTAACGAGCAACTCGCCCACCTCGCCCTTAGGTACGTCGTTGCCGTCTTCATCTATGAGTTTAACCTCCGTAGAAGCCACCGCCACACCAATAGTGCCTAACCTCTCTGTGCCATTAATAGGGTTGCAAGTAGATACTGGCGAGGTTTCGGTAAGACCATAGCCCTCGGCAAGTGGGCAACCAGTGAGTTCCTTCCAGCGTGTAGCCACGGCTGCTTGTACGGCCATAGCGCCGCCCACCGTAACCCGCAGATTTCGGAAGTCAATGCGGCTGAAATCACTGTCATTCATCAAGGCATTAAAGAGGGTATTGACCCCTGTAAAAGTTGTAAACTTATATTTGCGCAAGTCCTTGATAAATCCTTTTATGTCTTTGGGGTTGGTAATGAGTATGTTACGAGCACCGTAATATGAAAATGCAAAGCAGTTTACCGTTAGGGAGAAAATATGGTAGAGAGGCAGTGCCGTAATGATAACTTCTTTGCCACGTTGGAGTTCCGAGCCCATATTCATATAGTCCAGAATTTGGGCGACGTTGGCCAAGATATTGCGATGCGAAAGTTCTGCACCCTTAGAAACACCTGTAGTTCCGCCTGTGTATTGAATAAAAACGGTTTCGTTTGGGGTCGCTCTGGTGGGCGTATAGGATAAGGATTTTCCTTTTTTAAGCACCTCTCTGAAGGATACCGCCTGATGCAAACCGTAATTGGGCACCATTTTTTTAACGTTCTTCACCACAAAATTAACAAGCGTACGCTTCAAAAAGGGCATTAAATCGCCTATTTCAGTAACAATGACGGTTTCTATCTCTGTCTTTTCAATGATTTTTTCTAGTTGCGAGGCAAAATTTGCCAAAATAACGATGCACTTACAACCCGAATCTTTGAACTGATGCTCCATTTCGCGTGGTGTATAAAGAGGATTCGTATTGACTACCACCAAGCCGGCACGAATCGCCCCAAAAAGAACAACAGGATACTGTAACAAGTTCGGCATTTGTACTGCAATACGGTCGCCTGGTTTGAGCTTGGCCACGTTCTGTAGATAAGCCGCAAAGTTTTTGGACATCTCGTCTACTTCTGCAAAAGAAAGCGAAACGTCCATATTCGTAAAAGCGGGCAGGTCTTTGTAAGTCTGCACACTCTCCTCTATTAACTCTATCAAACTTTGTTTAAACTCAGGGTTAATTTGACGGGGGCTTTGGCTATAGGATACCGCAGTAGAACTCATTATCAGAACTTGTTAAAACCGTACATTTTTTCAGTAAACAACACAGTACCCGTATGAAAATAGGCTTTATTGTGTTTTGGCCAAATATACTTCTAAAAACGATTTCTTTTGCAAAACAATCATACTTTTTTTTAAGTATTCTGTTTTATGGAATGATGGACTGTCCCGAAATGCGCTAAGAACTCCGTACTTTTTTGATGTTAGAACGCATCAAAACCGTATTTTTCGGCTAAAATTTGCCTCATTTTGAGGACTCCTACGGTGGCTTTCTCAGGAATACGAGTCAGGTTTTGTACGCCAGCCACTTCGGGAACGCTAGGGTCAATAATAAACTTGGGCGCATTGGGTTTGACGTAATAAACCAAATTGGCAGCTGGGTAAACCACCAAAGAAGTGCCTATAACCGCAAAAACATCGGCCATGGCAGCTACTTCGGCGGCTTCTTCCATCATTGGCACGGCCTCGCCAAACCAAACAATATGAGGACGCAACTGCGAGCCAAGCGGACACTTGTCGCCCATTTGAATCAGGTAGTCAGGGCCAGGCACATCATAAACCAAACTTTCGTCTTGACTGCTACGGGACTTGCTGAGTTCGCCGTGCAGATGCAGCACACGTTTGCTACCACCCCGCTCATGCAGGTTATCCACATTTTGGGTAATAACGTAAACGTCAAAAAAGGTTTCCAAGGCAGCTAATTCGGTGTGAGCCGTGTTTGGTAAGGCTTTGGCTGCATGAACACGGCGCTGGTTATAAAAGTCTAGTACTAGTTCAGGGTTTTTATACCAACCTGCTGGCGAAGCCACGTCCTCAATCTTATGCCCTTCCCAGAGGCCATCTGAAGCCCTAAAAGTAGGTATACCGCTTTCAGCACTGATGCCAGCTCCTGTTAAAACGACTAGTTTAAGTCTTTTTTTCATCATGAAATAATTTAAACTTATTGGAATTAATGTAAAGCGTAGAGGAAGGCGTATAAAACCAGGTTGCAAACCAACAAGTTATATTAAAGCAGGCACTCTACAAAACAAATATATCAAAAGAGGCCATAAGAAAATATTTATTCTCGCGATTCCTAAAAATATAGGGGCAGTATCCTGAAAAGCCTGTATGGCGCGTTTGGGCATACCTTAAATTTTTGAGATAATCGCAAAAAGATGGTTCATAAAAAACATGAGCTTTTTTAAAGATGCTATACTTTTGGTAATCAATATGTTATTGGCTTTTTTGCAACTAAATACAAAACCAGCGAATGGTATCTTCTTGGATTGGCTCTTTTATAAAACATGGTGCGCAGAAAATTTCACCCTCTGACCTTTGAGCCAATGGTTAAACTAGATTTTGCGTTTAAAGCGCATTTACAAAGTCCTTAAGCAGGCTAAAGAAATCTTTAAACTCTGTCAGAGGCAGTGTTTCTGCCACATCTTGTACGTCATGGTAGGCTTGTATGCCACCCGTGAGGTAAAAGAAAAATGCCGGAACGCCTCTCTCAGAAAAATGATAATGGTCGGAGTTGGCTACTGGGCCGCGTTGCAATATGCTAGGCAAATATTTTTGGGCTGTATTGATGGCATTTAGTTTAGAAAATTGTTCTTTGAACAAAGTAGCATTGACGACTGCCATGCCCGTATCGCCCGTACCAACCAAGTCTAAATTCAATAAAAATTTGATATGAGACAGGGGAAAAAGCGGATTTTTAACGTAGTGCTCCGAGCCAATAAGACCCACTTCTTCTGCACCAAAAGCGATAAAAACTGTTCGGAATTTGGGTTTGTTTTGCTGGTAGTACGCCGCCATCTCTAGCAACAGCGCGACTCCTGCTGCATTATCATTGGCACCAGGAAAGTAGGCCCCCTTGTTGCCCAGCCTGCCGAGGTGGTCATAATGCGCACAAAAAACAACGGTGCTATCCTGCCTCTGGCCTTCTACATAGCCCAATACGTTCTGCGAAGTATAAGCGTCTATCAAAACGGCATTCAACTCAAATTTAATTTTTTTGGGTATGTTCTGAACGAACTTGTCTAGAACGAGAAATGTTGGCGGCAACCACTGCTCCTGACTAAGCGCCATCGTGAGCTTGGAGGTGGTTATCAACAAGGCTTTAGCGCTCAGCAAATGTTTCAGTACAGTAGGTGCAGTCTTAAAAAGGCCATTAAACCGCTTTTCACTGAGCAAGACTGCATTTTGGCTCAAATCTTTTTTTAGAAAAAGCATGAGGCGTTCTGAATTATTGAGCGTTGCGCTGTCCAAATACAACACTTTGGCTTGCCCACGCCCACTTTTACTGCCAGAATTAACAATAAAATCATAGCCAGCGCGGTAGTTTTTGGTATCTAAGCTAAGTTCTACTGCTCCCGGATAAGTATTAATGGGAAGCTTGAAGCGCTGCAAAAAGTTGCTTTTGCTCTGCTCTAGCGGCTTCAAGCCTATATTTTGGTAGGCTTCTGCAATGTACTGCGCGGCAAGTGAGTCGCCTTTTTGAATGTAGCCGCGTCCGTGCATGGTGGGCGCACAAAGCGCTTCAATATGCTGTTTGGCGCGCTCCATATCTTGCGCCCAAAGAACTTCTGCACTCAGGAAAAAAAGCAATAAGCTCGCTAAGAAAAGGGTTTTCACGTCGTTGTATTGGTGGGATTAAAACTCAGATAGTATCAACATTCTGCCCGTCTTTTCATATTGCCAGAGCGCGTAGCTGCCTTGCCAGTGTGTCATTGCTGCGCGGCTTTTTAAGTTGGTGCTTTGCAAATAAGACGCAATTTCTTCGTTGTCTGTGGGCATGGATTCAGTTATCGGTACTGACGATAAGTCTTTGGCTTTCAGTAAAGAATAGAAATAAAATACACGTTCCTGGTCGCCTGTATTTCCAAAATGAAGCAAGTTATTCAAACCACCAGCCAAGCCCCCCATGCGCGCTGGGGTTTGTATGTAGCCACCTGTGTGTTCTGGTACAAGCACTATGCCTCCATTGCCTTTAAAGCGTCTGTAGCTGCCTACCGTAAACCGCAAATAATTAGCCTGGGGCACAATAGAAAGGGCTAAGCGTCCTTTTTTGAGCTTTTGAGCAATTTTTTTGTTGTTATCAAGGTATAGATGACGGTAAGGGCTTAAAAGTGCCCCCTCCTGAACGGCAATGCTACTGCGCGGAAAATTGGCCAATTCATGGCTCATGCTCTTAATTTCCTTTTCTGTTTTAAGGTCTATTACCTTTATTGTCAGTTTTTTGTTTAGCCAATTAATGCAATAGAGTGTGTCATTATCCCAAAAAGAATTTCCTTGTTTACTGGGCAGGGTATGCTTGATAATCTGCTCATTAATTGAGCTTTCTGGTGTAAGTGGCAACGTGTAAATATGTGTGGCTTCGGCTTGCTCAACGGTTAGTAAAAGTCTATCTTGGCGCAAATAGCATTTAGTAGAGGAATAAGTGTGGTCTAGACGTGGTTGAAACAGACGCGGTACTTCTGAAAAATAATGTTGGCGTGGTTTGGCAAGTATATTTCTTAATACCTTTTGCAAAACATCAAATTTGATGATTTGAGGCTGCTCTTGGCTTTTGAATACACGCAAAGTGAGCGTTGAGCCAGACGAATTACTTGTAAGCAAAAACATAGCTTGTTCACCAGAAAGCGCCTGCACAATTTGCTCACCCGTTCCCATATCGTACTTTTGTGCGCTCATTGCTTTGAAGTCCCGCGAAAACCACGAAACAATCAACTGCTCGCCCACTACCCCTTCTTTGGTATGCAATATGAAACAACCCTTGTCGTTTTTTAGTTCTGCAAGTGGTCTGAACGTCCAGTCATCCATTTGCATAGTTACATTACTTACCGTTGTTTGGTCTTCAAGGATTTTTTTATTGGCATTTACCTTATAAAGATGAACGTTTTTTCTATCCAAAGCCAGAACAAACTGCTCTTTGTCGTTAGGTTGAGAAAATGAAAAGATATGAGTCCTGCCTGTATAGTGAGCCGGAACGCTCAGAATGGCTCTTTGTGCATAAATTTGGTTCAAGCAAACGAGCAGTAATACAAAGCAGTAGAATGCGACTCGCAGAGTAAGTTGTAGAGGGGTCATGTTGTATTTTTTTTGTAATTAAACTGGTACATAGACCACTTTTTTGGTATCAAAAAAATCACCAGTAAAATATTCTTTCAAATCATAAAAGCGTATATGCCGTTTAAATTGACTAAGCTCCTCGCTCATGTCGCCACCTTTTAGGTAAAGAAGGCCGTTTTTGAGGTCATTTTGCTGATTTTTATGTATGAGGTGGCCAATCCAATGCCAAAAAGCAGGGATTTCAGTTACAGCCCTACCCACCACAAAGTCAAAGGATTCGGTGAGTGTTTCTGCTCTTTGGTGCCTGAAGAACACATTTTTAAGACCAAGCTGCTTGGCTACATCTTCAGCAACTTTGATTTTTTTACCGATTGAGTCCACCAACAAAAACTGTGTTTGAGGGAAAAGAATTGCGAGCGGTATGCCAGGAAAGCCGCCACCTGTGCCAGCATCTAAAACTTTTGTGTCGGCAGCAAAGCTAATGATTTTAGCGATTCCTAAGGAATGCAGCACGTGTCTTTCATAAAAATTAGAGAAGTCCTTACGCGAAATAAGATTAATTTTTTCATTCCATTCAGCATAAAGCGGCATTAAACGCTCTATTTGCTGCTGCTGCATAGGGCTGAGGCTCGGAAAGTGCGCAATAACGTCGGTGAAATTCATTGGCAGGCTATTTGTACGGCACAAAGTTAATCAAATTGCGAATGATGCCATACTAAAATCCTGCATCTTTTCGGGCTTGGTCTATTTTTATAAGTTCGTCGAACCACTCCTGCCCATATTTACGAGTGAGCGCTTCTCGCAAAAAGGCATAAACTTTTACTTGCAGGCTTTCACCGAGCGTACAGGCAGCGTCGCAAATATCCCATTTGTGGTAGTTAAGCGCTTCATAAGTGCCATATTGCGACACACGAATGGGGTACAAATGACAAGAAATAGGCTTCAAGAAATCTGTTTTTCCAGCTTTGTGTGCCATCTCTATTCCGCACTTTGCCGTGTTATGCGCATCATAAACGACATAAGCACATTCACGATTATTGATAACAGGGGTTGTATAAGAGCCGTCTGTATCCTGAACGTAAAGACCACTTTCCTCCATTTTTTCAATCCCTTCCTGGCTCAAAAAGGGTTTTACGGACTCGTAAATATCTTCTAAGATTGCCAGTTCTTCGGTAAGAAGTGGCGCACCCGCATCTCCCTCTACACAACAAGCACCTTTGCATTTGGACAAGTCGCAGACGAATTGTTTTTCCAAAAGATGGTCAGAAAGCAGTACTTTATCTATCAAAAACACAATTAGAGTATTTAGGAATTGGTTTTATCCTTTTTCCAACCCACTAAGGGGTTGTAACCGTTGCTCACACGCGCATAGTTCCCAGTACCATCATAAGGGCGTAAATCTTGGGAATGACTACAGGTCTCGGAGCAAGCACCTGCAAGCACTTCTGCACAACTATGGCACAAAGCCAGATGCTTGTTACAACTTGCGCTAGCACAGTTTACCATGCGTTGGTTCGGTTGCTGGCAGTGGTGGCAGCGGCTCAAAATACTGGGGTTTACTGTATTGACTTCAACAGCGACTCGGTCGTCAAAAACATAGCATTGGCCTTCAAAATCTTCGCCTCCAGCCTCTATACCATATTTAATGATGCCGCCATGGAGCTGATAAACGTCTTCTATACCCAGCTCCAACAAGTAAGCGCTCGCCTTTTCGCACTTGATGCCGCCAGTACAATAAGTAAGCACTTTTTTTCCTTTGAGTTGTTGGAGTGTGTCGGCGTGCGCGGGCATATCGCGGAAGTTTTCAATCGGTAAGGTTATAGCATTTTTGAACTTTCCGAGCTGGTGTTCATAATTGGAGCGTACATCTAAAACAACCACATTATCTTGGTCTTTGAGTTCTTTAAATTCTTTGGGGCTTAGGTGCTTGCCTGTTCTCTTGTTGGGGCTAATGTTTGCAAAACCAGAATGGACAATCTCTGGTTTTACGCGCACGTTGATTTTTCTAAACGTGTGGGTTTCTGAATAATCTATCTTAAAGTCAATATTACCGAATCGTGTGTCTGCTTTAAAAAAAGCTATATAGCGTTCACAGGCTTCTTTTGAGCCTGAAACTGTTCCATTTATGCCTTCAGCGGCTATAATAATTCTTCCGCGCAAATTCAGGTCAATGCAAAAAAGCAAATGCTCTTCGCGGAATTTTTCTGGTTCAGCAATAGGTGTGTAGCAATAGTACAACAACACCATAAATTTTTCACTTTCAGAGGCTTGGCTTAGTTTCATGCTAAGTGCTTTTTCAAAGAGTGATGATAATATATAGAAAAAAGCTAAGCCGCTGTACGAAAAATTCAAACAACGGCTTAGGGACAATCAAATTTTAATGATTGCAATGCTCACCATGTACGTGTACAGCATCAAGCTCGTCTTGGGCGGCTTTGTTGCGTTTGGTGCGCTCTACAAAAATTTGGTTACGCGCCTCCCAAGAGTAAGGAAGCGTTGCGCCAAGCATTCCTTCGGTGCGTAATTTTGCTAAAACAGACTGATTCATGGACTCCAGGCGCGCTCTGTAGGCAATAATTTCCATGTGTTCGGGGTCTTTGGAAGAAAAATGCTGCGTTAGGTAAGGCAAAAACTGAGCGTAGTTTGCTTCAGAGATAAAGTCTGTAGGGAAGCCCATATTAACGGCTAGCATCTTAGTCAAATGAATCTGATAGGCATTTTCGTCAAGCACAACATCAAGCCCTTCAGCTACGGCTGACTTCAAGAGCCCTTCTACTACGCCGCGTTTAAAACGGATAGCTTCTTCAGCCATATTGGCTTCGCTCACTTCAGAAACTTGGCGCAAATGTAGGCGTGTGTACTCATCTGAAATATCCACCTTAACGTTTTCTTTCATAACTTCGTAGAGGTCTTCAGCCACTACAAAATCAATATCTTGCTTGATATAACGAATACTCTCTTTCGTAATTTTTTCAATAGCCGCTTCTTTGGTGCTAACTCCTTCGCCGTAGTTCTCCATAAGAATGTCCTTGTCGGATTCAGGCACGGTTACTGTAAGGATTTCGGTGATGCTCAAAACTCCTTTAGTAGGCGAACCTTGTTCATAGTTGCCACGTGGCAAGCGCAGTTTGTACTCTAAAAACTCACCTTCACCAAAGTAGGACTTTAAATCTACTTCTACTTCTTCGTCTTTATTTTTGCCAATAAAAGGTGCTTGCAGAGCTTCGGAATAATGAGGTATGTACATAGAAAGCCCTACTTTGTGTGTGTATGGCTCTGTTATAGATATTTTGACACGAATCAAGGACTGGGCATTAATAGCCTCTTCGCTGGCCGCATTCGGATAAGCCAATACTAAGTTTTGCTCATATTGAGCTTCAACAATAGCAGGATTTATAACTGGCTCATAGTCTTTTACTTGCAAAAACAGCTTGTTATCAATTTCAATTTTGGGGCGTAGTGCAAAGGCAAATTCGTAACGGACACCTTCTTTCTTGAGAAAATCCATGCGAGAGTTCTCTTGAATAAGCACAGGATTATTATTGAGCAAATACTTTTCGGGTTGTGCTTTGATAAAATCTTTCACCGCTCCATTAATGAGCTTATCAATCTCCTCTACATAAACGGATGTGCCAAGCATTTTTTTGACCAATGGGAGTGGTGCTTTGCCCTGACGAAAACCGTTAATGGTGGCTTTACGGCGATAATCTTCCGTTTTTTTGTTCACGAGCGGGAGGTAATCACTTTCTTGGAGTTCTAAAGTGAAAATGCCTAAGTTCTCTTCTTTGGTTACAAAATTAGTTTCCAATGCTTTGTATGTTAGAGGGTTAAAAACGTTGTCTATCCAATAGGGCGCAAATTTAAGCATTCGGGAATAGACTCCCAAAAAATAGGTATAAAATATTAGGAGTTCCTCACTAAGGCTACATTTTTCCCTACTTTTCGTAAAGATGCTGCTATTCTGGGCAGTCCGAGAGTCCGTTAGAATTTAAGCAGATTTAGTCTTCTCTTAGAATATATATAAGGTGTTTGTTATCAGAAAATTAAATAAACATTTCATTTCCAAAATATCTTAGTTGTTTATTAAAACCGTCCTTTCCGCAGAGTTGCGGGGGTTTTTGAACGAAAGCAGCCTCTTAAATTAACCTCTCTTGAGTCGTCAAAAAGCCTTTTTTGAGTTTTTTAAGTTCTAATTGCCCTCTTTTGTCCCTTGTAGAGGCCATTTTCTCGCGTTTTCAAATAACTTTTTGCCAAATTCCTTATATATGACTTCTTGACTAATGATTGTTTTTCTACAATTTATTGGGCGTTCCCGCTTCGCGGTCGTTCGTCTTTGGGCTTCGCTTCGCTTCGGTGCTACGCACTAAACCCGCCGCCTCTCTAACGCAAATACAGGCCAATAGACGTACTCAATAACAAAAAAAAGAGATAAAGCGGCAAACCCGCTTGATGCCTAAAAATTGCTTTTGTCCTATTTTGCCTTAGCCATAGGATAGCCGTATCATAGCCGTATGATAGCCGTATCATAGCCGTAGTTGGCCGTAGTTTAAAAGTAAAGCCTCTATCTTAGAAAAATACAATTATTCGCTTTCCAAAACTTACATCTCTATGAGAGGTTAATTAAGAGCTTGTTTTTAGCCTATTTTGTCAGATGACTGGTAAAATCTAAAGGGCTTCTTACGGCCTGTACTGCCTCGCATCAGACAAAAGCGAATGGCGCAAAGGTCAGAGGGTGAGATTTTATGTGCAACCATGTTTTATAAGAGATTGAATCAAAGAAAAAGCCATTCGCTGGTTTAGATGAAAAAAGGCTATTTTTTCATCTAAATTGGCCTTTTGCGAGGCTTGATTTTTTTGCTATGCCCTACGGTCGGAACTTTCAGTTCGCGCTTCAGTTCTGCATTAAGGCAAAAAGTAGAGAAGAGAAGTCTATCAAAGGCCGTCAAGGTGTTCCCAAAATAGGTAAACTATTCTTCTTAATTTAGCTTGCCTCTATTGAAAGTATTTTTTTAGGAGCGATTTAGTAAGAACAATAAGGCTGCTATCAGTAGGCCGCGCCCGTATTTAGTCAAAGTATTCATTTTTATAAAAGCGCTTGTCATAATTTTTGAGGAAGAAGGAATTTGCATAACTAAAATCCTTGCAAAAAACATAAAAAAGGCACACCTTTGCGTCCTCTACTAAGCAGTAATTGCCCCAGCCTACTGTGTTGCTTTATTTCACCTCTCGGTTATTTCATGCAATTTTCAACCAATATTGAAGAAGCAGTCAAGGCTATCAAAGACAATAGACTGCGCTCAGGGCTTACAATGTCTATCATTACACTTGGCATCATGTCCTTAGTGGGTATTTTAACAGCTATTGACGGCATACAAAGTTCTGTCATGGAGGGTTTAACAGATTTAGGGGCCAAATCTTTTGATATAGTGGATTCTCCCACCAAGCGACGCAGCAAGCGCAAAGGGGTTTCTGCCCAAGCCGTAAGCCCGATTGATTATAAACAAGCCCGTTTTTTTAAAGAAAATTACCGTTTTCCTGCACGTGTATGTGTGTATGCAGGGCTTACTTATAATGCTGAGGTTAAGTATAAAAATGAAAAAACAAACCCCAATATTCCTATTACAGGCTCAGACGAGAATTATCTCACTGCCAAAGGCTTAGATTTAAGCAAAGGGCGTAATTTTTCGGCAGCAGCTGTACGAAGTGGTGGCTTTGAGGCTATTATTGGCCAAGAAATTGCCAGTAAATTATTTAAAAAAGAAAACCCTGTTGATAAAACTATTCAGTTGCCCGGCGGACGGTATAAAGTCATTGGTGTTCTCAAGTCAAGAGGTGGTTTAGCGGGGAATGCCAGCACCGACCGATTTGTGCTTATTCCGCTCCTGAACGCCCAATCGCAAGCCACTCAAAATGCACTTAGTTACAGCATGATATGTCTCATCAACGACCCAGCAAAGCTCAATGAGGCCATGGAAGAGGCCATAGGGACAATGCGCAGGGCACGACTAGACCGTATAGGTCAGCCTAACTCGTTTTTAGTGGTGCGGAGCGAGTCCTTGGCTCAATCTTTAGAAGAAACTTCATCTAGTATTCGTCTGGGCGGCTTTCTGATTAGTTTTATAACTTTGTTAGGTGCTTCTATTGGCTTAATGAACATCATGTTAGTTTCCGTTACAGAGCGCACCCGTGAAATTGGTATCAGAAAGGCTGTGGGCGCAAAGCCTGTAGATATACGAACACAGTTTTTGATTGAAGCTGTTGTGATATGCCAAATTGGTGGGATTGTGGGGGTTTTGGCAGGCTTAGTGATGGGTAATTTGGTATCTAAGTACATCGGCAGTGGCAATTTTGTCATTCCTTGGGCTTGGATTGGCGCGGGTTTGTTCACTTGTTTTGTAGTGGGCGTACTATCGGGTTTCTATCCAGCACACAAAGCCTCAAAGCTAGACCCCATAGAATCTTTACGGTATGAATAGTTAAAATGAACTGCTGATTTTCTTATGCTATTTTTCAGAGTTTGGCCAAACAATACAGCAAAGACTTAGGTTATTTGGTGTATCCTTATTTAAATTTGCGGTCAGTTTTAAACATCTTTTCCCATTATGAATGCACACACCCCCCAAGTTGGTCAGACAGACAAACGCATTGTTTGGCTCATTGCTGTTCTTTCAGTTGCTATCCCTTTAGTTGTTGCGGTTTTGCTTTTTATGCCCAAAAGCTCGCAAACAGACAGAAATTGGGTGCTTTTATTGCCGCATCTGAATG
Organism: Cytophagales bacterium; assembly: GCA_013299045.1. GTDB lineage: Bacteria > Bacteroidota > Bacteroidia > Cytophagales > Bernardetiaceae > RDZD01. Next base: position 42,286 of record JAAFJX010000002.1, on the reverse strand, counting down.
CTACCTTGAACACGGCTACTTTCGTTTGTTTGGTATCAGGTTTTGTGGCTATCCGTCAAAAAAGTATTATTTGGCATCGTACCTTTATGATGTCTGCCTTTACATTGTCTTCTTTCTTTCTCATAAGCTATGTCCTCTATCATTACGCGGGGCCTAAAACCCTTTATGGAGATGTGGATAACAGCGGTGTCGTTGAAGCTGCCGAGCTTGCACTTGTGGGTGCTATGCGCAGTGTTTATTTGATTATCTTGCTCACACACATTGTGCTGGCTGTGGTTATTGTTCCTTTAGTACTTTTTGCGGTTTACTTTGCTCTTTCTAATCAGATAGAAAAACACAAGCGTATTGTAAAATGGACACTGCCAATATGGCTCTACGTAGCAGCCACGGGGGTCATTGTCTATGCTTTTATAAGCCCTTACTATAACTAAGCAACAATGAATTAAAAACTGACAAAATTGCAGATATTTTTTAGCTTTGCGCAATGGTATCGTAATTGCAAAGGTTAAGTGCCGAGATTTGGTGTTTCCCAAAACAATTCCATGTCCTTTCTGTTTTGTGGTGTGCATGATTCAGAGAACTTGAACAGCCAAGGCAAAATTTGTCATTGGTATCAACGAGTTGTATCATACAAAAATAAGAGTCGGTTTTTATAAAAACAGACAAGCGCTAAAAATAGCGGTTACGGATTCCGTATTGCTAGACATAATGTCAGGCCAACTTGTCTTTAATTTTGAATAAAATTACAGCGATGTCGACAAGAAATTTCTTTTTGAGCCAAATGATGCTTTCTGGCCTAATAGACGCAGAGCAGAGCCTTACTAGTTTGCTGCCCCTCGGCGACGACATGGAAGATAGCGACCAGAAACAAGAGCTCCCGAATGTTTTGCCAATTTTGCCGCTTCGCAATACGGTACTTTTCAAAGGCGTGGTTATACCCATCACGGTTGGCCGCCCTAAGTCTTTGGCGCTCGTGAAAGACCTCATTGCTAGCGGAAATAAGCTGATAGGAGTTTCGGCTCAAAGAAGTATGAAAGTAGAAGACCCCAAGTCTGCTGATTTGTTTGAGGTGGGAATTCTGGCCAAAATTGTCAAGGTCATCAACGTTCCTGATGGTGCTACAACCATTCTGATTCAAGGCAAGAGGCGTATCAAAATACAAAAACCTATACAAGAAGAGCCTTATCTTTTGGCTGAAGTGCAATATCTGAACGACGTGCTTCCCAAAAAAGGAGATAGACGTGCCCTTGCCCTGCTTGAAACAGTCCGAGACAAAGCCAGTGAAATGGTCAAAATGAGCCCAGATATTCCGGAAGAAGCACAAGCAGCACTTGGTAATATAGAAAATTTACATTTTCTGATTGACTTTCTTTGCGCCAATATCAGCTTAGAAATAAAAGACCGTCAAGCACTTCTCGAAATCAACTCTTTAGAAAACCGCGCCGCCAAGTTGCTCTATTTTATCGCCAGAGAAATAGAGATGCTAAAACTAAAAAATGAAATCACCAGCCGTACTCACCACGACATAGACCAACAACAACGCGACTACTTTCTGCGGCAGCAAATGAAAGTGCTCCAAGATGAACTCGGCGACGATGGCCCTGAATCTGATTTACGCCGATTCCGTGAGCGTGCCGCCAAAAAGAAATGGCCAGAGGCTGTAGCCAAACATTTTAAAAAAGAAGCGGACAAGCTCAGCAGAACCAACAGCATGGCCCCTGATTATGCCATTGGTCTGAATTATTTGGAGTTTATGCTAGACTTACCTTGGGAGGACTTCTCAAAAGACAATCTAGACCTTGAGCGTGCCCGAAAAATATTGGACAAAGACCACTTTGGTCTTGAAAAAGTGAAAGAGCGCATCATTGAATTTTTGGCGGTGTTGAAGCTAACTCAAAGCACCAAAGGGCCTATTTTATGCCTTTTAGGCCCACCAGGAGTAGGCAAAACCTCGCTAGGAAAGTCCATTGCCAAAGCACTTGGGCGGAAGTATATCCGTATGTCATTGGGAGGTGTGCGCGACGAAGCCGAAATTCGTGGACACCGCCGCACCTATATTGGCGCAATGGCAGGCCGTATTTTGCAGAATATGAAAAAAGCCAACTCCTCTAATCCAGTATTCATATTGGACGAATTGGACAAAGTCGGTTCAGATTTTAGAGGCGACCCATCGTCTGCTCTTTTGGAAGTACTAGACCCAGAACAAAATAATACTTTTAACGACCACTATTTGGAAGTGGACTACGACCTCTCCAAGATTCTGTTCATTGCTACCGCCAACAGCCTAGAGACTGTTCACCCAGCTCTGCGCGACCGCATGGAAATTGTGCAACTATCTGGCTACACACTAGAAGAAAAGGTGCAAATTGCCAAAAACCATCTTGTAGCTAAGTTGCGCAAAGAAACAGGACTAAACGCCAAGCAGTTCAGTATTGAAGACAAAGCACTCTCAGCACTCGTACAGAACTACACACAAGAAGCTGGTGTCCGTAAGCTCAGCCAACAAATTGCATCATTAGCGCGCAAAGTAGCCGCCAAGGTAGGCATAGATGCCGACTATCAGAAGAAGATAAAGGCAGAAGACTTATCTGGTTTCTTGGGCGTAGCGCCTTATGAGCCAGATACCTTTGAGAATGATGACGTGGCAGGAGTGGTTACTGGCCTAGCTTGGACTCCCTTCGGTGGCGACGTGCTACACATAGAGTCTAGCCTCAGCAAAGGCAAGGGAGTTCTGACCCTTTCTGGCTATTTGGGCAACGTCATGAAGGAGTCTGCAACAACGGCCCTTTCTTACCTCAAAGCCCATAATGAACAAATTGGTGTAGACTTTAGACTCTTCAATACCTACGACTTACACATACACGTCCCGGCGGGTGCAGTGCCTAAAGATGGCCCCTCTGCCGGTATTACTTTGCTGACTTCTATGGCCTCTGTCTATACGCAGCGCAAAATTAAAGCAAAACTCGCCATGACAGGTGAAATTACTCTCACCGGACGCGTACTACCTGTTGGAGGTATCAAAGAAAAAGTATTGGCCGCTAAACGTGCAGGCATTTCTGAGATTATTCTCTGCAACAAAAACCGTAAAGATTTGGAAGATATTGAAGAAATTTACCGCGAAGGTTTAATTTTTCATTACGTAACAAGCGTAGAAGATGTTTTAAGCATTGCGCTTCTCAATGAACCCGTCAAAAAACCCGTAACTTTTAACTTCTTAGATACTAACACCAGTTCGGTGGGCAATCTGGTTTAGATAGTGAGCCAGATAACGAGGGCACGACAGAGTTGTAGCAGCACAATTCTGTCGTGCTTTGCTTAGTGAGTATCGATAAAAATTTCAAGGCTCAAATATTTAACCCCACAAAAATAGTTGCTGTGTTTTGGTTTTTATTTCAAAAGAAATCAAAAAACTGATTTTTTTCTATCTGAATATTGAAAAAAAATTACAAATTTGCACTTTGGGTTTATCTAATGCTTATACGCTTAGGGCTACTCTTGGTTATCCTAAAAACTTGTTTTGCGTTGTATTCAAAGCAAGTGTACAGCAGTTTTTTAAGCCCACTCACAATCAACACACGATATCGTGGAACAGAAAATTATCAAAATTACGCTTCCTGATGCCTCTACGCGCATATTTGAAGCAGGAACATCTAGTATGGATATTGCAACATCCATAAGCGCTGGTTTGGCGCGTAATGTGCTGGCAGCAGAAGTAAATGGCGAAGTTTGGGACACAGCACGCCCCATTTATACAGACGCAACACTTAAACTCCTTACTTGGAACGACCAAAACGCACAAACCACTTTTTGGCACTCCTCTGCCCACCTTATGGCGGAAGCATTAGAAGCACTCTATCCTGGCGTTAAACTAGGCATAGGGCCAGCTATTGAAAAAGGATTTTACTATGACGTGGACTTCGGCGACCGCGATTTCTCTCTGACTGAACTAGAACAGATAGAGAAAAAAATGCTGGAACTAGCAAAAAACAATAGCGTTTATAGCCGTAAAGAGGTCAGCAAAACTGAGGCGTTTGAGTATTTCTCTCAAAAAGGCGACGAGTATAAGTTAGAGCTTATAGAAGGCTTACAAGATGGACAAATTACGTTTTATACACAAGGTAGTTTTGTAGATTTATGTAAAGGCCCACACATTCCGCATACAGGCTTCATCAAAGCGGTTAAACTGTTGAGCGTGGCGGGTGCTTATTGGCGTGGAGACATAAAACGCAAGCAAATGACCCGCATTTACGGCATTACCTTCCCGCAGGCCAAAGAGCTCAAAGAGTACCTAGAATTATTAGAAGAAGCCAAAAAACGCGACCATCGAAAAATTGGCAAAGAGCTAGAACTGTTTGCCTTTTCTGAGAACGTAGGGATGGGGCTGCCGCTCTGGCTACCCAAAGGAACTGCTCTGCGTGAACGTTTAGAGAGCTTTTTGCGCAAAGAGCAAATCAAAAGAGGGTATTCGCAGGTAGTTTCGCCACACATCGGTCATAAAAATCTTTACATTACTTCTGGCCACTATGAAAAGTATGGCGCAGATTCCTTTCAGGGCATCAAAACGCCTAACGAAGGCGAAGAGTTTATGCTGAAGCCCATGAACTGCCCACACCACTGCGAAATGTATAAGACTAAACCCCGTTCTTACCGCGACCTACCTCTGCGCCTGGCGGAGTTTGGAACAGTCTATCGTTATGAGCAAAGTGGTGAGTTGCACGGCCTGACGCGTGTGCGGGGGTTTACCCAAGATGACGCACATATTTTTTGTAGGCCAGACCAAGTGAAGTTTGAGTTTATCAATGTCATTAATTTAGTGCTTTTTGTTTTTAATGCTTTCGGTTTCAAAGACTTTACAGCTCAAATATCCTTGCGCGACCCAGACAACAAAACAAAGTACGTAGGCAGCGACGAAAATTGGGAAATTGCCGAAAGACAGATTCAGGAGGCAGCCACCGAAACCGGCTTAAAAACTGTAACCGAACTCGGCGAAGCAGCTTTTTATGGACCCAAGCTGGATTTTATGGTCAAAGATGCACTAGGCCGTAAGTGGCAGCTAGGCACCGTGCAAGTAGATTACAACCTACCCGAACGTTTTAGTTTGGAATATGTGGGTGCTGATAATCAAAAACATAGACCAGTTATGATACACCGAGCACCTTTTGGTTCTATGGAGCGTTTTGTGGCTGTTTTGATAGAGCATTGCGCAGGCAACTTCCCGCTCTGGCTTACGCCCGAACAGTTTGCAATACTGCCTATCTCGGAAAAATACAACGACTATGCCCAAGAGGTGTTGCAAGCATTACAGGCCCAAGAACTACGAGGCGTAGTAGATGAGCGCAATGAAAAAATAGGCCGTAAAATACGCGATGCAGAAGTTAGTAAAGTGCCTTTTATGCTTGTTGTGGGCGAGCAAGAAGCTGCTAGCAAGACCGTAGCAGTCAGAAGAAAAGGGCAAGGAGATTTAGGAACAATGGAAATAGCTGCCTTCATTAGCCGTCTTTCAAGTGAAGTGAATCAGGAGCTTACACTTGTTTAGCCATTCTCTTTTGTAGCGCAAAGCCAATTTTAGTACAAAACCATTTTTTGTTCTGAAGTTGGCTTAACTTTTTTGAACGGCCTCAGCACCAAAAACTCTCAAAAGCGAGTCCTATAAAATAAATAGTTTTCCCTTTAAATATATCTAAGGTGCTTGTTTAATTTACTGATAATAAGAATTTTAGATATATTCTTAGGGAAGGCTAAATATCTGGAAACCTCTACTTTTTTGATGTTTTTTCAACGTATAGAATGGCTTTTGGGGGGGCAGGTCTTGTCTTATTGACTCTAGCCCTACTATGGCTGCATCATAACTCTTTTGTTCATACTCTAAAAATAAAGGAGCAATCTTTAAAAAATACAATCATTCAGTGAAGTCCTTAACTCAAACCCTGTTTGGGTATAAAAAATTGTCGTCCTGATGTCTTGCAATGAAACCACACTTGATGCAAAAGTCCCATTTCTTATCAGTTCCTATAGGATTAATGAACAAAATTGTTTACATTTGCGTTATGCTTTAAGAATATGCCACCCAAAGTTGACCCTAAAATGAAGCGCTCCGCCCTTTGTAGCTTTTTTTTTATATTATGTGGACTCCTACTATGGAGTGAGTTTAGTTTTGCACAAATACTTAACGAACGGCGTATCCGTTTTTCGGGCTTGGTAGTGCAGGGCGACAGCGCTTTGGGCGTTCCTTACGTACATCTTTACATCACGAATGCGGGTGTAGGCACTGTTACAGACGAATTTGGCTATTTTACACTTTCTGTATTTGAGGGCGACACAATAGAAATTAGCGCTATTGGTTATGAACCGCGCTTATTGCGTATTCCTAAACGCAATATTTTAAATTATTCAGTACTCATCAACTTAGAAGCGGATTTAATGCGTTTTGAAGAAATAGAGATTCCACTTTTTGCTAGTTACGAGGACTTTAAACGTCAGTTTCTGGCCATGGAAATGACCACCAAAGCTGAAAAGAATCTTGCTAAAAATCTTTCGCGTGATGTTATCTATGAGATGGCGATGGCTATGCCTATGAGCGCGGAGGCTAACTTTCGTTACTTTATGGAGGCGCAAGTGGCGCGCATAGCCAATCGGCATTTTGTGCCTACTATTTCGCTCTTGAATCCCTTTGCTTGGGCGGAGTTTATTCGCAGTATCAAGCGTGGCGACCACAAAAAACCACTTTTCCCTAAGAATTAACTATCTGCCTTTAGTAACAAGTTATTATGAAGCTAAGAATCAGAGGTCAGAGTATTCGTTTGCGGCTCACGCAACCCGAAGTAACGCAAATTCTGCAAGGCTTACCAGTACGCGAAACCACACTCCTGCCGAGCCAAAATTTTATGTATGAACTCGCTGCAAGTGAGTCTGCTAAGGCTATTGTTGCTGACTTTGCAGATGGTCTATTGCGCATAATCATACCCCAAAGCATGGCCCTAGAATGGGCTGGCTCAGACTTGGTGGGTCTTGAAAACAAAGCGCTTAAAATTCTGATAGAAAAGGACTTTCAATGCCTTACACCACGCCCAAGTGAAGAAGACGAAGGCTCTTTTCCTAATCCAAATGCCCATTGCTAGGTTGTCATTTTTTTTAGAAAATTAATAAATGTAATCATGTCATTTCAGCAAAGTAGTTGTGTTTTTAAGGTGCTTTTTTTTAGTATTTTAGCAGCTATTGCACCCTTCCTGACTGCACAGGCGCAGCTTCCTTGTTTGGCCGATACCAATTACCGAAAGTTAGATTTTTGGGTAGGCGAGTGGGACGTTTTCAATAAAAACGACCTCAAAGTGGGCGAAAACCGTATTTCTCTCGTTCTAAATGATTGCGCCGTATTAGAAGAATGGGCTAGTACTAATAGCCAAGGCAACTTTCTTTTCTCTGGTCGCAGCCACAGTACCTACAACCCACAAACGAAGCAATGGCAGCAACATTGGGTAGATAACAGCGGTAGTAGCATAGATTACACTTGGGGTGATGCGGTAGGAAACACTATGCAGTTTCGGACACAGCCCTTCAAAGTTGGTAGAGATTCTATGGCTGTCAAAAGGCTCACGTTGTACAATATGAACCCTATTAAAGTAAGACAACTCAGTGAAATTTCGTACAACAACAGCAATGTTTGGCTTACAGAGTTTGACTTTTTGTATGTAAGACGAGTAACCCCTGACGAATTGGCTATTAGACGGCGCATGATGAAAATGGATTCCCTTTTTGCATTGAACAAAATGGGTGATTTGGCTGATTTTTATACGCCTGATGCCACAATTACGACTGAAAAAACGCATATTGTGTCCCGAGCGGCTATTAAGTCTTATTGGCTAGGGCTGCTAGGGCGTGGGGTGGACTGGAAGAACGATTTACATACCATTACCATTCAGAGTAATTTAGCCGTTTTGACAGGCATCTACAAAATGGTTATCCTGCAAGAAGATGCACATTTTGGGGTCAATAGGCGTTACACACTCATCTGGCAAAAGGATAATGAAGGAGTGTGGCGCATTTACCAAGAGCATTATTCAAACCTCTGAAACATAACAGCTTGCCGTGGCTTTTTTTAGTTTTGTCTTATTAGCTGTGCCTCTAAGTTTAAAAAACCTGTGGCACAATCTCCGAACCACTTTGCTGAGCGTATGCCTGGTGGCCTTTGGTATTGCTGTGCTTGTCTTTAGTTATTTGGTTTTCAATCATATAGAACAAGCTGTTTTGCGCAATGGTAAGGGCATCACCTTGGTAGTTGGCGCAAAAGGAAGCCCCTTGCAACTGGTCTTATCGGCGGTTTTTCAGTTAGATGAGCCCACAGGCAATATCTCGGAGCGCGCTTTCAAAACGCTGAGCAAGCACCCCTATATTAAGCAAGTTATCCCTCTGCTTTACGGCGACAACATAGAGGGCGCAAGGCTTATTGGTACAAACACGGCTTATTTTTTGCTCTACAGTGCAGAAATAGAGCAAGGACGCATCTTTCAGGAAAGTATGGAGCTGGTTGTTGGGGCAGGTGTGGCTGCCAAAATGGGTTGGCGGCTAGGTCAAGAACTGGTGAGCGCACACGGTCTGGCTGGTGATGAAGCCCATGAAGGCCACCACAGCTTTAGGCTTGTAGGCATATTAAAACCCACCGGGACGGTTCTTGACGGTCTCGCCTTTACGCCACCAGAGAGCATCTGGGATTTACACCACGGCAAGGATAGCAGCAACGCTTATACGGCTCTGCTCATCAAAACCAAGACTCCGCTTGGCGCACTTAATCTGCCTAAAATTGTGAACAAGCAGGCAGATTTACAAGCAGCGTCCCCCGCTCAGGAGCTTACAGAGCTAAGCAGGGCTCTGGGCTTAGGGCAAGAACTTTTAGAAAAACTAGGAGCTGCTATTCTATTTCTGGCGTTTTTGGGTATTTTTTTTGGGCTTTATGGCGTACAGATGAACCGCTTGCATGAATGGCAAACGCTCAGGCAATTAGGCATGAGTCTTTGGCAAACACTCATGCTCATCATTTTGGAGTTCATTGGGCTTGGCCTATTCGGCAGCACCCTAGGCTTGCTTATTGGGCACTTAGCAGAATATTGGCTACTTATTTTTTTAGAAGAAACCTATTTCTTTTTCTGGCCTAAATGGACTTTTTATTCCTTTGAAGCCTATATATGGCTCTTAGGTATAAGCCTGTGTTTACCTGCTGCCCTTTATTCAGCCACTATCCTTTATTACAGAATGGTTTATGATAAAGGAGTTCACTAACGAATGGCTGTTTCTATTTGTATCAAATGCCTTTGCAGGTGTGCCGTATGAAATGCAATTGCATCGCCGATGCTAATATTTAGCAATTTAAAAAACTCTAATGGCACTTTTTTACGCTCTATATCAACACGTTGTGCATTAGTACAGGCACTGGATAAGGTGGCTATTTGCTCCAAAAGGCGTTCAAAAATACTATCTTTATCCAAATGGCTCTGGCTAGCAATGTGTGGATTCATGTGCTTAAACGTCTTAATCTTTTTGGGATTGTCTGGACTTACACTTTCTACTGACTTTTTGCCAAGCCAAGAATGCTCAAAGTTATGCTTTGATGGATTTTCTGTTCTCTGTATGGCTTTTTCAATGACTTTTATGTAATAATTGCCATAAAGAATGAGGTGCTGCATACACTCAAGGGCACTCCATTTGTCCGCATTGGTTTTTTTATTCAATACTTGCTCAGATACATTCTTCCGCATAGCGGTAAAAATGTTGTACAATTTGTCTAATTCATTCTTCTGACTTTGCAGAAACGAGTTTTGTGTCATGGTATCTAGCTATTTAGTGGTACTTGAGTACAAAAATAGAGCTTTCACCTTTTATGAATCTTGATTTGAATCAACAAATGAGGTAGGTATAAAAAAAATGGAAGGCCGCTTTTGGGGAGCGACCTTCGATTACATAGCAATTATTAAAACAGACCTTAGCCGATTTTACTATTTGCCCATGATTTTGCACTTGAACTCTACACGACGGTTGAGTGCCATGTTAGCTGCATTTGCTTTGCTATTTACTTCGTTCGGAACAGTAGGGCGAGTTTCGCCATAGCCCATAGAAGCCAATCTTTCTGTAGGAATGCCCTTAGCTATGAGATAATCATAGGCAGATTTAGCACGGTTATTAGAAAGGTTGTTGTTGTAAGCATCGCTACCACGGTAGTCAGTGTGTGCTTCAATGGTCATGTGAACCATTTTGTAATCAGTTAAGAACTTGTAAACTTTATCCAACGTTGCTTTAGAAGCTGGGAGGAGGTCCCACTTAGCTGTGTTGAAGTTTAAGTTATCAAATGCGCAAAGGTTAGTGATGTCATAGAGCTTCACGATTTTGTCGCGCTTGTCGCCATGCTTCGCATTCACGAGGTCAATGGTATCAGTAGCTTCTTCATAACGCTCAGCCGTAGCTACAACGTTATAAACCTGACCAGGATTGATGCGTGCATAGAATTTGCCAGCACCTTTCTTCTCTAATTCAACACTTGTGTTGTCTGCACCTTTAACAGTAACTTGTGCATCAACAATGGCTTCCGTTACACCATCAATAGTGGTGATGTTCACGTCGCAACCTTTCTTAACAAGTAAGCAGCGTTGGAAAGCATTTGTAAGGGTTTCTTCAGAAGTATAATCCCAATAGAATGTGTATGGGAGGTAATCTGGATGCTCTATGTAAACTTTATATTTGTTACCTTCTGTAATAACAGTCGAGAATTTACCAGTTTTTTCGTCGTTCTTGAAATCATAGCTCAAAGGCGGACGCGTTTCGTTAGTAAGTTGCAACGTAACAGCCACAGGAACTTCTTTGCCTTTAATGTATTCCAAAGAATCCAGAACAATACCACGAACGTTCAATACTTTCTTAGGGGCAAAATCTGGTGGCACAAGCGTCCAGAGAATATCATGTGAAGCGTTCAAGTCAGCGTTGAAGTACATGATAGTTGTAGGGCCGTCTTGTGGCGGAATACAAGGATAAAGGTCAGAAGACAAATGGTTAGCAAAGTCGGCAGGTTTAGGGTCAGACCACTTCGTGCCGCCATCTTCCAAGCGGGACATGAACATATCAAAATCACGTGCATCAACACGAACGTTACTTTTGGCACCTGTACGCATTGAAGAGAAGTAATAAGTTTCGCCGTCCGAAAGAACACGACCACCTTTATCACAATCTTTGTTAATTGGGTCTGGAAGCTCTTCGGCAGCACTCCACGTGCCATCTAATTGCTTCTTGCTTACCATCATTTTGTAGCAGAAAACACGGCCAGCCTTGTCAGAAGAACCTTTCTTTTCACCGCCTTCAGTAGTAGTTTCGGTTGCAGCAGCATCGCCTTCACCTTCTGAAGCAGCCTTACGACGCATGAAGTAGAGACGTTGGCCGTCAGCAGAAATAGAAGGGAAGGCTTCGTAGTCGCTTGTATTGACAGCGCCTTCAATGTTCTTAGGCTCGCTCCACTCACCATCTTCGCTTTCACGGGTAGAGTAGTAAATGTCCATGCTACCTTTGCTGTCGTCAAAGTTGCCAGAGAACAATAACATTTTGCTGTCATAGCTAAACCAAGGGCCAGCTACTACGGCAGTGTCACCAGCTTTACCATTGATGGAGCTGATAGGCTCAGGCTTGCTCCACTTGCCGCCGTCTAATTTTTTAACTTGGTAGAGGCGGTAGCTGTTCCATTTTTTACCGTCGCGGGCATTGGTTTGGAAAATGAGCGTTTTGCCGTCCGTGCTTATAGCAGGAGCATACTCATCATACAGCAGCGTGTTAATGATAGGATCCATTCTGTAACGTTTGGGATCCATGCGCTGTTCCCACTTGCTGCCTTCAGCCCCTTTGCCCTTGTCGTTGGATGACGTGGAGCTCGCATCCTGAGCTTGCAACCCTTGGCTTCCGAAAAGGAAGAGGGCAAGCAAAAGGCTTACGTAACTGAAAGATTTTCTCATAGGTGTTTCAATTATTAAATTTAAATGATGCAATTTAGGTTAAGTTGTTCTGCTTTATCGGCAAAAATACATCAAAAAAGTGTTTTGCCAAATTTATTTGACAAAACTTCATGCCAAAATGCGCAGTAGGCTTGATTATCAGCAAAATAAATTTTTACAAATTTATTTGTTGCCCAAAAAACCCTCTTCAACGAAGCATTTTTGCAGAAAGCAGAGCCACCCCAAAACACTATTTTGGCGCAAAGTTAGTAGATTATCTTTTCAGTCTGCTATTGTGAACATATATTTTTTATTTTTTTTTCTATTTTGTGAATATAAGCAGTTAAAAACAGATTAGGATACTGGTTCTCTAAAAACTAAGATGCACTGACAGCCATATTGATTACTTCTTGTATAGAAAAAACTGCGCCCGCATTGGTTGCTGTTAATGACGGCTATAAGACCAAGATATTGAGCTATAAATCCAAGGCGAGCGCAACGAAACAAAACTGCTTAATTTTATTGTGGCCTGCTCATCCAAGCCTGGCGAATTTTGAGTTGTTGAGCACTAGGTTTGTCTTGTGGCATCATATAAAACGAGGTTTTGAGTTCGCCCACCTTCACTTTGCCTTTGAGAGTCATCTTTTTCATTTTACCATTTTCTTCCCTTAATATTTTAACACTCACTTTGTCGCCCTCTTTCAAACTATTGTTCATGGCTTCAATGACCGTATTCAAATTGTTGGGAGTTACAGGCATTTTATTGACAGCCAGAATGATGTCATCGCGCAGGTATTGCATTTCTATCCCCATGTCGTTGAGCTTCCATGTACTAGAGACGACAATATTTTTCATCTCTTCGTCGGGTGCGAGAATGACACCGCCCAGAACATCTTTTTGTACATAAACATCTGCATAGTCAATACCAACAGCATTGAAAACTTCTTTGAAAGGCAAAGGTTGATTACCGTCAATGTGTTTATTAATAAAAGTGCGAATTTCGGGATAAGTCAATTCTGCGAACTTATCAAAAAGCTCCTCGTCTTTGAATGGCCTATCTGCACCATAAATAGCTGAAAGCTGCCTTATAACATCCATCAAACCCCTCTGACCGTCCGAAAGTTCTCTTATCTTAATGTCCAAACACATACTAATAAGTGCGCCTTTTTCATAAACATTGCCATATTCGCTCTTGTACTTAGAAAGACACTGTGCGCTGAGGTCTGTAAAGGCAATATTGTCTTTGTATTGATAGCGCGAGGTTTGAATTTTTTGGCGCATGGTCTCCAAATAGGCAGGCAGCGAAACAAGCCCTTCATAAAGCTGCATATGCCCAGCAAAAAATTCTACTGTACCTTCGTAAAGCCATAAGTGCTTAGACATTTTAGGCTCATTGAAGTCAAAGTAATGGATTTCCTCGGAATGCAGCGTAAGAGGGGTAATAATATGAAAGAACTCATGGGCAGCAATATCTATAACTGTTTTGGCTAGCTCTTTGGGTGCCATGTTGGGCAAACAGTAAAAAGAAGAGTAGGAGTGTTCTAATGCACCATAGGAGCCAGAACGCAATGTTCCACCAAATAAATAGACAATAAAAGCATATTTTTGTACGGGCAATTTACCACCCATGTAGCGCATTTGAGCTTCTAGAGTTGTTCTTATTTGCTTTCCTATTTCCTTAGAAAAGTCTTTTTTGCCAAAGCTATAAACCGAAATGAGTACGTCTGCCCCACCTATTTTGAGAACCGTTGTGTCGGGCAGGTTGTACATCATGGGTGAGTCCACGAGTTCGTTATAACTACTGGTTTTATAAACGTCTCGGTCGGCAGTGGTGAGGGTTGGTACAAGTGCGGTGGAGCCATAGAAGCCAGTAGGTTTTTCAATAGATAGCTCAAAGGCACTTTGCTTCATGCCTTCAAAATAGCCAAAAAAACCATGCGTGTTCATAATAAAAAGCCTATCCGCCTCAATAGAGGTTCCGGCGGGTTCAAAAACCACGTTACCCTTGTCAGAATCATAGGTATCATCTACCCAATAAGTAATAGTGGCTAGCTTAGTGGCATCACTTATTTTCCATTCATTTGCATTAATTTGCTTAACATTCAAGGAGTTATTATCCTTGTCAAAGGCTTTAAAATCCGATACGAAGCGACCAAAATCATACACACTATAAGTGCCTGGTACTATTTTAGGCATATAGTAAGTTACCTCGTTTTGTTGCAAATTTTCTACTTGTAACTTAACCATGAGGCGGTCGTTCTGTGTGCTTTTAAGGTTTACCGAAAAACGGTAGTTGAGTTTGTTTTGAGCAAAAACAAGCTGGGTAAACAGCAAGAGTAAAATAGATAAGGCATTGATTTTCTTTTGCATGAGCCAATAATCGATTTGAGATTAAATAGATTTAGTTTATTGTGAGTGTGTGTTGAACCAAGTTCAGATTTTAGTTTAAACAACAACAAGGGGTGGCGTGTTGGGCTCGTTTGAGTTGTTAGTCTGGTTTTGATTAGAACTCTGCAAGAAACGGTTAATGTCCGAAGAGACCGTTTGCTCTATCCTTTCCACAAAGGCGAGCGCTTTTTGTTCATCGCTCATGTTGGCATAAGGGCCAGCCGAAAAATGGAAATAATACTCTTCTTTTTTGAGAAGCTCTGCTATGTTGCGGTAGTTGTACCAATTTTGCATGGGCTGATTGAGCTTGTCTAAAGCCACAAAGACAGTGATACAGGCCGAAAACACAGCACTAAGCACAATAGAAATAGAGTTCAGTAAGTTCTGTGTTTTACAATCCGACACATCTAAAAAGCCAGGGATAAGCCCAAAAAGCGCCACAGTAACCGGAATGGCTGCACCTAGCATGATGATGCTGCGTTGATAAAAAAGTGAAATGCTTTTGTTGGTACGTGCCCCATTACTATAGAACTCACGTTGATTTTTGAATCTGACTTCTATGTATTCGTTAATATCCATGACGTAAGATTAATATGCCCTTAAAAACTGCTTTGTAGGCGTAAAATTATAAAAATCCAAATACAAAGTGTACTTTTTTATACAGATTTGTCTAAAAAAAAAGTGAATAGCCTTATCTATAAAAAGAAACGCCTCATAAAATAGGATTTACAAGGCGTTTTTAAAAAATAAATTTCCAAGAGGTTATTCAATAACAAACTTAATAGCTCGGACTGAATGGGCGTGGGAGAGGCGTAAAAAGTAAACACCTGTTTGTAGCATTGGCAGCGCTAAGCTCCGAGAAAAATGAGTGCTTAAATTTTTGAGAGATTCACTATGCAACACACGACCAGTTATGTCCACTACCTCCATCTGCAACTCCTTAACGGCAAGTCCATCAATAGTGATTTTGAAATCACCTTTGTTCGGGTTGGGGTACAAGCTAATTTTAGTATTGGCCAAATAATTCTCAAAACCTGTAGGCGTATCTATTTTGGTAGAGTCGGGGAGCAAATCGGCCACCCAAACACCGCGCCCATAGGTGGCGGCATAGAGTTTTTTGGAAGCCGCGTGTACGTGCAACTCACTGACAATGACGTTGGGCAGGTTTTCGCTAAAGAAAGTCCATTCTTTATCCTCTTTGCTACGGTAATAAACACCTATGTCCGTACCAATATAAACATAGTCTTTCTCACCTCTTGGCTGGTGTGCTATGGTGTTGATGGGTATATTCGGCAAGTTGGCAGAGATGTTTTCCCAAGTGGTGCCGCCATCTTTGGTTTCAAAGACCTTATTGCCTTCCGAATAGCCACCAAAAACTGCCCAAACGTGCAGGCTATCGCTGTCGTCTATGGCCAAGTAGTTGATGTAAGCTCTCTTAACGGGCAGTCCAAGAGAAACATCAATCCAGCTAGTGCCGCCATTAAAAGTAGTCCAAAGAGCGGCAGGGCTGCCCCGAAAAGGGTTAAATTCTTGCGCTACATAGATGTAGTCTGGGTTTTTGCTCCATACCTCAAAGTCCCAGATACCTGGTGCCATACCTCCATTTTTGTCTTTAAAATCCGAAATAGCCTTCCATTTTTTACCTCCGTCCGTAGACTGCCAAAGGTTATTAAAACCTCCGTAGAGGATACTGGGGTTCTGTGGGTGCATTTCGTAAGCGGTAACCCATTGGCCTTGCTCGCCCGCATCTGTCATGGGTTTCTCTAGCTCGCTTTTCCATGTTTTGCCGCCATTGGTGGTCTTGGAGAGTGCACCACTATAATTGGTAGCGTAGAAAGTACTTGGCGTACTGTGGTGAATCATGGCCTCCATGCCGTCGCCACCAAAGGCGCTAATCCACTTTTTGCCATCGGTATAGTAAGTGCCATTGTCTTGTGCACCACCAGCCACGTGTCCTGCATTATCGCGGCTCAGGCCAATGCGGTAGAGTTCGGTAATAGCCAAACCACCAGTTATGTTTGTCCATTTAGTGGGCAATTCATAACAACCTGTTCTTATCTCGCCCGTTACAATGTTTACACAGGCCGTGGCTCTTGCAATAGAACCGAGTTTGATGTCGTCCGTTGTGAAAATACCACCATCATTACACATATAGTATTGTTTGTTGAGAGGGTTGTAAGTAAAGAGGTGTTGGTCTGCGTGTAAACTTTTGCCGAAGGCCATAATCCAGAAGGATACAATGTCCCAAGTTTTGCCGCCGTCCAGCGACCCCCAGGCATTGACCCCACCCGTAATGATTTTGTTTTTGTCTTTAGCGTCCACCACAAGTGCCAAGTCGTAAGTACCTTGCCCAAAAGCATCACCGAGTTCTCTGTTACCATTGAGCCAGCCGAGCAAGTTTACGCCTGTGGTATCTAGCTGTTGCTTCCATGTTTTGCCTGCATCAACGCTTTGAAAAACGCCCCAAGTGCCTTCGTTCAAGTCGCAAGCCAAAGCATAAACGTAGTTAGGGTCGGAAGGCGCAACGGCCAGTTCAATCCGCTGCGCTGCGCCTGTTTCAGGAATACCAGATTTTAACTTTTCCCATGTTTTGCCAAAATCAGTACTTTTGTGGATAGCGGCTTTACCTATGCGGTCGTTACGGATATAACCAGTAGAAGCATATAGAATTTTACCATTTTCGGGGTCGCTTTTTACGTCCCAAATGATGTTAAGGTCTTTGCCTTCGGTGCGTGTCCAGTTATCTCCAGCATCTTCCGAAATCCATACGCCCGATACACCAGCAGCTAAAATGGTGTTGCTGTTTTCGGGGTGAATCAATACTTTACAGAACAAAGAGCCATCAAAGTCTAGTAATTTACGGCTAAGGCCAGTTGCTTTCCAATTTTTACCGCCGTCAGTGGTTTTGTAAATACCCAGCCCAAAGTTGCTGTAACGACCAATTTCAACCACACCAAAGCTCAAGTAACCATAGTCCCCAGTAGCTATGTAGATATTATCTGGGTTTTTGGGGTCTACAGCAATGTGGCTCACACGCATCATAGGCATATCGTCTGTGAGGGGAGTCCAGCTAGCTCCATTATTGGTAGTTTTCCAAACACCACCGTTAGACGCACCTATCCAAAGTGTATTGGGGTCTGTGGGGTGAAAGGCCACACAGTTGATGCGACCTAAGCCGTGCCCTGACGTAGGGTCTGGCGATGTAGGAAACTCTTGCGGCCCCACAGGCGACCATTCGTTGGCTTGCAGACGCGCACCTTTGCTTTGCTGTTTCTGATTATAAACTTCTTGTAGTGCGTCTGCATAGGTACGGAAAATTGGGGCAGTTCCGTCCTCCTGGGTACGTGTGCTGTTATACCACTCCCAGCGTTTGTAGCGCTTCCAGCCTTTTACTTTTTTAAGGTCTTGGGTTTGTGCCCAGGCATTAAAGGCATCGCGGTTACTTTGGAGTGTTCGTGCTTTACCGTCGTTTGGCAGGCCGTTCAAGAATACTTGTGCGGCGAGCGGGTAGCTCAAAAAGGCCAAGCAAAATATAAAAAAGCAGCTTTTTGAAAATTTATTCATAAAACGAAGTATTTGAGGGTGCATCAAAGAGAATGGACTTTGCACAAAACTAATAGCAAAACTTGACTATACAAATTTTTATGCAACCTAAAAGCACTATATTTATGATTATTTTACGATGATTTGTGTCATGATTCTAGGCTCTATGCTAACCAAAGACACACATCAGAGTTGCATGGTACTTTTTTAAACTAGAATTATTCAGGCTTTATGATTGATTCTGGCCATTTTCTATATTATTTTGGAAAAAAATTTGGAAGTATTAATGCAAGTATCTACATTTGCAGCCCAATTAGGTAGCGAAAGAAATAGTTTTCTTAATTCATAACATTAAGTTTTTCAAAGTCATGGCAGTAACAATGGTTCAGCGCAAGCTCCGTTTAAGAAGAGTACGCACCGCTAGAAGAAATATGGCTCTCAAAGTGCAAAATGCAAAGCCAGTTATCAAAAAAATAGACATAGAGGCTATTAAAGCGCAGTTTGCTGCCAACGCTTCTAAGTAAAGCAATCCCGCGAAGGACATATTTAAAAATATTGTCTTTTTTCAAAAAAACCTATCTTTAAGCACTAAGATAGGTTTTTTGTTTCCTTTTTTTATATATATTTGCCACATTCTTTTGCATAACACCCATACCATGAGAATAAAGCATTTTAATTTGGGGCCGGGCGTAGAAATTTTCAAAGCTCTGAGCGACGAAGCACGTATTCGTATTTTGAGTTTACTCTTCCATAAACAGGAAATGTGTGTATCGGACTTGGAGTTGGTGCTGGACTTTACCCAAACCAAAACATCACGCCATTTGCTTTATTTGCGAAATACAGGCTTGGTAGGAACGCGCAAAACAGACCAATTTGTGTTTTACTACATCAAAGATGAGCTAAAAGATGTTTTATCACCGCTCTTGCGCTACATGGAAAAGGACAGTGTGCTGTTATCAGACATAGAAACGTTTGAAATTCTTTACGGAAACAAAGAACTGTCTGTGAGTCGTTTTCATCAAAGAAAGTTCGAAAATTGATAAAGTTTGCACTGTAATATTTGATTATCAAAATGCAAAAAAAAACTATTGGTATAGTGGGTGGGGGGCAGTTAGGGCGTATGTTCATTCAAAATGCTCTTAATTATGATTGTACCATTCACTGCCTAGACCCTAGTGCAGATGCACCTGCCGCCGTTTATGCGCATACTTTTGTGCAAGGAAAATTAACTGACTATGAAACACTTGTTAATTTTGGACAAGCCTGCCACATACTCACCATAGAAATTGAAAACGTCAATACGGCTGCTCTCAGAACCTTGCAAGCACAAGGCAAAACGATTATTCCGAAACCCGAACATATTGAGCTGATTCAAGACAAACGCCTACAGAAACAGTTTTATAAAGCTCAGAACATACCAACTACCGAATTTCTCCTTACGGAAAATAAGGCAGATTTGAGGCTTCATGCCAGCTTTCTACCAGCTGTTCATAAATTAGGCCGTGAGGGCTATGATGGGCGCGGGGTACAGATTTTGCGTACAGAAGCAGATTTGTCCTTGGGCTTTGATAAACCATCTGTTTTGGAAAAACTGGCCGATATTCGCTTAGAAATAGCTGTTATTGTGGCCAGAAACGCCAAAGGCGAAATCGTTAGCTTTGCACCAACTGAAATGGTCGTTAATGAAGAAGCCAATTTACTAGATTTCTTGTATGCACCGGCCAGAATCAGCGCGACGGAGGCCAAAGCTGCCCAAGATTTAGCAGAAACCGTCGTTCAGAAAATGGACTTTATAGGGCTTTTGGCGGTAGAAATGTTTTTGACTAAAGATGGCCAACTTCTTGTCAATGAAGTGGCTCCACGCCCGCATAATAGCGGCCACCACAGCATAGAAGCCTGCGAAAGCTCACAGTTTGAGCAGCACTTGCGCACTATTATGGACTGGCCTCTTGGTAGCACGAAAACACGTTCCTGCGCTGCTATGCTCAATATACTTGGTGCAGAGGGGTATGAAGGAGAGGCTTATTATGAAGGTTTAGAAGACGTGTTGCGCATGAGTGGCGTTTTTATACACCTTTACGGCAAAAAACAAACAAAACCTTTCCGTAAGATGGGGCACGTAACCATTATTGCACAAACGGAAGAAGAAGTTTTTAGTAAAGTTAAAAAAATAAAGCAAAAGTTTAAAGTTATTACATCTAAAAAATAAACTATAAAAGTTGCTTTTTTTTCGTTTGGCAATCTTTTTGTGGAACATAGAATTAGTCAAATTGCTTGTTACCTTATTGCTCACAACAAAATGAATATCAGACTATTATCATTCTATTTATTTTTTGCGGTTATGGCTTTAGGCTTATTATTTTCTTTTGAGGCCGAGGTACACTTTAAGCCTAGCCTTGCGCCTAAACCCGATGAACATGACGGGCGCTTCACGATGGGGGCAGAGGAAAAAAGCGTGCTGTTTGGTTACCCGCTTAACTACTCCTCCTCACATTTTATTCTGAGCAGTAACGGACGCTATGCTTCTAATAATCCTGCCTTTTATCAAAAACTTGTCAAGTACATACAAGGCAGTATTTTAGAAACAACAAGTGACGAGAGTTCCGCTCGCTCAAGCACCACCTACAGTTTTGACAATCTCTCTATCAATCAGAGGCTTATACCGCTCTCTTCCGACCTAAAGGAAATAGGAAGCACGGGCTACGGGCAGGCATACAGAATAGAGTACGAGATTACAAACGCCGTAGAGAGTGAACATAACCTTGCTTTTAGCTTGATGTTAGATGTTAAATTAGGCGACAACGACGGCGTAGTGTCAAAATGCGGAGGCAAAAGTTTGGTTATGGATAAGCGCATAGAAGGAAACACACCATTAGATTATTCATTTGAGCATAACAACAAAGTGCTTCATATTAAGCAAGATACAGCACATAGCAAGCGCGCTACAATGGTTTGTTATGGGCAGTGGAGCTTACTGAAAAATCTTTTAGATATGTCGCATTCTCAAACGGTTAAGCACTCAACAAACGATGCAGCACTCCTTTTGCATTGGAAGGCTACGCTCAAGAAAAACGAAAAGATTACGTTTTCGGTTATTTTGAGTTCAAATTTGCCGCAACTCACCATGCAGCACCACGACATTAAGCGAGTGATTAAGGATACCATTTATTTTGCGGCAGGTTCAAGTGCCTTGGATTCTTTGGGTCGTCAAAAGTTAGGCGCTTTCATAAGAAATTACCGTATGCGTGGTATCCTTATTGAGGGGTACACCGATGCCACTGGTTCTGAAGAAAAAAATCTTGAACTCGCTAAAAAGCGTATAGCCGTAGTCAGTACTGAAATGCAACAGCTAGGTGCGCAGTATAGAAACATTCTAACGAAATCCCACGGCGAATTTTATGCCACTGATGACGCACACATAGACCCAAGCCATAAGCGCGACGACCGCAAAGTAGTTCTTACTGGTTGGAAATAAATTTAACTTTAGCACGCTAAGTTTTTATAAATAAACGTTTGTAGTTATATTTGCGTACTCAAAAACATTTCCTGTTTAGCATCAGTATCCTAAAACTATAATTTTTTAAAATGGGCAAGTTTGCCACCAATAGCGTCGTTTTTTTGGTAGTCCTTTGTGTACTAAGGGCTACATTCGCTTTGGCATGGACTGGTGAGCTTGAATCAGTTGTTGATAAACGACAGCTTGTTGTTGAAAACATACCGCCCTCAAACGACAAAAGCAAAAATGCCTTTTGCTGGATAGAGGCCAAAGAACTCTGTGAAGAACGAGAGGAGGAGACTGAGCAGCGCTTTGATGCAGACAAAAAGATTAAAAATTTGTTCTCAAGCACTGGTTTTCGTAATTTTTGGAATAACCAGCGCGGTCTGCTGAAAAAATACCATACTTTTTTGAAGTTGTTGCCCATTGCTCTAGTTTTTTCAAGCAATGAGCCTATTTTTTTGTTGCATAGAAATATCAGAATATAGAATCTGATACTTTCGGTAGCCATCTATGGCATCATAAGACGCACAATTTTATTCAAATTGTTTCACTACTTTCACGTAGCACAAGTTCAATTTTTAAAAATCATGGGTAATCAAAATCAACAAAAAAATATACCACTCGATGGCCTGGCAGGCTTGCGCCAAAATTGGCGCGGAGACCTTACCGCTGGCTTTGTTGTGTTTCTTATAGCGCTTCCCTTGTCTTTGGGCATTGCGGGCGCATCGGGCGTACCACCTGTAGCTGGTCTTATTGCGGCCATTGCGGGGGGCATGGTGGTATCGCTTTTGAGCGGTTCTTTTGTAACAATCAACGGCCCAGCAGCTGGTTTGATTGTAATAGTACTGGGCGTAACTGAAAAACTGGGTAATGATAACACGGCAGTGGGCTACCCCTATATGCTGGCAGCAACTGTTTGCGCTGGCGGAATATTAATTGTCTTAGGATTATTAAAAGCGGGCAAAGTTGCTGATTTCTTTCCGCTTTCAGTAGTACATGGTATGTTGGCTGCTATTGGCATCATCATTATGTCCAAGCAGTTGCATATTGCGATGGGCGTAGACCCCATTGGTAAAAAGCCTGTAGACCTTGTTCTAGAGTTACCACACTCCATCAGCCAAATGAACCCCTACGTCGCTTTTATAGGCTTTGTGAGTATTGTTTTAATGATTTTGATGAACTATGTCATCAAGAATAAAACCATTAAGAAGATACCCGCCCCTCTACTTGTCGTTATGGTGGGTATTACCATGGCCTATTTTTTGAAAGTTGGCTATGAAGCAGACCTAGACCCAACTGCCTCAGGAGCTTATTTAGGCTTTTACTCGTTCATGGGGCAGGATTATGTAACAGGGCAAAACTTTTTGGTAGCCATACCCGAAGCTAGTCAGATGATACACTTTCCTGATTTTGGAAAATTCTTTACAGGTATATTTTGGCAGTGTGTTCTTACCATAGCCATCATACAAGGCCTGGAGTCCTTATTAAGCGCAGCCGCTGTAGAACAGTTAGACCCCGCACAACGCAAAGCGAACATGAATAAGGACTTGGTAGCGGTGGGTGCTGGTAGCATGGTGGCTGGTGCTTTGGGGGGTATTCCTATTATTGCTGAAATTGTACGTAGCTCGGCTAACGTGAGCAATGGTGCAAAAACTCGTTGGGCAAATTTTTTTCACGGAGCATTTATTTTGATATGCATATTGCTCATTCCTAGCGTCTTACACATGATTCCGCGTGCTTGTTTGGCAGGTATTCTGGTTATGACTGGCTACAGATTGGCCTCTCCACACGAGTTTATACATATGTATAAGGTTGGTTTTGAGCAGCTAGTTATCTTTGTTGCTACTATTTTGGGAGTTTTATTGACGGACTTACTCATGGGTATTGTGATAGGTGTTGGCATAAAAATGCTTGTTAATACATTCAGAAGCGGTGCTTATAACCCTCTGAAATGGTTTACGGTGCAAGCTACCCTCAAACAGCATGGTGAGGGTAATTATACGCTAAAGGCAAGTGGTTCACTCACTTTTACAAATTATTTAGCATTCAAGGCTAAACTAAGCATGATTCCAATCGAAAAAAGCGTCAAGATAGATATGTCTGATGTTATTTTTATAGACCATTCTGTTTATGCTGGCATGACCCGCTTTAAGCAAGACTATAACCACGCAGGCGGAAATATGTCTTTTGTTGGCTTGGAACTGCTCAAGCCAGTATCACACCACCATCAAGCAGCTAGGGTGCGCATCAAAAACATTGAGGCCATTTCGCAGAACTTGAGTACCCGTCAAAAAGCATTGGCATCTTATGCCGAAAAGAACGATTACTGTTTTTCTTTTCAGGCCGAAACGGCTTCTTCCTTTGTCAAAAAGATGGACTTCTTTCAAAATCGTTATGTTGGTTTACAAGAAAATTTTGTAGATGCACCTTTGAAAAAGGGCAGCGAGGTCAATTTACAGATTTCGGATATCAGCTATAAAAGCGGTGAGAGCTTTCAGGCAATTAACCGCAAATTTACTGCACTTATTATCAGTAATTTACAAGAGAAAGTGCCAGAATTTTTGTTTGTCAATGACAAATATGTGCAAGACCTTCTCGGTAGCCTGCCGCCTAAGGGCTTGCCTATCAGAAATAGCCTTCAAACGGCTACTTATTGGCTTTTCAGCTCTGATATGAAACTAGCTAAGCAAATCATTTCGGAAGAGACCGCTAATTTTGCTGAAGAGCTTGGTATTCAGTTGGTTGAAGGCTATGAAAAGGCCTTGTTCGTTAATAAAAATAATGCCATTCTGGACGAGAGCAACATTGCTCATCTTTTTGAGAATAGCCCGCGTCTCCTCAAAGAATTTAGTGAAATAAAGGCACTCAAAAGTGAAATGGCTTAAGAGATATATTCTAATCTTTTGAGCGTAAAGCCTCTGAAAACCAATCTATTGAATAGCCATTTTATCCTTATTCTGTGGTAAAGACTATTTGTTTTTCAGAGGCTTTTTGGTGTATTCACAGTTTTTTATAGAGTATCTAGGCGCTCCTGAATATATATCTAAAGTTTTAATTTTCAGTAAACTATATAAGGGTTTTGCCTTTAAAATATCTTAGTTTTTAGCCCATTTTGTCAAGAAGCTGGTAATACCTCAAGGGCTTTTTAAGTCCTGCACTGCCTCGCATCAGACAAAAGCGAATGGCTCAAATGTCAGAGGGTGAGATTTTCTGTGCAACTATGTTTTGCAAGAGAGTAAATCAAAGAAAAAGCCATTCGCTGGTTTAGATGAAAAAAGCCTGTTTTTTCATCTAAATTGGCCTTTTGCGAGGCTTGATTTTTTTGCTACTTTTTGCATCAAGGCAAAAAGTAGAGAAGAGAAGTCTATCAAAGGCGGTTAAAGTGTTCCCAAAATAGGCAAGCTATCCTCCTTAAATTTGGCTTACATCTATTGAATGTACTTTTTAAGGGACGACTATATAAGGGTTTTGCCTTTAAAATATCTTAGTTTTTAAAGATGAAATGCTTGTTTAATTTTCTGATAACAAACACCTTAGATATATTTTAAGGGAAGACTACTTAATTTTAACATTTATTTTTGTACAGTATTCCTGACTTTTGTTGGTGTAACTCATCTGTTGAATCTAACTTGTTCCATCTTTTTATAAAAATATTCTATAAAAATTTGCCAGTAAAAAAAAAAGACTTACCTTTGCACCGCAATAATACAACAGGGTGATGTAGCTCAGTTGGTAGAGCAACGGACTGAAAATCCGTGTGTCGGCGGTTCGACCCCGCCCATTACCACCACCACAAGGCTTTGGGTTTATTCCTAAAGCCTTTTTTAATGGCTAATTTGGGTGCAGCGCAGCTTACTATAACGCAAAAGTAGCCCAATACTTTAAGAATAAAGCGTTTTCTTATAAAAAAATTCTCAAAATGGCTCTACAAAACGACCTACTCATTCGCACAGCTCAAGGACAAAAAGGAGAGCGCACTCCTGTTTGGGTTATGCGCCAAGCTGGCCGTATTCTGCCTCAGTATTTGGCTATACGCAACAGCCTCAAAGACTTTAAGGAGCTGGTCAAAACACCACATTTGGCAGCAGAAGTAACGATTCAGCCTGTTGATATTTTG
This sequence comes from Cytophagales bacterium, assembly GCA_013299045.1. Lineage (GTDB taxonomy): Bacteria > Bacteroidota > Bacteroidia > Cytophagales > Bernardetiaceae > RDZD01. The sequence goes on along the minus strand of JAAFJX010000002.1, from coordinate 16,779 downwards.
GGCACAGATGCTGCCATTATCTTTTCGGATATTTTGGTAGTTCCAGAGGCTATGGACTTGCCCTATGACATGATAGAGAAAAAAGGGCCTTCTTTTCCAAAAACAATTCAAAGCCCAGACGACATCAAATTGCTCAATACCAATGATATTGCAGACCGTTTGGCCTATGTAACAGAAGCCATAGCCATTACAAAAAGACAACTGGCTGGCCGCGTACCTATCATTGGTTTTGCAGGAGCCCCTCTTACTATTTTTACTTACATGATTGAAGGGCAAGGCAGCAAAACCTTCTCTAAAGCGCGTAGTTTTTTGTTCAGATACCCCGAAGCATCGCATCTCTTACTCCAAAAGATTACTGAGGTTACCATCATTTATCTTAAACTGCAAGTGCAAGCGGGTGCTAATCTCGTTCAGCTTTTTGATTCTTGGGCGGGCACCTACAACCCTTTGCATTACAGCGAATTTGGTATGCGTTATAACGCACAAATTGTAACGGCTATCCGCGAAGTACCGACCACTATTTTTGCCAAAGGTGCATTCTTTGCGCTTCAGGAGCTAGGCCAAAGCCAAGCCAGTGTCATTGGGCTTGACTGGCACACTACGCCAGCTTTTGTGCGTCAGAATGGCTGCGCCGACAAGGTTTTGCAGGGCAACATGGACCCTTGCGCGCTTTATGGCAGTTTTAAAGACATTCAGAAAGCAACTAGGCTTATGCTGGAAGGTTTTGGCAGCCAAGCCCACATCGCCAACTTGGGGCATGGTGTTTATCCTGACACCTCGGCAGACAAAGTAAAATGCTTTATTGACAGCGTCAAGGAGTTTCAATTGAGTGCAAGTGCGCATTAAAAACAAATACGCAAGGAAGCCTCGAATTGTGGCTACAGAAGAGGGCAAATTCAGCCTAAAAATATAAAGAGGAACTCACAAAAAAAGCTGCTTTAAATGAATAAAGCAGCTTTTTTTGTGAAACTGACCTAATTTTAATACGACTGACTAGTAAACGTGCTGACCACCGTTAATGGACAGATTTGCACCAGTCATAAAAGCTGCGCCGTCCGAAGCCAAATAAACAACAGCATCGCCTATTTCGTCTGGCGAACCCAAACGACCAACAGGAATACCCTCAATGATTTTATTGCGAATTTCCTCTTTGACCGCCATCACCATGTCCGTGCCTATATAACCAGGAGCAATGGTATTGACAGTAACGCCTTTTTTAGCAACTTCCATCGCCAAAGATTTTGTAAAGCCGTGTATGCCCGCTTTGGCTGCGCTATAATTCGTTTGGCCAAACTGACCACGTTGCCCGTTTACGGAAGAAATATTGATAACGCGACCAAAACCATTGGCTACCATTTTGGCAATGACATGGCGCGTACAATAAAACATACTGTCTAAGTTAGTGCTAATAACCTCACGCCATTGTTCTGGGGTCATTTTCATAAAACCGCCATCGCGCGTAATGCCAGCATTGTTTACCAAGACATCAACACTGCCCACTTCCGCTTCAATTTTAGCTACCATTTTGCCGACCGCCTCAAAGTCGGTTACATCGCCTTCAAAAATGGCAATGTTGTAACCTTCTGTTTTCATTTTGTTTTGCCACTCTTGGGCTTTAGCCAAATTACGGTAGTTCGCTACCACTGTATAACCATTTGAGGCCAATTTTTTGCAGATGGCAGTGCCTATTCCACCTGTTGCGCCTGTTACGAGTGCCACTTTTTTATTGTTAGCGTCCATGTTTTGGGGGATTTTGAATAAGTTGTAAGAACTAATTTTTCCAAAAATAAAGAGAGTCTTCTCAAATAAACAAACATTTGCGCAAAAAAAAGAAAAAAATGAGCGTTTTTGTGTTTATAAAAAAAGAAGTATTTGGTTAAAGTGTTAATAATCAGCAATATAAATTCTTTTTATTTATCAGATTGACGAAGCCTATAACCCAAGACAACTGTGCTGCACACATAGCTTTAGATGCAGCAGGCTCTAAAACAAAAAAAATATTTTTTAGGCTTAAAAACTTGGCTTAATCAATAAAACAACTTAAATTGCTATGAACATTTTTGAACACGTTTAAATTTTTGACAGTGTATGTTAGACAAAAACAAGAACATACTTTCACGAAAAGTACAAGCCGGCAGACGCACTTATTTTATTGATGTGAAGCCAACTCAAAACAATGACTACTATATTATGCTGACTGAAAGCAAAAAAAGTACCCGTGAAGACGGCGAGGTTTTGTTTGAAAAGCATAAAGTTTTTCTTTACAAAGAAGACTTCAGCAAAGTGCTTACTGCCTTGCAAGAAGCCGTTAATTATGTTCAAAATGAGCTCATGCCAGACGGCGGCTTTAATAAATTGGAAGATAGACAGGCACACGAGCAGCCCAAGACAAATGGTCTGTATCCTTTAAACGGACATAGAAAACAATAATTTGAGCAGAATTTCGTCCTACTTTTAGGTGTTTTCCCAAAAACAATCATATCTATGACTCTCAAAAAGAACGTCTTTAGATTAGCTATCTTTTGCTTAATATTGGCATTGTTAAGTAGTTGTTTAGTCTCTAAGAAAAAATTTGATGCGGAGGTAGCCGCTAAGCTGGTGGCGCAAAAAGAAAATGCGGCACTTAAAAGTACTGTTACTACACTCAAAAAAAGCATCAGCGACCTCGAGGCCATCAAAGCCAAACTAGAAGCCGAAAAGGCTAAGCTAGAAAGAGAGTTAAGCGCCACACAAAGCTCTAAAGATAGTTTGCAGCGTGCATCTAGCAAAAACATCAGCGGTTTAAGTACACAGATGAACGACCTTAACAAACGCCTCAGCGAAAAAGAAAAGCTGCTGGCAGAGCGTGAAACCTCCCTCGCTGAAAAAGAAAAAACAATTCAGCAACTTCAGGAAATGCTTTCAAGGCAGCAAAAGGCCATTGAAGATTTGCGTAAAAAAATCACAGATGCTCTGGTCGCTTTTAATAAAGACGAGCTGAGCGTGGAAGTCCGCGACGGCAAGGTGTATGTATCCCTTTCTGAACAACTGCTCTTCAAGTCTGGTAGCACTGCCGTAGATATTAAAGGCCAAAATGCGCTCAAAAAAGTAGCTGAGGTGCTCAATGCGAATCCTGATATTTTTGTGCAAATTGAAGGTCATACAGACAATGTTCCTATCAAGGCTGGCCCTGTTATGAAAGACAACTGGGATTTGAGCGTTCTGCGCGCTACCTCTATCGTCAGGATTTTGACGGATAGCAAGCTAGATAGCAAGCGCATTTTAGCCTCAGGCAAGGGCGAGTTCTATCCAGTAGCTCCTAATGATAACCCACAAAATAAGGCTAAAAATCGCCGTACTGAAATCATTTTATCGCCTAAGCTGGACGAACTTTTCAAAATACTGGGGGAACAAAAATTCTAGTTATTTCTTTACTAAAGCCCAAAACCCCGTCTTTTTTTGTTAAGAGACGGGGTTTTTAATATGATGGTGTTTCTTTAGGCTAAAAACTGATGGACAAACCAAAACAGTACGCCTATGCGTTTGCTTTAAGCGTTTGGCTTATTATTTTCTGTTTGAGCAGGGGCTTTAGAATAAGTAGGACAAGTTTTTTGAGCCTTGCAAGAAGCCAACGCGCCAAGTGCTACAACAGCGAAAACTATGAGAATTCTTTTCATCTTAATGAATTTTTCAATAATGGTGAGCAATACAAAATGATTGGATTAACTGCCAGGACAACAAGTAGAACTTCCGCCTTAGCTTTTAAACGGAATTTGCACAAAAATCGTGCATTTTAGTCTGCTAATTTTATGTTTTTTTATGATTTAGAACTCTTGAGGCAAAGCGTCTTACTCGCCCATTTCTAAATTGACATTAACTGTAACTGTCAGCACAAAGAAGCTACACCCTGGCCTTTCGGGAGATTCATAAAAGTTAAAGGCGACTTTATTGCCTGATTTTCTTACCATATCAATAAACCCAATATTTGCGCCCGTTCCGCCATCAGCGTGTGGCAAGCGCCTTTGTGCTTTGTAATAGGCTTTGAGTTCTTCCTGGCTTAGGCTATTGATGTGGTCGCAGCGGGACTTAATGCGTTCTATTTTATCCAACGTTACGTAATTACCCGCATTAATAATGTACTGGCCTTCTTGCTTCGAAACAGTAATGATACCACAGCCAATTTCTTTCTGGTCGTGCTCAGAGTATTCTCGTTCGGCGGAATAGTGCAATATATTTTGCGAAAGCTCTATAATCATACCAAATAAACGCCTGCTAACCACAACGTTCTCTTCGGCTCTACGCAAACTCCAGCCCATAAGCGAGAGAATTTCTTGCGACATTCCCCCCCTAAAAGCCATAGAAATATTACCACCTTGCAACTGTTTTTGGAAGCCCAGAAGTTTGAATGGTGTGCTCATCAGGATAAGGTTTACGAAATGAAAAGCCTGTTCTACAAAATTTATAAAGACTACAGGAGACAAATAAAGGCATATCTTTTTATTAACGCAATTCTTTTGCCAAATATTAAATGTAAACGTCTGAATTTGCAGACATGAAGGTAAAAAATAGTTATCATCTGCTATAAAAGGGCTTAAAAGCGGCACAAAAATCCTAAATTCGTTGGACTATTTTTTTCTACCCCATACACTACCCCAAAACCTTCATGGAGCAAAAGAAACCCTGACAAGGTAGGCTCATTTAAAGCAGGACTCTTGTCCAAGCTATCCTACTTTTCTATTGAGGCGTTGTTCCTAAAAGTGTTTTCTTGCGCTTCTTGGCAATCAATATGACCTTTCAAAGAACTGAAAACATTTAACGTAAACATTCCAAGAAGGCGATGGTATTTAAAAACTTCTCACCACTTTCATAGTTTTCACGCTCACATAAATAACCCGCAAGAGCAAATCTATAACTTCCTGCTTATAGTCTGCAAACTTATACGCATTGAAGTTCTCTTGAATCGTCTTATCATTGGACTTATATGGTTTGTACTGGTCTAGTACCCACTCTATAGCACTTCTATTGCCGAGCTTATATTCAAACGCCACCGCAGGAACACCTGTGATAGTGGTTAGGCTGTCTATTTCTATATCGCCCTCTTTTACACGCAGTTTCACTTCAGGTACATAATTTTTGATGAGTTCGGCTTGTTCTGCCTCGAACATATCCGATTTTTTGCGCTTGGGCAAGACGCTTTCTACAGACAAGGTATGTACTTTCAGAGAGGAGAGAAGGGAGGAGAGAGAGGGGAGAAAAATAGCATTCTCCCCTCTCACATCTCCCACCTCCTTACTTTCTACTCCAGTTTTTTCTCTAAAGCCTTCATCAATGCTCCCAGCAAATTCCCTACTGAATTTATCTGTTTTTGAAACTCCAGCATCATTTCCCTCGATAAATACTTCAGCCGTTCCGCTATCAAAAGCTGTGTTTCTACCTCTCCCAATGAACCTCGCGCTATTGATAGGAATTGCAAAAATTGTCGGGTGCTGTTCCGCTGATGACCTTCGGCTATATTTGATGGTATAGACACCACTGCACGCCGCACTTGACTCGTCAAGCCATACAACTCCTCCTTTGGAAATGACTGCGTTATTTTGTACACTTCCGTTACCAAATTCATAGACATTTGCCAAACTTGTAAATCTTTGTAAATCATATATGATATTTTGTTTAGCTTCCATACCATCTTCTCCCTTCTCCATACTCCCATCTCCCCCCTCCCAAAGATGCAACTCCATCAGTTCCTTGCCTGCCTGTGCGTATTTCCAAAAATCATCATACAACGGTATGCGTGGAAAATCTCTTTTCAGGTTTTGGGCATACTTCTCACGATAAGCGGGTGCGTGCAGAACGGCATACACATAATGAAAAATGTCTTCTTTGGTAAGAAGGGAGGAGAGAGGAGAGAGGAGAGGGCTATCCCCTTTCTCCCCTCTCCATCCTCCCTTCTCTCCTCTCTCCCTGTATCTATCGCGGAAAACCCCCAACGCCCAATCCGTGATGTTTTCTATTGCCTTGCCTGCTTCATAACGATATAAAGGAAGACAATTTGTATCGCCTGTAGTATGTAAATCTAAAATCTTATTAGATACTAAACAATGAAAAGGTTTATTGCTTCCTTCTTTATTAACAGCAATTACAACGTTTCCTTTAATATTATAAATATTTTCCCATTGATATAATCTACTATTTAAATGATTATCAAAATATAGATATTTTGTAACAAAAGGTCTAAACATTGCTTTTAATATTTTGCTTTCTTCAAATTTTTTATCTATTTTTCTTAATGCATATTTTTCTAAATCAGCGTCCCAAGCAATTGTATCTTTGTTTTTAAAGTTTTTATCTTTCATTGTATTAGTGTAAATATCTATAAAATACTCTACTTTATTTTTTAAATTATCTTTATTAAAGTCATAATTCCAATTATCTCTATGGGTTGCTATACCTAAAGAAAATAATTCAAAAATAGCCTTATCGTTACCCTTGCCTGCTTTTACTTCTTTGCTACAAAGGGGCATAAGTGTATCCCAATCATTGTCTGTAAGGTTTATCCAGTTATGTTTAGCATCAGGCAAGATGCGTTTAAAATCAAGGTCTTTAATTTTGTTATCTTTGAGTATATTTAATTTATCTTTAGCACTTAAACCCTCGCCTACGTTGTAATACTGTATGCGAGCTTTCTTTTTATCACTGTCTTTTATTTTAATAAAAAACGCTATGGCTACGCCTGTCATGATATTGAATATATTGCCTCCTTGTACGGCAGTATTGTTTTGGCGCACATCTCCCATCAAATCCACGACATAGATTTCTTGAAAATCCTCTTGCGCACATTTACGAAAACCATCAAAAGTACGCGAGTCAATAAAACTACGATTGGTAATAAAAGCTACAATGCCACCATCTTTAGCATCTATTCTATTCATTGCCCAACGATAAAAACGCACATACATATCATAGAGTACATTTTGATTTTGTGCATTGCCTTGTTTTACAAAAGTAGTTTTGATTTGTTTGTCTATTTCTTTATAAACTCTATTCGCATTTTGGTCATTAAAGTTAGCTTGTCTTGCATTATAAGGCGGATTGCCAATGATAACGGATATTTTGCGGTCATTTTGGGCTTTGATGCGTTGTGCATTTTCTGCGAGTGCGCCAAACATATCGCCTTGCTTGCCTGCATACTTGAGCGCGTCAGTATTGTCGAGGGTATCTACAAAACAAAGGTTCGTAAACTCTGCATACACGCCTTTCATTTTTTGTTTGTAGATGTATTCTATATTCAGGTTCGCTATGTAGTAGGGCAAGATAGCCACTTCATTGGCATGTATCTCGTTTTTGTATTTGTATTCGAGGGCTTGGGCAGGCAAGTGCTTTATCAAATCCGTGATGAATGTGCCTGTACCTGTAGCAGGGTCGAGTATCTCTACGCCTGTGCTGGAGAGCGTTTTGTTAAAGTATTTTTCGAGCAAATATTCGGTACTTTCTATCATAAAGCGCACCACTTCTGAAGGCGTATAGACTATGCCGAGCCTATCTGCACTTGCAGGATTATATGCCTTGTAAAAACTTTCATAAATGGCTTTCAAAAAATCCTGTTTATCTTCATGCGTATGTACGCCTGAAGCCCGCAATTTTACAGCCTTGTAGTAAGGTTCTAATTTTGCCAACACTTGCCTTTTGGTATCTTTGATAAAAAAAGTTTTTTCTATATCCGTAAGGGTACGCGAGATGTTATTGTCTTCGTGGAACATTCTGTCGTCCATGATACTGAAGAAAATTTCTTCCGTCAAGATATGCTGTATCAGCATTTCATCAATGTTGGCAAACGTTATGGTAGGATTGATAACCGATTGACAAAGGTCAAAAAATGCTTGGCGTTTTTGCTCAAAAGCAGGATTTGTTTTGACTTGCTCTGCTATCATATCTTCCAGCACTTGTACGATTTTGGGTGTATCTTTCGCAAATTGCTCAAGAGCTTCCCTAAAATCAAGCGTTTCTTGCCTGATATAGCTCACAAACTTAGTCAAAAATTTATCTAACGCCTTTGCGTCAGTCATATCGCAGTATTCGCGGAGGTCGCCACGTATCAAAACGGCTTGTTTTGAGTCTTCTATCAATAAATTTTCGGTAGGATAGCCGATATTGATTTTCTTTTGGATTTCCTTTTCGAGGTCGTCTTTGAGGTCTTTTGCCTCCCAATACCCATAATTGAATTTGAACGTATCTTGCAACGCTCCATCGGGTACTTTGGAAAGATGAGGCAGTTTTATTTCATCAACCAACATCAAATGTTTTTCTTTGGCATAATCCGAGATAAGATTAGCCGTAACCCTTCGGATAGAAGTTTCATTGGTTGCACCTGAAAAAGTATAAATATCTTCAAGTTCACGATAATATTGATTGATGCGGGCTATAGACATGAAATAAAGAGACTCAGAGCACGAACACTACAAACGATTAACTTTTTTTGTCTCTTTTTTGAAAACAAAGAAGCTATACGTTTAAGAATAAACAATTATACTGATAAATTGACCACCGCAAATTAGGCAAAAATTTCAAAAGCACTGCAATTTTGCTGACAAAAAGGCTAAAAAAGAATACTAATTTTATACGCTAGTCGTCCCTTAAAGCTCGTTAGTGGTGGTACAAAGGCACTGAAAAAAGAGAGCACTCCCACTTATTCTGTGCTCCTGTTATAGATGGCCGTCCCTAAATTTTATAGCCTTTTTAAGGGACGACTATCTACATGAAGCCTATCCAAAACAGCGAGCAAACGAATCGTATGCGCTTGTCAGTGAGTAGTAAAGTTTGACCTCTCTGATAAAAATAACGCTCACAGAACCTCAAAACATTACATAGGTTTGTTTCTCTCTCATGTGTAGAATGTTTTTTTTGATTCGGAAACCCAAAAAAAATATCTGCATTTTTGTAATATGTTTCAAAAATATTGTTAATTGCGGGCTTAGATTGAAATTTTATGTGGGTGTTCAGCCACACACAAATTTCAAAAGAAGATAATCTTTACCTCACTATAGCCCTTAAGTGCAGTAAAATATGAGAAGCATACAGTTCAGAGAAGCCCTACGTGAAGCCATGAATGAAGAAATGCGCCGAGATGAGCGTGTTTTTTTGATGGGCGAGGAAGTAGCCCAGTACAATGGCGCATACAAAGTGAGTCAGGGAATGTTAGATGAGTTTGGCCCCAAACGCATTATTGATACCCCTATCGCCGAACTTGGTTTTACTGGTATAGGCGTGGGAGCGGCCATGAACGGCTTGCGCCCTATCATTGAATTTATGACTTTTAACTTTTCTTTGGTAGCCATAGACCAAGTTATTAACACCGCTGCCAAAATTCTCTCTATGTCGGGAGGGCAGTACGGTTCGCCTATTGTTTTCAGAGGCCCTACCGGAAATGCTGGCCAACTGGCTGCGCAACACTCACAGAATTTTGAAAATTGGTATGCCAACTGCCCTGGCCTGAAGGTGGTTGTGCCTTCTAATCCGTATGATGCCAAAGGCTTGCTGAAGTCCTCAATCCGCGACAACGACCCTGTTATCTTTATGGAGTCTGAAGTCATGTACGGCGAAAAAGGCGAAGTGCCAGAGGGCGAGTATCTGATTCCTATTGGTGTGGCAGACCTCAAGCGCCAAGGCACAGACGTTACGCTCGTGAGCTTCGGCAAAATTATCAAAGCCTGTTATGAGGCTGCTGCTGAGCTTGAAAAAGAGGGCATTTCAGCAGAAATCATTGATTTAAGAACGGTACGTCCTATTGACTATGCGGCAGTTGTGGCTTCGGTCAAAAAAACCAATCGTTTAGTGATTGTTGAAGAGGCTTGGCCACTTTCATCTATAGCCACTGATATTAGCTACCACGTTCAGCGCCATGCTTTTGATTATCTGGACGCACCAATTATCCGCGTCAACTCCATGGACGTGCCCGTAGCTTATGCGCCTACACTACTTGAGGCCACTTTACCGAATGCTAAACGCACTATTGAGGCGGTTAAGTCCGTGCTTTACCGAAAATAAATTCCTTTTTTTGCACAGACCCCAATGAGTGCTTACAGCCTACAAGACAAAGTCTATCAAAGCGATACGTTTCAGTTGAACAACGTTTCGGGCTATCAACTGCATTTGCAAGTAACTGAGCGCAACGTTTTTATAAACGTTCTTGATAGCACAGAACGAAACTGTTTGTATTCAGCACATTATTCCGACTCGTCCTATAAGGCCAATCCGATAGAAATTTGCCAGAAGTTAAGACATTTGATAAGCACTCATAACTTTCTTGGAGTGAATCAATGGAAAGTTATCCTAGTCATTCTAGAGGATACGCCTTTTATGCTCGTGCCCACTGCTCTTTTTGATGAAAATGAGGCTGTCAATTTACTTCGTAGCGTATCTACTTGGCATGAGGCTCATCACGATTTGATTTTTACAAGGCATCATAATGGGCAAGTTACGCATCTTTCTGCTTACCATACTGCATTCAGGCATTTATTGAACGATGTTTACCCCGATGCACATTGTTCGGTAACACACCAGTCTGCTTGCTTTCTGGAAGGTTTAGTGCGTTCAAATGCTTTTACTGCCAATCAGTTGCACGCATTTTTAAGTGGCGAATATCTTTATTTAGGCATTCTGGACGGCCACGAACCTTTGTTTTTTAATGGCTTTCATGTTACGGCCAAAGATGATATTTTGTATTTTGTGCTTTCTGTGGCGGAGCAGCTCAAGATTGAACCGCAGGCGCTGGAGCTTATCTTCTATAACTCATTGGCCGCTGACAACCAAGTAGAGAATACACTCAGACGCTACGTCAATAAATTGAATTTTGCGACTGTTTCCTTACAGTTTGGCAGTAATACAACAAAACTTATAAAATTTGACCTCTGGGGTGCTGCACAGTTTCAGTACCCTGACTAATACCCCTCAAAAATGACCTCTGATAAGCGCATAGCTGTTTTTCCTGGTTCTTTTGACCCTTTCACGTGCGGGCATGAAGACATCGTGCGGAGAGTACTCCCGCTTTTTGATGAAGTGGTTATCGCCATTGGCACGAACAGTAAAAAAAAGAGAGAGTTTGACCTTGATTTTTTGAAGAACGGTATCACGGGTTGTTTTGCAGAAAGTGGCAAGGTGCGTGTCATGGTCTATGAGGGCTTGACTGCCCTTTTTGCCAAAGAAGTGGGCGCAAGGTTTTTGATTCGCGGACTCCGCAACACCACCGATTTTGAATACGAAAACCCTATTTCAGAGGCCAATAAACATATTTATCCAGAACTAGAAACCATTTTCTTGTTCACTTCGCCCCAATTTGCCTATTATAGCTCGTCCATTGTGCGCGAACTCTATAAGTTTGGACTAGACGTTCAGAAGTTTGTGCCCTTCAAAATGCCTGAAAAAACGCATTAAGTCTTTGTCATGAGGGTATCTTAGCTCACTAAAAGTACGATTATTTTGTGTTTGAGGGAATTTTATAGATAAGCGTTTTGCGAGCCATCAAAGCCCAAAAAGCAAGTACGCCTATCATCAGTAGTAGGTTGAACCAAAAGTGATGGTCTGGGCCTTTGAGCTGCCAATCATTTAGGAGTACAAGAGCCAAAAGCAATATGCGCACCACATTCAGCAACTGAATTAGCGCTAGCCCACCCATCAACCAGCCCAATTTGCTGCGAAGCAACTCAAGTGGCCAAAAAGATGCCCAGAATAAATGAATCAAGCAAATGGGTAAGCCACTACAAGGCTCGCCTACCGATACAAAGCGCGAATTAGAGAGAAGCAAAAGATGCCCTTGAATCTGCGCGTGTTCGCCCCATAAATACAACAAGTTTTTGACGCACCAAACAAGCCCCTGCTGCACAGGATAATGTAAATCTGCCCTTAATTTGGCAGAAAGGGCGTAGTCGTGAACCCACCAAAAGATGAGGCAAGATACGCCCCAGAAGCATAAAAATCGAAAATATGGGTTCTTTTTAAACACGTTGTTTTTTAGCAAGAATCATTCAAATAATCAATGCAAGTCTTCCGTTCTTATCAAAACTTGCTCCATACAATGAAAAATCAAAACAAATTTAATTGTTATGAGTGTAGGGTTTTAATAAGCTATTGCATTTTTTTGCTCATCTCTCACATAAAAATTAGGTACAACCACTCCTCTAAAATAGAATGTTCCGCATTGATGTTATACCTTATACACTGAATTTTTCCTTCAGTGCTGGCACTTCCAGAGGTGTTTTGAATGAAAAATTAAGCATTTTTCTTAAACTCTATGACCAAACAAGCCCACAAAATTTTGCACTGGGTGAAGCAGCCCCCCTACCTGGCCTTAGTCCTGATTTTTCGCCTGATTACATAACACAGCTCAAAACAAGGATTCAAGGCTTACAGCACCTCATCGCGCCTGGCCCTTTGGCTTTTCAGCAGGCTTTGGCTAGTGTTTCAGCTACCGAAAGTGCCTTAAAATTCGCTCTTGAAACCGCTCTGCATGACTTTAATAATGGCTGTAAACGTGAGATATACAAAACTGGATTTTCAGTAGGGCAGGAGAAAATACCAATCAATGGCCTTGTTTGGATGGGCGATGCCAACTTTATGAACAAACAAATAGCTCAAAAACTAGATGCTGGCTTTACTTGTCTTAAGCTGAAAGTGGGTGCTATTGACTTTGAAACCGAGTGCCAAATTTTGAAAAACATTAGACATGAGTTTAATGAAGAAACGCTCGTGCTGCGTGTCGATGCCAATGGTGCATGGCCTGCACACACTGCTTTAAGCTACCTAAATGTACTTTCAGAATTTAAGCTACACTCCATTGAGCAACCAATACAACCCAAGCAATGGGAGCAAATGGCTTATTTGTGCGAACAAAGCCCGATTCAGATTGCACTTGACGAAGAACTAATTTTTGCTTACAGCAAAGCCGAAAAAATCAACCTTCTAGAAACAATTAAGCCGAACTATATCGTCCTGAAGCCTACTCTGCACGGCGGTCTTACGGGTTCTCAAGAATGGATAGAGCTGGCCCAAGCGCGTAGTATGGGTTGGTGGATAACTTCTGCCTTAGAAAGTAATATAGGCTTGAATGCTATTTGTCAGTTCACATCGATAACACAAGCATCTGGTTTTCAGGGTCTAGGAACGGGGCAACTTTACACGAACAACATAGAGTCGCCTTTAGAAGTCCTGCAGGGCTATATTGGCTTAAATTCAAACAAAAATTGGAACTTAAGCCTTTTTGAATAGAAAAATTCAAAAAAATAAGAGAGGCAATAGATTCTTTTGTAATTTTGCGCACATTCAAATTTTACTAATACGCTTTCTAACTACTCTAAGTCTATCATGCGTTTGCATTCTATCCTTTTTTGCGTTTTAATGGCTCTGGCTTTTGCCTGTAACAACGCCTCTAATGGCACTAACGGTGCTTCAACAAACACAAGTAAAAATACGCCAAGTGGTGAGTTTGCTTATGTCAATACCGATACTTTGCTTTCGCAATATGACTATTACAAAGAACTTCGCGATGATTTTATAGCCAAAAAAGAACAGGCAGAAGCCCAGCTCGTACAGCGCAGAAAGCAATTTGGTGCCAACTACCAGAGCTTAGAAAAACGCGCAAAAGCGGGTCTTCTCTCTCAAAAAGATTTAGAAAGTGCGCAAGTAGATTTGCAGAATCAGGAGCAAGAAATCATGCGTTATGAGCAAGACCTTACTGGTGGTTTTATGGAGCAAGAGCGCCTGATGAACGACAGCATATACAAAGCCATTACGGAGTACATTGCTATTTATAACAAAGACCAGAAATATAAAATGATTTTTGGCTATCAGGCAGGCGTAGGTATTCTTTATGCAGATAAAGGCATGGATATTACCCCAGACATTACGAAGGGTTTGAACGAAGCCTATAAAAAGAAGAAAGAGGCAAACCCTAAGAAGTAAGCTAAGGGACTACTCTTAGCTTTTACAGAATGTTTAGACTGCATTATTCGGCCATAGTCTGTATAAACAAAGGGCGCTAAAAAAAGCCTCTTGCAGTTCTTGAGTATTTTCATAAAAATATGCTGCCCCCAAAAATGAACAAAATACTCTTTGCTCTGTTTTTTTGTCTTTGTTGTATTACTCTAAGTCATGCACAAGTGGGAGGTCGTCGTAGTTTTGACTTCCTCAATATGCCTACACACGCTCGCCTGTGGGCGCTTGGAGGGGCTAACGTAAGTGCGCAGAACAAAGACCCCCATCTTTTTGTAAGCAATCCGTCGCTTTTGAATGACAGCATTTCTAACAATCACCTTGCTATAAACGTACTGAACTATGTGGCAGATATTTCTCAAACCAATCTGGCTTTTGCTTTCAAGACAGCCAAAACAGGGCTTTGGGGTCTTTCCATGCAATATTTGAACTACGGAAAAATTCAAGGTTATGACCTTACAGGAGCAGCTACCAATGCTTTCCAAAATAGAGAATGGGCATTAGGCATTAGTCGTTCTTTGAGTAGCCAAACTTACCGTATGGGAGCTACGCTCAAAATAGCTGGGTCTAATATAGGCCAGCAGAATGCCAGCGGCCTTTTTATGGATATAGGGGGGGCATTCGTACACCCTGCCCATGACCTGATAGTGGGCATCAGCTTCCGCAATATAGGTTTTTTGTTTAATAATTATTTGCCTACAAGCACTTATACCATGCCTTTTGAAGCACAGATAGGCGCTTCTTACAAAGCAGCACGTATGCCGCTGCGCTTTTCCTTAACAGCCCAGCAAATTGGCCGCAGCAGCACCTCTGCCGATGACCCCACCGCCCCACGTCAGCTCAACAATAACGGCTTGCCAATAGTGAAAGAGATAACCGGTACACAGCGACTCATCAGGCATTTTGTGGTGGGGGCAGAACTCATCTTAAACAAAAATTTGCAGGCCAACCTTGCCTATAACTTTTTGCGCCGCCGCGAAATGCTTGTGAGCCAAAGACCAGGAACGGTAGGTCTATCTTGCGGTGTGAACTACCGCTTTAGAGCCATTCAACTCGGCGCGGCATGGTCTGTCTTGCACATTGGCGAAACAGGTTTCAATTTTTCTTTGAATATTGATGGCAGATATTTACTCAAACGCTCAACCAAGGGCTAGTTGCTTCATATTGAACTCGTATAGTAACATGAATAACCCAAGTTTCCTGACCCGTAGGCCGCGTCGTTTGCGCCATTCAGCTGCTGTTCGCCAGCTTGTAACCGAGAATAGTGTGCACGTTCAAGACCTTGTCATGCCGCTTTTTGTGATGGAAGGGCTCAACAAACAAGAGGTTATCTCTTCTATGCCTCAAATTTTTCGGCTTAGTATAGACAGGCTTTTATTCGAAATAGAGGCTTGCATGACGCTTGGCATTACTGCTTTTGCACCTTTTCCTTACCTACCAGACGACAAGAAAGATAGCTTAGCAAGTGAAAGCACAAAGGTTAATGGTCTTTATCTGCAAGCAATTCAAGAAATAAAAAAACGCTTCCCAGAACTCTGCTTGTTTACCGACGTGGCCATGGACCCTTATAGCTCGGACGGGCACGACGGCCTGGTTAAAAACGGAAAAATACTGAATGACGAAACCTTGCCCATTTTGAGCAATATGGCCTTAGCACAGGCACAAGCAGGAGCAGATTTTGTTGCCCCTTCAGACATGATGGACGGCAGAGTGGGACATATCCGCAAAACACTAGATGCTGCTGGCTATCAAAATGTTGGTATCATGGCTTATACCGCCAAGTATGCGAGCGCTTTTTATGGCCCTTTCCGCGATGCGCTTCAGTCTGCCCCCAAGTTCGGCGACAAAAAGACTTACCAAATGAACCCTGCCAACATCAAGGAAGCCCTTGTGGAGGCAGAACTGGACTATGCAGAGGGTGCAGATTTTATGATGGTCAAACCCGCCCTTTCTTACCTAGACGTGATACGCGAATTAACTCAAAAGTACCCACTTCCTATTGCAGCCTACAACGTCAGCGGGGAATATGCTATGGTGAAAGCGGCAGCTGAGCGCGGCTGGATAGACGGTGAGCGCGTGATGCAGGAGATTCTCCTTTCTATCAAACGAGCAGGCGCTAGCGTTATTTTTACCTATTTTGCTAAAGAATGGGCTGTTCTTCAAAAAGGTCTTTAGCCTAAAAAAAAGCATGGGTATTTAGTCATTCCTCAACATATATCCAAGTTTTTTATTATCAATGAATTAAATAGTCATCTCCTAAAAAGTTGGCATAAGAACAAGCACATCAATTGATTGATATGATTTATCTGCTTTAGGAACACCCTCATGATTTTGGGTGGCTTTTTCTCTCTACTTTTTGCCTTGATGCAGCACTGAAGCGCGAGCTGAAAGTTCCGACCGTAGGGCATAGCAAAAAAATCAAGCCTCGCAAAAGGCCAATTTAGATGAAGAAAGAACCTTTTTTCATCTAAAACAGCGAATGGCTTTTTCTTTGATTCACTCTCTTGCAAAACAGGCTCTTAATTAACCTCTCTGAGAGATGTGAGTTTTAGGAAGCGAATAATTGTACTTTTCTAAGATAGGGACTTTACTTTTAAAGTACGGCCAACTACGGCTATGATACGGCTATCCTATGGCTGAGGCAAAATAGGACAAAAGCAATTTTTAGGCATCAAGCGGGTTTGCGACTTTATCCTTTTTTTGTTATTGAGTACGTCTATTGGCCTGTATTTGCGTTAGAGAGGCGGCGGGTTTAGTGCGTAGCACCGAAGCGAAGCGAAGCCCAAAGACGAACGACCGCGAAGCGGGAACGCCCAATAA
>JAAFJX010000060.1 GCA_013299045.1 Cytophagales bacterium | reverse complement strand
TAATCTCTTGGGTAAAAAACAATCAATGCAACAACAGTACCCCAAAATCAACGGTTTTAGCATACTTCTTTTTTCATGTGCTGGGGCACAATGCAGGTGTAGACCATGCAGATGGTCATGTAATGAGAGGTGGTGAAGAGATAAGAGATAAATGGGCAGGTTGTATATATGATATGCGAGATGCCTTTAGTGGTTCAGGGCCAGGTTCAGGGCTTAGGTATCTGAAAACAGGCTATTTGCATAAAATTTTTCATCACTTTAACAGAGGAAGAAGTGTTGAGGAATTAGAATTTAACGGACTGTATGATAATTGTAAACACTAAATGAACTAAAAAATGACTTATGTTTGTTATCTAATTGCTTTTTTATTCTTAGTAAGTTGTCAAGAAAAAACCAATTATCAAGAAAAATGTAATCATCAAGAAAAATGCGATTGTCAAGAAAAGGCTAGATTTGCTTTCTTAGAAGCACTAGAAGCAGACACAACGTACCATGGCGAATACCGCTATCTGTCTTCATTGTACGGTATGAGTACTTTTGGTACGAAAACAATGCTAAATTCAGACTGGAAAACTTTGAGCATGGATTCTAGATTTAGATTGTTAACAAAAGATGAGAGGTACAAAGTTATTCAGTTAATGCGGGCGGCGAATATATATCTTAATATTGAGTGCTCTGGAGATATTTATTTTGAACACAATTTTACAGGCTATGTAACAAAACTAATTATACATCCACGTGCTATTTATGGTAGATTCCCTTTAGACCTCATCTTTACTTTTGATTCTCTCAAAACTGTCAACATTGGGCTGTGTCCTAATGATATTGAAATTATTGTAAGCAAAATGAGACATTTGGAAAAGCTAGAGGTAATCCCCCAGTCTATAAAACCATACAGTATTAATCTAAGCGCGGTTGATATGACACATCTCAAGGAGTTGCGAGTTTATGGGACTTTGTGCAGAAGCATTATTTTTCCCAAAGAAAATAAACTAGAAAGGCTATATATTGGAAACGCTGATTTAGATAGTTTGGATTTTTCGTGGCAAAACCTAAAATCTCTAAACTACCTGCTCTTTAGCCATACATTGCTAAAAAAACTTGATTTAAAAGGACTTAACTCTTTGGATACACTAGTTTTGCGTCAGCCTAAAGAATTAACTATCCGACCAAATTCGATAAAAAATTTGTCTTCAAAAACAAAGGTAGAATATCGTGAAGCAAATGGACAAGGTTCTTATGATTGCAGTAGCTGGGTCAAACGTGGTCATGCGCTCACTGACACAATCTATGTGAAATTTGTGAAAGCGGCTGGCTGCGATTAGTAAACCAATATGATTTTCTGGAAACCACTCAAACGGAATGGCCTGATAAGCCAAAGTTCTAGTGGCGTAAAGGTGCATGGGCCAATAGACGACCTCAGTTATACTTATAACGGCAACCAACTGCTGCGCGTGCACGACACCGTCCTGACTGCCAACCTCATGGGGGACTTTGAGGGCAAAACCAGCACTGCGCCCAGCCGTCTCTACGACTCGGACGGGAACATGACGCGGGACTACGACAAAACACATGGGTATTTTCAGTATAACCACTTTGGTTTGGCTACGCAAATCGGTGAGGTTTGGCAGAACAGCATACAGAATTTTTACAGTGGTTCGGGCGCTCGTTTGCGCAAATACGGCTACGTGAACGGTGTATTGAAGCGGTGGACGGACTACGAGAACAGCATGGTTTATGAGATGGATAGCATGGCCTTTGTGGGTATGCCTGAAGGCAGGCTGGTGTATGAATCCTCAGTGGACGCATGGCGTTATGAGTACCACTATACCGACCAGCAAGGGAATACGCGCCTGACCTGGGGCGAAGGACGCGACACCTTGGCGCATTATTTGGCCACGTCCGAACTTTCGGCAGACGGCACTGAAGAGGCCACTTTTGAGCGTGTGGCTAGTCAGCGCCGCGGCGAACACGCCTGCAAGGGGGACCAGAGCAGCCTCGCGACCCACAGCCTAGATGGCATCAGGAAGACGCTGGCGGTGCAAGCAGGGCAAGAGTTGCGTTTGAGCGTGGACGCAAGGCTGGTGTTAGTGCCGCTAACGGGCGGGAAGGTGAAGAAAACACCTCTCTGGCTGCCTATGTTGGGTGTTTATCGTGGGAAAGCCGATGAGGCTCATTCTAAGCCTCGTCCATTTGAGGCACGTTTTTTGTGGCCTATTTTTGGTAAGAAAGCGCCCACCACTCCGCCGAGCACCACGCCGCGAGCCTTTTTGAGGGTGCGTTATTTTGATGCAGGCGGGTCTTTTGTGGGTATGGAAGAGCGCCAAATGACGGACTTAGCCTACTGCCAAACGATGCGCCTCACGAGCCAAGTGCCTACAGACGGCAGCGCCACAGTCAGCGTAGAATACGAAGGCTCGTTGCTCTACCGCGCTTATTTTGACGACCTTTCTATTGCGCTCATGACCGAACCCATAGCCAAAGCCGTGCAAGAAAACCACTACGACCCTTTTGGTCTGAACCTGAAAGGTATAGAAACGCAAGGGGACTTCCGCTGGCTCTACAACGCCCAAAACGAACTAGAAACCCTGCATGAGCTAGACCTCTACGAAACGCCTTTCCGTTCCTACGACGCACAACTGGGGCGTTTCCACCAAGCAGACCCACTCGCCCCCCTCTACGACGGCATCAGCCCCTACCAATACGCCTACAACAACCCTATCAGTTTTAATGACCCCATGGGGCTGGAAGCGGAGGCGAGTCCGAGCGTAGTGCCGAGTACTACTTCTGCGGCCGCACCAGTAGCTAATGAAGTGAAAGCAGAAGTTAAAAGCGACGACCTACCCGATGCCCCCATGCTCGAACCCATCAAAGAGATGCCTACACTCGCCAGCGCAGGGCCTAACGTAGAGATGACTTTAGAAAAGATGCCTGTTCCAGAGCAGCCTGCGGGTTCTGATGGAAATGATGAGGGCAACTCTAGCAGCGCTGTTGCGGAAGAAAATAGCCTTGAACATCAGTTTAATGCGGCGAAAAGCTGGGGGGAATACCAACGCCAGAGGTGGCTCTAATGCAAACGATTATAAACCAAATATAAGCAGGCCGCCAAATCAAGATGGCTACAATGACCCACCAGTGAAGTCTGGATTTTCGTTGGGACTTAACAGGACAAGTATCACTAATTTTATCCATTTTTTGGATACAAAAGCAACAGAATGGGGGCGGCCAATTGCTACTGGTCTCATGGAACTTACTCCTTCTATGGGTATTGCAAATTTGTATTCATACGCAAAAAGTGGAACAACAATATTTGGTGAAAGCATGAATGGTGTGCAGGCAGGCCTTCAAATTGCAGGCTTAGGGTTCGGTGGCCTTAAACTATTAAAGTGCTTGAAAGGTATTACACCAGTGCTCAGCCAAAGTTCCGATTATCTAACTCTGTATAGGGGTGATTTAACAGCAAGCCTTATTATAAAATCCCACGCAGCTAAGATTGCTGGTTACGCATACTCGCAAAGTTTGATTAAGAATGGTAATATAGTTTCCTTAATGAAAAATCATGCTTTAGATAGTAGTAATCCTGCTTCACCATTCATATCCGTTACATCAAATCCTGCAATTGCCAGATACTTCGCAGGTGTCAATGGAACAATTCACGTATTAAGAATTCATAAAAGTCGTGCTATATTTAATAATTTTAATAATTTTGTCGTGCCTGGTATTGGCAAAGAAGCCGAATATCTTGTACCTAATTACATTAAATTCTCTGAAATGGTTGGAAAATGAAAACAATAATGACTGACAAATTGGAATTTAAAGATGTTCCAAATCCAGATTCTCGCATAGCGATTATCAACACCTTTGCCTTAACTTTTAGCATTGCAGAAGTAGATGCTGAAGCGTTTCCTCGGTACGATATAAATTCCAACTTAAATGCTTTATCTACATCTGATTTAAGGCTTATAT
The DNA here is from genome assembly GCA_013299045.1 of Cytophagales bacterium. Classification (GTDB taxonomy): domain Bacteria; phylum Bacteroidota; class Bacteroidia; order Cytophagales; family Bernardetiaceae; genus RDZD01. The sequence goes on along the minus strand of JAAFJX010000060.1, from coordinate 242 downwards.
TGTATTGTGAACAGCGTCGTTGGAATCATTTTGGACGCGAATATGATACTGAAACAGAAAAAAAAGTTCGTTACCTTGTAAGTATCATTCGTGAAAGGTTATCTTGATTTACTGCATCTACGACGGCATCAGCCCCTACCAATACGCCTACAACAACCCTATCAGTTTTAATGACCCCATGGGGCTGGAAGCGGAGGCGAGTCCGAGCGTAGTGCCGAGTACTACTTCTGGGGCCGCACCAG
>JAAFJX010000040.1 GCA_013299045.1 Cytophagales bacterium | reverse complement strand
ATTTACTTCAAAGTGTCCGGAAAAATTAACAACTATTACAACCTCAAAAAATCCGCCAAATACCAACAAATCTCCAACAAACCAACCGAATCAATGATGTGGAAAAATAAGTGGTAGAAGGGGGGGGGGAAATAAAACTAAGCAATGATGAAATATTCAAGGATTTATTTGGGCGGCGACCATGCTGGTTTTGATTATAAGGCCGAAATAGTTAAATACTTAACGGAAAGGGGCCTTCAAGTAAAGGACTTTGGGCCTTTTAGCACTGATGCTGTGGATTATCCAGACTTTGCTCACCAAGTGGGACGTGCTACTAACGACGACCCTAAGGCGTTAGGCATTTTGGTTTGTGGCAGCGGCAATGGCGTAGCCATGACTGCCAACAAATACCTAAAGAACCGCGCCGCACTTTGCTGGCTGCCTGAAATTGCGGCTTTGGCGCGCCAGCACAACAACGCCAACGTACTTTGTATGCCTGCCAGATTTATGACCCTAGAGCAGGCTATAACAACGGTTGAAGCATTTCTGGTAACGGAATTTGAAGGTGGACGGCATGCCACGCGAGTCCAAAAAATTTAATTTTAAAATTCTACCTCTAATTGTTTGTAGATTTGGGGAAAAAGACAAAATTTGGTGTACTGAAAGAACTCAATTAAAAATTCCGAATTACCTTATGGAAGCAAAAACAAGCCTTGAAAATACCTCTTTGCAAGCGAGCAAACGCCTTATTCGGCGTGTAGCAGTCTTAGGTTCTGGCGTTATGGGTAGCCGAATTGCCTGTCATTTTGCCAATATTGGCTGTCAAGTGGAGTTGTTGGATATTGTGCCAAACACACTTACGGCAGAGGAGAATGCTGCTGGTCTAACGCTTCAGCACCCCAAGTTACGCAACAAGGTAGCGCAAACTGCACTTGAAAGTACGCTTAGAGCAAACCCTGCACCGCTTTATGACCGCCAATTTGTGGAGCGCATCAGGCTTGGGAATTTGGAAGACCATCTAGACCGGCTCAGCGAGGTAGACTGGATTATTGAGGCAATTATTGAGCGTGCTGACCTCAAACAAGCTCTTTATGAGCGTGTAGAAGCACACCGTAAAGAAGGCACACTCATCACAACGAATACATCTGGGATTCCTATTGGCATCTTGGCTAAAGGGCGTTCCGAAGACTTTAAAGCGCATTTTTGTGGGACGCACTTCTTTAATCCACCGCGCTATCTCAAATTACTTGAAATTATTCCGGGACGAAGCACCAAGCCTGAAGTCATTGATTTTTTAATGCAGTATGGTAGCTTGTTTCTCGGTAAGGATACTGTTTTGTGTAAAGACACGCCTGCCTTTATTGCCAACCGTGTTGGTATCTTCGGTATTATGAGCACATTGGCGGCGGTTGAAAAATTTGGCCTAACAGTCAGCGAAACCGACGCATTAACAGGTACACTCATAGGTAGAGCTAAGTCTGCTACTTTCAGAACGTTAGACGTGGTAGGTTTGGATACACTCGTAAAAGTGGCCAATGGTTTATATGAGGGCTTGCCTCAGGACGAGGCACGGGCGTTGTTTAAAATACCCCCTACTTTGCAAAAATTATTAGATAACAGTTGGCTCGGAGATAAAACAAAGCAAGGTTATTTCAAGAAAACAGTTTCTCCTGAAGGGAAAAAAGAAATACTGGAGCTCAATTTGGCAGATTTCAGCTATAACAAGTCGCCAAAAGTAGAGTTTGAACTGCTCAAAAAAGCCAAAGAAATAGATAATTTAAGGCAGCGCTTGCAGTTTTTGGTAGCAGATAAAGGCAAAGTAGGTCAGTTTTATCAACAGGTTTTCTTTGAACTTTTCCAATATGTAAGCCACCGCATCCCTGAAATTTCGGACGAAGTTTATCGCATAGACCAAGCTATTTGCGCGGGTTTTGGGTGGGACATTGGCCCTTTTGCACTCTGGGACGCGCTCGGTGTTGCTAAAACAACAGAAGCCATGCACGCCGCTGGTCTTGCCCCTGCCCATTGGATTTCGGAGATGTTGGCGGCTGGAAAACCCTCTTTTTATACAGTTCAAAAGGCAGAAACACACTACTACGACCTCAATAGTCAGCATTACAAAAGCATTCCTGGCCGCGAAGGTTTAATCATTTTGGATAATATCCGCAAGACAAACAAGATTTGGGGCAATGAGGGCTGCACACTACATGATTTGGGAGAGGGTATAGCTTGTTTAGAATTTCATTCCAAAATGAATACCATTGGCGGAGAAGTGCTGAGTGGTATTCAAACCGCTATTTCTTTGGCTGAAAAGAGCTTTTTGGGCTTGGTAATAGGCAATGATAGCCCTACCTTTTCGGCTGGAGCAAACCTTGGTGTTCTTTATATGTATGGCTGCGACCAGGAATATGACGAAATAGACCTTATGGTGAGGCAGTTCCAGCAAACCATGATGCGGGTGCGCTATTCTGCTATTCCTGTGGTAGCAGCTACAGCAGGTTTAGTGCTGGGTGGTGGCTGCGAACTTTGCTTACACGCTGACGCAGTAGTTTCTAATCCCGAAACCTATATGGGTTTAGTGGAGTTTGGCGCGGGCGTGATTCCGGCAGGTGGAGGTAGCAAGGAAATGACGCTCCGAACGGCTCGTACCTATACCCAAGACGACCCCGAAATCAATAAATTGCAGCAGGCATTTATGAATATTGCTACTGCTAAAGTATCCACGTCTGCTGCTGAAGCCTTGAATATGAATTATTTAAGAAACTCTGATACTGTGGTTTTGGATAGAAGCCGCTTACTACTGGCTGCTAAACAAAAAGCTCTTGAGCTGGCACAAAAAGGTTATACACAGCCTCTTAAACGTACAGATATTCGTGTGCAAGGGCGTACTGCTATGGCCACCTTTAGAGCAGGAGCAGTAGGTATGCACTATGGGCGCTATATCAGCGAATACGATTTGAAAATTGCAGATAAACTGGCCTGGGTTATGAGCGGCGGTTCTCTGACGGGGCCAGCTTTGGTCAGCGAAGATTATCTGCTAGACCTTGAACGCGAAGCATTTGTAAGTTTAGCAGGCGAAAAGAAAACGTTAGAACGCATACAAAGCATTCTCTTTAAAGGAAAGCCTTTGCGGAATTGATACGGCCTCTATCATTCTTGTTACTGAATTTTAAAAGCGACTTTTCTTGAAAATTGTTATATCAGAGGACGGCTCACCTACCCTCTACAGCGATGCTTTTAAGGAGAGCTACCACTCTTTTCGTGGTGCTTTGGCAGAGTCGGTGTATGTTTATATCAAAAATGGACTAGATAAATGGTTTAAAGGGCAGAAACTGACAGATAGACCGATTCGCATTTTTGAAATGGGATTTGGAACAGGCTTAAATTTACTTCTGGCGCATGATTGGGCGGTCAGAAATAAGCAAAGGATAGAGTTTGTGAGCATAGAGCTTTGGCCACTTCCATCGGCTTTGTTACATGACATCGCATGGGAAAAATATGGTTTTGTCCGAGAATGGGCCTTGCAATTACACGATGCCCCCTGCGAACAGACGGTTTCCTTTGGCGATGGTCTTAGCCTCTATAAAATCAATAAGGACTTTACAACCTGGGTGGCGGAGGCTGCTTGGCAAAATAGCTTTGATGTCATTTTTTATGATGCTTTTGGGCCGCGCAAACAACCTGAACTCTGGACTTTGGAACAACTTGAAAAGTCTTGTTTGATGTTGCGAGATGGTGGTCTTTTTTGCACTTATAGCGCACAGAGCCGCTTCAGACGGCATTTAGATAGCTTAGGTATGCAAACTGAAAAATTCAAAGGCCCGCTCGGCAAAAAACACATGGTAGTGGCTTGGAAGCCTCTTGGTCTATCCGAGTAAATTAGCATCAGGATTGTCATTAGAAATTGTAATATTCAATGAAATAATTGACGAAAAATAAATACTTTTGCAAAACCATGTAACTAACAAAGTGTTTACCTTTTTACTATCATTTTCTATCATTACACAAAACAGAACTTTGATGAAAATTCGGATTCAAAAAATGAAGTGTTTTGCCTTGCTGCTCCTGCTGATGAGCACTACGGGGCTTATGGCACAGGTATCTGAAAAACCTAAGTTTTTCAAGATGCCTGCTGGTATCAAAGCCGACGAGTATGAGGCTGGCAAAATTCTATTTAAGCTAAAAAAAGAATGCGCCCGAAGCATGGAAACCGGCGCTGTGCTTCAGAAACTGACGCAAGTTTATGAAGCCGCTGCAACCACAAATGCCTTCAATATGCAGTCGTTTAGAAAGCAGCGTTTTATTGGTGGTGAGCCTAGTGTTGATTTGAGCCTCATTTATGAAATGAAATGTGCAGACAATTTCAAGTTAGAAGATGTCATCAACGACTTATACTCCTCAGGCCAAATAGAATACGCTACGCCAAAGTTTATCTATCAGGTTTCTTATACGACCAACGACCCCGAAGCTGTGCAGCAGTATCATTTGCGCAGTATCCGTGCTGAACAAGCATGGGATTTCACAAAAGGAGATTCCAATATTGTTATTGGTGTGGTAGATTCAGGCATGGACTTTGACCACCCAGACCTCAAAATGAAGTTTAAATACAACTACAAAGACCCTATCAATGGTGTTGATGATGATAAAGATGGTTATGTGGACAACTTCAAAGGCTGGGATTTTGTAGGCGAAAAAGGGTCAAGCCCTACCCCTGATAACAACCCACAAGTGCTTGCGAGTGGTGAAGACCACGGCATAGCAGTAGCAGGTTGTGCTGCCGCAGACACCGATAACAACATAGGCGTAGCTGGCGTTGGTTTCCGAACGATGTTTTTGGCCACCAAGCACTCACAAGACATTGGCGGTATCGGCATTTATAACGGGTATTCAGGAATTATCTATTTGGCAGACCAAGGGGTAAACATCATTAATTGCTCTTTTGGAGGTCGTTTTTATAGCCCTGCTATGCAAGACATCATCAACTATGCTGTAAAAGATAAAGGCTGCTTGGTAGTAGCGGCTGCAGGCAATGACGGCAAAGATGATTTGAAATACCCTGCTGCTCTCAAAAATGTGTTGGCGGTAGGTGCTACAGATAACATAGACCGCGTTGTTAATTTCTCAAATTATGGTACTTTTGTAGATATTGCTGCACCCGGCGCTAGTATTTTTACCACACGCCATTCGGCTAGTGGTGGCTACAGCAACATTGATGGAACGTCCTTCGCCTGCCCCATCACGGCAGGTGCAGCAGCGCTTGTTATGGCGCAGTATCCAGATTTTACGCCACAACAGGTTTCTAAAATGCTGACAGTTTCTGCTGACAACATAACTACTGGCCGTAACACACTCTACGAAGATAAAATTGGAAATGGTCGTTTGAACGTTACACGTGCGCTTACGCAGAAGCTGCCTGGTGTAAACCTCAAGCGCGCTTACTTCAACAATGGCATACAAGATGACGCATTTGCTGGCGATACCGCTTATTTTTATGCAGACTTTGAGAACGTTCTCTTTGATACCAAAGAAGATTTTCGCATTAGCATAGAAACCTCCGACCCTAAGGTAAGATTGATTACCTCCAGCGTTGATGTAGGCGTTATCGCGGGTAACTCCGTAAAAAACACCAAAGAAATGCCGTTCAAATTTATCATTCGCAAGACCGTACCGAGCTACGATACCGTGATGATTAAAATTGTTTATGAGCAAGATAAGTTCCGCGATTTTGAATACTTTCCTTTGGTATTGAATCCTTTGCATACAGTCATCAACAAAAATAATATCAATACTTCTATGGGGCACTTTGCGACTATTGGGCACCACCACGACGACCGCAAGTTTGGCGATGGTTTCTTGGTAGATGACAAAAACCTCCTTTGGGAGATGACCCCAGTCATGGGAGTTAGTGCCGCTCGCATGGTGAATGCAGGACGTGGTATTATCCGTAACAGACAGGCTATCTTCGACGATGACTTCAAAAAAATTAAGCCTATTCGTTTGGATACTGCCCGTTCTGATGATAAAAAAGGCGTTTGGAGATGGACAGGCGAATGGGACGACAGCAATGCTGGAGTCGCTGCCATGAAGCTCCGCGTTAAGCAGGACGTATGGGCGCAATCTGCCGCTCCACACGCAGATTATGTCATTGTGCAGTACACCATCTTCAACAACGGAACGGGCAATTTGGATAATTTTTATTCAGGACTTTTTGCAGACTGGGACGTACTAGATTCTCGTAAAAATCGCGCCAACTGGATTTCTGAACTCAAAACGGGTTATGTACACTCCAGTACAGATGATATGTATGGCGCTATTCAGCTTCTCACCACAGACAAAGGCATTAATTACACTGCTTTTGCCAATAACCAGGCTGACCCCAATACGCCTTTTGGCATTTATGATGGCTTTACTGACTCCGAAAAGTTCTTGTCAATATCGTCTGGAGAATTTACACTTGATGCAGGCCTGGACGGCGAAGGTACTGACGTAAGCAATGTGGTATCGGCTGGCCCTTATAATCTGGCTAAGGGCGACTCTGTTCAAATTGCTTTTGCCTTGATTGGCGCTAAATCTTTAGATGCTGTCAAAGCAGCTGCCAAAGATGCACTTGAGCAGTATGAAATTTTGCGCAAAGACATTGTTTTAGGTGCAGAAGCAGGCACAGCTTTGGCTAAAGCCATTACATTAGCACCAAACCCTGCCCAAACACAAGTAGAAATTCGCTTTGCCAATGTAGCTACAAATCGTACTCTGAGCGTTAGTATTCTGAACACCCTTGGTCAGGTAGTACGTACTGAAAACATCAATAAGGACAGCGCTAACTATAACTGCCAGCTTAATGTGAGTGATTTGCCAGCGGGTATTTATATGATTCGGTTCAGCGATGGCACGCAAGTGGGTGCAAAACGTTTGGTTAAAGAATAACAAAACTCATAATTGTTAAACAAGAAAAACACCTTTTGGGTAAGCCCGAGAGGTGTTTTTTTGTTGGTTCACCTCGCACATTTTAGCGATAGTTGCCGCAATAAAAGCGAAGCCTGAAAAATGCTATTTTTACTTCACTTAAACGGATTATTCTATCTTTATACTTACATTTGCGACATATTCCACCAAACAACATGGAAAAACAAGCAGAACAGGCCTTTATGCTTCACCAAAGTAATACTTTGGGACAGATGGCCAACCTTTTGAACGACTTAGGAATAGACGATACGAAACTCATAGAGCCTACCGAAGACGTGCCTTTTTATGTCCTATTAGCGTATTATGCGCAAGAGGGTCAGGCTCAAGATTATGCCCTCACTTGTTTGTACTACCCAGGCGAAGAACTCTCACGGCATGACCACTTGGTTCAGTTTTTTCTTCAGTTACCCAATGGCCTTATGCCAGCCGATGAGGCATTAGTTGCGCGTGTATTACCCTATGTAAACAACGCTTTGCCTTTTGGCCACTTTAGTCTTATTCCACAAGATGATGGTTTCTGGTATATCAATTACCGCTATGTTCATGCCGTTTCTATAAACAAAGGCTTTGACAAAGAAGGTTTTGCTGACATGATGAGCCTCATTGTTAGGCTGCCACTTATGTATGACTTGGCCTTTCAACGTCTCATCAAAAAAGAGTTTAGTGTTACAGAGTTTTTCCAATTTGTAGAAAAAGGCGCTGTCAACTAGGCAACCACACGACCAAATCTTCTAAGACTTATCACCAGCCAGAAGTATTTTTAGGGGGCTGCTGTCCAGCAACTTGACCTGACGCATCGCGTTTGAGTGTCCAGAAAAGCCAGTTCCCCTGCGCGGCAGTGGTTTCTACCTCCCAGCCTTGATGACCAAGCCGTGTAAGTTCTCGAACAATCTCGGGGTGTGCACCTTGTGTTTTGTAAGGTGCTGCATGGGGTAGGTCTATCCGTATGCTATTGGAATCCCATAGCCATTCTAAGATAGCATATTCGTATTTTTTCATAGTACAAACAATTTTTTGATGAAGCATTGCCCATTTGTGCAGGCAATTATTGTGCCCTACTTCCCTTAGTCTGTCAGATACATAAGGGAAGTAATATGCACATTTACAAGTTTATTTCAAGACCTGAATCCAACCACGGCAGGTTTTGCCTTCGGGTGAGGTCAGAAGATAAAAATAAGTGGTGGCTTCAGTGTCTTTATCGCCCCAGTCATTCTGATAATCCTCAGACTCAAAAACGAGCTTTTCCCAGCGGTCATAAACTTTTATTTGCCAGCCCGAACGCACCTTATCTATTACAAAGGTATCGTTTTTACCGTCTCCATTAGGTGTAATGACGTTGTAGGGCTGCACGTTATCCACAATTAGTTCGGCTGTTGCGCTTTTGTCGCAAACTCCATTTGTACCTACAAGCTGTATGGTGTATTTACCAGCAGCCTTGTATTGGTACGCATTCGGTTTAGTGCCTTTTAACGTATCGCCATTACCCATTATCCATAGGTAATTATCTGCACCTATACTTGTATTTTCAAAGCTCACTTGTGAGGGTTTGCCACAATCAGATGAGGCCATAACCTTGAAATTCAGAACAATGTTAGGCACTATACGCACTGTAAGGCTTGTATCTACCGAGCAGCCGCCTTCGTTTGAAATTGTAACAGTGTATTTGGTGGTGGTGCTGGGCGTTGCTATTGGATTCGGAATATTCGGGTCATTCAAGCCAGTAGCAGGACTCCAGCGATAAGTTGTGCCGCCCGTTGCGTTTAACTGGACTCCGCTGCCTGCACAAACCAAAGTATCATTCGGTACAGTCAGATTCTTCAAAATATTAGAAAGCCTATCAATTTTGATGGTTACACGACGCGCAGCCGTATCCGAGCAGCGTCCGTTGTTTACCTTCAGTAGAATGACATAAGACCCTTCGGTGGTGTAGGTAAAAGGTGGTGGATTTTCGGCAGTAGAGGTTTTTCCGTTGCCAAAATCCCAAAAATAGCTTTTAGCGCCCGTACTTTTATTCGTAACCTCTACAGTAGGGAGCTTGTCGCAACCACCGCTCAGTTTAACAGTAAAGTCTGCCTTGACTTCAGGCAGCACAGTTACGGTTACACTGGTGTCAAACTTACAGCCGTTTTTACCGTCAATCGTAACTTTATAGGTTGTTGTTTCCTTTGGTTTGGCTATTGGGTTCGGAATGTTTGGATTGTTTAAGGATTCGGCTGGCGACCAGGTGTAGGCGCTGCCACCAGAAGCAAAGAGCTTGGTGGATTCGCCCGCACAGATGGCGGTGTCAGGAGAGATGCCAAAACCATTCAAGAAAATTTCTAATGGCTTCGCCAAAGAATCATTGCAAGCACCGTTGTCCACTACCAAAGAGATAACATAACGGCCAGGACTTGTATAGGTAAAAGGGGCAGGGTCTTTGAGCGTAGAGATACGCCCGTCACCAAAGCGCCAAAGAAATTTTGAGCCTACACTTTTGTTGATGAGGCGAACCGTAGGCAAAGAATCGCAAACGCCGTCTAGCTCTATATCAAAATCTGCTTTGGCTGCTGGCAAAACCGTAACTTTTATTGGCACAATCTTGATGCAGTCTCCACGCCCTTTTACGGTTAGGGTGTAAACTGTTGTTTCGGTAGGAGAGGCTATGGGTTCAGCAATGGTACTGTCATTGAGGGTTTTACCTGGCGACCAGGAATAAGACAAGCCTCCGCCTGCCGAAAGACGCACTCTCTGACCCTTGCAGATGGTTGTATCTTTGGGAAGTTTAATATTGTTTTTGAATAAAGTGAATTTTTTGGTCAGTGAATCTTTGCAATTTTCATTGGATATTACTAACTTAACGGTGTATTCTTTGACTCCGCTCACAGTAAAAGGCGGCGGATTGGCTACGGCTGATGTACCGAAGGGGCCAGTCCAGAGATATGTAGAAGCTCCTTCGCTGTTGTTTACTATCGTAACTCTAGTTACAGTATCGCAGGGGTTTTCTATTTTTAGGTCAAATTTGGGTATCAGAGGCGGTGAAACTTCCACTTTGACTGTGGTGTCTATCTTGCACCCATTTGTTGCAAAAATAGTTACGGTGTAGGTTGTTGTTACGCTAGGTGTGGCTGTAGGTTCTGAACAGGTATTGCAGGTGAGCGTTGAATCTGGTTTCCAGAGGTAGGTAGTGCCGCCATTGGCTTTTAATTTCACAGATTGCCCCCTACAAATTTTGAAGGGGCCATTGACAGAGAAATTGGTTTCTATGACTTTAATCGTCATATAGGCGGTATCGCGGCCATTGCAGAGAATTGGATTGCGCGCTATCAAACGAATTTTATATGTGCCCGCGGTTTGGAAGTTAATCCATATCCCCGTAACGTCCGTAGAAACTGCAATCGTATCAAACTGCCATTCGTAGTTGGTAGCGCCCACACTCAGGTTATCAAAACGCAAACGGAGAGGAGCGCAACCTTCCGTAACTCCTACAACGCCGTTTACGTCGCGTGTATTAAATGCTGCATTTAAGCTATCAAAATCTATCTTGAAAGCAGCATTGTTGCAATTTGAGCTATTGTTGGTTCTAGACCATGCGCCGGGTGTGGTTGGGAAGCCGCTGCCTCCACAAGCACAAACAGCATGATAAATAGCTCCTGTTTTGCGGTCAAAACGGCTTGTGCCGCCGTCCACGTGCTCACCACGGGGGCCATTGTCGCCAAAAAAAGAGCCATACAAGAAAGAGGAGGCGTTTTGGCTAAGTATCATCAAGTAAAAATCATCTCCGGTAGTAGTCGCCTTGATGGGGCCGCCGCCTATAGGTAAGCCTGTTGTGGTGCTAAGCATAAGATAGCCTGGACGATTGTTGGTAATACCGCCCCAGCCCGATATGTAAATTTGCCCGCAAGAGTTTACCAGGAAACTGGTGGGTGAAATATCAGGGGTGGAGCGTCCAGTACCTATTGTGGTGCTGAAGGCTGTAGAACTCAAAGCTGAAGAGAATCTATGAATAAACTGGCCGCTGTTAGGATTTGCATATACTGCACCAACGATGGGGTATGAGCCTGTTGTTTGGCCCAATACATAAACGTTGTCTGCTGCATCTAAGTCCATGAGGTAAATCTGATTGTAAGAGGACGTGCCTACATAAGTTCCGACTTCATGTACGCCGTCTGCACTGAAGCGTGCAATAAAACCATCTATGGCGCTTTGATAAAGAAACTGATGTACGCCAGAAGTTGAAGGTAAATTCGTGCTATTGGTTCCACCAGCGATAAAAACTTTGCCAGCCGAGTTCAACTTAATACAATGTGCAGCATCAAGACCATTTCCGCCATAAAACGTACTCCAAGCCATGGTTGTCAAATTAGCGTTCATTTTAAAGAGTACAGCATCTTGTTGGCTTCCCCCATAAGTAGGGTAAGCTGCACTTACAACGGGGAAGTCTGGTGAGCGCGTTACAGAGGCTACATAAACGTTGCCTGTATTATCAAAGGCCAAATCTCCACGCATCTGGTCGCCATAGTTTTTTGTCAGGGATTCTCCAAAAAGATTTAGACCGTCGCTACGCGAGCCACCTACATAAGTAGAGGCAATTAAAGTACTACCAGTGGGATTGAGTTTAGACACAAACAAATCTGAGCCGTTCGGATAGCCGTAAGAGCCGCCGCCGAATAAATCTGTTACAGGAATACCGCCATTGAAAGAGGCATCAAAAGCTCCTGCAGAGGTGGGATAGTCCGAAGAGCTTGTAGTGCCCATAATGAACAAGTCGTCCGTAGCATCAGCAATAAGACTATGTGGCCCTTCTACGGACGAGCCTCCTACGTAGCAGGAATAAAGTGCCGTAGTGCCAGTAGGATTGAATTTGGTAATCCCTACATCAATTTGGCCACTAAAAGTAACATCAAAAGCACCAATAGTGGTAGGAAAGCCCCCGCCAAAGACCGTTCCGCCCAGGTACAAGTTGCTTTTGCTATCATAGGTGGCCGTTACGCCCCAGTTGTCGGCAAAAGAGCCAGAAAAAGTAGAAAAAACCAAAACTGGGTCAATAATCAAATCATAACTTTTATTATAACCTTGCGGAAAATCAAAAGAAAGGGTATTTTGCTTTAAAATAAAACGAGAGGGAACTTCAACAAGCTGCCCTTCAATCATCTGATAACAATAAGGTTTTTGCTCAATGACGCGGTGTACGGCAGTCAGAACGTGCAAGTTACCGTCAATAATTTCTATTTTTTCGGTTTCTTTATAGCGCATCTTAATTTGACTAGGGTCTGCACCTGCTTTTACTTCAAATTCGTACTTGAGGCTTGCCTCCTTCATCAAAAACCTGAGTTCAATATTGGGGTAAATATTTTGATAGGCAATTTTACTGAATGCAGGTACATTACTGGCGTGTTTGCGTTCATCTTTGCCCAAAAAGTAATTGCGTGGCATGGGGCTTATATCTTCTGCTCTGATGTTAGCGAAATCGTTGGCGTTCAAAAACTCTACTTCAAAAGCAGCAGCTTTGATAGTTTCTTTGTCTTTGGGGTCGTAGTGATGCGGTGTGTGGGCGTGCGTATGCGTATCACTATCTTGAGTGTGGCCGTGCCTGAGTTCATCTACCCTCAGCGCGTCATAAAAAGAATAAACAAGACTTTTTTTCTTGATAAACAAAAAACCAGAGGGAATATCTGCCCTATATATGACCTCGGAAGACCATTGGTTTTTGTTTTGCACAAAATCCAAACGGGTAGGTAGCGTGGGTTTTTGGAATGAGTTGTGCAAAGGGTTGTGTGCCCCTTCAGCGTGTTGTGCCTGCGCGGAGGCAGCCCAAATCAACAAAGCGGCGAGCGCAAAGCCCAAAGGCATGGCATACTTTTTCATAGCATCGTGGAACTATAGAGCTTCTGTAAGGCAAAACAGAAAAACTCGGTAACTTAATAGCATTAATTGATAATCAAAACACTGTAAAACCAGTGTTTTGGGTAATAAATGCCCTCGAATAAACGCATTGGCATTTGTCTTATAGCCACTATAATATTTGGGCACTAAGGTACGTCAAAAAAACAAAACATTCAAGCCCAAATTGTTTTTTTTGTTTAGAACCCAATCCCACCCTAAATAGATGTTGAGGTGGAGAATATTTTAGCTCAAAACTTATCTTTGAGGTGTCATAAAAACCGTCCACCAAAAAGATGACGGCGGGTAGTTTGTTTGGAACGAAAAGAACAAACAGACCATAGAACTCATCGCCATACCTATCCTGAAAGTCTTAAAAGCGATGGCCAAGTAAAAGTAACATTTGTCTAGTTTAGTGGTATTTATTTATTGAATTCACCTTTGTTTAATTAAAATTAGTGGCTTTTTGTTCTCTATTATTCTAAAAATCAATACTTTTACAAACTAATTTTAAGTTCACATATCAATCCTATTTGCAATCATGTTTATCAAGCCTATACTTACCTGCTTACTTTTCTTGTTTATTAGTAGCTTTTCGGTGCTTCAGCCCAATCCCGCTACATTGCCTGTGGGCGATGGTTATTCTCTTACGGGTAAGTGGTGTGGAACTCTGACCCAAAAGCAAAATGGTTTAGCCTCTCGCTATAAATTTGAGATGGTACTAGAGCAAAACAACGACAGAGTTAATGGCACTTCAACCATTGCGACCGAAGGCGAACAGCCCGAATATGGCATAATGTTAGTAGAGGGCACTTTCAAAGATGGTGAATTGAAATTTACTGAACTGAGAATTGTCAATAAAAAACTGCGCGATGCTGCCTATTGGTGCATAAAAAAAGGCGCTCTAGAGTTAAAACTAGGTATTAAGAAAGAAGAGCTAAAAGGCAAGTGGTGGGGCTGTGTTTCTCAAGATGCTGATGAACCAGAAGGCAGGATAGAGATGGAAAAAGTAGTAGAAACAAAGTAGCTTTAATCGGCGGCCAACAGCCCAATAGGTTCAAATTTATCAAAAACGGTGTCGAGATGTGGCGCATCGGCCATTTCATTGGTTAGGTCTTGGCCTGCCCAGTGTTCATAGTGCTGACCGTTTTGCCATAAACGCGAAGCACTTAGTTCATAAATAAAGCCTTTGTAGGCTACCCAAATTTCGGGCTTGTCTTGTCCGTTGCGGAGAGCTAGCTGTTTTAGAGTGTAGGTTCTCATGTTTAGCGGCAGTTGCTTGTTCCACAACTACACACAAAGCTACGAAGTTCTTTAAAATAGTCAAAGAGAGAATGGTTTTTAATCAATCTTATAAAACAAGCTCTTAATTAACCTCTCTGAGAGATGTAAGTTTTAGGAAGCGAATAATTGTACTTTTCTAAGATAGAGGCTTTACTTTTAAAGTACGGCCAACTACGGCTATGATACGGCTATCATACGGCTATGATACGGCTATCCTATGGCT
>JAAFJX010000055.1:2500-5656 GCA_013299045.1 Cytophagales bacterium | reverse complement strand
ACTAGCTCATTATCAATATATTAGGCTATCATTTTTTACTACTACCGACTATTATACTTTTTTACCACTACCCCCAAATAAAACAACCGACTTTTTCCCTTTCAGAGAACAAAGTCGGTTACTTTTGTATAGTATCTCTACAAGTCTGTTTCGCTACTATCATTTAATATTTTGGCGGCTACTTACTCTCCCACATTTCATTGCAGTACCATCAGCGTAACGGGGCTTAACTTCTCTGTTCGGAATGGGAAGAGGTGAACACCCGTGCTATAACCACCATAAAGGTCTTAAAGCTCTTTAAAGTCTTGTAACAATTGTGGAATATAAGTTCACTTAAAGTCTACGAGTAATTAGTATGGCTCGGCTCATGCCTCTCAGCATTTACACCTACCACCTATCAACGTCATAGTCTCTGACGACTCTTAAAAGAAATCTCATCTTGAGGCGGGTTTCACACTTAGATGCTTTCAGCGTTTATCCCTACCCGACTTGGTTACTCAGCATACACTTGGCAGCATAACTGATACACCAGCGGTCAGTCCAACTCGGTCCTCTCGTACTAAAGTCAGAGCCTCGCAAATTTCTAACGCCCACCACAGATAGGGACCGAACTGTCTCACGACGTTCTGAACCCAGCTCGCGTGCCACTTTAATCGGCGAACAGCCGAACCCTTGGGACCTTCTCCAGCCCCAGGATGTGACGAGCCGACATCGAGGTGCCAAACCTCCCCGTCGATATGAGCTCTTGGGGGAGATCAGCCTGTTATCCCCGGCGTACCTTTTATCCTATGAGCGACGGCCCTTCCATGTGGAACCGCCGGATCACTATACCCTAGTTTCCTACCAGCGCGACTTGTCGGTCTTGCTGTCAAGCTCTCTTATGCTATTGCACTCTACGTACGGTTACCAAGCGTACTGAAAGAACCTTTGGAAGCCTCCGATACTCTTTTGGAGGCGACCACCCCAGTCAAACTACCCACCATGCACTGTCTCTTACGAAAAGATTAGACTCCAGATAAACAAAGGGCGGTATTTCAACGTCAACTCCACAATACCTAGCGATACTGCTTCTTAGTTTCCCGCCTATCCTACACATGATTTATCCAAAGCCAATGCAAAGCTATAGTAAAGGTGCACGGGGTCTTTCCGTCCCGTGGCGGGTAAGCGGCATCTTCACCGCTACTACAATTTCACCGAGCTCGTGGCTGAGACAGCGCCCAAATCGTTACACCATTCGTGCAGGTCGGAACTTACCCGACAAGGAATTTCGCTACCTTAGGACCGTTATAGTTACGGCCGCCGTTTACTGGGGCTTCGATTCAATGCGTCGCCTTGCGGCTAACATCCCCTCTTAACCTTCCAGCACCGGGCAGGTGTCAGTCCTTATACTTAAACTTTCGTTTTCGCAAAGACATGGGTTTTTGTTAAACAGTCGCTTGGGCCTTTTCACTGCGGGCTCTCTTACGAGGAGCCTCCCCTTCTCCCGAAGTTACAGGGTAATTTTGCCGAGTTCCTTAGCCACGACTCACTCGAGCACCTGAGGATCCTCTCCTCGACTACCTGTGTCGGTTTACGGTACGATTTGCTATTTACTTAATGCGAACGAAGGGTTTCTTGGAAGTCATTCAGTGTATTATCATCGTTCCCGAAGGATTGACGTACTTTCATATACTCTCTAAACCTAACGGATTTGCCTATTAAGTTCTTATGATTTCTACTTTAACGTAGTATTCCGTAACTACGCAACACTTTAGCTACTCCGTAACTCCATGCTGTAAAAGCAAGTACTGGAATATTAACCAGTTTGCCATCGTCTTCGCCTGTCGGCTTAAACTTAGGTATCGACTAACCCTGCTCCGATTATCGTTGAACAGGAAACCTTAGTCTTTCGGTGTACAAGTTTTTCACTTGTATTATCGTTACTCATGCCTACATTTGCTTTTCCAATCTCTCCAATTTGATTCACAACAAATATTCAACGAAATTGGAATGCTCCCCTACCGATTTAAAATCTCATAGCTTCGGTAATACACTTGATGCCCGTTTATCATAGATGCGCTATCACTCGACCAGTGAGCTGTTACGCACTCTTTAAATGTATAGCTGCTTCCAAGCTAACATCCTGGCTGTCTCAGTGATTGAACTACCTTTGTTCAACTTAGTGTATATTTAGGGACCTTAGCTGATGATCTGGGTTCTTTCCCTCTCGGACACGGACCTTAGCACCCATGCCCTCACTCCATAGATTAATGTACCAACATTCGGAGTTCATCAGGATTTGGTAGGCGGTGAAGCCCCCTAGTCCTATTGGTAGCTCTACCTTTGATACACATTCTACAGGCTGTTCCTAAAAACATTTCGGGGAGTACGAGCTATTTCTCAGTTTGATTAGCCTTTCACCCCTACCCTCAACTCATCCGAAAACTTTTCAACGTTTACCAGTTCGGACCTCCATTAGGGGTTAACCTAACTTCATCCTGGTCAAGGGTAGATCACAAAGTTTCGCGTCTATCTCTTTTGACTATACGCCCTATTCAGACTTGCTTTCGCTCCGATTGCTTACCTTAAGTAATTAATCTTGCCAAAAAAGATAACTCGTAGGCTCATTATGCAAAAGGCACGCTGTCATCCTAATTAAGGACTCCAACCGCTTGTAAGCACATGGTTTCAGGGTCTTTTCACTCCGTTATTCACGGTGCTTTTCATCTTTCCTTCACAGTACTCGTGCACTATCGGTCTCTCAAGAGTATTTAGCCTTGCCAGATGGTGCTGGCGGATTCAATGGGAATTACTCCTGTTCCCACTTACTTAGGATACCAACGAATTAATTTATTACACTTGTACGAGGCTATCACTCTGTACTGCTAAGTTTTCCAACTTATTCCAATTTTAAATTAATCCTACAATGGTCCTGCAACCCCTTGATTGCCGTAACAATAAAGGTTTAGGCTGTTTCGCGTTCGCTCGCCACTACTAACGAAATCACTTGTTGTTTTCTTTTCCTACAGGTACTTAGATGTTTCAGTTCCCTGCGTTAGCTCACTTATTGTGTTTTGGTTCTTCAAACCAAAGAGTTACCTCATTCGGAAATCTACGGGTTAAGTTATATGTGCTAATAACCGTAGCTTATCGCAGCTTATCACGTCCTTCATCGCC
>JAAFJX010000034.1 GCA_013299045.1 Cytophagales bacterium | reverse complement strand
TTGGCGTACCTTCAATGCTTTATTTGGGCGCAAAGAGCGAAAATTACGCAAAGAACTAGCCGAAAAGAAAAAAGAGCTGAAAGAGAAAGAGCAAGCACTTAATGAACAAAAACAAGCGCTTAGTGAACAAAAGCAAGCACTTAGTGCAAAAGACAAACTCATAGAGGAGCTTTTGCGTAAGCTGAACGAGAAAAAGTAAACCAGCGCCACAGTCAGCGTAGAATACGAAGGCCAAAAAAGTCAGACAAGTTCAAAATCATCCGTACACACTTCTTAAGCCTTGCCAATATAACCTAATTTCTATAAATATTGGCAAGTAAAAATAAAACTAAAAAAATTTGGAACACCGTAAAAAAGCAATACCTTTGCACACTTAATTTTAATAGTACGCCTGCACCATGATAAATATCGTTTAAAAATCAAGCATTTAGCAAGATTCTAAAAATTGTTTTATTTGGTGTATTGCGTCATTTCTCAATCGTTTAAAACGTTAAAAACGATGCCTACCGGTTTAATAGGAAAAAAAATCGGGATGACTAACGTATTTAGTGCCGATGGACACAGCGTCGCATGCACAGTTATACAAGTTGGTCCTTGCACAGTAACGCAAGTAAGAACTCCTGAAAAAGACGGTTATAACGCCGTTCAAATTGGTTTTGGTGAGCGCAAAGAAAGCCGCACAAATGCCCCGCTTTTGGGTCATTTCAAAAAGGCAGGCACCACTCCCAAGCAAAAGCTAGCTGAGTTTCGCGACTTCGCAGCCTCTAAAAACGTACAACTTGGCGACGTGCTCACAGTTGCAGACATTTTCGCTGAAGGCGACAAGGTGCAAGTAGTGGGTGTATCTAAGGGTAAGGGGTTTCAGGGTGTTGTAAAACGCTATAACTTCAGTGGTGTAGGCCAAGCCACACACGGTCAGCACGACCGCTTGCGTGCGCCAGGTTCTGTTGGTGCGTCTTCTTATCCGTCGCGTGTATTCCCTGGCCAGCGCATGGCAGGCCGTATGGGGAATGACCGCAAGACTACGCGTAGCCTTAAAGTGCTTAAAGTAATGCCTGAAGCCAACATTTTGGTAGTATCGGGTTCGTTTGCCGGCGCTAAGGATTCTTTCGTACTTATCGAGAAATAGTCCAACTCTAACTCTCTCGTTTTCAGGAAACCTTTAAAAGAATTTCAGTAATGGTCTTACCAGTTATCAATAAAGAAGGAACAGATACCGGCAGAACGGTAACGCTTCCCGATGAATTTTTCGGCATTGAGCCTAACGACCACGTCGTGTATTTGGCTGTAAAACAGCACTTGGCAAATAAGAGGCAAGGTACACACAAGGCCAAAGAACGTGCAGAAGTAGCGCGTTCTACCAGAAAAATCAAAAAACAAAAAGGAACAGGTGGTGCACGTGCCGGTAGTACCAAATCCCCCGTGTTTGTAGGTGGTGGCCGTGTATTTGGCCCACGTCCTCGCGACTATGGCTTCAAAATCAACAAGCAAGTAAAGAGGCTGGCGCGTATGTCTGCTCTCAGCGCTAAAGCTAAGGATTCTGCAGTTAAGGTGCTTGAAGATATCAGCATGGACGCTCCTAAAACTAAAAACTACACAAGTGTTCTCAACAACCTCTCTTTGAGCAATGTTAAAACTTTGTTCGTTTTAGGTACTGCTAACGACAACGTGTATTTGTCTGCTCGTAATTTGCCTAAGTCAAATGTTGTTACTTTTGACTCGCTCAACACCTACGATATTCTGCACGCCAACGCGCTCATTTTGAGCGAAAGCGCAGCCAAAAGATTTGCTCAAATGGCTGAATAACCTGTTTTTATCAAAAACGACAAAACATTAAAATCCATGTCTAAAGTTATTCTTAGAAAGCCAAAGCTTTCTGAAAAAGCGAACGATTTGAGCAGCAGCCAAAACACTTACGTCTTCATTACGTCTGTGAATGCAAACAAAATCGAAATAAAAAACGCCGTAGAAAACCAATTCGGTGTGCGCGTAGAGTCTGTGCGTACCCTTATCAACTCTACCAAGCCCAAAAACCGCTTTACAAAAGCTGGTATGATTAGAGGCCGTTCTGAACGCACTAAAAAAGCCTATATCTGTTTAGCAGAAGGCGATTTCATTGATGTTTATGGAGCTGCCGAAACAAAAGAAGAGGAAGCGGTTGTAAACGCATAATTTTCTTCTAAAATTTACAATCAAAAAAACGTTGGAGCTATTAAACACTCCAGCGTTTTTTTTGTTTTGACGATACACTTAGCGCTTTCGTATCAAAATGAATTATCTTATATTCTGGGGGCTTTTAATTGGCTCTTTCCTTCTCATGGAAGGCATGGCTTGGTGCATACATCGCTATATTATGCACGGTTTTATGTGGTTTTGGCATAAGGAGCATCACCAGCCACCAGACCGTTTTCTAGAGAAAAACGATTATTTCACGCTGCTTTTTAGTTTACCGTCTATCATAATGCTTGTACTTGGCTACGAAGTGGCTTCGCTATGGTTCTTGAAGCCCATGGGTTACGGCATCCTAGTTTATGGTTTTTTTTATTTCGTTTTTCATGATTTGATAGTACACAGACGTATAAGGTTCAAATTCGTGGCAAAAAACCGCTATTTGCGCCGCATTATTAGAGCGCACCAAATTCATCATAAAACCCGTGAACGCGAAGGGGCTGAGGCATTTGGATTTTTGTATGCGCCACAAAAGTATAACCCTGAAGATTAGAAGGAAGGCTGGACGGCAGCAAGCTATCAACGCAGAATCTGAATCCAGCCTTTGATTTTTACCAAACTGTTGTCAGGGTTTAGCCGTTTAAAGCGCACCTCCGCAATGTAGAAATACGTACCGCTGGCCAAAACATCACCCTGATTGTCCACACCGCGCCAGTTAATGTAAATGTCATTGTCAGAGTTATAAACTTCTTTGTTCCAGCGGTTATAAACCCAGAAGCGCACAATCTCCACAAAAGGTGGGCAAGCAAAAGGGTTGAACTCGTCATTCTGACCATCGCCATTTGGCGTTATGACGTTCGGTAGCCTGTAACCAGGGCAGTTATCGTTGCAAACTTCCTGGCTTCTTTCACTTTCATTGCCCGAAAAATCAATGGCTGTAATGTAGTAGCAACCCGCTAAAGTACGAATGAGTTGGTGCGAAAAGACGGTATCTGTTGTTTCTACCAATAATTGATAGGGTGCATTCAAAGTGGGTTTGTAATAAACGCGGTAGGCTTTAACGTCTTGGTCGCAAGGTGGCGCTATACTTCGCCAGCTCAAATCATTTTTGAAAAGGCTGTCTGTACACCAGCGCGGGTCTTCTGGATTAAAGTCTTTGCAATCTAACGAATCCATTGTAACAAAAGCCGGAGCGCAAGGTGGCTTCACATCTAGCAGTTTGAGGCATATCGACTGCGACTTATTCTTGAGCGGCTCTGGCAGAATAGATTTATTGTATGAACCTTGTGTTTCTACAATATAACAATAGGTTTTGTCTGGGTCAAGTGCTACGCCTTTGCCTGTATCGCTGTATTTAAGACCACTGCCAACGGCATTCACGCTGTCGTAGAGTACGAATGCGCCTACATCGTTTTGACGATAAATGTAATGCGTCGGGAACTTCTCTACCAAGTTTGTCCAGGCGGTTTGGGCTTGCCAAGTAAGATTGAGACTGGTAGCTGCCGCACCACCACTCAAACGCACACTGCTTGAGGCTGCCGAAGAATCCACTAGATTGTTTTGAGAATACAAGAAAACGCGGTAGTTATACACCTTGTTGGCTGTGTTGAGGTTTTTGTCTGTGAAAAAAGTGTCTGATTCAGCAAAAGTACCGCCCACAAAAGTATAGGCGCTTGTTCCGCTAAAGCTCTCTGCTCTGGCCAAACGGAAGGTATAAGGGCGCGGCAGGGGCGTTTGCAGTTCGGGCAGGCTCCATCGCACAAATACTTCACCGTTGCTAACGTCTGTTTTTTCTATGCTCACGTTCGTCATGTAGGGCGCATTCGTTACTATTTCAGTACAAACTTCACGAGACGTGTAGCTTTCGCTGCCACCTGGCAAAGGAAATTTGGCCACTAGCCGATAACAATAAGTAACACCGCGCTTTAACCCCTGCCCATTATTACTATCCAAAAAATCCGTTTGTGTAATGGGTACTTCCCCTATTTTCCTGTAGCCTGTAAATTCTGGCAAACCTGTTTGGCAAGTATCTGGCTCAAAAGGGAAAGGCCCTTCACGCCTATAAATCATCATCTCTGAAGCATTTTGGCACAAGTAACTATCCCATTCTAAGCGTATTGAACGGCTGCTGCTCAAAACTGTAGCGCGGGGAGTGCTCGGTTTTGGGCCTACCACTCTTATCCGCCATGTTTGGAGGTCTACCAACTTGTCTTGTGGCGAAAAAGCAGGCTGGTCTTCCGCCTTAAATGTTATTTGATAAGGCTCAAGCCGAACGTCTTGGCAAGTCGTTTGCCACTGCAAAACGCCACGAGGCTGAGCCGCACCCGAAACACTCAACGTGGCGTAGTTGCGAGGTGGTACTGAAATATACTGAGGCGGAGGGGCTTGCTCAAACAATGCGCTCTGGGCAGTCAGCAAGACGCGGTCGTTGTCGGGGTCAGACGTAATGACATCTTCCCTGATGCGTGTACCGGCCGTAACACAAATTTCTCTGTCATTCACCTTAGGAGGGTTGTTTCTGTTATCACGCACAATGATTTGCATATCGCGGTTCACTTGTCCAATCAAAAAGCCGTCTCGCCACTCTTCCACAATAAACGCCACATTGTATTGACCTGGCTCGCCAGGCGTATTCCAAACCAAGTCGCCGGTTCGGGCATCTAAAGTGAGCGTAGCTGGGCCGCCGCCTGTGTTAGTACCGCCAAACTTTGGGTCGTTGGGGTCTGAAAAACCGTCCACAAACGAACCTTTGCTCTTTTTGCAGACCACCATTTTATAGGCCAGGCTGTCGCCATCGGCATCATAAGCACCCGGATTATGAATAAAAATCTTTCCGCGAGCGGCAAAATCTATGGGCGCTACCAACAGCACTGGCGAAGTATTGATTCCTAAAAACGGACTAATGACAAAGGTGGACTCTATGTAAAAAGCCACGTTCACCGAGTTTGGAATGTTCAAAATCCCTGCATTGCGGTTCAGAATACTGACCCCAACCGCATATTCGCCAGGCCCGGGGAAGGTGTAGGTCGTTACATACTGATTCTTGGTGGTGGCATTACCCACACCCACGCTCAACACACGCGACACATTGCGTTTTTCGCCCGTTCCAAAGTCAAACTCTATTTCGGGGTCAGGAGGTACGCCCTCATCGTCTGTATAAATGGTGGCCGTAAACTTGTACGTCAGCGTGCTGCCTTGTATGCGTTCTGCTGTTAAGTCGCCTGCCCGAACGTGCGTGGCATAAAGCTCCTTAAGAGGCAAAAAAAGCGAAATACAAAGCGAAATAACCCAAAGAATAACTTGGGAAGAGGAATGAGTGGTATAAGGCATAAGACTTGAGCGCTATTTTTTTATATAATAACTCAAAAAACACTGTAAAGATTCAAAATTATTTGAGATTGTCTGATAAAAACCTGAAATTTGTTTGCAAAAGCCTCCCTTTTTAATTCTGCAAAGCCACCACTAAGCCTGATGATGCCCTAATTTGTTTCTACCAAAAGCATTTCATTTCAAAATTTATTTTATACATTTGCCGTAGCAATTACCTAAAATCTTGTTCTTATTGATTAAAAATCTACTCTCTCTTAATCGTTTATGATACTGTTCAAACAAATGTCGTGCATGGCTTACGAATCAATTAAAAAGCCATATTGCGCTTTCAAGCTTTCGTGCGCAACGGGTATTAAAGCACATTTAATCTTTGTATGCTCTCTATTCGTGTTTAACTTTGGGGTCGTAACCAACAATGCCTTTGCTCAAAAACAAGCAGACGCATTAACAATCGTTGATAAGGCCATTGCAGCTTATGCTAAAACTAAAAATTTTTCTGCAAACTATAGAATTGAAAGTGAATTTACGAATATTAATCAAACTGGTTATGATGAAGGAACTGTTCTTTGTGGCAAAAATCCTAATATAGACGACTATTGCGCACTTTTCTTTGATATGAACAGCGCAAGAATACCTGTGCGCAGTACTTTTGCTGGTTCAAATTTTGTTCAGTTTGATGTAAAAAGTAAAAACGCACGCTTGCTCGATAAAATAGATTCTGTAAAAATTACTCAGAACCTTGGAACTTTAGATTTTGTCAATCTGTTCAGGTTTTTAGCTATTGCCAAAAGCAATGTCCTTACCGACCTCAAAAATGATATTGGTGGCTCTCTTGTATTGCGTCAATCAGACGTACTTGATGATAATACAAAGTGCATCGTTCTGCATCGAGTTAAAAAAGTTGCCGATAAAACCATCGAACAGACTTTTTATTTGAACAAAAAGACCTATCTCATTCATAAACTCATTGAAAAAACTTGTAAATTCGGTAACTCATGCCAAACTCTTACCTTTTGGCTCAGTAATGTGTCTTACAAACCTGATAAAGCCTATTTCTCTAAGTTTAAAGTGCCCGAAGAATACAAGCAAGTCCTTATTAATTAATCTACATTCTAGTAGTATTTTGTACTTTTGTCTTCATATATGCGCCCTCGAATTGTTAAGAATTATAAAGTAACTACTTTGGACAATGGACTGACCCTTATTGTCATGCCAGACCACAGTGTACCCGTATGTGTCTTTAATTTAATGTATAAAGTTGGTTCTCGAGACGAAAAACCCTCTTCTACAGGTCTTGCACACCTATTTGAACACCTTATGTTCACTGGTTCAACCAATGTTCCCGACTTTGATACCGTTGTAACCCAAGCCGGAGGTAGTTCTAACGCGTTTACAAGCACTGATGTAACTAATTATTACATAACTTTGCCATCAGGAAACATTGAAACTGCATTTTGGGTGGAAGCAGACCGTATGGAAAACTTAACTATTTCTAGTGAAAAACTTGAACAAGAACGTAAAGTCGTGCTAGAAGAGTATGCACAGAGATATTTGAACCAACCTTACGGTGATGTATGGCATAAATTCCGTGCATTGGCTTATAAACAACACCCATACGCATGGCCAACCATTGGTAAGAGCATTGAACACATTAAAGCCTTTGATTTAAATAGTGTTAAAGCTTTTTATAAAAGGTTTTATAACCCCGAAAACGCTTGTTTGGTTATTGCAGGTGATATTTCTTTTGATAAAGCCTTACAATTAACTCAGAAATGGTTTGGAACAATCAAAAATAAAGTACCACACGAACGTAAAAGATACTTTGAATCAGAAGTAAAAAAAGAAGTCTTTGATGAATGCAGTGCAGACGTACCCGAAGACCTTATTGTCAAAGGTTTTGCTATCAAAGGCCTTTATTCAAGGTCTAAACTTATTGTTGATTTATGGGCTGCAACTGTTGCATCGGGTACTTCTTCTCTTTTTTATCGTACTTTAGTACAAGAAACTAATCTTTTTACTAGTTACAGTCTATTTTCATTAAATCAATTTGATAGAGACCTTGTCGTATTCGCTGGCAGAGTCAATAAAGAAGGTAAAGGGACAGCAGAAGCCCATAAAGCCTTAAATGAATTGCTTTATGATAAAAAAGCAATTAGTAAAGAGGAGCTCGAATCAACAAAACAACGCATTGCAACCGAAGAAGCCTTTGCCTTAGAAGAACTTTCGGCACGTGCATTGAATGCAGCTTATTGTTTTATGACTAAAGATTTAGATGCAATTCATGTTGGCATTGCTAGAATCTTTAGAATTGATATGAATAAAATTGCTTGGGCTTCTAGAAGATATATTAGGCCTGAAAGAAGCATTACTTTGCTTTATAAAAGTAAATAACTCTTTATGAATAGTTTAAAAGTACTTAAAAAAGCCATTGCACTCCTCGCATGGCTTTTTACATGGCCATATAGAAGCGCTATTTTTTTATGGAGAAAAGGTGCATTAAAAAGTGCAAAAAGAAAAATTAAATATCAATCTTATCTTTTGGCTGTTGGAAACCTAACTGCGGGTGGTAGCGGCAAAACGCCGCACGTTATTTATATAATTGACTGGCTTTTTAAACATAAAGTAAATAGTAAATTAGCTACTTTAAGTCGCGGATACGGTCGTCAAACAAGTGGATTTCTAGAAGCAACTAATCAAAGCACTGCAAAAGATATTGGTGATGAACCTTTGCTTATTTATAAAAGATTTGATGAAAGTGTAACCGTACTTGTGTCTGAAGACAGACATAAAGCTTTAAAATTTAAAAGCAATTTATATAGTTATATTGTACTTGATGATGCTTATCAGCAACTTTCTTTAAGTGTAAATCTAAATATTTTATTATCAAATTATACACTGCCTTTTTATGAAGATACTTTTTTACCATTAGGCAGACTTCGCGAACATAAAAGTCAAGCAGAACGTGCTGACTGTTTAATTTTTACAAAATGCCCTAACGATTTGTCTTACTCAAAAAGAAAAGAACTTTATGAAAAAGCAAAAGTTTATTTAAAAAAAAATACACCAATATTTTTTAGTAGTATTGTTTATGATGAATTAAAACCATTAAAAAAAGAATTTAGTAATGTTATTATTAAAAATGCTATTGTTGTTTGTGGGCTAGCTGATGCAAAATTATTTATTGATAAAGTTAAATCAGAAATGAATGTATTAAAAGTATATGACCTTAAAGACCACTTCAAATACAATAAAGTATTTATTAAAAAACTGGTAGAATCATATAATAGTTCTAAAGAGCCAAGTGAAACGGCTATTATTACTACCGAAAAAGATATTGTTAAACTATTAAATTCTGAATTTGATAGTTTAATTGATAAAGTTCCTATTTTTTATTGGACTATTAGTGTTGATTTTGGTGAAGATGCCCAATCGTTTCATGCTTTTTTAAACGAAAAAATACCATAATCTTATTAAAAAAATAAACTAATTGATTCATTTTATAAATACTGTTGTGCAAATATTGCATAATAGTATTTTTTTTGTGTATTTTAATATTAAAAATATGTATTTATTTAATAAATTAGCAATTTGTTAAATATAAAAATAGTATTGCATAATGAAGGTAGTATATTGACTTGTGTAAATAGTAAATTGTTTAATTAAAGATGTATATTGACTTGTGTAAATAGTAAATTTTATAATGAAAGTAGTATATTGATTCGTGTAAATAGTAAATTGTTTAGTTAAAACTGTATATTGACTTGTGTAAGTAGTAAATTTTATAATGAAAGTAGTATATTGATTTGTGTAAAAAGTAAATTGTTTAGTGTAAAAAGGATAATACTTTACGATATTTATACATTAGCTTTTGAATCGAGTACACTGCTCAGTGTAAACATTATATTTTTTAGTTAAAATGCTAAACTATAACTTGTAAATTAGCATTAGTCCATCTCTAACTGGCAAGAGTGTGTTGTATACGCGATTGTCATTTAATATTTTTTCATTAAAGGCTTTTAAGGCTTGCGTGTCTTTATCTGTAACCTTATCATTTAATACTTTTCCGCTCCAGAGTACATTGTCTGCAATAATAAGCCCCCCTTTTCTAACGTAATCAATGACTAAATCATAATAGAGTGCATAGTTATTTTTGTCTGCATCAATAAAAACCATATCCCAGCACTCTGAACTTTTAAATTGACCTTGTAAAAGCGCAATGACTGCTTTTGCATCTCCAATGTGTAACTTAATTTTATGACTAAGCCCTGCTTCTTTGATGGTATTTGAATTCATTTCATACAACTCTTCGTTGTTATCTATACTATCTAAAGTGCCATTTTCACTAAGACCAGTGGCGAGCGCAATGGCAGAATATGAAGTATAAGTGCCTATTTCTAAAACTTTGCTGGGTTGTATGAGTTTAGCAAAGGTACTTAATAAATTTCCCTGTAAGTGTCCGGAAAGCATTCTTGGCTTGCTGACAGTTAAATGTGTGCGTCTGTTAAGAGCGTAGAGCACTGCGGACTCAGGGCTTGAATACTTTTCAGCATAGTTGGCAATATCTTCAGAAATAAAATCCATAACTTAAAGAGTCAAGAGGGTTTTGTAAAACATAAATAGACAATTGCAAGCATTGTCCCTGCCTTTGCAACTGATATTCTTTATTGATGCTTGGGTTCAGGTTTTGCTACAAAGTTAAATTTAATTTCCAAAAAAAGATGAGCAGGCTCTACAAATGAAAAAAATATCTATCAAAATTGGCAAATGCAAATATAACCTATATTTTTGCGGTGCTGCCAATCTATATTTCAAGACTCCGGTTGGGCGGCGCAAAGTTTAAAATAGTTTTTAATCAAGAACATAGTTGTAACAAGCAGCATTATGAGCGTTTTGGTCAATAAAAATTCGCGTGTATTGGTTCAGGGTTTTACTGGCAAAGAAGGCACTTTCCATGCCAC
Organism: Cytophagales bacterium; assembly: GCA_013299045.1. Taxonomy (GTDB): domain Bacteria; phylum Bacteroidota; class Bacteroidia; order Cytophagales; family Bernardetiaceae; genus RDZD01. The sequence goes on along the minus strand of JAAFJX010000034.1, from coordinate 23,794 downwards.
GCAAATGATAGAATATGGCACCAACGTAGTGGGGGGTGTAACGCCTGGCCGCGGTGGTGAGCAGCATTTGGCGCGCCCTGTCTTCAATACAGTTGCAGATGCGGTAAATGCCACCAAGGCAGACGTTTCTATCATATTTGTACCGCCAGCTTTTGCCGCCGATGCTGTCATGGAAGCGGCCGATGCAGGTATAAAACTCATAGTTTGCATCACTGAGGGCATTCCTGTCCAAGATATGATTAAAGTAAAGGCCTATCTAACGGGCAAAGATTGCCGTTTGGTTGGCCCTAACTGCCCTGGCCTAATAACTCCGGGAGAAGCAAAAGTAGGCATCATGCCTGGTTTTATACACACCAAAGGGCGTATCGGCATTGTGTCGCGCTCTGGCACACTCACCTACGAAGCGGTTGACCAAATCACGAAAGTAGGCATGGGGCAGTCCTCTTGCATTGGTATTGGCGGCGACCCCATCATCGGCACAACCACCAAAGAGGCCGTTGAAATGTTGATGAATGACCCCGAAACTGATGCTATCGTTATGATTGGCGAAATTGGCGGCGGAATGGAAGCCGAAGCCGCAAATTGGATTAAAGAAAACGGCACTAAGCCTGTTGTTGGCTTCATTGCCGGCAGAACTGCTCCTAAAGGCAAAAGAATGGGCCACGCTGGCGCTATCATTGGCGGCGAAGACGATACAGCCGAAGCTAAAATGAAAATTATGGCCGCGTGTGGTATTCACGTTGTGGAATCGCCCGCACTCATCGGCGAAACTATGCTCAAGGCGTTGGCCACTTCCAAAGCATAAAGTAATACACTAGGTTTTGGTTAAAGCACAAAGACCTAGTGTATTCGTTTTATAAAAATTAAAACTATTGACGCAAACAGCTTTATTTTAACACCACCACTCATTCTCTCTCCATCTTACAAAAGGCATTCTTATTGTCAAAGGCGTTTTGTCAATGACCGCATCAGAAAACAAAGAAAAAACACCGCTACGTTTAGCGCTAGATAGATTCCTCAAGAACAAGCCCGCTGTTTTTGGGTTTTTTGTCATTCTGCTGGCCTTGATGATTATGTTCAGCGGTACACTCTTGCTCAGGGACAAAACGCCGAATGCCAATAACGGCGATGCGCGCATTCATAAGATGCCTCCAGGTTTTAGGGCCACTATGCTCAAAATTATTAAGGATAGAGAAGTTGATGAAACAAATTTCTTTGAGCGCTTATATTTTGGCAAAGAAGATGAATATAGCGTTGTGCCTATTGAAAAGTTCGAAGTGCAGGGCAACGAGATTAAATTTACAAACTGCGACCGCCGCCACCGCGAAGAAACTATGCCACTCATTAAGGCAGTTCGCAAGGTAAACAACGACCCTCCTGCGGCTGTTCGTATAGATAGCACGGCGGCCTACGTGGTAGAAGACGGTTATGTACGCTATGTAGATTTGGCGGGGAAGGTACAGCGCGAAAGCCTCATTAAGCTCAAAGAGGATTTCTTGGCTAATAACATTGAAGAACGCTATTATCCACTCGGAACGGACTCGCTTGGGGCTGATATGCTGAGTCGTTTGATGCTCGGCACGCGGGTTTCATTAATGATTGGCTTTTTGGCAGTTATCATCTCTATGCTAATTGGCGTGCCTATTGGCGCTATGGGGGGGTATCTGGGCGGTAGAGTGGACGCATTCGTTATGTGGTTAATGACCGTGGTTTGGTCTATACCTAGTATCATGTTGGTTATCGTTATTAGTTTGGCGCTAGGAAACAAAGAAATGTGGGTTATTTTTGTGGCGGTGGGCTTTACGATGTGGGGCGACGTAGCACGAGTGGTTCGTGGCCAAATGTTGAGTATTAAAGAAAAGTTATTTATAGAAGCTGCCAAAGCCTTTGGTATGAGCAACCGTCGCGTTATTTTTAAGCACGTCATGCCGAATATAACAGCACCCATCATCGTAACTGCCACGGCAAATTTCGCTTCTGCCATCTTGATTGAAGCCGGCTTGAGCTTTTTAGGGCTGGGTGTACAGCCACCTACACCTTCTTGGGGGCAGATGGTACACGAAGGCTTTAAGTCCTTAGGCTCTGAAAATAGCTGGCATTTGATTCTGCTGCCAAGTTTTTGCATCTGGCTACTTGTTCTCTCTTTCAATCTGCTTGGCAACGGCATTAAAGACGCTTTTCTGCCTGACGAAGATAGAAAATTCTAAAAAATTCAGACAGGCAGCAGGATTTTTAGTTAATTTTTTGTTCAAAAAAGAAAAAAAAAGCCCTTTTCATTGTCTTTTATGAATAAAACATTTAGTTTTGCCGAATAAGTGTTAGTTATTGCCTCTTATCCAAAATAATTCAAGGGAGCGAATTTGAAAGCAAATCAATTTTGCATTGTATTTGATTGAGTACAAATTAAAGCTATAACCAAAATCAAAGTATCAATGAAGTTCAATTTTTTACAACAAACACCTACCAACATCATACAATTTGTGGTGGTTGTGCTGGTTGTAGCCGTTGTGGCCGCTTATGGCTACAGCAGCATTGCTAACGCTGATACCAATGATAAACTAGCCACACAGGACATAGTTTTGAAGGAGCTACAGGCTAAAAATGAAGAGCTTAAAGCCACTATGGAAACGATGGGCAAAGATGCTAAGGAGTTAGCGGAAAGAAACCAAAAGTTGCAAAACGAGCTGAGTAGCAAGCAAAATATGTTGGATTCTAAAGGGCAACAAATTGATGCTAAGGAAGGTAGCATTGACGATCTTGAAAAGCAAATCCGTGAACTAAAGGAAGACAAAGAGAAGTTGCACGATATTATAGAAAATAATGGCAAAGAGATAAAAGAACTTACTGAGCGCAACAAAGAGCAAAACCTCATTGTGCAATCTTCGCAGGCACAGCTACAAAGCGCTCAGCAGCAAACCGCACAGGCTCAAAATGACCTCAAAAGCGCACAAAGTGAAGTCAAAAACTTATCTGATAAGAACCAAACCAGCCAAACGCAGTTGAATGATATGCAAAAGCAAGTCAATCAGCTAATGTCTGAATTATCTGCTGCTAAAACAGAACTCAATCAGGCCAGAATATCGCTCAGCGATGCTAAAACAGAGCTTAGAATCCTGAAAGAGATTAAACCAACAACTCAAATACAAACCATGCCAGAGCAAAATGAGGATTCCTCTTCTCTCAAAATAGTAGCTATTGTAGCTGTTATTGTCATGTTTATTGTTTTTGTTGTTTATATGCTTTACAACTAGACGAATAATGTTGCTTTTGCATTTTAATAAGTTTTACTTGAACTTTCATACAAAAAAAGAGCGGTCTTTTCAATAATATCAGTATCACGCCGTTTTGCTTTTGACTTCAGACCTAAATCCATTTCATTCATTTATACCATATAACCCCAATGAAGCACAGCATCAAGTTTTTAATGGCTATTTTGCTGATATTGTCGGCAGCCCAAACCACCTTGGCGCAAGGAAGCCTTAGTTTGCATGGAACATACCAAGAGTTTTATGATTTTAGACCCGTTGGTAACTTCCCTTATGGCGATGTATCAGACTATCCGCGTCAGCTCGGTGGCGGTGTGCGCTACAACATTGGTCTGAACTTTAAAACGTCAATGAGCATCGGTGCTAATTTTGTTTACCACGGCTCCAAAGCATTCGTTTATAATGACGCAAAAGCCAAAAATTACATGGGTTACTTGGATTTGCAGTTTAACCACTATCTGGCGGGTGCTTACAACCGTCGTGGTGGCTTTTATGCCTTTGGCGGACTTACAGCGGGGCACTATTGGATAATCTGGGATAAATTTCCGCGAGAGATTCCTGAGCAAAGCAATTATTTTTACAATAGAAAAAATCTGTTCGTGAACGCCAGTGTAGGTGTAGGAACGGAGGTATACGTCTCCGCTTTTTATCTTTTTGCTGACGGCTCACTGAACACAAACCTCAACCACTTTGTGGACGGAACAACTATCAAAGAGTTGCCGATGCGTCAATTCTGGACTGCCAAGGCAGGTATTCGCATTCCTTTTGGGCAAGTTGAATAAACAGATGAAGCGTTTAAAATCGTTGATATTTGAGGAGTTTGCAAAAGCAGACTCCTTTTTTTATGCTTAAAAGAACTTTTAGAAAAAAATAACAGAAAAAATTTGGAGTATAAATTTCAATCTACTATTTTTGTAGTAGTAAAACTAAATTTATCGTTCACCCTTAACACACATTCGCATCATGTTCAAATTAAACAAATTAGTAGCAGTTTTGGCAGTAGCCTGTTTCGTTGGTTTTGGCAGCACGTCTTATGCGCAAGATGGCGGCAGCAGCACTAAAACAACAGCGTCTAAAAAAAGTAAAATCAAAATTGTACGCATCAAAGATGGCAAAAAAGAAGTCATTGAGCACGAGTTTGAAGGCGAAATGCCCGAAAGCATCAAAAAAGAGATAGAGCAGATGAACACCGAAGGCATCGAAACTATCGACATCAAAACCTCTGGCGACGGAAAAAGCCCGCGCCACGTAATCAATGTAAGCGAAATGATTGATGTTGATGTAGAAGGTATCAAAGGGCACGTCAAGGTGCTTAATGATAACGTTAATATTATCATTGGAAACGACAGCTTAGGTTCTGCTGAGGGGCATCCACGCATCATGTTCAAAACCTTTGATGGAGGCGAAAATTTTTTATTCAAGGACTCTCTCGGCAAATGCAATATGCAAATTATGAAGGACGGACTCAAAAAGGTAAAAATTGAGCTCAAGAACCTTAAAGAGCTTAAAGAGCTTAAAGACTTTGAAAAAATGAACATAGACCTTGAAAAAGCGAACATAGACCTCGAGAAAATGTACATTGACGTTGAAAAAGCGAACATAGACCGCGAGAAAATGTACATTAATTTGAACCAAATGGCCGAAGAACTTGGGCAACTTGCGCATATCAGAATGGATAGCATGAAAAGCTGCATATTCCAGAACGAGTTTATCTTTGTGCCTAAAGATGGTACAGATGCCCGTGTGTTGGAACTCCAAAAAGACGGTGCTGAACTGGAAAAGTTTGAGTCTAAAGAAGGCAACACCGTTTATATGCTCAAAAACAAAGCGGGAGATATGGAGCGCAATGTGAGCGTTATCATCATCAACAAAAGTAAAAAGGAGGATAAGCCTACAAAAACATCTAAAAACAGCGCTGATAGCGAAAATCTCCTCAAAGAAGACAATATCAAGGGCTTAAATAATTTCTTGGTGTATCCGAACCCCAGCGACGGAAACTTTACCTTGAATTTTGATGTAAAAAAGAAGACTACACTGGCTGTAAGCGTCTTAGACATCAACGGCAAAGAAGTATTTGCTGAAAGATTGGAGGGCTTTACTGGCAGTTATAACCGCAAAATATCTCTGCCTATTGGCACGCCAGGCACCTACATTATCAAAATATCTGAAGGTAAAAAAGTTCGCTCACAAAAAATAGTGGTTCAATAATCATGCGCACTTGAACCAAAACGAATAACACTCTGCTGGAGTTTTGGCTATCAGCAGAGTGTCCTTTTTTTAGGACGCATAATTTTTTATACAAAAAGTTGGTTTTTAGATTCCAATACACTACTTTTGCATTCTATTTAAAAAAATCGAACAACAGATATGAGTACTGCTAATGAGTCGCAGGTGGCAAAACGACTAGAATCTTTGCTACGACTACAATCGCTTGATTCTAAGCTAGATGAAATCAAGAAAATTAAGGGCGACCTGCCTGAAGAAGTGCAAGACTTAGAAGATGAAATAGCAGGTTATGAAACCCGTATCAAAAAAATAGGAGATGAAATAAGTGATTTAGACGCACAAATCACAGACAAAGAGGGTGCTATTAGAGAGCATCAGAAACATATTCAAAAGTACGAAGAGCAAAAAATGAATGTGCGTAATGACCGCGAATTTTCGGCCATTAACCGCGAGGTAGAATCTCAAGAACTTGATATTCAGCTCGCCCACAAAGCGATAAAAGGTATCAAAGAAAAAATAGTTCAAAAAGAAGAACAAAGCACCGACACACAGAAGCAACTCGAAGAGCGTAAAAAAGACCTTACATCTAAGCGAAAAGAGCTTCAGAGCATTATGGCAGAAAAAGAGGAAGATGAGCAGCGCCTCCTCAAAGACCGCGAAAAACGTATAAAAGGCATGGACGAGCGCTTATACAAAGCCTATATGCGTCTGCGTGGCAACCTCCGCAACGGGTTAGCTGTTGTGCTTGTTAAACGCGATGCCTGCGGCGGTTGTTTTAACATTGTACCGCCTCAGCGCCAAGTTGATGTTAAAGAAAAGAAAAAGATTGTAGTGTGTGAGCACTGTGGACGCATTTTTGCAGATGTGGAAGAGCACATCGTACAAGACAAAAAGAAAATATCTCGTAAAAAGGTAGCAGGTTCAACCAGCACAGGCAGCGTTTTGAAACGCGAGTTCAAGGAAGAACGCGAAATTAGACCTGTAGTGCGTGTTGAAGCAGATTCTGATTCAGACGCTGAAAACGAAGCAGAAGAAACAGAATAAGCCATTTTTTTGATGATGCCCTCATATGAAATTAAAGTCCCTTAGGTGTTTTTAGGCCCAAAAGGGATTTTTTTTTACAAACTGCAAAGCCTTATGCTAGAAGCAATTAAAAAGTTAGTGGATTTTATTATGCACATAGACGTGCATTTGAGCGCTCTCATTACGGAATATGGCGCTACCACTTATGGCATCTTGTTCGCCATCATCTTTGTAGAAACCGGAGTTGTGGTTATGCCATTTCTACCCGGCGACTCTTTGCTTTTTGCAGCGGGCGCATTTGCTGGCAAAGGGGACTTCAACTTGTTCATTCTTTGTGGTTTACTAACCATAGCAGCTATCATAGGTGATTTTCTGAACTACTCCATTGGTCGTCATTTTGGTCAGGCCATCTCTAAGTGGCTTAATCCCAAACATTTAGAAAAAACAGAAGCCTTCTATGCCAAATATGGTGGAAAAACAATTATCATTGCGCGTTTTGTGCCTATAGTCCGCACTTTTGCGCCTTTTGTGGCAGGAATTGGCAAAATGGACTACAAGCAGTTTTTTACTTTTAATGTTGTCGGTGGTGTTGTTTGGGTCTGGTCTTTTACTGTTTTGGGTTATTTCTTTGGCAATTTGCCCTACATCAAGAAAAATTTTACACTTGTCATTATTGGCATCATCATTTTGTCTATCATGCCCGCTGTCATAGAAATAGTGAAAGCGAAAATGGCCTCTAAAAAAGAGGAACAAAAAGCCAACAGTGCGCTTAAAAAAGACTAATTGAGCGCATCTGCATACTCCCAGGCGGACTGGTAAACGCCTGTCTTTTCCATAAAAGCAAAAAAATCGGCAAAAAACTGGTGCGCACCCAACGTGGCAGAGTCGCTGATAACCACCAATTTCTTTTTAGCACGTGTTATGGCTACATTAAAACGGCGTAAATCGGATAAAAAGCCAATTTCTTGAGCAGTATTTGAACGTACCGTACAGATATAGATAATATCTTTTTCTTGCCCCTGAAAACCGTCTATGGTTTGTATGCTGATTTGAGGCTTAAAGTATTGCAGAAAGTCGTGGTGCTCTAGTTGTTCGCGCAAATGTGTTACCTGTGCGCGATAGGGTGCAATAATGCCAATTTTGAGTTCGGGGAGGGCTGCCGCATACTGATGGTCTGCTTGTAATTTTGTGAGTAAGCGCTCCAAATGCTTGAAGAGAATGAGGGCTTCCTGCCTATTTAGCAAACTGAGTGTTTCTGGTTCTTGTACCTCTTCAAAATTACAGCCAGCAGTATCAATGAGCTCCAATGGTGCTTCGTCAGGTGCAATGAGATGAAAACGATTGGGTTCGGCGGCCTTTAGGCGATTACCATAAAATTTTTGATTAGAAAAAGCCATAATATCTTCGTGCATTCTGTATTGTGTTTCAAGCAATACATCGGCCTTTTTGGTAGCCATGAGCCGTTCCATGAGGGTTTTGCCCAGTCCTTTTTTAAGGGCTTCCATGCTTTTAACTGTGGGTGGAAGTTGCAAATGGTCGCCAGCCATTACAATGCGCTTACTGCGCAACACAGGTATCAAGCAGGCTGGTTCAAGGGCTTGAGCTGCTTCATCAATAAAGGCCGTTGAAAACTGTTTATGCCTAATGAGTTGATGCGTAACGCCTACCAAAGTAGCGGCTATGACTTGCGTATGGTCAAGAATATGGTGCAGCATATAATCTTCCAGCTTAATGGCATCTTCTTTCAACTTGCGAGCTTCGTAACGCAAAGCTTGGCGCTGTTCGCGTTCGGCGCGTCCAAAGTTTCGTTTGTATTTATTAGAGAGTTTAAAAAGTTCTTCAGTTTTCCGAATAATGTCTTTATAGTGTCGATAATCAGGGTGATTGCTCAGTTTGCCATCTACCGAATAGTCGTGCAAATGCTCCAGGATACGGGCTGGGTGTCCTATTCTGGTTACGCTAATGCCTTTTTCAATCAACTTTTCGCAGAGCAAATCTACCGCTGTGTTGGAGGGCGCACACACCAAGACTTGTTTTTCTGTTTTCAGTGTTTGGGCAATAGAGGCTACCAGAGTTGTTGTTTTACCAGTTCCGGGGGGGCCGTGTACAATGGCTAAATCATGGGCAGATGCCACACGTAGCATAGCCTCGTTCTGAGAAGCATTTAGTTTTTTAGACTCAAAAGCGGGCACGCTGGATTCAAATTCTGGCATTTCGTTGCCCAAAAGGATTTCGCGCAGTTCCGCTACTCTTGAGTGTTCATCTTTCAGCTTGAGGAGGCTATCCAGCGTAAAGTTCATCTCACGGTAAGTGGCCTCATCAAAGCTCAAATACATACCTAAACCTCCTTCATAGACCCAGTCGGGTGCCTCATCTTCCGGAAGAATAAGGTAGGCCTTGTTGCCAAAAACCTTCTGAACAACCGCATTCTGCGTTTGTTTGGTAGATTCTAAACGGGTAGAAAACAACACCACAGGCGTACCAGACTGCAAAACGTGCGGCATATCTTGCCCTTTGGTGCGCTCTACTTCCAAACTCAAACGCCCACCCAAGCCAATTTGCTCATGAACTATGCTCATAGGATGCCAACAAATACCGTCTTTTCGCTTTTGTTCAATAGAAGTGGCCAGCATTTTTTTGTTATATGCGGCGAGGTCGGCCTCTTTTTCTATTTGCAAACAGTCCTTGAGGTGTAAAAGTCGGTCTATGGATTTCATTTTTGATGATAGGGTTTTGAGCCTTGCACGAGGCTTTACATGGCACACAAGATACACCCACAAAAATAAGCAAAAATCAGTAGGTTACGATAGGTATAAAAGCTAAAAAAAAACACCGAAAAGGTACTGAGGCTTTTCCGAATGGTCAGAGCAAGGCGGAAGTGCGTCTAGTCGTTCCAAAGAGCTTCTATGTATGGTACGGCCATATCTTTTTTGTGCTAGGGTGGGTTTTCAGTGGCAACTATTTACAGTCTTGCAGCTAGTATCAAAATATCATCTCGCTGGTCTGTTGCTATCATGTGTTCTTGCATGGTCTTTTCTAAAAACTCTTTTTGTTCAGGAAGGCTCTTGTCTTTTATTTGTACCAGCATCTCTAAAAAACGTTTTTCAGAAAAATTTTGCCGTTCTAGGTTGTTTTGGTCTATGTAACCGTCTGAGGTTAGGTAAATAGTTGTACCCTTTGAGAGTACAAGGCTAAGATTCTCAAAGTTTTCATGATGTCTTCTTGTACCGCCAACCATTTTTTTAGAGCCTTTTATTTTCTGTACATCATTGTCAGTAGGCGAAAGAATATATAAAGGGCGTTTGGCTGCCGCAAAATCAACGTCTATATGTTCTTCTTTTTCTCTTAGCCTGACTACTAAAATATCCATGCCGTCAGTATTTCCTGTTTTCTCTTGCTGCAAAACCTTTTGAATTTGCTCATGCAGGGCTTCAAGAATGTGGTTTGTTTGATGAATATTCAATATACCAATAATTCTATCAAGCAGACCTACCGCTATCATGGTCATAAAAGCACCTGGTATACCATGTCCGGTACAGTCTCCAAGAATTAAAAATTTGTAACCACCTACTTGATTGACCCAGTAAAAATCGCCTGAAACAATATCTTTGGGGTGGTTAATAACAAAGCAGCCGTCTAGTAAAGCATCTATCTTTTCTTCTGTCGGTAAAATTGCCTTCTGAATCAATAGAGCAGATGCGATACTTTGCGAAATTTTCTGGCGATAAGCCTCCAAGTACTCGTTTTTTTCTTGAATGGTATCTCTTTGAGCAAGAATCTCATCTTGTATTTGATGCAATTCTTCATTGGTAGCTTGTATATCCTCATAAGCGTGTTGCAAATCACGTGTTTTTTCTTGAACTTTTTGCTCAAGAAGTATATTTTGTTCTTTTACCAGCTTTTCGTTGGCCTGCATCTGTAGTAAAAGGGCTTTTTGACTATTTTCTTTTTCCATACGCATTGCGTTTATTCTATCGCCTAGTGCCAAAGAAAACATCAAAACCTCCAAAGACGCGCCAAAAACTATTGCATTGTGTGTAAAAAAATTATTAGGCAATAGTCCAAAATTTTGTAGGACAAAGATAATAGCACCAAACAAGTAAAAGGAAAAAGCTGAAAGCACAAATTTGGCTGATGGATTACCTTTTCTGTATTGCAAAAGACTGTGAACAAAGATGTAAGAAAAAACGACCAAGACGCAAAGTTGATAAATATCAATAACTGCAATGTAGTGGCCAGTAACAAGATTGATAAGCCCAAGCAAAACAAACACACATAGAAAGCCAAAAACAATTTTAAAAAAGAGTTGTTGTCTTTGGCTTTGCAGCAAGCTGAATAAAAAAGGAGCAATAAACAAACTACCTATCATGTTGAAGCTTATGAGATAGGTCGGGAAATAGGATATGATGTTCCACTGATAGCCATAGTTCCCCGAAATAAAATTAAAAATAAAAAGCCCAGACAATAGATAGCCACAATAGTAAAGATATATCTTGTCTCGCACAGAAAAATATATGAATAAATTATAAGCGAACATAACCAGCAGCAAGCCAGTAAACATACCAAAGAAAAGTGTTAGCGGGTAGCGATGCTCCAATATACTTTGTGCAGTACCTATTTTTAGAGGAACAGTTAGCGGAAACTCTGATTGAATAGAAAGGTAATAGGTTTGAGCTTGCGTGCTTTTAGATAATTCAAACATAAAAAAATTAGTTTCTATCTCTCTGTTTTGCATGGGGCGCATCATGCCCGTTTGAGTGCCCAAAACCAATTTCCCTTCCGCATTAGGTTTATAAAAATCTACATACCAGGCTAAGGCTTCTGCTAATTCTAAATAAATTTTGTCATCGGTTTGGTTTTCTACAGTTAGTTTTACCCAAATTTTGCTGGGAGTTGTATTAAAATTAGGAATATCTTTATCTGATTTTTTAAACAGTTTTTGATATTCCATTTTTTGAATATCCTCAATGGTCAGTTGAGCATCTTTGTCTTCAAGTAACTCAATATCTCTGCTAATACTTAAAAGCTCTTTTGAAGACTTTACAGAGATGACAGAACTAGTGCTTTGTCCTAATGCTGCTAGACTTGAAAAGAGAAAAATACTAATAAAAAAAACTTTTTTCATACACCTTAAACTATCTACTGATACTGAGTGAATTTAAGCACAATAATAAAAAAAAATGTGGTAACAAACAGCCAGTTATAAAAAAAATATTTTGAGCCGCGTGCAAGAGCCATAGCAGTCCTTGACTTTTTTTGTCATAAGTCTTTCATCTGATTCGTTTGGGTAGCCGCCCCTTAAAAACCTCTATGACACAAAAAATATTTGCTTGTCTTCCACCCAATGATACAAGCTAAGAACTACATGGCTTAAAGTTAAAACCTCTAAAACTTACAGTATTTATTTTGCTGACTTCACCCTTAAATTATTGATAATAAAACATTGAAACCCTTTTTTATGGGCGGCTGTGTATTCTGAAAACACAAAGTGCATCAAAACACAAATTCGGTGAGGAGTTTAAAAGCAAAGTTATCGACTTGATTGGGGTTCTGATACGCGCCATATCGGTAATGTAAACCAGCACCTATACCAATTTTACCAACACTGACGCTGTAAAAAAGCAGATTCTTTAAGTGTAAACCACTCTCCCAGTACCCCTTTTGATAGTCGCTGGGTGCTGTTCTTGCTGCTTCTTTATTTGGCTTTTCATAAAAAACCAGAGAACTTTGCGTGCGGTTTTCAGCCTTGCCCCAGCCATAGGCATTGACAATAGAAATACTTGGCCTAAAGCGCTTGCTACGGAACAGAAGCGCGCCGAAGTCATGTTTCCAGAACGCATGAAAAAACTGCGTGGCTGCAAACTCATAAAGCCCCATAGTCTGAAAGTTGTGTACATTGAAAAAGGCATAAGACTGAGAGGCAGCCATGCCACCATGCTGGAATGTATGTGTGTAAGGCACATCTGCACTTACCTGGCCTGCTTCCAGGCTGAGGGTGCTATTGCCCAGCGTTTTGGTGTAGAAGGTTTTGTCCAAGCGCACTGCATAGCGTTCATAATCAACACCTTCTCTAAAATTACCTCGTGTATAGTATAAATTCAAAATTGGGTAGCGTGTGCCGCGTGAAATAGTAGCGCCTTGTAGCTGCGAAAATTGCTCATTATAAGCATAACGCAAGCGAATACTAAATTCTTTGTTATCAAAATGTTGTAAAAACTCATTTTCATAGCGGTACTCAAAATCAAAGGTGCTAGTGTCGTAGCTTTGTTGCATATAGCCTACGCTAAGACGCATAAAACGGAGAGGACGGAGCGTTAGTTCTGCACGCCAGCTTTCAGAAGCAAACATTTTACTAGCCAAAAAATTACGGTTTGAGTTGGAAACAATCAGAGGTGTGGACTCTAGCCAATTGATTTGTCCGGGTTCGGTGATATCATTTTGGTAACTGGCGCGCAAATTGAAATCAAACAGGCGAGCGTGGCGTAGCTCCATAAAACCACCATACTTCCAGCGCTCATCCTTTATGCCGTAACCCGCATATCCGCCAAAACCAAAATATTCGCTCAAGCGGTTGTTGGTCTGTAAGCCTAAGCCCACGCGTACATTTTCAAACTGGTTAAAGCGCAAGGTTTTACTCAAATGTAGGCTAATGGGGCCATAGAGAGGCAGTTGGTCGTTGGCTAAGTAGGTAAGCACATTAACAATTTTGGCAGCCCCCACCTCATTGCTAATACTATCAATGACCTTATAGGTTCTTTTTTCTTTGTCTGTCAGATAGAAAGAGCGGTTTTCTTGCCAAAAGGCAGAATCCTTTTGGGTATAATCTTTCGCATTGGTTGTATTGAGCCAGCCAAAATCTCGGTTTTTGAGTTTGGGGTTAATCTGCACTTTTGAAAGAAAACTTTTTGCGTCTAAAGAAAGCCCCATACCGCTCTCTTTGTTCAGATAGTTTGGTATCTGCAAGTTAATGTGCATTTCTTCAGGAAACCATTGGTCGCCGTTTAGCGCGTATTCATGCTCAATTTGAATAAGCCAAGTTTGCTTATTAGCGGCCTCTGCTATGACGTTCTGAATGGCGTATCCATGGCTATTGATGTACAAAATGCCTTCAAGCCCCTCAAAATTTTTGCCTTTTTGAGGCGAATAGCTAATGACAAAAACCGTATCTGAACCACGCAAAAGCGTTTCTTCTAAAAAAAACGAATAGCGCCGAAATGTACCCTCCGAAATAGGATTGATATAAGTGCGGTTGTAAATAGTAAGTTGGTCTGCATAAAAACCAAAAGTTTGGTAGTTCGTTACTAAGTCCACAAAGGGTGGGTTCGGAAAGCCCGACAATTTGGTCGCTAAAATGGTTTCTTTATGCAGATTAGCCGCTTTGTAGTCTTTTTCGCTAATGGTTTCCATCACAAGTAAATGTTTGTCTGAAAAAAAGGACAGGAGCGTGTCAGCCACAGCAGCAGGCACTTTACCAGAACTATAGGGCGACCATACAAATTTATTGTAGCTCTGATAGCTATAAGCCTCCAGTTCTAGCGGATTGTTTTTAGGTTTATTCTTAATGACTTCGCGTATGATGCGGTGTGCAGGATTCTCGCCATTTACGATGACTACCTCGTCTAGCTCGCTCGCACTGGGGGCTAGCAAAATACGCATTTTTTCAGACCACTCTGTCTTTGTTATGCGTAAGGTCTTGTAACCCACATAACTAACCAGCAAAGTACTGTCCTGGGGGCGTTGCTTAAGTTCAAAGTTTCCATTTATATCTGTACTCGTTCCGTAGCGTCCGTCTGTACTAAGGTTCACAAAGGCCAATGTTTCACCTGTGAGAGAATCTCGCACCTGGCCGCTTATCTTATCTTGCGCATTGACCTCCAAGTTGATTAGAATGAAGAGAAGCAAAGCAAAATTCTTTTTGAACATTGATATTTTTTTTTATCCGTTTAAAAAAGCACTCTATAATAAAAATCTATAAGATAAAAAACTTACAGATTCTTGCACTAACTCTTTTAAGAATGCTTAACCTATAAAGAGTTGGGTTACTGCTGCTGAGTTCAGTGCCCAGCGCGTATCATAGACTTCATCTGCTTCTTCAGGTTGCTCAGAAATACGTAAATTTTGACTTTGGGCCTTAATCTGGAGTAACTTACCGATTGTTAGCTTGCTATTGAGTTTGTCCAACAATAGTTGAATAGCCCCTAAGTCCATACGCGTAGCCACTTGCCCCTCAAACTCACATTCTAGCCAGGTGATTTCCTGTTTCTGCACGTCCAGAACACCAAAAATCAATCCTTTTGCCAAACTCTTTGTAATGCGAATTTGTTGCTGCACACAAGACGGGTCATAAGCCACTCCGCTTGTTTGCGATATGTGCATGGGGTCAGAAGCATTCATCCAGCCCAGCACTAAGTTAGGTGAAATACTGCCGTTGGAATAGGCATTGCAGCCAAAAACAACGTAGGTTGCATTCAGTTCTTTGAGTTGCTTTGCATCAATTTCTATATATTCGGCTGTGCCAATCTTATCAGGGATTTGTCTAATATCGCCGCTGTGTTTGCAGCCATCTGTAACCAGCTTACTGAAATAGCAAACATCGTTTTTGTCTGGATAAAGGATAGAGCAGCTCAAATCCATATCCAAATGCTGTGCATCAAGGCCATTGCCCCATTGCATAAAAAGGCGCAGATTTGGGCTTTCTAGTGGAAACTTCATGCCCATCAACACACTGGGTAAGTCTTGGATTTGGTCTGAACGGTCGCCAATAGCCAGCGGAATACCAAAAAGCGCTTCCTCAATAAAAATACTTTTGTTAGGATTGTTTTGCGCTTCAAATCGCTTCTGAACAGCCGACAAGCAAAGGTCTTCTACTTGCTCTTGCATTTTTTTCAGTTTTTCGGGCTTATATTTTTTCAAATGCTTATTGGCAGGTATGCGCTTAGAGACCCCGCCTAGCGGTTTTACTATGCGGTCGGTCAGCTTAAAATAGTTTTGGGCATACATATTCAGCGTAAAAGCGAGCCTAACAGGAACTTGGGCTAAGACTGCTTCAAAATGAGGCAGTACCTCGTCTGCACCCCAGCGCAGCATAGTGGCGAACAAAGCACGTGCAAAGAGACCAGGACGCTGTTTTAGTAGCGCCATAGTTTCTAAATAATTGTTTTGTTGTGTATTCTTGTTCACAAGGCCTTGCCAAACCATGTACTTTTGATTGTAAAATAAATCTAAAACCTCCCTCAGCTTCTCAAAGCCTGGCGCTTTGCTGTACTCGGGCAGGCGCAATGCACGTATGAAGCGCACCCACATACCGCGTTTGGCGTGCATAATTTCGCAAATTTGCTCTGAGGGCATTTCTAAGTTATTGAGCAGATATGCCACTTTTCGCGCTTGGGGGCGCGTGTAGTGTAAATGCAGCTCTAACTTTTTGATAATTTCAGTTTCCTTCGCCCTATCTAGTTTGGTATTTTTATTCTTAAAATTGCGGGCATCGCGTTGGATAATCGTTTTAGGCTCAACAATTTGTAAGAAGCCTGTATTTCTATACCACAAAAAGCGCAGAATATCAGTAGGAGTCTTAAAAAAAGGTTTGAGTTCGTCTGCACTTTTTAAATCAAAAAAAGTATTGAGGACTATCATCAGGGTTTCTTTCATGACAATAGGCACATCTGGCAGCGTATGGTGCTGGAGTAGAATCTTCAAACTGTCAATTTGCGAAGCATCTAGGGCAGTTTTAGCACTTAACAAGGAAATCATGTATTTTTCTACGTCCTCTTCTACCCACAGCGTCAGTACCACTAGGCCTTTGAACTGCCCCATGACCTCAATATGACCATGCTCAAAAGGTGTTCCGCAGAAAGGGCAGCCATTGTAGCGCTCCATGGGGAAGGTGTGTGGTGGTATGACGTGTCCGCACGGGAGCTTTGTACCGTCTTCAAGCCCAAAGAGGTTATGCCAAAAGGTAATGAGGTAGTCTAGAACCCCCTCACCCGTAGGATTGAGCCAGTTTTTGGCCAAAGGAGTCCAGTTTTTAAGTGTGCCCTTTACCACACGCGCATAATGTAAGACTTGCTCTTGGTAAGCTGCATCAACCGCATTAAGCGCCGCCAGAAGCGGTTCATCTAAGCCAAAACCTAATTCTGCCATGCAAGCGGTAAACTGAGAGGTATGCGCTTTGATTGGCGTTAAAACCACTTTTTTAGACGCATTTTTTACAAAAACAGCCTGCTGGCGGATACTGACCATGAGTAAATCTTCCATAAAATCTAGTTGTTGTCTTAGCGACGGGGCATGATAAAGTACGTTAATTTTAAAACCAAAGCGCGGCTTTTGGGTATCCAGTTTGCCGTATTCATTACACCATCGTCAATGCCGTAATTGTCTGAGTACACCAAAAACAAATCCGAAACAGGTTTAAAACGCCATTGTAAGCGGCTGTTTATGTTAAAATTATTAGTTTGTGTGTTGTACTGCAAGAAAGTTGTTAGGAACAAAGAACGCGAAAAAGACGCATCAATGCGCGGAGCCACTAATAAAAAGTAGGCGTTACCAAGCTCGGTGGTTTGCTCAATGGCATTGTAAGTAACATCGAGCGCTAGTGAGCCATAAGGCTGCACGCGATAATTGATTGTTCCGTTCATTTCTAACTTTGTGCCCAGATAATAGCCGCCGTAATTGACGTAAAAATCCATATTCAGAGGTTTACGAATATCCGTGTTAAAATACATAGCCCAGCCATTGACTTGATAGTCCGTGTTCTCTGGTAGCTTAGGTTTGTTAGGATTGTTGGCTGGGTTAAATGGGAAAAAGAGATAGGTATAATCTCTAAAAATCCAGAAGGTGAGTTGCATCGTGTTGAGAAGCTCGGTAGAAAACTCTATTTCTTGATAAACATCTGTTATTTTTCTGTCCAACTGCATATACATATTGTTGTAGCTTTTGAGGCCAAAGCGGAATATTTTTTTGGATTTTGGATACATAAAATACTCAAAAATAGGCTCAAAGCGCCACATAGCATTTCGGGATACAAAACCAATATCATTGATGTCGTAGTTTTGTCCAGCATACTCATGATTCCACCAAATGTTGAATTTGCGGCTTCGGTAGTTCAAAAAACCTGCGTGTGAATGATTCTGCGATTTTTTAAGAGGGTCAAAAGCACGGTGGTAAAAGACTTTCGCCCACCATTTGTTGTCTTTGGACTGATAGTTGAAATCAGCTCCCAGCATACGTTTATAGCGCTCATCAGGATTGCTATCTCCTACCACTTGGCGATTCACACCAATAAGAGCAATATTTGAGCGCGTAAAAATTTGCCTCTGAACAGCCGCTACGCTATAATTTTGAGCCTGAATCCCTTTGGCATTGTTAGCAGCAGTTTGTATGTTCATTGCCCCAATACGCCATTTTTCGTCTAGCCTACCACTTAGGCGTGCACCATAGATGATAGGGTTTTGGACAATCTGCTGGGTGGTGGTGTCAAAGCCTATGCCGATTCGGCGCGAAAAAAAAGGGCGCAAGTTGCGGAAGCCAAAGCGTGAAAAAAGGTCGCTGTTCTCCACAAAAAATTGCCGCCTTTCAGGAAAAAATATCTCGAAGCGGCTCAAGTTTGTAACCTGCCTGTCCACTTCTACCTGCGAAAAATCAGGATTGACGGTCAAGTCCAAATTCAGCGAAGAGGTTACGGCTACTTTAGCATCAGTACCCAAATTTGGAATATTCTGCTTGGTATTATTGACGTAGTCCCGCCCAGTTTGGCCAGACACATAAGGAATTAGCGCCACATTCGCCTTCATGCGCTTGACAGGCTCAGAGAAGTTAAGCGCCCCGCAAAAAGCCAAAGTGCCAGCGCTGTATGCTTGCGGTACACGTGCCCAAGTAGAAATCTGATTGTTTTTGGTATTGTTGCGCGCAAAATTAATCCCCCAAGTGCTAGACATATCCTTGTAACGCAACACCCGGAAAGGGATAGCCATTTCTACCGTCCAATAGGTCTCATAACGTTTGACAGCGCTCAGCCACCAGGTGTCCCAAGAGCAATCAAAAGAGCTGCCATCAGACATGAGGCATTCCAACTGCACGCCCATAATAGAAGACGTAAAACAAAAACCATTCAGTTTGTCTTGGAAGGGGTCTATATAAACATTGAAGTTTTCGTTTAAATCCCATTGAAAATCGCGCTTCAGAGATGATACAACATTCTTTTTTTCGGGGGAGCTATCGTAACAGGTGGCAGCTATATACAAAAAATTATCATCAAAAAGTACTTTTACTTCCGTTTGAGACTGCGCCAAGTCCACATCGTTCGGAAAATTAAGCCTAAATGGAGTTTGGGTATCTTGTATTTGTTGCTCCCATTCTGGTTCGTTAAGCAGACCGTCTATGCTAATTTTTTGGGTAATTTTGGAGGCACTCAACTGAGGCAGTGCATCATTCATGTTCGCATTATCTTGTGCGCAAAGCGGGGCATAAGCAAGCAAAAACAAGAGCACCAAACTAAGGGTGTTCAAGTGTTTCATTTGAACTAAAGAGTTGATAAGTAAAGCAATAGGCTAGTTTGTGTTCAGAAACAGGGGCAAGAACAGCATCGCATTAAGAATGCTTTTTTTGAAGCGGACGCAAATATAAATTTTTTTTTATCATTGTTCAAAGTTTATGAGAATACTTGGCTTTATAGATGACTAGCTAAGAACTGATTGAATAAACTAGTCCAAGAAATTCATTGTGTTTTTCAGAAGCAACAACAAAATAGCCAGGTTTTTGTGATGCCTGCGCCATCACAAAGTGCGGCTTTAAATAGTAGGCATTTCATAAATAGCTGCAATATTCTTAGAATTTATACGTAGTTAAGTAAATATGCACAATATTTGAGTCTTTGATTTGTAAGAAATCTACTTTTAGTTCGTTCTAAGGAAAACTATCTCCTAAAAACCACTTCCGATATGAAGAATCTCATTATAGCAATGGCAGTATCGTTTTGTTTGGCGCTGGTGGCCACTTCCTGCGTACACGCTCCTAAGCAAGCCTGGACACCGCGCAATAACAAAGGCACTTTGGTAAACAAAAAGCCTGCTAGCTCCAAAACTGAACGCAAATTAAAGCACGTTAAGGTTTGGTAGGAGGTGCTCGCAACAAAAAACGCTCTTTTCATGTACTAGCTTGCATTTTGTGCAACGATACTGCACAAAAAATAACCCTTTCACAAAAATCACTATACTTTATTTACTAAATCATTGTTTAAGTGCCATGAAGAAAAGGCATCTTTCCATTTGTTTGATTAAAGCAACGGCTTTGTTTTTGATTGCGGTCTTTTTGTATGGCTGTGTACATACCCCAAAACAGCCTTGGACACCCAAGCACAGAAG
Source organism: Cytophagales bacterium (assembly GCA_013299045.1). Lineage (GTDB taxonomy): Bacteria > Bacteroidota > Bacteroidia > Cytophagales > Bernardetiaceae > RDZD01. The sequence continues at coordinate 3,921 of JAAFJX010000034.1, read as the reverse complement.
CTATGTGAAGGCTAAGAAAAAACGTTAGGCGCTAGTTTTAACCTCCTTTGAACCCAAATTTATCTTTGTATGAGGCTAATTATCAAAAAACATTTGGAAAAAACACGTGTTTGGGTTTACTTTGTACTCATATTGGCTTGTCTTTGTGCTGGTGCGTGCAACAGTACACACAAGCCTCATAAGAAAAAGAAACTGTCGCGGCATCGCCCTATTCCTTGCCCAATAAAGGACTGTTAGGCCGTGAAATACGGTGGTTTGGCTCTACTAAAGGCTTTAAATAATGCGCTTTATTCCTTTTCCTATTTTTATAACAATAGCTTGCCTCTGTATGCGAATGGGTATTTGGCTGCCCGCTTGTTTGTTGATACTTTTGGGACTAAACGCCTGTAAGTTAGATTTTAGCCCCAAAACTGAGATTCCGCCACCACCCAATGCACGCAATACCAACTTGGATAAGCAGATAAGTGAGCTGAGTAGTTATATCAAAGATAAGCCTCAAATAGCAGAACTTTTTTTTCAGCGTGCGAGGCTCTACGACCAAAAAAAATGGTATGCGGCTGCCGTTACTGATGCCATAGAGTGCATTCGGCTATCGCCCAAGCATGATGAAGCCTATTATCTACTCACGCTACTCCACTACCGTAACAATAACCCCAAACAAGCACTACAAACCGCTCAAAAGGCTGAAAAAATTGGTACGGGACAGTTATCTTTTTATAGAGCACTCGCCAAAATTCAGTATGAGTATAAAGATTACAACAATGCCCTCAAAAATATTGAGCGTGTAGAAAAATTTTTTCCCGAAGACAAAGAAGTACTTTATTACAAAGGGGCTATTTTTAAGCAATATCAAGACACTGCCAAAGCATTTATGTATTTGAGAGCCGTTTTGGCGCAAGACCCTGCATACAAACCTGCCAGATTGGACATCATTCAGATTTTCAGTAAATTAGGTAAGTTAAAATACGCAAACAAGCTCACGCATGAGTCGCTCAAACTCTTTGGCCAAGACCCCGATTTTCTTTATGAACTGGGCATAAATCTTAAAAACTTGAACAGGTTTGATACCTCAGCCACTTGCTTTGAGCGGGTGGTGGCGCTAGATAGTACACATTGGCGTGCCGCTCACCAGGGGGGTATTTACTATCTCAACAAAAAGTACATTTCTAGAGCAAAAACGTTGTTTGAGCTCGCCATCAGGCACAACCCAAAACTGACTTCTGCTTACTATTACATGGGTTTTATTCACGAAAAGTATTTTAGAGATGTTATGCTTTCTGAGGGGTATTATGCCGCAGCGCTCAAGCTAGATCCCAATAACCAAGAGTTTGAAAAAGCACAAAAGCGCATGAAAAAGCGTGTAGATTTCTGGATATTCAAGCAAAGCCCTGAATACTTAGAGTTTAAACGCCGCCAGCGCAACCGCGACGATAAGAAAAACTATGAACGAGAACAGATTTCAGACCTTGTGCCTAGTATCTCGGACTCCATCAGATAGCCACTATGTCAGAGAGAGAAACCACAAACCCACCTAATGAAGAACTCCGTGCCAAACGCTGGCGCTTAGTGCTAGGTCGTGAGGAGCAAGAAAGCACCGAACTACTCAGCGAAGAAGAACGGCATATAGATAAAACCTTAGACTTTCTTTACAGCGACCAAAACCAAAAAGCTGGTTTGGGTAGCAGCAGACCACACGTAAGCCCTTGGTTAGGCAATATTAGGCAATATTTTCCACAGACGGTAGTCAGTATCCTCCAAAAAGATGCCCTTAAAAAACTGAAACTAGAGCAGATTCTTCAAGAAGACGAGCTACTAAACAACATTGTGCCTGATGTGCATTTGGCGGTAGCTTTACTTTCTCTCAAGGGGGCAGTGCCACAAAAAGCCAAAGAAGTTGCTCGGCAAATTGTCCGACGACTAGCCCAAGAACTTACCCAAAAACTAAAGCCTCTTACCGAAAAAGCCTTGCGTGGTGCATTGAGCCGCCAAACCCGCAATAGCCGCCCCAAGTTAAATGAATTGGACTGGCTCAAAACAGTCAGGAAAAACCTCAGGCACTACCAGCCCGACCACAAAATTATTATTCCTCAAAAGCTAGAGGGGAGAGGTCGCAAAGGCCGTTCCGTCAAAGACCTCATCATTTGCCTAGACCAGAGCGGCTCTATGGCTACTTCTGTTGTTTATACTGGCATTCTGGCTTCAGTCATGGCAAGCCTAAATGCGCTCAAAACACATTTAGTGGTTTTTGATGTGCAGGTGGCAGACCTAACCGAATATCTGCACGACCCCGTAGAAGTTCTTTTTGGTACGCAGCTTGGTGGTGGTACAGACATCGCCAAAGCCCTAGCTTACTCTCGCCAGCTCATAAGCCGCCCAGCCGACACCATTTTTTTGTTAATAACAGACCTTTTTGAGGGCGGCAGCGAGCTGCAAATGATGCAGCACATAGCCCAAATACAAGATTCAGGGGCTAGGTTGATTGTGCTGTTGAGCCTTTCAGACCAAGGCATACCCGTTTATAATCAGGCAGCCGCTGCACGCATTCAAGACCTGGGCATACCTGTTTTTGGCTGCACGCCCGATGCCTTTCCTGGACTGGTTGCAAGTTATCTATGATTATTTTTTAAAAATTTCCGCCTATTTGATGCCAGTTGCCGTTTTTGCTAAGGCTCAAATTAGCGGCTTCTACAAGCGCCGTGGCGGGCAGGCAGTCCTTAAAAGTGGGTCTAAGGCCTGCAAGCGCATTGGCGCTTACCCTTCCTGCTTTGAGAGCAGCTACGTCTTGCACAAACTGCACAATGCTCTTGTGCCCATAACCACCAAAGTCATAGTGTTGATTATCAGCATCTGGCATATATTCTGAAAAATACGGATTAATGCTCAAAACGCCTTCGTGGTGGCTAGAAAACTCCACGCCTCTGTTTTTTTGGTCTAAGTCCAAACGACCTTTGCTGCCAACAATGCGGTATTTTTGGTCGGACATGGACGTACTTGTGCGCGGGTCAATCCAGTTGGTATTAAAAACAGCCACTAGTTCCTGCCCTGTTTTAGGATTTACCCATTCGCTCATCACGTGTACAGAATCAAAACCTTCTATACCCATGCTTTTAAGCGTATTTTTTGTGCCAATGGCCGACACACGCTTGGGCCAGTATCCCGTCAAGAAATAAACTTGGTCTACGTAGTGTATGCCCAGATACTGAAAGATGTTGCTCTTTTCAGCCCATTGCCTAAAAATTTCGGTCGGAATAGTGATGCGCTGGCTGTAATCTACGGCGATATAGCTAATTTGGCCTAGCCGCTCTTCCTGAATCATTCTTTTGGCGAGCAGATTGCCTTCATCAAAACGCTTGTGGAACTCTACTGCTGCATAGACTTGTTTTTGCTGGCGAATGGCCTCCAAGTCCATAGCCTCGCGCAGTGTTGGTGTGAGAGGCTTCACCATGAGGCAATGTACGGCGCTTTCCAAAACCATTTTGCCGTATTGATGATGCAAGTGGTCGGGCACGCAAACTATGGCGAGGTCATAGCTCGCTAAGTTTGGAATACTGCTTTCCAAAACTTCAAAACGCACCATGAGCTCTGTGCCAAGCAATTTGTTAATGCGGGCGCTTGCTTCTGAAACGACAATAGCATTCCCTGCCGAGGGGCTTGTTATGCAAACCTCTTCAATAGGCAAGTGTTTGGACGTTTGCGCCAAAGCAGAGAGAATAGTGCCGTTGCCTGTACCGTTACGGCCACTGACGTACATACCAGCGCCAATGATAAGTATCTTCATAGTTTTTAAAGTTCAAAATTAATCCCGTCCAAAAAGATATTGAGGGGTTAAGAATGTTTTAATTCAAAGTCAATATTTGAGGTGGAAAAAAACGCCCCCCTCAGATGACAAACATAACCTAATTTTTGCAGATTATTTCAAAG
>JAAFJX010000013.1 GCA_013299045.1 Cytophagales bacterium | reverse complement strand
TTCCAATGGCACGAAAACCTAAACCTAATTGATAAAGCTGAATGGCAGTATTCTTGATATGCAGAGGTTTAGCACGAAGATTTCGCCTATCACCAAGCGTAAAACTGATACCACAACTTCTGCATTTATAACGTTGTTTGCCGCGAGCAAATCCGAATTGGTGGGTATCCTTTGAAGAACATTTTTTGCAAGTTTCCATAAATTGTTTTATATTTGAAGAGTCAATTTACAATCTATTATCAAATATACAAATACTAGCAATCCCTGTTGTTTTTCCACCAACTTGCCTCAAATACAGATTTCTACATTTTGCTTTTATCCTAGTTCTGCCAAAAAGTTTGTGCCATTCTTTCCCTCTGCAAAAATAAGGTCTAGAATGCTTAAATTATTGCTGAAGCCCGCTCCAAATGCCTGTAAATAGGGTTCATGCTCAAAAAGCGCCTCTTTTTTAGGGCTTAGGCTTGCACGCGCATCATGCGTATAGGCTGGCGCGGCTTCATAAAAAGCAGTTGGCTCGCAGGCAGAGCCAAGCCCTAGTATCTGACAGCAAACTTGGCGCATCGCTTCATTCAAGCTCAAAAGTCGCTCATGTTTTTGAAACAAAACCTCTTGAAAAAGTGGGCTATAATGCTCAAAAAAGGGCGTTTTGCCATAAGCACTCCGAATACTCTGCCAATGCTGCTGTGGCCACTTCTGCTTATAACAAAGCCTGACCTCTTCTAAGGGCTGAGCAGAGCCAGTGTGCAGAATAGGGACTACCAAATCAATCTGCCTGTTAGTGAGCAAAATACGGCAGCGGTTTCGGTAAGTCTGTTTGATGTAATGTTCTTTGGTTTCAATAAAAACACGTTTTTGGTGTTTTTCTGCATAAAGCCAAATAGCCCAATAGTCCAAACATGGTAGATAATGCGAAGCTAGCAGAATACGCTCAATTTGCATAGAACTTAAGGCCACCTCTAAAAACTAATATTTTGCAGGCATTCATTTTGCCCGTGTTTGATTTTTTTTATGGCAAAGAGATTTGGTTTAAATCAATCTTTTCAATCTTATTTTTTAGTCATTCAATGTTTTTAATTAAGTTATTGATTATTAATATTTTAAACCTTTGTTGTTTTCAAAAAAAGACGGAGTTCTGCTTTTAAAGGCCAGTTATTTGAATTTTTCTGAACATATTATAAACCAAGTTCATCATACCAATAGCCGCTTTTATTCTTTTGTGCGTGGTTTGATACAGGTACATTCCGTTCATGCTCATTTCCATAAAACCAAAAATATGCTCAACACGAATCAGCATAAAATACTTTCTCATTATCTGTTTCATCTAAAAGATTATCAAGTAGTTGTGAGTCATGTACACTCGCCTCTGTTACCACATACTTAAGGATAAATTTGCTTTGGACACCCACTTTGACATGGTCTTTGTAACCAAAATAAAACCTTGACCCTTTTTTAGTCCAACGTGCATCTGTGTCTTTCTGAGCCTGTTTATGAGGGTTTTGGCTGAAGGTTTCAGGAATTTCACCTGCTTTGATGGCCTTATTTTCCTCTTCCGTATTCCGCTGTATGGGTGCTTCAACAAAGCTAGCATCAACAATTTTTCCTTCCCTGACGATAAGGCCTAGCCCGTCCAAATGAGATAAAAAAAGATTAAAAATAGATTCAACTATTTCTAATTCAGTAAGTTGTTCTTTAAATGACCAAACAGTTTTGCTATCTGGGGACATCGTCTGAAATCGTCAAATCCAGAAAACGCATAAAGCTCAAACGGTCATTTATTTGGAACTCTACCTGGTCATCTGATAAATTATAAAAGCGTTGCAGTATTAATATCTTGAACATCAATACATAATGATAAGGCCTATGACCGCCAGGCCCTTTGGCTTCACGCTGTAGTTTTGTTGTCAAAAATCTCTAAATAACTCAAAATCAATTCCTTTTGAAAGTCTATCTAAGGGGTCGCCAAGACGAGATAATTTCTGCAAACGACTATCTTAGTCAAACAAACCTAAGGCACGAGGGCGTTTAAATTCTTTCATATTTAATCCTATTTTTACCACATAAAAATGATCATTATCAGGTAATTAAAAAAAATCAGAGTTTTTAGAGGTCGCCTGGTATGTAACGTAATTCTGTCATAAATTTAAACTTTACAATTCTTGTTTTCTATGTCGTTTTATAAACATTTGGGTCAAAAAGTTCCATATATAATTCTGGTTTGGGCAATTTAGTAAAACCATACTTGTCATAAAGCCAATCGGCTGTCGATGTCAATAAAATCCAACGCCTTAACCCTTGTAAACTTGGATGTTCAATTACAGCGTCCATTAGTTTTTTTGAAAGCCCTTGTCCACGATAATTGTCCAAAACATAAATGTCACCTAAATACGCAATAGTCGAAAAGTCAGATATAACTCTTGCAAACCCAATTTGTTTGTTGTTATGAAATAGTCCGAAGTTTAAAGAATTGTCTATAGAAGTTTTTACTCTGTCAAAAGGAATATTGTCGCTCCAACCTGAATATTTTGAAAGGAAGTCGTGAATTGCAAAAACGTCCATTTTCAATTTATCTGTCGTAATTATAAAGTTGTCAAATTTTATTTCGATTGTTTCCATTTCTAATTGATTTCAATATTGGGATTTGCCTGTTTATCTTTCTATTGCTATTTTGTATGGTGTCGCTTTACAATGACCGCTAACGGACAAGGCTTGGCGAAGGTGGGGAATTTGAAGTACAAATGTTCAATTTAGCACAAATGTTTAATAGAATTCCAATGCTCAAATTTAGTACAAATGCCCCGCTTTCGCCAAGACAATGTTGGGCGTGGTTGTTTATCCGTTTGCAAGTTAGTCAAATAATTTACCTTGTTGCCCATCCTTTCTTGGTACATTAGTAAGTTTGCTAACCTTCAGACGGTTAAATTCGTCTTGTAAAGATGCTTCAAGTTCTTTATACTCTCTTGCTGATAAATTTTTTTCAACATCGGGGTGCGTATCAACTATTTTAAATTCAAATTCTGCTTTGTCTAATGATTTTGTCTTTATATCAGGAAAACCAAATTCAATTTGCACCTTACCTTTTATATCATCAATAGTAAAGATGTATTTTGCTGTAACTACTTCAAAAATAAAATAGTTGCGATAATTTTTGTCTTTTATATATTTTATATCTTCAAGATTTTTACCTGAAAAAACAGACTGTTCTACTTTATTTTTTAAAGATGCTATATCTTCAGGCAACTTTTCTATAATTTCATCTGAAATAGCAAATTCTAAGTCTGTAACACCAAAAAATTTTAATACTTTACTTTCCTCTTGGGTTAAATTCAAAAAACTTAATAAAAAATTAGTTCGGTGTTCGTTGGCAAAGTCATTTGCTGTTATTTTTTCTAATAGAGCATCTTCACGAATAATACCTTCTTTTCGTAATTCAGTAGTAATATTTTTTACTACATCTTTACCTATATTTTTTGCGTCATTGGATGTTGCCCCTATAAAAATGTTTATTTTATCAGTCTTTTTATCATACTTCTTAGGTACGGAAAAAGTGATTTTTAATCTTTGAGTTTGATTTATGCTTGCCCAATCTTTCGTTAAAATCGGTCTTTTGAAATGACATTCCGCTTCTATTTCGCCATTATTTTTATGAACAAAATTAGAAAAACTTACAATTTCATTATCTGGGTTAGCCTTTTTTACGGCTTCTGAAACAGAAACTCTAACTTTTTGCATTGCTTCAGTTAGAGAAGTAGTATTATCTACTATTAATGTTTGAGTTGTTATTTTTTCTGCTACTTCTTTTGCATTATGCCTTCTTCTGATGTATTCAAATTCGCTTGGACTTATCAAAGATGTTGTTAAAATAGGGATAAGTTCTTCCTTACCAAATTTATTATTCACATAAATACCTCTACGATTAAGCAATGTTTGAATTTCATTTTTCTGAACTTTGGATTGTGCCAAAAGTTGTCTAAGTCTATCTCCAAAAGGTAACATTGTTTCAATGTTAAATTCTGGCTCTGTTTCAATAGGTTTTAAAAATTCAGAAGTTTCATTTTTTTCAAATGACTTAAAAGTATCTTGATAACTCTTTATTTCAATCATATCTGTAAATTCTGATTGATTAAAATTAAAAAAAATCGTATCTTTTATTGCTGAATGCTTTATTTCTTGGTAATCAGGAAAACAAATAATTATCTTGTTGCACCAACCACTTGTTAAAGATTGTGCAAGCCCCAAAAGTCTTTTCAAAGTTTCTTCTTCAAAATTTTCCCGAACTGCAAGATACAATATTTTGTATCCTTGTTTATCTATAATTCTTAGTGGAATAATAGGACAATTAATAAATTGAACAGGAAAAACTAAGCCGTTTTCTTCTCTACCTTGCTTTGAGTTGTCATTAATGCCTGTTGCAGGATAATAGAATGTTATTTTATCATTATCAGAAGGATAGAGTTGTCGTGCAAACTTAATTATGGTATACAAAAATGTTATTCTAAAGTTATCTACGAGATAAATATTATCAAATTCGTGTTCGAGTTCTGCATTAACATTACTTAATTCTTTTGCTAAGTCTTTATATTCATTTTCACTATGATTAAGCCAAAAAATTACTTGACTGTATCTATAATTTGAATTTTTGACATTTGCAGTTATTTTTTGATATTGTTCATCAAGAGGAAAACACTCGGAAGACTGCGTTATTGCATTAGCATAGTCAATAAAAGTCTTTTTTATGTTCGAAAGTAGTTGAGTATATTTTACAGAAGTGTAAATACATTGTTGCGTGTCATAAATTAGTGGACACGAATAAGAAACAAAAAAATCTATGTCGTGGGTTCTTTTTCCGTGTTTATTGCGGTTTTTACAACCAAATTCAACATTTGCAGTGCCACGCCACCCTAATATTTTTTTACAAAAATTCTCAATGGTTATGTTTTCCCCTGCAATTCCTATGGTACGTGAAATTTCACCCATAATTCAATGTTTTATGTTTTGTTGTCTTTTTACAATCACGCCCAACGAAAAAGGCTTGGCGAAGGCGGGGAAATCTTAGCACATTTACTACGCTTTCGCCAATGTGATGTTGGGCGCATTGGTTTGTTGCCGAATTGTTGGATTTACTAAGTTTTAAACGTAAAATTGTCTCTAAAAAATGTTATTTCCAACTTTATCAATAAATTAGTAGCACTTCCCTAACAATTAATTTATTTTATCACGACCTTAAACGTGTTTTTAAGGGACGACTATGTAACTTTTTTGATATTCTGTTGTTCTTTAATACCACCAAAATGTATCTGGGGCGGCTCTGCTGTAGATATCAACTTTGAGCAAGAGTCGTGTATTGGCAACCAGCCATAACTACCGCTATGCTACCCGTATTGACTGACTATCATCTTACCCATTGAGCCAGCAAAAGTATGAATAGGGACTGAACTCATAATACTGATGTCTTCTGCAAAAGAGGTTTGGTCGTCCAGAAAACGCAGTAAACGAGCAGTTGGATTCTTTGAAAACAAATCTGTGAAGTGGTCGCGAATTTTACCACCGTTTGTTTGCATGAGGTTTAGAATGGTGCTGTCATAAAGCCTAAAACGTGTTGATGCAGGTGCAATGACAAATGGGTGCGAATGATTTACCAAACTTTTCGTAATTGCCTCTGCATCTCTCACACAGCGCATGAAGGCATAACCAGTAGAAGCCTTAGCAAGCCCACCCGCAAGCCCTATCCGCAATAAGCGCTTACCCACACGGCGCTCAAACAAATGATTGGACATGGGGATTACACCAGCTTCTTCTTCTTCTATTTCATAATGCAGCAACCCTAAATTTTTGCGCAGATAAGTCTCTAGTGCATCATCATAGAGCTTTTTGTCGGGTAGTAGATTATCAGAAAAGATTGTATATTCTACCAAAGCGCGCTCCGAACTCAAGGGTAGTGTATAAACAAAACGCACCTCGCCTTCTTGCGAAATATTAAAATCAAAGATGGTGGGGCAGTCTTTGTCGAAACTTGGTGTGGGTGTATGTACCAAAAATCCCTTAAAATGCTGTAAAAGGCAAATGCTCTTTTTTTCTTGGCGCAGTATTTTTAAGCTCAGCCGAGAATCAAAAGCAAAGTCTGCCATGTAGCTGGCCCCGCCTTGTAGTGTAATCTTGATGCCATTTTCTAACTCCTCGGTACTTTCGGCACGCCCCTGTATCCAAGTAACATGACCCGATTTGGCGAGCTTATCCTGCACAAAATTGTAAAAGTCAATGCCACGCAGCATATAGTAGTGGAGCGGCGCTATATCAAGAACTGCCTCAAAATTAGGGGCTTTAAACGCCAATTTTTTCCATTTTTGTTGTGCAAGATGGTCAAAAGGTGTTTCAGAATCATGCCAGTAGCACCATGTTCTATCATTCTGATTCTTGAGTTGAGGCTCAATTATCAGAACTTTTTTTTGGGATAAACTGCTCTCTTGCATCATGCTGTAGGCAAGCATAAGTGCAGATGCACCCCCGCCCAGCATGGCATAGTCGTAATGTATGGACATATCATCTAAAATGAACTTCGCTTTAACTACTTTAACTTTGGATTGTTTGCATGGCGCTCTGTGTCGCGCATTGTTTTTTTCTGCAAATTTTTGTGAAGTGCCTCGGTAAGGTCTATACCTGTTTGATTCGCCAAACAAATCAGTACAAAAAGTACATCTGCCACCTCATCAGCAAGGTTTGGTTCTTCGTCGCCGTCCTTGAAAGACTGCTCGCCATATTGCCGCGCCATGATACGGGCTACCTCGCCTACCTCTTCCATAAGAATAGCAGTGTTGGTCAGCTCGCTGTAGTAACGAATACCTTTTGTGTTAATCCATTCATCAACAACTTTTTGGGCTTCTTGTATGGTCATGTCAGTATCAAAATTTTGAGTATGGATTGAAAAGAAAATGAATTATTGAGAAGGAGAAGCGTTTGTCATTAAAAGCCCATAATTTCACGCACTCTGGCCAACTTTGTACGGGCTATGGTGCGTGCTTTTTCTTCGCCTTTTTTCAATGCAGCGTCTAGGGCTGCCGTGTCGTTCATGTAACTGTTAAAAAGTTGGTTCTGTTCCGCATACTTATCCACCAGTACGTCCAAAAGCGCTGTTTTGGCATGACCATAGCCAAAGTTACCTCCTAAATATTTTTCGCGTAGCGTCTGGGTGTCGGCGGTGCTTGCTACCAGCTCAAAAAGGTTAAAAACATGGCAGGTTTCAGGATTCTTAGGCTCTTCCAGTGGTGTACTATCCGTAACAATACTCATTACCTGCTTTTTTAGCTGGTTTTTAGGTAAAAATATGTCCACAGTGTTCTGATAGGATTTGCTCATTTTGCGGCCATCTGTGCCAGGTACGAGTGGTGTCTTTTCGCTGATTCTTGGCTCTGGTAGCACAAACAGAGGCTGCTTATAATGCAAATTAATTGCTGCACCAATATCTTTGGTAATTTCCAAATGTTGTTTTTGGTCTTTACCAACAGGCACAAGCTCCGCATCATAGAGCAAAATATCTGCCGCCATCAGAATAGGATAGGTGAACAAACCCGCATTCACTAAGGCCAAGTTATCAGATTTATCTTTAAAGGAATGCGCATTTGCAAGCATGGGGTAAGGCGCAAAACAGCTTAAATACCAGGTTAGCTCACAAACTTCCGGAATTTGAGATTGTCTATAAAACACGCTGCGGTTGGTATCTATGCCAAAAGCCAACCAAGAAGCCGCCACAGCCCGTACGCTTTCCAGGCGTTGTGCAGCATCGCGGCTGCTTGTCAGGGAGTGCAGGTCTGCTATAAAAATGAAAGCCTCGTGGCTGGGTGCTAATGAAAGTTCTACCGTTGGTAGAATTGCGCCCATGATGTTGCCCAAGTGTGGCCGTCCAGAACTTTGTATACCTGTAAGAATGCGTGCCATTGTTCAAAAATTAGTTTTAGGTGGCGTTACAAAGGAGTCTTAACGTATTTAAACAGATTTGGTTTTGTTGGCGAGCTGACCACATGCCGCGTCAATGTCCATGCCACGGCTCTTCCGGACAGTAACAGTAGCACCTTTATCAGCTAAGTATGCTGCAAATTGATTCAACACGCGCCCCGATGCCCGCTTAAAACTTGAAGCAAGCTCAACAGGATTATACTCAATAATGTTGATGCGAGTGGGCAGGCCCTTGCTAAAACGGAAGAGGTTATCTGCATCTTCTGGGGTGTCATTAAAGTTACCAAAAAGAATATACTCCAGCGTGATGCGATTTTGCGTTTTTTGATAGAAATATTGCAGAGCATCTCTCAAAACTTGCAAATTATTGCTGTCATTAATTGGCATAATTTCGTTGCGCTTGGCATCGTCGGCAGCGTGTAAGGAGAGCGCCAAATTGAACCTCACTTCGTCATCAGCCAATTTGTAAATCATTTTGGCAATTCCAGCCGTAGAAACTGTGATGCGCTTGGGCGACATACCGAGGCCATCTGGCGACACAATTTTTTCTACAGAAGAGAGTAAATTTTGATAATTCAATAAGGGTTCGCCCATACCCATATACACAATATTGGTGAGCCGAGCGTTGTAGTTATTAAGCGCTTGCTGGTTCAGTTCAAACACCTGGTCGTAAATTTCGGGTGCGGCCAAGTTGCGTTTTTTGTCCATAAAGCCCGTGGCGCAAAATTTACAAGAAAGCGAGCAACCCACCTGTGAAGAGATACAAGCCGTCATACGGTCTTCGGTAGGAATCAGTACGCCCTCTACCAAATTATTATCATAAAGTTTAAAGCCTATTTTGATAGTACCGTCCGTGCTTTTTTGTATATCAGCGGGCGAGAGTGGATAAAACCCAAAATTAACATCTAGTGCCTCACGCAATGAGAGAGAAAGGTCGGTCATTTCTGAAAAGCCACGCAAAGAGCGCTGCCAGAGCCATTTGTATATTTGCTTGGCATGGAAACTTTTAAAGTTATTTTTGGCCAGCCACTCAGCCAAATCTGCTACGGCCAGTTTACGAATATCGGGCTTGGGTAATTGCGCATCGGGCAGTGGTTTTATCGTTATGAGCGTCATGGGCGGAGCTATTATGGCTATTATGGCCACAAAGATAGCGCTTTTCTGCTTAAAAAAAGCAGGCATATAAAAAACAAAAATAATCCAAAGGACTAACTCTAAAAACAACCTCTTAATTAACCTCTCTGAGAGATGTAAGTTTTGGAAAGCGAATAATTGTATTTTTCTAAGATAGAGGCTTTACTTTTAAAGTACGGCCAACTACGGCTATGATACGGCTATCATACGGCTATGATACGGCTATCCTATGGCTGAGGCAAAATAGGACAAAAGCAATTTTTAGGCATCAAGCGGGTTTGCGACTTTATCCTTTTTTTTATTATTGAGTACGTCTATTGGCCTGTATTTGCGTTAGAGAGGCGGCGGGTTTAGTGCGTAGCACCGAAGCGAAGCGAAGCCCAAAGACGAACGACCGCGAAGCGGGAACGCCCAATAAATTGTAGAAAAACAACAATACGTCAAAAAGTTAGATATAAGGAATTTGACAAAAAGTTATTTGAAAACGCGAGAAAATGGCCTCTACAAGGGACAAAAGAGGGCAATTAGAACTTAAAAAAACTCAAAAAGGGCTTTTTGACGACTCAAGAGAGGTTAATTTAAGAGCTTGCTTTTGTTCAAAAACCCACGTAATTCTGCGGAAAGGACGGTTTTAATAAACGACTACATATATTGAGTGGTGTTCTTTGCGTGTCCACTGAACGCATACGGCGTTTTATTTGCAGGATAAAAACAGGGCGGAACGCTTCACCAACACCTGAGAAGAACGTTAAAAAGGTATCAAAAAAAGGCGATGAAAAGCAAAAAAGGGGTATCATAAAAGATAAATTAGAAATTGAACACAACCCTAAAGTCGTAGAAAGAAAGGAAAGATTTAGAAATGAATTTGGTTACATGGGAAGACCACAAAAGCACCTTATCAGCCATCAATCATAGAGACAGTTCCCACTCAAAACGGCTAAAGTACCGAGTAAAGAAGCCACTGATGTTCAAAAGATGAAATCAAAGCGAAGTCAAGTAGTCCGACCAGTTTTTAGGCTATTTCTAGTACAACCCAAAAGAACAGAAAGCCAAAAATAATGTTTTGTGTTTATCTGAGCACATCAAAAAAACATCAACATACTTTTTGATTCTAGGCATTCAAAAGCAAATCGCGAAAATGGAGCTAAAAAACAAGCTTTTTAAGGTATTGCAGGTTTGAGCAGTGGCTTGGTGGGGCAAAAAAAACTTGAATTAAAGCACTCTTTTCTTGTTTTTTTTAAAGATTAAAGCGTTATTGCGGCATGAAAGGAAAGGTTTTTGCAGCCGTTTCTTCGCTAATATTCTCCACTACTGTTATCCCTTCAGTAACAAAAAATCAATTTTAAAAAAGTCCAATTTATGATGCGCTACGGAAAGAATATGTTATTTGCAGCTATGTTGCTGTTTTTGTGCGGTACAGCCCTTGCCCAAACTGCCAAAACAGGTGCTAATACTGCTCCTAATCCAGAAGAAGAAAAAATTAAGACTGTTATCAAAGAGTTTGCTGCTGCCTATTCAAACATTCATAACAGCAAGAACAGAGAGGCAGTTATGAAGCACGTTTCACGCGAAGTGTCTTCTACCCTCATTGACTATGATATTCGCGACCGTGTACGTGTTATGCAAAGTAACTATGATGGTTTTAATAGCTACTTGGAGCGCGTTATTAAAGATAGTATGACTACCAACTACGTCATTAGTAGCTTTTTACGTACTGTCGTTAAAGAGAATTTTGGTGTAGCAGTTTGTATTGCCGACTACAACACCACCAAAGACGGGGCTATCTGGTCCAAAGGTACAGAAACCGTTACCTTTAGCTTGCACAAAACTGACGGTACTTGGAAAATCATCAACTATGCCGTTGTAGATATCGAAGACCTCAAGCAGCGTGGTGCTTGTGTTTGCGAGTTATTTAAGTCAAACATTGATGCCACCGTCGGGCACTATGTAGTCAAAACAACCGTACCGAGCGGTAAGTCTTATACAACGACCATGACTAATTTTGAGTTTGCAAAAAATCCAAGCAATCGTTTGATTACTGTAGATAATGTAACCTTTAAGTGGCTGCCTAATGGCGAAGTTTGGTTACTCAAAGACGGCAAAACAGAAGCTGGCGCTACTAAAGTAGGTAAGGCACACCCTGAAGATGAGTTTGATGTTATTATGACCCTCATCAAATCTCACCTTTTTGCCGGTAACTGCGCTACAACAGTTATCAAGGGCGCTAAACAATAGAATATTTAATTGATTGAATGGATAGAAGACCTTTTCGCGTCAAAAGGTCTTCTTTTTTGTAAAAATAGCGTACTACTCCCACGTTTTTTTGCTCATGGCCACTCATATTTCTCGCTTTTCAAAAGAACATTTTTTGGGTCAAAGAGCCAAAGTCATCTGGCTTTTTGGTTTGCCCTCGTCTGGCAAAAGCACGTTAGCTACAGCCCTTGAGGCGCGTTTGTTTTCTGAAGGAATTTTATCCAAAATTCTGGACGGCGACGACCTCCGCGCTGGCCTCAACAAAGGGCTTGGCTTTACCGAAGGGCAGCGCCTCGAGAATTTGCGTAGAGCAGCCGAAGTAGCGCGCTTATTCGTTGAAGCAGGCATCGTTGTTATTGCTGCTTTTATTACTCCTACCGAGAATGCGCGGCAAATGCTGACAAGCATCATTGGCGAAGAAGATATTTGTTTTGTCTTCGTCAATGCTGCCCTGCCCGTTTGTGAGGCAAGAGATGTCAAGGGGCTTTATGCTAAAGCAAGACGTGGTGAAATACCTGACTTTACGGGTGTTAGTAGTCCTTTTGAAGAACCTCAAAACACAGTTATTGAAGTTAGAAGCGATTTGTACCCAATAGCAGACTGTGTAGAAATCATACATACACAAATGCGCAACTTTATTCGGCAGAGCGTCAAAACTGTTGGCTAAAGTTCTTACAGAAGCACATTTTGTGTTGTTTTTTTTTACCTTTGTCCTATAAAAAAAACGTCAAAAATATATGTTTACAGGCATTGTTGAAAGCATTGGCACAGTTCAAAATATTGCCCATGAAGGCAGTAACCGCACTTTTACGATAGCCTCTTCTCTTGCTCCCCATCTCAAAATAGACCAAAGTTTGGCGCACAATGGTGTCTGCCTGACGGTCATTGAAACCACAGAGAAAAGCTATAAAGTAACTGCCATTGCCGAAACGCTGGCAAAAACCCACCTGCAAACATGGACGCAAGGCAGCCTCATCAATCTAGAAAGGGCTATGCAAGCTCATAGTCGTTTGGACGGTCATTTCGTTCAGGGGCACGTGGATTGTACCGCTCTTTGTACTAGCCGAGAGGAAGAAAATGGAAGCTGGCGTTTTAGGTTCGGTTTTAAGCCCCAAGAAGGTTTTTTTGTTGTAGAAAAAGGCTCAATAGCCGTCAATGGCGTGAGTTTGACAGTCGTTAATGCGGAAGAAGCAGCGTTTGCTGTGGCTATTATTCCATATACCTTCGCCCATACGAATTTTAAGACGATTGAGGTAGGGACGGTCGTTAATCTGGAGTTTGATATGCTGGGCAAATACCTACAGGCTTCTCTCAAAAATTTGTTGCCCGCTTTGCTCAAAACAATCAAGATTTAGCCTTATTATTGCCAAAGCATTTTTGTTTTAACCCCAAAACGTATGTGGTGCGCCATTCTCAATTTTTTTCATAGCCTAAAGGTTAAAATTTTACAGATTTTTACCCAAAGCAAACGCATTCCCTAATGACAGATATTTGCCTTAAAACCAGCCAAGTGGAGTTTCAATACAAGAACGGGCAATTGCTGCGCTTCCCGGACTTTGAGATGCCTTTGCACGAGCAGCTTTTATTGCTCGGCGCTTCTGGTTCGGGCAAAACCACTTTACTCAAATTGCTTTCTGGCTTGCTCTCGCCACAAAAAGGTGAAGTAAGTTGTTTTGGCAAAGACCTCCGACATCTGAACCAAAGCCAGCTTGATGTGTTCAGGGCAGGGCATATAGGCATGGCGCTTGGTGAGTCGCGGCTTCTGCCTGCTTTGAGTCTGTCCGATAACTTGGCGCTTTCGCAACGCATTGCACGCGGACAAACAGATAAGGCGCACAGTATCAGCTTATTGAATGCGCTTGCTATCAGCCATTTGGGCAAAAAGAAAGCACAAGCCATGAGCACGGGTGAGCTTCAAAGGGCTATCTTGGCGTTGGCTTTGGCCAAAAAACCACTGCTTTTGTTGGCAGATGAGCCTACCTCACACTTAGACGATGCTAACTGCGAAGCTGTCATGGCGCTTTTGATGCAGATTACTCAGCAACATAAAACTGCTATGCTCATTGTAACACATGACAGCCGCGTAAAAAAATACTTCTCAAAAACTATTCAACTCTGAAAAACATGAAAATATACACCAAAACAGGCGATAAAGGACAAACTTCCCTCATTAGCGGCAAGCGTCTTTCTAAGGCACACCCCCGCATTGATGCCTACGGAACAGTGGACGAAACCAATGTGATTGTAGGGATGCTCCGCGAGCAAAAAGAACACGCACAACGTGCTGGTTTTTTGTTGCAAATTCAAGACCGTCTCTTTGTTATTGGCTCTCTGCTGGCCTCAGACCCCGAAAAGCCCTTCCCCGGACTTCCTGAACTGCAAGAAACCGACATCACGAGCTTGGAAACTGCTATGGACGACATGGACGCGGAGCTGCCGCCCATGCAAAATTTTGTGCTACCCGGTGGCCATCCTGCTGTTTCTTATTGCCACTTGGCGCGTGTGGTGTGTCGCCGTGCCGAAAGACTCTGTATTGGTCTTGCCCAAGACGAGAACGTGGAAGAAAAAGTGATTCGCTACTTGAACCGTCTTTCAGATTATTTCTTTGTTCTGAGCCGCTTTACAGCGCATGAGCTAGGCGTAGAGGAGATTCCTTGGAGGCCAAGAGGCTAATTTTTTTTTGAATACAGATGATAAGACATGATAATGACCTAATCTATGACTAACCACGATGCTGCACCTGTTTTCCTGAGTGCCGAATGGCGTAAGCTCTTGATGCTGAACTTTGAAGTTGAGCCAGCCCTTGTACGTCCTTATTTGCCTAATGGCGTTGAATTAGATTTTTTTGAGGGCAAAACCTTCGTTTCTGTGGTGGGTTTTATGTTTATGAATACGCGTCTCAAGGGTTTTCCTATCCCTTTTCACCAAAATTTTGAAGAAATCAATCTGCGCTTTTATACACGCTATAAACATGAGGGAGAGTGGAAGCGCGGCGTAGGTTTTGTGCGTGAGCTTGTGCCTAAATCCGCCATTTCGTGGGTGGCCAATGCCGTTTATCATGAGCCTTATTTAGCCGTGAAAATGGCACACAAAATTGTACATACAGCCGAAGCTCTGAACGTGCGCTACAGTTGGCTACAAGGTCAGCAAGAGCATTTTATGAGCGCCAAAGCAGCGCCCAAGAGTGAGCCTATGCAAGAGGGCAGCCTTAATGAATTTATAGCAGAGCACTATTGGGGTTTTGGACGACACCGCGAAGAGAAAGTGGTTATTTATCAGGTAGAACACCCAAAGTGGGAGGTCTATCCCGTACAGGAATGGCAAATGCAAATTAATGTAGGTAAAGTTTATGGCGAACAGTTTGTGCCTACTTTACAACAAAAACCTGTATCTGTCTTTGTGGCCGAAGGCTCCGAAATCAAAGTTAGGCACGCACTTTTTGTGTAGCAGAATCAGCGACGCGAAAAGATATTGTACTTCAAGATGCAATAGATTGCTCTTACGCCATCTTTCCAATTAATTTTTTTGCCTTCGGCATAGGTGCGACCATAATAAGAAATGCCCACTTCATAAATCCGCACGTCTTTGATGCGTGATATTTTGGCCGTAACTTCTGGCTCAAAACCGAAACGCGTTTCTTTGAGCTGAAGGCTATGAACCATATCCGTCCTAAAGAGCTTGTAGCAAGTTTCCATGTCTGTCAGGTTCAGGTTCGTGAACATATTGGAGACAAAAGTAAGGAACTGATTGCCGATGGAATGCCAAAAGAACAAGATGCGGTGCGGCTTGCCACCCATAAAACGCGAGCCATAAACAACGTCAGCGAAGCCGTCCAGAACGGGCTGTAAAAGCACGTTGTACTCCTTGGGGTCATATTCCAGGTCGGCATCTTGTATGATGATGAGTTCCCCGGTCGCGCAGCGTATGCCTGTATGCAAGGCAGCTCCTTTACCTTTGTTCACTTCGTGCTTAAAGTACTGAAGGTTCATGTCAGGATTTTCTGCCTGATATTTTTTGATGGACTCTTCTGTATTGTCTTTGGAGCAGTCGTTGATGATGATGACTTCTTTTTCAAGGCTTCCCGTCAGTTCAACGGCCTTGATTTTATTCAAAATAAGATGTATGGTTTTGCCTTCGTTGTAGGCGGGTATCACGATGGACAGCTTACGAATCATAGTCTTGAGAGGAATTAAAAGAAAAATTACTTGGCCACTTATTTGACTACTGCGGCAGGATTTCCAAAAACGGTTTGGTTGGCGCTAACATCCTGAATAACAACTGCTCCTGCCCCTACCCGTGCGTTTTTGCCAACTTTTATGCCCGCTATCAAGATTGCACCTGCACCAATAAAAGCGCCTTCTGCCACCTCTACATTCGCGCCCAAAACAGCCCCAGCGCCTACTTGCACATAATGCGACAAACTGGCGCTACTCTCAAGAATGGCACCGGCATTCAGAATACAAAAATTGCCTATCTTAACATCAGCACCAATCAAGCAGCCTGCACCAATCAAGTTACCCATGCCACATTGCCAAAAAGCAGGCAGTACAGCAGCAGAATGAATGGCATTCGCTAGGCTAAATTTAGTGAGCGTCATAATTTGCTCGGAGAGCTTCTTTTTGGCTATGTTGTTATCTGATGCAACGAAAGCATCGCATTTTTTACCTATTTGCTTCAATACTTTAGGCGAGTCGGTTCCGCCCAGAATCGGTATGCCGTTAATTTCTTGGTTGTGGAGCGCGGTGTCGTCGTCCAAAAAACCATACACCAAAACACCTTGACTGTTAAAAACATCTAAGGTCATTTTTCCGAACGCTCCCGCCCCAAAAATTATTACAGGATTTGACATAGCCTCAATTTACGCAAGTGAACACAACTGATAGCGCCCGCCAAATGACAAGCGCGCTTCATATTAAATAGCACACAAAAGTACAAAAAAGACAAAACTTTCAGTAAATGCTACCAAAATTTATGTAAAAACAGGTATTTTTATGACTTTTGTAGCCTAGAAAGGCATAAATTAGACTTTCAGTAACCATTTACTGCACGTTTATTGATTGGTTTTCGTTTGTTTAAAAGGATTCTCAATAATTTAATTTTATTGCTTAATGATTATGAAACAGGCTATACAGGGTATTGGATTTAGGTTTTTTTGTCGGCCAGCTTTACTAATGGCTTGTTTTTTGTTGATGAGCGGCTCTCTCTGGGCACAAACTAAGCTCTTGGAATTAAGCACTAGTGGCATAGACCAAAACCACAAGACTTTTTTGGACGCACACACCAACCCAGACGAAGCCATTGCCATTGCCGAGGCTAATTTTAAAAAGAGTAACCTCAAAAAAAATAGAGCAGAATATCTGCGAAACCAAATGTTGTTGGCTATGGCCTGGGAGAGTAAAGCTCGCAAAATGCCAAAAGGAGATGTTTCATATCATACCGCTGCTCGTTTGCTTGACGATTGCGTGGCGGAGCGCCGCAAGGATAGCAATCCAGAACTCTTAGCCTACGCGCTTGGTGAGGCACACCGATTCCACTACTACATGGGCAAGGACTGCAAAAAAGCTGAATTTTATCTCAAAACCCTTGTCGATGTGTACGATTGGCACGATGACACCCGTTCGCTTTGCTATGCCCTCATTGAACTGCGCACCTTGCATACTAAATGCGGCCATGCGGAAGAGGCCGAAATTTATGCGCACAAGCTCATCATCAATGCCGGCTATTTGTCTAATGACGCACCTATCGCTCATTGTTTTAGGTATTTGCAAGACTTGGCGCGCGAGAAAGATGCAGAGCGTTTTGAGCGTTTTGCGGGCACATTCAGCAAGCTCGCCCAAAAACACAATGCCAGCGAAGCTATGGCGTACTTCTTTCAGCTGGGCAAGGACGCGCACGCTGCTGGGTTTATCAAGATAGCGGAGGATATGCACTTTAAAGCCTACGAGTTTGCTAAAAAAACAGGCGATGCTGCCAAAATTAAAAAGGCATTGCAAGAAACAGATGGCTACATAGGCTTGCTTTTCAAAACATTAGAGGACGATAAAGGGCGTTTTTCTCTGACGCGCTGGCGCAATTTGTTAGCCACCGAAAACCAACCAGAAGCCAAAGAGAAACATCTTTGGTGTGTTTATCGACTCTTTGAGCGTGAGCTTGCTGCCAAGAACTACAAAGCCGCTCTCAAAGAACTGGAAACGATTTGGACACTCAGCGAAAAACAAACCAATAAGCAGCTTTTTCCGCAATATACGCTCAATAATTTAGGCCGCTGTACCGAAAAAGAAAACCCTAGTACGGAAGAAAAAAGCACCATGCTTGAATATGCCAAAATGGTAGAAGCATTGATGAACTCCCATAAGCGCGGCGAAGAAGCCAAGATTTTTTATAACAACTTGCTCGCAATGCTCTATCAAGCTGGCGGAGATTACAAAGCGGCTATTAAGTATGTGCAAATTAGACTCGGCAAAATCAGTAAAAACAAACGCGATGCTATTTTCAACGAACGCAATAATATTGCTTTTCTTTACCAACTTAACAGCGACTTTAAAGATGCTATGAGTATTTACAAAAGCATTCAAACTGTTTATAAAGAAGAAAAAAATTATAGAGGAATGGCCGAACAAGAAGGCAAGATTGCCTATCTTTACATGATGCAGAAAAAGACCTCTAAAGCAAGCAGCAGTTTTGATAAAGCGATTGGCTTTGCCAAAAAGACCAAAGATAATAGCTTAGTAGCACACCACGACCTCCGCAAAGCCGAATTTTTCTTTTTGGCACAAAACGACAAAAGCAGCGCCCAGAAGGTCATAAGCAAGTACGAAAAAGCAAAGATAACTGGTAAGAATGCCGCCGCCATCAGCCAAAAGATACAAAGGCTAAAAAATCTAGTCAAAGGCTAAAAAATATGCGAGCTCCACTAAAGCAACCCGAAACGCTCTTTATTGGCCAGCATTGTATTTGGCTAGAAGAATGCGCCTCCACCAATACCTACCTTGCGCAAATGCCCCAGGAAGGTATTTGGGAAGGCACCTGCGTTTTGGCGCATAACCAAACAGCAGGGCGAGGGCAGCGCAACAACAGATGGGAGGCTGCCCCGCATCAAAATCTCACCTTTTCTATTTTTTTGAAACCTAAGTTTCTAGAAGCCAAACACGGACATTTTTTAACGTTAGCGGTTGCCTTGGGGCTGGCCGATGCTTTGACTGTTTACAACATTGCTGATTCGCGCATTAAATGGCCTAATGACCTCATGCTTGGCAGCAAAAAACTGGCTGGTTTGCTCATAGAAAGCCATTTGCAGCAGAATATGATGCAGTCCGCCATTGTGGGCATTGGCCTGAACGTCAATCAAATGGACTTTATGCACCACGAAGCCATTTCGCTGGCGCAATACACTGGGAGGCACTACGACCTAAGCGCGCTTTTTGCCAGGCTAGCCGAACATCTTGAAAAACGCTATCTACAACTCAAAAAGCAAGAATTTCAGCAACTCACAGACGATTATCACGGCCTGCTTTTTGGCTTAAACGAAACCCGTCTTTTTCGCGACGTACAACAAAACACCAATTTTGAAGCCAAAGTCTTGGGTATTAACTCGGAGGGAGCACTCATGCTGCAAACGCAAGAGACAGTGAGGTTGTTTTTTTCTAAGGAAGTGGTTTGGTTGTAGGTTTTGCGCGGAGGCAAGGTTTTGGTATGGCCTGAAAAAGCATTTTCTAGAGGTATTAACTCACTTTTTCTGCTTTTGGGAAGGAAATAAGTAAATATGTGCCATATAAGAAGTGATACCCCCTAGAATACCCTTGAATAAATCCATAGGATAATCTAAGGTTCTATCTGCCAGCCAATACTGTATAAGAGGCAATAGTACTCCCAAGGAAAAGGCTACTGTTAAACCGATTATAAAAGGACGCAAGCTATCTTTTTTCATACTAAATCCTTTTTTTTATGATATTCGCCCTCCAAAACAATGAAAGGCGAATATGTACACATCATTCAATCTTTATATGACTTCCATCAACGAACTAATTGCTGCAGTAGCTGCGGCAGAACCAATTACACCCCAGAATCCCCATGATATGCCACCAATGGCACCTGTAAGAGCGCCTTTAGCATCTTCCCTAATTACTTTTTCACTCGGATCGTTTAGGGTTGTGGGGTCATTTGTAGT
The DNA here is from genome assembly GCA_013299045.1 of Cytophagales bacterium. Classification (GTDB taxonomy): domain Bacteria; phylum Bacteroidota; class Bacteroidia; order Cytophagales; family Bernardetiaceae; genus RDZD01. The sequence continues at coordinate 100,342 of JAAFJX010000013.1, read as the reverse complement.
AAGAAGTGTGTGCCAAGCGCTAAGGTTAGTAGCCCAATAGCTGTGTGAATTGCATAAAACCTCTTTGGTGCAGTTGAACTGCAAAAGCTCGTCCGTCGTTAAATTATTTGTACTGACCGCATTGGTTAAAGTGCGTGTTTGTGCAGGACTTGTAGAGGCATTAAATGCTGCTTCTAACGCAAGAAGAGCCGTTTTAAGGTTCTGAGAGATAGCAGCGTTGTTCACCGTAGCAGTAAATGTTATCGCAGAATTTGCCTGCGCACTAGCAAGAGCGTTTGCAACCATAGCCGTAGTAATATTCGGGCAGTTTGTTGCAAAGTAAGAGTTTGCAGCATTTGTCAAAACAATTGTCATTTGTGCCTTCGTTAGAGGTGGCTTATTTTGAGCCTTATTTTGTGTAATAGCGACCTGTAGAGCGGTGTAGCCAGCAGCCATAACCTCATTGTGCATTGTTCCAACCTCTTCAGCAGTTGCAGGGCAGGAATTCGTAGCTTTTGTCTTGAAAGCCAAACCATTAAGTGGGTCAAAGAGCGCAGGTGCGGTTGTGAAAACCATGAAAATGGCAAAAAAAAGTGTTTTCATTTTGCGGATAGATTAAAGGTAAAACATTAATTCAGTACTCCGCGCAACAAACAAACAAACAAATAAACAAACAAACAAATAAACAGGGGTTATTAACAAAACATTGACATTTAAAATAGATTTGTGACTATGTCTCTTCCCTTAAAAAGTACATTCAATAGATGTAAGCTAAGTTTAAGGAGGATAGCTTGCCTGTTTTGGAAACACCCTCATGATTTTGGGGTAGCTTTTTCTTTCTACTTTTTGCCTTGATGCAGTACTGAAGCGCGAACTGACGTAGGGCATAGCAAAATAATAAGCTCAAAACCAACCAAAATTATTACATACATCAGTTTCTGTTCGCCTCATGGTGGTGGCCTCACAAACAAAAAATGATTTTGAATCTAAGTGCTAGAAATTTGTCAGTAAAAAAAAATAAGACTAGTTTTGTATGTTGTTATCCTCAAAAAAGCAGTACATTAACAATTTTTAGTCTAATCTCTTAGCCATGCCTCAGTTTATACAAGAATTATTAGCAGCCAAAGAACTTTTTGGTGTACCATTTTTTAATTTTGCGGTTTTGGCCTTCATGGTTCTGTTGGCTATTTATTTAGTATTTAGTATTTTACGATTAATTTTGCGCATTCTTTATGCAAGTTTGCACGGCCACGTTGGCACGGTGGTTTCTACTGCTGACGGCGACACATTCAAGGTAAAAGTCATTCAAATATTTTCTAAACGCGGCAGCAAGCGTGGCCTAAGTGTGCGTCTGATTGGCCTAGACACGCCCGAGAGTGTGAAATCGCCCAACAAGGATATCATGCCCTTTGGCAAAGAGGCTTCTGACTATACCAAAAAACGCCTGATTGGTAAATGGATAATTTTGCATCACGACGTAGATACCATAGACCAGTATGGCCGCGACCTCTGCTACGCTTATTTGTTCTGGACAGGCGAATTTTATAACGCCACGCTCATCAAGAAAGGCTATGCTTGGGCTTATAAATATGCCCCAAACGTGAAGCACGCCGAAAAATTTGAAGCATTACACCAAAAAGCCAAAGCTGCCAAACGTGGGCTTTGGGCGCTTTATGAGGCAAGAAATATACTGACAGCTGAGTACAAAAAGACAGCGGCTTACAAAAAATTTCAAGAAAAAAACCCAAGCACTCAAAAAAAACAGTAATTTGGTCGTTGTATTCATAAAGAACCCCAAAACTTATCAGAGCAATGGCCTTAGCAGAGAGCGATAGAATCCAACTTTTTCATATTCTTGATGCTATTTATGAAGTAGAGAGCTATTTGAGCTATACTACCAACGAGGAGTTTTTGAACAACTCCATGATGCGTGCTGCCACTGTCAAACAACTAGAAATTATGGCCGATGCTGCCCAGAAGTTATCGCCAACGGTTAAAAGCAAGCACCCGGAAGTACCCTGGCCTGTTTTGCTGAACTTTAAAAGGAATCTTGTTCACGAGGCTTACGGCATCAATTATGAGCTGGTTTGGACTTCTGCCAAGCGCGATATTCCCAACCTGAAGCGGCGTTTTGAAAAGCTCATGGAAGCTGAAGGGTTAGACGAAACCTAAACTCTGACAAGTATGCCACTTGGAAAGGATAAAACTGGCCGCACAACCCTCTTTTTTAAGCCAAAAAGACTAAAAATTTATTGTTTAGAAATAGGACTAAGACATTTTGTCAGTGTTTTTTAGTTGGCACATACCTTGCAAAAGTTTTTGACGAGCAGCTGCCCAAAGCACGCGCTCAGGCAAAAAATTGCAAAACTTATCTTCATGTTTTTCAACGTTTTTTTAAAGTAGTTCACAAAAACAACCTTATGAGCAAAATTATCGGCATTGACTTAGGCACTACCAACTCTTGCGTGTCTGTCATGGAAGGCAACGAACCCGTAGTCATCCCTAATAGCGAAGGCCAGCGTACCACCCCTTCTATCGTTGGTTTCTTAAAAGACGGCGAACGCAAAGTGGGCGCACCTGCCAAGCGTCAGGCTATAACAAACCCCGAGAAAACAATAAGCTCTATCAAGCGCTTTATGGGTAATAAATACTCAGAAATCGAGCGTGCAAAGCAGTATCTATCATACAAAGTAGAACGTGGTCAAAATGACACACCACGTGTACGCATCGATGAGCGCTTATACACACCACAAGAGATTTCGGCTATCATTCTCCAAAAAATGAAAGCCACCGCCGAAGACTACTTAGGAACAACGGTTACAGAGGCTGTTATTACAGTACCGGCTTATTTCAATGATGCACAGCGCCAAGCTACCAAAGAAGCAGGCGAAATCGCTGGCCTTAAAGTACGACGCATTATTAACGAACCTACGGCTGCTGCTTTAGCTTATGGTTTGGACAAAAAAGGCAAAGAAATGAAAATCGCTGTTTATGACTTAGGCGGCGGTACTTTTGATATTTCAGTATTGGAACTCGGCGATGGAGTTTTTGAGGTAAAATCTACAAACGGAGACACCCACCTCGGCGGCGACGACTTTGACCAAGTTATTATCGATTGGCTCGCGCAGGAGTTTTTAGCCGATGAAGCCATAGACCTTCGCAAAGACCCTATGGCCTTGCAAAGACTCAAAGATGCAGCAGAAAAAGCTAAAATTGAGCTTTCTAGCAGCACAACAACCGAGATTAACCTGCCTTACATCATGCCTGTTAATGGTGTGCCTAAGCACTTGGTTAAAACCCTTACACGTGCTAAGTTCGAGCAACTCTCTGACGACCTCGTGCGCCGCACTTTTGAACCTTGCATAAAAGCTCTCAAAGATGCTGGTCTTAGCGCCAAAGACATTGATGAAGTTATTTTGGTGGGTGGTTCTACCCGTATTCCGCGTATACAAGAAGAAGTAGAAAAATTCTTTGGCAAAAAGCCCAGCAAAGGCGTAAATCCAGACGAAGTGGTGGCAGTAGGTGCGGCCATTCAGGGTGGTGTGCTCACGGGTGAGGTCAAAGATGTGGTTCTTCTTGATGTAACGCCACTTTCTTTGGGTATTGAAACTATGGGTGGCGTATTTACCCGTATGATTGATTCCAATACCATTATTCCTACACGAAAGGTACAAACGTTCTCTACCGCTGCCGATAGCCAACCTTCTGTTGAAATTCACGTTTTGCAAGGCGAGCGTGCCATGTCCAAAGACAACAAAAGTATTGGCAAGTTCCACTTAGACGGCATTCCGCCAGCTCCAAGAGGTGTTCCACAAATTGAAGTTACCTTTGATATTGACGCGAACGGTATTTTGAACGTTTCTGCTAAGGATTTGGCCACCAACCGTGAACAAAAAATTCGCATTGAGGCTTCTTCTGGCCTTACTGATGCTGAAATCCAAAGAATGCGCCGCGAAGCAGAAGCCAATGCAGATGCTGACAAGAACGCTAAGGAGACTGTTGAAAAAATTAATCAAGCAGACAGCATGATTTTTAATACAGAAAAACAACTCAAAGAATATGGCGACAAGCTTACAGAGGCACACCGCACCGCCATACAGAACGGCCTAGAAGATTTGCGCAAAGCACACGCCAGCAAGGACTTAACCGCAATAGATAGCGCGCTTGCAGCCATGAACAGTGCTTGGCAGGCAGCTACTGAAGAAATGTATAAAAATGCAGGCCAAAATGCCTCGCAGGACAATGCGGACTTCAACGCAGAGGGCAGCCCTAAAGCAGACGGAAATAGCGGCAAAGATGACGTTACGGACGTGGACTTTGAGGAGGTCAAAAAGTAATTTTTTTTTATTTTGGTTTAAGGTTGAAATACTAAAGGCTATTCCGCTTCGGAGTAGCCTTTGTTGTTTTTCCACCAACTTGCCTCAAATACAGATTTCTACATTTTGCTTTTATCCTAGTTCTGCCAAAAAGTTTGTGCTATTCTTTCCCTCTGCAAAAATAAGGTCTAGAATGCTTAAATTATTGCTGAAGCCCGCTCCAAATGCCTGTAAATAGGGTTCATGCTCAAAAAGCGCCTCTTTTTTAGGGCTTAGGCTTGCACGCGCATCATGCGTATAGGCTGGCGCGGCTTCATAAAAAGCAGTTGGCTCGCAGGCAGAGCCAAGCCCTAGTATCTGACAGCAAACTTGGCGCATCGCTTCATTCAAGCTCAAAAGTCGCTCATGTTTTTGAAACAAAACCTCTTGAAAAAGTGGGCTATAATGCTCAAAAAAGGGCGTTTTGCCATAAGCACTCCGAATACTCTGCCAATGCTGCTGTGGCCACTTCTGCTTATAACAAAGCCTGACCTCTTCTAAGGGCTGAGCAGAGCCAGTGTGCAGAATAGGGACTACCAAATCAATCTGCCTGTTAGTGAGCAAAATACGGCAGCGGTTTCGGTAAGTCTGTTTGATGTAATGTTCTTTGGTTTCAATAAAAACGCGTTTTTGGTGTTTTTCTGCATAAAGCCAAATAGCCCAATAGTCCAAACATGGTAGATAATGCGAAGCTAGCAGAATACGCTCAATTTGCATAGAACTTAAGGCTTGTTATTTAGCCAAGAGAGCCTTGCCAAATTGCAGAGTTTATAGAGTACACGTGCGCCAACATTGCCGTCCCACTCATTATTCCCCACTTCGCAAAGGTCAAAACCGATGATTTTGCGGCCAGACTCTACAAGTAGCTTCAGCAAATAATTGGTTTGTGCAAACTCAAAACCACCCGCTACTGGCGTACCTGTATTTGGGCAAAGTTTAGGGTCTAGCCCATCAATATCAAAACTGACATAGACATTTTGTGGCAGCGTATGGATAATCTTGAGGCATTGGTTGTGCCAAGTTGTGCCACTATACTGCTCGTACTTTAAGTCGCGGTCAAAAAAAGTAACGATACGGTTTTGTGCATTCTGAATAAGATGAAACTCGTCCTCGCAATAGTCGCGGATACCTACTTGCACAAGTTTAGATATTTCGCTTATTCTAAGTGCATTATACATAATAGACGCATGAGAAAACTCAAATTTTTCATACGCTACGCGCAGGTCGGCGTGTGCGTCTATCTGCAAAATGCCAAAGTCTGCATACTTTTCGGCAAGTGCCTGCATGAGCCCTAGTGGGGTGCTATGGTCGCCGCCCAGCACACCAACCAGTTTGCCTTGGGCTAGCAACTGCGCTGCTCGCTCCCTTACAAGCATATTGACTTGTTTAGAAGCCTGATTAACCATAGACGGGACTTCTTTAGCCTTTACTTCGCTGTTGTTATAGTGTAGAATGCTCTTGTCTGGCGCATTACCGCTTTCTTCCCATTGAATATAGAGCGCTGCTATTGGCCTAAGTTGCTCGTTAAGTGCTTCTATTTGAGGCTTGGGTGCATCAAGGGCTATGCCATAATTCCAGGCTTCGGGCAAGTCGGCATCTAGCAAATCTAACTGAGGCGAAGCATCAACCAAGGCTTGTATGCCCGCCGCACAGCCTGCTTGATAGGACACTGTAACCTCCCACGGCACAGGAATCAATACCGTACTGGCTTGTTCTATGCTGTATGGCAGGCCAAATAAAGAGCCTTTTACGCCCACTCCGTTTGGGTTAAAGTTTTGCATGGCAGAAATGAGTTAGGTAAATGCGCTGCAAATTTACACAAACTAGGAGAAAAACAAGCGTAAATATTAAGACTCTTCCGAAAGTCCATGCTTCATCAGTTCTAAACAAAGCTATTTCTAGCCAAAACTATACGTTTTTTGAAACCATGCAGATTCACGCGTGAGCCTCATAAAAAAATAATCAATTCGCACCTTTGCATTCTGATAAATTGCGTTTATTTTGTGCCTATTACCTACCCAAACACCTTTGCGCCATGTCCAAATTGCTTACAGGAAACTCTTTGAACGCCGCTATTAGCGAATTAATTAGCGAAGCTACCCAAAAACTAGTTTTGCTTTCGCCGCGTATAGACCTTCATCACCGCTTTTTGGATTTGCTCAAGAGCAAAGTTATTTATCCAGAGCTGGAAGTAGTAGTGGTTTTTGGTGAGCGCAATCGGCATTATCAAAAGAGTTTCAAGGCCGACGACCTGATCTTTTTTAAGACCTTTCCTAATATTGAAATTCGTTTTGAACCACGCCTGAGCGCCAAATATTATGCCAATGAGAAGCAAGCACTCATGACTTCTTTTGAACTAGTGGCAGATGACCACGATTTTACGATAGATACTGGGATAGTCCTGAAATCTAATATTTTAAACAACATATTTGGCGAATCGTTGGACACCCAAGCCTATGATTTTTTTAACCAAGTGGTAGAAAACAGTGAACTGATGTATAAAAATGCTCCAAAGTACAACAAAACACTTTTGGGCAAAAAATATCAAGGCTCACAAGTTGAGTTAGATAAATTACCAGTGGCCAACAATCTTTTTGAAGAATAAGCTACTTCCTATAAAGCATTTATCCGCCTACTTCAAAACCAATAACAAGAATATCATCTGTTTGTTTATAGTTGGCCTTCCATGTTTGTATTTCTGAATCAAGCACGTGCATCTGCTCTGCATGAGTCTGCCCATGAACACGCTCAAAGATGCCTTTCATGCGTTTTATCATGAACTTACGACCGTCTGAGCCGCCGAATTGGTCTTGGAAACCGTCCGAAAAAATGTAACAACTTGTAGGAACATTGAGGTCTATGCGCGTGGACTCAAATTCTACTACCATATTAGGCAAAGTCCGTCCGCCGATAGACAAGTTGCTGCCTTTTACTTGCTGCAAAATTCCGTTTTGGATATAAACGAATGGATTATGTGCGCCAGAAAAGGTTAGATAGTCATATTCTTTACTATTGAGATGTTTCTTATGAAGGGCGCATAATGCAATATCCATTCCGTCTCGGTTATCTGTTTCCTTTTGTTTGAGTGAGTTTGTAACGCCAAAATGCAGTTCTTTGAGAATGATATGAGGCTCTACGATGCGGCGCGACACCACAATCTCATGAAGTAAGTCATTGCCAATCAATGACATGAAAGCACCAGGAACTCCATGCCCTGTGCAATCTACAGCCGCAATCAGACAAACGTCTTCAAAGTGATGAAACCAGTAAAAATCACCGCTTACGATGTCTCTTGGCCTAAAGTAAACAAAGTTTTTGGGAATTGCGCCTGTTATCTCATCTAAGCGTGGCAGCATAGCCTCCTGTATGCGTTTGGCGTAGTTAATACTAGCAGTAATGTTATGGTTTTGTTTCTCTAGCTCGGCGCGCTGGCTCATTACCTCTGCCGTCCGTTCTTTGACTTTTTCTTCCAAATTTTCATAGAGCAGGGCATTTTCCAAAGAAATGGCAATTTGCGTAGAAAGCATATTGAGCAACTCCACGCGCTGTGCCGTAAAGAAATTTGTAGAAAGATTGTTTTCTAAATAAAGCACCCCCGATACCTTGCCTTGATTGATAAGCGGTAAACAAAGCACCGACTTTGTTTTGTGCGTCTTCATGTAGGGCAGCGATGTAAACTGTCCCTTGTGGGCGGCATCTTCCAGCAGCACCATTTGCTGGCCGCGAAATACATAGTTTACCAAACTTTCGGGCACTTTAGGCTCTGAGGCGGCATCACCCACTTCGCTTAATTTTTTGTGCAAGAGCTTGGTGCCGCCCAATACGGACTCCGCCTCGGCCAAAAGCGCTCCCTCTTGATTCAAAAACAGTAAGCCGCGCTCTGCACCTGCATTTTCTAAAACCAACTGCATTAATTTTTCTATAAGCCTTGAACGATTTACCTCGCCCGAAAGCACTTGCGAGGCTTTAATAATCGTGTTCAGGTCTAGCATATTGCTGCCACCAGAATTAGGCAAAACTGTTGCGCCTCTGGTTATGGTGGCCATTTTGTTGGCATTGGTAGCATCGGAACGCAAAGCGCTTAACAAGGACGGATAAGTTTGCTCCATTGCCGTTGTTTTGCCTTTCATATTGAGGTTTTGGTACACCTCAAAGGCTTTTTTGAGATGAAACTCCCCTGTTTCAATTTGTTTTCGGCTCAGTAACAATTCTGCCAAGCGTTCTCTGATTTTTGCTTCAAAAATAGGGTAATTATTCTTGACTGCCAGCTCAATAGCTTGCGTGTACAAACGCAATGCGCCAGCCGCATCTTGCTTAACACGAGCCAATTCTGCCTCTGCTGAGTGGCGCAAATGCTCGTAGTTCATGGGTGCGTCTTTTTCGGCTACTTTGATGGCTTTAATGCTATTTTTGGCTATGCTGGTTGCTTCTGTCAAAGATATTTTCCCGTTTTCGGCACGGCTCACAGCCACCATAGCCTCTAGCCAGGCAAAGCATTCAAAAAAGTACAAACCCAGCAAGCCCTCTCTGTACTTGTAACCCATTTTGAACAAAGGGGGTGTTTGCTCAAAATCATTGTAATAAACCAAAGTAAATGTGCTGTAGAAGGCATAAGTAGCCAAAAGAGTGTCATTGTTCGTGTGATGAAAAATCTCTAGTTTGGTCTCTGGCTCAAAAAATTCACTTCTAAATTGAACATCAGCTCCTTGCTGCCTTGTAAGCAGAAGCGCCATAGTCTGGTAAATATCAGTAAAGTACAAAATACTTTCTTGCTTGACGCTGGTTATAAAGAGGCGGTGTTGTTTTATTTTTTCAAGGGACTCGGCCAAATCTGTACTGACCCACATTTCAAAAGAGGCGTGTGAGATAGAGGCCAAAGAGGCAAATTCCAAGTCTCCGGTGGTTTGACCAAGCTGAATGGCTGTTTCCAGATACTGAACTGTTTTGGATAGGTGTTCCTTCCAATGCAGCGTTAGAACGCTCGCCGAGTAGTATGTCATGGCTTTGACCTCACGGGCATCAAACAAATCTACCATTTTTAGGGCAGTTTGCACCAGCTCGTAACCCGCCTCTATTTGTTTGAGCGCGCCGCAAAGAATACCACCAAAAGTTGCATAAGCCATGGGTGAATAAAGACAGTTGCCGTACTTGAGCGATAGGCGCAACTGTAGCATGATGTGTAGCGGAAAAAGCTCTTTTTGCGAAGCATAAACCGCAAAGTCAATGCTTGTCATAATGCGCATAGCAGCCAGCTTGTTAGAGTCCGTCATACGTGGCAAATTGAGCAAATCTTCGCCCTTTTTACCCATGAGCGCCATTTTTGTTTCCACCAAAGATAGGCCGACTTTGAGTTTACTAGCACTTGTTGGTAAGTCCACACCCAAACTTTTCAGAACAGGCCGCGCATACTCTACTGCACCTTTGAGATTATTCTGCGCAATGTAGGCTTTGATTTGAATCTCATAGAAAGGAATCTTATCTTGCAGGGTCTTCGTATAGTTCAAGCCCTCTTTGACAATTTTTTCACAGTCCTCAAAACGCACTTTGAGTAATAAAATTTCAGCAATCTTCTGCGTGGTGCGCAAAGCAAGGGCGTAAGTGCTCTGCCAAGCATCAGGTGGTAAAAGCTGATTGGCTAGGCGCGCATAATTTAGGGCAGCCTTGTAGGCAGTAGCATTTTTGGCGCGCCTAGAAGCTGCCAAGTTCAGCTCCAATAGCCAAATTTTTTGGTCTGGCTTTAGTAAATCAATGCCTTTGTTTAAATGGTCTATGTACTCAAAAACGCGCTCCTGTCGTTGTTCGGCAGGAATGGCATCGTGCAGAACCGTGCCAATTTGGAGGTGCATTTGTTGGTGGAAGCCCTGTGTGCAAACCTCGTAAAAAGCCTGCTGTATGCGGTCGTGCGCAAATTTTACTTGATTACTAGCCCTAAAAGCAAGCTGCTCCTGCAAAGCCTCGTCAAGTGAATCTTCCAAATCTTGTGTGCTCTGTTTTAAAATACTTGCCAGAACATTCAAATCGAACTTGTTGCCGAAACAAGCACCAGCAGAGAGTGTAGTACGTGTCTTATCAGGCATTTTGCCTATTTTTTTTATCAGCAATTCTACCACGTTGTCGGTGATGTCCAACTTCAAAATATCGGATAAATTCCATTTCCAACACTTATCGGTTTGGTCAAAATACAAGTGGTTGGACTCGTCTAACGTTTTGAGAAATTGCGTTACAAAAAAAGCATTGCCCTGTGTTTTTTGCATGACCAAATTTGTAAGCCCTTCTAAATCTGCATCATGCGGGCTAAGTGCATCGTGTAAAAGCTCTTCTACATCGCGGCTAATTAAGTTGTTAAGCAATAGTTCTTCGCCTCCATCATCTGTTTTTTGTAGCTCTGCAAACAAAGATGCTAGTGGGTGACTTGGCTGGACTTCATTGCTGCGATAAGCCACCATAAGTAAAATGTAAGGGCAATCTGGTGCTTGTAGAATGGCTTTAATCAGGTTCAAAGAGGCGCTATCAGCCCACTGTACGTCGTCTATGAAGATAACGAGCGGGTGCTCAGGTCTGGCAATGATGCGCAAAAATTGTATAAAAGTTTGATTAAAAGCTGTTTGAAACTCTACAGCATTCATTTGAGGGAAGTTGCTTTGCGCGCCTATAATGAGTTCAAGCTGCGGGAGTAAGTCTGTCAGAAGTTTGCCGTTAGGCTTAACAGCGTCTTTGATAAGGGCAGCCCAGCGGTTGAGCTGCTCTTCTTTTTCCGAAAGCAGCCAGCTTGTTAGCTCTTTGAGTGCTTGCTTCCATGCAAAATAGGGTATATCGCGCTTGAACTGGTCAAATTTGCCTTCGATGAAATACCCGTTAGACTCCGTGATGGGCTTATGAATTTCATGGACAAGCGAAGACTTGCCCGCACCCGAGTAGCCCGCAATTTTCAAAAATCTTCTTTGCCCATTGCATACGTCCGTGTAGGCGCTCATCAACTTGCGCAACTCGTCCTCTCGGCCATAGAGTTTTTGCTTGAGGACGAAAGTGTCTGTAAAATCGTCTTGCGCCAGTTCAAATAACTGATTGTGGTCTTTTTGAATGCGATTGAGGTCTTGCAGAAGCCCAAAAGCGGATTGGTATCTCTCTTCTGCACTTTTGGCAAGGAGTTTTTGCACCAAAGCAGAGAGCATAATCGGTATTTTGGGAGCTAGATTCTGAGGCGGAAGGGGTGTTTGCGCCAGATGAGCGTGTACCAACTCGGAAGGGTCGTTGCTATAGAAGGGCAGCTTCTGAGTCAATAATTCATAAAACGTGATACCCAATGAATACAAATCGCTGCGCTGGTCTATAATGCGATTGATGCGTCCTGTTTGCTCTGGGGCCATGTAGGCCAACGTGCCTTCAAGGGCATCGGCGCGGATATGACGGCTGCTTTTAGAGGAAAAATTTGAAGCGATACCAAAGTCAATGAGATAGGGGCGCTTTTCTTGAACATTGAAAAGAATATTGTTAGGGTTTAAATCCTTATGAATGACCCCTTTTTGGTGCATTTCGGCAATAGTTTCTGTAATTTTTATGGCGAAGTCCAGAAAGTCGGGTATAGAAGTCGCTTCCTTGAAATAAGCAGACAAGGATACTCCTTCCACGTGCTCGAGGGTGAGGGTGGTGCGTCCACTGGCCTTAGAAAAAGACAAAGCACGGCGTAAACCTTTTATTTTTAGGTCTTTAGTAATCTTGTATTCATTAGAAAGCTGACCGGCCTGCGCTTGGCTGCCGTGTTCCTGCCTCAAAATCTTGAGGATTTGGCGTTGCCCAGACTCATCTTCTGTTAAAATAACATCGGTGAATTGGCCTCTATCAAGTAATTTTTCCTTGCTCATTTGCACAAAAGTAGAATATTCTTTGATAAATAAGCAATTCTTAAACCAAAAAAATATAAGGCCACCTCTAAAAACTAATATTTTGCAGGCATTCATTTTGCCCATGTTTGATTTTTTTTATGACAAAGAGGTTTGGTTTAAATCAATCTTTTCAATCTTATTTTTTAGTCATTCAATGTTTTTAATTAAGTTATTGATTATTAATATTTTAAACTTTTGTTGTGTTCAAAAAAAGACGGAGTTCTGCTTTTAAAGGCCAGTTATTTGAATTTTTCTGAACATATTATAAACCAAGTTCATCGTACCAATAGCCGCTTTTATTCTTTTGTGCGTGGTTTGATACAGGTACATTCCGTTCATGCTCATTTCCATAAAACCAAAAATATGCTCAACACGAATCAGCATAAAATACTTTCTCATTATCTGTTTCATCTAAAAGATTATCAAGTAGTTGTGAGTCATGTACACTCGCCTCTGTTACCACATACTTAAGGATAAATTTGCTTTGGACACCCACTTTGACATGGTCTTTGTAACCAAAATAAAACCTTGACCCTTTTTTAGTCCAACGTGCATCTGTGTCTTTCTGAGCCTGTTTATGAGGGTTTTGGCTGAAGGTTTCAGGAATTTCACCTGCTTTGATGGCCTTATTTTCCTCTTCCGTATTCCGCTGTATGGGTGCTTCAACAAAGCTAGCATCAACAATTTTTCCTTCCCTGACGATAAGGCCTAGCCCGTCCAAATGAGATAAAAAAAGATTAAAAATAGATTCAACTATTTCTAATTCAGTAAGTTGTTCTTTAAATGACCAAACAGTTTTGCTATCTGGGGACATCGTCTGAAATCGTCAAATCCAGAAAACGCATAAAGCTCAAACGGTCATTTATTTGGAACTCTACCTGGTCATCTGATAAATTATAAAAGCGTTGCAGTATTAATATCTTGAACATCAATACATAATGATAAGGCCTATGACCGCCAGGCCCTTTGGCTTCACGCTGTAGTTTTGTTGTCAAAAATCTCTAAATAACTCAAAATCAATTCCTTTTGAAAGTCTATCTAAGGGGTCGCCAAGACGAGATAATTTCTGCAAACGACTATCTTAGTCAAACAAACCTAAGGCACGAGGGCGTTTAAATTCTTTCATATTTAATCCTATTTTTACCACATAAAAATGATCATTATCAGGTAATTAAAAAAAATCAGAGTTTTTAGAGGTCGCCAGATGAAAAAGCTTGTTTTTTCATCTAAATTGGCCTTTTGCGAGGCTTGATTTTTTTGCTATGCCCTACAGTCGGAACTTTCAGCTCGCGCTTTAGTTCTGCATCAAGGCAAAAAGTAGAGAAGAGAAGTTTATCAAAGACCGTTGAAGTGTTCCCAAAATAGGTAAACTATCCTCCTTAAATTTAGCTTACATCTATTGAATGTACTTTTTAAGGGACAACTAATTAACTTTTTACAGTTACTTATTCAATAAAAATAACATTTAATTCAGCAAAACACCGTCTATTTCATAAATTGCGGACTGAATAATGGAATTTACGCAGAGTCTATGTGTAAACAATTGATTTTAAAGGCAATATATGACCACAACAACCAAAAATATTCTTTGGATAGGCGCAGCTACTGGGCTTTCGCTGGGACTTTTATGCTTCTCTGGCATATTCATAACGCATTTGTTTGGCGAAATGCCGCTTGGGCGCTTTCAGTTAGCTTTTACTCTGCCATTTTTCTTTGGTTGCTTTGCTGGCGGCGTTTATATTTTTAGAGAGTATAAAAACAGCGGCATGGCAAGCGTCCGTGAAGCATTTACGGTTTGTTTGCTGGCTACGGTAGCGGCCTCTTTGGTTTTTGGGCTGGGTGTTTACATTTTTTTTGAACAAAATAAGCCTGTTTTTGAGGCGCACAAAGCCATGCTTTTTGAGTTTTATAACCGTGCGGCGCAAGAACTCGGCAAGGAACTGGGTGCTGCCGAAACTCAAACGCTCAAAGACAATTTAGCACAAACTACGGCCGCAAGTATTGCACAGCACGAGTCCTTTAAATTTTTGGGTATTGGCCTTATGTTTACACTTATTGTGGGCTTGGCTTTTAAAAAGCGCCCTGTTGTTACTATTGTTCGGAAGGAGGAATGATTTTTATTAAATTTCTTCATAAATACCTTACAAACAGAGTTTTATGCAAACCAAAATAGAACATTATCTAAGGCAAATAGAATCTGAAAATGACATCAAAATTTTGCTAGCCTGCGAAACCGGCTCACGCGCCTGGGGTTTTGCCTCGCCAGACAGCGACTATGATGTGCGCTTTTTGTACAAACACCCGCGCGACTGGTATTTGAGCCTCCATGAGCCAAAAGACAGCATAGAACTGATGTATGAAAACAAAGAGATAGACCTTTCGGGCTGGGACTTAAAAAAATCCTTGGGCTTGCTTTGGAAGTCCAATCCACCACTTTTAGAGCGCATTCAATCGCCGATTGTGTACAGAGCAGATGCAGATTTTTTAGAGGGTATGCAGCATTTGGCACAGCATACTTACTCAAAAATAGCCACTATGCACCACTATTTGAGCATGGCAAAAAATATTTTTATAGAACTAGAGCACCAATCAGAGGTAAAACTTAAAAAATTATTCTATTGCTTGCGCACAAGCATAGCCTGCTGGTGGATTCTGGAACGCTCTGTTATGCCGCCTATCGTTTTTGGCATTATGCTGCATGATTTGCCTATACCGCCCCTTATCAAAGAGCGTATTGAAACACTTATTGCGCTCAAGGCCACCCAAAGCGAGGCGTATCTTCATCCTCAAGAAGCTATGCTTAATGAATTTATTAGGAATATTTTGCAAAGAGCAGAGCAAGAGGCTAAAAAGCTACCAGCCGGTACGGCAAAGCTAGAAGATTTGAGTGCTTTTTTTAGAAAAACTCTCAATGCTCTATGACCATAGAGGAGCTCCGCCAAAAGGGTTTGGTCGTACTGGAGTGCATTAGCGGCAGCAAAGCCTACGGTTTAGATACACCAAGCTCTGATACCGACCTAAAGGGTGTATTCGTACTGCCTAAGTCTGATTATTATGGTCTGGATTACGTGCAGCAAATCAATAACTCCAGCAATGATGAAGTTTTTTATGAACTGGGGCGTTTTATGGATTTGCTAAGTGTAAACAACCCCAACATCTTGGAGCTTTTGAATACGCCTCCCCATGCTATTTTGTACAAGCACCCCTTCATGGACGCTATCCGTCCAGAAATTATTTTATCCAAACTCTGCCGCGAAACTTTTGGTCGCTTCGCCTACGCTCAAATCAGAAAAGCCAAGGGGCTTAAAAAAAAGATACTCAATCCTATAGATGTGCAGCGCAAAACTATTTTGTCCTTCTGCTATGTTAGCTACAACAACGGGTCGGTATCTTTGCCCAAATTTTTAGAATTAAAGGGCTGGCTACAAGAAGACTGTGGCCTTGTCAATGTAAGCAACATGAAAGATGTATACGGTTTGTATCATGCAAAAAATTTGCAATATAGCGGCATTATGAGCAGCGAAGAAGCCAATGAAGTTTGCCTCAGTACGATTCCGAAAGACCAAAAACAAGAAGCATTGCTTTATTTTGGCCGCGAGGCTTACTCTAGCTATTGCAAAGAATACCGCGAATATTGGGAGTGGGTCAGCAAACGGAATGAAGTGCGTTATGAAAACACACAGCAACACGGCAAAAACTATGATGCAAAAAATATGATGCACGTTTTCAGACTGTTGGACATGGCCATTGAAATAGCGCAAACGCAACAGGTAAATGTTTTGCGAAGCAATCGCGATTTTTTACTGCATATTAAAGAAGGGCACTATGAGTACAAGGAATTACTCAAAATGGCGGAGTATAAGCAACAAGAAATGGAAGTGGCATTTGAGGCCTCTATGCTACCTGCAAGCCCTAATCGATTATCAATCAGTCGAATGACTTATGAAATTAGAGAAAAATTTTATAACTTACAGCCTTTTAACCACTAAATATTTCTGAAATTTAAATATGCCACATCAGAAAATTGCTTATGAAGTATGATGGCTACTTCTCTGTATCAGTAAGGTATATTTGCCCTAATGCGAAAGACTGAAGAACAAAGATGCTATTAGTTTTGGTCTATTACCTATTAGTGATTGGTAGGTGCAGCATAATCAAAAATAACTAGACTATCTATATGGTGTAACAAATTAAAACATTTGACGTTTAAAGTACAGCTATGGCATTGAGATAGCTATTTGTTTTGGTTTTACAGCGTAAAAATTTGCATCATGACCATATTCAGCGCAATCACAGACGGGGTAAAAGTGAGTGTAAACGCCGAGTTTCAGGAAGATTTTTCAAATCTTTCCAAAGCTAACTTTGTATTTACTTACCGCGTAACTATCGAGAACCAAAGTAATTATACTATCAAGTTGCTACGTCGGCATTGGCTTATTTTTGACTCAGCCTGGCAGGTATCGGAGGTAGAGGGCGAAGGTGTTATAGGACAGCAGCCCGTTTTGGCTAGTGGAGATTTGCACGAATACACCTCTGGTTGTCATTTGCGCAGCACTATGGGAAAAATGAAGGGGTCTTATCTTATGGAAAGACTGATTGATGGCGAACAGTTTAAGGTTACCATCCCTGAGTTTACGCTTATTGCTCCTTTTCGCTTGAACTAGTGCATTTTTTTGTCTTTTAATCTCCAATTACTTAAATTTGTGCTCTATAAAACTGATTTTGCGTGCATGATAAGCTAAAACCACCTGCGCCAGTTGTGCTTTCTGAGCGTGCTTTGTATGAAGTTAAGCGCATTCTCACCACCAAGAAGGTGCCTGAAGGTTATGCGCTGCGCTTGATGGTATCGGGCGGCACTGGCTGTGGCGGCGCAAAGTTTAGGCTAGGTTTTGATATGCCCAAATCCGAAGATGTTGCATACGAACAAGATGGATTAAAAATTTTGTATGAAAAGAGACAAATGCTCTTTTTGATAGGTTTGCGAATAGACTTTGAAGAGCGCGACAATGAGCAGGGTTTTGTTTTTTTGCCTAACATATCGCGCCAATAGGCTATGAAAACGCTCTATTTGATTCCAACATGGCTGGCTGAAGGCGCTTCTGGCACGCTGAGCGCCGATACCTTAAAGCAATTAGGACGAATAAAAAGTTTTGTGGTTGAAAACACACGGACAACGCGCCGTTTTATAAGCGGGCTTAAACTCGGTGTCGTTATTGATGAATTGGATTTTTATGAGTTAGATGCTGATAATAACGGTGTTACGTTGGATTTTTTTCTTAGAAATGCGCCCAATGACGTAGGGCTTTTGTCTGAAGCAGGCTGCCCTGCTATTGCAGACCCAGGCCACAGCGTGGTACAACTCGTGCAGCGTTTGGGTTGGGTAGTGTGCCCACTGGCTGGCCCCTGTTCTTTCATCATGGCTCTAATGGCTTCGGGCTTTAACGGGCAGCAGTTTACTTTCCATGCTTATTTGCCAATAGAAAAACAAAAGCGCAGTTTGATGCTCAAAGAGTTTGAAAAGCAGACACAGAAAACTGCTTACAGCCAGATATTTATGGACACGCCCTATCGGAACGATGCCTTGCTTAGCGCAATATTGGAGTCTTGTTCGCCGCAAACTATGCTCTGCATTGCCGCAAATATGAGCGCTGAAAACGCCTGGATAAAAACCGCATCATTAGCCTACTGGCGTAAGAACATACCCCAGCTTGCTAAAATACCTGTAGTTTTTATACTCGGAAAATAGTTTTAACCCTATTTTCAAAGGTAAATTGACTCCGGATAAGTTACACCCGCAAGAAATAAACCGTGAGGTGGTGCAAGTGTAGATTTTGTTTTGAGCTGCTTCTGAAATAAACCAAGCAAATCATCAATCTTAATTTTACGAAGCCCTATCTCTAGCAGCGAACCAACCAAAGCTCTTACCATACCTCGCAAAAAACGATTGGCTTCTACATGAAACTGAACTTCGGCAGGAGCGAATGCTGTTGGTGGAATACAAACCCATTCTGCATGGTGCAAATGGCACAAATGGTGCGGTGTGTCGCTGCCCTCTTTACAAAAAGTTGTAAAATCATGCGCACCGAGCAATAAGCTGGCTGCTTCATTCATCAGTTTTGTATCCAGTGCTTTAGCAAAAAACCATGCTTGTTCTTGCAAAAAGGCACTTTTTGAAGAAATTATCCTGTACACATAGCGCCTGCTAAGCGCCGAAAAGCGGGCGTGTGCATGAGGCTGAACTCTTCTAACCGAGTTGAGCGTAATGTCTTGTAACGGAAAACGAGCAAAAGTATTGACCAGTTCTTGGCAGTCAAACTCGTTGGAACAGTCAAAGTGTGCAATTTGTGCGTAAGCGTGTACGCCCGCATCGGTTCGTCCGCTTCCGGTTGTACTAATTTTTTGGCGCAATAATTTGCTCAGGGTGTCTTCAAGAACTTGCTGCACAGCGAGTGCATTGTTCTGCGTTTGCCAGCCGCAGTACTTAGTCCCTTTATATGCTATTTCAGCAAAATAACGCATTGTCTTGAACTATTTGTATTCTTTCATAAGTAGCTGTGCTTCAGCGATAAGACGGTCAACTTCTAGCTCTTTTGTGCCATCGTAATAACCCCTTATACGCCCTTCTTTGTCCACAAGTATAATTTTTTCTGTGTGTATATAGTCTGTTGGCTTCGCTTGTTGCTTTGGCTCAGTTACTGGTACAAGATAACCACAACGGGCTTGCGTGTATAGCGCATCTTTTGGGCCAGTTACGAAAGTCCAGAAGCCATCTTTTGCGCCGTAACGCTGGGCATAATCTTTAAGAACCTTCACAGAATCGTGTTCGGGGTCTACGCTGTGTGAGAGTATTTTGAAGTCAGAACGCTCCTGAAATGCCTCTTGCACACGCACAAGCTGCGAAGAAAGTTCAATGCAAATATCAGGGCAGCGTGCAAAAAAGAAATCTACGACCGTAATCTTACCCAAAAAGTCTTTTTCTGTTACAGTCTGACCGTTTTGATTTGTAAATGAGAAGGCTGGTACACAGTGTACGCTATCGCGAAAGTTAGGCGCACAAGCATTTGCAGTAAGCGCCATAGGGTCGAAGTCGGGATTGCGCAGGTCGTAATAAACTGTTAATTTTTTATAGTGATTCTCACCAAAACTTATCAAGAATAAGTAAATGAGTGCGGGAATTAAGAGGAGTGCCACTAATAGCGATACTTTTTTTAAGTTTGTCATAGCAGTCGTCAATGAAATTAAGCATAGCTTGCGCGTAGCAGAGTATGGTGCTAGCCTTCAGGCCAAGTATTATTAGCCACAAAGGTATTAAAAAAAAAGGAACTTGCCGAAAAAGCCAAAAACCTCTCTGGTTTGCTAACTCCCCCACCTACAAAAAAAGCCCGTCATTTCTTGGAATGTTCTGCTCTTTCATGTTTGTTTGTGCCCAACAAATAACGGAATTTTTATGGCACTAAGCATCTTAGATTGGGTTATTGTAGTTGCTTACTTGGTTTTGAGCTTAGTCATAGGTTTATATTATACCAAAAGAGCAGGCAGCAGTTTTGAGAATTATATTCTAGGCGGACGGAATATGTCCTGGTGGCTTGCTGGCACTTCCATGGTAGCTACTACTTTTGCTGCCGACACCCCACTTTTGGTAACCGAACTGGTCATTAAAAATGGCATCAGCGGTAACTGGCTCTGGTGGAACGGCATGATAGGCGGTATGCTCACTGTATTTTTCTTTGCGCGCCTCTGGCGAAAGGCCAATGTGATGACCGATGTAGAGATTACGGAAATACGATATTCTGGCCCAGCAGCGCGCTTTTTAAGAGGCTTTAAGGCTATTTATATAGGTCTGTTTTTGAATGCAGTTATTATAGCTTGGGTCAATGTAGCACTTGGCGCATTGCTAAAAATATTCTTTGATTTGTCTGACTCCGAAGTTTTGCTTTGGGTGGGTGCTGCTATGTTGCTGGTTGTTTTTTATTCTAGTCTGTCTGGTTTGCTTGGCGTGGCCGTAACAGATTTGGTGCAATTCGTGATTGCCATGGTGGGTTGCATCGTTTTGGCTGTTTTGGTGCTTAATTCCGACGAAGTTGGTGGTATAGAAGCGCTAAAAAGTAAGCTACCCGTGGGTGCTATCAGTTTTTTTCCTGAAATTGGAACGAAAAGCAGCGGCACTACTTTGGCTATCAGCGCCTTATCTTTCTTTTCTTTTGTGGCTATACAGTGGTGGGCAAGTTGGTATCCAGGAGCAGAGCCGGGTGGTGGTGGCTATATTGCCCAGCGTATGATGAGTACGCGCACCGAAACAGACGCTTTTAAGGCGACGCTCTTTTTTCAGATTGCCCATTATACCTTGCGCCCTTGGCCTTGGATTATTGTTGCTTTATGTGCAGCAGTTCTTTATCCTGACCTCCCCGAAGCAGACAAACGACTAGGCTACGTGATGGCCATGCGCGACTTTTTGCCAGCGGGGCTGCGTGGCTTGCTTTTAGTCGCCTTTTTGGCTGCTTATATGAGCACGATTTCTACGCAACTGAACTGGGGAACAAGCTATATCATCAATGATTTTTACAAAAGGTTTATAAAGCCGTTAGCCACTGACAAAGACTTGGTACTTGCCTCTCGAATCGCTACTTTTATGACAATGGTGGTGGGCATGGTGGTAACAGCCAATATTGGTTCGCTGGAATCTGCCTTCAAACTGATGATTTCTTGTAGTGCGGGTGTGGGTGCGGTGCTGATTATGCGCTGGTATTGGTGGCGCATAAACGCATGGAGCGAACTAACAGCTACGCTTGCGCCCTTTTTAGCCTTTTGGCCACTCAAACTAATAAACCTCGACGATACGGCTTATTTTTTAGCACTTACCGCCTTCACGACAGTTTCTTGGCTACTCGTAACTTTTTTGACCCAACCTGACTCTGCTGCAGTCCTTCAGGGCTTTTATAGCCGTGTGCAACCACTTGGCGCTTGGGAACCAGTACGTAAAGCATTGAAAGCCAAATCACAAGCCAATATTTTTATAGAACTGGGTGCTTGTTGGTTGCTGAGTACGTTTCTGGGTTATGCTGTATTATTTGGATTAGGCAAGCTCATCTTTGCGGATTGGGCTGTGGCGGCGCTTTTTTTGGGTCTTGCCGTGCTACTGGCTTTCTCAATAAATTGGCTACTCAAGCGCATAGAAAGTAAGCAAATTTAGTCCTGCATTTTGGGTTTGGATAAAATGCCTATAAAAAGGCGAGAAAAAGCTATTCAAAACATTTGAGGGTATTTCTAAAATAGAAAAGTTATAGAAATCAATTTATGAGATGTATCATAGAAAGCATATTTTAAGGGACAGCTAGTTAGCCGTCCCTTAAAATATGCTTTCAATAGATGGCAAATTCAACCAATAAAGGTTGTTAGCTTATCTACTTTGCGGTTTTTTCGCGAATAAGGTTGAGTGCAGAACCAGATTTGAACCACTCTATCTGATTTTGGTTATAGGTATGCAGGACATCAAAGGTATCGGAAGAACCGTCTTTGTGTGTGAGCTGAACTTGAAGCGGTGTACCTGGTTTCATGGCAGTTAAGCCCAAGATAGCAATGTCATCGTCTTCGCGCACTTTGTCATAGTCGGCCTTGTTGGCAAAAGTAAGTGCTAAAAGACCTTGCTTTTTGAGATTGGTTTCGTGAATACGTGCAAACGATTTTACAATAACGGCTCTAACACCCAAATGACGCGGCTCCATTGCGGCGTGCTCGCGTGATGAACCCTCACCATAGTTTTCATCGCCCACGATAACCGTCCCTACTCTGGCAGCTTTGTAAGCACGTGCGGTAGCGGGAACTTCGCCCTCTACACCCGTGAGTGCATTTTTTACTGCATTTGTTTTATCGTTATAAGCATTAGTAGCGCCAATAAGGAGGTTATTGGAAATGTTGTCTAAGTGGCCGCGGAAACGCAACCAAGGCCCAGCCATAGAAATATGGTCGGTAGTACATTTGCCTTTAGCTTTGATGAGCAATTTCATAGCTCTCAAATCTGTTTTTTCCCACACAGGAAAAGGCTCTAACAACTGCAAACGGTCGGAAGTAGGACTGACGCTTAATTGAACGCTTGACCCATCTTTAGCGGGTGCTTGATAGCCAGCATCTTCTACATCAAACCCTTTGCTTGGCAGCTCGATGCCTTTCGGCTCGTCGAGTTTTACTGCTACGCCCTCTTCATTCATAAGCGTATCCGTCATGGGATTGAAGCAGAGGTCGCCGGCAATAGCCAATGCCGTAACAATTTCTGGCGAAGCAACAAAAGCGTGTGTATGCGGATTGCCGTCATTGCGCTTGGCAAAGTTGCGGTTAAAAGAGGTAATGATAGAATTCGCACGGTTAGGGTCGCTGGTATGGCGCGCCCACTGACCAATACAAGGGCCACAGGCATTAGCCAAAACCACCCCTCCCATGCCTGCAAAGGTCGTGAGAAGGCCGTCGCGTTCTGCTGTATAACGGACAAGCTCCGAGCCTGGTGTAATCGTAAACTCTGACTTGGCTTTTAACTTTTTGTCCACCGCCTGCTTAGCCAAAGAGGCTGCGCGGGTCAGGTCTTCGTAGGAGGAGTTGGTACAAGAGCCAATCAAACCTACTTCTAGTTTTTGTGGATAATTATTTTTGCGAACAGCCTCCGCAAACTTAGAAAGCGGCCACGCCAAATCAGGAGTGAAGGGGCCGTTGATATGAGGCTCAAGTTCAGATAAGTTAATTTCTATGAGTTGGTCATAGTATTTTTCTGGATTCTCATAAATTTCAGCATCAGGACGGAGATGGTCATAGACCGTGTCAGCAAGGGCTGCTACCTCTGCGCGCTCTGTTGCTTGCAAGTATTCGCGCATTTTAGCATCATAAGCAAAGATTGAAGTGGTTGCACCAATTTCAGCGCCCATATTACAAATTGTGCCTTTGCCCGTACAAGAAAGCGCATCTGCGCCGTCGCCGAAGTACTCAACAATAGCGCCTGTACCGCCTTTTACGGTCAGAATACCCGCTACTTTCAAAATTACATCTTTGGCGGAAGCCCAGCCACTCAAACGGCCAGTCAATTTTACGCCAATCAGCTTAGGGAATTTGAGTTCCCATTCCATACCAACCATTACGTCCACGGCATCTGCACCACCAACACCAATTGCAATCATGCCTAAGCCACCTGCGTTGGGTGTGTGCGAGTCCGTGCCAATCATCATACCACCAGGGAATGCGTAGTTCTCAAGTACTACTTGGTGAATAATGCCGGCACCGGGCTTCCAAAAGCCAATACCGTATTTGTTTGATATTGATGCCAAAAAGTCATAAACTTCGTTATTGACCTTGTTTGCGGTGGCCAAGTCCTCTTTTGCACCTACTTTAGCCTGAATCAAGTGGTCGCAGTGAACAGTAGAAGGAACAGCCGCTTGTGGACGACCACAAGTCATGAATTGCAAAAGCGCCATTTGGGCTGTTGCATCTTGCATCGCTACGCGGTCTGGTGCAAAGTCCACGTAGCTCTTGCCGCGCTCGTGTGCGGTGGTGGCATGGCCTGCATAGAGGTGCGAATACAAAACTTTTTCTGTGAGAGTGAGGGGTTTTCCTACTGCTTTGCGTGCGCTGGCAATGCGACTAGGCATTTCAGCATACACTTTTTTAATCATTTCTAGGTCAAAAAGAGCCATGACTTGGTAATTTTTTCAGAGTGTATTTTAAAGAACTGAATCGAAGATGAGGCAAGGCCAAGCGTTGCTTGCCTATGAATTGCGGTGCAATTATACGTCCAAAAATATAAAAAAGCAAAAATTGGGTGGTAATTAGCACAAAACCAAACTACTGGTCATAATCGCTGGTCTTTTCTGTCTTTTCCAGCGTGGGGTCAGCTGCCTTGTTTGCAAGGGTTTGCAAGCCGCGGCGCGCTGCCGAAAAGATGTTTTGAGCTTGGCGTAGGTACTCACTTTTAGGAAATTTGTCCAGAAAAGTCTCATAACGAGCAATGACTTCTCGGTATCGTTCGTCTTGTTTCTCTGCAAAACTTGCATCAGCAAAGGCAAACAAAGCTTCAAGGGCCAGAAAGGCAGCTTCTTCTTTGTATTTAGAATCAGGAAAATCTTTTTGGAAATTGTCAAGAACGATAACGGCAGACTTGTGTCGGTCTAGTTTATAAAACAGTTTGGCATTATTATAGGCTTTTATTTCCTGTTTTTCACGTAAGTTGATGATAATTTGAGAAGCATCAGCGGCACGTGGGCTTTTAGGATAGCGGTTAATAAAATCTTGCAAGGACTCAATGGCCAGGCGTGTATTTTCTTGGTCTAGATACCACTGGGGCGACATTTTACTCAAGGTAAGCGAAGCCAAATAGAGCGCTTCCTCTGCTTTAGGGCTTTGGCGGTAGGTGGCGTAGAAGGTTCTAAAATAGTATTCTGCATCAACTAAGCGCTTCTCTTCGGCACAACTATTGGCGAATTTATAGTGAATATCTTCGGCAGCCTTGTCGTTTTTGATAATGGTTACGAGTTCTTCCAATAGCATAGAGGCTCTATAAAAATCGCCCTTCTCGTAATAAGCATTGGCAGCAGCATAACGCACCTTCCAATCGGGGTGTTTCATGGCTCTTGTAAACTTGCTGCAAGAAGCTAAAAAGGCCAGCGCCAAAAAAAGGAACAAGGTTTTTGGCATGGTGTAGTTGGTCTGTTCTAATCTCATACCGCAAAAGTATGGCTTTATTGCAAGCAAGACAAAGATTTTAACTTTTTTTTGTGTATCCTTACTGATTGCCAACAAAAAAGATTGTGTTCTTGACCGATGAATACATTTTAGGGGAACTCTATTTAAAATCCATGACGCAGTTTACTCGGTAAGTTTTATGCGGCTCAATGGAAACCCCTAGCTTGCTGTAATCTTGGCTCAAACAGGCTTCGCGATGGCCTAAGCTTTCAACGCCTTCGTCTATCAATAACTGCATAACAATCTCTAGCCCAGTGGACGAGCCATACGCACAGCACTCGCCCCAGTAGTTGTCTGTGCAGCCTTTACGTTCATGCCCTACGTAACCAGCTTTCCCCGAATAGACGGCATGACATTTGGCAGTTTCGTAGAGCGCTTGGTCTGGCACCATAACTGGCAGTGGCGTGGTTTTTTTGAGTGTTTCATAAAGGGTTCGTACGTAGTAACTGGTTTTTTGAAGGGGCGCGTCATCGTTCCATTTCAAATACTTAATCATAAAGGTTTCTGCAAAAAGTGGCGGGTTCAAACGCGCTAAATTGAGATAATAATATACTTCTTTTTCTTGAAGACTCAGATAATTAGCATTTACGGCAGTATTTGCGGCCTTGTACTTGGGCGCGTTCCATTGTGGGACAATTTGCATAAAATCGCGGTAAGTTTCTAAGTCAGCTCTTTTTTGGGTTTCTTTGAGGTCTTTTTCAAATTCTTGTGTGGTTTTGAGGGGTTCGCCAAAGGTATAAACTCCACTTGTAATTTTGCCTTTAGCCAACAGGCTTCCTATATGTAAACCCCACTCTTTAGGGTTCTCTTCTAGAATTTCAAGCTCCTCAAAATTTTCACGGTTAAGCATACTCATCAGTACACGCAAGCCCGTGTTTTCATAAAATTGCATTCCTGCCGAACTGCTCACAATCAAATCTTTACAGCTCTGTGTTTCTATAGATGTAACGCGGCAACGGCTATATATACAGGCGTTCTCTTTGGGCTTGATAACCCCTTGCTGTGGCATGAGTGTAGCGACTGCTTCGGCTTTAAGAGCCAAATCTCGGTCAAACATCACCACATAATTGAGCGCATTTGGCGTGTTCCATTCTTTGTAGGTTTGCAGAAAAGTTTTGGCGAAAAGTCTTGGATTAAGGCGAAGCAGGTTTAAAAAAAGCACAAAATTTTGCTCTTCCGAATTCAAAAAAGCGAGCTTGCTTGCTTCAAAAGCAGCTTTGTAGCGTGCTTGCTGCCATTCAGGAAATTGGCTCAAAACGGTGCGGTCTTGTTGTGCTTGTGCCGTGGCGTTATTCTTAAAACCTAATGATAAGAATAACAAACTAAGAATTTTAATGTAACGCATTGTTTTTGCCTAACAAAGTTTAAAGCCTATCATCAGAATATCGTCTGTTTGCAGCGTTTGCGCCGTCCAGTCTGCTAAGTATTGCTCAAAATGTATCTTTTGCGCCGCTAAATCTGTTTTTTGTACAGCCTCTTGTAGCAGTTCAGTAAACTTCAGTTTCCCCATTTTCTTATTTTCCAATCCGCCGTGCTGGTCTGCATAGCCATCAGTACTCAAATAAAATGTTGTTTGTGCATTGTATTGAATGGTTTGAGCCAAGAACTGTTTGTTATGCTGGCGCTTGTCTATTCCGCCAATTCGTTTGTGTGTACCTTTGGCTTCAAAC
Source organism: Cytophagales bacterium (assembly GCA_013299045.1). Taxonomy (GTDB): domain Bacteria; phylum Bacteroidota; class Bacteroidia; order Cytophagales; family Bernardetiaceae; genus RDZD01. The sequence continues at coordinate 73,738 of JAAFJX010000013.1, read as the reverse complement.
AAGGAGCCGTCTTGAGAATAAAATAGGGAGGCATTTGCGCCAGAAAAGTTCAATACACGCTCTTCTTCATTGATGCTACAAATGCCTATATCAAAGCCATCATTATTCTTATTTTCGTTCTGCTTTAGGTTTTTAACAATCTCTTCTACGAGTTGTTCCAAGATATCGGCAGGCTCGCTGTAGTCTTTAGAAAGAATAACCTTATTTAGCAAATTATAAGCAATGAGCGTGATAAAAGCACCATGTACGCCATGTCCGGTGCAATCCAAAAGAGCCAGTATTTTTCGGTCATTTTTGAAGCCCAACCAATAAAAGTCGCCACTTACTACGTCTTTAGGTTTGTTGATAATGAAAAAATCTTTTAGCGCCAGCCCCACGCGGTCTGGTTTTGGCAAAATACTTTCTTGAATACTCTGAGCAGACTGTATGCTGGCTACTATGTGCTGGTTTTTGATTTCTATGGTATCGAATGCCGTCTGTAACTCATCTTTTTGCATATTCAGTTGCTCATTGATAGCCAAAATTTCTTCGCGGTGTTGCTGTAGTTCTACATTCTGGGTGGTAATAGCATCTCGTTGCGCACTAATTTCTTCATTCTTGATATTCAAGAGTTTATTAATTCGCTTCACTTTGCGTTGATTTATAAGAAATACAAGCGCAACAAGTAGCAGCAGGACGACACCAGCAATGGCCGTATTGCGTATAAGCAGACTTTGAGCAAGCTGTTTTTCTTTTTCTAAATCTTTCTCTTTCTGAGCTATTTCTTGCGCATATTTTTGTTTATCAAAATTGAACTGTGCTTCCATTTTGGCCATTTTTGCTTTCGTATCGTCCCCCATAAGACTATCGCGTGTGGCAAGCAGCAACATGACATACTTATATGCGTTTTCGTAGTCGTTGGTGGCTACATATACATCACGCATGATGGCCGCATTAGCCATTATGGCTGGCAAGTCTTGTTTAGATTTGGCTATCTTCTCTCCTTTTTTGGCATATATGAGTGCTTCTTTGTAATTCTTGCGGGCAATCAATATTTCACTCATATTGTTGTAAGCGCCTGAAAGCCAGTCTAAACGACCGTATTGTTCACAATTTTTAATAGCCTCGCCTGCATAATGGAGTGCAGAGTCTAGCTGGTTCATTCGCCTGTAAACAGATGACAGATTAGAGAGGCTAATACCCAAGCCAGTTGGGTCACCAATTTGACGCTTAATTTGCAAAGAGGCTTGGCAGTACTTGTAGGCGCTATCCAAATAGTCTTTGCCTTTGCTTTTGGATTTTGTGCTATAATAAGCACTAATATTGTTGAGTGCAGCGCTCATGCCGCGCAAAAATCCTCCCTCTTTGAAGCCTAAATAAGCCCGCTTGAAGTATTCTACGCCTACATCTTCTTGTCCAAGTGTATAGTAATTAATGCCTAGGCTGAGGCAGGCAATGCCTACACCACGTGGCATTTTGATTTTAGTTTCGCATATTTTGAGTGCCTCTAATCTGTATTCTATGCCCTTCATGATATTGTTATTATCTTCTTCTATAACAGCAATGGCATTGTATGCGTCTATGAGGGAAATATAATTTTGGGATTCCTTAGCCGCGCTCAAAGATTTTTGCATACTTGCAGCAGCTTTTGTATAGCTTTGATATTGGTTTTGGTAAGCCTCCATTCGGTAATAAATAGCCTCGTAGGCCTTTAGTGCTTCTGGCTCAATACCCAATTTTTTTTGTTCTTTTTTGAGTTTATCAAATAAGTTGCGGTGCGTTTCAAAAAGGGTTGTTCGTTGCAGTGTATCTTTAGGGAAGAGTTGGTCGTAAATACGCATACCGACGATGTACTTCAGCGTATCGCTTTCTGTGGTTTCATAAACATTTCGCAAACTATCCAAAGTACGACTTTGAGCCACTAGCTCAACGCATAGCAGAGTAGCCAAAGCAGTCAGTATACAAACCCAATACTTCATAAAAAACAAACCTTCATAGAACCTACACGAAAACAGTTATCATTTCTGATGCCTACTTTACAAATGTATTGACTATTTTTTATAAAACAAGATGAAAGCTTTAAATATGTAGAGAGTTTTTTCACGATAGTAATGACTGACATATCAAGCCACGGACAACTCTCTTAAAATGAGATACGTGCTCAAGCAATATCTGCAAAAAATAAGCTCTTAATTAGTCGTCCCTTAAAATCATAAATTGCACAGAACTATACGGTTTCCAACAGACGTAATAAAAGTAACTTTAGCAGTAACTTTCAGCGCCAGCAACTTTCATTTTAAATGTGCTAGCTCATAGTTTGCGGCTGCTTTGTAAAGACCTTCACTGATGGCGTTGAGTTGCTCGCGAGCGCGGTCTGGTTGATGCAAGTGCCTGAAAATGTTGGCTTGTGTAAAAAGTACCTTATCGCGGTTGTCCTTATCAAGACAGTAGGGCATCTCAAGTAATTGAGCTAAGGTTTTTATAGCATCTTGGCCATGATGATGCTTATACTGAGCAATGGCTTTTAAGAAGAGTACTTCACCATTTTGTCTATCTGCTCTGAAGCAGGAATCAGCAGTATGAATGGCTTTGGTATATTTTTTTTCATGTAAGTAAAGACGTGTCAAGTCAAAATAATAGCCAGCATCATGTGTTGTATAGTTTGCTCCTAAGAGTTTATGATTGACATGAGATATATCGCGTGTTTTGTCTGCCGACTTTTTTTCTATCAGGTTATGATACTGGACGGCATTCAAGTAAGTTGGTTTTATTTTGAGAGAAATATCAATAAAGTGGCTGCTTAAATCCAGTTCGTAGGCATGGTAATAAGCATAACCCAAGTTATAATAGTACTCATAATCAATACTCTTTACTTTATTTTTATAAACGTCGCTTTTAATTTGGTCTATATAACGCCCCATAGCCTCATAATTTTTAAGCTCATGGCTAGCAGCTATGTGCAAGTAATAGGCTTCGTCATAATTTTTTGATTCTGCCTCTGCCGCATTGGCAGCAGCCTTTTGTGCCATGCTGTATTCGCCAACAACAAAGGCTGTGCGTGCCTCAAGCAAATACAGTCTGAACGGATATTTTTGGTGCGGCACCGCATGATGCAACTCCTTGAAGTGCTTGATAGCCTCCTTATTTAGTAGTTGTTGATGCTCAAGAATTAGAAGCGTACCGAGTTTTGCTTTTATCTTTTCATCAGGGGTAGCATGGCCATAAAAAGCCTTCTCGAAGTGCAATGCGGCCTCTTCTAGATTATCTTGCTTACGCAAAAATGTGCCCATCTTTAAATGGGGCGCAGCATAGTCTGCTCTGAGATTGATAGCAGCAAGAAAGGCCTCTTGCGCTTCTTCAGGTTTTTTTTGTGTTTCTGCCAACACGCCTTTCATGTAGCAAATAACTTCAGGCGATGTTTTGAGCGCTTCAGCCTCCGCTATGGTTTGCTCAGCCTCAGCCAACTCGTTGTTCTTACATTGTGCCACCAGCCTGTCGCATAGTTCCAACATTTTCATCTTTTTATCCTCATCATAGGCAACTGTTTGATGCCAAACGAGGCAAAAAAATAAAGTTAAAAAAACACTAAAACTACTTACCTGTCTTTTAAGGTTCAATAAAGCACTGGGCTTCTTTTGTATAAAATGGTACATAGGCAATTCTAAACTTATTAAATAAAAAGCTGGGACATCTCTACTCTATCAATTTTCATGCGTAAATTAGAGAGAAACTAGCAAAAATAGAGAAACTTTGTGCATATTTGTAAACATTCCTGATAGGCTATATGAAATAAAAACAAACAATGCAATTATGATAACGTTCTTAAATATCAAAATTGTACAACAAACCCAATATAACTCCATACCGCCTGCTTGCAGGACTAGTTCAAGTTTTGCCCAAGCTCTATTGGCATCACAAAAACTTGTTCATCAAGTAGAATAGTGGTTTTAGCGTAAGAATCTCTTTAGCAAGGAGTTATAAATTAAAATGAATCATATGGTTACAAAACACTTATTGTCAAGGCATTAGCCAATATAACACTTCGTGGGGTTCGCTATTGTTCAATATTTCTACCATAAAGGGAGTGTGAGGCGCAAAAAGTTATACTTTTGCAACTCTATTCCACAAAACTCGGTCCTTTCTAAATGAGATTTCTTATGTTGATCATGCGGACACTTGCAGTGCTATTTTTATGCTTTTTTACTGGGCCAGATGCTGTTTACATCAAACCATTGCCCTATATTCCTTCGCCACCAGTGCCGTCTGCACCCAAAAGCGCTAACATACAAATAGCAGTGGTGGGCGACCTCATGTGCCACTCCTCTCAGTTTATTTTTGCCAAACAAACCGACGGTTCTTACGACTTTAGTAGTGCTTATGAATACGTTAAACCTGTTTTGCAGAGCGCCGACCTCACTATTGGCAACTTAGAAACAACTCTGGCGGGTGAAGGCACGGCCTATTCGGGTTATCCAACTTTTTGTACCCCAAACTCTTACATAGATGCCCTCAAAGACGTAGGTTTTGACTGGCTTAGTACCACCAATAACCACAGCTACGATAAGTTTGAGAAAGGCATACGCACAACCATCAAAGAACTAAACAAAAGGCAAATGCCTTATCATGGAACATTTGAAAATATTGCTCAGCGCGACTCCATACGTGTTTGGGACGTAAAAGGAATTAAGTTGGCCTTACTTGCCTACACACAATTTTCTAACATTCCGCTCCCGCCCGAAAAACGCTATCTGATGAACTTTATCGACCTGCCACAAGTGGAAGCAGACATCAAAAAAGCACGGAAAAATGGAGCAGAGCTAGTGCTTGTTCACTATCATTGGGGCGACGAGTACAAACGCGAACCCAATCCTTATCAACGCGATATAACTCAAAAAACAATCAAACTCGGCGCAGATTTTATTATGGCTGGCCACCCACACGTCATTGAGCCTTTACAGAAATATAAAAACACGGGCAATGCTCAACTAGACAGCGGTATGATTGCCTACTCGCTCGGAAATTTCTTTTCGGCACAAGCCAAACGCTACACTGATGCGGGCATCATTCTGAGGCTAAACATTACAAAAAATGAGTTTGGCAAGTTCTCTTTTGAGCCTGATTATGTGCCTACATGGGTTTATTCGGGCACGGTTGCTGGCAAGCGCTACTACAAAATTTTTCCGGCTGAATGGGGCTATCACGCTTGGCTAGATTCTTTGGGTATGACCGCAGACCGCGACAAGAAAGTCCCCTTAAAGCTAGATGGCAACCATAAAGCGCGAATGCAGCAAGTGGCCGACGACACAAAATACATCGTGGAGCTTTATAAAGCCAGTCCTAAATTTGCCAAAACCAACCGCCCACAACAGTAGAGCCTTTTAAGTAGAAAGTGAAGCAGACAGACATCAGATATTTTGGCATCAGGCATCATGGGCCTGGTTCGGCGCGGTATCTCAAAGAAGCGCTTCACGATTTTGTACCCGATATGCTGCTTTGCGAGGGGCCTGATGCCGCTTCGCCCCTCGTAACTTGGTGCAAAAGGCAAACAAATGCGGAGAATAATGAAACCTCACTTACGCCTCCCGTAGCCTTGCTCGTCTATGCGCCAGAGAAGCCCAGCTTGTCTGCATTTTATCCTTTTGCTGAGTTTTCGCCCGAATGGCAGGCTATTTTGTATGCCAATGAGCAAAACATTCCTTTTCAGTTTTTTGATTTGCCTCAGCAACAAATGTTGATGCTGCAGCAAGCCATATCCAACCAGACCGAAACCGCACAAGACTATAACGACCCTAACGAGGATTGGTACGCACAGCAGTTTGGATACTCCGATAGCGAACATTGGTGGGACTATTGGATAGAATCAAGACCCGAACAAGTTTCTGTTTTTGAATCTGTTGCACAAATGATGCAGATGATACGTGCAGGTCGTCCGCACGAAAGCCCGCCAATTCTGCTTCGCGAAAGCGCTATGCGTTTGGTCATTGACGAAGTGCTCAAAAAGAACCCGGTTCAGAAACTAGCTGTTATTTGTGGTGCTTATCACGTACCTGCCTTGCAAGGGCAGCGTGCCACCAAAGCAGACAGAGAAGCGCTCAAAAATCTTCCTAAAATCAAAGTAAATGCCACCTGGATACCATGGACTTATGAACGTTTGGCTATCAGAAGTGGCTATGGGGCAGGCATTCACTCACCGCGCTGGTACGAATACATCTGGCAGCATCAAAAAGATGCTCTTTTGGTTTTTATGGCCGAGGCTGCTTCTCTTTTGCGCCAGCACGGCCTCAATGCCTCTACGGCACAAGTAACCGAAGCCGTAGCGCTTGCACAAACCCTTGCGCAGATGCGTGAGAAAGGCTTGGCTGGTCTTGATGAACTGAAAGCAGCTGCTTTGGCTGTTCTCTGCGAAGGCCAAGAAGCTGTTTTTGCTGTGGTGGAGCAGGAGCTTGTAGTAGGCAAACGAATGGGGACGGTGCCCGTCGATATGCCTGCTATGCCCATTCAAAAGGACTTCTATGCGTGGGTAAAAAAATTTCGCTTGAAACTCTCGCCCACCAAAGAAGTGCTGGAGCTGGACTTACGGCAGGACGCGCACCGTCAAAAAAGTGCATTTTTGCACCGCTGCCTTATTTTGTCTATTAATTTTGCCTTCAATCGCTACACCTACAATAAAAAAGGAACTTTTCATGATTATTGGGAGCTGCGCTGGCGGCCTGAGTATGAACTCTGCTTGGTAGAAGCAAATCGCTGGGGCAGCACCATTGAATCTGCTGCACTCAGCAGAGCTCTTGAGAATGCGCAAAATGCTACTTCGGCCGAAAAAGTTAGCGAACTGCTAGGCCAACTTCTTTTAGCAGATTTGCCCAGTGCAGTGCCTTATTTATTAGAAGCGCTCCGCAATAAAACCGCCGATACTGCCGACGTAACAGTCTTGATAGAGGCCGCCAAACCACTCGCTGCTGTATTGCGCTACGGCAGCGTTCGTAAAACAGACCAAGAAGCAGTTTTTTTGATACTCTCTGACCTATCTAAAAAAATTTGTATTGGCCTGCCAAACACCGCCAAACAAGCAAACGAAGATGCAGCAACAAAGATAGCAGAGTGCCTAGAAGACTTGCAGCAGATTGTGCGAAAGTTGGCGGACAGGGCTAGCACTTCGCTTTTTGAGGAGATGCTCCTGCAACTCGCGTTAGGGGCTTTGGTGCATGGTATAGTGGCGGGGCGGGCTTGCCGTATGTGCTTAGATGCCGCACTGATGAGCGAAAAGGTACTTTCTGTACAAATGTCTTTGGCTTTGAGTGCCCGCTGCGATGCACTTCATGCAGCCAACTGGCTTGATGGCTTTCTGAGTGGCAGCGCACAGTTGCTTATCTACAACGACAAACTATTTGAACTGCTTAATAGCTGGTTGGTAGGGCTTTCGGAATTGCAGTTTATTGAGGCTGTTGCCATTTTGCGGCGGAGTTTTGCGCGCTACAGTCAAGCCGAACGAGAGCGCATAAGAGAAAAAAGTGCTATGAATTCATTGCGGAGGACAAAAAAAATAGGCATCTCGGAGCTGGATAGCAGTAAGTTGCCCTTGCTTGCTGAGCTTTTTACGAAGCTGGGTTACAAAGATTTTTAACGCCTTAGTCTTTTTGCCAACTTCCGCCGAGGCTATTTTTATTGCGGTTGTACTCTATCCATCAATGCAGCATTTGAAGGTAGAATAAAAAAACAGGTAAATGCTTTAACGCTAAGTACTTTCCTTAGATTCTAAGCATTTACCATCAACACAATTTGCAACTATTTAATTGAAAGGACTGCTGAACTTTACGTCTTTGGCAAGATTATCATCAGTCAGAGTTTTAAGAAAATTAACCAAGTCAGTTTTGTCTTGTGCCGATAAATTAAGTTTTATGGGATTACCAGCAGGGTCTTTTAAGGCTCTGGCCAAATTAGGGTGATTCTTTATCCCGCTATTATAATGCTCTACCACCTCTTCTAAGGTCATAAATCTGCCGTCGTGCATATAGGGTGCAGACAAAGCCACACTTTTAAGAGAAGGAACCTTGAATGCACCTAAAAAAATAGGATTGTTGATGGCCTCAAATACCCCCAGGTCAGAGGTAGAGATGGCATCTAGTCCGTTGTTGGTTGTGCCGTTGTCAGGGTTTATAAATGCCTCCGTTGAATGACAACCTATACAGCCGGCACCACCCCCAGGCCCAACAGGCGCAAAGAACAAGCGTTTGCCATTGTTCTCGCTGGCACTAAAGTTAGGAAAATTGTTGATGGGCGCACTAACGAGTTTTCTGCCCGCGTCATATTTGCTATTAACGCTTACGATGCTCCTAACAAACTGTGCGAGGGCTTTTGATATGCGGTCTGAATTGATTTCTTCGCTACCAAACGCCTTTTCAAATAAATCAGGATAATAAGACTGTTCTTTTACAGCACCAACTACTTGCTCTAGAGTCATACCCATTTCTACAGGGTCTTGGAACGGCATCAAAACCTGCTTTTCAAGTGTTTCGGCTCTTTCGTCCCAAAAAAAGCGCTCACGTCCGTACCATCGTGCATTAACGAGTGACATGGAGTGCCGTCTGGTAGTGCCATTCTTGAAGCCTAAGCTAAGTTTGGCCTCGTCTGAGAAGCCTTTCTCTTGTTTGTGGCAAGACGCACACGCTATTGTACCATTAGCACTCAGTTTTTTATCATAAAAAAGCACTCTACCCAAAGTTGCACCAGCATTTGTGATGGGATTCGTATTAGGTGTGTTGTCATTGTCTGTTGCTGCATTCTGGCCAGGCCCAATGAGCGAATTTGTGGTTAAATGAGTGGGGAGGTTAAGTGTTACATAGTCAAAAGGGGTGCTAGGAAGGTTTAATACTCCTAATGGTTTGTCTTCTTTCTCGCACGAAGCAAACACGGTGATAAGACAAGCAGCGCTCAGGGCAAAAATTTTGATGCTTTTCATTGGCGTTATAAAGATTGGGTGAGAATACCGCTTAGATTATTGTTTGTTAAAAGGGTTTAATGCTCACAGCAAAAAAGTATGAGCAGATGAAGGCTTAAAGTCTATCGTTTTCCGTTCCAATGTTCGTGAGCAGAGCGTTTGGTCGCGTTCTAGCCTGTTGTATTTCAGATAAATTTGTGTACAAAAGTTGATTCGTTTTTTTTTATTCTCTGAGGGCTTAGACTAAACAGATAAAAGGAATCTTTTTGGGCTACGAAGAACGGAGGCACTTCCAAAGAAAATTTCCCTTTTTTTCTAAAAAATTAGGCAGGGCAATGATACTTTTTTAATTTTGTTGTAGGCACACTGCATTTGTATTACCTTTGGGCACAAAACTTATAGAGTCGCAAATTTCAGCAGAAACAAACTACGGCTTTTTGTGTTTAAATCATCAACTATTGTAACCCTAAAAATCTATTAAAACTCTCTGAATAGCCATGAGCGAGCATCAAAAACAAGGCAAATGCCCTTTTAATCACGGACAAAAAACATCTACAAGCGGAACTGGCACATCCAACCGCGATTGGTGGCCAAACCGCCTGAACCTGAATATCTTGCGCCAACATTCTTCGTTGTCCAATCCGATGGATAAAGGCTTTAACTATGCGCAAGAGTTCAAGAAAATAGACCTAAAGGCGCTCAAACAAGATATTTTTGAACTCATGACTAATTCGCAGGACTGGTGGCCAGCGGATTATGGGCACTATGGCCCACTGTTTATTCGTATGGCTTGGCACAGCGCGGGCACATACCGCGTGGGCGATGGTCGTGGTGGTGCTGGCACGGGCAGTATGCGCTTTGCACCCACTAATAGCTGGCCTGACAACGGCAATTTAGACAAAGCGCGTTTTTTGCTTTGGCCTATTAAACAAAAATATGGTAACAAAATATCATGGGCTGACCTTATGATTCTAGCAGGCAATTGCGCTTTAGAGTCCATGGGTTTCAAAACACTTGGCTTTGCGGGTGGTCGTGAGGACGTTTGGGAGCCAGAGCAGGACATTTATTGGGGTGCAGAAACCGAATGGCTTGGTGATAAACGTTATAGCGGCAACCGCGAATTAGAAAACCCTCTTGCTGCTGTACAGATGGGACTTATTTATGTGAACCCAGAAGGCCCTAATGGCAATCCAAACCCCAAAGCATCTGCCAAAGATATTCGCGAAACTTTTGCGCGTATGGCTATGAATGACGAAGAAACCGTTGCGCTTATAGCAGGCGGGCACACCTTCGGCAAAGCACATGGCGCTGGAAGTACGGCACACGTAGGCAGTGAGCCAGAAGGCGCTAGCATTGAGGCGCAAGGCATGGGCTGGCTCAGCAGTTTTGGCTCTGGAAAGGGTGCACACACCATTACAAGCGGTATTGAAGGCGCTTGGAAGCCTAACCCTACTCAATGGGACAACGGCTATTTTGAAACACTCTTTAAGTACGATTGGAAGCTGACCAAAAGCCCAGCTGGGGCGCAGCAATGGACTCCTACCGACGAGGCCGCCGCCACACTCATCATAGATGCGCACGATGCCAACAAGCGCCATGCCCCCATGATGACCACCGCTGATATGGCTTTGCGAATGGACGCAATCTACGAGCCTATTGCGAGAAAGTTTATGGCAGACTTTGATGCTTTTGCTGATGCTTTTGCCAAGGCTTGGTTTAAGCTGACACACCGCGATATGGGGCCAAAGGCGCTCTATCTAGGTGCTGAAGTGCCTAGCGAGGAGTTTGTATGGCAAGACCCCATTCCTGCTGTTAAGCACGAACTTATCAACGACACAGACATCAATAGCCTTAAAGCACAGATATTGGCTTCTGAACTTTCGGTGGCAGAGTTGGTAGCAGCGGCATGGGCTTCGGCTTCAACGTTTCGTGGCTCAGATAAACGGGGTGGCGCTAACGGAGCGCGTATCCGCTTTGCACCCCAAAACACTTGGGAAGCCAACAATCCTACTCAGTTAAAGAAAGTGCTGTCCGTGCTCACAACGATTCAAAACAACTTCAACAACGCACAAACCAGCAATAAAAGCGTATCCCTTGCAGACTTGATTGTTTTGGGTGGCTGCACAGCCATAGAAAAAGCTGCCAAAGATGCGGGAAATATCGTATCAGTCCCATTCATGCCTGGCCGTGCAGACGCACTTCTAGAACAAACAGATGTGGACTCTTTCCGCGTATTAGAACCTAAAGCAGACGGTTTCCGCAATTACAAAAGCGCTAGTATGGCCAGCACCCCTGCTGAACTGCTTTTGATAGATAAAGCGCAACTTTTGAACCTGACGGCCGCTCAAATGACTGTGCTGGTCGGTGGTTTGCGTGTTTTGGATACCAACTATAATGGGTCTAAGCATGGTGTGTTTACAAACAGACCACAAACATTGAGTAATGATTTCTTTCTGAACCTCTTGGATATTGGAACGACTTGGAAGGCCATGTCTGAATCGGGCGACTTGTTTGAGGGCACAGACCGCACAACTGGCCGTGTAAAATATACAGCCACACGTGCAGACCTGATTTTTGGCTCAAATTCTGAGCTGAGAGCTATTGCAGAGGTGTATGCCTGTGCAGACAGCACCGAAAAATTTTTGAAAGACTTTGTGGCTGCATGGAATAAGGTTATGAATTTAGACCGATTTTAGTCTTTAGGCAGCGCTGAAGAAGTGCTCTGCAAAAAACAAGAATGGCTGATTCCGTTACGAAGAACGCTAAGAACATCTCTAATTCTTAGCGTTTTTTTGTTGCATAAAATATTCATTGGCTAAGCAATTTTTTGTTTACTTTTGCGCACGCATAAGCAGAAATTTACTAATATTCGCCATCTTAACTTACACCCACAACATTATTACGAAAACCCACACCATGAAAAAGAAAAGCTATATCCCTGATTCAGACAGCGCTAAGGTAAGTTGGCTCAATAATTTTGCGGCGCAGCTGCCCAACTTTGCTAATCTTTTGAGCATACCCAGTAAAGAATTAGAAAACTTACATAAAGACGCAGCCATGTTTGAATATGCGGTAGAAACCCTTGAGATGGTCAAAAACTACTCTCAGCACTACGTGGCCTTCAAGGACTCGTTGCGGAGCAGTGAAGACGCTGGTTCGGCTGCTATTATTCCCACCTCGCCGATTTTACCCCCCCCCCCTACTATGGTTAATTCTGGCATTTTTGGGCGAGTAAGGCGCTTGGTAAAAGTCATAAAACTCAGCAATAGCTACAACGAATCCATTGGGCGCTCATTGGGCATTATTGGGGAAGAAGTTTTTGTGGATTTGGATAGCTTGCAACCAGAAATCAAACTCACGCTATCGGGTGGGCGTGTAGTTATCAAATGGCGCAAACAGGGTGCAGACTCTATCAACATCTACGTCAAGCGTGGCGAGGGTGATTTCGTTTTTTTAACTAATGACCCACGCAGCGAGTATCAAGACCGAACTCCGCTCCCCGAGAACAATACAACATGGTATTATATGGGCATCTTCGTCCGCGACGACACCGGACAAGAAGTTGGGCAGTATTCAGAACAAACCAGCATTCAAGTAAAAAAAATGCGCTAGAGTCGCTCCTCTGAATGATGCGCCTTGCATACTGTGTGCGAGTGGCGGCAAAAGTTTGAAAGCAGCATCACGAAAATTATGCTACCTCGTCAATCTGACCTTGTTGGTGCTGTGCTGTAATCTGTCTCTATTTTCAAATACCATAACCAGCCTGAACACAAAATTGCCGTTGGTAGTGGGAGGCTCGATGAGTTTTATATCAAAATGGTGAACTCACCATTTCATGTTGGTAGTTTTTGGGGAATGAAATTGACAAACCGATAGGCTTTAAGCGCAAGAAGTCTTACTATCTAATTTTCTATTTAAAAAACACGTAAGATATTTATTATCAAAAAGCTAAATAAGTATTTCGTATTCAAAATATCTTAGTTTTAGCTTATTTTGTCAAATAACTGGCAAAATCTCAAGGGCTTCTTGCGGTCTGCCATGCCTTGCATCAGACAAAAGCGAATGGCTCAAATATCAGAGAGTGAGAGTTTCTGTGCAACTATGTTTTGCAAGAGAGTGAATCAAAGAAAAAGCCATTCGCTGGTTTAGATGAAAAAAGTTATTTTTCATCTAAATTGGCCTTTTGCGAGGCTTGATTTTTTTGCTATGCCCTACGGTCGGAACTTTCAGCGCGCGCTTCAGTTCTGCATTAAGGCAAAAAGTAGAGAAGTCTATCAAAGGCCGTCAAGGTGTTCCCAAAATAGGTAAACTATTCTCCTTAAATTTAGCTTACATCTATTGAATGTACTTTTTAAGGGACGGCTATCTATCAGTTACAAAAATAAGGTTCACAATATAAACTTCCAAATCTTTTGAGAAGACCTACTCCTTCAGTTTCTTGAGCTTTTCCTTCGCTTTTTTGTAATTTTGCGAATCCTTATCGTCTTCAAGGTCTTTAAGGGTTTCGTAATACATAATGGCTTCGGTTTTGTTTTCAAAGAGTTCGGCGAGTTCAGCCAGTTCTAAAATAGCCGCTTTGGCATAGCCTGCTTTTTCATTTTCGCTCTTTTTGGCAAACTCTATGCTCTTTTTATAATATTCAATGGCTGTTTTGGGGTCTGCCTTGCGGTAGCGGTGCAAATAGCCCAAAAAGTAACAGACATAACGGCCACCCGTTTCTTCAAAACCCTCGCGTTTGGCCTCAATACCAGCCAAAACACGTTGGCAAATAGGTTCAGCTTCGCTTACGCGCCCACTCATATAGAGCGCCTTAGCGTAATCGCGCATGAAGACGGGGTTCTCTGGAAAATTGGTGTAGAGATAGGTCATTATCTCAAGCGATTTGGCATTTTGCTTTTCATTGGCATAAATTTCTGCCAAAAATACTTGACCTTCTGTTTTGGTATAAAATGCTTCGCTGACTACGGTTTCTAGCTGCTGTATGCCTAATTTTTTATCGCCGTTCTTAAAAAACCACAAAATTGGTTTAAGCGAAGGCTTCATATCAGGCAAATAGGCTGCATAGTAGTTGTAAAGACCGTCGCCGAACAAAAACTCAGGACTAAAATCACTTCCTCTCTCTTCGCATTTTTCTAAGTATTTGATGGCATTTCTGCCCGCATTAGCGGCTTTCAGAAACTGTTTGCGCTCGCCCAAAAGCCGCCCCTTGAAGCCGTAGGCCCCCGACAAGAAGAAGGCAGCTTCTATATTCTTGTTATCCTTATCAAACATTTTGTCGCCATATTTTATCGCGCTGTCCAAGTAGGCCATAAAGCGGTCTTCATTCTTTTTTTCGGAGGGGGTCAGGTTTTTTTCCCTTTCTGTATCCAAGCCTGGTTTTATTCGCCACCAATACGTAAGCGCCATCAAAAAATAAGGCAAAGGGTGGTTAGGATAAGCGCGTCTCAATTTGTTGAATTGTACGTCTGCCTTGCTAAATTCAAAATTGTAGAGCGCATTAATAGCGTCTGTGCATTCTAGCTGTATAGTGGGGTCAGTCAGTAACATTTTGACACTGTCCAAAGAAGGCAGCTCGTCTTGTGCTTTTGTGCTGAAATGGCACAAGAAAAATAAAAAACAGACTATCAAGATAGTTTTTATAAAAGAAACAGATTGCATATGGGCTATTTTAGGGTGGCTTTTGAGCGTGTGCTATGTATAAATAAACGTTTTGACGACTTAAATTCTTACAAGACTAGGCTAAATTTCCTTAGCTTTGTTCTGAAGCAAGGGTTTGTTGCCATTTCCAAGCGCTTTCTAGCATATCGGCCAAACTGCGTTGGCATCTCCAGCCCAAATGTTTGGCGGCATGGCTGGAGTCTGAATAAATAGCGGCCAAATCTCCAGCTCTGCGCTCTACTATGCGGTAATTCAGTGTTTTGCCAATAATTTCCTGAAAAGTATGTATCGCCTCAAGCACCGATACTCCCTCTCCGCTACCCAAATTAAAGACCTCTAAGCCCATTTTAGGGTTCTGGACGGCGTATTTGAGTGCCAAGACGTGTGCCTGCGCAATGTCCGATACATGTACGTAGTCGCGTATGCAAGAGCCATCGCGCGTGGGGTAGTCGCTACCAAAAACAAGGAGTTCCGTTTGCAAGCCCGCCGCGGTGCGCGTCAGGAGCGGTAGTAAATTGGTTGGTTTGTTGAGAGGTTCTTCGCCAATTAAGCCCGAAACGTGCGCGCCAACGGGATTAAAATAGCGCAAAATGATGCAGTTAATCCCGTTTTTTTGCACCATAAAATCTTGAATAATGCGCTCGCCCATTTGCTTGGTGTGTGCATAAGGCGACTGCGGCATATTCTGTATGCTGCCTTCAAAAACAGGCAACTTAGCTACTTCGCCATAAATAGCACACGAAGAAGAAAATATAAAGTTTTTAACTTGATACTTTTCCACACATTCGAGAACGTTCAGCAAAGAGACTAAATTATTGCGGTAGTAAAAAACAGGGTTTGCAACAGAATCAGGCACTGACTTGAGCGCTGCAAAATGAATGATGCCCTCAATTGGTGCATATTTTTGAAATGCAGCCTCGAGGCGCGGCATATCGCATAAATCAACTGCTTCGTTCAAAATTTTGCGCCCCAGTACGCGCTCAAGGCGCTGCTGGACGTGTGGCACAGAATTTTGAAAGCTGTCCAGGCTAATCAGTTCATAATCTGTATGTTCTGCCAATTCTATGAGAGTATGTGAGCCAATGTAACCCATGCCACCCGTAACGAAGAGTCGTTTTTTCATACGTTTTTTTTGCAAACATAGTATTTTTTGTGGTTTTTGCTGTTTCATTGCACACATAAAGGTTCACTAAAAGTAAATTTCTTTTTATGTCTTTGGTTATTAATAATTTATACGTAAGCTATGGGCAGCATAAGGTTATAGAGAACTTGGAACTGAATGCACATCAAGGAGAGCTTATAGGCATATTGGGCTTGAACGGCAGCGGTAAAAGTACGCTTTTTAGGGCTATATTGGGCTTGCAACCAGCGCGTTATACTGCGCTTACATGGAAAGGGATTCCCATTAAACCTACCGATATAGCTTTTTTAGAAACGGATAACTTTTTTTATGAATATATGAAAGGTAGCGAATATTTGCAGCTTATTGGCGCAGCGCCCCTAGAGATAGAGGAACTGAACCAACTTTTTGAGTTGGATTTAAACAGCTATGCAGCTAACTATTCGTCGGGTATGCGCAAAAAATTGGCTTTTATGCGGGTACTGCTCCAGAAGCGCCCAATTCTGATTCTAGACGAGCCTTTTAATGGTTTAGACCTTGACGGCACACAGACTATGACGCAAATTTTGCTGCGCATACTGCCGCAGAAGTGTATTTTAATGTCCTCGCATATTTTTTCTACATTTACTAAATTGGCGAACAGGATTCTTCACTTAAACGATGGGCACTTCAAAGCGACCTATGTTCAAACAGATTTTGCGCGCTTAGAAGAAGAGTTAGCAGAACAGTTCAAGCAGAAAATTGACAACCTAGTTCCCAATATAAAGTTATAATGGTTGAGTACTTTTGTACACTAACAGCTCTAGCGAGTCGGTTGCCTGCCATTTGGTAAACTTTTTTAATGAGAAACAAATTACACTTTCTTGGGGACATACTCGGTTTAAGACTTAGTCTTTGGGTATAGACATTCCAAAAGAGTTGCAAAATCTGTTCTGCAAAAAAATATCCTGCTGAACAATACCATGTTTCTTCAAACAAAAAGCGCTCAGCTAGTGGTATTCATCTAACTGAGCGCTTTCAGTATGTACAAAAAGGCTTTTGTGAGCTTATTTGACTTCTAAAACGACTTCGGTTGTTTTACCAGCTACGATTTGTATTTGGCCTTCACCGTAGTATGATTGTCCTGCCACAACAGCGTCGCAGTCGTAGTAGTAGGTGTTTGGCAATAGGTCTTTAAATAACACATCACCTTTGGCATCAGCATCTACTTCTTTGAGGTAAGTGCCGTTGTCTAAATTATCTTGCGAAGTGGCTACGCCCACAATAACGTCTGTTAGGAGGCCAGTAGAGCCTGCCAGTTTAACGCGCACGAGTAAATTACCTGTTGTGGCGGGGTTTTCCTTTTTGTCGCATGAAGCAAAGAGCAGGAACAAACTCAAATAAAGACTCAAATAAATAACAGATTTTTTCATGACGAAAGAAATTTAAATACTTAAAACGTGCCTACTCGTTCAGAACAGCTTTTCGGCTTGGGCTGCACCCTTAGGTTATGACAAAATTAGCGCAGAGACTTAGCTAATTCACTTCACAGTATGGAGCAGAAACAAGGCTGCTTTGGCGAAGGAGGCTATTTGTTTTCGCGTCGCATAAAATTTCTGAAATCCTCAATAGCCGTTTCCGTAATGACCCAATCCTCCATTTCTTCGACCGAACCAAAGCCCAAATGCTGAGCAAGGCGCTCTTCTAGGTCTTGCTTCATGTTGTGGGTAGGCTTAAAGCCCTCTAAGGCCAGCAGGCGTGCCAGCGTGTTGGCGCTACACCCAATGTGTGAGGCTATCTGCTTGCACGATTTATAGCTGAGTGGCTCTTCCTCTTGGTTTTTCTCGGCTATTAGCTTTGAAAGTGTGTTTCTAATTTTAGTATTCATAGTTTTGGGAACAATTTGCTTTTTTGACAAATTTGAGAAATTGGTAACTATAATTTACTTCACGTTATGGAGTGAATTATTTTGCTCTTTTTTTAGAACTGGGGCGCGGTCTGCACTATGACTTTGCCCCAGCTCTAAAAATCGGAAAATTTATCTAGCTTTATTGCCGCTATTTTTTTCCTGCATCTTTGCAATGGTATGTGTCCGCATGACGCGTTCTTCCAGTTCTTCATAAGACCTTGCGCCGAGTGCGGATGCTATCTTTTCCTCATTAATAGGTGTCAGATAAGCCACTTCACCACGTACGTATCGCATGAGCGTTACCTCATCCATCTCAAGATTGTCTGCCACAAGGCGTATCTCTTGAAAGTTACTAGCATTTAAGTTCATTTCTTCTAAGAAGAGCATACGAACCATTTTGCTTATTTTTCTCATATTTTTAAAATAGAAAGAGAAAGTTTAGCAAGATGTAAACTGTTGCCATTGCTGCATAATTAATACTTTTTGGGTACGCTACGGTATTCTATCCATGACGCGCCCAGTAGATTCGGCCAATGCGTCTGCGCCAGTTACTGTAGAAAGCATTAAATTTAATCAGCGCCGTGCTAATTTCCAAGCCACATTCGCCGCAACGGAAAGTTGTCATAAATAGCTAAGTGTTTGAATATTTAAAATATGTAAAAACGACCATTCAGAATTTTTTACTTAGCGGTATTGGGTTATATGCAGCAAAGATACTGCCTAAACGCATAGCAGATTATTGCTCTATTAATTGTTATACAAAATTTTAGCAATAAATTGTAAAATAAAAAAGTCTTAAAATTAATTCAAAGACATTTTTTAAAAAAGTAATATTTAGTGAGTAATAATAAAAATTTTTATTTGAGTCATTTATATAAAAATTTAAAAATGGTATGTTCTTTGTGTAAATACAAATTATGAATTAAACAAAATAGTACAAAAAGTGTTATATCAGAGTATTTACCATGCACTTTTCGATTTTATCGCCGCTATGGACACAGACGAGCGAAAACTGTTTGAAAAGCCAAGCAGAAAAGAATCAGTCAAAATGACCGACAGCTTTAAAAATGCCAAAAAGTCTGATTTGTCTGACAAAATGCACCTTGTTTTGTATAGCTTCATCGCCAAGCAGGCGCGTATAGACGACCGAAACGATGAGGCTTTTGAGGCGTATTGCCAAAAGCAAGGCTATGAAGCCGCAACGGTGCGCGACAAGCTCTATTATCTCAAAAAATTATTACTTGCCAATTTGGAAGAATACCTCAAATTACTCCATTGGAAGCGCGAGGAGGGTATTTTTGCTCGCATTCTTATGGCCGAAACTCTTGCCGAGCGCGGCCTGCCCGATTTGGCTGCTCCTTACTACCAAGAAGTATCGGACACCTTCCACAATTTGGACTACAAAGCGCTTTCTTGGAGTACCTTCCTGCGCATGGCAGAAATGAGCGGCTCTATAACAAAACACCGTTCAGTAGTAACAAAGCGGCTAGATAAGCTCGTGGCTAAAATTGAGGACGATACTAAAATGCGAAATCGCCTCAGCTCCCTCGTAGAAGGCCTGGCCAGAATGCGTAATTTAAGCCAAGAAACCATGCAAACCGCTTATTTGAAAGTATTGGTTTCACCAGATTTGCACTTTTTAATAGATGAAAAGCCAAAAGGTCAGTCATTTGAACATTTTTTTCAGAAAGCACTTTTTCAAAAGTTTTATCTGGACAAAATGCTGGCTAGAGTGCAAGCGCTTGAGCATAGCGAGGAATCCAATAGTTTTTTGATGAACTTATACGTCAGTCAGCTACTCATGCACGCCAGCGAGATACAAGACGTGGAAGGCATGGAACGTTTGCTTGGTGCATTAGGCCGCCAGCAACGTAAAAGTCATTCCCCTTTTCTGGAATCATTAATTACCGCTTATTTTCATTTAAACAGTGTGGATAGCGCTGTGCCAACAAAAGAATTACAAGAGGTTTTCAACAAGACACATTCAGAGGGCGAAGGGCTAGGCAAGATTTATACACAATATTATGACTTTTTAAAAGATGCCTACCTCAAAATTGAACTGGGTGCTTTTTTACATTTACTCAAAGAAAACGGCGCAATTTGGAAAAATCATCAGGACTCTAGCAAGCAAACCGTTGTTATGCAACGCTACGCTGCTATTTGCGAAGAAATGAGTACATACTTAGAAAAAGCACGGAAGACAAGGCCAGAGCTCAAACGCACTTACATAGAAATTTCCCTGCTTTCTTTTATCATGGACTTGCACTTGCAGCTCATAGAAGACTTTATGGAAGGCGAAAGACGACTCGCTAAAATTAAGCGCGAAGCCAAAGAAAGCGATTTGAGCGAAGCCGAAAGAGACCTAATCTTTGAGTATTGTAAAGAGCTAGGCAAGGCCATGCGGGCAGGAAGAGGTAACAGTACCCAACTGAAAGAGCGCACCGAGGAACTTCGTCTATTTCCTTTGTTGCGCGTCTACATTGCACTACATAATAAGGTCGATTAGTTATGAAACAGCCTGTTAGTCAATTCATTTTAATAAATCTGAAAACTGTTTGCGGCCTCGAACAAAATAATGCCACAAAATACTGCTTGGCGTGGTGTCCGTATAGGCTTCTGTTTTTTTGAGCTTTTTGAGTGCTTTTCGCTTTCTGGCTAAATTGGGTAAATATCCATAATATGCAAAATGCGCGTTCACAATAGCCCAGCAATGACTGAACTGGCCACTCACTACAAATTTAATTCCGGCGAGGCCGTCCAAAAGCAATCTCAAAAAAATCAGTATAAAAATGAGATGACTCGGCAAATTTTTATGGAGCATCATCAAATTGTTGCGGAAGTTCAGAAAGGTTTTGCGTGGATTGGTCTTGTTGAGAGTGCCTCCGCCTACATGAAAAACATGGCTCTGGGGCACGCAAAGCAATCTATAACCAGCATTTTTCAGTCGCCAGCAGAAATCTATCTCTTCCATGTGTGCAAAAAAGTCGTCGTCAAGCCCGCCTAGCTGATGGTAGAGGTCTGCACGCACAAATAAGCAAGCACCAGTAGCCCAAAAAACATCAGCTATATTGTTGTATTGGCCTTTGTCTTCTTCACAAAAGTCAAAAATTCGGCCTCTGCAATAAGGATAACCGAGTTTGTCTAAGTAACCACCAGCCGCTCCAGCGTATTCAAAATGCTTTTTTTGATGAAAGGCCAAAACTTTGGGCTGTGCGGCTCCCACGCGCTTGTCTTTGTCCATCAAATCAATGATTGGCGCTAACCAATGAGGACTGACCTCTACGTCCGAATTGAGCAGCACATAGTATTGGGCTTGTATGCGCTTTAGTGCTTCATTGTAGCCCTTGCTAAAACCATAGTTTTGAGAAAGTTCTATAATTTCTACTTGCGGAAACTCTTTTCGTAAATAGCTAACGGACTCATCTGTAGAAGCATTATCTGCTACCACTACCCTAGCACTTTCAGAATAGAGGCATACACCTGCTAAAAATTGTTCCAAATACTTTACGCCGTTATAGTTAAGAATAACGACAGCCACATCAGGACGCATAAACAGACAGCGAAACTACTGCGCGAGTTGGTCAAAGTCCATACCAGGAATATTAGGCATAAGGCCTTCGGTGCTTTTTTGCAAATATACTTGCGCTTTGCCTTCGGCTTCTTGCAGGGCTTTATTGACTGCCGCTACAATAAGGTCTTGAAGCATTTCTTGGTCTTGTGGGTTTACTACGTCTTTGTCAATGACGAGCTTAATGAGCTGTTTTTTACCATTGGCAACGGCCTTAACCATACCCCCACCAGACTCACCCTCAGCGGTGATATTGACAAGGTTATCTTGGGCTTCTTTGAGTTTGGCTTGCACCTCTTTCATTTTGCCCATCATGTTGAAAAGGTCTTTCATGTTCTATTTTTTTGCAAATATACAAAGTCTATTGTTGGCTGTTGCTAATTTTTAATAAAAAGTTTAGAGTGCGAAATTTGTGGTGTCATACAAAAGTGTTTGGTGAACTCACCAAGTCTTTTCTGAATCGCTCCTGATGCCGTTGTTTAAATGTTGGTGTCAGTCAGCAAGACATCTCACAATAAATGCGTGAAATCATTGTTTTTTTACTACGCAAATCAGTAATGTCTGATAAATACCCTGATATGATACGACTAGAGCCTTATCAGCTTTTGCAAATATAGCCAGCAAACAGCGTGCATTTAGTCCATAGTCATCACGTTTCTGTTTGTGTAAAGCTGCGCAATTATGTAACTTTGCCGATTGTTTTATCGGTCGCTTGTCTTGAGCAAAAAAGCTCACCGTTGAGATTATTAGAATCTGAACATGGATTTGGCGCTGCCCAGTACCCTCAAAAAAGAATCAATCATGTGTACTTTTACTATTGTCAAGAACAACCAAAACCGCGTTATTCTCACGTCTAGCCGCGACGAGCAAGATACCAGAAAGCCCTCTTTGCTTCCTGAAGTTCATCTGTTTGATGATAAAAAATTGTTTTATGCCAAAGATGCAGATGCAGGTGGCACTTGGCTCGGCATCAATGAAAACGCTAGAGTAATTTGTTTGCTCAATGGTGCTTTCGTGTTACACGTGCGCAAGCTACCTTATAAGCACAGCAGAGGCTTTGTGGTTCTGAATGCGCTCAACGCATCTACCTTTGAGGCTTATGTAGGACAAAACTTTGAGGGCATAGAGCCATTCACCTTGGTCTGTTTGGAAAATATGCGCTTGCAAGAATTTCGCTGGGACGGTGAACAGAAACACCATCGCATTTTGAATATTGATGAGCCACAAATCTGGTCGTCGGCTACGCTTTACACTCCTGAGGTGGCGGCCAAGCGCAAAGGCTGGTTCAGCGATTGGTGTCATACACACGCACGGACTGCCGAGCAGATGTTGGCATTTCATAGCCCAAATCCGCAGCATAAGCAAGCAGCCGACGAGGCTATTTTCATGCGGCGAGCAGGTGGCGGCACGGTAAGCCTAACCAGCCTCGATTTAGGGCACGAGGAGGCTTACATCAAGCACCATAACTTTGTTACGAATGGCAGAACCGAAGGTTTACTAAACTTTCCAAGTATGCAATTTTCAGGGTCTGGGCACTAGGACGTACTTTCCGTAGTTTTTAGGTTGTTTTGAGAACGCCAAGTTCACGCGCCACTTTTGCAAAAGCAGCAATGGCTGTGTCTAAATGTTCTTTCTCGTGTACTGCTGAAATCTGCACCCTTATTCGTGCCCTGCCCTGCGGAACAACAGGATAAAAGAAGCCAATGACGTAGATTCCTTCCGCCAAAAGTTTTTCGGCAAATTTTTGTGCCAGTGGTGCTTCATAGAGCATAACAGGCGTTATGGGGTGTGTGCCGGGCAGAATATCCAAACCCGCCTCGCTTATGCCTTTGCGGAAATACTGTGTGTTCCATTCTAGCTTGTCGCGCAGAGCAGTTGAAGCGGTAAGTAAGTCCAATACGGCAATAGAAGCACCCACTATGCTAGGAGCAACGGTATTAGAAAACAGATAGGGCCGTGAGCGCTGCCTCAGCAGTTCAATGATTTCTTTTTTGCCAGACGTAAAGCCACCAGATGCGCCGCCAAGCGCCTTGCCAAGTGTTCCTGTTACGATGTCTATTCTGTCCATCACGTTATGGTGCTCGTGTGTCCCTCTACCGCGCTTACCCATAAAACCAGAGGCGTGGCACTCGTCAATCATCACAAGGGCTTTGTGCTTGTCTGCCAGTTCACAAATTTTATCTAGCTGAGCAATAGTACCGTCCATAGAAAATACGCCATCGGTAACAATGATTTTGTGTCTACACTGACCTGCCGCAATGAGTTGTGCTTCAAGGTCTTGCATATTGTTGTGTTTATAACGAAAACGCTGGGCTTTGCAAAGCCTGATGCCGTCAATGATAGAAGCATGGTTTAGCTCGTCCGAGATAATGGCATCTTCAGGAAAGAAAAGAGGCTCAAAGACACCACCGTTAGCATCAAAAGCGGCAGCGTAGAGAATTGTATCTTCCATACCTAAAAACTCTGAAATTTTGCGCTCCAAGGTTTTGTGTATATCTTGAGTGCCGCATATAAAACGAACAGAGGACATACCGTAACCATGCGTTTTGATGGTCTCATGTGCCGCCTCAATCACTTGAGGGTGAGAGGATAAACCTAAATAATTATTTGCACAAAAATTGATGACCTCACGGCCCTCGGCTGTTTTGATGAGCGCTGCCTGTGGTGAAGTTATAATGCGCTCCTTTTTGAATAGACCCGCATTTTGGATACTCTCTAGTTCAGCCGTCAGCAAATTTTTGAAAGAGTTGGCGTACATGATTTTAGTCTGTTTTTTTTATAGTTTGATTGGCACACGGCTTACTTAACAGCAGGCCAGCGCTATG
Organism: Cytophagales bacterium; assembly: GCA_013299045.1. Classification (GTDB taxonomy): domain Bacteria; phylum Bacteroidota; class Bacteroidia; order Cytophagales; family Bernardetiaceae; genus RDZD01. The sequence continues at coordinate 49,765 of JAAFJX010000013.1, read as the reverse complement.
TGGCAAATGTAGGAAAAATCTCGACTAACAATCATAGGCCGATGCAAAAATTATATTTTTAAGAATACCTTGTTAGTATTTATTGGGTTCTAAGTAACTGTAAAGAATTAATTAAGAATATTTTGAGAACTTAATCGTAAGTCTTTTACCAACCTGATTTAAGCAATTTGTAGTGGAATATTGAAGGTCATCAAAAGAAACATAGTCTTCTGGTTTTATCCAACGGGCTTTAAGTTCTTTCCATACTCTTTCTATAATGTTAAGGTGAGGCAAATACGGTGGTAAATAAAAGACTATAGAGTCGTCTCTTAAAATACATCTAAGGTGTTTATTTTTAGTAAATTAAGCAAGAACTTCGTCTTCAAAATATCTTCGTTTTTAGTCTATTTTGTCAAATAACTGGCAAAGTCTCAAGGGCTTCTTACGGCCTGCCACGCCCCCCATCAGACAAAAGCGAATGGCTTAAAGGTCAGACGGTGAGATTTTCTGTGCAATCATGTTTTGTAAAAGCACCTAATCAAAGAAAAAGCCATTCGCTGGTTTAGATGAAAAAGTTATTTTTCATCTAAATTGGCCTTTTGCGAGGCTTGATTTTTTTTGCTCTGCCCTGCGGTCGGAACTTTCAACTCGCGCTTTAATTCTGCATCAAGGCAAAAAAAGGAGAAAAAGCTACTCAAAACATTGAGGATATTCCTAAAACAGGCATATTACAAAAATCAATTTATCAGATATGCCTTACAAGGACTTTTAAGGGACGACTGAATAGATGATATGTATGGCATAATAGAATAGTATGGTGCGCACATAGCTTACGGAAAGAATGTTTAAAAGACTTTTAAGCTGTATCAAAAATAAATAGTTATCCTCTAAAGTGAGTAGTAACTAAGTATAAAAATACATAGAGCTTGTAAGTCTATCAATAAAGTAAATTGTGAAAACAGCCATAAAAAAAGTTTAGAAGAAACCATGCTATTTACGAATGAACAAGTTTTTAATTAAGCACCAAGTCCATACTATTTTTTTATAGTTTTTCAAAAAAGACAGACAGCTTACTGATAAAAACTATAGTATCAAATATTCATATTCAAGAAGATAAAAAAAATATTCTTAAAGTATTCTATAAAGATAAAACAGATGATAATTCGTTTTTAGCTCCTGTTTTTGATGCTTTATGAGTAAAAAAAGGTTTTTTTTAAAAAAAAGATTGATAAAAATTTGAAAAATAAAAGTAAGTAACCATTTTTGCCTCAACTCAAATCAAATTGATTTCACTTACTTCAACATTCTTTGAATATGAGCATTCTAAAAAACAGAGAAGGTAAGGCTTTTTTAGGAGTCGTCATTGTTTTGTCAATTGTTCTCTTCGCCGTAGGCGTGTGGGCAGTCAATACAATGAAAGACAAAGATGCCAAAGCCCTTTCGCAGCTTTCAAATGATTATCAACGTCTTGAAAAATCTTATTCAGACGAGATAGCAAAAATTGATGAAGCGAAACTGTATTACCCGAACCCAGATTCTGTTCGTCAAGTACTGTCTATGAATTTGGACGCTATCCGTAAGGAGAAAGACTTTATCAACACTAATGGTGGCTCGGCTATCAAAAAGTTTGATGAGCTCGCCAACAAAAAAGACACTTACGAAAAGGCTCTTGACGACGTAACCGTTACACGCGACAGCTACACCATGCAAACTGTTTCTGACCTCAAACAAGAAATTGAGCGGATTAAGAAACTTTTGGACGAAATGAAGGCTAAAAATGCTTCACTTTCACGCCAACTCGCCAACATGATTAAAAAGTTCAAAGGCGCACAAAAAGAAGTTGATGCTCTTAAAGAACAAAAAATCAAAATGGACCGCCTCACTGGCGAAATCGGTGCTATCCGTCAAAATCTTGACAGCGCAAACAGCGACCGAGACCGTCTCAAAACGCTTCTGGCACAAACAGAAGATATGTACCGCAAACAAAAAGAAGAAACCGAGCGCCTAAAAGGTCTGACTTCACGCGCCTATAACTTCAAAGCCACTTACGAGTTTAAAGACCGCGAAGTTCTTTTGGACGTTAATGGCAAACACAAAAACCAAATTAGCAAAGAAATTGACATCACTTTTGATGTAGGTGAGTCCCTCTTTGATGATACCGATGCATCACGCTTGGTTTACTTAACCCTCATGAAAGACGGAAAACCGTTTAATGTGATTAAGCAAGCCGTTCGTGTGGAGAAAAACAACAGCGCCAAATATAAAATGAAGCTGGACAAAAAACTCCCAGACGGTAACTATGCGCTTTCTATAACTTACGGTGAGAAGCCCATCATGGCCGATTACAAGTTCCGTATCAAGTAGTTTTGTCGAATAATGCGTAAAAAAAAGACTGCCCTCACAGGCGGTCTTTTTTTTGTCCTAAAAGCAACCCGCTAGACCTGTGTCATGGAAAAAGGAATTATGATAAAAGCTAAAGTGCTTATTATCAATGCAACCTACTTTTGCTAGGGGCGTAAAGTTCATATTGTCGCAATATGTGTTTCATATATAATACCTACCTTTGCGGCACTTATTCTAAAACTAAGTTTGCGCATTGATTTAAAAATCTATACAAAATGGTATTAAAACGCATATTAATTAGCACGTTTTTCGCACTCTTGTCCTGTATCTGCATTAGCAGTATGGCGCAAATCCCATTTAGCGAAAATTTTAACAGCTATACAGGCGCAGGTTTAGCCCCCATACCCGGCGCAGGGCAGCTAGACTCTGACCTCTGGTCTGTGGCTGGCTATTCTGATGGCGCGGTAGCCTTTGGTGCAACAGGTGCAACAGGCGACTTTGCTCGCGGTCTTTCGCCTGGCAATGTAACCACTGGTGGTCTTTATAGCTTTACAGTGGCTGCTGGCAACAACATCATGGGTTCGCAGCCTACAGGCTCAGATTGGAACGCAAACGGTACTTATACGCTCCGCCTCAATAATGGAACCGGCAGTACCATCAGTACTTTGAATGTATCCTATGATATTTGGGTATTCAATGATGGGCCTCGTGGAAACTCCCTGAACTTGTCATATTCCACAGACGGTGTTACTTTTACGCCCATTCCGGCTGCCGACTTTACAACACCCGCAGCAGCCACAGGTGCGAGCTGGGCAAGTACTCCACGCAGCACAAGCATCACAGGGCTAAGTTTAGCGTCTGGCAGCAATGTTTTTATTCGTTGGACTGGCAATGATGTATCAGGGACTGGTACACGCGATGAGTATGGTATAGACAACGTGTCAGTAACGACGGGCGTAGCCGCTGCACCAAATTTGGTAATGACCGAGTTGATGTACAACTGCAATAGCCCCGAACCTACCAACCAATGGGAATGGGTAGAACTTTACAATGCTGGTTCGTCAGCAGTCAATTTGAGTGGCTTTGTTTTTGATGATGACGAAGGCGCGCCTTTGGCAGCGGCCAATATTGCTGCTGGCTCAATTCCTGCTGGCCAAACGGCTGTTCTCTTCAATGCAGATGCCTTAACAGCAGCAGATTTTTCGGCGGCTTGGGGCAGTGGTATCAACTTGATTGCTGTTACAAATTGGCCTTCTCTTTCTAACAATGACGATGTTATTGCACTTTGGGAAAGTATAGGCACTTATGGTGCAAGGGTATTTCCTAACGCAATTGACCAAGTCAGTTATGATGGTGTTGCCCCATGGCCTATTCCAAATAACGCTTCTTCAATCTATTTAACAGTAACTCCAACTGTTACTGCAAACAACGTGGCTGCTAACTGGGCACTTTCTGTACTCCCCACAACAACAACTTGCTGTTTTACAACCTATCAAAGCACGGCTACCGTAACACCCGCTGCACACCCCAACAGTGGTGGCGATTTCGGCTCACCTGGCCCCTTCAATACACCGCCTGTGGTAGCTGTTCCGCTCATTGACCAAGTTACGACCGTAGGAACGGCATGGACTTACACCATACCAGCAGGTGCATTTACAGATGCAGACGGCGACGCGCTGACTTACACAGCAGTTTTTAATGATTTAGATGAAAATCCTGTTAGTATTGTTACTTGGATAACTTTTGATGCAGCTACGCGCACTTTTAGTGGGACTGCACCCAACAACAGTTTTGCTGGTCTTTTTAACATTAAAGTTATTGCAGACGATAGTCGTGGAGGAAAAGCCTCTGATGTCTTCAACCTGCGCGTAAATCTGAATGCACCAACACCTATTTTAACAGCTGCTCCTATAGGGCGATACTCAGCCGCCGCTACAGCCACTGATTTTAATACTGGTGCTGCCGAAATTCCCGCACATGACCCAGCTACACAAAGGCTTTTTGTGGTAAACGGAGCCACCAAGCAGATAGATGTCTTGAACATGACAACCATGACACTCATCACAAGTATTGATTTAAGTATGATTACCGGCTCATTTTCTAACGGTTCGCCCAATAGCGTGGCTTGTAAAGGCGGCGTTTTGGCTGTAGCGGTGCAAAACTCAAACCCACAACTCCCTGGCGAAGTGCTCATCTTTAATGCGGCTGGGCCTTATGCAATGGCATTTTCAACGCCTGTAGTGGGTGCTATGCCAGATATGCTCACCTTCACAAAAGATGGCAAAAAGATTCTTGTTGCTAATGAAGGTGAACCTACACCTGTTACTTACACTCCAGACCCCGTAGGCTCTGTTGCTATCATTGATATCACGGCTGGGCTGGGTATCCCTGTAACTACCATGGTCAATTTTACGGCATTTGATGCCTCTGCTGCCGCTTTAAAAGCCTCCGGCGTACACCTCACAGGTTATGCGGGCGCAACACTTTCTCAAGACCTTGAGCCTGAATACATCACCATTTCAGACGACGGTACTACGGCTTGGATTGCTTTGCAAGAGAACAATGCCATTGCCAAACTGAACATTGCTACCGCTACTATTACCGAGATAAAAGCGTTGGGAACGGCCAATCATCGCGCTGCCGTAGCAACGGGCAATGGGCTTGATGCAACCGATTCTGATGTGGCAATAAACATAGCTCGGCTGCCTGTTAGAGGAATGTATCAGCCTGATGCCATTCACGCATTTATGGCTGGCGGAAATACCTACCTCTTGACTGCCAACGAAGGCGACGCGCGCGATTATGGAGTAGGTTTTTCAGAAGAAGCACGTATTAATACACTGACACTTGACGCTGCTACTTTCCCCAATGCAGCATCAGTTCAAAATATTCTCAACGCGGGTCGTTTAGGCGTTACTAACCGTGCTGGTGATACGGATAGCGACGGAGACTTTGACCAGCTTCTTGCTTTCGGCACACGCTCTTTTTCTGTTAGAGATGCCAACAGCAACTTGATTTATGATAGTGGCGACGACTTTGAGCAAATTACAGCGCTCACTTCTTCAGCAAACTTTAATTGTACACACAGCGGAACAACTGGTAACAACATTGATAGCCGTAGCGACAACAAAGGCCCAGAACCAGAAGGTTTGGCCTACGGAGAGGTTTGTGGCAGAAAATATGTTTTTGTTGGTTTAGAGCGCATTGGCGGTGTTATGGTTTATGACGTAACCGACCCCACAAAACCAACTTATGTTCAATATCTGAACAATAGGAACTTTGCTGTAGCACCACTCTTTGCTAATATCGCAACAGTAGGCGACTTAGGCCCAGAGGGTTTGATTTTTATTCCAGCAAATGAAAGTCATACAGGCAGGCCTCTCTTGGTAGTTGCAAACGAAGTAAGTGGCAGTACCTCCGTCTTTGAAATAAATGTAGCGCCAGCCATGACGGTCAGTGCTGCACCTATGTATTTCACGAGCCCGGCTGTTGGTACACCTTCTGCTGTACAGTCCTATACTGTTCTGGGCAACTGCTTAACAAATGATTTAAACCTAACCGTGGCGAGTCCATTTGGTATTAGCCTCTCTGCATCTGGCCCATTTGGTTCGTCGCTTACGCTAACTCCTGCTGTAGCCAATGCTGGCCCTGTAACAATTTTCGTGCAGTTTACACCAACAGTTGGTGGCATTAGCCCAGGCAATATTGCCCATGCCAGCACCGGCGTAACAACGTTTAACTTACCACTTACTGGCGAAGTTGTTTCTTTGACAAAAATTCATACTATTCAAGGCACAACGGATATTTCATTGGCTGGTACTTTTACAGTTGAAGGTATTGTGGTGGGCGATTTCCAAGAACCAACAGCGACTGGTGGTTTAGGCGGTTTCTACCTGCAAGAAGAAGATTTTGACAAAGATACAGACCCGCTCACTTCAGAAGCTATCTTCGTTTTTTCAATGACCCCTGTCAATGTAGGCGACCGTGTTCGTGCTAATGGCCTTGCTAATGAATTTTTTAATCAGACTCAGCTTGGCACAAGTGCTTCTATTCCAACCGTAACAGTTATTAATACGGGCAATCCTCTACCAGCAGCTTCTGTTCTGGACTTCCCCGTACCTGCTGCTATTGCTGGTGTCCCTTATTTAGAGCGTTTTGAGAATATGTATATCAATATTCCTGAGCGAATGACCGTTACTGACCACTTCCGCTTAGGTCGTTTTGGTGAAGTTGGTTTATCCTCGGACGGTCGCTTAATCAACCCAAGCAATGAAATTGACTTGAACGATGCAGTGGCAACAGGAACTACGCACACTGGTACATCAAACGTAGCCGCTGTAACAACACAGCAAGCCTTAAACAACCGTCGCTTGATTATTTTGGACGACGGTCTCACTCAGCAAAATCCGACGGTTATCAAGCATTGGCAAACGGGAGTAAACACACACCGCTTAGGGACTACAGTTGATAATCTGTTTGGTGTTATGAGTTTTGGTTTTTCGGCCTACCGCATACAGCCACTTGTTGCTCAACCGCCCGTATTTGATTTTGCTCCGCGCCCTGCTGTTCCTAATGTAGGTGCATCTACTTTAAAAGTAGCAAGTTTTAACGTGTTGAATTATTTTAATGGCGACGGCGCTGGTGGTGGCTTTCCTACGTCACGTGGTGCAGACAACATGACAGAGTTTATGCGCCAGCGCAGTAAAACCTTCGCTACTTTAGCAGCTATGAATGCAGACGTGGTAGGTTTAATTGAGGTAGAAAATGATGGAACAGGCGCAACGTCTGCCATTCAAGACCTCGTTAATGGCCTAAACTCCTTTATTGGCGGCCCACCAACATATAGTTTCATTGCAGACCCTGCTACTGGTGTGGGTGCAGATGAAATTAAAGTAGCCATTATCTACAAAGCAAGTGTTGTTACGCCTGTAGGTGCTTCGCAAAGTTTTGCATCGCCTGACTTTGACCGACTGCCTGTGGCTCAAACGTTCCAAACAGCTGTGGGAGCACACAAGTTTACCTACGTCATTAACCACTTCAAGTCCAAAGGCTGCGGCTCTGGCCCTACTGGCGCTACAGGTGCAGAACTGGACGCTGGCGACGGGCAAGGCTGCTGGGCACCAAAACGCAAACGCCAAGCTGAAGCATTGCTTACCTTTATTGATAACCTTAAAGTAACTTCGTGCGACGGCGACATCATCAGCATGGGCGACTACAATGCTTATGAACAGGAAGATGCTATTGACCGTTTGCGTGCAGCAGGCCTTACAAGTCTAGTTGAGAACAGCTACTCATTTATGTTTGATGCACAAAGTGGGGCGCTCGACCATGCCATGGCTACCGCATCTTTGGCAGCGCAAGTTACTGGGGGTAAAAAATGGCACATCAACGCCGATGAACCTACTATCATTGACTACAATACCAATTTTAAGGTTACCACAGGCGGCACTTCGCCTGATTACTACACAGCTACCCCGTTCCGCTCTTCTGACCACGACCCTGTTTTGGTAGGCCTGAATCTTGGAAACATGAGTAGCGTAACGACTAGCCCAGCTGATAATGCCACTGGTGTAAGCATAGGCACTACGTCTGTAAGCATTACATTTTCGGCAGCGCCAGCAGCTGGCTGCGGCAATTTAGTTATCCGTAGAACATCTGATGGTGCAGCAGTAGCCACTATTGCTGCCTCTTTGGCAACAGTGGTAGGCAATACCATAACTTTTCCTACTGGCGCAATCTTTGTCTGTGGTGAAAGCTATTATGTAGAAATTACACCTACAGCAATTTCTAATTTTATAGGTATCTCTGGTACAACAACTTGGAACTTTACCATTGAAACACCCTGTGCATCGCCAGTAGGTGCTAGTGCGCCCGCCCCCCCTTCGCCTCCTTGCATTTGGGTAAAAGGTTTGGACATCAACAAGATGGAAGTAAACTGGTGTGATGCGTCTAGCTCGGAAACAGGTTATGAGATTTACCGCAAGAAAGGCGTTGATGGTGCTTATGGCTTAGTAGCGACTGTTCCTGCACAGTTTACCAGTCTGATTCAGTACATTGACGAAATGGGCTTGGAGTCTGATACGCGCTATTTCTACATGATTATTACAAAGTTTGGTTCAGAGAAATCTCACCCATCAGACGACGATGACGATTTCACGTATCCAATTAAGCCAACGGTTGTTGTAACGCAAGACGCTTGCTTAGGCAGCAATGGTTTGATGACGGCTACCGCTTTCCACAAATCTGGTGAGTTCTACTGGTACGAAAGCGCTACGGCAGAAACCCCAGTTTTAGACCCCACCACAGGCAAACCGTTCTCTGGTAGTGTGTTTAACACAGGTCAGCTCTTTGCAGACAAAATGTACTGGGTAACAGCCAAAGGCGAAGGCTACGAAAGCAAGCCACGTGTTTCTGTTACGGTGAAAGTCAAGTCATTGCCTACTGCAGTTCTTCTTGGCAGCAAAACGCAGTTTTCTTGTACCAATAGTTATTTGCTCTCGGCAGAATCCATTGCGGGCGCTAGCTACACTTGGTTCTTGAATAACATGGCGGTTGCAACCACCACTACGCCTAGCTTTACGGCCACAAAATCAGGTTCTTACACCATGAGTGTAACATCTAATGGTTGCTTTGCGGGTTCAACGGCGGTGCGGGTGGTCTTGAACTACAAGCCAGAAGCGAAGATTCTGGAAGGTTCTGCCACAACGATTTGTGCAGGCGGCTCATTGAATGCCAAAACATTTGCAGATGCTACTTACGAGTGGTTCTTGGGCAGCGCTTTGGCTGGCACAGGCTCTAGCTTGCCAGTAAACGCTTCAGGCATTTATACCCTTGTTGTTACAAGAAACGGCTGCTCGGCTTCAGCAGAAAGCAATGTCAAGTTTGGCGAACTGCCTTCTAGCATAGATATTTCTGCTTCAAGCACCGAGATATGCCCAAGTGGCACAACGGAACTGAGCGCACCGAGCGTATCTGGCGCTACTTACGAGTGGTTCAGAAACGGCAGGCGCGAGGCCATAACAAGCACCAATACGCTAGAAACAGGCAAAACAGGTGTGTTTACGGTTCTTATCAACAATGGTGGTTGCACTGGCACAAGTGGCGAAATCGTCATTACCCGTGTGCTTATTCCGAGTGTAAAGATTGTAGGCACAGGCTTTAACGAACTGACTGTGAAGGCTTCGGACGGCTCAACTAGCACGGACATCAAGTGGTTCTTGAACGGCGAGGAAGTACCAGAATTTGCGGGCAAAGCGACGATTACACCAACAAAAAATGGCAATTACAAAGCTGTTTGGGGAGTGGGTGGTTGCAGCACCGAAAGTAGCAACATTCGTTTTGTGTTGTCTGTTTTGGGTATGGACGATGAAAGCGAAGACGCTCAAAAGGCTGGTTTCAAGTTCTATCCTAACCCAACGCAGAAGGATTTCTTCATTACCTTGCCAACAGATTTGAAAGGCGGTGTACGTGTAGAACTCATAGACGAACTTGGTCGCGTATTACAGGCGAAAGAAAGCACTGCCAATGGCACAGCACAAACTGTTCAGTTGGATATGGGCGCTTTAGCCAATGGTATGTATGCCGTTCTTATCACAACAGAGGGCAGCATTTACACTACCAAAGTTATCAAGGAGTAAACGCTTCTTTCTCTTAAAACAAAAATAAGGGCTATCTGAAAAGGTAGTCCTTTTTTTCTTGAGGCGATATTCTCTGGATAGTTTCTAAGGTAAGTTTGATTTTGAAATCTTGTACTCTTCAAAAAAATATTTGCATACTTCATTTTTTTTGTGCTATATTGTGGGCAAAGTGTGTGTTCTGAATGTCGCACAACTCATTAACAACAGTCAAAGCGATTGATATTTAGCTAGTTAAAAACATGAATATTCACGAGTATCAGGCTAAAAGCCTCCTAAAGTCGTATGGTGTGCGCATACAAGAAGGCATAGTGGCTTCCACCCCCGACGAGGCTTTTGAGGCCGCCCAAAAACTCAACGCCCAAACAGGGACATCTTGGTATGTCGTTAAAGCGCAAATTCACGCTGGCGGCCGCGGTAAAGGTAAAATTGTAGGTACAGACTACAACGGCGTTATGTTGGCCAAAAGCCAAGAGCTAGCTCGCGAAAAAGCTAGCCAAATGCTTGGCGGTACGCTCGTTACCATACAAAATGCACCTGAAGGACACCTCGTCAATAAGGTCTTGATTGCTGAGGATGTGTATTATCCGGGTGCGTCGCAGCCAAAAGAGTTTTATTTGAGCATTCTGCTAGACCGCAATACCGGTACCAATGTTGTGGTGGTGAGTACTGAGGGTGGTATGGACATTGAGGAAGTTGCCAAACACACTCCTGAAAAAATTATTAAAGAATGGGTAAATCCTGTAGTCGGTTTACAGGCTTTTCAGGCACGTAAATTGGCTTTTGCACTTGGCCTTTCTGGCAATGCTTACAGTGAAATGGTTAAGTTTATTCAGAGCCTTTACAAAGCATACGAAGCACTTGATGCCTCTGTTTTTGAGATTAACCCAGTACTGAAAACCTCCGACGATAAGATTTTGGCGGTGGACGGCAAAGTTGTTTTAGACGAAAATGCGCTTTATAGACACAAAGACCTAGCAGCGCTTGCTGACCCAACTCAAAGCTCACCTCTTGAAGTTGAAGCGGGTGAATATGGCCTGAATTACGTAAAGCTGGACGGTAACGTGGGCTGTATGGTGAATGGCGCTGGGCTATCTATGGCTACTATGGACATTATCAAGCTCTCGGGCGGCGCGCCTGCTAACTTCCTGGACGTAGGCGGTACGGCCAACGCCCAAACCGTAGAAAAGGGCTTCCGTATTATTCTGAAAGACCCTAACGTAAAAGCCATTCTCATCAATATTTTTGGCGGGATTGTTCGTTGCGACCGCGTGGCGGCTGGCGTTGTGGAGGCCTATAAAAGCATCGGTAAAATTGATGTGCCTATTGTTGTGCGCTTGCAAGGAACAAACGCTGAGGAAGGCGCAAAAATTATTGCAGAGTCTGGCCTAAACGTTATTCCTGCAGTATTACTGAAAGACGCTGCCGCCAGAGTTCAAGAAATTTTGGCCTAGTTTTCAATAAAATAGAGTAACAAAAAAGGTTTTGCGTTGAAATCAACTCGAAACCTTTTTTTTAATACTATATTGAATCGCGTTAAAAAAGTATGAGCGTACTACCTCACTTAAACTGTATGCAGAAAGTCATACATTTTAAGTTGATAAATCTTGAACTCTGATATTTTTTTTAACAAAAATTGGCCTAATGGCATCTGGTAGGATATTTTTTTTTAGAAAAAGAGTTTTCTTCTCAAAGAAAATTCTAATTTTGACTTGATTTATTGTTAAAAAATAAGCTAGCTATTTAATTATCAGTATTTTATTGATATTTATCGTCTAAAATATGAGTTCTAGTCCGCTCAAAGATGTTTTTATTTCTTATGGACGACGCGAAAGTATTGGTTTTGCGGCGCGGCTTTTTGCGCAACTCAAATTGGCTGGCTATGAAGCCTGGTTTGATAAAGTAAACATACAACCCGGCAACTCTTGGCGTATGGATATTGCCGACGGCATAAGGACTGCACACAGCTTTATTTTTATCATTGCGCCTCATAGCGTTCAGTCTGGGCCTTGTTTAGAAGAAATAGAGCAGGCGCTGGCTTGGGGGAAGCGCATTATCCCGATGATGCACGTTCGCAAATTTGATACAGACGACCCCAAAAATTGGGAGCGTAATGCGCGCTTGATTGGCAAGTTTCACCGTATTGAAACCAAGGAACAAGTAACAGATATTAAATTACTTGAAAAGTGGGCAAAGGAGCAAGAAAACATTTGGACTAAACTTGAATACCTTGATTACTGCAAAAACTTTAAGGCTTTTGATGGCTTTGAGCCTCTAGATAATTTTGAGGCCAGTTTCAACGAACTCTGTAGAATTTTAGATAAAAACAAAGATTATGCACAGCAGCATAACGAGTTGCTTTCTAAGGCTTATTATTGGGACAAGCACCAACGGCAAACTTCTTTTCTTTTGGTGGGCGAGGAGCGCCAAAATGCTAATGATTGGTTAGCGAAGGAATTTGCGCCGCCCGAACAACCGCCTTGCAAACCCTCCGACCTACACATTGAGTTTATTTGTGAGAGCCGAAAAAATGCTGAAAATTTACAGACGGACTGTTACATATCCCATACTGCCGATGACGTTACATTACGCGATAAGGTAAGAATAAGTCTCGGGCGACATTTGGTAACCACGTGGCTACGACAAACAGACATCAAAAAAGGCGAAACGCAAGAAGAGGCCGTTCTAGAAGGTATAGAAGGGGCAGACAACGTGCTTTTTTTTATTACGAAGGACGCGCTTGAATCGGAAAGTTGTAAAAAAGAACTGCAATATGCTACCCAACTGGGCAAGCGTATTATTCCACTACTCATTGAAAATGTTCCGCAAAAAGACTTTCCTGACGTTATCAAGGGCTTTCAGTATGTGGACTTTATGGACAATCAAGATGAAGCCGATTACGAAAAAGATATTGCAGATATAGTCAAAGTCATAAATATTGATGCCACTTATCATTATCAGCATAAGGTATTTTTGACACAAGCCCTCAAATGGGAGAAACAACACGAAAACGCAAGCGTCCTTTTACATGGTTTTAATCTGCAAAATGCTAAGGCTTGGTTGAGCATTGGCGGTAAACGACACAAAAATCAGCCACTGCCCATACAAGAACGATTTATTAACGAAAGTGCTGCAATAAGCGGCGAACTACGTTTAGAGGTATTCATTTCTTATTCGCGAAAAGATGGCGACTTTGCCCGAAAACTCAACGAACAGCTCAAATTGAATGGGAAAAGTACTTGGTTTGACCAGGACAGTATTGCCGAAGGCGATGATTTTCAGAAAGAGATATACAAGGGCATAGAAAGCACCAATAACTTTTTATTTCTTATCTCACCTCAATCAGTAACTTCACCATATTGTAGAGGCGAAGTGGAGCACGCTGCCAAGCACAATAAGCGTTTTATTACAATTTTGGTTATTGAAACCCCCATAGAGCAGATTCCGAAAGAACTAGCTGATATCAATTGGATTAACGGTACAAAAAACTTTCAAGGGGCATTCAATCAAGTCATTAGGGCGCTCAATACCGACCGAGAGTACATCAGCGCTCATGCCAAATGGCAGGCAGAAGCGAAGGAGTGGCAAATGGCTCATTACGACGACGATATGCTTCTGCGTGGGGCAGAACTCACGCTGGCAGTCTCTTGGCTAGAAAATGCACTGGCTGAAAAGAAAAACCCACCACCCACCGAGCTACAAAAAGAATTTATTGGTAAGTGTAAGGGCATGGAGCTGGAAATTCAGAAAAAGGCCAAGGCAAATGCTATAAGGCAAAGAATTTTGTTTAATGTTACGCTTTTCTTACTTGTTGTCTGTGTGGCTGCAATTATTGGCATGGGTATTTTTTATTACAGTTATAAAACAGGCAAGTACAACCAGCATTATGATTTGGCCGTAGCTGCCGAAATGCGCTATGATTATAAAACCGCCTTGGACGAGTACCAGATGGCCTTAGAGTTTGATGAATCCAATGAAGAATTACGTACCGTATCTATTCCGCGAGTTCGGAAAATTCTGGCCAATGAAACCCAACACAACACGCTTTTAAAACGTGCGGATAGTCTTATTCTACTTGGCGATATGCACTATTTAGAGGCTAAAAAGGTACTGGCAGAGGTTCTTGTACTTGAGTTTAATGACGAACCAATCAAGCGCCTTCAAAACATAAGTAAGTCCTTAGACTCGCTGAACAACGCTTACAAAACATCTGCCATTAAGCTCTATAATGTAGGACAAGAAGGCTTCGCCTGCGACTTGCTCGCCAAGGCCTTAAAAATAAGCCCAGAAGACCCAGAAACCATTAAATTGGTTGAAAAGTGTAAAAAATGAGCCTTCATTTGTCAAAAATAAAGCAAACAGATTCTTTATTAAAAACGAAAAAAAACGGCCTTGATGTGCAAAAAAAGATTTTAAACCCTAAGCCCGAAATGAATTTACGGAACAGATATCTTGAGTTGGTTTAGCATGGCTTGGATTTTTTTTGATGATAGGCTCGGTGTGCCAGATGTTGTTGATGTGTACTTTTTTGATTTCTACCAAGAGCTTGATAAAATCAGTAACAGCATATTTTTTGAGTAGTTTATTTTCTTTCAATAGCTTATAGATGATATAGTACCATTGTAAGGCAATGTAATTCATGAACATATACCTTCAAGAGCGTCCTCGTCTTGCATATACCTTCGGTTTGCTTTGAGGCTATTTTTTATAACCATCAGATAAGACCAATTTAGATGAAAAATAACTTTTTTCATCTAAATCAGCGACTGGCTTTTTCTTTGATTCACTCTCTTACAAAAACAGAGTTGTACAGAAAATCTCACCCTCTGACCTTTGAGCCATTCGCTTTTGTCTGATGCGAGGCAGTGCAGGCCGCAAGAAGAAGCCCTTGAGGTTTTACCAGTTATTTGACAAAATAGGCTAAAACCCAAGAAATTTTAAGGGTAAACTCCTTATTTAATTTCCTGATAATTAATATTTTAAATGTATTCTAGGGAACGACCATTTAAATAAAAAACAAGGCTACAATACTTTGGTGGCTTAATTCTCTTTGCCTTTTTTGTACCGTATTTTATCAATCAAGTCTCCGTTTTCGTCATAGAGAAACCAATTGCCTTCTTTCAAATTATCTTTGTAGCGGCCTTTTATGCGCAATATGCCATTTTCGTATTCTTTGTAGGCCCCATGCAATTCTTGGTCTCTGTAAAAAGCAACAATTTTCCTGTTGCCTTCAGTTTTAGTAATTTTTCGAGGAAAAACTCCACGCAGGCCGTTTACGTCCACCATCTCGGACACATCGGCAAAAACATCGTTGAGCATACCATCTTGGGTTTCTGCATTGCTACTGC
This sequence comes from Cytophagales bacterium, assembly GCA_013299045.1. GTDB lineage: Bacteria > Bacteroidota > Bacteroidia > Cytophagales > Bernardetiaceae > RDZD01. The sequence goes on along the minus strand of JAAFJX010000013.1, from coordinate 34,461 downwards.
CTTCACCCTCAAACATATCAAAAATCTTTTCCACGGTTGTAGATTTTTCGGGGTCTTCGGCCTGTATCTGAGAGCGTTTGCTCAGGAAGTCCGTAAAGGCACGGCGAACGTCTGTGGGCTTTGCAAAAGCTGAAATAATCTTGGTATCAAAAAGGCTGTCTTCTTGCACCAACTGAATGCCAAAGTGAGGGAAACAGAGTATGTAATCTTCGTTTTGCTTGAGGCTGGTGAGTGTACTTGCGTCCACAAGCGAAGCCATGTTTTGGTTCAGAACAGGCATACTGGCGTATGAGAAGAAGTTGGACTCGCTGTCAAAGTTATTGAAAAAAGCCTGAAAACCGGGGTCGTCGGCCAGTGTGAGTTTGTTTTCAAAGTCATCAATAATACTCTTGAGTGTTTGCGGATTGTTGCAAAAGACAACATAGTCCTTAATAATAGTGTAGTATGGTTTCTCTATTTTATCAAAGTATTTGCCCAGCAAAATTTTGAACAAGCCTTTAACTGCCAAAAAAGAAATTTGATAACCTTTATAAGAAAAACTTTTGAACTTAACAGGACTGCGCTTTCGTACCTGATTTCCCACGTGCTCTAATTTAGAGCGGGCATCTTCAATATTGCTGGCTTTAATAAAAAGGGCAAACTCGTCTTTGCTGTTCGGACGGTTGGTTTCTACCTGCGCGACGGCAATTTCATCTTTGACCCAAGAAGCAAAATCGTCACGAATATCAATATTCAGGAATTTTTCAATCATGCTTGTATTCTTGATATACTCCTGATACCCCTCCTCGTCATCTTCTTGCATGACGTTCTCAAGATTATCCAAAAACAAATTAAAGTCCTTGAACGTCAGGCTAAAAAAGAAAGAGGAGTAGGACGGCACCACAAGAGGCGCGCTGATTTCGCCGTTGCCAGAGAGGGCCAAAGCCTTGAAGTAGGAAGGGTAATTGGGATTGACGTTTGTGAAGCCAGTCATTTCAATAAGGCCACGTTTGTCGTCCATTTCTACATCAAAAGCGCTAAAAAACAAAGATTCACTTAATTTAAGAACGTTTTCGTCTGGTGTGCTCATGTAGCAGTTGGCGAACTCATCTAGCAAGTTGTAGTTGAGATAGAGCTTGCCCATTCCATTGGACTTTGTTTTTTCTTGAACAGCTTTAAAAATATCGTTCTGAGCAAAATTAGGGCTATCCTTCTGTTTGAGTGCTGCGTCCACGAGCTTGCCCGTATAAGAGCATATAACAAGATTATCCACAAAAACGACGTGGAGCGTGCTTCGGTCAGAGGGGTCGAATAATTCTAACACGCGGTACTCGCCCACGGTTCTCTCGCCTGTTTTAAAGGCATCACGGATAATAGGGTTCAAATACTCCTGCAAAATGGTAGTCAGGTTACCCTTGTTGCCTAAGTCCACCACGTACAAAAAGTCATAGTCCTTGTAAGTGTACTTGTGGGCAGAAACGATAACAGAGTGCTCACCCAGAATGTCTAAAAGCAAAGAATTTTCTTTAATGACTTTATTGAGCGCGTCCACACTTTCGCCCATTTCAGAGAAAAATGACTGTTTTTTGAGATGATTCCACACCAGGCCAGATGCCCATTGCCGCCAGCTATTAATAGGCGCTTCTGTTTCTATGACGTAAATGGCATCATTCGGTACCACGTGTAAAGGATTGATTTTGCCAAAAGCGCCCCCATCGGAGAACAAGAAAAACGAGCCAGCACCCGCACCTACAGCCAAGAGAATGGCTAATCCAATCAATATTTTTCTAAACATAATTCTGAGAATAACAATGTGTTTGTCTATTGAGGCAAATATCCAAAAAAAAACCTCAAATACAGCAAATAGCCTCTCTTAATTTAATTTTTGTGTGTGATGGAGAGGTTTTATTGGCTAGGCACAGGAGTTTTATCTCTTGTGGAATAGTGCATTGGTATCAATCATGCACAATATTTTTCTTATATTTGAAAAAAATTGAGTTCCTTGCTCATTTTTAGGAAAACCACAATAAAAGGAGCGGCCAGTAGCAGGCTGTCAAAACGGTCTAGAAATCCGCCATGACCTGGTAGCACCTTACCAGAATCTTTGATATTGATGCTGCGCTTAAACAAGGACTCCACAAGGTCGCCATACGTGCCCACAACGGCAATCAGGGCTGCTATACCCAACCATTGCGGCATATTAACGTCTTTGAAGTACATAGACAACAAGAAACCCACTGCCAAAGACAAAAGTGCTCCACCCAAGCTGCCCTCCCAAGTTTTTTTGGGTGAAACCTTCTCGAATAACTTGCGCTTGCCAAAGTTTCTGCCCGAAAAATACGCGCCAGTGTCATTCGCCCATAAAATAAACAAAGAGCCTAGAATAACTTGATAGGAATAGTCGCCGTGTTGGTCAAAAACAGTAAAATTAAAAAAAGCAAAAGGAGCTGCCACATAAAAGACTCCCAAAAAAGTAAAGGCAATATCGGCGAAGGGCTTAAAGTCTCTTTTAACATAAAGACGGATAAAATATGCACCCGATAAACCAATGAAAGAGAGCATATAATAGTGCGCCGACAGTTCGTACTTTTCTACCAAAAAGGTTAAACTAAAAATAAAAAGACCGTTTATTGTGCCAAAAGTACGCAAAGGAACGTTGCCGTCTAAACCAAGAAGATTGTAAAACTCCCAGAGAGTAAAGAAGCATATCAAAAAGAAGATGGCAAAATAACTCCATTCATTCCATGTAACAGCACCTAAAATTAAAAGTCCGCCAAAAAAACCCGTTAATATGCGCTTTTGGAGTTCAGATAAATTGCTCGTTGGATTCTTAATGGTCATTTTTTAATACGGACAGGTTTAAGAACAAATTTGAATGAGAATAACAAACAAGAGTAACTACTTTTCAGGCTCAGGCCTGAACCACGAGGCATACATGACGTAATTGTTGGCAATTCGTGTCAGCATTTCTGCCCGATTTTCTACTCGTTTTACCTTGCGTGCGGGCACACCCGCATAAATGCAATCTGCCTCTACACGTGTATTCTCTAGTACAACCGCGCCAGCTGCCACAATAGCGCCACTTTCAACCACTACGCCGTCCATAACCACCGCACGCATACCAATCAGAACGTTGTCTTGTAGGGTACAACCATGCACGATGGCGGCATGACCTATACTAACATAGTTACCGATGTTCGTAGGGGCTGTTTGGTAGGTGCAGTGTATGATAGCACCGTCTTGTATGTTGGTATGATGCCCTATCCTAATGCTGTGTACGTCGCCACGAACCACGGCATTGAACCACACGCTGCAATGTGCGCCAAGCACCACGTCGCCTACGATGGTTGCGTTATCCGCAAGGAAGCAGTCTGGCCCAATAACGGGGCTTTTACCTAAAACAGGCAAGATTAAGGGCATAGAAAGGCTAATTTAGAGATTATTCTGTCAATGCGGGCGAATTTCAGTTTACTAGCCTTCACAACAGCACAAACAGTTGCGTAAAGAATATACATTTTATTGAGAAAATGAATTTTTGGAGGCTTTTTTTCATGCCATATTATGCGCCTCAATAGTAATGCGTCCACGAAAGAGTAGCTACAAACTCGGTTTACTGCATACCAAAGCCAAACTCTTAAAAGGAATTTCATGCCCTATAAGAATTTTGGCTGATAAAAAAATAGCAAATATTGAGGAGGAGTCAAGCTAGATGGTCGCTTTTTTGCCTCTCGTAATATCTCTGAATTTTTAAATGACAGAAGGAGAGCGCTGCTTTTTAAGCATCAAAATCAGACTCAAAATCATTAGGCCAATTGCATACCTTTTAAAAGGCAAAAAGGTCGTTAAGTATCAAAGGTGAATTTCAAAATTAGTTTTGTGATGTACTTTTTCTAGTAATCCCAGATACTCTAAATGCTTAGCTTCTTTATTTTTCTTATGTGTTTTGCCTTGTGCTTCTTAAATTCACCTAGCTTTGTTTAAATAAAAAGTTTGCTATTCTATTGCCTTATTATCAAACAATTACAACAGAATAGCAAACTTTAAGCTGCACTTAAAAATTAGAAAATGCTACAGCCCTACAAGTAAAATTGGGACGTTGCCCGAGCGGCACAATCACGATGAGCGTGGCGCTGGCAGTTTCGCCGTTTCTGATGCCGTAGCCTACTTCTGCGTCTGTAAAGCGCGTTGTGGACTTACCGTCAGGGCCTGTTTCTCTAACGCGCTGCTGCATTCGATAAATACTGGCTTCTACGTTCTGATTTTTGGAGGTCAGGCGCTTGCCCGTGGCATTCAAGCACTCAAAAATAGCCACAGTTTGCTCGGACGTGCCAAAGCCCAAAGAACTTGACCCGTTTAAATCTCGGAACAACAGAACTTTAGGGCAGCCACTATTGTTCGTTACATACACTTCTACTTCATAACGCGAGTAGTTTTCATCTTTTACCTCTTTAACCTGCTCGTTACGAATGCGATAGCCATAACTAACCCCATTGATGGTCTGGGGGGTATTCTCTACCAAATTCATTGTGCCCTGTGCTAAAAGATAGGTGAAAGAAAAAAGGCTTAAAAAAGCCGTAAAAACACCTAGAAATACGTATTTCATAAAGTTTTTTAAATCGTAAATTGAGTAATAATTCAAAAACGTAACTAAGCAATGAAGATGTTAATCAACTATTTATGTTTTGGGAACTATTCTGCTCAAAAACTTAAGCATAGAAGGCTTAACATACGGCAAAGATAGTAATTCAAGAGCTTTATACAAAAAATATTCCAATTACTTGCTTAAAAAAATTGAGGTATATTTGAGGCATATTTTGTTAAAACAAACTTTTATAATGCTTGCGTGTTGCCCACTAAAAATCAAAATATTTTTTAGTATCTTTGTTGCTCAAAATTGTAGGCAGCCTCATATCATCATTCATACTACATTTTATGCGTTTTATTGCTCTCTGCGCGTTTTTTACAGTTTTTTTTAGCCTATTTGGTCTAAGCCAAGTATGGGCGCAATGCAGTATCAGTGGCAATACTATTGCGGGGGGGACTCCCAAAGCCTGTTCTGGCACTAGTTATCTCATCAATGGCACACTGCCCACCGTATCAGGCGGTACAATCGCTTCTTACACGTGGCAGAGTTCAGCAGACGGCCTTACATGGACGACTGTAGGCTCATTGCAAAACCATGATGGAGGTTTATTAACCTCAACAACGAAGTTTAGACGCATTGTTAATGCCTCCTGCGGTAAAGCCGATACCACCACAATTTTAAACGTAGAGCTTATACCGGCTCTGGCCAGCGGCGCAAATGCCATCAGCGGCGATACCGTAAACTGCAATGCAGGCCCTATGCCAACCATCAACGGCACATTAGTCATAGATTACACTTACAAATGGCAGCGCTCCAACGATGGCACAACCTGGACAGACGTAGGCACAGCCCAGAATTACCCAGTGGCGGATACGCTCAAAGGCTTTGTCTTTTTTAGGCGCTTTGTTGTAAATACTTGCGGTAGCTTTGTTAGTAATGTCTTAAAAATAAGAGGTATAGCTCCTTTTGGTGATGGCAACAAACTGAGCCAAGATAGCATACGCCTTTGTGTAGGACGTAAACTGACCGTTGCAGCGCTACCACCCCCCGCTATTGATAGTTTCCGCTTTAAATGGCAAACTTCGCCTGACCCCGCTGCGCCAGTTTGGACGGACGTGGACTCAACATTGGCAGGCTACACCATGAATAGCCTTAGTTTGCCTGCTCAAACCATCGTGGGTATTTACTACATCAGGCGCGTGATAATTGGCAAATGCGTAACCAGTTTTAGTGCACCTATGCGTGTAAATGTATTTTTTGAACTTTTTGACAACACGCTATCTTTACCCAAAGCTGAAGTTTGTAAGGGTGAGAGCAATCTCAAAGTAAACGGCAGCCTCCCAGCACCCGCCGGCAGTACCTACCGCTTTGTGTGGCAACTTTCACCAGACGGTACGGTCTGGTCTGATACACTTGCGCCACCCAGAACCACTCAAAATATTCTGTTAGACGCTATTTTGGATACGCTCTACGTGCGGCGTATCGTTATTGGGCAATGCACACGCGACACCTCTGATGCAGTTCGGCTCAACTATATTCCTGAAATTAGCAACAACACGATTCGCACCGATACACTGCGCGAAACCGTCTGCAATGGTGAAAATGGCAGTTTTTTTATACTCAAAAAATTAAGTGGTGGAGATGCGAACTATGGGTATCTCTGGCAGAGTCGGCTCATTAGTGAAAGCACTTGGCAAAACGAAGCCACTACCGAAAATTTTATTCCGTTGGCGCTCGGCGACACAACCTTTTTTAGACGAATTGTCAATACACTTTGTTATGCGGATACTAGTAATGTAGCCATTATTAACGTAGCGCCTGTTTTTGGTAAAAATCTTATTTCAGTAGTGCCCATAAAGGCTGAAAGTAATCTTTTGCTCAAAACAATTTGTAAGGGTGAGCCTATGGATAGTCTTTATGGTTCTTTACCCATCGGAAAAGGCATTTTTGACTATACCTGGCAGCGTTCACGAACACCATTGGTGGACAGCAGTTGGTTTGATATGCCCGATGGCAATGTACCCTCATATTTTCTGAGTAGTCTTGAGGATACTGCTTATTTCAGAAGGATTGTAAACGGTGGTTGCAAATCAGATACTGGTAGCCTGATGATTCTGAATGTTATTCAGCCTATTTCTAATAATGTTGGTTACTTCAGCATTCTGACAACTGACACTGCTGCGGGTGTTGTAGCCGATACGGTTAGGCATTTAAATATTTGTTTAGGAAAAACCCTGCCGCCTATTTTGGGCTCTCTACCACAAGATGGAGATGGCACATACACATTTATCTGGCAGCAACGCGATAGCCTAGGCCGCTGGAAACAAATGGGTACAGACAAAGATTTACTGACTTATGAACTTTTGGGCGATAGCACAGCCTTTAGGCGTATTGTGCTCTCTGCCAACTGCTTTGAAGATACCTCTCATCTGGTGAGTATCAATATTATCCCTATCGTCAGTGGCAGCGTTATTCAGGCCAACCAAATGATTTGTAAATTTACTGCCCCAGAGCTTTTTACAGGCAATTTACCGAAGGGCGGCGACCGCACGTACAATTATCAATGGCAAGTATCCGCCGACAGCACGCTAACATGGACTGATTTAGACTCTGCAAAGACTCAAAACTATCAGGCAGATAGCCTTGAAAACAATACTTGGTTCAGGCGGATAGCGTCTTCCGCCTGCTTTTCTGATACCTCAAACGTCGTTTTGGTGGAAGTGAACCCTGTTCTGGGCGGTAATGTCATTAGCGGTACCCAAGCTTTTTGTTTGAATGAAACAGCCGATTCTCTATTGGGGCCAGAACCAAACAGCGGTGTTCGCCCTTTCCGATATCAATGGCAAAGCCGTACTGCCGACACACTTAGCTGGCAGAACATTGAATTAGAAGGCCAAAAAGCCTTTTTCATGCCGGGCAAAATCCAACAAAATACTAGCTATCGCCGTATTGTGCGCGATGCGTGTGGTTTTAAGGATACGAGCAATATCTTGTTCATGACTGTTTATCCTTTGCCGATTATTGTTGTAGAAAAGGAAGTGCACACTATCAGAATTGGCACAAGTGTTCAGTTAGGCGCATCGGGAGCAGAAACTTACAGCTGGTCGGACGGCGAAACGCTCAACGATTCTAGCGCTGCCACGCCAACAGCGCGCCCGCTCAAAACGCTGAAATACACTGTACGTGGCACGGACGATAAGGGTTGCACCAACGAAAATTACGTTCTCGTGGTAGTCCTAGATGACCCCATTACAGAGGTCATGAACGTTATAACACCAAACGGCGATGGTATGAACGATGTGCTCATAGTGAATAACATTGAGCTTTATCAGAAAAACAAGCTGACCATCTATAATCGCATTGGCGAAAAGATAGGTGAGTTTTTAGACTACCAAAATACTTTTGATGGCAGTATTGGCAACAAGGTACTACCTAAGGGCGAATATCTATACACTTTGAGCTTTGACATTAGCAAACAAGTGCGTAGCGGTATGTTTAGCATTTTGCGTTGAATCCGTCGCCTGAAAACTATCGTACTTGTGATATTTTTTGGGAATCTTGAGCGGCACAGCTTTGGAATAATCCGAGAAAATAAGACCATGCTTCTTAGATTCAACAGATAAATGCAACGTTTAGGTAAGTGAATAAAGAGGCAAAAGCACCCCGCTCCACCAGAGCCACACGCACCCGCATAGGCGCAAGCGGGGGGATTGGTTTATTTGTAAAACAAAGACAAGAACTGCAAATGTATAGGCTATTCTGCTAGAAAACCGCACCTACAAGCAACTAATTTTGTCTGTAAAAAAATTAACACTTTTTATGAAAAAATAATTGCCTAAAAATTTGCTGGTCTTTACCTTTACCTTTACCTTTACCTTTGTGGACAACTTCTTTCGGAGGTTTGTTTCTGGGTGCTTTGCGCCCAGAGTTTAAGCGTTTTTTAAACATTTAATTCCACAAAAAAATGAAAACTTTAAAAGTATTGGCCGTTTTGGCGGTAATGGGGTTGGGGGTATTGGGGGCTAGCACACCCGTTGATGCGTGTTTGGCTGCTGGTTGTACGCAGACTGGAAGACCAATCCAAATATCAGGTTGGAGTGCCCACTGCTTTTTAGTTACATACAACTGTCCTGGTAATCCTAATTGTATGGAGATAGAGTGTTTTGGATACTAAAAAACTAAACTGGTAACATTTTTTTTTACTTTTGTATCTTGATGATACAGAGTTTACTAATAACAATGCAATTACCCAGTACACTACTCCTGTTTAAAAACAAATTGCATATTGAATTAAATTTGTTTGCAAAATTTGATAGACTCTATACAAGTAACTGCCTTACTTAGAAGGTGGAGATTTGGTTGTATGTATCTCAACCTTTTTACCTAACCGCAAATCATTTAGCAAGCCTTAACTATGAAAACAATATTTCTTCTATGTTTTAGTGTGTTAATTTTATGTTTTCTAGGCTGCCAATCATATAAGTTGCCCACCAAGTTTCCCACCGAGGCAGGGCCTGCCGCAAAATTGGATACGCTCATGTTTTTTGCCTTAGCTGATAGTATAAACATAAGCCATGCTTTTGATAGTGGCTCTAACATGATACACGCCACTCTACAGATGAATCATAGTGCTTTTCATGTAGATGCGCTTTTTAGCAATAGCTATATTTTTGATAGGCAAGGAAAGTTGTTATTCAAGGATGTGGATAATTTTTCTTCCTATTTTAACGATAGCATCTCTTATAAATCGATTGTAGAAACTTTTCTAGAGTCGAAAACTCTTACGATGGAATACTACAAGCAGCGCGTAGAGTTAGATTTTTTCGGTCAAGTATTAAAGAGAGAAAAATATAGGCTCAGTCGTCGTAAACAAATGTACACAGGCTCATTTCTTCAATATACTGCTTATCCGCTTGAAAGATTTAAGTGTATAATTTGTAACACTAGAACAATTGGAAAAAATAAGCGACAAGAACAACTCTTGCTCTATAATCCCAAAAGGGTACGTAGTCATATTATTTACAGAGGGCCTGTATACCCAAAAACTGAAACCTTTCCTTTTGTGAACAATCCGGCTGTTGGTACTTGCGATGGACGAAGTCATGAAATAGCCTATACCACGATACATGCGCCTATTTTTGCATTTAAGAAAGGTAGAAGATGGACATATAAAACAGTCCGCTCTGAACAATACGATTACCTAGAGGCAGATAGCATTGCTAAGGTATTTAAGTTTTCGCACTGGTTCGCTTACACTGGTCTTTTTGGAGATTTTCAGAACAAGCATTTCGCATTATGTTATTCACCAGCAGAAAACGGCAAACCCTTGAAATGGGGTAGTTTTAATATTTTACTCTATGATGCCAACACACACACTTTTTTTGAGCAAACCGTACCGCCTCTTTGTATGGTTTTTCCATTTATACAAGACAAAAAAATGTATATTCTCAAGCTAAGTTATCCTCAAAAAATCTACGTCTGGGAGCTCCGAAGCCGCTAAAACACAAATGATAATGACCCAATGTCTCCTTTTTTTGTGCCTCTGCGCGTTGCTTTTGAGCTGTGGCAGCTCTGGTAAAGTTCCAGAGAGCACAGACACATTTGAACTCAGACTCACGGATAGTCTGCAAATTACTTCCGACTCTCTTTTGCTAAGCGGCGTAACGAGCATTTATAACTACAAGAGCTTGATACTTTTTCCTGATGTGGTGGTGCGTCGTAGCTTTCTCTTTACCAAAAAAGGTGCGCACATAAACAATTTTGCTCTTGGTCAGGCAGGCTATCACTTCCTACCCAGCGATTATTTTGATGCGGCGCTGCTCAGTGAAAAAGAAATAGCACTTTTTTACGGTGATTACGAGCGCCTTGTTTGTATGTCTTTGAAAGGGCAGTTTCTGGGTACGCTCAGGCTGAAAATTCCTAAGGGGCTATCACTTAGTACAGGCAACTCTTCATTTCATTACCATTCTGGTAACAAGCGTTTTTTTGTGGCGAGTAACACCAATCTGCAAATGAAGCCCAACAACTATAAAGATATGCCTCAAATTAGTATTTTTAACCAAAAGGGTGAGTATGTCAAGAGCTTTGCCAAAGCGCCCGACTACCTGACAAAGGGCTATATTGATATGATAGGTTTGCCTTTTTCTACGGTGCTAGAGGGCGAAACTCTGTACGTTTTGAATGCCTTCGACAACAAAATAGAAGTCTATAACCTAGAAGGCGATGCCCAAGAGTCCATTACTTTTGCAGAAAAAGACTTACGCGATAGCATTACTTATTACAATATGGAACGGCAGCCCAAATCTTGGCGTAAGAACTCTTATGGGTATTCACGATTGCTCAAAATGAAAGGAAAACCTATCTTTTTGATTTATGCGTCTCGTGGATCGTCTGGCACGCTGATTGTTTACGATGCAGTCAGCCAAAAACGGCAGAGTTTTCATTTGGAGGCGCAAGTGCCGCTAGACTATTGCGCAGAGGGTAAGCTCTCATGTATGGCATGGAAAGACGAGGAGTGGTTCGTCAAAAATTATGAGTTGGTGGTGAGATAATTATCGTTCTTTTTTATTTTATGAAAAAAATAATTGCCTAAAAAATTTGGTGGTCTTTACCTTTACCTTTAGTTTTGATTGGCCGTTTTGGCGGTAATGGGGTTGGGGGTATTGGGTGTCAATTCTACACTTGATGCGGCAGGTGGTTCTGCAGGCACTACAGGAACTTGCTTACGAATTACACTTTTCCAGCAAACGTCAGAATCATGTGCTATTAGTGCTCTTAGTGTACCCAAAGATTGCTCTTCAGGTGGTGTATAAAAACCATAGGCTATGATTTAGGATATAAAAGCAGTGTACACCTGATTCGTATGCTGCTTATTTCAAGATATTAGCTAGATGCCACACCTGTATATTACAATTCCTGATTATTAACACATTAAACCGAGTACTAATTGAGTTTAGATGACATTGGATTACTTTACTAATATATTCTTCTATGCTACAGATGTTCAATTTATTGCAGTTCTTTATTCTTTTTGTAGTTACGATGTTGTGCTCCTCCTGCTCCAATTCAGCTAGTCAAGAAAAATCCTCTGCTACTGTGGCTGATTATACGGTGCTAGAGCCACAGGATAGCCTTTTCTTTGAACTAGATAGCCTTACTTCACCTTATACTACTTACTCACAACTTTACAAGGGCAGCTATGTCCATCTCAATAATTTTGATTCTTCTCTGTATTTTTTTGATTTAAAAACCTCAAAAATTAAGAAGATATGGAAACCCAATAAAGATGCAAGAGGTGTTGTGGGCAAGTTTGCAGCCTTCCATATCATGAATGATGACAGTGTTTATGTTTTTACAGCAACGAACTACAAAGCCTTCTTGCTTGATGGTAGTGGAAAACTTCTAAATACACATCAACTTTCTGAAACATCTATTTTTTGTAATAACTTCGTTCCCATTTACTTGATAGATGATAACTTTTATTTTGCCCTTTTCTTTAATAATAATTTTATGAAGCCATATAAGCAAGATAAAGGGAATGCCTTAGGTATTTATAGCCTTAAAGAAAAGAAGACAAACTATGCGTTAGAATATCCAACGCCTTACACCGAAAGTGCCTATGGAAGCACATACAATTACTACAGCTATACTTACAATGCAGACAAAAATCAGTTTGTCTTTTCCTTTGCTGCTGCTGGGCATCTTGTTGTCATGAATCTGCCCAGTTTAATGACCCAATTCGTGTTGCCCAAAGGTCGTAGCATTGCAACTGATGTGCCTGCTCCTGATAAATATCTTGATGACCAAAGCAGAATGACTCTACATCAACAAAAGCATCACTTATATCAAGGAATTATTTATGATTCCTACCGCAAAATTTACTACCAGTCCATACAGTTGCCAAATCCTGATGCTAAGCAGGGCGTAGAACCAAGTAATCCGCTTTTGCTTTGTATTCTCGATTCAAATTTTAAAATGATTCAAGAATTCTTGCTACCTCACCGCTACTATGCTAATTTTTTTATTAGTGAGGAAGGCTTTTTTATTCCACGAGTCTATACCGAGGACGAAGATGTTATCGTATTTGACAAATTTGTATTGCCAGTCCGCTGAAGTTATTAGTATGATAATTAGTGTATTAAACCCTAACCCTGAAATGGATTTACGGAACAGATAATTTGAGTTGGCCTAGCATGGTTTGGATTCTTTTGATGATAGGCTCTGTGTACCAGATGTCGTTGATGCGTACTTTTTTGATTTCTACCAAGAGCTTGATAAAATCAGTAACAGCATATTTTTTGAGTAGTTTGTTTTCTTTCAATAGCTTATAAATGATATAATACCATTGTAAGGCAATGCGATTGATGAACATATAGCCCTCAAGAGCATCTTCGTCTTGCATACGGCCACCTCTAAAAACTTCTGAATTTTTTTTTAATTAGTCGTCCCTTAAAAAATATATAAAGTATTTATTGTCAGCAAATTAAGCAAGCATTTCATTTTCAAAATATCTTAGTTTTAGCCTATTTTGTCAAATAACTGGTAAAACCTCAAGAGCTTCTTGCGGTCAGCCATGCCTCGCATCAGACAAAAGCGAATTGCTCAAAGGTCAGAGGGTGAGATTTTCTGTGCAACTATGTCTTGTAAGAGAGTGAATCAAAGAAAAAGCTATTCGTTGGTTTAAATGAAAATTGATGTGCTGGTTCTTGTACCGACTTTTTAAGGGACGACTACATAGTCTTCCCTTAAATTTAGCTTACATCTATTATTGAATGTACTTTTTAAGGAATTATTAATCCGCTTTTAAAGTGCTTCCGCGAAATTGATGTGCACAAAAAAAATGACGCTGCCAGAAGATTTTGTCTCTAGCCCGCGCCATTTTTTTGTGGTTACTTCTAATTCAAAAATTCAAAGAGCTTGCTTAAAAACCTTTAGGCTTTAAGTTTTGTGCCATTTTGAACTGCTCTACACGGCGGCGAAGCTCTCCTGTTTTTTGGTGGTGCTTCAGCATTTTTTGAATCTCCTCTGGTTTATAGGTATTCAAATTTTTGTCTGAAACAGGGCTGTGTGCATTTTTAACGGCGTTTTGTGAGCGTCCGCCAGCGTTGCGGCCACCGTCAAAGTCTTGGCGAATGATGCCGTTCGTGATGCGGATTGGGTCTCCGTTATCGTTTGTAAAGAAGTAGAAATTATTGGTTTCGTCGTTCTCCTCAATGTTGTCGTAGCCGTCAGCAATGATAACGAGGTAATATTCTCCATTGAGTGAAGAAGGCGCGCGGTAGCCCCACTTGAAGCTAGACTGGTCTGAACCAAATACTGCTTGAGCAACACTCGCGCCTCCTGGTATATCCACGTTGTTCCACCAGTTGCCCGAAATGCCAACACCGCTAGAGAGAGGGCCATTTTCGCCTCTTCGGCCTATATCGTCCGTGTAAGTATCATAGAGCAAAATACCAAACTCATTCGCGTCGTATGCGTTGTAATACACATAAACGATGTTCCAGTCCTTGTTGGCAGGAATTGTCGTTGTGCCTGCATTGAAAACGTTGTACGTGATGGCGCGGTCTAAGTCGTTGTTGGAATTTGGGTCGTTGCGGTCTGTAAGCTCCCAAGCCACGAGTTCCATACCTGTTTTTTTGTCTTCGTTATCCACTTGCCCGTTATTATCAGAATCGGGGTCATAGCCTGGCCCTGGCTTATTCTTGGCCACAAAAGCCGCAAAGCAGAAGTCAGCCACAAAATAGTTGTAATCCACCCAGATAAAGCCATTATCGCCCCACGATGTGCCCCAAGAGTTGGCCACTTTGAATGCGCCGCGCGGGCCTTTGGAGTTGTCATAACCCACCACAATCATGGCGTGGTAGCTGTGCTGACCGCCGTAAGGGACATCATCGCTGGTCATAACCGAGCTGCTGTTCCAGCCCATGAAGTCGCCACCTAGCTTAGCGCCAAAAGCGACTGCTCTGCCTGCTGCCAAATATTTTTTTATTTCAACGATGCTGCCCTCTACTTTGGTTGGCTCTACGTTGATTTTTCGGTAATTATCAATTTTGTAGTTGGCAGCGTCGCTGTTCCAAGCCGAAAGTGGGCCATCAGAGCAGTTGCCTAGGTTGGTATAGGGCGCAACGCTCGCTCGCGCAATACCGCGCGACTGCATAACATCAAGGGCTGCTTCAAAATAAGTACCGTTGCAGTCTGCTCCTTTATCAGCACTAGGAATGGCCTTGAACAAATCGTGCGCACTGAACTGGTTGCTTTCGCGGGCTAGGTCTGAGGTGCTAGAGTTGCGGTCGCGGCCTTCCAAAAAAGTTTTGAGATTATAGCCCACCGACCATGCCACGCAAGTACCGTACTGTCCTTGGTCGCCTATAGGCGGCATAAACTGTGTTAAGTCCACACTTGGCGGAAGGCTGCCAGAGGAGCCAAAGTTAATATCAGATTCTATTTCGCCTAAGTTTTCGCTTGTGCCGAACCAGCCTGTGGATTGCTCATCGTCCGGATTGGTGGGCAGCGGCTCGCAAGACTGCAAGAAAAAAGCAAGGCAAGTGGCCGCTGCCAAACCTGCCACTGTGTGTAAAACATTTAAAACCGTTGTCCTAATCATGTTCTTTGTTTTGTTTTGATATAATAAGCATAAAAGGGAGAGTAAAACTTGTCAAAAATAAGGTTTTATTAAGAATCAAACAACTAACAGTTTGTTAATGAAACGGATTTTTATACGAATTGGCCAAAAGACTTTGCGAAAGGCGCGGGTTCAACCTTAAAAAAGTTCCTGAAACATTTTAAGGACTTGCACGCCGAACATCCAAAAACAGATGAGATAAGCCCCCAAAAAAGACAAACAGCCTACTAATTTTTGAAAATGCTCAAAAAAAAATACTTTGGCAAAATATTTGGCTGTTATTTTGTAAAAAAACACTGCACTTTGCTTTTATTGCGGGTCGTGTTACTTATACAAGTTTTTGTGCGCTATATTGCTGTCCAAACCCAAATTTTTTCAATAAAAAGCACCCAAAAACGTTGTATCAAAAGATTTGCTTGGTTTCTAATTTTGAATTTATAATTCTATTTGCTTAAAAAACAACAGCTTATGCGAATGCGTTGGAGTATATACTTGTTAGTATTAAGTGTTTGTCAATGGCTAGCGCCTTATACTTATGCGCAAAGCGTTTCTGGCCCTACCGAAACACTGTTTTTCTATGCACCGCGCAATATTACAGGTATAATTGCCATTAATGATGGTGCGCCCATGACCAATGACCCCAAAGGTTTTGTCATGCTCAAAATACAAGCCCTTGGTGCTGCCGAAATGTGTATCAGTAACAACGGTAGCTTTGTAGGTGCGCGCTGGGAGCCTTATGATGTGCGTAAGCAATGGCGCTTGGTAGCAGACGTAGACGGTCTTAAAACCGTTTTTGCCCGTTTCAGAAACGCCACCAAAGAGATTGTTTCGGAAGTAGCAGTAGCCGAAATTATCTTAGACAGAGACCCCCCCTCTGACGCTTGGATATCCATTAATAATGGTGCGGAGTTTACGAACAGCACAGACCGCAAAGTTAATTTAACATTGAATGCTGTGGACTGCAAGGAAATGCGTGTCGGAAATCGCTCAGACTTTATTGGTTCGCGCTGGCTGCCCTATCAGGCAGACATTACGGGCTGGTTCTTGACAGGCCAAGATGGCGTAAAGCGTGTTTATGCGCAGTTTAGAGATGTCGCCAACAATATGACGGAAGTTGTGAGCGATACCATTACGCTAGACCGTATGCCACCACTCAATGCTCGTTTGCGAATTAACAATGATGAAACCTATACACAGAAAGCAGAAGTAACCTTACAAATGTATTGTGAGGGAGCCAAGGAATACAAAATCAAAGGACAAGAAAGCTGGGAGATCTATACACCCGAAGTCAAATATACTATTCCCTCCAACGAAACTGGTGAAAAAGCCGTCTATGTTATCTTCAAGGACGGGGTGGGGAATGTTTCGCGCCCTGTTTTTGACAAAATTGTTCTTGACGTTACCCCTCCTCAATCGCCTAAAGTGCTTATTGCAAGTGGAAACCGTTATACAAAAACAGCCGATGTTGATTTAAAAGTATCTGCACCGGGTGCATCAGAAATTATAGTCAGTAATTTTCCAAACATGGACGGCGGCAAATGGCAAAGTATGCCACCAAACTTTATACTGCCTGTTTGGACCTTTGATTTGAACGAAGGTGTTAAAAAAGTATATGTCAAGTTCCGAGATTTGGCTGGCAATGAGTCAGAGGTGGCTACAGACGACATCATACTAGACCGCAGTGCTCCTACCAATACCAGTTTGAGGATTAGTACGAAAGATGGCGGCATCGATGCCGTAACGCGCGACACACTAGGCCGAGTAAACCTGAAGATTTTGGCAGAAGATGCGCGTTATATGATGGTTAGTAATTCAAGCACCTTTTATGATGGTAAATGGGAAATCTACAGAGATAGCATCTCTGACTGGCAGCTAAGCAGCGACATGGATGCCGAAAAGTATGTTTATGTTAAATTCCGCGACAAGGCGGGTAACGTTTCGCAGCCAGTTTTTGATAAAATTGTTTTGGACCGCCAACCCCCAGTAGATTTGCGCATACAAATTAACAATGGTGCAACATATACCAACAAAGATACCGTTACGCTCAATTTGGGGGCACGTGGCGCACACGAAATGATGATTGTAAATGGCACAGACTTTACAGATGCCAAATGGGAGCTTTTCAAAACAGAATGGAAAGGTTGGAAAATTGGAGGTAAGAATAACGATACCTCCAAAATATCAGTAAAGTATCGTGATTTAGCCCAAAACGAATCTGCACCAATTATTGGCCGTATCATCAAGGATACACAACCGCCTTACGATTGCTCTGTTACAATAAATCGTGGCGATACCATCACCAATCAGCCCAACAAAGTAGTTGTTCTTACTCCCAAAGCGCGCGGCTCAGATTTTATGATGATTGGCAATAGCAGCGACTTCAATGGCGCACGTTGGCAGCGTTATTCCGATATTAATATGAACTACGTTCTAGCTGGTGATGATGGTCAGAAAACCGTTTACGTCAAGTACAAAGACAATGCTGGTAATATTTCCGAAGTGCAAACAGCCACCATCAAACTAGACCGCCAGCCGCCTTACGAAGGAAAAGTTAAAATCAATGATGGCGATAAGGGAACTAACGTGCAAGAGGTTACAATTACCTTAGAAGCCCGCGATGCTGTTGGTATGCAAATTACAAATGACTACACCTTCCAAGACGTAAAAGACTGGGAGCCATATAAAACACAAAAAAAGCACGTTTTGGTAGGCAATAATGGCGTTAAAACAGTTTATGCACGTTTTAAAGACAAAGCGGGCAACGTTTCAAAAGTGGCTGCTGCTCGTATTGGCTACGATACCAATGCCCCGCGAGATGGCCGTATCTTTTTGAACCGAGGCGCAAAATATTGTACCAACATCAACGGTTATGTAGAAATTGTTACAGAAACCCTCGATGCTACCTCTATAAAAATCAGCAACTCTTCAAATTTTGACAGCGCGCAGTGGAAGCCCTATCAAATTCTACTCAGCGATTGGCCGCTCGGTGGCGAAGATGGCGCAAAGGTGGTTTACGTTAAGTTCAAAGATGATGTGGGCAATGAGTCTAATCCCATCAAAGACTCCATCTTCCTTGACCGTCAAGAACCTTTTGGTGAAGAAGTGGTCATTAATAATGGAGACCGCTACACCAATAAAAATGTAGTAACTTTGAGGCTTACTGTAGAAGGCGCTACACAAATGATGATTAGCAATACCCGCAACTTTACCTCACCTGCCAAGTGGGAGCCTTATACAGAGGCTAAAATTTGGCCACTGATTGGCACTGAGGGAGAAAAAACAGTTTATGTCAAATTCAGAGACGATGCAGGCAATATGTCTTATGTGGCTGCAAGTACTATTATGCTTGATACCCGCGCTCCTGCACCTGGCGTTGTAAAACTGAATAATGGTCAGCCCCTTACTAAAAACCCTGAAGTGAATGTCGTTTTGAATGCTAGTGAGGCTACAGAGATGATGGTTTCTACTTCAACTAGTTTTGAAGGTGCTAAATGGGAAGAATACAAGGGTAAATTTGTGTACTCGTTCACCGAAACAGCTGGTTTTAAGCGCCTGTTTGTGAAGTTTCGCGACGCTTGTAAAAATGAAACCAAAGCCATTTTTGGAGATATAACGCTAGAGTCAGAATAGTTTTTGGGGGGACTTCTGACTTCATAACAAAAAAGGCTGTTCGTGAGTAGAACGGCCTTTTTTGTCCCCATATCAAGCTCTATATCTCATTCTCGGCTTCACCAAATTGCGAAAATTCGGGCTTGCCTACCACAAAATCATCTTCGTTGTTGTGTTTGCGTAGCCAATGCGTAAGTGTCTTGGCGCTTTGCACACTCACGTTCATTTCAAAGCCAATTAAAAGACTATAACTGGCTATATGAAGCCAAAGCATAAAACCTATCAGTGTGCCAATAGGCCCATAAATCTTCTGAAAATTAACAACATAAACAACATAATAAGAGAAAATAACCGTTACTAAAAAAATAGCGACTGCGCTCAGCAAGGCCCCAGCACGGAGTTGGTTAAATTTATGTTGTACGGTAGGGCCAAAGTAATAAATCATTAGCAATGCAAGATAAAGTGAGCCAAAGGCCAATAAAAAGCGGAGAACTGTAATGCAGTAGAACAACCAATCTTTTTTAAGCAAGCCGTTTTCTACAAAAGAAGCTACCATTATCTCGCCGGCCAGTAAAGAGCCTACCGTAATAATCAATAAGATAGACAAGAAAAACGTTAATAAAAAAGCCACAATCCTTTGCCGTAACACGTTTCGCTTTTCTATAACTCGGTAGGAATGATTGAAAGCGCCCATAACTGACATCATGCCATCGGTAGCTGTAAAAATAGCCATAGCAAAGCCAAAGGACAATAAACCACCGCGCCTGTTGCTGAGCAAATCCTGTAAATAGGGAATGAGCGCTTCATAAATATCTTGCATCATAATCTGCTGGAGTTCATAGAAAAAAACCTGTTCTATGTTTTTGACTGGCAGATAGGCAATGAGCGTAAACAAAAAAATTGTAAACGGGAAAATAGCCAAAGTGGCGTTGAAAGCCACAGCCTTAGCCCGTAGCCCAATAGACTCCTTCTTTATCTTACTAAAAAAGACGTAAAGAACCGTGTAAGCCGATACACCCCCGCGCCCAAAGTGCCGTCTATCCAGCCAATCACAGAGACTGCCAATCAAAGCGCCTTGCAGACCTTGTAAACCAAAATTTTTTTTAATGTGTTCCATGCCTCATTTAGATTCATTCCAAAATGCAAACGTTTGGACTTTATAACGCAAAAATAGAATAATATTTTGCTTTTACTGCTTTTTGGGCTTTTATCAATGCGCTTATGCTGATATTCAAACAGGTTAGGAGAAGTCCCTCCACTCCAATATCATATTCTAATGCAGCCTGCTTAGGCATTGCTTTATGGCCAGACTGAATCAAATAACTTTTTTAATGATTTACTATGAAGCAACACGTTTCTTACCTATTTTTTCTTATTTTTGCCATGCCTTAGAAACGATTAAAAATTAAAACAAGCCTATGGCCTTTTTTGAGCATAGCAGATTGCAAAAAGCATGAATTATCCGTCCAAATTGATAGAAGATGCAGTCAAAGAGTTGGCCAAACTGCCCGGAATAGGCAAAAAGACCGCTCTGCGCTTATCTTTGCATCTACTGAAGCAAGACGCAAGTTTTTCTCAAAATTTGGCGCAGGCTATTAGTCAAATGCGTTCTGGTGTGCAGTACTGTACTACCTGCCACGCAATCGCTGATAAACCTATTTGCAAGGTTTGTAGCAATACCAGCCGCGATAACAGCTTAGTGTGCCTTGTGGCTGAAATCGGCGATTTACTTGCCATAGAAAACACTGCACAGTACAGAGGGCTTTACCATGTTCTGGGGGGGCTTATCTCACCCATCAATGGTATAGGCCCCAGCGAACTGAATATTTTATCTTTGCTCAAGCGCCTGGCAGAGAGTCCTGTAGAAGAAATTATTTTGGCGCTCCCCGCTACAATGGAAGGCGATACAACTGCCTACTACATTACGCGGAAGCTCCAAGATGCAGGTTCTACGGTACGCATCAGCACCATTGCAAGAGGTATAGCTGTGGGCAGTGAGCTAGAATATACAGACGAGGTAACGCTTGGGCGCAGTATCATTAGCCGTGTAGTACTTTGAGGACGTTTTAGGGCTATTTTTGCGTGTTCAATTTTATTAGACAAAAAAATACTTTTTTTTCATCTCTTTCTTTGCTTTGACAAAAAAAAACCTTACTTTTGCGGCTTCAATTGCATCAAAACTGTTCTGAACACCATGTCAAAGGTTTGCGAAATCACGGGGAAAAGGCCACGCTCTGGCAACAATGTATCTCACGCCAATAATAAAACAAAGCGTAGATTCAATCCAAATTTACAGAAGAAAAAATTCTTTATTCCTGAAGAAGGCGTTTGGATAGACCTCAAACTGACCACTTCGGCTATGCGCACCATCAACAAAAACGGCATTTCTGCTGTATTGAAAGAGGCACGCGAAAAGGGTCATTTAAACAAGTAATTCACATCAACAACTGTTTTTAAGGTATTAAAAATGGCTAAGAAAAGCAAAGGCAACAGAGTGCAAGTCATATTGGAATGCACCGAGCACAAAAATTCAGGCATGGCAGGTATGTCGCGCTACATTACGACCAAAAATCGTAAAAACACAACGCAAAGAATTGAACTCAAAAAGTACAATCCTATTCTGAAGCGTTCTACTGTACACAAAGAAGTTAAATAATTTCTTTGAAATGTTTTTTAATCATTCTTAAACCCCTCCTGACACCATGGCAAAGAAAGTTGTGGCCACGCTTAAAAAAGAAGGTGGCATCAAGTATGCAAAAGTCATTCGCACAATCCGTTCTCCTAAAACAGGCGCTTATACTTTCAAGGAAGAAATCGTTACTGAAGACAAGGTAAACGAAACATTGGCTAAGAAGTAGTTTTGGCTGCTCTCTGCCCAAGGCGATAGGTTTTTTACCTTATCGCCTTTTTGTGTTTATAAGGAATGATGTTACTGAAAGCTCTGAAAGATAACCTTTCGTGGTTGAATTAGAATTTTCTTTTTTTTGCCTCAAACGGCGTTCTTAAATTTTAATCATTAAATTTGTAGCCAGAACGGGTTTTATCCATCTATGGCTTGTTCTGTTTTGAATTAGTTTTATTAAAGCCTTTTGTTGAAGTCTTATGCTCGAAAAGATTCTTATCTTGGACTTTGGTTCGCAATATACACAGCTTATCGCTCGCAGAATCAGAGAGTTGAACGTTTATTGCGAAATACACCCTTTCAATAAAATTCCACCCATAGACACGAACACCAAAGGTTTAATTCTATCTGGTAGCCCTTTTTCAGTACATCAGCCAGAGGCTCCTCTTCTTGATTTGGGGACATTCAAGACGCAAAAAATACCTATTCTGGGGCTTTGTTATGGTGCGCAAATGCTTGCACAAACACAGGGAGGCCAAGTTTTGAAATCAGAACTACGCGAGTATGGCCGCGCTACCTTAGAAGTATTAGGCCAAGAGTCAGCGCTTTTGGCTGGTTTGCCCCAGAAGTCGCAGGTATGGATGTCCCACGGCGATTCTGTATCGCAACTACCGGCTGATTACGTAGGCATTGCACGTACGGAGGGCATACCTATTGCGGGCTTTGCGCACCGCAGCGAGCCTGTTTTTGGCTTGCAGTTTCACCCCGAAGTTACGCACAGCACCGAGGGTATGAAAATTTTTCAGAACTTCGTAGTCAGTATCTGCCAGTGTAGCCAGAGCTGGACTCCTGCTTCCTTTATTGAGGGGAGCGTTCAGAACCTAAAACACTTACTAGGGCAAGATGAGGTTGTTTTGGCGCTCTCGGGCGGTGTGGACTCTACTGTGGCGGCTGTTTTATTGAACAAAGCCATCGGTAATAAATTGCGTTGTATTTTTGTTGATAATGGCTTGCTTCGCAAAAACGAATTTGAGGAGGTGCTGGCTGGCTACCGCGATATGGGCTTGAATATCAAAGGAGTTAATGCTAAAGAGGTTTTCTATACAGCCTTGGCAGGGCTTACCGAGCCAGAAGCCAAACGGAAAGCCATAGGCAAGGCTTTTATTGATGTTTTTGAGGCTGAAACCCAAAACGTGCCCCAAATAAAGTGGCTGGGGCAAGGCACTATTTATCCTGATGTCATTGAATCAGTATCCGTTAAAGGCCCTTCTGCCACCATTAAGTCCCACCACAACGTAGGCGGCTTACCCGAAAAAATGAAGCTCAAGGTTGTAGAACCTCTCAAAACTTTGTTTAAAGATGAAGTGAGGCGCGTAGGCAGAGCTATGGGTTTGCCTGAACAGCTTTTAGGCCGCCACCCCTTTCCCGGCCCTGGCTTAGGTATTCGCATTTTGGGTGATGTTACTGCCGAAAAAGTAGCTATTTTACAAGAGGTAGATGCCATTTTTATCAATAAATTGAAAGAAAAAGACCTTTATAAAGACGTTTGGCAGGCTGGTGCTATGCTTTTACCCGTTAATTCGGTAGGAGTCATGGGCGATGAGCGTACCTATGAGCGTGTAGTGGCCTTGCGTGCAGTTACAAGCCTAGACGGTATGACGGCGGATTGGTGTCAGTTACCTTACAGTTTTTTGGCTGAGGTATCCAACGACATTATCAACCGCGTCAAGGGCGTTAATCGCGTGGTTTATGACATCAGCTCTAAGCCGCCCGCTACCATTGAGTGGGAATAAAACACAGGACTAACCCCCCAAAACAACATGATTCTAGAAACTCTGCTTAAATATTTGTCTGTTTTGGGGGTCAGTATGGCAAAATTTCTACTTGGCCCTTTGCTCGGTTTGAGTTATGGTTTTAATTGGTTAGAAATCTTTTTGCCAACTTGTAGTGGTATGATTGCCACCTCCATTCTGCTTTCGTGGGCTGGCTTACCTTTGCGCCAATGGCTTTTGAGCTTCCGAAAAACAAAGCCTAAATTGTTTACAAAGCGAAACCGCCGCATGGTGCGTATATGGCGTAGCTACGGCATCAAAGGCATTGCCTTTCTGTCTCCACTGATTTTTAGTCCGCCAGGTGGCACACTCATAGCAGTTTCGTTTGGGGAGCGCAAACGCAATATCATTTTCTGGATGACGCTTAGTGCGATTTTTTGGGGGGGAGTTTTTTCAACCGTGGCCATATATGCCAAAGAATTTTTGCTCAAATGGGCGGGTTAAAGTTATTCAAAACCCTAAAGTTTTTCCTTTTCGCTGCGCTCTAAGTTTTGGTTCAAACTTTTGAGCCAGCGCATATCATTGAATGCCGGCAGGTAAGGCAGCCACAAACGCAAAGGACGCAAGGTGTCGTTATAGTTTGGCATTATGACCTCAGCCTTATTCTGGGTTTTGAGCAAGTAGCCGCGTTTGTTATGCGTGAGCAAAAAGCGGTTGCGGTAGTAGTCTGGTATAAATTCCGTAGTGCTTTTCAAAAACTTTTTGATAGCATGATAAGGGCCTTTATTCCAAACGATGGGGTAAGTGTCAGCAATGATACCATCTTCTACTACCAAATATTGCCCTTCAGTTACAAGCTGAGAAAACAACTGTATCTCTTTAAAAACGTGGTCTGATTCGTGTGCAGAGTCCAAAGCAACCATAACCGTTTCGTGTGGTTGTATGAGCGCACGCACACGCGCAAGCGTTTCGGGGTCGCTGGTGCTGCCGCGCAGAATCGTTACGTTGTCTAGCTCATAAAGTTCGGGATAAAGATGGTCTAGTGTAATATCAATAGCTATGACGCGGCCTTTACCAAACATTTTGCAAAGTTGCGCAAAGAAATAAGTGCTGCCACCCAAAAACATTCCTGTTTCTACAATAACATCAGGCTTTTTCTCAAAAATAATTTCTTGATAAGTCCAAAGGTCAGTAGGGAACTTCAGGACGTGCTTGCCCATGAAGTAGGTGTGGTCAAAGGTATTCTTACGCAAATAGTAATACAACTTATTGAAATTCTTGACAATACGGTTTCTGAACAGCCACAGATAGACGGGATTGCTATTAAAAATGTTCAAAAACTGCACATAAAGATAACGCGGCACACCAATTGCTTTTTTGAGCACGCGCCTGATGCGTTTGGCGTTCCAAGGTTCGGGTTGTTTGGCTGGGCTGTTCATGTTTTGAGCGTCGTTTCGGTGGCGAAGGTTATTTCAACATTCTTTTGAGGAGCTCCTCGTTCACGTTTACTTTGTATCTTGCAGCAAGCGCTTTATGCCACTCTACCTCCAAATAGTTTTGGAAGTCTGCCATAACCTGACCTCTCGCTTCATCTAGCTCTTTAAAACGGGCATTTTCTACTTTGTCAATTTGAAGGAGCATCACTCTGCCATCAAGGGGCATGACGGTACGTCCAATTTCCCACTTAGGAATGTTATCAAACACCTTGCTTTCGCCACGCTCAAAATTTGCTGCTTGAATGTTCAGATTGAGAGCATTGCCTTTATTAAAGCGCTTCAGTAAATTTTCAGTACTGGCCAGATAACCCATTTTTAAATAAATGATGGCTACTTTTTTAGCTTTGGCCAGTTTGCGCATATCCTCTACGGTATCGGTGAGGTCAATAATTTGTTTTTCCTTCACGTTCAGCTTAACAAGCTCACTTTTAATATCTGAAATACGCTGCAAATGGGTTTCCATTTTGTCTTTTGGAGAGCTAACTTGTTTGATAAAAACCACGTTGTTATCATTACTACGGCAATGACTGGCCATTTTAGTAATCATGGCGCGCTGGTCTGCTAGTATTTTGGCCGAGTTCTCATTGTAATAAAGATAAACGTCGCTTTCTGGCTCGTCCGAAGGATAGTGCGTAGTTCTGAGCGCGTCTTCTAGCAGCAGGCGAATGCTATCTGTTGCAGCGCTATACATCGTGGCGGTAACACGTTCTTTCCATTCATATTTGCTTCTGTTACTTTGAAAATAGGCCTCTAACGCTTCTTTGTCTTCGGCAGAGCGCGCCCAAATATTCTTTTGCATTAATGCGAACAAAATAATGCCCTCGTAGTATTCGCGTAGCAAGAAAGCAAACTCTTTGTTCTTTTGGGGCAGTAGCCTCTCTTCATGCTCAATGAGTATCTTTTTTTGAAATTTGTCATAGAGTTGCGTCATGTAGGCTACTTGATTTCCTTGCATTTGGGGGAGTTGCTCTCTTTGGGCAAACTGATAAAAATCTTGGACGCTATAATTGCGGTTGTTAAAAGCAAAAAGAGGTTTTTTAAGGTACTTTAACTTGCTATCAAATTGCCATTTGCCGCTCATAAGCGTTGTGTCTGATGCTTCGGTAACAAACTTTTTATTTTTGATAACTTCAGCAAAACCATATTCTTTTTTGACACGTGCCAGGAACTCACCTTCTTGTAAATTAGCGCGGCTATCTTTGAGGACTTTTTCGCGCAAAGTTTTTCGGATTTCATTGAGAGGTTCTAGTGGTTTTTTCTCAATGAGTTTCAGGATATGCCAGCCATAAGCGGTACGTACGGGCGAAGAAATATCCCCCTTTTTACGCAACTCAAAGGCAGCCTCTTCAAATTCTGGGAGCATGGTGCCGGTAGAACGCCAAGCCATTTCTCCACCATTTTCGCGGGTTTTAAGGTCGTCCGAAAACTGCGAGCAGAGGCCGTTCCACTCTTCTCCGTTGCGGAGGCGCGTATAAATCTCTGAAATTTTTTGGGCAGCAGTCAAAGAATCTTCGGAGGTCATGCCTTCGGAAGAGCGCAACATGATGTGTGCCAGCTTGGTAGAGCCAGATGCTCTGAGTCTTTGATGGACTTTGAGTATATGGTAGCCATATTCTGTTCTAAAAATGGGCGATACTTCGTTAACGGGTGTTTGATAAGCCATGCTTTCAAAATCATATACCATTTGCAAAGCTGTAAAATAGCCCAAATCTCCGCGATTGGTCTTGGCGCTAGGGTCTTCAGAATAAACGTAAGCCAAGTCTTTAAAGTCTTGGCCGGCCACAGCATTTTTTCTAATATCTTTGATTCGGTTATAAGCGCGGAGCGTGTCTTGCGGGGTGGCGTATTTGTCCAATGCAATGAGAATATGAGAAGCCCTAATCTCTTCTTGTAGGCGTGTATAAGCCTCATCAACAAGCCTATCTGTAACACTTTTTTCTACCAAATATGGCTTTACCAAATCTTTTCGGTAGGCTTCAAACTCATCTTTAAAACTGGCAGCAGTATCTAGTTTTTGGCTCAAGCCGTCTTGCACTTTCAATTTGAATTTGATGAACAAGTCCAAATACTCACGGACGTTCTTCTCGCCCCAGAGCTGCTTTTCGTCTTTGATATTATTGTTTTTGCGGTAATAAAACTCAAATTCTGCCCAGCTAATTGGCGTACCTCCTACTTCAAAAACGATGGAGTCGGGCAGGGAGTTGCTTTGAGAAAAGGCGACTGACCGTGTGCCCAAAGTAAAGCAAAGCAATACAAAAAAGCACTTAGAAAGGGCGCTTACACAAGAATATTTTGAATGTATCATTGGTAATAGAAAGCCTTAATGGATATTTAATGCGGCTAATTTGATAGGGAAACCCCTGTCAGTGAGCAAAACTGATGCTCAAAAACATACATCCAGTTCAAAATAGCGGCGCAAAGGTACACTAAAAAAACGACTTTACACAGAACGCAAAAAAGCGTTTGAGCTAAAATATTGTTCAGGTTTAGGCCGTTTATTTCATTTCTAATTTTAAAAACTTGGCTGTATGGCTATTTTTAGCCTTACAAATGGCTTCAGGAGTGCCTTCGGCGATTAGAACCCCACCGGCTGAGCCACCCTCTGGCCCCATGTCAAAAACATAGTCGCTGACTTTAATGACATCTAAGTTATGTTCAATGACTAAAACTGTGTTGCCTTTTTCTACCAGTTTTTGTAAGACGTTTAGCAAATGAACAATATCCTGAAAATGCAAACCTGTGGTAGGTTCGTCCAGAATATAAAACGTCTTGCCTGTGTCTTTGCGTGAGAGTTCAGTGGCAAGTTTTACGCGCTGCGCCTCTCCGCCCGAGAGCGTGGTGGCGTGTTGGCCAAGCGTAACGTAGCCCAAACCTACATCTGCCAAGGTTTGCACTTTTCGCAGAATGGCTGGCTGGTTGTCAAAAAAAGTAAGGGCTTCGCTAATGCTCATTTCCAAAACGTCTGAAATAGATTTGCCTTTGAAACGAATTTCCAAAGTTTCGCGGTTATAGCGCTTGCCGCGGCAGGTGTTGCAGTCAATATAAACATCAGGCATAAACTCCATTTCAATGACTTTTTTGCCACCTCCTTCGCAGTCTTCGCAGCGTCCTCCCTTTACGTTAAAGGAGAAGCGCCCTGTTTTATAGCCACGTATTTTGGCCTCTGGCATTTGTGCAAAAAGCGCGCGAATGTCTGTAAACATTCCTGTATAGGTAGCCGGATTTGAGCGCGGCGTACGCCCAATCGGGGACTGGTCAATTTCAATGACTTTGTCTATATGGCTTAAGCCTTCCAAGTTTTTGTAGGGTAAAGGTTGCTTTCTTGCCCTAAAAAAGTGGCTATTTAGAATGGGATAGAGGGTTTCGTGAATTAAGGACGATTTGCCGCTACCCGAAACCCCTGTCATAGTAATCATTTTACCTAGCGGAATGTTCAGCGTAACGTTTTTGAGATTGTGGCCAGTGCAACCCTCTAATTTCAGAAATTCTCCGTTTCCTACACGTCTTTCTTTAGGAATATCAATGCCTATTAGGCCGTTAAGATAGCTAGCGGTTGTGCTTTTTTCTTTCAAAAAGGCTTTGGGCTTACCAGCCGCCACCACTTTGCCGCCAAACTTGCCAGCGCCAGGCCCAATGTCAATGAGATAGTCCGACTGGAGCATCATGTCCTTATCGTGCTCTACAACAAGAACAGTGTTGCCCAAATCGCGTAAATTTTGCAAGGCACGAATCAGCTTGTCGTTGTCGCGAGGGTGTAGGCCTATGCTTGGCTCGTCCAGAATGTAGAGAACACCAACGAGTTGTGTACCTATTTGTGTGGCTAAACGTATGCGTTGGGCTTCGCCGCCCGAGAGTGTGCGCATGGCGCGGTCTAGGCAGAGGTAATCTAATCCAACGTCGTTCAGGAAACCTATTCGCTTGTTAATTTCCTTCAAAACTTCATGAGCAATACTTTTTTGACGATTGGAAAGTTTTTTGTCAATGTTTTGAAACCATAGAGTGAGCGTTTTAATGTCCATTTGTGCGAGCTCTGCAATGTTTTTTTCAGCAATTCGGAAGAACAAAGACTCTGTTTTGAGCCTTGCACCCTTGCAACTTGGGCAGGCAGATGTTTCTATAAAGTCAGCAGCCCATTTTTGCATTTTTTCAGAGCCTTCCAATACTTGCTTTTTTAAGAATGGAATCAAGCCTTCGTAGGTGGTATCCCACTGTGTGCCAGGATATTTAGTGGAGTCCACTTGCACTGGAGCTGCACTGCCGTACATAAGAATACGCATGGCTTCTTCAGAGAATTTTTCAAGCGGTGTGTTCAAGCTAAGTTTGTAGGGTTTCAAAACAGCTTCTAGTTTCTTAAAAAGCCATATTTCACGATACTCACCAAATGGCGCAAGCGCACCTTGTGAAATACTCAACTTAGCATCTGGTACAATCTGTGCTTCGGCAAATTCATTGACAACACCCAAACCAGCGCATTGAGGACACATTCCATAAGGCGAGTTGAAAGAGAACGTATTAGGTGCGGGTTCGTCGTAGGCCAGGCCTGTGCTGGGGCACATGAGGTTTCTTGAAAAAAAACGCACTTGACTTTGTTCCGTCAGAAGCATCAAAACGCCACCACCTTCTTTAAGAGCCAGTTTGAGCGAGCGCGTCAGGCGTTCTTGGTCGTCCGCGCTGACTTTGAGCCTGTCTATAACCACTTCAATATCATGGGTTTTATAGCGGTCTAGCTGCATTTTGGGCACAATCATTTCCAATTCGCCATTGATGCGGACGCGCGTAAAGCCCATTTTGGTAATTTTTGCAAACAGTTCGCGGTAGTGCCCTTTGCGCGCACGCACGAGCGGTGCCAAGATACTCACTTTTTGTCCTTCATACTGCTCAATAATCTGCTGAATAATTTGCTCTTCGGTTTGGCGCACCATTTTTTCGCCTGTGTTCAAAGAGTAAGCATCAGCAGCACGGGCATAAAGCAAACGCAAAAAGTCATATATTTCTGTAACCGTACCTACCGTAGAGCGTGGGTTGCGAGAGGTCGTTTTTTGTTCTATACTAATAACAGGGCTTAGTCCATTAATTTTGTCCACATCGGGCCGTTCCATATTGCCCAAAAAAGAACGGGCATAGGCAGAAAAACTTTCCATATAGCGGCGTTGCCCTTCAGCATAAATGGTATCAAAGGCCAAGGAGGATTTGCCGCTGCCGCTAATGCCTGTAATGACCACCAGCTTGTTCCGCGGAATGTTTATGTCTATGTTTTTGAGATTGTGTTCGCGTGCGCCATAAACCTCGATAAACTCCTCTACAATGCTCATACTTATTAACCTGATTGCTCTTTTAAAATAGGGCGCAAAGCTATGAAAAAGTAACTACTTATCCTATACTTTTTGATACCAAGAATAGGCGCAAACCCAACACAATTAACAGATATGTAACAAATTGTAATTTTATAAGATTATTCTAATATTTTATTTGATAATGCGAAGTATTTTTAATCTGAGAGCCTATTTTTTGTTAATGAACATAACATAAGTGTTTCTCTTTCTCTATCTTTGCACACATAGGCTGTCTAAAAATTCATGAACAATCTAACCGAATAACTGGCCTATAAATCAGACTATTGTAATACACTAATTTACTTGTTTGGTCATCTTTTCTTCTTCCGCAACAATGAAAAAAATTCTATTTGTATTCGCAGTCTTTCTGCTTGGTATAGGGGTGGGTAGCTCTTATGCTCAAAATTTACCTAAAGCTATCATGACAGCCGAGCAGTATTTAATGCTTGACCACCAGCAACCGCTTTCACCAGTGTATCGCATTGACTTAACGGCACTAGAGTTCAAAACAGCAGCGAGCGCTCAGGCTTTCTTTGATAAATTTAAAGAACAGGACGTAACCTTTGAACTACATTTTTCAGAAGACTTCGCCCTTGTGAAACTAGACCTCAGTGCGCCTTCAAAAAAAGGCTGGACGCGCGAGCAATGGGGTATGGTATTTAAAAATCGTATTCAAAAACAGCGCGCTACATCGGGCCAGTTTTTAGACTTACGCAACTAATCTCTCTATTGTCAAACCTAGTTTTATACCAATGTTTTAATCATGAAAAGAATTTTATCTTATTGTTTTGTCTTTCTGCTGCTCTTCTGTTGGCAGTATGAAAGTAGAGCGCAAGGGTCTACTTGCGGTGCAGCTACGGCTTTCTGCGTAGAATCGCCTGTAACTTACCCCGCAGGTGTAGGCACTCCTGATGCTCCTTTTGGGCCTAACTATGGCTGTCTGTCTACACGGCCTAACCCAGGTTGGTTTTTTATGACTATACAAACACCTGGCACGCACAACATCTTAGTCTCTAGTACAGCAGGTGTGGACGTGGACTTTGCCATGTGGGGGCCTTGGCCAGCCGGTACAAGTACAGCTACAATATGCGCTGATATGGCTGACGGAAGCCCAGCGCCTATAGGTTGTGATTTTACAACTGCACCTACTGCAACTTTTACATTTACCTCAACGGCCGTTGGGCAAGTTTATATCATGTTGGTTACTAATTATTCAAATGTTCCAACAAATATTGACGTTTCCCAAAGCAGCGGCTCAGGCACTACCAATTGCTCGCCTCCTCCTGTCTGTTCTTTAGTCAATACCTTGACCGCTAACCCAGGCACAACGGTTTGCCAAGGTTCGCCTATTACTTTTACAGCAGACCCTTCTAATACTAACCCTGCTGGTACGCTCTATCAGTTCTTTGTAAATGGCACCTCAATAGGCCCAGCTTCTGGCACCAAAACACATACATTTTTGCCATCTAACGGCGATGATATCTATGTAGTAGTGAGTAATCCAGACCCTGCCTGTACAACGACTACTTCAGCGACGCAATCCATTGTAGTACGTCCTGTCAATAGTACAATGACCATGTCGCCTATGGGTACAACCTGCCCAGGCGTATCGCGAACATTCACGATAGACCCAGCAAACACCAATGCTGCTGGTATGACCTATCAGTTCTTTGTTAATAGTGTAGCAGTAGGTCCGCCATCTGGCACCAAGACATTCACTACCTCAAGTTTGGTAAATGGCGATGTGGTGTCTGGTCTGGTTATTGTACCGTCTTCTACACCTGTAGTAACAACGTTTAACAGTTCTGGTACTTGCTCTTTAGGGCCTGGTTCTGGTTCTGGTTCTATCTGCCCTTGGAATATTTCAGTTTCGGGTATTGTAGGAACACCTACTATTGAAATACTTTTGAATGGCCTTTCTCATACTTTCCCAGACGATATTGACTTTGCTCTACGCACTCCGAGCCTTCAAAACATAACGCTTATGTCCGATTGTGGTGGGGGTACTGACATAGTTGGTGTGAACTATACAATTTTAGATGCAGCAGGCTCTAGTTTTTCAGATGCTGCCTTTAATGCAAGTGGTGGGTATAAACCTACCAATTTTGTTTCGCCTGATACCTACTGCGCTCCAATAGGCTCTTTAACAGCACCAGTAACACCAACCGCTGCCACATTGGCCTCCATTACTGCCCCTTATAACGGCACATGGGGTTTGTTTGGACAAGACGATGCTGGCGGCGATGGTGGCTCACTCACTTCTTGGGGCTTGCGCTTTACAGTACCAGGCTTGGGCGGTTGTACTGTAAACACCAATAGTTTCACCATCTCCATCGTGAATAACCCGCCTACTTTCACTTGCCCTGCAGCTACAAGCGTTACGCTAAATGCTACTTGCCAAGCGACTGTTCCTAACCTTATCGCTGGCTTAGTTGTGGCTGATGACTGTACGCCTGTAGCTGGCTTAACGGTTACACAAAGCCCAGTAGCTGGTACTACAGTAGCGGGGGCAGGTGTTACAAACGTAACGATAACCGTAACCGATGGTACAGGTTTAAGCACAAGTTGCGTTGTACCTGTAACACGTGTGGATGCAAGCAATCCTGTCATAACCGTTTGCCCGCCTAATGCGACAATAAACGTGAATGCTTCTTGCCAAATCACACTGCCTAATTATATAGCCGCTACAACTGCAACAGACAACTGCGGTGTGGTCGTTACCCAAAGCCCTGCCGCTGGTACGGTTATTACTGGTGCTGGTACAACAGTTGTTACAATGACTGCAACAGACCCAAGTGGAAATACAACGACTTGTTCGTTCAATGTAACAAGAGCTGATATTACGCCGCCAAGTGTTACCTGCCCTGTAGCTCAGAATATTATCCTTGATGCCACTTGCAATGCCAACATTCCTAATTTTGTGGCTGCTGTAGGTTTAATAACTGCGTCAGATAACTGCGGCATAGCATCTGTAACCCAAAGCCCAGTGGCAGGCACTGCGTTCTCGGGAGCAGGCACTACGGTTGTTACAATTACAGCAACAGATGTAAACGGATTAGTGAGTACTTGTACTTTTAACTGGAATCGTTTGGATAATACAAGTCCATCTATTACTTGTCCTTTACCACAAACCTTGGCTCTGGGCGCAGCTTGCAATGCACTGCTTCCTGATTACAGAGGTCTTGTTACAGCCACAGACAACTGCGGCGTAACACTGACGCAAAGCCCCGCAATTGGTTCTACTGTTTCGGGCACAGGCGTAACTGCGGTAACCATAACAGCCACAGACCCAAGTGGCAATATTGCTTTCTGTACGTTCAACGTGAGTCGTGTGGACAATACTGCGCCAAGTATTACTTGCCCTGCTGCACAAACTGTCAATTTGAATGCTTCTTGTAATGCGACCCTGCCTAGTTACATTGCCCTGGCTGTGGCTTCGGATAATTGCAGTTTTGTTGTAACTCAAAGTCCTGCTGCTGGCACGACTGTTTCGGGAGTCGGTACTACAGTTGTAACCCTTACCGCAACAGACCCAAGTGGTAATGCTACCTCTTGTACCTTTAATGTGAATCGTGTGGACATTACTAATCCTAGCATTACTTGCCCTGCCACACAAACATTGGCCTTAGGCGCTAGTTGCGGAGCAAACTTACCTAGTTATACAGCTTTGGCCGTTACTTCGGATAACTGTTCTGCAGTAGTTGTAACGCAAAGCCCTGTTGCTGGTACTGCCGTTTCAGGTGTAGGCACAACAACCGTTACGCTTACAGCCACCGATGCAAGTGGAAACAGCTCTAGCTGTACTTTCAATGTCAATCGTGTGGATACCACACCACCAAGCATTACTTGCCCAGCCAATATCACAATGACGGTTGCAAGTGTGCCATTTGTAGTAACTTATACTACACCTACCGCTACGGATAACTGCACGGCTGCACCAGTCGTTGCACTAACAAGTGGTGGTGCAAGTGGCTCTGGCTTTATGGACGGTACTACAACCGTAACCTACTCTGCAACAGATGCTTCAGGCAATACCTCAAGCTGTAGCTTCACGGTAACGATAGATTTACTGCCTCCACCTCTGCCTCCTATGCCAGGCCCTCCCGTTCCACCGTGTATATGGGTTCAGGGCTTGGATACGGCGACTATCCGTGTGAACTGGTGCGATGCGGCTTCTAACGAAACGGGTTATGAGATTTATCGTAAAAAAGGGCAGCATGGCGC
>JAAFJX010000053.1 GCA_013299045.1 Cytophagales bacterium | reverse complement strand
GGTCGTCGCGGTCGCCACCAAATGAGCGCTTTTCGCCAAATTCTTTGCGGTCGCCGAAGCTCTTTTTGCGGTCATCAAAGCGTGGACGGTCGTCGCGGTCGCCACCAAATGAGCGTTTTTCACCAAATTCTTTACGGTCGCCGAAGTTCTTTTTGCGGTCATCAAAGCGTGGACGGTCGTTGCGGTCGCCACCAAATGAGCGCTTTTCGCCAAATTCTTTGCGGTCGCCGAAGCTCTTTTTGCGGTCATCAAAGCGTGGACGGTCGTCGCGGTCATTGAACTTTTTGCGTTCAAATGTTTTACCACCGCGCTCAAAATTGCCGTCATTAGGCTTATTGTAATCATCTTTCTTTTTTTCAAAAGAGCCTTTTGAGTCATCAGAAAAACGTGGTTTGCGGTCATCACGACCGTATGAGCTACCGCCGCGGCGCTCAGAGTCTTCAGAGCGTGGTTTGCTCTTGGAGAAGGTTTTTTTGTGCATGGGTTTTGGCGAAAAATGATATTCGCAAATTTTTTTTGAGAGTATGGTAGAGCTTAAAACGCTTTAACAACCATTTAAAGATACTGTGGCGTATTATAATCCGCAAAGGTAAAGCAAATATTTATATAGCCCAAAAATAAAGACACCATTTTTGGGCTTTTATAACTTAACTCTAGTCCACTCTAGTAAATCAGCACCTACTACTACACCTTGCAAATCAGAGCAATAGGGCACTGAATAACAGAACGCATTGGTTTAACATTTTTTACTTCGTGTGTTGATAATTGGGCTGATACTCTATACCAGAAAACCAATACAGCATAAACATACGCGAATAGCGAAACGAAGCAGGTGCCGAGAGTACAAGCGCAGAACAAATGATGAAAATGTAATAAGCAAGATTTTGGACACCAAGAATGAAGTTCATAAAGAGCCATATACTGACTATCGTGGCCACTGCAAAAGAATAGCTTACATACATAGCCCCCCAAAACAGACCAGGTTCTACTTCATAGTGCAACCCACAATGCGCGCAGTCGTCCTGAGGTACATAGAACTTTGTAGGATGAAACATAGAATGCTTAAACATTTTGCCCTTGCGACAGCGTGGACAACTGCAACTAAACATACTGCTGATTTTTGATACTTCGGGTTCCATTTTTTTGTTTGTTTTTACGATACCAAATAAAAATACCTACGCTTATCAAGACATAGGGCATCACTAAAAGATAGAGGATACCCGCGTTTAAAGACGAGCCAAAGGTAGTGCCATTGTGTTTGTGGTTGTTTTCTACGGTAGTGCGGCACATGGCGCACTGCGCTTCTAAAATATCAGGATTTAGCCACAAAAAGCCCGCTATAATAACAAAAAGAGCAAACCTCAGGTATGAAAAACGAGTTGTCATAGTTTTTTAATCTAAGCGTGATTTTGTAAACAAATCAATTATTTAGGAACGCCGCAAAACAGATAAAAATGTTGGGGAACGCATTCTCTGCTGCAAAATAAACGCATTGGAAGCGATTTTGAAAATATATACAAAAAAAACAGGCAGAAAGATGTTGTTTTTTTGTAATGAACAGAAATTCATTTAAATTTGCAGCATTATGACACGGGTAAAAGATGATAACAAGATAGCACGCATCTTTGCGGCTACGCTAGAGCTTGTCCTTAAAAATGGTTATTTAGAGCTTAGAATGGCCGATGTCGCTAAACAAGCGCATTTAGCCATAGGAACGTTATACATTTACTTCAAAGACAAAGAAGACCTGATTAATCAACTTTTCATTCATTTAAAATCAGAAAAGGTAAGCCTTATGATGCAAACTTATAGCGCTCATGATAGTTTTTATATAACCTTCAAAAAGCTATGGTTTGCTTACTTTGGTCTGAGTATGCAATATCCTCATAAAATGCTTTTCATAGAGCAGTATGTTTACTCAGTATTGTTGAGAGATGACACTAAAAGCCGTTCGGAAGCGCTCATTGAACCGCTTTTAAGTATTTTAGAAAACGCTCAAAAAGAACATCTTATAAAAGATTACTCCCCTCAAATTATTCTAAGGCACATTATGGGTTCTGTGCTTGAGGTAGTCAAATACTTTCATGCACAAAAAACACAGCCAAGCCAAAACGTTATCAATCAGTGCTTTGAAATGACATGGAACGGTATAAGACAATAAGTATTTTTTTTACCTAATTATGAATATTTATTCAATTTAATTATTCATTCAATTTAATCTTTTCAACATGAAAAAGACAGTTTTGATTACTGGTGCTTCCTCTGGCATAGGTTTAGAGTTTGCCAAAATTTTTGCCAAAAATGGTTACGACTTGGTACTTGTGGCGCGCAATACGGCCAAATTGCAAGGTTTAGCTGCCGAGCTTGCGCCTACTAAGTCCGAAATTATTAGCATGGATTTGTCTGACCCACACGCACCCAAAAAGCTCTTCGAGATAGTTACTGCTCTGGGTTTAGAAGTGGATACACTCATCAACAATGCTGGCTTTGGCGACTTTGGTAACTTTCATGAAAGCGACTGGACTAAGCAAGCCCAAATGTTGCAACTGAACATCAATACACTAACTGAACTAACGCATTTGTTTGTAAAGCCAATGGTAGCCCGCAAAAACGGCAAGATACTTAATGTGGCTTCAACGGCATCTTTTCAACCAGGCCCGCTGATGAGTGTGTATTATGCGACCAAGCATTATGTATTGGCCTTCAGCGAGGCTATAGCAGAAGAACTTGCGCCTTTAGGAATTACGGTTACAACGCTCTGCCCAGGAGCTACAGCAAGCGGCTTTCAATCGGCGGCGGCCATGGAGGAGAGCAGTTTAGTAAAAGGTAAAAAGCTGCCTAGCTCGGAGGAAGTGGCGCTTTATGGCTACAAAGCCCTCCAAAAAGGAAAAATAGTGGCTATTCATGGCGCTATGAATTATCTGATGGCGAACAGTGTTCGTTTTACTCCACGCAAGATGGTGCTTAAAATTGTTCGTAAAATGCAAGAAAAAAGCAAGTAGCCTCATTTTTGCAACAAAGTCCAAAAGCGGGTTTGCTCCCAGCTCTGGCTCCACGATACAGGAAAAGCAATTATTTGAACTTACTTGATGATGACGGTTTCGCGGTCAAAAGATAGCGCTGTAAATATTCCAAAACCATCTACTATGTTGGTGGCTACCTGGCTGCCTTGTGCAAAAGGGTTAAAATTGGAACGGCGGGCATCTTCTTTACTTTCCAAGAACTCCCAATAAATGCGTTCTAAATGGTAAATGGTGAGTACCAACGTGTCATTCGCTCGGTACTCGTAGCGTGTGCCTACGGGGACGGTTTCGCCACTAAAAAGGTCATCTGGAAACTCAAAATCGCCTTTTCTTTCACCAGACGGCACATTGCGGTTGATGGTAAGTCTATAAGCATTCTCTTCTTCTGCTTTGTCGAAAAAATACATTACCAAATAGGCCGTGCTATCCTTTTCTCGGAATTTCCAACGTATGGAGTCAAACTCTACCACTCGCCGCATAGTAGTTTTCGCCCTAACTTCCTGCCCCGTAGAATCTTTGATATAAAGTTCAAAATCTTCGCCATAATGCGGCGGAGTGCGTTTATCCGAAACATAGTTATAGGCTTTTAGGTTGAGCGTGTCTAAAACTGGTTGGTAGCGCAAGGTGTCAGAAACGCCCCGGTGTTTGATAATGACAAGTGCATTTTTGACATCGGGTAGCTCAGGTGCCGAAAAATAAGAGGTGCTGCGCTGTAAAGCCAAACGATACGGTTCGTTTGGAACAAGATAGCATTCAACCACCATTTTGGACTCGTAGGGTGGTAGTTCTACGGTTATCTCTTTTTCTAGATTGCAGGCGCTTAGCATACCTAAGAGCGCTGCGAACATTCCAAGAGAACTGAACAAAGGATTTAAAGGCTCGTACTTTTTTAGAAAGTTCATGGACTATAGGTTATAAAATCGGGGTCTTCTGGCAGCAGAATTTGTTTGAAGCAGTGCCACACCTCCGCCCTCAAACTGACTACCATTATTGGGCTTACTGTCAGGATTAGGTTCAACTTTTTTAGGTTCAAGTCTAGGAATACCTGTTGTATCAATAACAATTTTCTCTATTTTAGGCAAAGCCTTTCGGTCTTTTTTGCGGAAGTAAACGGGGTCATAATTATAACCTGAAGTTGTAGGTATTTGAGCGCTAGCCATCTGCACAGAGACTAGTAGCAAAAATAACGCTATTGTTTGTTGGACGGTTTTCATATCAGAAGGATTCAAGTACTTCATTCAAACGATATATATGCGTAAGGGTTTTTGGTTTATCCTTATAACGATGTAGGCTACAAGGATATTGGGTATCCAACATAGCAAGTAACAATGTTGTAAGCGGTTATAAAATTACCTAAAATGGCGCTCAAAAGCGACAGCCACGCTCTCAGTGTTGCTGCTGAAAAACAAACCGCAAAATCATATCCTGAATCTGAGATAGGTAAAACGAGTGGGTCTAAGGTAGCATGATTACCGCCAGAATCATTGTTTACAGTACTGTTAGGTTGTTTGTTAAACTTATGCTGAACTTTTTTCAAGGGCAAAGATACAATTTTTGTCGCTTGGGGTGGTCGGAAAATGAAAAAATATTTTGTAATAGCCATAGAAATAAAAGCAGGCAGTGAGCAGACCTTATCCCTTTCTGTAGCACCCAATTTTTTTAATACCATGGAGATAATACTTAATAAAAAAGGCCAATTTTTTATTGCGTTTTTTTTGTAAGGATTCTTTCTGACTACGCAACCCTTATGGAGCTTTATCCCTACAGTAAATGAGTTCTACTCTTTGAGCGTGCTAAATAAAACCAGCACAATGAACTAATTTTGAAGCATAAAAGGAGTTATTAAAATGAAAATTTTGAAAGTCAAATCATAGTGCGCAATTTTGCATGATAGCAGTTATCGGTTTTATTGTGGTTTATGTTGGTAGTAAAGAAATTTTGGGCTGCATCGCCCAAACCTTTTAGATGGATATTTCCTTGTATGCTTTTGGCATTTCTCTTAATAAGCTGGCAGCCCGTCCAGAAAAAGTTTGTAGTGGTTATTGACCCAGGACATGGCGGCAAAGACCCAGGCGCAGAGGCTAGCAATACAAAAAAATACGACCATGAAAAAGATATTTGCCTTAAAGTCAGCATTAAACTAGCTGATTACTTGGCAGAGCGCTTGCCGAACACGAAAGTTATCCTAACGCGTTCATCTGATAAATTTTTGAGTTTGGAGGAGCGTGTCTTTATTGCCAACGCGGCAAAAGCGAATATTTTTTTGAGTATTCACTGCAACAGCAACCCCATTAGAAGCATACATGGTACGCAACTTCATTTGCATGACAAGGCTTCAAAGGAGAGTAACTTTTTGGCTAAGAGCCTAGACGCTGAATTCAACAAAAAAGCGCGCCGAAACAGCAAGGGTCTGCAAGATAGTCGCTCGCGTGGGCACGACCTTTACGTCTTACAGTACAGTGAAATGCCTGCTGTTTTGGTGGAAATAGGCTTTTTGAGTAATCAGGAAGAAGAAAAATACCTGAATAGCGACCATGGCCAAGCCGTCATTGCTTCAGCCATGTTTAGGGCAGTTCGAACTTATAAAGCGCATTATAAAATGTAGGCCATCTCTAAAAATGCTCAATTTATCAGGAAATTAAATAAGAGTTTGCTTTTTAAATCTCTTGTGCCAAGGTATTTTGTCAAAAAAAACGGCAGAATCTTGGGATAAAAAGAAAAAAAGCTGAACAAGACACCCAAGTACCCGAACAGCCCCAAGATGACAGCCTCTCCGCCTACCTAGAAATCCTACAAGACCAAAAACTAGTAGCCCGCCAAAATATTTCTTCACTTCCTTATCTACAAAAGCCCAAAAAACCCTATCTTTGTCTTTGAAAAGAAACAAGGGCTATGATTATTGCGAATCCGATTTACGATGTGGTGTTTAAACGCTTGATGGAAAATGAGCGTGTGGCTAAGTTTTTTATTGGCACACTGCTAGACCAGCACATAGAAACATTAGAAATAAAACCGCAAGAATACACCTACAAGGGCGAACTAGAAACCGAAGAGGGCCTCAAAAAGATAGAAGAGCGC
>JAAFJX010000077.1 GCA_013299045.1 Cytophagales bacterium | reverse complement strand
TGATATGGGTAGGCTACAGGGGCGAAGGGCGCTGGCTTCAACCAGACGAAGCATTAGCACTTGCGGATTCAATAAAAACAATTGTTGCTTCGCATGTTGCGCGGCACAAATAACGCAAGGAAATTTGTGAAGCGTAATTTTACAGTTCTAAGTCTCATACCACTTGCGATCTTATCGGTTGTTTTTGTTTGGTTGTTTGGTTTGCTCTTTGAGTCCATGCCTCAAAAGCAACCCGTGAGTT
Source organism: Cytophagales bacterium (assembly GCA_013299045.1). Taxonomy (GTDB): domain Bacteria; phylum Bacteroidota; class Bacteroidia; order Cytophagales; family Bernardetiaceae; genus RDZD01. The sequence continues at coordinate 2,025 of JAAFJX010000077.1, read as the reverse complement.
CGGGTAATTTGCGTAGCTTTATTCCAGCACACCAGATGGTAGTAGAAACATATAAAACCTGTATGGAGCGGCGGCCTGCTCCCGACCGAAAATGGTGCGTATTGGCGATTCAGCAGATAGCTGATGCATCAGTAAAGCATCGAAATCAACCGGATTTTCCGCAGCAAGTAAACGCAGCCCTGCTTGACTTGGGTTTACTTGAAAAGTCTCCAGTTCAGGCAAACAATTTTTAAAGGAAAAGAACTTATGAATACCCGCACAATCAAAATTGAAGACACACCTGAGCTTCGCATTAATCCAAATATTGAGGGTGTTCATTCAGGGAATCGTGTAATCCTTGGAGAAACCCGCACAGGCATGACCACTATCTATACGCCTGAGCGGCAAGCCGAATACAAAGCGGCATTCCAACTGACCGAAGCGGAGTACGCTCAAATCAAAAAACAACCCAAATAACTCAAATAACTCAATCATGGACAAAATACTTTCAGACCAAGAAGCGCAGGCGCTGATAGCGTCAGGTGTCCCCATGGTTGAAGTGATCGGCGTAACGCGCAAGAGTAAATTCGCTGGTTTTGCGGCACTTAAAGCCGCTTCAAAAGACAGCCAAGGTCATGCACATTTTTTCGAGCAGCCCGTTCAAACAAACGATCAAGACCTGATGATTGACGCTACCGAGTTGCCAAATGAAGCTAAGGCCGTAGTTGTTGACTACCTGATTAAAGCCAACAATTCTTAGAAGGAAATGAAATACATGAATTCAAATTTTGAACCTCGTTCAGTAGCGCTTTTCTGGTCGAGGTTAGGCTCTGCGGTCATAGGTGCTTTGTTTGTTTTTGCTATTTGGTTCACCTTATGGCCGAGGCCTGAAAAGGTTTTAGATTCAACTATTGACCTTTCAGTCGACCCAGCTACTCAAGAGTGGATGAAGACGTTACCGCAAAATGATGCTGGACAGGTTTTACTACCGAAAGGGACGCTTTTGAGCTGTCAGTCGGATTTAACCAATGGACACTGCAAAACGGCTTCAATACTTGCGTCGCCATCGAAATAATTCTAAAGGAAAATTATGAATAAAGTAGTGATCGAAGATCTCCAAACTCTAGCCGCAACTATTCTCGCCTCAGTTCTGCTTGCCGCTATGACGGCAATCCCATTTAGCGAAGCAATCGACATTAATTACAAATCCAGTTTTTCAACGCTCCTCGGTTTGAATATCGTTTTATGTTTAACATTCATGTTAGTTAGATATGAATTTCTTGACAGCGGAATTTATAGGCGACAATTGGGCTGGTGTCGCATTCAAACTTTTTGGCCGCTTCTACTTGCAACTGCATGGATATGTTTTTCACCATCGCTAGATGCTCTCGAAATTCAGCAGCTTCCTAACGTTTTAAAAAATAGCGGATTTTGGTGGGCTGCTTGGTATACCAAATTAGGAGTGAGTTTGGTTATCATAAGTGCTGGCTATGCGATCAATAACCTTGTTAAAACTCTATATGTGAACATCAACTACAAATTAAGCTTGTAGGGAGTTTAGCCAAATTAGGTTGTTCCATTGATCAACTTATGCTTGAAACGCATGGTACGAACTGACAGCACGCTTCCAGCAGCTCAGTAATTCTTGCTTGTTTTCAAGAATCCAGCTTCGCAATCCCTCGTTTTCTGGCGTCTGAAAATTGCCAATCTGACTCCCGTCTTCTATGCTGTAGTAGGTTTGCGACATTGCCCCCCTGACAACAACAACTTCACGAGACTGCAAATTTGGGCAAATAACCAATGCCTTGGTTGCTTCAAGAGGATGAGTCGAATCAATTACATTTGACAATGACTGCAATGCTTCTTTGCTAGGGGCAAAGATGCCCTCTTTCTCCAATGCATGGCGACCATGCATTTCAAAGTTATAGCATTCGTATTTATTGCCAGTCCAAAAATCAACAGCGACAATCTTGGATACTGGTATTGGCCGCCAAGATAACCACCAAGTAGCCTCTTTGGTATTCATCGAGCGCATTAGTTTTCTAA
>JAAFJX010000056.1 GCA_013299045.1 Cytophagales bacterium | reverse complement strand
CAGCGCCCTGAAAGTGTCGCGGCAATTCCAACCTATCGCAGGATAGGCAGGCCGTCGTGCTGGAAGCAGCATCGGAATTTACTTTGAACGTTTTATATCAACCCTAGCGGGCTTCACCCGCAGGGGAAAGGCTCGCTATTTTTTTACTTAGGAGCTTTTCATGAAAACTTTTTACACTCACGACAAAAGTAGTGGCCACCAAGCCAAAACCGAAGTCGATCTCAACGCCAAGCAAGTCTTGGTTATTTCAACTTACCGTTCTTCAGGACGTTTAGTAACCCGTGTGCAAGCACATTGGTTCGAGCAATGCGAAGGCTACAGGAGCTTGCGACATGCCTATGATTTTGGTACCGGCGGCGGTGATTTCAGCTACCTGTTTCAATCTCAGACGATTACTCGTTTGTCAGAAAAACTGGTTCAGCAGCAACATAACGTTGCATTGTTTCATTTACCTGATTTTGTTCAAAAGGCAAATGATTTCTATGCGAAACCTGAGGCTCCAAAAGCAGATTCATTTACGATTTTAGATAACAAAGTGGAGGCATGATATGTATCAGATCCAACAAGTTAGCGATGTATTTGTGGACGCTTGCGTTCGTAATGAAGCTGGTCAACTGATGTTCCTAAGCGCCTTCGGGCGCGATACCGCTGTCAAGGAATTGATGGCGCGTATGGAGCTCAGTCTCAGTGACAACCACAGTTTGTCTGAGTTGACACTCAAGGGCACTTGCGATCACGCTGGCGAAAGCCATGCGGTGATGGTTGGTGATCCTAAGCGTTTGGATAAGCACACAGGTCGGCTGCCTAAGCGAAAGCTATTCGGCAACATGACGCATGTGTGGATTTATGACCCTGCTATTCGTGAGCCCGATAAAGGTTCACGGTCTGCTTGGCTTGTAGATCGTTTTAACTCAGGTAGCTCTAGCAACTCTGAACCATCAAATTCGGACATTCGTGAACGGATTTGGGCAACGATTGTGCATCTAGCTTCTATTCCACTTCTGCCACATTGGCGCGACACAGTGCTTCATGAGGTGTGGCGTGACATGGTATTCGAGATGGGCAAAACAACAAGTGAAGAGTACAACCCACGGTTTTCTAAACCGTTGGGAGATATGCAAGCTTTTAGGATTGCTTTGACAGAAGACTTTCCAAACGTGGTGAGCCAGCTAATTAAAGACGGGAAACTGTTTTTGCAAGCTGACGCAGCGCAGACGGTTTTGTTGCCAATTAATACACAGGAGGTTAGGTATGCTTGAAAACATTGATCACATCACCATTGGCGTTCGCGATCATGAAGATGTATTGCGTATCCTGGTAACTTTGAACAACACAGGGGACGATTTGACTGTCAGTCAATTTGAAAACCTAGTTCTAAACACGCTGTCTTCGTACAGAAACGTTGGCATCCATGCTCAAGCTTATGCAAGGCAAGAAGCTGATAATTTTGTGATGCTTGATGACTATGAGAATCCATTGTCATTTGAAGCCGAAGAATTACCTTTACTTGTTCCGCCGCGACTTCTTACAAAAGAGGTGGCCTACGAACTTGGTGAGATGGGCGTTGAATTGTCTGGTTTTACGCAAGGAGAACTGGACAAAGCAGTCGCACTGTCTGAACGCAAGTGTTTGATTCTTTGGTGCATTGAAGACGTTTATCAGCAGGCTGAAGACGACGACATTGAGATCAATGATGAACAGGCATTTTGGGTATTACAGCGTATCAAAAGTGACCATGATGCGGGCATGGGTTGCAATTGGGATGTCATTTCATCGCTGATTGGCCAAGTCGCAGCTAAGGTCGCTTAGGCAACTAAGATTTACCTGTGCTCGAAAGGGCATGGGTGAATTCATTTTGATTTTTTAATTTTCAACCCTTGGGGTGCAAAACGCCCTCAAGGGACTATTGCACCTCTCATTTTCATTACTGGAGAGCAATATGAGTTTTAAAGTCACTTGGGAAGTTACAGCGGCACAACAATCACTCATTGATGTGATTGATGGCATGTGGGCTTCCAATTTTATTTCAGATGCGATGCGCGAGACCTATGTCGATAGCACACGCAGTGGTTTTCATGCAGGTTTTGAGGCTCAGTTCAAACGAATTGATGCCATTATCAAAACCATGCCTAAGACCTACCAGCAAGATGGCAAATACGACGAAGCCGTCATTTATTTACATTACGAACTAGGCGGTGCTAACTGGTACATCACAGAAAAGGACAAGACAGGCTCTGGTACAACTCAGGCGTTTGGATTGGCCGATATCTTCAACGATGGCGGTGAACTTGGCTACATCAGCATTGAAGAACTGACATCTGACGATATTGGCGCTGCCTTAGACCTGAACTGGATACCTATTACCTTACGTGAACTGAAAGAAAGAAAAGCTGGAAATATGAGTGTGATTGAGAGTCAAGATACTGCTGCAGCGGATGATGCTTTGCTGGATGAACTGCAAGGTTCAGCTACGCCTGGCGCATTGCAAGAGCAAATTTTGCCTTTAAGCGCATTTATCGACCAGTTTGGCGAAGGCTTGCTGGATGCGGTTAACAGCCAGAATCCAGCGGTTTACACCGGTCAGAAGTCAAGTCCAAACAGCGTGGGCTGGGACAAGACTATGGACGGTTTACTCAGAGCACCCTTTGGGGAGCAACGTGAGGTGGTTCATGCTGTATGCACGTTGTTGGCCACGGCACACCAGCCTGCGGCGGTTATCAACGGCGAGATGGGAACAGGAAAGACCATGATGGGCATAGCAGCAGCTGCAGCCTTGCACAAAAATGGTTATAAGCGTTGTTTGGTGATTGCACCGCCTCATTTGGTTTACAAATGGCGGCGTGAAATCATCCAGACCGTGCCACATGCCAAGGTATGGGTGCTTAATGGCGCTGACACTTTGCGCAAACTGTTGCTGCTTCGTGATATGCACGATTCACCAGAGCATCCTGAGTTTTTTATCTTGGGACGGGTTCGTATGCGTATGGGGTTCAACTGGACACCTGCGTACATGACTCGTTTGTTAACAGTCGGTGACGGTCAACTGACTCAGCACTTGCGTGTTGCGGCTTGTACGAGCTGCGGTACCGTGATTGAGGACGAAGACAGGAATCCAGTTCAAACTCATGCGGCGAAAGCCTTTTTAGACGGACGTCGGCGTGCTTGCAAGCACTGTAAATCCCCACTTTGGACGCTTGACCGTGGCCAAATGCAGGATAAAACGCAGCGTGAGCAAGTCAGTGATGCGTTGAAACAGATCCCAACCATCGGTCAGCGTACTGCTGATCGCTTGGTGGAGACCTTCGGTGAAGCCATGTTGGCGAATATGTTGGAAGACAATATTCACAACTTTCTAAACCTGATGGACAAGGATGGTGAATTTCTGTTTAACGACAGAAGTGCCAAGCGCATGGAGCGCTTTTTGGGCAACCAAGAAGTCTCATTTGGGCAAGGTGGCTACCAGCCTACCGAGTTCATCAAGCGTTACTTGCCAAAAGGCTACTTCGGTTGTTTGTTGGTGGACGAAGGCCATGAGTACAAGAACGAAGGTTCAGCTCAGGGTCAGGCGATGGCGGTTTTGGCATCACAGGTCAAAAAAACCATCCTACTGACAGGCACGTTGATGGGTGGTTATGCCGATGACTTGTTTCATTTGCTGTATCGCCTCAACCCAGCGGCCATGATTGAAGATGGCTTTACCTACAACGAACGGGGTTCGATAGGCCCTGGTGCTGAAGGCTTCATGCGTGAGCATGGGGTTCTGATTGATGTGTACAAGGAATCGACCACTGAATCGCACCGCACGGCGCGAGGCAGCAGGATGGTTCGCAATACGCACAAAGGTCCAGGCTTTGGCCCCAAGGGCATCATGCGCTACGTCGTGCCAATCACGGCATTTTTGAAGCTCAAAGACTTGAAAGGCAACGTGTTGCCGCCCTATGTCGAAGAGTTTATTCCTGTCCCTATGGATGAGCTGCAACGTTTTGCCTATACAAAATTGGCTAAAACACTACGCGATTTCTTGAAGGATGCACTGAAATCAGGCGATCACACACTCATGGGGGTGGTGCTCAACGTCTTGTTGGCTTGGCCAGATTGCGCTTTCAGAGATGAAAACGTCTATCACCCACGGACAAAGAAGATGCTGGCATGCGTACCAAGCATGTACAGCGACGTGGAAACCATGCCTAAAGAGCGCGAACTGCTTAATCAGTGCAGGATTGCGCGCGCAGCGGGTCGTAGGGTGTTGGTGTACACAGCGTACACAGGCACACGCGACACGATGGCACGGCTGAAGGCATTGCTGGACAAAGAAGGCTTCAAAACGGCTGTTCTGCGTTCATCGGTCGAGGCGGCCAAGCGTGAAGACTGGCTTGCCGATCAGGTAGAACGCGGTGTCGATGTCATTATTACCAACCCAGAGTTGGTCAAAACTGGCTTGGACATGTTGGAGTTTCCAACCATCGTGTTCATGCAAACAGGCTACAACGTGTACACCATGATGCAAGCAGCTCGCAGGAGCTGGCGGATTGGTCAAAGACAGGATGTGAAAGTGATTTTCTTGGGCTATGAGGGTACTGCGCAAGCGGATTGCCTGAAATTGATGGCCAAGAAGATTGCGGTATCGCAAT